>JAWKWE010000004.1:1486149-2972299 GCA_041397645.1 Hyphomicrobiaceae bacterium | reverse complement strand
GCGCATATGCACACTCAGAAACAAGAGAGGGCTCGTTCCGAAAAAAATGCGGAACGAGCCCTCACCTAATTTGTAGCACTGTAGTGCCGCGCGGTGGTTAGGCGATATCGAAGCGATCGGCGTTCATCACTTTGGTCCAGGCCGCCACGAAGTCTTTGACGAACTTTTCTTTCGCGTCATCCTGAGCGTAGACCTCCGAGATCGCGCGCAACTGCGAGTTCGATCCGAAAATCAGATCGACGCGAGTGCCGGTCCACTTCGGAGCACCTGTCTTGGAGCAACGGCCTTCGAACAGGTCATCGCCCGATGTCGGCTTCCATTGCGTGCCCATATCGAGCACGTTGACGAAGAAGTCGTTGGTGAGCTTGCCCGGTGTCTTGGTGAAGACGCCGTTCTTGCTCTGCCCATGATTGGCGCCCAGCACGCGAAGGCCACCGACGAGCGCGGTCATCTCGGGCGCCGTCAGTGTCAGTAGCTGAGCCTTGTCGACCAGCATCTGCTCTGCGGGTACCGAATACTTCGCCCTCGCATAATTGCGGAAGCCATCAGCCTCAGGCTCCAACGGCTCGAACGACTCAGCGTCAGTCTGCTCCTGCGAAGCATCCGTGCGGCCCGGTGTGAAAGGCACTTCTATCGCGTGCCCCCCATCCTTCGCCGCCTGCTCGACAGCAGCGCAACCGCCAAGCACAATCAGATCGGCAAGCGAAACCTTCTTGCCGCCGCTCGCACTCGCATTGAAGCCTTTTTGAATCTCTTCCAGCTTAGAAAGCACCTTCGCCAGCTTGGCCGGCTCGTTTGCTTCCCAGTCCTTCTGAGGCGCAAGGCGTACGCGGGCACCGTTGGCGCCACCACGCTTATCGGAGCCGCGGAACGTGGAGGCAGAGGCCCACGCTGCAGAAACGAGATCCGCGACAGAAAGACCTGACGCCAGAATCTTGGCTTTGAGGGCGGCGATGTCCTTTGCGTCGATCAGCGGATGATCAACCGCCGGAACAGGATCCTGCCAGATCAAATCTTCAGCTGGAACTTCCGGGCCCAGATAGCGCGCCTTCGGCCCCATATCGCGGTGGGTGAGCTTGAACCACGCACGCGCGAAAGCGTCGGCGAACTCTGCCGGGTTATTGTGGAAGTGACGTGAGATCTTCTCATAAGCCGGATCCATGCGCATCGCCATGTCGGCGGTGGTCATGATGATCGGCACCTTGATGGAGGGATCCTCAGCATCAGGCGCCATGTCCTCCTGTTTGAGATTCTTCGGCGTCCACTGCCAAGCACCCGCCGGGCTCTTCACAAGCTCCCAGTCGTAGCCGAACAGCACATCGAAATAGCCCATGTCCCACTTAATCGGGTTCGGCGTCCATGCGCCTTCGAGGCCCGACGTGATTGCGTCACGGCCCTTGCCGCTCTTGAAGCTGCTGAGCCAGCCAAAGCCCATCGCCTCAAGCGGTGCTGCCTCTGGTTCAGGGCCGCAGTTTGTTGCGGAACCTGCACCATGCGTCTTGCCGAAGGTGTGTCCACCAGCGGTCAGCGCAACTGTTTCATAGTCATTCATCGCCATGCGCGCGAAGGTCTCGCGGATGTCGCGCCCGGACGCAACGGGATCGGGCTTTCCGTCCGGACCTTCGGGATTGACGTAGATGAGACCCATCTGCACGGCGGCCAGCGGGTTCTCAAGATCGCGATCGCCGGAATAGCGGCTGTCGGGCTTATCGCTCGTCGCGAGCCACTCTTTCTCGGAACCCCAATAAATGTCTTCCTCGGGCTCCCACACGTCCTCGCGTCCACCGCCGAAGCCGAACGTCTTGCCACCCATGGACTCGATAGCAACGTTACCGGCTAGGATCATCAGATCCGCCCAAGAAAGTTTGTTGCCGTATTTGCGCTTGATCGGCCACAACAGACGGCGCGCCTTATCCAGGTTGCCGTTATCGGGCCAGCTGTTGAGCGGTGCGAAGCGTTGCGAGCCAGAGCCTGCGCCACCACGGCCATCAGCCGTGCGATAAGTGCCCGCACTGTGCCACGCCATGCGAATGAAAAGACCGCCGTAGTGACCATAATCCGCCGGCCACCAATCCTGACTGTCGGTCATCAACGCAGTGAGATCTTTCTTCACTGCAGCTAAGTCGAGTTTCTTGAATGCCTCGGCGTAGTTAAAGGCACCTCCCAACGGATTACCGGCAGGCGCGTTCTGATGAAGAATTTTCAAGTTGAGCTGATTAGGCCACCAATCGCGGTTCGACCGTCCGGTGAATGTAGCGTGCGGACGCCCACTGTGCATCGGGCACTTACTCTCAATCTCTGTGTCTGCTGCCATGATACGTGCGTTCCCATCAGTTTGATTTATCTCTGTCGGCAGATGAGCTTATTGCTCGGATTCCCTTGGATTCTCGGCTGCATTTGCAGTCCGCACCTGCTGCCCCTCTTGTTGGTTCCAGTAGCCCTATTTAGTCAAGAGCTAGTCACTCGAATTTGTCTTTCTCTGCTTCGAATCAGCTCATGACATCGTGTGTGGCCGCAAACTCGATAGAGAAGCTAATGGCCTCGATAAGAGTCTCTAAGACATCCACACGATGATATCTTCCTTGCCAAGCCTTGAGTCATCAAGGCGCAACGACAGCAGCGTCATCAAGATAATTGAGACGATAGTCTTTATCCTGAACAACTCGTCGCTCATCCGATTGCTTTCGACATCTGCATGAGCTGACGTATGCACTTGGCGCTTACTCCCGCGAGACGCGCACGGACGTTGCGCAGAAACGGCGATGTCTCTCGACACGCACCGCGAGCCTTTCGATGACAGCCGCGCGGATGTCCGTCAAACTTGTAGCATCTCTTTCAAGTCTGCTGCCAATGTCACATCATGTCCATTCGCAAATCTTGGCAAAAACGCATATCGCATTGATTTTTATTCATTTCGCCACTGGCATACTTGTTGCTCTCTCATCCTAGCGTAAACCCAAGGCATCAGTCAGCCCACCCATCGGCGGGCAGAAAGTGTACAGTCGTGGCCAACGTAACCTTTTCATCTCCCGTTATGTCGAAGGACGTCACCGTATACGCCGTTGCCGGCGATCGTGGGACGATCCTTTCCGTCGCCAAAGCTAACAACATTCCTATTCCATTCGATTGTCAGGATGGTGAGTGCGGATCCTGCTTGTGCGAGGTCAAACACCTCGAACCCAAAGCGAAGTATGGCATCGCCCTCACCGAAAAAGAGAAGGAGATGCTGCGCCAGCTCGGTAAGATCACAAAAGCTGAAATCGAGAACGCCGAAGTGAACGACATGCCGCCACGTTACCGACTGGCCTGTCAGTGCTTCGTGCGAAACGAAGACATTATGGTTGTCTTCGAGGGCGACAAGACCATTCCCGAGCAAGGTCCGCACATCACTCATGCCGCTAACAGGTTCAAGGGCGGAATAGAGCTTGGCTCGGTGGAGGAATTTCTGAGCTATGCGGTGCGTCTCGAAGACGACGCCGCCATCCACTATGACGCGCTTGCCATCGAAATGCAGAAGTGTGGGAACAACGAGGTGTCGGAACTATTTCATCAGTTGGCCGAATTCTCGCGTCTCCATCTTGCCGAGGCGCGGGCGCGAGCCGGGTCGGTCGACGCCACCATTGTCCTTCCGCCCGACTATGTTTGGCCAGATCACGCGACGCCCGAACGCCCCTCTATCCTGGCCGGCGATCCGGCCATGACGCGACTAGGGGCGCTCAAAGTGGCCTTGCAAGGCGAACGGCGCGGCTATGAATTCTACCGAACCGTAGTTGCAAAAACGAAAGATCCCGAAATCTCCGCAATGGCCGACGAGTTCGTTAGAGAGGAAGCCGAGCACGTCAAGATCCTCGAAGCATGGATCACGCGCGAGGAATGGACGGCCAAGCAGTCCATAAAGGCACCGACCTGAACGACTTGGAATCCGATGCGCAGAGCGCAACGCCTTGCTGCAAGACTGGACGACGATCGACTGAGGAACGTCGTCCCACTCATTCGTGCCCCGGCTGAGAGCCTGAGGAGGCTAACGGTGTCGTCTTTCCTGCGGCAGGCGTCTGGTGGGCAATGGCAAAGCCAAGCGTGCCAACTGCCGTTGACATAATGGCGCTCCCTAGGGGAGTCGAACCCCTCTTTTCAGAATGAAAATCTGACGTCCTAACCGATAGACGAAGGGAGCGCGCGCCGGCGCGGTGCGCAGGCGAGCGTTCCCTATAGGCAGCTTTGCGCAGGCTGGCAAGCAGGCCTACACCATCCTGCCTGCGACAGGGTGAACCGTTTGTAATATCAGCAAGTTAGACGCAGGCCCGCGGATCGGCGGCATCGTCGATCGAAAGCTCGATTCGCGACCTTCCGCCCCAAGTGTCGCGGCGCAGATGCCCCGCTACATGCAATGGTAGCCCACCCGCATTCATCAGCATGTCACCCAGCGGCTGCCCGGCGGCTCGAAAGGCAATCGCCTCAAGCCGGGCTCCGTCCTGAGCCTCCAGCATCAAGCGCACGTGCGCGTCCCCGACGATTTTGGCGAACTTTACACGGTGGGACGGAAACACGAACCGGGGCTGAGGATTACCCTGACCGAACGGTCCAGCACGCTCAACCAGAGTCAGCAAGTCGTCACTCGCACCGGACGCCACCAATGCAGCATCGACATCAAGGGTGGCCGACAACCGCGCTTCACTTGTCGCGTCGGCAAGCGCTTTGAAAAGAAATGTCTCCAGTGCCGCGAAGTTCGAGCGCTTGACCGTCAAGCCTGCCGCCATCGCATGGCCGCCGCCTTTGACCAAGAGACCTTCCGCAACGGCGGCGCGCACGGCGGCTCCCAAATCGACGCCCGGAACCGAACGCAACGAGCCGGTGCCTTCACCTTCGCCATTATCACCCGACTTCTCCCAGGAGATGACGCACGATGGCCGGCGAAAACGCTCCGTCAGTCGACTGGCAACCAGTCCAACGATACCCTTGTGAAAGGCGTCCGATCCTACAATCACGATGGGACGCTCTGCGTCAGCCATGACCTGGGCCTCGCCGATCCCGAGCGCCTCTTCGAGCATTCCGGTCTCAAGTTCCTTGCGCTCTTTGTTAAGGCGATCGAGAAGTTGCGCAATCCGCTGCGCTTCCATGTCGTTCGACGTCGACAGAAGTTTTGCTCCAAGCCCCGCGTCGCCGATGCGTCCGCCGGCGTTGATGCGCGGGCCAAGGATGAACCCGAGGTGATAGGGCGTCGGCGATTGCGTAAGGCCCGCCGCGTCGGCGAGTGCGCGAAGGCCGAGATTTTCGCGCTGATGCATTACGGCGAGGCCCTTCTTAACGTACGCCCTGTTGAGACCCGTCAGCGGAACCACGTCGGCCACCGTGGCGAGCGCAACGAGATCGAGCAAGCCGAGAAGATCGGGAGCCGATCTGCCATCGGTATAGAAATTGCGCGCGCGCAATGCGCGAGTCACCGCCACCAGAACCATGAAGACCACGCCAGCGGCACATAGATGACCCTGACCGGAAACATCGTCTTGGCGATTTGGATTGACCAGTGCATGCACGTCGGGCAACCGCTCGTCGGCCTGGTGATGATCGATGACGATCACATCCGTCTTGAGATCCTTCGCGACGGCCAGCGGCGCAAAGCTCGTCGTTCCGCAATCGACCGTTACGATAAGTCCGGCGCCTTCTTTGACGAGCTGTTCTATGGCCGCGGCATTGGGCCCATAGCCCTCGAAAATGCGATCGGGGATGTAGATGCGCGACGGTGTCCCGTGGTGATCGAGGAAACGTGCAAGCAGCGCGCTCGAGCAAGCTCCGTCGACGTCATAGTCGCCGAAAATTGCAATCGCAGTCCGCGCCTCGATGGCATCCGCGACACGCGCAGCAGCTTTGTCCATGTCACGCAGCGCGCTTGGATCAGGCATCAAAGCTTTGATCGTAGGATCGAGAAATTGCTCTGCGTCTTCCAAGGTCGATCCACGTGCGGCAAGAACGCGGCCCATCAACTCCGGCATGCCGTAGCGTTGCGAAATCGCAACTGCTGTCGCCCGCAACTCCTGGGTCAACCGCTCACGCCAAACCATTCCTTTGGCGGAGTTTACCACACCGAGAAACGGCGCGGGCTCTGTTAAAGAAGCCTGTATCGGCTTGCGTAGCGCAACCATGTCGATCCCTCCGTCAAAACCACTAGGACGATTCGTTGCGCCCGGCATTGGGCCGCGGAGGCTGCCCACAGCCTGGATTCGTGCTAGAGAACCTCACATTGATTTCACACCGCTTTTTTCCAGCAAAATTGTGAAGGCCCAAACATTTTGAATGCAGATGAAGAAGGCGTGATCGAGGCCCTCGTCACTGCCGTTTCCTTGGAAGACATCGAGACCGCCACATTCTACTTCGATCCGGAGACCCGGCTGACCGTGTTCACGCCCCAGGAGGTCGTTTTCGACGGGCCCGATGGCATACGCCGTAGGCTTCAGACCCTCATTGGCGATTTCGAGATCAGGCGCTTCACTCTGCGCACTGTTCTACCCTGCGATGGAGGCTTGCGCACGCAGATCGACTATTCGTTCCGGCACAGGAAGAGCGGCGAATCCATTGATGGTGTCATGCGTGTGATCGCCGCATTCCGCAACGGAAAGATCGTCCGCTGGGAAGAATATCAAGATGCTGAGCGTGTCGAGGCATTCATGCGCTTGGTAGCCCACCACAAGTGAAACTAGTTCACACGCGCAACGCACAGGCTTAGCGTTTCGCTGCGCAAGCAGCCTTGGTAGCTGAGCGCGACCCCCCTATATAAACGCTTCGGCCGCCAGATCGCGGGCGGCCCATCGTCTAAATCGCTGGAGGAGCGCGTGCCAAGCCGTAGAGATTTCATCCATCTTGCCACCGCGACCGGGATATCCGCAGTTGTCGGATCGGTTCCCGGCGTGGGGCTTCGGCCTCAATTCGCCAATGCCGCCGAAGACATTGCCGCTCCCTCCGCCTCCGCGATGACCTTCCGGACCATTCCCGCGACAGGAGAGAAAATTCCTGTTGTCGGCATGGGTACGTCGGGAAGTTTCGAGGTCGCGGATGGCTCGCCCGAGTTTGACGCTCTGCGCGAGGTTGTACGCAGATTTTTCACAGGTGGCGGAACGGTCA
Organism: Hyphomicrobiaceae bacterium; assembly: GCA_041397645.1. Lineage (NCBI taxonomy): Bacteria > Pseudomonadati > Pseudomonadota > Alphaproteobacteria > Hyphomicrobiales > Hyphomicrobiaceae > Hyphomicrobiaceae bacterium. The sequence continues at coordinate 2,965,183 of JAWKWE010000004.1, read as the reverse complement.
TTGATACCGCACCCACATACGGCGTTGCCGAAGACCGGCTCGGTGCAATCCTGGCAGAGCAAAATCTGCGGCCAAAAGCCTGGATCGCAACCAAGCTGTCGCGCGTGCAGGGTCGCGAAGAGGGCTTGGCACAATTCAACTCCTCTCTCAAACGCCTCAAGACAGATCATGTGGAGCTCTTGCAGGTCCATAACCTAGGCGATCTCAATACACAGCTCGCACTCATCCGTGAGCTAAAGGCGCAGGGCAAGACGCGGTATGTTGGCGTCACGCATTATCTCGAAAGCGCCCACGATACGCTGGTGAATGTCATAACAAAGCAGAAGCCGGACTTTCTCCAGATCAACTATTCTGTGGTTACGCGCGGCGCAGAAAATCGCTTGCTTCCGCTTGCCCAAGAGCTTGGCATTGCCGTTCTGATCAATCGCGCGTTTGAAGATGGCAAGCTGTTCGCGCGCGTCAAAAACAAGCCGCTTCCAGACTGGGCGGCAGACGCTGGCATTACGTCCTGGGCGCAAGCATTTTTGCGCTTTGCCCTGTCCAATCCGGCTGTGACCGCGGTCATTCCCGCGACAGGCAAGCCCTATCGCCAAAGCGACAATCTCCATGCCGGCTCAGGCGAACCCCTGACGCAAGCCCAACGCGCTTCGCTCATCGAAACGGTGGATTGAGGCACAAATGACCTCATCGCCAAGCGCTTCGCTTCGTAGCCGGCTCGCTGCCGCTTTCGACATAAGCAGTTCAGAATTGCCCGTTGTCGTCGGCGGAGCGGCGATGTTTTTCTTTCTCTTCACCGGCTACTTCATGTTGCGGCCCGTGCGCGAAACCATGGGCATTGCAGGCGGAGTTGACAAGTTGCAGTGGCTCTTCACCGCCACCTTCCTTGCAACGCTGGTCGCATTGCCGCTGTTTGGCTGGCTTGCCTCACGCGCGCGGAGACGGCGAATCCTCCCTTGGACTTACGCGTTCCTCGTATTCAATCTTGCAGTGTTTGCTGCGAGCTTCGTTCACAACCCTAACAATGTATGGGTCGCGCGCGCCTTCTATGTCTGGCTATCGGTCTTCAACCTGCTTGCCATCTCCCTTGCATGGAGCGTGCTCGCGGATCTGTTCCCATTATCGCAAGGCAAGCGACTGTTTGCGATCATAGCGGCAGGCGCCAGCCTCGGCGGACTTACAGGCCCCATCCTCGGCACACTACTGGTGGCAGCCATCGGTCATGCCGGTCTTATGGGGCTGAGTGCGGTTCTCTTGGCCGCAAGCGCCGTTTGCGCAGAAGGGCTACAGGTGTGGCGTGATCGCAATCCTTTGCCGGAGCACGCGCAGACAGACCGTGCAAGACCGCTCGGTGGGAGTGCCTTTGCGGGCGCAGCAGAGGTCCTGTCCTCTCGCTATCTGTTGTTGATAGCAGCTTTCGTCGTCCTGCTCGCTATTGTCAGCACGTTTCTCTATTTCGAGCAGGCGCGCCTCGTCGCCGAAACATTTCCAGACCGCACGCGACAAACCCAAGTGTTCGGCATGATCGACACTTCGGTACAAGCCGCAACAATTCTCATCCAGTTGTTTCTCACGGGGCGTATCGCAAAGTCGTTCGGCGTCGGCGTACTTCTCACCACAGTGCCGCTCATCATGGCGGCGGGATTTCTCTGTCTTGCAATCGCTCCGGTTTTTGCCGTTCTTGCCGTCGTGATGATCGTTCGACGTGTGGGTGAGTATGCGTTGGTGCGCCCCGCGCGCGAGATGCTCTACACCGTGGTGCGCGACGCCGAGAAATACAAGGCAAAGAACTTCATTGATACGGTCGTCTACCGAGGCGGAGACGCCGTTGGCGGCTGGATAAAGGCTGGGCTCGATCTGCTGGCTGGCCACACCGGCTTGGCGATGCTAATTGGCGCAGCGGTCGCGCTCCTATGGGCGGGTACTGGCGCAGTGCTTGGACGGTTACAACGCGAGCAAGAAGGGGGCTCGGATGGCGATTTCGTGCGGAACCGTGCCACGTAACCGTGCGTTCTCAGAGCGATGCGCGCAAGAGTACTCATCAACGCCAAAGCTGGTGCAATCCTGGGTCTAGATAAGGCCCAGGTTGAGACCGACGTCGCCCAAATCTTCCACACGCACGGGCACAGCGCTTTGGTTTCATGCGTACCCGCCGACCACCTTGCGACCGAGCTGGAGATAGCCGCCCAAGATCCTGGCTACAACACTCTCATCATCGGCGGCGGAGACGGCAGCGTGCGCCTTGCCGCCAAATATGCCATGGAAAACGCAAAGACACTGGGCATTCTGCCGCTTGGAACGATGAACCTGCTCGCTAAGGACCTCAATATGCCGCTCGATCTTCACGCCGCGGCATCGGCGCTGTGCAGCGGTGAGGTACGGCTCGTCGATGTTGCGAGTGTCAACGGGAATATCTACTTGTGTAACTCAATGATGGGATTGCCTCCGAAGTTCGCCGCCCGCCGACAGTCGTTACGCGGTCGCCCGTTACTGGAGCGCATCGCGGGATATTTCGATATTCTGCGCCGCATGCTTGCAAGCCGCGCTCAGCTTACAATCTCGCTAGAGGATGGCGCACAGGAAAGAAAGCTGCGCGTCATGTCTGTGGCCGTCGCGAACAATTCCTATGCGGATACGGCGCAATTCGGATTGTCCCGGCCTCGGCTGGACGAAGGACATCTGACCGTTTACGCCTCTCGCCATACGAGCGGCTGGGATTTGGCAATGGGCTTCGCTCGGGCGCTGTTTGGATCCTGGAAAGGCGACCCCATGATTTCGCAATTCACCGCCGAGCGCTTTACGCTTCGAACGTCGGCGCACAGGGTCAAACTATCCAATGATGGCGAGGTGGAGGATTTCCAAACGCCGTTGCGATACGAAATCCGTGCTCGGGCCCTGAAATTGCTGGTGCCCGCGTGACAACGAAGAATGACGGCGATCTGCGCCGTTTCACCCAAAGACTTTTTTGGTTGTCCTTTGCTGCCGCTGCCTGCGCACTCCTCGTCTATCTGGGAGGCATCGTTTTGACGGGAAGCGCGATCACCTTTGACGCCGCGCTCATGCGCGTCTTCCGCAAACCGGTTGACCTGATGCCTTATGGCGGTCCGCGCTTCGACCGTTTCGTGCGCGACGTGACCGCGCTCGGCAGCTTCGGGGTCGCTGCGTTAGTCGTCGGCGTACTGTGTGCCTATATGATTGGCTCAGGCAGATACGTGCTGGCGCGAACACTCGCGACCCTCACCATTGGTGGCTGGCTGCTTTCGAATGTCATAAAGATCAGCGTCGCCCGCGCTCGACCCCAGGTCGTGCCGATGCTTGATAGTGTTTCTGACGCAAGCATGCCGTCAGGCCATACGATGATGGCCACCGTGCTTTACTTCGCAATTGCAGGCATGATTGTCGCCAACACAAGCGATCCTCGCCTTCATCGCTACGCATTTGCCTGCGCATTGGGACTGGCGCTCGCAGTGGGCTTGAGCCGCCTCTATCTGGGTGTTCACTGGCCCACGGATGTACTGGCCGCCATGGCACTCGGCACAGCCTGGACCGCGGCAGGGCTCCGCCTCCTGATGAAATAATGAGACGGGCGGGGTAAGAGCCTAGCCGATGAAGCGGGAGCCGATGTTCCGGAAGTTCGTTTTGATGCGGCGGACGGTGCCGGTCTTGGAGCGCATCACGACAGTTTCGGTCTCAGCGAAATCGCCACGGAAACGCACGCCATCGAGCAGCGAACCATCAGTGACGCCAGTTGCCGAGAATACCACGTCAGCAGACGCCATGTCTTCCAGCTTGAATTTGCGCTTGATGTCGGTGATGCCCATTTTGGCGGCGCGCACGCGCTCTTCATCCTTGAGCGGCATCAAGCGGCCTTGGATCTGTCCGCCGATGCAGCGCAGCGCGGCTGCAGCCAATACGCCCTCAGGCGCACCGCCGGAGCCCATGTAGATGTCGATACCAGTTTCGGCGGGATCCGTCGTCCAGATCACCCCCGCTATGTCACCATCGGGGATCAACTGAACGGCAGCGCCGGTGTCACGCACCGCCTTGATGAGTTCGGCATGGCGTGGACGATCGAGAATGCAGGCCGTGATTTCGTGAATGGGCACGCCCTTGGCTTTCGCCAGCGCGTTGAGATTGTCCGCTGGCGGCGCGTCGAGATCGACAACGCCGTCGGGATAGCCCGGGCCGATGGCGATCTTGTTCATGTACATGTCGGGTGCGTGGAGCAAGCCGCCGCGCTCCGCAATAGCGAGAACGGCAAGAGCGTTCGGCATCGCCTTGGCGCAAATGGTGGTGCCCTCAAGTGGGTCGACGGCGATATCGACCTCGGGCCCCTCGCCAGAGCCCACCTTTTCACCGATGTAGAGCATCGGCGCTTCGTCCATCTCACCTTCGCCAATGACCACGGTGCCGTTGATGGACACGCGGCCCAATTCGCGGCGCATCGCATCGACCGCGGCCTTGTCTGCGGCCTTCTCGTTGCCCCTGCCACGAAGGCGGGCGGCCGCGATAGCCGCAGCCTCGGTCACGCGCGCAACTTCAAGAACGAGGACGCGTTCCAGACCAAGACCGTTTGCCACTTGTTCCTTGCTCATCTCGCTAACCCTCGCATCTTGCGCTCAGCTCTGGCGCAGCGCCACACACGCCGCACCGCCCCGACTGCCAACTCAATCCGTGCCGAATGGGGCCTTAACTCAGGCGAGGAGGTCCTAACAAGCCCCAAGATCAATCCACACGGTCTATTCCAACGGAAAGATTAAAGTTCCTCGATCCGTATCAGTTGCGGCCGCTCAGTGACCTTGCCATCCGCGACTATGGTTTCCAAAGCCTTCCGCATCGCCTCTTCAGTCGTCTCATGGGTAATTATGATGACAGACACGGGAGCCTTGGAGGCCGGTGCAGGTGTCGCACCAGGTACATGCAGCGTTAACGGACGATGTTGGACGATGCTTTCCAGCGATATGCCGCGATCGCCCATCCGCGTTGCGATCGCCGCCATCATGCCGGGTTTGTCCTCCAGCGACAGGCGCACGTAGTACGAACCGTAGTGGGCATCGAGCGGAGCGGAATCATGCGCGCGAAGCTCGGTGGTCGGCAATACGAATGGTGGAAGCGTTATCCCGCGAGCAATATCGAGGATGTCGCTCGCAACTGCCGAGGCCGTCGCCCTGCCGCCCGCACCGGCACCAACCAGAAGAATGGTGCCGGAAAAATCCGCGTCGATGGCGACGGCATTCGTCACGCCGGATACTTCGGCAATGGCGGAGTCTTTGTAGACAAGGCAAGGCGACACGCGCGCCAGGATGCCCTTGTCGGTCTGCACCGCCACGCCGAGCAGTTTGATGCGGTAGCCCAGACTGTCGGCAGCCTCGATGTCTTCCGCCGTGATATTCTCGATGCCCTCGACGTGGATTTCATCGAGCGCAACCCGCGTTGAGAACGCGAGGCTCGTCATGAGGGCGAGTTTGTGGGCGGTATCAAAACCGCCGATGTCGAAGGTCGGATCGGCTTCCGCATAACCTTTTGCCTGCGCTTCCTTGAGGACATCAGCGAACGGCAGCTTCTCTGACTGCATCTTAGTGAGGATGTAGTTGCAGGTGCCGTTGAGAATGCCGTAGACGCGCGTGACCTCGTTGGCCCCCAGCGCCTCGCGCAGCGTCTTGATAACCGGAATGCCACCAGCGACCGCGGCTTCAAAATTCAACGAAACACCGGCCTTCTCTGCCCGTCTGGCTAGATCAACGCCGTGTTTGGCAAGGAGCGCCTTGTTGGCCGTTACGACATGCTTGCCAGCGTCGAGCGCGGCCTCGACACAAGCCTTTGCGATGCCCCCATCTCCGCCGATCAGTTCGACAAACACGTTGTTCGACGGATCTTTCGCCAACGCCACCGCATCGGAAAACCACTTTGCCTTTTCAGCAACCGGTCCCTTCTGTTCAGTCTGGGATTTGGCCGCGACACCGGTGACCTCGATCGGGCACCCCGCGATATCACCCAGCCAGCTCCCGTGCGTCGCAAGCAGTTCAAGGAGACCACCGCCGACGGTTCCGAGGCCGGCAATGCCGATTTTGAGTGGTTCTTTCATGGAAATACGACTACCTGCTGGCTCTTTCAGGGAGGGACACGACGTTGTGCTTCCCTTCCGCATACTCTGTGAGGAATTTCTTTATCGAGCGGGCCGCCTGCCGAATGCGGTGCTCGTTCTCCACGAGCGCCACGCGAACAAAGCCCTCTCCGTACTCACCGAACCCAACGCCGGGAGACACAGCAACGTCGGCTTTTTCGATAAGCAGCTTGGCGAAGCCGACTGAGCCCAGTTGCCGGAAAGGTTCAGGCACCGGCGCCCACGCGAACATGGTGGCAGGAGGTGGGGGAATAGGCATTCCGGCACGACCGAAGCTCTCCACCAGCACATCGCGGCGATGATGGTACATGGAGCGGATCTCATCCACGCAATCCTGCGGGCCGTTCAACGCCGCGGCCGCCGCCACCTGCACAGGCGTGAAGGCGCCATAGTCGAGATACGATTTAACCCGTCCCAGCGCCGCAATCATGCGCTCGTTACCGACTGCGAAGCCCATGCGCCAACCGGGCATGTTGTAGGTCTTGGAGAGCGAGGTGAATTCTACCGCAACGTCCTTGGCACCGGGCACCTGCAGAATCGAAGGCGGCGGATTGTCGTCGTAGTAGAGCTCGGCATAGGCAAGATCGGACAACACATAGATGCCGAGCTTCTTGGCGAGCGCGACCACCTCTTTGTAGAAATCCAGATCCGCGACCATCGCGGTCGGGTTGGATGGGAACGATACGACCACCGCGAGCGGTTTGGGTATGGAATGCTGGACAGCGTGTTCAACGGCGCGCAGGAAGTCCGGCCCGTTGCTGGCGGGCAGATGCCGTATCGAAGCCCCCGAGATAATGAACCCGAAGGTATGGATCGGATAAGTAGGGTTAGGCACCAATACGACGTCGCCCGGCGCCGTGATGGCCTGCGCCATATTCGCGAAGCCTTCCTTCGATCCCATCGTCGCGACGACCTCGGTGTCGGGATCGAGCTTCACGCCAAAACGGCGCGCATAATAGGCGGCCTGCGCACGGCGCAAACCAGGAATGCCTTTTGAGGCGGAGTAGCGATGCGTGCGCGGCTTATTAACCGTCTCGATTAACTTATCTACGATGTGTTGAGGGGTGGGCATATCAGGGTTGCCCATACCAAGATCTATGATGTCGGCGCCGCGCGCACGAGCGTCCGCCTTCAGCCGGTTGACCTCGGCGAACACATAAGGGGGCAGCCTCTTGATCCGATGGAATTCTTCGCTCAAAGCCCGGTTCTCTCGCACGAAAGTGTGTGCGCCTTCATAATGACCTCGGATAAACGCAGACGCACGCTGTTATCCTCTTAAAAAGGGGCAACAACCGCATGTAGGCCAGTTCTTTACGCCCGCAGCGGCAGCCGCGTCCAGGGGCAGCGCCCGCGTTTCCAGCGCGTAATGGCGCACCATGAAGCATTGTGCGGTGCGGCATCGTGCGCCGAGACACGTCGGCTGAATATACGGCAGATCCCAGACCTGCTCAAAACATGCGCGCCGCGCTATATCTTTAGAATAATCCGACCTGCTTTGGCCTTGATTGAACATCGGCGCAACGGCACTGTTACAGATCCGGAATATACGATCGCCGTCGCCGGATGCACCGACGCGGCCAATGAGAAGAACAAACTTCGAGGAACGCGTCGAAGATGCAACAGGAAACACCTGACGCTCTGAAATACTTCTCAAACTACCTCATCCCCAACCCTGAGGAGTTTGCGACCAACCTCCTCAAGGCCTATGAGGTGGGCAGCGAAGCGCTGATGCGTTTGACCGAACGTCCTGACGCGAATTCCGGCCCCTATTCGCCCGCCAGCGAGCTGTCGGCTGCCACGCAAACAGTCGGGGAACTGCTTCGCGTATGGCTATCGGATCCTGCCCGCTTTGCCGAGGCCCAAGGCGAGTTCTTCCGGCTGTTCGGAGAGCTTTGGAATAATGTCGTCCAGCGCATGTTCGGGCTCAAGGTTCCTCCGCTCATCGAGCCTGCTCCTGGCGATAACCGGTTCAAGGACCCCGAGTGGAGTGCCAATCCCTTTTTCGACTTCTGCAAACAGGCCTACCTGCTCGCCTGCAAGTGGGCGGAGGATCGCCTTGCACAGACCGAGGGACTTTCAGAGCGCGATCGTCATCGCGCCGAGTTTTATCTGAGGCAGCTTACCAGCGCCTACTCTCCGTCCAACTTTCTTGCGACCAACCCAGAGGTGCTGCGCGAGACGTTCCGCTCCAACGCCTCCAACTTGGTCGAAGGCGTCAAGCTTCTGGCGCGCGACATGGAGCGGTCGACCGACTTGATGCGCATCAGTCAGACCGACACGACTGCATTCGAGCTGGGCAAGAACCTTGCGACGACACCTGGAAAAATCGTCTTTCAGAACCGTCTGCTGCAACTCATCCAATATTCACCCACCACCAAGCAGGTGCGCGAGCGCCCGTTGCTGTTGGTGCCACCCTGGATCAACAAGTTCTACATCCTCGATCTCACGGCCCAAAAGAGCTTCATCAAGTACATCGTCGACCAAGGCTTCACGGTGTTCGTAGTTTCCTGGGTCAACCCAGGCGAAGACCTCGCCGACGCGACCTTCGAAGACTACATGCTCGAGGGCATTCTCTCGGCGACACTCGCCGTCAGCCAGGAAACCAATCAAGAGAAGATCAACGTCCTGGGATATTGCGTCGGCGGCACAGCACTTTCCACAACGCTTGCCTATCTTGCAACGCGCGGCGAAGACCCCTACGAGAGCGCCACGCTGCTCACCACCCAGGTCGATTTCTCGCTCGCGGGTGATCTGCTGCTGTTTACCGATGACAACCAGCTCGCCTCGCTCGATGAACTGATGACACAGCGCGGCTTCCTCGATGGATCGCGCATGGCCAACGTGTTCAACATGATGCGTCCGCGCGATCTGATCTGGCCTTACATCGTCAACAACTACATGCTCGGCAAAAAGCCGTTTCCGTTCGACCTGCTGTATTGGAACCAGGACTCGACGCGCATGGCGGCGGCCAACCACAAGTTCTATCTGCGCGAGTTCTACAATGAGAACCGGCTGGCCCGCGGCGACATGACGATTGCGGGCACGAAACTGGACCTAAGCCGCATTAAGCTGCCAGTTTTCGAGGTTGCAACGCGCGAAGACCACATCGCGCCGGCTGCTTCGGTCTATCGCGGCTCCAAGATGTTCAGCAGCCCTGTCGAGTTCGTGCTCGCCGGTTCTGGCCACATTGCCGGCGTCGTCAACCCGCCCGACAAGGTCAAGTATCAATTCTGGACCGACGGCAACGACGACGCGGCGGAGTTGAATGACTGGATCAAGAGCGCCAAGGAACACCCTGGCTCATGGTGGCCGTACTGGATCAAGTGGCTCAACACGCGATCGGGGGCAAAAATTCCGGCGCGCGAACCCGGCGCCAAACTTGGCGTCATCGAGGACGCACCTGGAAGCTACGTCAAGGCGCGCTGATCTAGACGGCCGCGTACTTTTTTCCAAAATAGAAACGGCGCGCAAGACCTGCGCGCCGTTTCTGCATTCACGGACGATCCAAGAAGGCTTACTTCTTCTCGCAAGTGAGTTTGTCGGGCTTGACGATCTGCACCAAGCTGATCTCGCCATCTTCCTTCACGTACTCAACCTTGCCGGTGACGGAAAACTTTGCTCCCTCGACGCAAGTTGCGTCCGGGGCATCGAGTTCGATCAGATGGATGCGGCAGGGCATGGACTCTCCAACCCAATAGTCCGGCGGATCGAAAAGACGGTTCACCCCGATGGTGCCCGTGATCGTCGCAGGCCCTTCGGGACAAAAAGACTTGGAATCGGCTGCAATGGCACTGCCGGTCGTCGCGACGCCGAGCAAAACCCCAAGCAGAACTTTGCGCATCTAAAACCTCCCTAGGACCGAATTGTTGTTTCGTTGTTCATACGTCTTTTCGTGTCCAAATGCTGGCAAAACTGCACGTAAGGAAATCACCTCCCGCAATGAAGCGCGGCTAGACGACCTCGAATTCGCCCTCGTAGTCGGCGGGCCAAAGGACAGTGTAATCTTCGCTGTCACGTTCGCGGTAGGCGACGGCCATCGCCTCGAGATCTTCCGAGGCAGCGGCTTCCACGAGTGGCTCGATGCGTTCCCACACCTTGCTTGGATTTTTGGTCTCGATCATAACGTAGATCGAGCCATCGCCTTCCTCGTGACCATCGACCTCCGCTATTGTCGATGCACCCAACTCCTCTATGAGCTGATCTTCCAAAGCGACGACCTTGTCGAGCGTCTCTTCGTCATCGCCCTGGAATTGCAGAACGAGTTGATACTTCATTGCCGTGACGTCCCTCTTCTTACAAGTTTAGATCAGAGCGCATCCAGCGCCTGGGCAAGATCCGCGATGATGTCGGCTTCATCCTCGATGCCAACGGACAAGCGCACGACATCGGGTCCCGCTCCGGCCGCGACGCGCTGTTCGTCCGTCAGCTGACGGTGGGTCGTGGAAGCTGGATGGATGACGAGACTGCGCGTATCGCCGATGTTGGCCAATAGCGAGAACAACTTGAGCGAGGACGCAAGCTTCACGCCGGCCTCGTAACCGCCCTTGAGCCCGAACGTGAACACGGCACCTGCACCCTTGGGGCAGTACTTCTTGTGACGCTCATAGCTGTCGTTGCCGGGCAGACCAGCATAGTTCACCCAAGCAACTTTAGGGTGATCCTTCAGAAAACGGGCAACCGCCAGCGCGTTGTCTGAGTGGCGCTGCATACGCAGTGGAAGCGTCTCGGCTCCTGTCAGCAGCAAGAATGCATTAAACGGCGAGATCGCCGGACCGATATCGCGAAGGCCCATCACGCGGGCTGCAATAGCAAAGGCCATGTTGCCGAATATCTCGCCTAGGACCATGCCGTTATAGGAGGCGTTTGGCTCCACCAGAGTCTTGTAGCGGTTCTTGCTTCCCATCCAGTCGAAGGTGCCGCAATCGACAAGCACACCGCCAATCGAGTTGCCATGCCCGCCGATGAACTTGGTGAGGCTGTGAACGACGACATCGGCGCCGAAATCCTTGGGACGGCACAGGTAAGGTGTTGCGAGCGTGTTGTCGACGATGAGCGGAACGCCCGCCTTCTTGGCAATTTTCGAGATGGCTTCGATGTCGACGACGATGCCACCAGGATTTGCGATGCTCTCAATGAAAATCGCGCGCGTCTTCGGCGTCAGCGCCCGCTCGAAGGAGGCTGGATCGAGCGAGTTTGCCCAGACAACGCGCCAATCGAACTTTTTGAAGGAATGGTTGAACTGGTTGATCGAGCCGCCGTACAGCTGGCTGCCAGCGATGAACTCATCGCCCGGCTCGAGCAACGTGTGGAAGGTGAGAAACTGGGCCGCGTGACCGGATGACACCGCCAACGCCGCAGTGCCACCCTCCAGCGCCGCCATGCGGCCCTCCAGGACCGACTGCGTCGGATTGGTGATGCGCGTGTAGATGTTGCCGAACGCCTGTAGTCCGAAGAGCTGGGCGGCGTGATCGGCGTCCTGAAACACATAGGACGCGGTCTGATAGATTGGTGTAACTCGGGCGCCGGTGGCCGGATCAGGCGCGGCTCCGGCATGAACAGCAAGCGTTGCGAACTTTTGAGCTGATGTCTCTGACATTGTTTCGTCCCTTCACTTGGCGGATCTTTTCCGCCAAGGAGGGCACGACGCCCCTCACTGTCAACCGGGGCGAGAGAAATTTACGTCAGCTCAGATCTTGGCCATTTGACCAGCGATCCCGCAGCGCCACCTTTTAATCTGCCAATTTGGGTGGTCGCCTATCCATTTGGCCATCTCCATCTGGCCATTCATCATACACTGCTGAGGCGTGACACTGGCGCCTTCAAAGTTCAGGTAGACGTCCTTGCACTGGGACGGCTGATCTATCATGCAAACCGCAACCACAAGTTCAATCATCGGACACCCCCAGGTGTGTGAGAGGCGAGCCACTCAACTAGAGCGACCCAACTTTCCCTGAGCGTGTCCTCGGCAGTCTGCTTTTTTTGACGTTCCAATGTTCGGAACAAGTTATGTACATCAGATTAATTGCACAAGAACTTGGCGGACACATCAAGTGCCTATTTATCGTTCAGGCGCATTTGTCACAGGACTGTTGCTTAACAACCCCTGAATTTGTGCACAACTGACGCAGGAATCGATGCAAATGAACTGGCAAGGAATTTGATCTGCCGGCGGACGACCCGCTGCGCGACCCAAAGCGCGGCGGACGCGACACACTCTGCATCTGATTCGCGTCCACGGATGCAAACACTCTTGTAACAGCCCCAATTTCAGGTGCATTCAAACACGGGCTGTCAGCGGCAAATCACAGCTTCACGGGAATAGAGGGCACATGGCTTCGTCTCCGGCGTCGGCGACCGATACGCATCATACCGACTCTTCGCATCTGACAATTGGCTGGCTGGCGAAGCGATCGGCGCTTTGGCTGTTCATTATGGCCGTAGGCATTGGCGCAGCCTGTTGCCTTTATGCCTACGCCGATGAGCCCGCACGGGCCTCGGATACGCATGTGACGGCCTCGAAAAACTAAGTTCGCCCAAAGGCTAGGCAAAGCATGGAAGACTTCCCGGACGCCAGCTCACAGGCGCTCCAGGGTTAGGTTTTGCCCGCGCGCCACAGCTGCAGAGACGGCGATCTCTAGTCCCTCGCTGAGCCTTAGTTTCGCTGCGCGCCTCTGAGACATCCTACGGCGATCTTTAATGCCTCGAGGCCAAACTCGCAGGCGCTGTCATCACCGTGAATTGGCACACCTCAATGTGCGCGTGCAGGTTCGGTTTCATCATTGCCGTCGCCACTCTGGCAGGAGCTTCTCTCCCGGCCAGCGCCTTCGCGCGTGATGCCGGCGGCCCGACGCACACGGCGGCCCGGGCGGAAACCGGCGGCGGCGTCACTGAGGCGGTCCCTACCCCCGCTCCAGCCGTTCGCCCGCCCAACCCAGCCCATACCTCGCCTACTCCCCAGGGCGATCCGACCCGGTCAGCCAGAGCCGCTCGACTGGATGTGGTGAAAAGCTGGGGCATCCAGCTCCAGGAACTCGACCCGGCCGCAGCGCGTAGCGCACCCTTCGACATGCTGGTCACTGATGCGACTTCCGGCGCCAAGGGCGGCCGTGCCCTGACCCCTCGCGAGATTAACCAGCTCAAGGTCAAACCCGACGGCAGTCCCAGGCTATTGATCTCCTATCTATCGATCGGAGAGGCTGAGGATTACCGGCCCGATTACTTCACTCCTGAGTATATGACCGAGGACGCACCCGATTGGCTGCTGTCGGAAAACGAGCGCTGGAAGGGCAACCGGCGGATCCGCTTTTGCGAGGAAGGCTGGCAACGCACGATTCTTGGCGATGACGACGGCCGCAGTGTCTACAACAGCATCGAACCATCGCCACTTTACCGCCTGATCGAGGAAGGCTTTGACGGTGTCTACCTCGACCGCGTGGACGTCTACTCGGAAGTCGAAGATCAATGCCCTGACGCCGCCAGGCGGATGGTCGCGTTTGTCGCGCGTCTGGCCGCACATGCGCGCAAGAAGAACCCAAATTTCATCGTCATCCTTCAGAACGCCGAAGAGCTGCTTGCGCGCAAGGAAATGGTAAACGTCATAGACGCGGTCGCCAAAGAGGATCTGTTCTACGGCGCGGACCACACGGAGCGGGCCAACGCCCCCGCAATGGTGAATGAGACCTTGGAGAACCTTAAGCTGGCCCGCGACGCAGGCCGACCCGTGTTCGTGCTCGACTATCTCAAGGACCCCGCCAAGCGGGCCGCCGACAAAGCCAAGATTGAAGCGCAGGGCTTTATCCCCTATTTCGGACCCAGACCTCTTGATGTTTTGTGGTTCGCCCATGCGAGCCACTGACGGCGCGTATTTGCGCCATCAGCCGATCGGGCCGACGTTTGAAACGATCACTATCAATTCTGCTGCCTATTTTCCTGACCACCGGCGGAACGGTTGCCGGTGTCACCATGATGGCCGCCATGTTGTTCGTCGGCCCATCGGTTGAGGCTGAAGCCGTCAAAAACTCAAGCACGGCTCGCGAAAGAATCAATTCGCGGCGCGCCGAACTCGCGACGGTCCACACATGGGCGGTCCAATTCCGGCATTTGGATGCTGCCCAGATTCAAGGCTCGCAGTTCGACATGATCGTCGTGGATCATGCGCCCCATCCCGATCAATCGACAGAAACGCCTTTCAGCCGAAAACAGGTGGAGGCGCTCAAGCATAAGGCCGATGGCGGCAGACGTCTGGTTATCGCCTACTTGTCGATCGGAGAAGCCGAAAGCTATCGTTATTACTGGAAGCCGGAGTGGCAATCGTCGGAGACGCGTCCCTCTTGGCTTGGCGCTGAAAATCCCGAGTGGCCGGGCAATTATCTGGTGACCTTCACCGATCCGGAGTGGCAATCGATTATTTTCGGCACCCCCAACAGTTATCTCGATCACATCATGGCGGCAGGGTTCGACGGCGTTTATCTCGACCGCGCCGACGCTTTTCAGGATGAAGGTCACGACACCGCGGAAACCGAAGACGCCATGGTGAGCTACCTGCTGCGTCTGGCCGATCACGCTCACCGCAAGGATCCGGGCTTTCTAGTGATCATGCAGAACGCGGAGGAGCTTGTGCGCTTTGCCGCCTTGCGCGAACGTCTCGATGGCTTGGCGAAAGAAGATCTGCTCTACGGCGGACAGAACAACTCCGCCGAACCCAACTCCCCCGAAATGGTACGTGACAGTCTGGCCTATCTGCGTAAGGCCCGCCGAGCAGGCTTGAGCATTTTTCTGCTCTCCTACGTCAACGAGGCGGCGAAGGTCGAACACGTGCAAAAGGTCGCCAGACGTGAGGGCTTTCGTCTGTATCTCGCAGAGCGTCTCCTCGATCGGTTGAACCTGGGCGGCGGCGCAACCCCGCCCACCTCAAGCGACAATCAGCCTGAGACGCCCGAACCCGCCGACAACGACCCTTCCCCCTGACCTCCGGACGAACTCTGCCAAGGGGTGCAAGGCGTCGCTCCGCTAAAAGGCCAAGTCTGCCTAGGCTGCCGACGAGCTTCTTCGTGGTTTGCCTCAGTTTTCAGAGACCGCAAAGCACTTTAAGGTTGCTCCGTGGCCTGCTTCACCTGGCGAAGCTCGCGTAGGAGAACCGAAATGGAAACAGTCTGGGCTGTGGTCGTGCTCGTGCTTGTCGCCGCACTCGTTTATGGCGCCTATTCGTTGGGGCGAGCTTCGGCGTTCGCGGAAATGCGCCGGATGGGACTGGACACCGGTCAACCCACACCGATTAGCGATGCGCCCGTTCCTTCGACGCGCACCAACCTTCCACGCACCGCGCAAGCCCCGCCTGTTTTCGCCGGAGGCGATGGACCTTCGTCGGCTGCATCCGCCTCGTCTAGGCGAAGCGCTGCGCCGCCACCAGCTGCGGCCTCAGGTCCATCCTCGTCAGGACAGTCTGGATCGTCTCACGCGCAAACGCCGCGACGCACAGCAGCGCCACCGCCCGCCGCCGCAGCGTGGTCGACGCCCAAATCAGGATCAAACAGCGACGACTCCTGACTTAACGGCGTACCGCGCCTTTGATCGACGGATTGTTGCCGATGAACGTGAGGTAGTTGAGCCTTGCGAGGGTGCGGTCGGCGACGACAAGTGCCACTGCCGCCGCGATGAACGCAGCCAGGAAATATCCGGCGCCGTAGTACTCCTCACCCCAGGATGCTGTCAGCATTGCCAGCCCACCGTTCAAGACGAGAAACAATCCCTGCAACGCGCAATAAATCCGCCGTCGGTCGAAGAACACGACAATGGACGTCGCCGCAATGAATATGAACAGGAACACCGACCCCAGTGCCCCAAATCGCAATATTGCGATCTGACGGAACTGCAGATTTAGCACTTCCACGATCGCCGGCGCTGAAAGAGCCAGAACAGCACCCAGCGCAAATTGCGACACCGCAATCAACGTCAAGCTCTCAAACGAAAAGCCTTCCAGCTTCTGCCTTTGAGCTTCGATCTGCTCAATGGTTCCGTGGTCCTGCACGGCACCGAAGTAGGCCTGGTAGCGTTCGAAAAATTCCGTTTCGAGTTTCATGACAAATTGCGCAAGCGCGGGAATGATGACCAGTGAAGCGATAAACATCGCGCTGTCATAGAGCGGCGCGTGAATGAGCCCGCCATCGACCGTCTGCCCTTCAGCCGAGAACCAGAAGACCCACTTGTCGATCCATATTGCCGCTGTGCCCAACAGAGCACCAAGCGCGAGAAAGCGGTATTCGACATGTCCCGCCGCCAGCTCTTTCAACGCTGGAACAAGCGTCGTCGTTGGCGCGGGGAAAGTCGAAAGAACCCTTAAGGTGAGGCCGAGGAAGGTAAGCGCAAGCCCCGCAGAGAAACCCCACACCATGCCTTCAGCACCCAATCCCATCAGCGCGCTCGCAGTGGCGCAAGCGACCGACACGAACAACCCCGCAAGAAAGGAATACGTGATCGCGCGATAATCGCGCACCGCCCCACAGAACGCCAACGCAACCCAGATCAGCGCGACGATAGACGCGGCCGAATAAAGCGCGACGCCCAACCGCACCGGCACGTGAAAATAGAGAGTGAGCGCCAACACACCAGGCGCAACCACGCAGAGCGCGGCAAGGAAACTTGCCAGCATCAGCGGGGGAACTCCATCTGTGTCCCGGCGCCATAGCCTGTCTGCAAGCAGTCGCGTTGCCACAATGGTAATCGGCGCAGTCAATACGAGCGACGTCGCGAAGGCGTAGATGATGACGGCGCGGAACGTGGCGAGCGGTCCATGTCCGGCTATCGCCTCGGTAAAGCCGGTGATCGTTGCGAGACTCACGATTGTAAACAGCCATGGACCGGCGGCGATTACCGCAGCATGGCCGGAAGCTTTCACGACGGCTGAGAGCGACTCCTGATTTCTCAGCGCACGCAAAGCAAAGCCGATGCCTGCCATCTATGCCGCCCCCTGATCTTGGATGAGGCCGACCCGCGTCGATGGAGCCTCCGTCAACCGACCGTAGAGCTCCGCATACGCGCCCGCAGCACGCTGCGAGGTGTAATAAGTTGAGACCCGCGCCTTAAGCGCCTCTCCGCAACGCCGCCTCAGCGTCTCATCTGCGAGTAACGCAAAGGCAGCGTCCGCAATTTCGTCGGCGGCGGCAAGATGGGTGATCCTTCCGCCAGCGCCGAGATGGGGGGTTTCGCCAGCGGGACCTTCGATGATCTCACGGCACGAGCCGACATCGGTGGCAATGAAGGGGATTCCAGCAGCGCCCGCTTCAAGGATCACTAGGGGCTGGCTTTCACTCAGGCTCGTCAAAGCCATGACGTGGATCTTGTCGAGATAGTCGACGATGTTGACGGGTCCCGTGAACTCGACGGTCTTAGCCAACCCGTGCGCTTCGACGAGCGCCTTGCACTCGGTGTAGTAGCCCGCATCCTCCTCGGTTGGTCCGACGATCCAGGCGCGCAAATTCGGCACGCGCGGCGCAAGCAGATGAGCTGCCTCGATAAAGGTTTTCACATCCTTGATCGGCACAACACGCCCAATGAGTGCAATGGTCGGGGGCACGTCGGGTCCGGCGACAGCCAGATGCGAAAACCGCTTGACGTCGATGCCGTTGGCGATGACCGCTAGCTGCTCCTCGCGGGCCCCCAGATTGCGTTGTGGTCCCTGATTGTCGCGATAGAGCGTTACGACATCACTCGCTGCCTCATAGCAGGTACGCGCGTACGCTTCGAACGCCCTCACCCACATATCGCGCAAATCGAAACGCGGATCGTCCAATGCGTGGCCCTTGTCGATGGTGTCGGCGACCCAATCAGCCATCAACAGTTCGATACGACGCTCATTGGTATAGATGCCATGCTCGGTCAAAATCGATGGGCGGCCCGTCTCAAGGCTGGCACGCGCCGCCAACATGCCCGCATAACCGGTCGAAATTGTGTGATAGACTTTCGCTTTCGGCAGCGGGTGTTTGAGAACAGCGAAGAGGCCGCTTAGCAATGCGCGCCAAGCCCAGAAATAATCCAGAAACGAGCCGTTTGGCATTTCGCGCCGGTACATGTCCTGGACGATCGACCAAGCAGCGGGCGAGTTGAAAAGCTCTTCAAGCGCCGCGCCGCGGCCGATGGAACCCAACTGACGCATGACGATCGACAGCTGCTCGCGTCCTCCCTGCGTCATCAGCCCGGTGAGGGCCTCCCCCAAAGCTGATACGGCCGCGGGCGACATGCTGCGCCGACGGGGCGGTGCGCCGAACTGCTGGATAAAGAGAGAGTCGAAACTCACGACGTTGTCGGGGGCATCGTAGCGCGACTTGAGGCCCATCGGCTTGGGCCAAAGCGATACGATCGAAAACGTAGTTCTAGGCTGCGAGCGGATCAGCCAGTCAACCCAGGATGAGACGCCGCCTGGCACGTAAGGGTAACAGCCCTCCACGATAAGGCATACGTCGCTCTGGGCAGCGCGTTGGCCGATTTGATCGACGGGCCTCTTGCGATCGCTCATGTCGCGGCCGCCTCCATTGCCCCGCGTCTTCGCACGCGACGAAGCCCGCCAGCCGACGCCCGCGCGACACGGCGCAGAACTCTCAGCTCCTTGAAACGCGCCTCATCGATGAAAAAAGTTTCCATCGCAAGCAGCGCGTCCTTGTCCGCCAGGCGAGTGACGAGCGAGACATCGCGTCCACGTATCAGGACGGCGTTGAGCAATGTGCGTATGTGATGGCGGCAACGAGCCTGCAGTTGCAGCGTCACCAGCGGACAAGTGCTCAGTCCGTTGAGTTCGCCTGCATCGTGGAGCGTCTTTTGCAAGGAATGCGCTGAAGACGTGCACAGCGCCTCTACCTTCACTTTAAGATCTTCTCGCACGCGCGCAACGACGGCAGCCGCCTGAACACGCACCACGGGCTCGCTACTCCGCAACGCGGCATCGAGTACAGTTGTGTAATCGGGATGAAAGTGCCGCGCGACAAGTCCCAGCGCGCGCTGCCGCTCATCCAGCGTTCCTTGCGTGATGACCTTCAAAAAGTCGCCCGGCGCACTGGCGTCGAGGCGTTGAACCCGCCCCGATACGATCCGATCGTAAAGCTGGGTGACATGCGATGGGCGTCCTGCGCGCGCGAGGCGCTCATACCAGGCCCCACGCACATCTTGCGTGCTTGCGACGTTACCCGCGAACGGAAGCGCGGCCAGCGTCGCCATTGCGCCCGCTGGGCCCGCAACAGCGACAAGGAAAAGTAGCACGATGGCAAGCGAGCGATCTTCCTCGCTCCGTCGTCGCGAGAGCAATACAAAGCCGACGCCGGCAACGATCACCGCATGCACCAGAAGGACGACACTAAAGGCAACGTCGGCGGAGAACGCCAACAGGACTACAATTGCCTCGCCTGCGAGCGCCAAAGCGGCCGCTAACGCCTCCTGACCGCCTGGGGCTCGTGGATGCTGCAGTTCACGCTTCTGCGCAACAGCGCGTTCCATAGTTTGTATAGCTCACGTCTTGGCGCGCGGACGCGGGGCACCACGGCTGTCTTCGTCCTGCTCGACCTTCCACGGGAACTGACGCCAGCCTTTTGTCAAGCGCAGCGAAGCGCTTTCGCGTTCGGTATTGTCGACGACGACACGCGGCTCACCTAGCATTGGCGCCAGCATGCGCGCGACTATCGTCAGCCGATCTTTCAATCCCGCAGACAGAACCGCTCCATCCGCAGCATCGAGCTTGAGCACTCCAAGCACTCGTCCGCTCTCACCACCACCCGCAACTGTAGCATTGGGCGGGAGTTGGATCACAGGCACCACGGCAAGTGCTTCGCCGGCAAGCACCGCTTCGCCGGCGGCGTCGAGAACGCTCAATGCTCTGCGCTCGCCGATTGCAGCCTTGAAAAGGCCGTGCGTCATCTCAATCCGGTGCGCCTTGGTCGCGTCCGTGGCAACCAGCGGTTCCAGTCCCGATGCGTTGAGGGCATAAAGGCTGAGCGCAGCGCCTGGAAAAGCCGCTTCACACAAGGACCGGAATGCATGCGGCAGATCGCATGACGGTGCTGACAACGCCGCGATGGCATCCAGAACGCCGGCACCTTCCGCAACCGGACGCGATGTAACCTGACGCTCAAGTTGGCGGCAGCGACGTTCCAGATTGCGCGCATAGATAGCAAGCGCTTCCGCCTCCCGCGTGCTTTGATCCAACCGGGTCGTCAATTGTTCCTTCACTTCGATCTGGCGAAGCCGGAACTGCCCTAAGATCAAGGCAACCGCAATCCATAGGATCGGAAGCGCCCACACGCGCAGCAGGTACGAGAAATGATTTTCGTCGATGAGCTGCTCGGGCAGACCGTGCATCACAAATGCGAAGGTCGCCGCACCCGCAGCCATCAATCCAGCCACTGTCCCGTATTGCAAAGACAGAAGAAGCACAGGCAGCCAGTAGGGAGAAGGCTCCAGGCTCAGGACATCGAGACCGGGAATAATCTGATCCGCAAAGTGAATCGCTCCGATCAAGATGGCCAATTCGGCGAATGCGCCCACGGGCGGGAGAACCGATAGCCAGACCGCACTTTGCGGCGTGCGCCAATCCCGCAAAATCTGCCGTAAGGTGCCCAATTGATGACTTCCCGATCAAGATTGCGCGCAAGGTAAATGCGCCCCAGGCCCCCAAGCGCCAGATGACGCCACGCCGCACGCTGATTTTTACAGTGTCCGGACTTCTCCGGCAACGCCGGACGATCTCCATTTGGCCGAGTGGTGAATTCTGGTCACGGAGCCTTCGCGGGGTTGCGCATCTGCACTACTGTAAGCTTACTGAGCTGGAGGACGCACTTTACCTTTGGCACTCTGAGCGCGCTCTCGAACGGCTTTCTGTTTCAATTTGAGGGAATTCAATTTCTTAGCCCTCTGCAGAACCTTGTCGGTCTTCTTCAAGACCTTTGTGGTGCTCTGAGCCTGAGTGCGCGTGGCTCCATGGTGACGCGGCGGACTCGGACGCGGCATGGGGAAGCCGAGTTTGGCTGATAGCTTTTGGGCATCATCGGACATATGCGATGATAGAGAGCGCCTCCACACTGCGAGCATGTCGCGTGGCGCGGCATGCGCTGCTTCGACGCGCGCTTCAGATCCACTCTGACCACTCGCGCGGCTATCCGATTTGGTCTGCGCAGACCCTGCATCCGACGAGGTGGGTTCGCGTGGTTGTTGCGGCTGCGCGAGATGAACGTGAGCAGTCTCACGAACCTCCTCCGCTTCCTGCCGCATGGCAACTTTCTCCAGACCTCGTGCCAGGGTCTCGGCCAATTTCGGATCGAGATTGGCAAGTCCGAACTTGCGCGCACCACGCAGCGCCGTGCGCGGATCTCCGCCATCAAGTGCGGTGCCGATAAAGCGGCGCGCAACATCTAGATCTTCCATCTGCGCCGCATCGAGCCAGCCCCGCAGATAAAGTATGGCGGCCTGCTGCTGCGATTTCTCCAAAAGCCGCTCGGCAACTGTCAGAGATACGCTGTCGCCCGCCTCACCGGCGTTCTTTGCAAGATCCAACGCGCTGTCGGGGAACTTCGAGCGCGCAAGTACATCGACGAGGCCGACTGCAAGCGCAGTATCCTTGCCCGCCTTAATCCAACGCACCGCACGGCGCACCGCTTCGTTTGGCAGACCTTGACGCAAGAGCAGATCAACAAGAAGAAAACGCTCTTCCGTCGTCGTAAGCCGCTTCACGTCGTCGATAGAACGCAAAGTAGCGCTCGCCTGCACGGTGTCTCCCGTAGCGGCAAGCAGAACCGCAAGGCGCGCCAAATCGTCCGGCCTGCGATATCCGCGCTGTCGGCAGAATTGCAACCCGGCAAGCTCGTCATCGTTATGACCATCGAGCCGGAGGAGCGCCACGTATTCACGGCACGCACTCTCCTTGTAACGTGTCTCAATCTGCGCCTTCAAAGCGTCCAGGCGAGCTTTTCCATCGCCCACAGCTTGGTAGAAATTGACCAGGCGTTCGCGCAGTGCCGGATCATAAGGCCGCTCGGAGACCATTTCCTCCAGGATTGTGCGCGCCTTGGTGGCATCGCCCTGATACTCGTAAAGACCAAGCATCTGGTGCAACGTGCGATAACGCCGGTCTCCATTGGCGTATCCCTGCTCCAGAATTGCGAGTGCATCGCGCGAATGTCCGTCGCGCTCCAGCATGGCAATCAGCTCGCTGTCGCCAGGCAACATCATCCAGCCCGCACCAAGCGCCACGGCAAAGACCATGGACATCACGGCATGGTAGGGCTTGATGAATGCCCCTCTATGGACGTCAGCCACCATGGCATTTGATTCCGACGGCGACTGGTTGCAACGCACCGGTTGCAAGCTTGAAGGACAAGCGACCTTGCGCATCGGCTGAAACAGTCTGCCGTTCGACTGCGCCGCCATTACGCCGCGCCTGTATTTCGTAGCTTTGCGACGGCAAGGCCTGCCAGATCATCTCGCCGGGACCAAATCCGTGAGCCTTGGCCGTGACTTCGCATGGAGCGACTCGGATCAATCCCTCGACTTGCCAGCGACTTTCGATCAGATAGATCGGATTGGCGTCGTCTCCGCCAGATGGCACTGACCTTGCCGCCTGGGTCCTGAGTACATCGGGAGCAACTGGCGCAAGCGGGCGAAGTACGATCGTCACGTCGCGCTCTGCAGGATCGGTTGCGATATATAGCGCACCATTGTGCCGGTTTAGCCCCATCACGCCGTGGCTGCGCAGCCAATCGATATCAAACCCCTCCGCCTCATCGAAGCGGAAGGTCTGCATGTTACCTCGATTGGCAATCGACCACGTAGTGGCATCGAGTTGAGATATTTGCGCGGCGAAGAAATCGTCGGCGATGCCAGCGTACTCGGATGCCTTGACGGGAATGACCGCCGCCGCGCGCGCCAAATCGAGAAGATGCTTTAGAGCACTGAGTGAGGCGGCCTTCTCGCCTGAGTACATATGGTAATAAAGGTTGAAGGGTTTCAGCCGACGCGGCGCGTCGGTGTTGGCAAGTGTCTCCTCCAGCAATAACTGGCCGAAGTACGGGCCATGCCAGTTGTTCGTGTAAGTGTTCTCATTGCTATTTGCTGCATAGATTTGCCGCTGAGAACCCACAGGCCGCGCAATGGGCGGAACATAAAACACCGAAGGATATTCCGCATCGAGGCGCGTATCGCCACCGTTCATGTTGCGAACACCCGCTTCGCGTGTTTCGAGGACCGCCTCTTCAAACGGTTCTGTGTCGCCGCTCCAAAGCAGGATCGCAGCCTTCTTGCCTTTCGGTGCGAAACTCTCGGATACCTTGAGCGCCTCCTGCGTCTCCAACTTCACATTGAAGGGCTCTTTCAGATACTCGCGAGGCAAATCAGCCGAGCCTGCGATATAGCGCGACCGCGTATCCACGCTCTCCGATTTGCCAGCCACTCGGTAGAGAAAGCCGCGCATACGATCCAACAACGTCGGCGAGGGATGGGTCGCGCTGTCGACCATTTCCAACTCCTTCGCCCGGTCATAGTGCTCATAGAAGCTCCAGACGAATGGATGCGTGTAGGTGTGGCTTGCCACTTCGACCTGTTCAAGGGCATAAAGGCGCGTCGCGCTTTCTCCTGCTTGCTGCATGCCTCCCAACTCGGGGACCGTATCGCCTGCAATCAACCCTACCGACACAGGTAGGTCGGGATAAGGCTCAATGATTGCCTGCCTGATTACGTCGGCGGCGATAGTCTGCGTCTCGCGGTAGCCCTCAATTTCGGAGATATTGTTCCAGCCATCGCCGTCGATGTGGCTGAAGTACATCCGCCGCCCGTCTAGCGTGGTTACATCGGGTACGGGAAAGCGCTCATCACCCAATGCCTGCCTGAAGAAGGCGAACGGATTAAGGATCCAGCGCGCGCGGTCTGCCGCATCGTCAAAGAAGATGGCGTAACCGTCAGCCACGAATCCGCCTCCCGGGCTCGTCGTTACGACGGCGGAGGATGCGCTTCCCATCTCGGGCGGAAGGTCCAATGCGAGATGGACCTTCGTGGCCATCGAGGCTGATGTAACGACAGGAAATGGTGGCAGAGCCTTGTCGAGCGGACGCTCGAATCCTATCATCGCGTTATCCACCGAGACCGGCTTGCGCTCGCTCGTGACACCAACGAACTGGTCGGTCATGTTGACGCCGATGCGCTGGTAGATCTTTTGAGCTATCGGATCGAGAGCAGATTTCCCAGTCGGCGCCACATCGCCGAAAACGATGAGGCGTAGACCTTGTGCGCTGGCCTGGTCCAACCATGCTAGGTAGGAGGAGCTGTCTGCCAGCGGCTCAACCAGCCATGACACGACGCCGCGATAATGCTCCAAGGACGCGATGGGCGGCAGCGGTTTATTAACATCCTGATAGGTGAGCTTGTAACCAAGCCAATTGAGCGGCATTTCCGCGAGCCGATGCACGCGGGATACAGTTGGAGTTTCTTCAAACCGGCTATCGTAAAATGCGATCAGATCCCGGCGAACCTCCCGACTCTTGAACTCGACCTCTACGCCGAACGCGGCAGACGCCCAGGCGAAAATCGCCACCGCCAGCAATAGCAGGCCCGTTAGGCTCGCCTGGATGTTTTTCGCAAAGATCAAGGTCTTTCAACTCGCCCGCGTGGCGCGCCTGCTGGAAAGGCGGCTTAGGTTGCCTGCAAAACTGAGCACAAAGTTCAGGGCTTTGCTATGCCTCAAGATGCCGGCTCAGGGAATTCCATTAGCCGATTAGCTCTAATATGAACCCAACGGTAACCTATGAGCATCCAATAGAGTGGACCATGCACTGTGTGACATGGCGAGCATCTTGATTACCCCTTCCCGCTGACGATATCATGGTCTGATTGGCGTGCCGCCGCTTAACGGTCGGACGCAGCCGGCGCGGGACACCTTACGGATGACGGAACAGCAAAAGAAGTTTCCTGAATTCTACGTCACCGCACCGCAGCCATGTCCCTATCTTTCAGGACGGCTGGAACGCAAGCTTTTCACCCACCTGACCCATGACAAGCCGCCGGAGCTGATCGACAGGCTCCTGACGACCGGCTTTCGTCGCAGCCAGAACATAGCTTACGTGCCGTACTGCGAGGGCTGCCAGGCTTGCGTCTCCGTTCGCGTGCTGGTCGATGAGTTCGAGCCGAACCGAACCATGCGACGGATTCGATCCAGGAATCGCAGGCTCGTCGCGCGCCGCGTGCCGCCGCAGCCGACATCCGAGCAATATAGGCTGTTTCGCACCTACATCGACGCCCGCCATAACGACGGAGGCATGGCGGACATGAGTATGCTCGATTACCGAATGATGATCGAGGACAGCGTCGTCGACACGTTCCTCACCGAGTATCGCGAAAAGCCCGATGGCGCGGACGATCTCGATATCGACAATTGGCCATTGAAGGCGGCGGCGCTGTGCGACCGTCTCTCCGACGGCATCTCGATGGTCTACAGCTATTACGATCCCAGCGATGCCTCGCTCAGTCTGGGCACGTATATGATCCTTGAACACGCAGCTTTCACGCGGCGGCTGGGCTTGCCCTATCTTTATCTCGGCTATTGGATCGAGGGTTCCGACAAGATGGGCTACAAGTCGCGCTTCATGCCTCAGGAACGTCTTGGTCCGGAGCAATGGGAACGTGTGGACGAAGCGGATTGAGCCGTACGCTTGCGGGCTACTTCTTCAGTTCCGTATTGATCTTATCGAACATGTAGCCCCACTTGGCGGTCTGCGTCGCCACCAGAACCGTCATTCGTGCTCGCAATTCCAGCATTAGCGCGCAGTCGGGATTCTTCGAACTCGCGCCTTCCTCACCCATACTTGAAATAGCACCCAGCAACTCGTCGGTGCGCTGATCGAAATCGGCAATCTTGTCGTCACGCACGAAGGGCGCGGCTTCACGCATGAATTGGTCGTGCGTCCAACCGCGCTTTTCCTTCAGCTCACGCAGCTTTTCCTGGAAGGCCGGTTTATTCTTGGTATTTAGCTCGCGCAGCGAATTGGCGGCTTCCTCAACGACGGCCTCAAAGTCGGCCTTGCCGCAAGGCCGGTCCTCACCCCAGGCGACAACCGGCGAGAATACCAGAGCGGCGCACAGCGCGCTGACACGCCTGCCCCGCCCGATTCCTATCCGCCCTCGGTCCTGTCGTCTCCCCATAGGGCAAAGTCGTACCGGGCGGTGCCGTGCCCGGCAAGCGCCCAGAAGATCTACCCCCCGCAAAAGTCGCAATTGCGCCCATGGGGCATCCGCTCCACCGGGCTGGGAAGTGCTTGCCGCAGCCACATGCGGAGGGCCCATTCGATCTGGGCGCTTGTTCCGACTAGAACGCCGACCCGAACTTGTTAGATCGCGGGAAGCCCTTGGGCGCCATGCGGCCCGCCTGCGCGCGCTCACCAACCCACTCCTTAAGCTCGCTCCATGACAGAGAGAACTCCCTTCCCGCACTGTCGAGCCAGGTGAGTCCGTCAGACTTTTTGAAGCACCGCACATCAGAAAGCGCGCCGTCCTTAAAGCGCTGGAGGATCACGCCCTTGCCGCGCGACATCTCGTTAACCTCGTCGAGCTTGAACACAAGCATCTTACGGTTCTCGCCGATGGTCGCGATGCAGTCGCCTTCAACCGGGACGCAGACGGCTGCCTCCTCGGGTTCCGATACATTAAGTATCTGCTTGCCCTTGCGTGTAGACGCGACGACTTCTTCCTCCGGCACGATGAAGCCGTAGCCACCCGAGGATGCAACGAGAAGCTTGCGTGAGGGATCGTGCGCGAAGATCTCGATGAAGTCGTGGTTCTCCTCCAGATCCACCATCAGGCGCACCGGTTCGCCATGACCGCGCCCGCCCGGCAGCTGGCCTGCCTCAAGAGTGAAGAAGCGCCCGTTGGTAGCAAACAGAATGAGCTTATCCGTGGTGTAAGCCTGAAGCGCCGTCTTGAGTTCATCGCCCTGCTTGAAGTCGAGCTTGGAGATGTCGTCCTGATGCCCCTTCAGCGCGCGGATCCAGCCCTTCTCCGACAAGATCACGGTGATCGGTTCTTTTTCGACCAGCGCCGCATCGAGATCGACGTCCATTTCCGGCATGTCCGCGAACGTGGTGCGGCGACGGCCGATGGCTGTCTTTTTGGAATAGCGCTCGCGCGTCGCTTTGATTTCCTCCGAGACGCGATCCCATTGCAGCTCGTCCGACTTCAACAGCTGCTTGATCTCGCGCCGCTCTTTGGAAAGTTTGTCGTGCTCGGCTTTGATCTCGATCTCTTCGAGCTTCGACAACGACCGCAGACGCAGATTGAGGATTGCGTCCGCCTGAACTTCCGACAGCTTGAATTTGGAGATCAACCTGGCCTTCGGGTCGTCCTCGTGGCGAACGATCCGGATGACCTCGTCGATATTGAGGTAGGCAATTAAATAGCCGTCGAGCACTTCGAGACGATGCTCGATCTTTTTCAGGCGATACTGCGAACGGCGAACCAGAACCTCGATGCGATGCTCAAGCCATTGCGACAGCACCTCACGCAGCGACAGCACGTTCGGGATCTGGCCACCCGACAGCACGTTCATGTTCAGCCCTAAGCGGACTTCGAGTTCCGTCACGCGGAACAAACTCTCCATGAGCAGCGCTGGATCGACCGTCCGGCTCTTGGGCTCAAGAACGAGGCGCACCTCTTCCGCACTTTCATCACGCACGTCTCCGAGCAGCGGCAGTTTCTTATCCGACATCAGCTCGGCGATCTTCTCGATCAGCTTCGACTTCTGAACCTGATACGGAATCTCGGTCACGACGATCTGATAGCCGCCGCGGCTCGTCTCCTCCTTGACCCACTTTGCGCGCAGGCGGAAACCGCCGCGACCCGTCTTGTAGGCTTCGAGGATGGACTCGCGCGGCTCGACAATGACGCCACCGGTCGGGAAGTCTGGGCCGGGAATAATCTCGACGAGCTTTTCGATTGTCGCATTGGGATGCTTGATGAGATGCAGCAAGGCCGCGCATAATTCGTCCGCGTTGTGCGGCGGTATATTGGTCGCCATGCCGACAGCAATGCCGGTAGAGCCGTTGGCAAGCAGGTTCGGAAAAGCTGCGGGCAGAACGACCGGCTCCTGCACGCGCCCGTCGTAGTTGGGGCGGAAGTCAACGGTCTCTTCGTCAATGCCCTCCAGGATGTCGGCAGCGACGTCCGTCATACGCGCTTCGGTGTAGCGTTCGGCGGCGGGGTTGTCGCCGTCGATGTTACCGAAGTTGCCCTGGCCGTCGACCAGCGGATAACGCACGGCAAAATCCTGCGCGAGTCGGGCGAGCGCGTCGTAGATCGCCTGGTTGCCGTGGGGATGGAAGTCGCCCATCACATCGCCAACGATTTTGGCGCACTTCAAGTAGCTGCCGGCCGGATCGAGACGAAGCTCGCGCATCGCATACAGGATGCGCCGATGCACGGGCTTCAAGCCGTCGCGCACATCGGGCAGCGCGCGATGCATGATGGTGGACAAGGCGTAGGCGAGATAGCGCTCTTCAAGCGCGCTCTTGAGATCGACGCCTTCAATGGGGCCGGGGCCCGGCAGAATCGGTTTTTGGCTCATGGCAACGGCGTTTACCCTGTGCCCGGCCGCCGCTCAAGTTCCGCCTTGCCGCTCCCACACGAACTTTGGGGCACTGAAAGGCGCAAGATGCGCGAAGATGCCGCCCGTTGCCGTTCCGCCACGCCGCCAAGGCCGTAAACCCCGCGCAAATCGCCTCAAGACTTACGCCCGCGCCAATTGTTCGGCCAGCCGAAGCCGGACATCCGGCATCGGCTCTCCACGCTGCGAAAGCACGCGCGCTTTGAGAAAATGGCCGGTTAGCGCCAGCCCGTCGCGAATATCGTTCGCGCCCACATGCGCGCCGCTGGAGCGTGCCAGAAATCCCGGCAGCGCAAGCAGCCTGTCCTTGTAAGGCTCGCCCGCGGAAGCTGAAACCGCCCGTCCCGACTTCGGAGACACGTAGATGAGCTGATCGTTGCCGCCTGTTGCTGCGCATTGCGTGAGGTCGAGACCGAAACCAAGCTCATCGAGTAACGCCAATTCCCAGCGCACGTAGAGTGCAGGCCACACGGTTGCATCATCCAAGAACCCGAGAACAAACAGGGTCACTTCGTAGAGCGAAGGATGAGGATCGCGCTCGGGAAGAAGCCTTGTCAGCGCGGCCATGCTCGAAAGCCCGCCAAGAGCGATCGAACTATCCATGGCATCAGCCGCGAACGGACGCAGCAGTTCAAGCGACACATGGCCAAGTTGCTCGGCAAGGCGCGCCTTCCATGTGGCGTTGACTTGATTTCCTGTCTGCAAGACCGGACGCAGTTTGCGAGACCTTCCCCCATGGACGAGACCGAGGTGGCGGCCGTGGGTACGCGTGAACAGTTCCGCTACCGCCGCGGTCTCACCGTGGGGCCGCACTGAAAGAACGATCGCTTCATCGGTCCATTGCATGGATTGGGATGTACACCGGATTCGACGGCGGGGGCGATAGGTGGGCTATGAACGCAGGGCGACTAGAGGGATTGACCCGCATCACGCTTCTCACTTGGTATCCGCCTGGGGTTCTGCTGAATGACGCAAGGGGACCCAAGCGCGACGCACGCAACCTTTTCGTCCTTGGCAAAGCATTTCAAGGCTTTCTGCGCTGCCAAGCGCCAGGAATCGTAACCTTTGCCGTACTTCGCGGCTCGTGCCCGCCATTGGGAGATCGCTTCCGACTTGGATGCACGTTCACTGTCCGCTTCCACGATTTCACTCGACACCATCGCCCGGCAGACGCGAACCGCTGCTGACCCCTGTGGAACGGGCATGAGCACAGCCGCGAGCACAAAAAGGCGAACCAACAACCCTCGCATGGAAACTCCTCCGCCGGCCGCGCCGACGACATTGCGACGAAAGCATACTAATCGCGCGGAGTTGCGGTGGCTACTTCTTGGGGAAATCGAGCCCCATCTCGCGATAGCGCTCGGGATCGCTGCCCCAGTTTTCGCGCACCTTAACGAACAAGAACAGGTGTACGGGCGCTTCAACGATCTCGCTCAATTCCTTGCGGGACTCCATCGAGATCTTCTTGACCGTAGCCCCACCCTTACCCAGCACGATGCTCCGCTGGCTTTCGCGTTCCACAAAGATGGTCTGCTCGATGCGAACCGAGCCGTTCTTCAACTGCTTCCAGCTATCGGTTTCCACTGTGATCGCGTAGGGCAGCTCGTCATGCAGCCAATTGTAGATGCGTTCGCGTGTTATTTCCGCAGCCAGCATCCGCAACGGAAGGTCGGTGACGTCGTCTTCGGAATAGTGCCAGGGACCTTCCGGAACGACGGAAGCGAGATAGCGCCGCAGCTCATCGACGCCGCTGCCACTGAGTGCGGAAATCATGAAGACGCGATCGAAGGCAGCCTCTTTGGTAAGCTGCGCCGTCAGCGCAAGAAGCCGCGCCTTGTCCTCGATGCGATCGACTTTATTCAGCACGGCAATCTTCGCACGCCGCTGATCCTTAATTCGTGCAAGGATGGCGAGTGTGTCATCGTCGAGCCCCTTGGCCGCATCGATCACGAGCAGCAGAACGTCAGCGTCGCTTGCGCGCTGCCAAGCTGCATCTACCATGGCGCGATCGAGTGTGCGCTTTGGTTGAAAGATGCCAGGCGTATCGGTGAGTACGAGCTGGCTGACGCCGTCCATGGCGATGCCGCGAACCGGCACGCGTGTCGTCTGCACTTTGTGCGAGACAATCGACACCTTAGTGCCGACCAGCGCGTTGACGAGTGTCGACTTGCCAGCGTTGGGACTGCCAAGAATGGCGATGAACCCGCAGCGCGTCGTTTGATCCTTGTTATCAGACATCGGCATGTTTGTCTTGTACACCTTCGCGCTTTAGCAGTGCGCGCGCTGCTGCCTGTTCAGCGACGCGCTTGGAAGCTCCCTCGCCGCGCGCAGGCGCCTTGCCTGCGATCAGCACTTCGGCAGTGAAGTGCGGCGCGTGATCGGGCCCCTGGCGCGACACAACCGAATACTTCGGCAACGCCAGCCCTTGTCCTTGTGCCCATTCCTGCAGCTGCGACTTGGCGTCGACGGTCACTTCCGGAACGTTGTCCGACTGCTCCTGCCAGAGCTTGCGCACCACCGCTCTCGCTTTGTCAAATCCAGCGTCGAGAAAGACCGCGCCAAGCACCGCCTCGACAGCATCGGCCAGGATTGTCGCCTTCTGCCGCCCCCCGCTATCTGCCTCACTGTCGGACAGAATGAGGTACTGCCCCAAATCGATATTGCGGGAGACGCGCGCGCAAGCCTCTCCACGAACCAACCGATTGAAACGGCGTGCAAGTTCCCCTTCATCCGCATCGGGATGCTGCGCGCTCAAGACTTCCGCTATGGCAAGCCCCAGCACGCGATCGCCGATGAACTCAAGCCGCTCGTTGTCGCCCCGATCGGCCTTTCCGCCGCGCACACTGGCATGCGTCAGCGCCCGCTCTATCAGATTGGGGTCCTTGAAACGGTGCCCGAGCTTTTTTTCGAGTTCCTTGAACTTGCGCGGACGCAACATGGCGCGGATCGACACCTCTAGCGCACGAGCTTGAAGAACCTGTTCCAGCGGATATCGAAGGGCCAGGTCCACGGCGCATACCAGCGCAACGCATCTGGCTCATCGACTTTAGCTGAGAAGAAAATAATCTCGGCGCGGCCGATGAAATTCTCAAGCGGCACATAGCCCACACCGCCCGGGCTCATATCACGGCTGTCGGACGAATTATCCCGGTTATCGCCCATCATAAAGTAATGGCCTTCGGGAACTTCATAGACGTCAGTGTTATCGAAGGCGCCGTTCTTCTCAAAATCAAGCACCTGATATGTGACGCCATTGGGAAGCGTCTCTTCATACACGTCGGTATTCACCATGGAAAAGCGCGAGCTTTCGCGCGTGCGCACGGTCGCGATCTTCTTCTTGGGCACGGCCGTGCCGTTGATATAGAGCACGCCGTCCTTCATCTGTAGCTTGTCACCGGGCAGTCCGATCACGCGCTTGATATAGTCGGTCTCGTTATCGGAAGGCTTGCGAAAGACCGCAACATCGCCCCGCTTCGGCGGCGAGGAGAAGATGCGCCCGCTGGAGATGAGATCGGGAAGGACTCGGAAGGTTGAGCACCCGCCGGTGAAGGGGATGCACACGGTTGCCGTACGCGGAAACGAATACTTCGAATAGCCGTACGAGAGTTTGGAGACGAACAAATAGTCGCCGATCAACAGCGTGTTCTTCATCGAGCCGGAAGGAATGTTGAACGGCTGATAAAGAAAGACGCGCACGAACATCGCGATCGCCAACGCTTCCGCGATGATGATGGCTGTATCAAGCCAGCTTGAACGTCCTGACCTTGCCGCGGCGCTCATCCCTTGCTCCCAAATTACGCCTGAAACGGCGCAAGCCGGGGCGTGGTTCTGTTAACTCGCTCGCTATAGCGAGTTTGCCTGCCCCGTGCAATCTGAACGACGGTTTCCCTCAAGAACCCATGGAATTACGGCATTAATTTCGCCGGGGCTGGGTACGATCGCCGCCCAGCTATTTTCACGCGCCGATGCAACTGCGCGCCTCAGCGCGCCGGACCTTTATCGGGCAAGGCGGATATGATGACGACCGCTTCCGCGATTGGATATTCATCGGTCAAGGTTACGTCGATGCGCGCGGTATATCCCGGAGGGATCAGACTTTCCAGGCGTTTGGCGGCCCCCTTGCCCAGAGCGAGGGTCGGCCGCCCCGAGGCTGAGTTTACAACCCCGATGTCTTTCAAGTGAACACCGTTGCGAAAGCCGGTTCCGAGCGCCTTGGAGAGCGCTTCCTTTGCCGCAAAGCGCTTCGCTAGAGTGCGGGCAGGATGCACGCGCGCGTAAGCTTTGCGCCGCTCCTCGGCAGTGAAAACCTTGTCGAGAAACCGGTCGCCAAAACGTTCAAGCGTTTTCTCTATGCGGCGGATATCGCAAAGGTCGTTGCCGATGCCGATGATCATGCTGCTCCGCCTACCCCCGCCAATGCGATTGCGGGGTGTTGGCGCGCTTCATCCATCAATGTACGCATCCTGCGCACCGCAGCGGGCAAGCCGCCAAAGATGGCTTCGCCGATAATGAAGTGGCCAATATTGAGCTCAACAATCTCGGGAAGCCGTGCAATCGGCTGCACCGTATTGTAGGTCAGCCCGTGACCTGCATGGACTTCCAAACCCGCCGCGTGCGCCGTGCGCGCACCCGAAGCGTGACGCGCCAATTCACGCGCCAGGCCCGGCGCATCGTTATCAAGCGCCATATTGCAGTAGCGTCCGGTGTGAAGCTCGACAATGTCTGCCCCGATCTCGGCGCTCGCAGCTATGGCATCGGGATCAGGTTCGATGAACAACGAAACACGAATTCCTGCGTCTTTGAGCTCGGCGACAAACGGCTTGAGCAATGCGCGCTGACCAACCACGTCGAGGCCGCCCTCGGTGGTTCGTTCCTCTCGTCGCTCCGGCACCAGACAACAGGCATTGGGAACATGGCGCAAAGCGATGGCGAGCATCTCAGGAGTCGCCGCCATCTCTAAATTGAGTGGACGCGTCAGCTCGTATTTCAGCCGGGTGATGTCTTCGTCAGATATGTGTCGGCGATCTTCTCGCAGGTGCGCCGTGATCCCGTCGGCGCCTCCATCTATCGCCAGATGCGCGGCCCGAAGCGGATCGGGATGACGCCCTCCACGCGCATTGCGCAACGTCGCCACGTGATCGATGTTAACGCCAAGACGCAAAGGAGAAGTGGCAGGCCGCGCACGCATACTTAAAGCTCTCTCAAGTCAAACAACCAGATGCGGCTGGCCGGAAGGTGCCGACAAGATCCAGAGGGCTCGTCCGCAACGGCTTATGGCCAAAACACGATTGAAATTCATGCGCTCGCCAGCAGCTGCCTACGGCGTTGGAAGCTGCCGACCGCACGGCGCATAGGATAATAGCTGAGCGCCGCGGCAATCAAGCCGACCAGCAGACTGCCCATCAGCATAGGTAACACATGCGGCCGGATCGTCGTCGCGGCTGCGTCCAGTGACACTGGATTGGGATCGGCTGCCGCGGCAGCAAGCAAAGCCGCACTCTGGCTTACGTGCTCTGCGGAGATCGCCGGATCGAGCCCGAGCACCCATGCTCCGGCCACGTAGGACGCCGCCCAGATCGCAGGCCAACTCAACGGATTGCCAGCAAACGTCCCAAGCACGGCGGCCGGAATGTTGACGCGCAGAAGAAAGGCGATAGCAATGGCCAATAGCACCTGAAGCCCGACGAAGGGCGTGAAGGCCGCAAAGACGCCAGCCGCGCACCCAAGTGCGATCTCGTGTGGTGTTGCGTGCAGGCGCATCAGCCGACGCCATAGATAAGCCAAGCGCCGACTGAGCACAGTCAAGCGCGACCGTAGCCCGAGAGGAGCGGACGGCTTCGATCGCTTACACGAAACTGGTGTATCGCTGCGCACTTCAGATTAGTCCTATGAGCGCCGAGGCGGCCAAACGCAGGCGGCCGCAGGCACCTCTATCCCCCGCGCGTACTATAGCCTATTCGAACAGGCGTTCCACCTTCGAAACCGTTGGCTTGGCGCGCAGGCCTGAAATGATTCTGTTAAGATGAACAAGGTCGAACACCTCTATGACAATGCTCATTTCGGTGAAATCGGCCGCTTTCCGCACCATCTTTAGATTCTCGATGTTGCCACCGGAAGTCCCGATGACTGCGGCAATTTCTGCAAGCGAACCGGGTGCATTGACCGCCGTTACAGACAGGTGAGCTGGGAACCTCTCGGGCCGCGCCGGATCCACATCCCAGGTCACATCGACCCATCCTTCGTGCTCGAACTCCTTGAGTCGTGGTGAGTGGATCTGGAAAATTTGGATGCCGACGCCAGGGCTCAACACCCCCACGATTCGGTCGCCCGGGACAGCGCCGCCGGGCTCGAACTGTACCGGAACGTTTTCCCCGCCTCCAACCGACAGCATCCTCATTGCATCGTGCTCACCGGCCCGAAACTTGAGGCTCATGACTTTGTCGATGTTGAACCAGCCATC
This sequence comes from Hyphomicrobiaceae bacterium, assembly GCA_041397645.1. Taxonomy (NCBI): domain Bacteria; kingdom Pseudomonadati; phylum Pseudomonadota; class Alphaproteobacteria; order Hyphomicrobiales; family Hyphomicrobiaceae; species Hyphomicrobiaceae bacterium. The sequence goes on along the minus strand of JAWKWE010000004.1, from coordinate 2,929,987 downwards.
CTCGCCCTTCGCCCGGCCGAACTTGCGGGTTGGCTTATAGCTTTCTTGCCCGCTCTCAGGCGCGGGAATGAGATGCTTGAGCGCCTCCTCAAGTGCACCTTCGTTGCGCCCCGCCGCGGCAAGTGCCTCATCAAGTGACTTGGCATTGAGCTTGGGCAAAACCGCCTTCAGTTTATCGTCTGAGTACGTGAGTTTTGCGTTAGACATGGCGGCGACAAGAAGCTGACGGCCGAGCGCAACGTAGCGCTTGCGCTGCGCTTCGCGCGCCGCGCGGCGGATAGCAGACCGTGCCCGTCCGGTAACCGCAAACGCTTCCCACTGCGCCGGGCGGACATGCGTTTTGGAGGTTTCGATGACGACCTCGTCGCCGTTGCGCAAACGGGTATCGATGGGAACGTGACGGCCATTGATAAATGCGGCAACCGCCTCATTGCCGATGTCGGTGTGCACCGCGTAGGCAAAGTCGAGAGGCGTCGCTCCGCGCGGCAGCGCGATAAGCCGCCCCTTGGGCGTAAAGCAGAACACCTGATCGTGGAACAACTCCAACTTGGTGTGTTCCAAGAATTCTTCCGGATTTTCCGCCTGTAAGACGGTGTTGATCATAGCGCGGAGATGGCCATACGGACCAAAGTCATTGACTGGCGCCACTGCGCTGCTGGCGCCGTTGGCGCGTTTGCCGACACCAGGACGAACCGCCTCCTTGTAGAGCGCATGGGCAGCGATGCCAAACTCGGCGACGCGATGCATTTCGCGGGTGCGGATCTGAAGTTCCACGCGCTGATGGCTAGGGCCATATACGGTCGTGTGGATCGATTGGTAGTTGTTGCGCTTGGGCGCGGAGATGTAATCCTTGAACCGCCCGGGAACAGTGCTCCAGGTTGTGTGCACGATGCCCAATGCGCGGTAGCAGTCGTCGATGCTATCGACAGTCACGCGGAAAGCAAAAATATCGGAAAGCTGCTCCAAACTGATTTGCTTGTGCTCCATCTTGCTCCAGATGGAATAGGGCTTCTTCTCGCGGCCGACCGTCTCGGCCTTAATCCCGGCATCGGCCAGTTTGCGGGCAAGGGCCTGACGGATCTCCTCCACGAGCCCCTGGTTGCGCGCGCGCAGATCCGCGAGCTTGTCCGTCACCGCCGCATAGGCTTCCGGATGCAGCCACCGGAAGGCATGGTCCTCCAGCTCTTCTCGCAGCGTTTGCATGCCCATCAGGCCGGCTAAAGGCGCGTAGATATCGAGAGTTTCTTCGGAGTTGCGCTGTCGGCTCTCCGGCCGCATGTGCTCCAGCGTGCGCATGTTATGGAGGCGATCGGCAAGCTTGACGAGCAGCACGCGGATGTCGCTCGAAATCGCAATCAAGAGCTTGCGAAAGTTCTCAGCCTGCTCTGCGCGTTTGGAAACGAGATCCAGCCGCTTGATCTTCGTAAGGCCGTCAACAAGGCCGCCGATCTCTGGCCCGAACATCTGATCGATCTCGGCGCGCGTAGCATCTGTATCTTCGATAACGTCGTGCAGAAGCGCCGTGGCGACAGTGGCGTCGTCGAGCTTCAGCTCGGTCAGGATAGCGGCCACTTCCAGCGGATGCGAAAAATAAGGCGCACCAGAAGCTCGCTTCTGGTGGCCATGGGCCTTCATGGCATAAACATAGGCGCGATTGAGCAACGCCTCGTCGGCCTTTGGATCATATTTGAGAACTCGCTCGACGAGTTCGTATTGCCGCATCATTGCCGGCCGCTCTCCTTGGAAGCGGACCTAGAGCCTAACCGATCGCACCGCAGAAACGAAAGGGCGCGTTCCTCGCGCCCTTGTTAATTCACAAAACGCTAATGAGAGCGTCAACGGCCACGGTCGCGGGGATCACGATCGCGTTCACGCGGACCGCCGCCCGACCCAATGTTGGCCGACGGCTCCAGCGGCGTCATGCTTTCCAGGCCGCGCAGCAGCTGCTCTTCGGTCATGACGTCGACCTGGGTATCGCTCGACATATCGTCCCGGCCCAGCATTGGGGCACGGCGCTCGGCCGGCCGAAGAGGCGCCGCCACGGCCTCAGGCTCGTCCACTTCGGTGTTCTTCTGAATCGAATTGATCAGCCCTTCTTTCATGTCCTCCGGCGAGATGGTTCGCTCAGCAATCTCTCGAAGGGCGATCACGGGGTTCTTATCGTCGTCCGGCTGGATGGTAATCGCGCTGCCGTTGGCGATCGAGCGGGCGCGGTGAGCGGCCAGCAGGACGAGTTCGAACCGGTTTGGGATCTTGTCGACGCAATCTTCGACGGTAACGCGTGCCATGGCAGGTCGTCCTCAGCTGTTGTGGCGGATGCAAAGAGTGCGCAGGACCGCACCTATCCACCTGATTACCTGACGCAAAAAAGCGCCGACATGCGATCTCGCGACCGCGCGGCGTAAAATCTCGGGCTTTGTTGCTCTTTTATGCCACGAGGAGCATGCCTTGGCAACAAAGCACTCTGGGAGGGAAATCTTCCCAACATTACGAGATGGTCAGGTTTTAGCCACATGCGGAACAATTTGGCATACATTTCATTCGTTTATGCCGTTCTACACAATTCTGTTATGTGCTGAAGAGGGCTTCCCCAAAATGCAGTGCGAGGAATAAATTGTTTTGAGCGGCTTCTGGTCTGCAAATGGGACCAAGGCTTAAATTCTGAGCGGTCGCCATTGGCCGGGACTGCTCATTGTGCTGATCAAAGGATTTATTATGCACTTTTACAGCTCTGAGCGGATCGCGCTCTTCATTGACGGTGCCAATCTTTATGCCACGGCAAAATCTCTCGGCTTCGATATCGACTACAAGCGGTTGCTAACCTTCTTCCGCAGCAAGGGGCAGCTGGTTCGCGCGCTGTACTACACGGCGCTGGCGGAGGAGCAGGAGTACTCGTCTATCCGTCCCCTAATTGACTGGTTGGACTACAACGGCTTCACGATGGTTACCAAGCCGACAAAGGAATTCACCGACAGCACCGGAAGGCGCAAGATCAAAGGCAACATGGACATCGAACTGGCTGTCGACGCCATGCGCCTTGCTGATACGCTCGATCACATAGTGCTCTTCTCGGGAGACGGCGACTTCCGCTCGTTGGTGAGCGCGCTCCAGCAGAAGGGCAAGCGCGTGTCGATCGTATCCACGCTGCAAACGCAGCCGCCCATGGTTGCAGACGAGTTGCGGCGGCAGGCGGACCAATTCATTGACCTTGCCGATCTCGAAGCTCAGATTTGTCGCGACGCCAATGGTCGTCCGCAGCGCGATGTCCGCGCCTACGTAGCACGCAGCGTACAAGGCGCAGGTCGCGACAGCTTCCACGACGACGACCTTTCTGAAGAGGTCTAAGGCGTCGACCGCATCACCCTTGATCCACTCCCCCCGTGGATCGGCGCCGTGGTTCGCAAGAACCGCGGCGCTGCTTCTATTGGCAGCCCAATCGCCCTATCCTGCGTCCGCGCGTTCCGCGCGATAGTGAGAACACGGCCCGATCTTACGACTACCGAGACCAAGCCATATGCATACTCGCGCCCGCACCGCCGGTCCCGCCAAAGAGATTGCCGCATCGACAATGCCGGCGGAAGCGCCAGCCGCCTGCACCCTGTGTCCTCGGCTTGTCGCCTATCGCGAAGCCAATGCCGAAGCGGAACCTTCGTGGTTCAACGGCGCAGTGCCTTCTTTTGGCGATGCAAACGCGCGGCTGCTCATCGTAGGGCTCGCGCCAGGCCGCGGTGGCGCCAACCGCACGGGACGTCCCTTCACCGGCGACTACGCTGGCGAGCTTCTCTATCAAACGTTGCTCGAATTTGGATTTGCCAAGGGCACCTACAAAGCCGATCCCAACGACGGCCTCCAACTGCACGATGCCATGATCACCAACGCCGTGCGCTGCGCGCCGCCTGAAAATAAACCGACCCCAGCCGAAATCGCCACATGCCGCGCGTATTTTTCGGCGCGGCTTGCAGCGCTTCCGCGGCTTACCGTTCTGCTTGCCCTCGGGCGGATTGCACACGATCAGACGTTGGCTACCCTAGGCTTACGGAAGGCACAATTTCCGTTCGCCCACGGCGCCCGTCATGAGCTGGGAGAGGGCCGCGCGCTTTTTGATAGCTTCCACTGCTCGCGTTACAACACAAACACCGGACGTCTGACGCCCGAAATGTTCCGCGCCGTGTTTGCCGACATCCGAAACGCCATCGACAAGCTTTAGGAAGCTCACTCCCTTGCCGAAAGCTCTGCCAACAACGTGGCTGCGTGAGTGTCGGGCGGATGCACGGGATAGATGCAACGATAAATCACACCGTCCCGCACCACCATGGTCAACCGCTTCAGATAACTCAAGCCGCCGGTTTCAAAACGTGGCAGCTCAAGCGCATCGGCAAACGCGAAGTCTTCATCGCTGAGCAGCAGGAAAGGCAGGCCCGTGCGTGCAGCAAATACGCGCTGATGAGTGCTTGCCATTGCGCTTAAGCCAAACACCTCGTAGCCGCGCACCTGGAAGGCTGGATAGCAGTCTCTGAAACCTTCCGCTTCGGGGGTCGAACCATGCGCACCTGGAATGTCGTCCCAGGATGGCGGATTTGCTGCTCCCGGCGTTCCGGTAAACGGATACACGAATACGATCGCACGTTCCTGATAGCGCGCGAGATTGACCGCCGCTCCGCGTGTCGCCGTCAGCGCCACGTCTGGAAGCCGCGTACCAGGAATGATGTGCTTCGCTCCGCCGTCGTCTTTAGGGGCAGGCCAGGGCCACGTCGCTACTTTGGATTTTGTCTTAGCCAAGAAAGCACCTCGATGACATTCTGATCGGGTGGAAAAACGGGGTAGATGTGGTGCGAGATCGTTCCATTGTCAGCAACAATCGCCATCCGCTTCAACAGCCGCATTCCCGCGACCTCCATGGTCGGCAAATTCAGCGGCCGAGAGAATGCACTCTGGGCATCGGATAAGAGCGAAAATGGCAAGTGCAGCCGCTCGGCCGCCTCACGCTGATAGTCCGACTCTTGAACGGAAAGGCCGAACACGCGATCAGCGCCTGCTGCATGGAGTTCGCTATAGTGATCGCGAAACCCGCAGGCCTGAGGCGTACATCCTCGAGCGCCTGGAAATTCGTCCCAACCCTTCGGCAGCGGCTGATCCGGCCTCCCGGTCATCGGATAGATGAAAACAACGGTCCGGCCATATAATTGGGAGAGATCTACGCGACTGCCATCGGTTGCTTCCAATGAGCAGCGCGGCAATCGTGCGCCTGTAAGATGGCGCGCTGCTCCGTCGTCCTCTGGGGCGGGAATCGTCGACCAGTCTACCCCGAGAAGATTTGGGAACGATCCGTCCATCAGCCCTTCTCGCGCATGAGGCGCGCCTTCTGACGGTTCCAATCTCGCTTTGCAGCGTCCTCTCGTTTGTCGTGGAGCTTCTTACCCTCTGCAAGGCCGATCTTGAGTTTCGCAACTCCTTTGGGGTTGAAGTAGAGCTCCAACGGAACCAGCGTCATGCCCTTACGCTCGATGGCGAGCTTCATCTTTTTCAGCTCGCCCTCATGCAGCAGCAGTTTGCGTTTGCGGCGTGGCTCATGCTGGAACAGCGCAGCGCCCTTGTATTCAGCGATGTAGGCATTGATCAGCCACAGCCCGCCGTCTTCGAACGAGGCGTAGCTCTCGGTGATATTTGATTGGCCGACACGCAGGGACTTCACTTCCGATCCGAGCAGCGCAATTCCCGCCTCCCAGCTATCGGTAATGAAGTACTCGTGACGCGCCTTGCGGTTCTCGGCTACAAGCGTCGATCCGTCATCTCTCTTGGAGGCCATTTTAGTTATTGTTGCTCCAATACTTCTGCCGTTCTCAAAAAGGAAACGGCTATTCCGCGGCCTTCGACTCCAGCAGGCCGAGGTCCAAGAGCACCGCATCGATTGCTTTCTTGCTCTGCTCCGACAGCGGCACCATGGGCAGGCGCATTTCCGCCGTGCAAAGCCCTAGCCTGGAGACGGCATACTTCGCCGGTGCCGGGTTCGTTTCGCAGAACATGATCTCAAAAAGTGGCATCAGGCGATCCTGTAGCGCCAGCCCGGTCTTGAAGTCACCAGCCAGAAGCGCGCTCTGCATTTGCGATACCAGGCGCGGCGCCACGTTGGACGCAACCGAAATCACACCGCGTCCGCCGTGCGCCACAAAGCCCAGAGCCGTTGCGTCTTCTCCTGACAGCTGACAGAAGACTTCGCCACACGCGGCACGCTGCTGAGAAGGCCGAGCAAGATTTGCTGTCGCGTCCTTTACACCCGCGACGTTCTTTAGCTCCTTCACGCAACGTGCCATGGTGTCGACCGACATATCGACGACGGAGCGGCCAGGAATGTTGTAGATGTAAATTGGGATATTGATGGCGTCGTTGATGGCCTTGAAGTGCTGAAACAGCCCTTCCTGGTTCGGCTTGTTGTAGTACGGCGTGACGATGAGCACGCCATCCGCCCCCACCTTTTGCGCATACTGCGAAAGCTCTATGGCCTCATCCGTCGAGTTCGAACCCGTGCCAGCCATGACCGGAACACGCTTCTTGGCGGTCTCGACGCAAATCTCGATCACACGCTTATGCTCATCGTAGTCGAGCGTCGGGCTTTCTCCGGTCGTGCCCACAGGCACAAGACCGTGAATGCCTTCTGTAATCTGCCAGTCTACAATGCGGGCGAAGGCGGCCTCATCCAATGCACCGTTTCTGAAAGGCGTGATAAGAGCCGTAAGCGATCCTTTGAACATCGTCGAACCTTGCGTGTTACGCGCGGGCGTGCCGGCGAATCTGATAATTCCAATGGGTTGCACATCGGACCGCGGTGGTGAAGCCATGTCTGCGGGCCATGGTGTTGCCGCAGGGGACTTGTAACCAAATTGTCCTAAGCGCTTGTGCCAGTCCGCTGCACGCCGCTTAATGATGCTAAGAGGTGCAGGATGGACCGGAGAATTCGACGCGACATTAGGCGCTACGCCTGCGGCCTGCAAGCCAGCCCACGCCGCAGCGCAAATCCGCCTCTGCAAGGCTCGATCCGGCCCTTTCGTACCCAGAAATCTCTGCCAAACATTGCAATTATGGCTTTCGCTGGCACGATTTCCGCGGTGGTGAGCCTATCGGGGCTGATTCCATTCACCGCGCACTCCGCCGAAGCGGTCGCAGCGGTAACCCCCGCCAACAAGGAAATTCCGGCCCCCGTTCGACTTAAGGAAGAGGCCGCACATGTCGCAGCGCTCGACAAAGCTCTTGCGCCGGTGCGCGATTACGCGCCTTCGGCCGAGGACGCCAAGCGCATCAAGGAAGCCGTCTCCGCAGTCGCCAAAGCTAACATGGTGCGCTTTATCGAGTTGAAGGCGGAGATCACCGACCCCGTCGCCTTAAAGCTGCTCGATTGGGTCCGCTTGCGCTATGGCTACGGTGATCCGGCCGAATATCGCGCATTCCTCAAGGCCAATCCATTGTGGCCGCAGCGCAGTCTGCTGACCCAACGCATGGAAGAGCAACTTTTCTCGCAAGGCGGCAGCGCGGCCTCGATCAAGCAGTTCTTCCAAGATGCACCGCCGGAAACGGGCCTCGGATATGCGGCGCTGGCATCGGCATACTTGGCGGAAGGCAATAAGGAAGAAGCCCGCAAACTCGCCGCCAAGACGTGGCGCGAGTACGACATTCCTTCCACGCTCGAAACTGGATTTCTCGAACGCTTCTCAGGCCTGCTGACCGAGCAAGACCACAAGTGGCGTTTCGATCGCATGGTGACGGACGATGTGCGTTGGGCCGGCAATCGCAAAGCACGCTCTGCATATGCCAAGCGCGTGATCCCGCTGCTGTCCGAGCCCGAACGCAAGAAGGCCATTGCGCGCCTTGCCGTATTCGACCAGGCCTCCAACGCAAGAAAGCTGATGGCGGCTCTGCCCTCAGACCCAAAAGACACCGGGCTCGCCTATCATCGCGCGCAACTTCTGCGCAAAGCCGACAAGACCGATGAAGCCGCCAAAATCATCATGTCGTTCAGGCCGGACCCGGAAAAGATCCCGGAAATCGACGAATGGTGGGCGGAGCGCCGTCAACTCGCCTATGACGCGCTGAAGGAGAACAAGTATCAACTCGCTTACCAACTGACGAGAGACGCGGGGCCCCTCAGCGTCAATCCGCTGAAGGAGCAGACCTTCATGGCGGGTTGGATCGCATTTCGATATCTGGGCAAACCCGACGTTGCCGCAAAACATTTCGCCGACATGGCCAAGGCCGCCGATGGACCTTTAAGCCGCGCCAAAGCCACCTACTGGCAGGGGCGCGTTGCCGAAGCTCTCGGCGACAGCGCAGGTGCAAGGGCATTCTATAAAGCTGGCGCCAAAGACAGCGACACGTTCCACGGTTTGCTTTGCATCAAGAAGCTTGATCCAACCAGCACGCGCATCGAGATAACGCCGCCCAAACAGCCGACGGCAGAGCAGATCGCTCGCTTCAACAATCTCGATGCGGTGAAGGCCGTCGTGCTGGCGGACAAGGCCGGCCTGTCGCGCAACTACACCCGCGGCTTCCTCACCTCCTTGCGCATCGGCCTTCCGACGGAAGAAGAGGCAGGCATGATCGCCTATCTCGCCGACGCGATCGGAGACACACAGATGTCGCTGCGCGTAGCCAAATCGGCAATCGCGCGTGGACAAAACCTCATCACCTATGGCTATCCGGTTCACGTTTTCCCAGCCTACACGCCGCTGCGCCAACCGCCGGAATTGCCGTTCCTGCTCGGCATTGCGCGCCAGGAAACGGAATTCGATACGAGCATCGTCTCAGGCGCCGGGGCCAAGGGTTTGCTGCAGGTCATGACCGTCACCGCCAAGCACGTCTGCCGCGATTACAAGCTCAAGTGCGACATCTCCCGCTTGCTGAAAGATCCGTCCTATAACGCCATGATCGCTTCGGCCTATATCGGCGACCGCATGGACGAGTTCGACGGATCCTATGTGCTGGGCCTGGCCGGATACAACGCCGGCCCCGGACGCGCCCGTCAATGGGTGCGCGAGTTCGGCGACCCGCGCGATCCCAAGATTGATCCCATCGATTGGATCGAACGCATTCCAATTAGAGAAACGCGGGAGTACGTTGCCAAAGTGCTCTCCAACATCCAGATCTATCGGGCACGGATCGGTAATGAGGCAACCGCATTGCAGATCGACAAGGACCTGCAGCGTGCGCGCGGATCAGGCAAAATTCCAACTAAGACCGATGACCGAGAAAATCGTGATGGCGACGGTGCCGGATCGGGATCAGAGGGCTGAAACAAATACCCGTCGCGTGCGCATTTCCACTCCGAAACGGTATAGTGCTTCAATCGAAGCAGACGAATCGCAACGCCAGGAGTGAATCGAACGATGAGCGACGCACCAGCCGCCTTCAAGGAGATCTACTTCACCGTACGCGATGGATTGCGTCTTTATGCGCGCCACTATCCGTCTGCGAAGCCCGGCAAGACAACGCGCCCCGTGCTGTGCCTGGCAGGACTGACACGCAATTGCCGCGACTTCCACCTCGTTGCGAGCGCACTTGCCAACGACGAGGCCGCACCGCGCGATGTTTATGCGCTCGACACCCGCGGCCGCGGTCTATCCGAGCACGATCGAGATTGGAAGAATTACACCGTTCCCAACGAGATGCAGGACGTGCTCGACTTCATGACGATGCTGGAGTTGACGGATTGCGGGATCATCGGGACATCCCGCGGCGGGCTGATTACGATGGTATTGGCGGCGGCGCAGCCGTCCCGCATCGGTGCAGCGGTGCTCAACGACATCGGCCCCGTCATTGAAACCCAAGGCTTGATGCGGATCGCCGGATACGTCGGGAAGACGCCGCTACCGAAATCGTGGAGCGATGCCGCGCGCGCGGTGCGCGATCTGACCCGTCGCGATTTTCCAGATTTGAGCGAAGAGGACGCGCTCGATTTTGCCCGACAGCTTTTCAACGAAAAGAACGGGCGGCCTGTCGCGGGCTATGACGCCAAGATCGCCAAGGGCTTTTCCATGCTCGACGGTCCGATGCCACAGCTCTGGCCACAGTTCGGCGCACTCAAGAATGCCCCTGTCCTGGTTCTCCGCGGCGGCAACTCCGATCTGCTATCGCAGGCGACAGTCGATGAAATGACGCGGCGTCATCCAAACTGTACGGCGCACACGGTTCCCAACGAGGGGCACGCGCCCTTGCTATGGGATGCCGCCACAATCGCCGCCATCGCGTCGTTCTTCGCCAAGTCCGATGCGCGCCAGCACGCACACGCCGCCTGAGCAGCCCAGCGAGAACCCGCCTGTATTGACAGAGCGTGACCGTCAGCCCTTGCTGCTGTCGACGTCGCCTTTGTCGACGCGACGGGAGAACTCGGTGTGGCCGCCACTGGCCAGAATGCGCGCCTGCTCAACCCAATTTTCGCGCTCGATCCGGCCCTTGAAATCGAGCTGCTCGCTGATGCGTTCGATGTCACCTGCGGTCCAGTTCGCAATCTGCTCGTAAGACGCGATCCCGAGAGCATTGAGCCGCTTTTCGATCAGCACGCCGATACCGCGAATGCGCTTGAGGTCATCGAACTCTTCTGGCGCGCCATCACTGAGAAGCGCATCGGAGCGGATGGAGCGCAGACCATCGAGGGCTGCCCGCTCCGCCTCCCTGCCTTCACTATCTTTGCTCTCCTGCTCTTTGATCGCATCCACCAGACGCGCCGGACGCAAGATGTTGGGATCGACCTTTGAGAGCGGCGAGATCGGCTCGATCGGACGAATACCGCGAGTGACGCTTGCCGAAGCTGCGGCCATTGCAGCTGCTGCCGCAGCGGCCATTTCTGCGACGGAACGTTGCGGCGGTGGCGACCTGCCAGGCTCGGCATCGGCGGTGGACAAGCGTTCCTGCAAACTTGCCGCTGGCGGAAGCTCTGGGGTTTGCGGCGGCGACATATTTAGGGAAGGCTCGGGCTGCGCAGACTCCTCCTCCGCGGATTCCGGCTCATCTTCAATCTCTTGCTGATCGTCAGCCTGTCCGTCAGGCTCGACTGCTTCCTCCAGCGAGGTTTGATCGGCATCCTCAACCAGTTCTTCTTCGGCCTCAAGCTGATCTTCAGGTTCGGGCGCCTGTTGCGCGGCAGGCTGCGGTAGAACGGACTTTGCTTCCACCTGCTCCGGCTTCTTCTGCAGGGTTGTTGCTGCGGCAGCGGCAGCCGCTGCAGCGCTCATTAGCCCTGCGGAGGTGTAGGAAGAAGCCTGCTGCGCGGTTCCGGCCTTTGGTTGTTCAGCCCGAGGCTCGGCAGCCGGAACCGGTTGCGGCGACGGCGAACTTGCCGCTTGCTGTTGCAGCAGTGCGGCGCGGTTGCGCGAGTAATAGGTCTCGCCACCCTTAGCGAGAATTTGCGCCTGCTCGATCCACTGCTCGCGTTCGATGCGGCCACCAATTCCGAGTTCCTTGCCAAACCGTTCTGCATCAGCGGGCGTCCAGCCAGCGATATTCTCGAATGTCGTTATGCCTAGCCCATGCAGGCGCTGCATCAACGGCACATCTATGGCGCGAATGCGCAGGAAGTCGTCGCCATCCGTGATCGGCGGCACAACAGGTGCTGTCGGTTTCGGCGCAGGCGGTTGCGAAGAAACTGGGCTTGCTGGCGGCGTGCGATCGACTGCGGCGGGAGGGGGCTGCGTTGCCGCCCGATCTGCGGCCGCCCGAGCTGCAGCAAGGGCTGCGGCGGCAGCAGCCGCGGTCGCGGATGCCGCACCACCTGCAATTGGCGTGCTCGACTGTGGCGGGCTCTTGCTGACGATGGGCGTCGAAGTGTGCGCCGGGGCCGGAGGTGGAACCGCCGCGGGCTTAGGTGCCACAGGCATAGCCACCGGCACAGGCGCCGGCTTGGGAGCAGGCTTTGCTATGTCGGCTCCCGGCCCGCGCGCCGTCACTGGCTTCAACACCTGCGGACGGATCTCGACGATCATCTTGCGCGGCGTATTGTCCGGTAGAACCGCGTGCACCAGTGTCCGCTCAAACCGCTCGGTATCAAGTGGAGCGGGAGCAGGACGCGGCTCTGGACGCGGAAGGATATCGATCTTGGGCTGGACAAGTTCGAACTCCCGCGATTTGAACTTCGGCGGCGGCGCAGGTGTGCGCACGGGAATGGGCGCGGGCAACGGCCGAACTGTCACAGGCCCGGCGGCCACATAGGCCGCGCGTGTGGTTTTAAGCGTGCGTTTGATCAGGCACGCGATGAACGCACCGGTGAAGTAGCTCGCCAGCAGCAACAGAAAGGTCTGAAGCAGCAAATAGGTCATAACCGGTCAACTCCACCGCGCGCCGTAGTACGCCATCCTCGCCTGCACTCGCGGCACATCAGTTTTCTTCCTCACGGCCACACGAGATCCAGCCCGCCGCCAGCCCGAGAGCGAAAGCGAGAAGTATCCACCAGATGAGCCTTACAAACAGATAGTCCATGATGCCGTGTCCTGTGCCGTGTCTCCGGCGCTTGCGCGCCAGTTGCTACTTGCTCTTGACGGTAAACTCGATGCGCCGATTACGAGCCCGCCCCTCGGCCGTGTTGTTGTCTGCGATTGGACGGCTCGCCCCGTAGCCAATCGCGGTCAGACGGTTGCGATCCACGCCGGCCCGAACCAGGAAGTCCACCACCGCCTGAGCGCGGCGGTTTGACAGCCTCTGATTGCGCTCGTCGGTGCCTTCGGAGTCGGTGTGTCCTTCGATCTCGATGCGGAAATTAGGGCATGCGTTGGCGACCTCGGCAAGAGCACTCAAGGTGTCCGTACTGTCGGCTGTGAGATCAGCTTTAGCGCGATCGAAATTGATGGTGCCGCCGGCGGCGGTCTGGCGCATTAGATCCTGGCAGCGATCTGCTTCGGTAATGATCTCGATTTTGCGTACCACGTCGATTTTGTCGCTCGATGTGTAGCCGGGCGGCAGATCCTGTTGGAGCGCAACGTGCACATCGCGGGCGGTATCCCGGCTGTCGCTCGCGCCAATCAAAGAAAGCTGTGTCCTGGCCAGAGAGACCGTTCCTCGCATTAACCGCGCCAGCTGTTCCAGTCCGTGCACGGCCACCTTGTTCCAAGGTTCCATTGGAGAGGCGACCACGCGCATCTGATCGACGATCTTGGCGTCGGCAAACAACTTTTGAGCAGCGCTCATAATCAGCGAGCGGCTGGCCTCGTCAGGGATGTCGCCGGACAACACCAGCGAGCCATCGCGGCCGTGCTCAGCCCTCCAGGTCAGATCCGTGTTGATCTGTCCGGTGAACTTAATGTCGGTTTCGGTTGCGCATGACTGTCCGGCGCCAGCCTTGACGTCGGCAGGCACACCCTGGGCGACGGCGTAATCATCCGTCGTGCCCGAGACCAGCAGCTTCTTGTCATTCAGCAACGCGCGGCCAGCTTTTAGACGCGGCAGAGCATTGAGCCCAGCAACGATGCATTCCTGCCAGCCCTCCGGCGCGCCGGGAACGATTTGAAGCTTGTCGGTGACCGGGCGTCCGGGATAGCGCGCCTTGACGAGTTCTATCAAAGCTGCCCGCGCTTGCTCGTTAGGAATGTAGCCGCTCACCTCTATGGCCGTACCGTCCGCCGCAATCGACATCAGGTAGTTGCCGGACGACGGCTGCCCCTGTCGTTGCGGATAGCGGATCTGCTCGGCGAGTTTGAAATTCCTCGGGACATCGAGACGCAACGCTTTACGCACGTTATTGGCAGTCGCCTCATCTGCGGCGTCGCCCTGGAAGGACATATCGCGAGCATTGATGTTGGCAATGCCTGACTTGAGGCTTGCCAACTGCGTCAACGCGGTTTCAGCAGCGCGCGCCCAACCATCTGGTGCGCCATCGGCAACTTCGGTTCTATCGACGAGCGCGGAGCGCGGGAACAACGACTTGGCTTGTGCAAACAGTTGCTGACGCAAACGCTCATTGGGGACGTAGCCACCCATGATCACGCGGGCGGAGGTATTCTGAGCACTCCACACAAAGGGATTTGCAATCGGCGGTGTAATCTTCTCCGACGCGAGCTTCACGCCGCCCGGCATCGATTGCAACGCTGTCCGCACGCTCTTGTAGACCGGCGATGTCGGGGCCTCTCCGGCTATTGACATGTCCAGCAACTCAAGTTCGAGCGAGCCGCGTTTGAGCTGCGCCAACTGCCGAAGGCCGAAGTCTATCCCGCGCATCCACGGCGCCTTGTCGGGCGCGCCGCGGGCCATCTTCATTTCGTCCTTGATTTCGGCCTTGGCGAAATCTTGGCGCGCCAGCGCGAGTATCTCTTTTCGCGCTTCATCGTTTGGCACGTATCCCGAAAGCACAACCTTGCCGTCACGCCAGGACGCCGACCACAAGTAGCGTTCGATCTGTTCAAGCAGCGCCGAGCGATTGATGACCGTACGCACGCCCCAGGTGTCGCGCATGGCGGCGATTGCACGGCTGGGCTCGTTGTCGTCGTCGGCCCGTCCGGTCAGCGCACCGTCGCGGCCAGCGAAGATAGGAACTGCCCAGTCCATCCCCTTGCGAGCGAGAGAGTCCTGAGTTCGGCGTCCCAGGTCGGCTTCAATGCCTTCGTGCTCGAACTGGACGGCAAGCCAGCTCAGCAACGCAATGGGGATCAATCCCAACAGCCAGTAGGACGGATTGCACCGCATGCGAACTGTCACTCCCAACGCGCCCATCACGTTACGGGCTTGGCACCCGACCGTGCCGCCGCGACGGACGTTGCCCGCTTTCAGGGCGCAACCCGCACCCCGACAGCGTTCTTCTGCCTGCCGCTCGTAAGCCCCCTTACCGAAGCGCACACAACTATAGCCAAACCCCGATGGCAACCCAAACGGCGTCCGGTTTGTAATTGGTCCGACCAATAGGCTGAGCGATGCGAATTTTTGATGGCAAGTGTTGCCCGAAAGCGCCGCTTTAAGTGCCTTTCTTTAGTGGCAAAAATCCAACTCTGAGCCGCGCCCGGTCTTACGTCTTTTCGGGATTAACCAAAGTTTCCTGGACTGGCTCTCCGGCCTCGTCGCCCTCCGGGCCAAGGACCTGGCCAATCAGCACCAGACACGGCCCTGCGATGCCGGCACTCTCTAATTGCCCCGGCAAGCTGCCGATATCGCCAGCGATGTTGCGCGCGTCGGCGCGCGTCAGGTTAAACGTCGCGATGGCCGGCGTACTGGTGGGAAGTCCTGCAGCAATCAGCTTTGCACACATCTCCGCCAACGTACGCTGCGCCATGTAAACGGCGGTTGTCGCCCGCGGATCTGCGAGCGCCTGCCAATCGAGCGTATCGGGCAACTTGCCTTCGCGCGAATGACCGGTAACGAGTTGCACCCGCTTCGCATGATCGCGATGGGTGAGCGAAACCTTGAGGTTTGCGGCAGCCGCCTGCACGGCAGAAATGCCGGGGATCACCTCGAACGCAACGCCCGCCTCGCGCAAGACGCCAATCTCTTCACCGGCTCTGCCGAAGATCAGCGGATCGCCCGACTTCAGTCGTGCAACGCGATTGCCCCCCTGGGCGAGTTCGACCATCAGCGCATTGATCTCGGTTTGCTTGCAAGCAGGTCCGTAGCCGGTCTTGCCGACAAGAATGCGGCGCGCTTCACGGCGGGCAAATTCCAGCACCGGCACGCTCACGAGATCGTCGTAGAGAATGACGTCAGCGCTGCGCAAGGCGCGAACTGCGCGAAGTGTCAAAAGCTCCGGATCGCCGGGTCCTGCGCCAACGAGCGACACAAAGCCGCCGCTTGGATTGTCTACGCGCTCGCGTGACGCCTGAGAGATGAGATCTTCCAGATCCTGCGTGTTGGGCGGCGTATCCGCGCGCGCCAACGCGGTCTGCGTGAAGAGTTCCCAAAAGCGCCGACGTTCGGAGATCGTCGCGCCCAACCGGTCGCCCTCCCGCCGCCAGACTTTCGCAGCCTCGGCCCAGCGCTTGAACCCGGAAGGCAACCACGCTTCCAACCGCGAACGGATCGCTTGGCCGAACACCGGCGCAGCCCCATCGGTGGAAATGGCGACAACCAGGGGAGAGCGGTTGACGATGGAGCCGAATTGAAACTGACATAGCTCCGGACGATCCACGACATTGACAGGCACGCCACGCAGGCGCGCGGCGTTGGCAAACGCCTGACCTTCCTGCTGATCGGAAATTGCCCCAACAGCAATTGCGGCACCTGAAAGATCATCCGTCTGCCAGTCCCGCTCGATCAAGCAAATGGTCCCACCGGGTGGCGAACCGGCAACCTCTCGCATCTCGCGCGACATTTCAGAGGCGTAGACATCGACATCGGCGCCCGCCGCCGACAGCAACTCCGCTTTCCACGCCGCAGCATCGCTCCCACCCGCCAACACCGCGCGGCGGTCTGCAAGCTTGAAGAATACCGGAAGCACGGCGAGCGCATCCATGCGTGCCGCCCGTGTCGGGCGCGGCACGCGCGGCTGCGCTGTATCAGCTGGCTTCTCAGGTGTCATATAGCTTCAGCAATCCAGGGGTAGAGGCGCAACATCCGCCACGCGGAGCCATGACGATACACCTGTGCATCAAGCGCGCAGCGCAGGATGTGGGGACATGGTTTCGCGCTGGCGGTGTTCGGCGCTGTCGGTGCGTGCAATCGATACACTCAAAAATGCGCATTTACAGCTTTTCGCGCGATGCTTCAAACTGCCATTAGCCAAGACGCACGCGGCAAGGGCGGAAGGTCCGCGCGCCGCTATTCCGACCCGTTCGCAGCTTCGGCCCAGCAGACACGTGCCCGAGCTTGGCAGGTAAAGTAACCAACCACGAGCAGATCGACGTCGGCCTTGCACGTCACCGTTGCGCCCTTGGCAGCAAACTCCTGGGCTGCGTGGCGAGCGGCATAGGAGTTGATCTTGTTGCCCAACAACTTGCGCGCGTCGTTACTCGTCGCATCCTTGCCCCAGTCGGTGATGCTCACATTGACAGAGCGGCAAACCTGCTTGGTCTCGGGCTTGGCGGCGGGTGCATCAACCTCGGCATTCTCATCTATGGCGCCAGTCGTGACACTGGTTTGCGGCGCTTCGGCCGCCTTGTTGTGCGCCGTGAAGACAACCTTCCCAACAGCGTCAACAACTTGACCGCAGGCTTCCGTCAGCGCGTCACGCTGACCGACGAGGCATTGAGCTATACGCCCATCCCCAGGCTGCGTTCCGGCGCACAAGGCTGCAATATCGGGCGAACATGCGCTGATCGCGTTATCGACCTCATCGATGAGCACTTCAGCCTGCTCGCGCGCGTCAGCCAACGTCTGCTCGCATTTCTCGCTTCGCTTATCGGCGTTCGCGATAAGACAGAATGCCAGCCTCCCCTCGCCGGGCGTGACTGTCGAGCAGTAGTTGCGAAGATCTTCCGCACAGCCTGCCGTGCCCTTCTCAATGATTGCCTCGACCTTGGCTCCGAGTGCTTCAAGCACCGGATGCGCGGCCGTGACCGCTTTCACAGGCTCTGCTTGCTCATTACCGTTCTCTGCGTCAGCCACAGAGCCCTGAGGAGCAGCAATCGCCTCGGCCAACCTGTCAACGACATGGCCACAATCGACGCTGAGCGCCGACCGCTGCTGCATCAGACACTCGGCAATACGGCCCTCTCCAGGGTCTGTGCCTGCGCATTGTGCAGCAATGTCGGGCGCACAAGTTTCAACAGCTTGATCGATCTCGTTGATGATGTCGTCGGCTTCGCGGCCTACTTCGCCCAAGGCCTGCTCGCACGACTGCGTCCGCTTATCCGCGTGCGCTGCCAAACATAGAGCAATGCGCCCCTCTCCAGGCGCGACGTTCGCGCAATATTGTTTGATGTCTTCGGCGCATCCCTGGCTACCCTTCTCGACCATGGCAGCAACCTTGGCATCCAGTTCTTCAAGCACGTTCGGCGAAGAGGCTTGAGCCGTATCCTCGACAACCGCGCCACTATCGGCTGGTACATCACCGCTGTCGTAGGCGACGTTTTGAATGGGCGGGAAGATCATGTTGGCAAGCTTATCGACAACATTGCCGCAACCCTGACTCAGCACATCTCTTTGCTCCAGCAAGCATTGAGCAATGCGACCTTCGCCGGGTTCGGTGCCGGCGCAATGCGTGTCGATGTCTGGCGTGCAGGTTTCTGCGGCCTGATCAATCTCGTTGATTATGTTCTCAGCCCGGCTGCGCGCCTCGTCGATGGCGGCTGCGCACGAAGGCGTGCGCTTGTCGGCGTGTGCGATCAGGCAGAATGCAAGACGGCCTTCGCCCGGCGCAACGGTCGAACAATAGTTCTCAAGATCGACCGCGCAGGCTTGTTTACCCTTCTCCAACATCGCAGCCACCTTGTCGTCGAGCGCGGCGAGGACAGGGGTGACCGGCGCGTCCGCCTCGGACGCCTGCTGCGCTGGCGCCGGAGAGGTGTCGGCGAACTCGACTGGATTTTCGGCGTTATCGGCCATGTTTTGAACGGCCGGGAAAATCACATTAGCGAGCTTGTCGACCACGTGCCCGCAACCCTCACTCAGCACCTCCCGCTGCTCCAACAGGCACTGCGCGATGCGTCCTTCGCCTGGCTCCGTGCCTCCGCAATGCTGTGCGATATCGGGCGAGCACGTCTCCACCGCTTGATCGATTTTGTTGATTAAGTTCTCAGCTTGGGTGCGCGCATCATCGATTGCCGCGGCGCACGAAGGCGTGCGCTTGTCGGCATGCGCAATCAGGCAGTATGCGAGACGGCCCTCACCCGGCGCAACGGTCGAACAATACTTTTCAAGATCGACCGCGCAGGCTTGTTTGCCCTTCTCCAGCATCGCCGCCACCTTGGCGTCCAGCTCATCGAGCACACTCGGCGAGGAGGCTTCGGCCTGCTGCGGAGGTGGTTGCGTACTATCTGAAGCGCTGCTGGCACCGCTATCCGCTACGTTTTGGGAAGGTGCAAAAATTACGTTGGCGAGCCGATCAACGATATTGCCGCAGCCCTCGCTCAGCGACTCCCGCTGCTCCAATAGACATTGAGCGATGCGCCCCTCTCCCGGCTGCGTACCGGCACAGTGGCTTGCGATGTCGCTGGAGCAGATGTCGATCGCCTGATCGAGCCCGTTGATGATCTCCTCGGCCTGTCCGCGCGCGTCATCCATGGCCGCTTCGCAGGAAGCCGTGCGCTTATCGGCATGAGCGATCAGGCAGAAAGCAATGCGGCCCTCGCCTGGAGCGACTGTCGAGCAGTACTTGGCCAAATCCTCGGCACATGCCTGCTTGCCTTTGTCGATCATGGCTGCGACCTTAGCGTCGATGCCGATCATGATCGAATTGGCCGACGGCAGAAGTGCGTATCCACCGTGAGTGTCCGGGGTCGCGTTCGTCTGAGCCGGCTCGCCCGAGGTGCCTTGCTCATCTTGCGCATTCGCCTGCGAAACAGACAATAACGCAACAGCCCCCAACAGCACCAAACTGAACCGGGCAAACACAGACATCAAACGAAACAAAAAAGCGCGACTCATAACTCTCTCTCGATTACTCAGCGGCGTGCTTCAGATTTCTTCTTTCCAGGGCGGATGTATAAGCCTGGATGAACGCGATGTAATAGCGGTGGACATTGCGCACGTACTGCACTGTCTCCAGCCCAACCGACTTCCACACCGCCCACTCAACGTTCTCATACCACACATTAGGGTTTGTCGACTTTGCTCTGAGCTTTTTCAAGCGCTCAGGCCCCGCGTTGTATGAGGCCAGAAGCAGCATCCGACGGTCGAATTCTTCCATCCCATCTTGATTGACGTACCTATCTCGCAGAAATTTAAAGTATTTCGCGAATGCGTGGACGTTCTCCTCGAGATTGGTGATGTTCGGCAAGTTGACGTTTGGATCGCGCGCGGTCGCCGGCATCATCTGCATAATTCCAGTGGCCCCCGTGCGCATGACGAGCTTCTGATCGAAGCGCGATTCCTGAAATGCGACGGCGGCCATCAAAAACGGATCGATCCCATACATCTCACCGTATTTGCGAAACAAGAACAGCAGCCCGTTCAGGCGCTCCGTATTGGCTGGATCCGAGGCCTTCTTCAGCAACTTATCGCTCTTGAAGTACTCCGAGAAAACAATGTTACCGCGCTCAGTGCCCTTTTTCGACTGAGCAACGAACTTGTTCACTACGGCTGCGAATTGGGGACTATCTTTTCTGAAGGCCCACGCGATGTTTCCATCGGTCCGCAATGACGCCGCCTCGTGGGCCTTCAGGTTCTCATAAACTTGGCTCCACAAGTTGTAGATGTGATTATCGACGACGGTAGCTTCAGTCAGCCCCGATTGGACCATATCCAGTATATCTTCGTCTTCGAGGCGGTAGTCTGCTTCAACGATCTTGATCGGCGCATATCCCTTTGCCTCTAGAGTTTCATTCACCTTCTTGAGGCTTGCAAAGTAGCTGCTTGTGGACCGCACCGTGATCGTCATGCCTGAAAGATCATCCAGGCTCTGGATGTCTTTTGCAGAAGCAGGCGTGACAATAAATTCTTTCACTCCCGTCAGAACAGGATCTGAGAAGGCAACCTTCTCCTGCCTTTCCGGCGTGATCGTAAGATTGGCAATCACGAGATCGCCTTTGCCAGCGGCAAGATCCTCCAGCAATCGACCGCGTGGCGTTGGAATGGCGAAGAAGAAAATGCGCTTCGATTTATCTTTGATCTTGGCGTTTAGGTCCTTTTCGAAGGCGCGCAGCGCCTCGACAGCGATGCCGCGCGCCTCGCCACCGTCCAGGAAGAAGTAGGTCTTGCTCAACGGAATAAGAACGCGGATCTGCCGCCGCGTGACCATCTTATCGTAGTCGCCGAAAAGCGGCTTGGCCGTCGCGGCTTGGAACGGATCTGTAACGTCGAGCGCCAAGGCTGGCCGATCGCCGCCAAACGCGATCAGAGTTGCAATAAACACCGTCACCTGCGCGATCGAGGCGAGTAGTCCTGCTTGCAAACGGCCCCCTTGGAAACGTCCCCGGCGAACAACAAATCGAATGAATATGGTGCGAACGCCCCCCGAAACTTCGCCCATCCTCTCCTCCTCGTTCAAAGCCCCCCGGCTTATTCAAACGCTCAACGATCTGTGCGGATCAGTTCCACGCGCCGATTGAGTGCGCGACCGTCCAACGTAGCATTATTCCCCTTGGGCTGGCTTTCGCCCATGCCGTCGGTCTTCAACCGTGTCTTGTCAATTCCTTCCGCAACGAGCGCATTCGCCACCGAAGCCGCGCGTTCGCTAGACAGCTTCTTGTTGTAGCCGGCATCGCCGATTGAATCGGTGTGTCCATTGATCTGAAGCGTCCAGGTCGGATTGTTCTTCAAGGTCTCCGCAATATCCTTGATCAACTTCGACGAGTCTGGACGCAAGCTCGCCTTGTCGAAATCGAAGTGAAGGCCATAGATGTCGTACTTGCGCAACGTAGATAGCGCCTGCTCCATGGCGGAGCGCATCGAAGCGCCCGCTGTGACACGAACGATCCGTTCCGAGCGGATCTGCTTTTCCCAGCCAAACTGAAGCGTGCTCTGTAGCATCAGCGGATTGTTTTTGTTGTCGAGGAAATAGAAATCGCCAATACCGGTCTTGTCGCCCGTGCCGAATGTGCCGGTGGCGTGAACGACCGGCACTTTGACGATGGTGTTTTCAATCAGAAGCGGGATCTTGATATCCTTTTCGACCAACTGAAGCAGGCCGTCGATGCGCGACAATTGCGCGTCGTAAACGAGCGACAACGCGGTCTTGCCTTTCGTTCGCAATTCAATCAGCGATTCTCCCGAGATCCCCAGCGATGTCGTGCCTGGAATTGAGAGCGGCATGTTCTGCGCATAGCCAAGCACATAGGCTTTCGAATTCTTGCGATCCGCAATGAGAATGTCGCGAGCAACCACAAGCCCACGGGTACTCGAATAAGTTAGGCTGAGTGCCTCCGGCTTAATTGCTGTGAATGCCAGCACGCTTTCGGCATCGGGGCCAAAGCGGTTTGAGAATGCGCTTGTGAGTTGTCCACCTACATGGGGAAGTAGCGGCCCGGTGTCATCGCTTCGCGCTGAAGGCGCCGCAGTCAGACTCCAAATACCGATGATCGCCGCACAGCAAAATGCACGGGTACAATTCCCCCTTAACGCGAACATAGCTCCCTCCCAATTCATCGCAGTTTGAGCATTACCCTATTCGAACAACCTACCAATTGCCAAGGCTCGTTCCCGACAATCGTGACGTTGTCCAATGTTCCTTAGCGCTGAAGAATATCTTGCGGCCCCCAGACATTGCCCATCGACTTTCCGGAAACAGTCGACACGCCCGCGTCACAAACACCAACTGTCGATGCATTTAGCCATTGAACACGCATCACACATGACGCTGTCAATTGGCGGAGATCTTACCGCCACAGGTTCCAGTCGCTAGCACCAGATCATTCAAGGTTTTTGATATCCCCGCTGAAATTGGCCTTAGGCCGGGCCGGCCTGTTGCCAAGAGCGGCCGTCAGGGAAGTGACCGCACCAATCTCCCATTCACGCGAGGCGGAACATGACGAACGCGCACGTCCAAGAGCGGAGCCGAAGAATCCAGCTCAGTTTTTTATGATCGAGTTTCAGATGTTTATTAAATTGCTGACGGGTCTCGAGAGCCTAAGTTCAAACCCGGATCAGGTGCGCGACTGCGCGACCGTCGCGAGCGCTGCCCCCCGGAGCGTCTTGGGCGCGTGAGCGAAAAACTGGCGGAGACGGAGGGATTCGAACCCTCGATACACCTTTCGGCGTATAACGCTTTAGCAAAGCGCCGCCTTCAGCCACTCGGCCACATCTCCAGTCCGGCGAAGCACCCCGTATAAATGCGCCCCAGCGCCATTGCAAGTTGGGTTGCGACTTCAAAAAGGCCCTGGCCCCTGGGTTCTGGCACGGCGCGGCGCAGCGCCGCGCTTTCTCCTGGGCAGCTGCTCGAGGCCGGGTTCCATGAGCGGGCGTCACGCCAGACCGGGCGAGGAGTCGACCTTAGTCGCCAATTCCGTTAAACCGTGCATTGCCGGACGGCGGCAACGGGAACTTGGCACAGCGGATCAATGAGGGGGCTTGAACGGAATGTTCCAGGCACGCAGCCATCTGCTTGTCTTGATCTGCCTCGCGACAGCGCTCGCCGCTGCAGGCGTGCCCGCGCAGGCTGCGCCTCCTGAGTTCTGCGTTTCGTGTACCGGTCCGCAGGCGCAATACCGCTGCACCTTTTCCGACGACGTCCATGTGGCGCCCCAAGGTGGGCTGCAATTATATTGTATAACCACGCTGGCGCGCGAAGGCGGACATCAAAGCTGTGCCGTAGACCGCCAAAGCGAACGCCCCTGCAACGGAACACCCAAGGTTCTCGCGCTGCCAGCCGGCGCGCCCGACGACGGGGTCAAGGAGACGGTTACGCCACCGCCGTCTGTAAGGCCGCCTGATGCCGCACCCGCTGGCTCCACCGCGCCAGCAAACGCTAATGCCGGCCCGCCACAGAACCCGCCCACCGGCAACGCTGGAGCACAAGCGCCAGCCAGCAGCAAGACCTGGAGCGATTCATCGGGCGCACCAGCTTCCCCGCCTAAAAAGGACGCTGAGGGAGACGCTCAGAAAGGTACCACTCAAGAAGCAGATCAGAAAGGTCCTGCAGACGACGCTGGCGAGCCCGCGACCGTGGTCGAACCCGTGGAGAAGGCCGGCAAAGCCGTGAGCGATGCCGCCAAGAAGACGGGAAAGGTTCTTGAGGACGCGGGATCGGCCGTTGGCCATGCCGCCAAGAAGACGTGGAAGTGTCTCACGACGCTGTTTGGCGATTGCTGAAGATCGACCGCTTCGCCTCGGCCACACAGCGCGCGATCATCAGCAGGGTGCGCTGCGCGTAGAAGCGTCTGATCAATGAATCCTGTTAAGCCATTCGCGCGCGCGCTTCTGCGCTTTCGCCACGTCGGCCTTCTTCATCTCACGGGCAAGTTCCGAGCGATAGAGCTTGGCATCTTCGTTGCCACGGATCGCCGCCAGATTGAACCATTTGTGCGCTTCGATGAGGTCTGCCTCTACGTCGCGGCCTGTGCTGTACATGAGTCCGAGTTCGAACAGCGCGTCGGGCTGACCACCCTGAGCGGCGTATTCGATTACGTCACGCGAACTGAAATCCAAACGAGCCATCACTCATATTCCCCGTTACTCACTCGATCTTGTAAGGAACCGCGCAGGAATTTTTCCTAAGAAATCCACAGAAGCGGCATGCGCAGGCACCGTGCCCTCGCGCTTTCCCAACGATGTATGCGTAGGGAGAAAAACTCGTAAATTTCGATCGTTCTTGTTTGAAAGTTCTCATCAATACTCATGATCGAACAGGTGCGTCATGTTTTCTTTAGAGACGTTTTTTTCGTTACGGGACCCAAACAAGGAACTAGTTAGGAACCTCGGTAAGGGTTCTCTAACCATAAAAGAAAATGACCTCGGCCGACCTGTGGAAAACGAAACGTTGCACCGTCCATTCAGGTGAGGTTCAGTATGGCGCCGTCATCATGACAGTACAGGGTCGCGATTGGGCCAACTAGAGATCTTCCTTGTGGCGCAATCGTTCAACTGAAGCGGCACCGTTCGTTCAGGCGGCAACCTGGCGAGCAAAAGGGGAATGACTATGAAACGGGTTCTGGCAGCAGGAGCGGCAGCATTATCGCTCTCGGCATGTGCGAACGTCGACAGTCCGCCTTCCTATCTTGGCATGGCGACGTCGGCGATCACGAGAGACGACACCGCTCATGCCGATGAAGCGCAGATGCCTGATGCCGTTCGCCACGTCACTTCAAACAAAGTGCTGGGCGCCATGGCGTTCCAGAAGGTCACCGGCGCCAAGATCGACCCGACCACACTCGTCGGACACCGCACGCCTTAATCAGGCGTTAACGCGCAATAATGGATCTGCCCCAAGCTCCAACCCACGAATGACCGCCGGTCGCGCCGCAATCCGGTCAAACCAATTCTTCAGACGCGGAAATTGCCCAAGGTCCTGGCCGAGATCGGGCCAACGTCGCACCCACGGGAAACACGCGATGTCGGCAATCGAATACTCGACCGCCAGATAATCGCGATCCTTGAGGCGGCGCTCCAGGACGGAGAACAGCCGCGTGACTTCCTTCGTATAGCGCTCCACGCCGTAAGGAATTTTCTCGGTGGCATACTTGCGGAAATGCAGCGCCTGTCCGGCCATCGGGCCCAGGCCGCCAACCTGCCAGAACAGCCACTGATCGATGTCCGCCTTGCGCCGTTCGGCGGTCGGATAGAAACGCTCGTATTTCCGCGCGAGGTATTGAAGGATCGCGCCCGACTCAAACAATGACAGCGCATTCCCGTCTGGCCCGTCGGGATCGACGATCGCGGGAATACGGTTGTTGGGCGAGATCGCCAAATAATCCGGCTCATGCTGTGCACCCGCATTGATGTCAACGTAGCGCACCTGATACGGCTCACCCAACTCTTCGAGCATGATGGCGATCTTCTGCCCGTTCGGCGTCGGCCAAAAATACAAGGTGATGTCGTCTGACGCCATTCGGCATCCTTCTCTTTAGGGTATCAGAACAATCGAACCCGTGGTCTTGCGCCCCTCCAGATCGCGATGCGCATCTGCGGTGGCTGCAAGCGGATAACGATGATTGACCTCGATCTTGATCTTTCCACTGCCCACCATCGAAAACAGATCGGCAGCGTTATCGAGCAACTCCTGACGGGTTGCGGTATATGCAAACAGCGACGGACGTGTGGCGAAAAGAGAACCCTTTAAGGCCGTGAGTTCAAAAGGCGGTACAGGACCGGAGGCATTGCCGAACGAAACCCAAAGTCCACGGGGCTTCAAGCAATCCAACGATGCGGGAAATGTATCCTTGCCAATGGAGTCGTAGGCGACATCGCAAAGTTTGCCGTTCGTGATCTCCTTCACGCGCTCGACGAAATTCTCAGTGCGATAGTTGATCACATGCGTGCAGCCGTGAGCCTTGGCAAGTGCGACCTTCTCAGGCGAACCCGCCGTCCCGATAATCGTCGCACCCAGCGCCTTAGCCCATTGGCACGCGATGAGACCAACGCCACCGGCCGCGGCATGAAACAACATGGTCGTCTCCGGGCCGACACGATACGTTTCGCGCAAAAGGTAGCGCACTGTCATGCCCTGCAACATCATTGCTGCGGCCATATCATCACTCACGTTGTCGGGCAGCTTCACCATGCGGTCGGCCGGTGCGAGACGCTCGCTCGCATAGCTGCCCATCGGTCCGGCGTATGCGACGCGGTCGCCTTCCTTGAGGTCGCTCACGCCCTCGCCCACGCCGGTCACCACGCCTGCGCCTTCGACGCCGATGACGGCTGGAAGAGAGGGCAGTTTATAGAGCCCGGTACGATGATAGGTATCGATGTAGTTGATACCGATGGCCGTCTGGCGCAATCGAACCTGCCCGGGGCCGGGCTTTCCGACTTCCACGTCTTCATACCGCAGCTGATCGATGCCGCCATGCTCGTGAATGCGAACCGCCTTGGCCATCGTCTCACTCCTTTTCTTTCATGTCTCGCGTGCCACGGACCCCTCCGCTGCCCGCTCTTGCCGCCCGCTTGGCGGACCCGACACGATCTTCCATCCTCGTGCGAACGTTCCGCTCAAGAGCGAATCCGGCTACGCCGCATAGCTATCCCACTGGCTTAAGACGAATTGCCTTGAGCCTGCCATGCTCGCCTTCTAGGGGCACGGAACATATCTCTCAAGGTGCATCTATGGCTTTTTGCGGCCCTCGTCCGTACCCTTTCCCAACCGCGCGCCTGCTTAGCATCGCGCTGGCGGTTGGCGCGTGTGCGGCTTTTGGGGGATGCTCAAACTCCGACAACGGCTCGTCCGCACCCCAAATTGGGCTTTCTTGCGTGGACGATTCCAGCCATTGCATCGGCCAGCGCGAAAAGGTCTTCGACCAGTACATGGCGGACAAATCTCGCAGTTGGGTGAAACAACCCGCTACGCCAGAGGCTTATGCGTCCGGGGTTAGACTTTTCGCGCTCTCCAAACGGCGCAAGGAACTCACGTGCGATGAACTCGCCCATGCCAAGCGCGAGGCTGAAGCGGGCCCTGGGGTGTTGCGCGCCAATGCCAGCGGCCGCCTGACCCCCGCGCAGGTCTCGCGCGGCGTGATGCTGGCGAGCGAAGTGGAACGTGATCTGCGCCGCGAGTACGAGCGCCGTTGCAGAAAGACTTGATGGCAGGCTGATGATACCTATCTGCCTGTCGGGGGTCTTTAACGTCGGGGCGGTACGGTCGAGGGAAGGGGCAGAAAATCCCCATCCCAGCTCGGTCCAGCCCAGACTGTGTCAAAATTCCGATGCAAGCCGTGCTTCCCAAGCGCGCAACCGATCATGATCCGAACGGCCTCGTATTCACGCAAGGCCGCATCAGAGGAAGCAACCTCATGCTCCAGCAGTTTGTAGACGGCATCACGACCATGATGCGCGAGCATGAGAGCTGGGCTGTTCCGATCGCATTCCTTGTCGCATTCGGCGAGTCATTGTGCTTTGCCTCCATCATCTGGCCGGGCTGGGCCATCCTCGTGGGGTTTTCAGGTGCACTTGCAGCGTCCGGTGTCTCTCCGAACGTTCTTATGCCGATGGTGATCGCAGCCGGACTGGGCGGTGCTGTCGGCTATGCCGTCTCCTATTGGATCGGCAGCCACTTCAAAGGCTCTATCGCCTCGATCTGGCCGTTCAAAAACGATCCCTCGCTCATTCCACGCGGCGAGCATTTCTTCACAAGATACGGTGCATGGAGCGTGTTCCTCGGACATTTTGTCGGGCCTATCCGTGCGGTCATTCCCGTGATCGCAGGCATGTTCCGGATGCCCCAATTCTCCTTTCAAATCGCCAATACGACGAGCGCCTTCATCTGGGCAGCATGGGCCGTGCTCGCGCCGTTCTGGGGCGTCTACTACAAGGACACGATCTTTGAGGTGATCCTCCAGCACGAGCACATTGCGGCACTCGGCATGTTCCTCCTGGCGGCTCTTCACGCCGTGCCAATTCCCGTCCTGTTCTGGCCAACCGTACTGCTTTTGCTGGCAGGCAGCTTTTTGTATCTTTCAGCAGGCGGCAATGCGCTGCTGCTTCTGGCAGCAGGCTCGGCCGGCGTCCTTACGGGTGATCTTGCGGGCTATCTCCTGGGCCGAGCCCGCAGGGAGGATCCTCATGCCGTCTGGCCCTTCTCTTGGTATCCCGATGGCATTCCCGCAGCGCGCGAATATCTCGCGCGGTGGGGTGCTTCCGGCATGATTACGAGCAAGTTTCTCGGTCCGAGCCGCGCTTATGTCCCCGTCGTGGCTGGCGCCAAGCAAATGCCAATTCTGCTCTTCGTGATCGTGAGTTTGATCTCTGCGGTCATGGTAACGGCAGTCTGTATCTCTCCGCGCCTGATTTTGGGGCTGTTTGGCCTTTAGCTGGATTTGCATTGGACCGCTCTGCCTAAGGAAGCCAAACATCCGCGCATCGCCTCTTGGTCCTGCCCAACTGGCTTCCTAGATTGCATATGTGCTGAACGAGCTGACAAAGACTGCTCCCCTTTACCCGCCGACGGTGGCGCCCGCCGCGCGAGCGTTGCCGCTTTGGCTTTCGCTGCTTCGTTTCACGCGCAATCCTTTGCGATCTCTACCACGCGCCGTCTACGAGCAAGACATCGTCGTCTACGGCCGCAAGCGCCCTCTTGTGGCCTGGGTAACCGGCAGCGACCTCGTTGAGCAGATCCTCATCAAGCGCACCGATGTGTTCGCCAAGACGAGGCTCGACAGGCGCGTGTTGAAACCGCTTATCGGAACTGGCTTGCTGACGGCACAAGGCGAGCACTGGCGCTGGCAACGCAAAATGGCGAGCCCGCTGTTTCGCCCCAACGATGCGCTCACCTATGTTCCGGCCATGACGCAGGCGGCACGCGAACAGATCGAACGATGGCGGGCAAAGGGCGCTGTACACATCGCCCCCATCGAGATCGACATGACGGAAACGACGTTCGCCGTCATCGCGCGCACAATTCTGGCGGGCATCGACGAAAGCGAAGCCAGCGAGATTCAGCGTACAGGCTACGCATTCATCCGGCCAATTATGTGGTCGGTCGCATCCGCACTCATGTTGACGCCGGACACGTGGTGGTATCCGGGTAAAGCGCAGATGATGCGCGCAGCAGCCGAAAATCGCGCGACCGTTCAGCGCCTGCTCGATAAGCGGCGGGCAGCCGGGATAGAGGGCGACGATCTTGTCGCCAGGATGCTTCAAGCACGCCATCCCGATACAGACGCGCCAATGAGCGACGACGAACTCATCGACAACCTCGGCACATTCCTGCTTGCCGGTCACGAGACGACGGCCAAGGCGCTCACATGGACACTTTATCTCCTGGCCCGATCACCCGAATGGCAGAAGCGCGTGCGCGAGGAGATTGCCGCGGCGACCAGCGGCCGCCAGGTGTGTGCGAACGACATTGCACAGCTGCCTCTCACCCAGCGGGTGCTCAAGGAGAGCATGAGGCTCTACCCGCCCGTTCCCGCCATGACGCGCGTGAACCTTGAGGCGACGACGCTGGGCGGTGTTACCTTGCCCGAACCGGCCCTCATCGTCGTTCCGGTGTTCGCAATTCATCGCCATAAGGCGACGTGGGAAGATCCCGACCGCTTCGATCCAGACCGTTTCCTGCCGGAACGGGAAGCGCAGCTCAAGCGCACACAGTTCATGCCGTTCGGCGCCGGGCCCCGCGTCTGCATCGGGGCCTCGTTCGCAATGACGGAGGCGATTGTCGTGCTCGCGTCGTTGCTCCAGCAGGTCCGCTTCTCGTGGGACGGCACGCATAATCCAGAGCCCATCAGCCGCGTTACGTTGCATCCCAAGGGCGGAATGCCGCTAAAAGTCGAGATCCTTCAGGGCCCCCCACCCGACATGGTGGATAAAGCGTTAAATTGAAGGCTGAGCCGACGTCTTGGATTTGAAGAGAATTGTAAACATCCTCTGGTACAGTTTGTCGCATGGGAGGCTGACCCTTTGAGGAGGGAGCCATGACAACGACAAAGCTGCTTTACACGACGGCGGCCATCCTGCCGGGCGGGTTCTTTATTTTTGCAATCGCCCTGCTGTTGCGGGTCTACTTGAGCTGGACGCAACGCGCGCGGTTCAAGCGCGCCTTGCCCTAGATGCCGAGTTTTGACTTCAAGATCTCATTGACCGCGGCCGGGTTCGCCTTGCCGCCCGTCGACTTCATCACCTGCCCGACGAACCACCCCAACAGATTGGGCTTCGCTTTCGCCTGCTCGGCCTTCTCCGGGTTGGCAGCAATGATCTCGTCCACCGCCTTCTCGATGGCGCCGGTGTCCGTGACCTGACGCATCCCGCGCTTCTCAACGATCTCTGCGGGATCGCCGCCCTCTGTCCAAACAATCTCGAACAGATCCTTTGCGATCTTGCCGGAGATAGCATTCGAAGCGATGAGGTTCACGATGCCGGCGATCTGCTGAGGCGTCACCTTGCTGTCCGCAATGTCGTGACCTTCCTTGTTGAGCCGACCCAGCAGCTCGTTGATGACCCAGTTGGCGGCGAGCTTGCCGTCACGCTTGGCATCCGAAACGAGCCCGAGAACCTTCTCGAAATAGTCCGCGCGCTCGCGTTCAGCAACGAGCACGTTCGCGTCATACCCCGATAAGCTAAAGTCCTTCATGAAGCGCGAACGCTTTTCATCCGGCAGCTCGGGCAGATGGTCTTTCAGATCATCGACCCAGCCCTGCTCCAGTTCGAGCGGCAGCAGGTCGGGATCGGGGAAGTAGCGATAGTCGTGCGCTTCTTCCTTGGAACGCATGGAGCGGGTCTCGCCCTTGGCGGAATCAAACAGCCGCGTCTCCTGATCGATTTTGCCGCCGTCTTCCAGAATGTCGATCTGGCGGCGCGCTTCTACCTCGATCGCCTGTCCGATGAAGCGAATGGAGTTGACGTTCTTGATTTCACAGCGCGTGCCCAGCTCGTCACCGGGCTTGCGCACCGAGACGTTGACGTCGGCGCGCAGGTTGCCCTTCTCCATGTCGCCATCACAGGTGCCGAGATAGCGCAGAATGGTGCGCAGCTTGGTCACGTAGGCCTGGGCCTGCTTGGATGACCGCATGTCGGGCTTCGACACGATTTCCATCAGCGCCACGCCCGAGCGGTTCAAATCGACGTAGGAGTAGTCGGGATGCTGGTCGTGAAGCGACTTTCCAGCGTCCTGCTCCAGATGCAGTCGCTCGATACCGACGGTCATGGGCTCGCCATCGACGTCGATCTCAACGGTGCCTTCTCCCACCACCGGCTGCTTGTACTGGGAGATCTGATAGCCCTGCGGGAGGTCGGGATAAAAATAGTTCTTGCGGTCGAAAACGCTTCTCAGGTTGATCTGCGCCTTGAGACCCAGCCCGGTGCGGATCGCCTGCGCCACGCACTCTTCGTTGATGACGGGCAACATGCCGGGCATGGCCGCGTCCACCAGCGAGACATGGCTGTTGGGCTCGGCGCCGAATGCCGTCGATGAGCCGGAAAAGAGCTTTGACTGCGAGGCTACCTGGGCATGCACCTCC
The DNA here is from genome assembly GCA_041397645.1 of Hyphomicrobiaceae bacterium. Taxonomy (NCBI): domain Bacteria; kingdom Pseudomonadati; phylum Pseudomonadota; class Alphaproteobacteria; order Hyphomicrobiales; family Hyphomicrobiaceae; species Hyphomicrobiaceae bacterium. Next base: position 2,898,398 of record JAWKWE010000004.1, on the reverse strand, counting down.
ATGCCGATCACGACCTCCCAGTCGCCGGTAGCGCCTGGGATCAGGTTGTTCGACTTGCTCGCCTTGGTCTTGTCTTGCATTTTGTCACCCTCGCAGATGCGCACTGGTTATCCCAAATTGCCGGTGCGCTGCAACCACCATGGACGCCGCGCGAATGCGCAGGAAATCGGCTTCAGGCGTCGCTTGAGCTTTTGGTCCGGTAGCCGATCCAGGCAAAGACGAGCCCGGTGAGCAGAGAGAGAACAAAGACGCCTGCGGCGGCGCGCGCCACACGCGGCGCATCCAGTACACCCACTAGTGCAACCAGGTACAGCACGACAAAGCCGGCAACCGCGCCGGCAAATGCCGCGATCAGCAGCTTGGCGGGCTCATCGACCTTACGCCCCATGGCGAAAGCTACCCAGATCAAAGCCGGATTGAGCAGCGCGTACAGCGCGACTTCGTACAGCGGAACGATATTTTGCGGGCCGGGGCTCATCGGTCAGCCACCGTCATTGTCGGCGCCGGTGTCGGCATCCGTCTTCGCATCCTGGGTCTGACGGATACGCTCTTCCTCGTACTGGATGAACCACCCGATCATCTGTCGCCACAGCGCCTCGCATAGATCAGCAGACACCGCGTGCTGCTCGGCGTTGGCGCGCACCCGATCGATCACCTGCTGAATGCGCCAGGGCACAACAGCGCCTTCCGGCGTGTTCATCTTCAATTGCCAGGCGCGATCCACATACTTGAAGCGTTCCGCAATGAGCTCCACAAGCGTCTCGTCTATTCGATCGATCTCAGTGCGCACCTGCCCCATATCGGCGCATTCCCAGGGCTTTTTCGGATCCATCCTGCGTTATCCCTTGATCCACCACTTGTCGGGCACCGTGAAGCGTCCGGCCGCATCCTCGATCGCCTGCGCCGTGCGGAACAGAGTTTCCTCATCGAACGGCTTGCCAATGAGCTGAAGCCCAAGAGGGGTGCCCTGCGAGGACAATCCCGCTGGCACCGACATGCCTGGCAGGCCCGCCATGTTCACCGTCACCGTGAAGATGTCTTCAAGATACATCGCCAGCGGATCGCCAGACTTCTCTCCGGCCGCAAACGCAGGCGACGGCGTCGTCGGTGTGAAAACGACATCGACGGTCTTGAATGCCTCGTCGAAGTCGCGCTTGATCAAGGTGCGCACCTTCTGAGCCTTAAGGTAGTAGGCATCATAGTAGCCCGCCGAAAGCACGTAGGTGCCGATTAGGATACGACGGCGCACCTCCTTGCCGAAACCGGCGGCGCGGGTGTTCTCATAGGTATCGATCAGATCCTTGCCCGGCACGCGAAGCCCGTACCGCATGCCGTCGTAGCGTGCGAGGTTGGAGGAAGCCTCGGCTGGCGCAACGATGTAGTAGGCGGGCAACGCATACTTGGTGTGCGGCAAAGAGATGTCGTGAATTGTGGCGCCTGCCGCCTTGAGCCACGCGATGCCATCGTCCCAGAGCTTCTCGATCTCTTTCGACATGCCATCGACCCGGTACTCTTTCGGCACGCCTACCTTGAGACCCTTGAGACCTTTGCCCAGTGCCGCCTCATAGTCCGGCACCGGCGCATCGACGCTAGTGGTGTCTTTGGGATCATTGCTGGCCATTACCTTCAGCATCATGGCCGCATCGCGCACGGTCTTGGCGATGGGACCCGCCTGATCGAGCGAAGAGGCGAAGGCGACGATGCCCCAGCGCGAGCAGCGTCCATAAGTGGGCTTGATGCCAACAGTGCCTGTCAAAGCCGCCGGCTGTCGGATGGAGCCGCCCGTATCGGTCGCCGTCGCGGCAAGGCATAGGTCGGCAGCCACAGCTGCGGACGATCCGCCCGAAGACCCTCCGGGTACCAGTTTGTCGGCCGATATCTTGCCGTCTTTGCCCTTGCGCCGCCACGGCGAGACGACGTTGCCGAAGGCACTCGTCTCGTTTGATGAGCCCATGGCGAACTCGTCGTTGTTGAGCTTGCCGAGCATAACCGCGCCGGCATCCCACAAGTTCTGGCCTACGGTCGATTCATACGGTGGCTTGAAGTCATCGAGGATCTTGGAGCAGGCGGTGGTGCGGATCCCCTTGGTGCAGAAAAGATCCTTGTTACCCAGCGGCAATCCTTCGAGCGCGCCGGACTTGCCAGCGGCAATGCGCTTGTCGCTTTCCTTCGCCTGCGCACGCGCGTGATCAGCCGTCACAAGCACATAGGCGTTGAGCGCATCGTTTGAAGTCTCGATGGCTTTCAAGTGCGCTTCTGTGAGTTCCTGAGAAGTGAAGTCCTTTTTGGCAAGGCCGTCGCGCGCCTGCGCCAATGTCAGCTTGGTCAGATCAGTCACGGCCCTTACTTCCCCTTCTCAGCATCGCAGCGCACGAATATCGTGTCATTACCCATCACGGTGACCTTCAACGACCCGTCGTCCAGCCGTTCAAACAGATCACTCTCCGGCCCCTCTTCGGCGCCTTCCTGGCAATCCATGGCAGCCTTCCACTTCGCACCCTTTTCGACTTCGGTGATCGAGCGGAAGGTGCAAGAGCCCTCCCAGCCCTGGAAGCCATCTTTCGTCAGTGTTTCGGGAACGGTCTCGACATTCCGTTCCTTTCCTTGCGCCAAGGCCGCGACTTTCTTGCAGCCGTCAGCGGTAGCGTACGTTCCCGGCCCGATGAAGTTGCCTTTCACCTCAGCAAGTGCCACCCAGGTCAATGCGCAACTGGCGGCAACCAGGCTCGCGATCATCAATGGGCGCATGGCCTACTCCACGACTTTGGGCACGACGTAGAAATGATCTTCTGTCATCGGCGCATTGGCAGTCACATCGTCGGCTTTTTCGCCATCCGTCACTTTGTCGGTGCGCTTCTTCAATTTCTGCGCGACAACCCGCGTCATCGGCTCGACGTTGGCCGTATCGACCTCGTCAAGTTGCTCCACCCACTCCAAAATCTGCGTGAGTTCCTTTTCCAGCCCCTTGGCCTCCGCATCTGTGATCTTGATACGAGCAAGATGCGCGATGCGCCGGACGGTCTTTTCATCGACCTGCATGTTCTCAGTCCTTACGGGAATAAGCGGAAAATCCGCGTGGCTTGGTGCTCTCATACCGGGAGTTTGCGCCCCAGCGCAACCCGACAGCGGGCGTTTCGCCGTTTGCCGCAGGACTTCGTCATCGCGCCGGGCTAGAAGGGAATATGATAGACTGACATAAACCTTCGTCCTGCGGCTTGAAGTCCTCGTCCGGGCCCAGATTTAATCCGGAAAAGCAGCCCGATAGCTGCCAACAAAGCCAGACCGAAGCTTCATGACTGAAAGCGCCCCGCCCGCAACGGGCACCACAACCGAGGATATCGCGGCCTTTATCGCCGGCCTCACCCCCAACAGCCGTCTGATCGGTATCGACGCGGGCACAAAGACCCTGGGCCTCGCCCTCAGCGACGTTACCCGCACGATCGCCTCCCCGCTGGAGACAATCCAGCGCAAGAAATTCTCCCTCGACGCCGCCCGCCTGCTTGACCTGACGCGCGAGCACCAAGTCGGCGGTTATGTTGTGGGCCTGCCAGCCAATCTCGACGGTACCGAGGGCCCGCGCGCACAAGGCACCCGGGCGCTCTGCCGCAATATCAACAAACTCACGCCGACACCGATCCTGCTATGGGACGAGCGGCTTACGACGCAACTTGCAGAGCGCATGTTGATAGAGGCCGACCAAAGCCGAAAACGGCGGGCGGAAGTCATCGATAAGCTGGCGGCCACCTTGATCCTGCAAAGCGCCCTCGACCGGCTGCGCGATAGCGCGCGGATCTGACAGCTACCCGTACCGCACTCAACGCAACACAGCCTTGCGGGCAAGGAAACTTGCTACAACAGTTTCTTTGCGCGCGCGTCGCAGGACCGCCGCATTGCTTTAAGAGGTTAGAGAATGGGGCGCGCGTAATCTAGTTGCCAGGAACTTTGGAAAATGTCCGAAGATCTGCCGTTGTCGCCCGTTCAAATTCTCCCGGGCCGAAGTGCGGTTTCCTACCCAGCGGGTGAATTGAGCGAGCGCCAGATTCTCCGGTTCGCACCCTCCGTTCGTCGCGAAATCAGAAGGCTTATCCGCAGCTCCCCGCGTGCTGGCGATTTGTGCGATACCTTTCCCGGGCTGCTCTATGCGCTTGCTGCGCGTTCCGGTTCCGCGCAGTCGCGGCTGGGCGCACTCGCGGCTGTCGATGCCGGCGCACCTTTGAAAGTCGTCGCGCGCACTCTCGGTCTGCCGATGTGGCTGCGGCGCCTGCCGCCGGAAGCCTTCGGCGACATTTCTGGAGTGCTGCCGCAAAGTGCCGCGTTCACCCGCCAGATCGTGCACCGCCTGCCACGCTCAACCTCCGAAAGCCGCACTTGGCTTCGTTCGATTCTATTCGCCAGCGAAGCCTGCGGGGAAGATTTCGCCATCTGGCTTGCCGGTCAGCCGTTGTTCGCCGACGAACTCGATCCTCGCCGGGCGCTCGCCATCCTCTCCGCCTACGCTTGGCACTCTGGCCGGCCCGATACTGACGCCTTCAAATTGATCGTCGTGCCCTGGCGTCCCGAAATCGCGCTCGACACGGCACTCTGCGCCGCCAAAAGCTGGTTCAATCGCATCCGGCTTGTGCTGCAACTGCCGTCGGGCGCGCTGAAGGATAGCTGGCTTGAACCGCGCACCGTACTCGGCTTCAGCTTCGAGGCGCTGCTCGATGCAGACAGCCTGCTGAAGGAAGCAGCGGCCATGCACAATTGCGCCGACCAGTACGCCGAGCGCATCGTGCGCGATCGCTGCCGCCTGTTCTCGGTAAAGCGCAACGGCTCGCGGGTCGCGACATTGGAAATCGGCCAACACACACGCGAAGGCGGCGTGCTCGCTATCAATCAACTAAAGGCCCGCCACAACATGGCTGCATCCAGCGACGTTTGGCAGGCAGCGTACGGCTGGATGGCTTCGCAAACCGGCCTGCGACGCCTGCCGCCACTCGCCATGCCGGAAAGCACATGGGACCAGCACGCCTGGTGGTCTTTACTCGCGCCTTATCGCAACGCGCACGAAGGCGCACCCTGGTTCGATCCGACCGCCTCGCATCTGGTCTTCGCCGGTCTCGACGCCGACCTCACCGATCTTGCGCGCCGCGGCGGCGTTTCCAGCTGGCTGTTCACCTAACGGGCATCGCCTGCTTGAGCGATTCGGGCTTTTTGCGCCCGAAGTACCATGTCTTTGCCCGCTCTGTCGTTGCCACGTAAGCCGCGACGACGAGCAAGCCAATCAACATAAGGTGCCAGGGTATGCGCACGAACCCAAACATCTCATCCAGAAATGGAATGTAGGTGAGGATGAGGGAGAGCGCAAAAACGGCAATTGTAGTCATTAGGAGCGTGGAGCTGGGCGCGCTCATCCAAGCTGGCCTATGTGTCCTCAATACCAGAGCAGCACGGCAAGCTCGGTCATCACCGACACGACGAACCAGGTGCTCTGAAACAGCGCTTCATCGGCGTGAAATACCAATAACAGCACGCTAAACGTCACCAGATCAAAAAGCGTACTGATCAGTCCGAACACCAGCATGAACGATTGGATATGGCCAATGTCCCAACGCTGCGGAGTTCTGGTCATTTCTTTGCTCGCCAAACCCAGCACGCGAAAGCCTGCTTGCCCGCGTTTCTCATAGAAGGCCCGCGCCTTCTCTACGACAGCGTCGTCAAGCGGCCTGTTGCCGTCCTCGGTCGCAAACTGAGCGCAGCAAGCCAGAACATTGTCAAAGGCACCCTTGGTGATAATGGTGTGGCGTCTGCCATCTGCCTCCACAACGATCGTCAGTCGTTTGCGCAGGAAATCGTAGGGAATTTCGTCAATCTTTGCTGGGACTTCATCGGAGGATTTTTTTCTTTCGGCACTCGCAATGATGGCCGCGTCGAGCGGGTTCTCGATCCCCGTCTCCAACTTCGCATTGATAAAGGCCAAGTGAAACGTTCTTGCCGACTCGGCGCCGCTCGCGTCGAGCGCGCCACTCAACTCCACAACGCCCTTGGTCAGCGTTCCGGTCTTGTCGGTGCACAGCACATCTGTCGCGGCCGGTCGCACCCCGCTGAGTTCTACGTGGGCTATTCACCTCGCCGTGAATTGAAAGGCGAAGGGTTGCGCTCAGCGCATTATAGTGGTCCGTTGATGAAACGTGCGCGGACGAACCCTCAAGAGACAAGAAGCCAGCTAGCGGAACATGGTGAAAGAACAAAGGAAGCGGCGCACATCGCCCAGAATTGCATCTAAGCCCGAGCGAAACGCTCCCCCAACACCGGAAAGGGACGGCTCTGCGACCGTCTCGCTGCGCGACGCCATTGCATTGCGGTCCGAACAGCTTTGGGAAAGTGCCAAGATCTATGGCAGCGGTGCCCTTATCGGCGCGGCAGTCTTGGGCGCTGGATTATGGCTAAAGTCATCGGGATCCGACGAAGCAACCCGCTACCTTGCCTTCGCAGATTTTCTCAAATCGGCGAACGAAGACGGCACGGCGATCATTGAGGGGCGCATTGCCGAGGACAACCAGCCGCTGTCCAAAAACTTCGTCGCTTACCAATGGTACCGCCGCTACGTCAGTCAGGGCGAAGGCAATATCGAAAGCAAAACGCTTTGGGTTCCCGCGGAAAAGCCGGAAGCATCATCATTCGCGCTTGTGTCGGATGACGGCGAACGCATTGAAGTTGCAAACACTGATTACACGTTCTGGCCACGCGAACCACTTGCCGAAGCCCACGCGCCTCCACCTGTTCTTCCCATCTGGGATCACGATAGCGAACGTAGCCGCGATGGCTGGAGAGAACAGCGCGGGCTTGCGGTCGGCAAACCTATTGTGGTTATCGGCGACGCTCAGAGCAAAGGCGCAATCAAAGCAAGCTATGTACTTGCCGGTCCAAAATCCCGCATCATCGCACGACTGTCGGCCAGCGCCGCCGACAATCGGTCGCTAAGCTGGTTCCATTGGCTCTTGATCGGAGGTGGCGGCGTTCTCCTCGCATCAATGCTTGGCCTGTGGGCGTGGATGACGGCCGACGAGCTGCGTTTGGGTCTGCGCCTTCTTCGCACGCCCGCGAAATAGAATTTAGGGACTAGATCCAGCGCTCTCAATGATCGCACGCGGGTCGGCCAGGCGGGCGGTCCCGTAAGTGCCTGCGTGATCGCGCGACAGCCGTGCCCGCGAGAAGCCATCCGCGACCGCCGCCGATGCACCGCGCTCCAACAAGCTAGCCGCGCCATATAGCGCGAAACCCTCGCAAAGGGTGCGCGCATTAGCTTCGAGGTTTGCAGCATCGCCGAGCAGAGTGGCGAGTTTGTCTCGCAGCGCGATCAACTCCAGCCGCTTGGAGCGTGGGCGGGCTTCTTCGAGAAGGCATTGGGCAAGTTCCGGCTCGCGGCGCAACACCCTCACCACATCGAGCGCCATGATGTTGCCCGAGCCTTCCCAGATCGAGTTGACCGGCACTTCGCGATAGATCCGCGCCAACGGCCCCGTTTCCACATAACCGTTACCACCGAGACACTCCATCGCTTCCGCCACGAACGGCGGCGCACTCTTGCAGATCCAATATTTGACGATCGGAGTCATCAAACGCCGCCAAGCGTGCGAGAACTCTTCGCCCGGCGTATCGAAAGCCCGCGCCAGGCGGAACACGAGCGCCACCGCTGCCTCGACGTCGAGCGCCAAAGCAGCCAGAACGTGGGTCATCAAAGGTTGGTCGATCAGTTTCTTCTGGAATGCCGTGCGATGGCGCGCGTGGTGTATCGCATGTGAGAGGGCCTGCCGCATCAAGGCAGCCGACGACACCGCACAATCCAGCCGGGTCAGCGTCACCATGTCGATGATGACACGGGTCCCCTCGCCTTCATCCCCAATGGCCATCCCATAGGCACCAAGGAATTCCACCTCGCTCGACGCGTTGGAGCGGTTACCCAGTTTGGCCTTCAATCGTTGAAAGTGGATAGAGTTGACCGCGCCATCGGGCGTAAACCGCGGCATTAAAAAGCACGTCAAACCGCCTTGCGCCTGTGCCAACACCAAGAAAGCATCCGACATCGGCGCCGACATGAACCATTTGTGGCCCGTAATCCGGTAGGCCTGTCCCGACCCACGCCGACCTTCCGGCTCCGCGACGGTCGTGTTGGCGCGCACGTCACTGCCACCCTGCTTTTCCGTCATCCCCATGCCAAGCGTTACCGATGACTTCGCCGTCGCCGGTTGGAACGAGGGATCATACTCCGTCGCAGCGGCCTTGATGCCCCACAGCGCGGCAAGCTCGGGTTCGCGCGCCAGCACCGGCATCGCCGCATTTGTCATGGTCAGCGGACAGCAATGCCCCGCCTCCATCTGCGCGGCGAGATAGAGTTTGGCGGCGCGCATGACGTGCGGACTATCTGTTTCCTCATCCAGCCGATGCACCCCATGGGCAAAACTCGCGCCCATCAAGTTGTGGTAGGCGGGATGAAACAACACCCGGTCGCAACGGTTGCCCCGGGCATCGTGGGTTTCGAGAACAGGCGTTATGGCATTGGCTTGCCGCGCCCATTCCGCCGCCTCGGCGCCCCCGGCCACTGCTCCGAAGGCTGCCAGGGCTTCTAAAGCCGTCCCGGCCGGTGTTTCGTTTGCGGCTGACCCCAAGCCTCGTGAAACGGCCGACCGCAACGGGCCATCGGAGAGGAAAAGGTTGACGTCCTCCAAGGGCGGGGTCTGGTTAAACACCTCATGGGTGGCGAACCTTTGGGTCATAACTGCCCTCCCGGCGGCCGTTAAGCCGCTCTCGTGCTGCTTTCGTTCATGGCGTGCACGGCCCACTAAGAGCCACGCAGCAACGTAATCTATACCGCGTTGGGACGTGAGACGCCGTCCGGCTTGCGGGGCACCAAGACTCCCCGTATAGACACGACTTTAATGGCCAAGTCTGCGACCGCTTCCGAGCTTCAGCGTTTTCCGCGCCGCCACCTTCTCACGTGCGAGGGGTTGAGCGCAGCGGAGATAGATTTTCTATTAAAGCTTGCAGATGCCAACGCCGACGCCGTTCAACGCGGCGCGCGCAGACGGTCGGTACTTTCCGGCCGCACGCTTATCAACCTCTTCTTCGAGTCCTCAACGCGCACCCAGGCCTCCTTCGAAATGGCGGCGAAGCGGCTGGACGCCGACGTCATGAACATGAATGTCGCGACGTCCTCTGTCACCAAGGGCGAGACACTGATCGATACGGCAGTGACGCTCAACGCCATGCGCCCCGATCTGATCGTGGTTCGCCATCACGCGGCGGGCGCGGTCGAGCTGCTGTCGCAGAAGGTGGATTGCTCGGTGATCAATGCAGGCGACGGCGCACATCAGCATCCGACCCAAGCCCTGCTCGATGCCCTCACCATCCGCCGCGCCAAGGGACGCATCTCCGGCCTGACGGTTGCGATTTGCGGCGACATCCTGCATTCGCGGGTGGCCCGCTCCAACATCAATCTCCTCAACACGCTTGGCGCCAACGTTCGCATCATCGCGCCTTCCACGCTGCTTCCCTCGTCGCCCGAGCGCCTCGGCACCGAAGTTTACACCGACATGTGGAAGGGGTTGGAGGGCGCCGACGTCGTGATGATGTTGCGCCTGCAGCGCGAGCGCATGGAGGGTTCATATGTGCCCTCGACTCGCGAATTCTTCCACTTCTTCGGCCTTGACCACGAGAAGCTTTCGCACGCCAAGCCCGACGCCCTGATCATGCATCCCGGCCCCATGAACCGCGGTGTCGAAATTGCCTCCACGGTTGCCGACGACAGCCGCAGCGTTATTCGCGAGCAGGTCGAGATGGGTGTCGCCGTGCGCATGGCTGTGCTTGAGGCGCTTGCCGCCCACCTTCCCGAGCAGGATGGTGACGCCGCATGAACCCTCAATCAAAATCAACATCCAAGACGCCGGAAAAAAGCCTGCCCGCCGGCAAGTCGATTGTGTTCATCAATGCGCGTGTAGTCGATCCTTCGACAAATCGGGATGAGCCTGGCGGCGTCCTCGTCAAGGATGGGCTGATTGCCGATCTCGGACCGCACCTGCGCCGCAACGCGCCCACAGGTGTCGAGGTGATCGATTGCAAGGGCCACGTGCTGGCGCCCGGCCTCATCGACATGCAGGTGTTCACCGGCGAGCCCGGCTTCGAGCATCGCGAGACCTTGAAGACGGCAAGCCACGCGGCCGCAGCTGGCGGCGTCACCACCATGGTGGTGATGCCCGATACCAACCCGGTGATCGATCAGGTCGCGCTCGTGGACTTCATCCAGCGCCGCGCCCGTGACAACGCACTTGTGCATGTCCACACCATGGCCGCCATGACCAAAGGGCTCGCTGGCGAGGAGATGACCGAGATCGGCCTGCTGAAGCGGGCGGGCGCCATCGCTTTCTCGAATGGCAAATCGTCGATCGCCAACACGCGCGTGATGCGCAATGTCCTGAACTACGCCAAGGACTTCGGTGCACTTGTGGTCCATCACACCGAAGACCCTTACCTGACGGGCTCTGCGGCGATGAATTCGGGCGAGGTTGCTGCTCGGCTCGGCCTGCCCGGCGCTTCCAAGCTCGCCGAAACCATCGTTCTGGAACGCGACGTGCGGCTCGTCGAGATGACGGGCGGGCGCTATCACGCGGCGACGATCAGTTGCGAGGAAAGCCTTGAGGTGGTCCGCAGCGCCAAGGCGCGCAAGCTGCCGGTCACGTGCGGCGTCTCGATCAACCATTTGACCCTGAACGAGAACGACATCGGCTCATACCGCACGTTCTTGAAAGTCCGTCCGCCGCTGCGACGCGAGGAAGACCGTGTGGCGATGGTTCGCGCGGTAGGCTCGGGAGACATCGATGTGATCGTCTCAAGCCACGACCCGCAGGATGCTGACACCAAGCGCCGTCCCTTCTCGGAAGCAGCCGACGGCGCAGCGGGCCTTGAGACGCTGCTGGTCGCGGCGCTGCGTCTGGTGCATTCGGGCGACGTGCCGCTGAACGTCGTGCTGCGCGCCATGACGATCAATCCCGCGCGTCTGCTCGGTCTTCACTCCGGGCGCATCGTAAAAGGCGCGATTGCGGATCTGGTGTTATTCGACATGGGCGAGCCGTGGGTCGTCAACAAAGACCTGCTGCGCTCGCGCTCAAAGAACTCCCCCTTCGACGAAGCCAAAATGCAAGGCCGCGTCCTGCGCACCATCGTTGCGGGCGAAACCGTGTTCGAATACGGGCGGTAGGCTCGGATTGAGAAGGCTCCCCCTGACTGAATTGGGCGGCAAAAACCTCAAACGATGAGTGCTCTCCAGGCGTTCCCGCGATACAAGCTGTGGGCAGCAGTTGATGGATCTTGCTTTGCCATTAGCTTGGTCGAATAAGATCGCTGGCAGCGAGACGAAACTCGCTGCCAGCCGGGATTTGCGTTGACCGGAACGGGCACAGTCCACCGCATTCTTTCTTGATCTTCATATTTTTCGACGGAGCTGCTGATGGAGTTGCTGGCGCGCCTTGCGGACTGGAGCCCGCCGGCCTTCGCGGCTGTCTTGTTCATCGCCCAGATCGTCGCGCACTTGCTCGGCTATATCCTTGGCCGCCGCGAGCGCGAAGTCCGCGGCACGGGCGATGCGGAAGGCGTCGGACTGATCGTCGGCGGCATCCTGGGACTTCTAGCTTTCGTCTTGGCGCTCACCCTCTCATTTGCGAACACCCGCTTCGCCGAACGCCGTCAGGCGACGCTGGCTGAAGCCAATGCCATCGGGACGGCATGGCTGCGCGCCCAAGCCATTGACGATCCGCGCGGGCAGGAAATCGCCAAGCTCCTGGAAGACTATATTGCGGTCCGCAAGCAGTTTCTCCAAGCGCCGCGCGTATCGGCAGAACTCGAGGACATCAACGCGCGAACATCCGCCCTTCAAACTCAGATGTGGGGGCACGCTGCGGCTCTCTCTCGCCAACGCCCCGATCCGATCATCGCAGCGTTGATGAGTTCGCTCAACGACACGTTCGATCTGGCAACCGATGAGCGGTTCGCGCATGAAGCGCGGGTTCCCCCGCAAGTGTTTTGGCTGCTTATCGGACTGGCAATCATTTCGATCAGCGCGGTCGGCTATCAACTCGGTTTGAAGGGCCAGACCATCTACCTGCTGTCGGGTATTTTGACCGCGGTGTGGACTATCGTAATCGTCGTCATTCTGGACGTGAGTGCTCCGCGGCTTGGAAGCATTCGCACCGGCGTTACGGTCTATGATTGGACCTCCGCAGGTTTTAAAGGTGGCGTTCCAATTCCTCCGCCGCCACGTTGACACCGCGTCCTCAACGAGCGCGTGCCGCGCCGAAACCGATACCGGTGAAGCGATAGGCTCGGCAAAGGCTACGACGAAAAAACATCGTCCGCGATGAGCCAATTGGGCTCGCCGCGGACGCCTGGATAAAGCCAACGAGTGATGACGTACTAGAACGTCAAGCTGAGACCACTCCCAACTGGAGTCAATGGCATCCAATCCGCACAAATCGCCGTTCCTGTTTTTTCAGGCAGTGGGCGGCGGATTCGGTTGGAGTTTTTGCCTCCGCGACGATTAAAAAATCCTGGGGATATCGAGATCACTGCACGCGCAATGGAAGGCGCCCGTCAAAAAACGGTCGATTTGAGCGAGCCTTGGCAATGCGCAACACGCATCCAATTGCAGCGAACGCATCTGCGCTCTTGATAGACCATGCCAAACGGCATTGACCCGATGCGCCGGGCTGCCTAGACCTTCTCTTTAGTTTCAAGCCTTTCGCAGATCCAAGCGGCCCCACATGAGCCCCGAATCCTCTTTTACAGCCCTTGTCATAGGCGGACTTTGGCCCTGGCTCATCAAGGGCGGCGTATTGGGCTACCTGCTCGGATCCATTCCTTTCGGGCTGCTTCTCACGCGGGCGGCCGGCCTTGGCGATGTCCGAGCGATCGGCTCAGGAAACATCGGGGCGACCAACGTATTGCGGACAGGCTCCAAGAAGCTCGCCGCCGCCACTCTGCTTCTCGATGGCCTGAAGGGCACCGCAGCTGTTCTGCTTGCGCGCTATTTCTGGGGCGAAGCGCCCGCCGTCATCGCAGGACTCGGCGCATTTCTCGGGCACATCTACCCCGTATGGTTGCGGTTTAAAGGCGGCAAAGGCGTTGCCACCTATATCGGTGTGCTAGCTGGATTGTACTGGCCCGGCGCGCTGGTGTTTTGCGCAATCTGGCTGGCTGTGGCCTACACACTCAAATACTCCTCGCTGTCCGCCCTGGTCGCAAGCGTCGCTGCACCGATCATGTTGTGGTGGGTAGGAGAAACGGTGCTTGCTATCGTCGCCCTTCTCATGACCGCCCTGTTGCTTTGGAAGCACCGGGCCAACATTGCGCGGCTCATCGCCGGCACGGAGCCGAAAATTGGTGCCAAGACGTGAGCCTTCAGGCCTTTTTCGACCCGCGCCGCTGCCCGTCGCCACGCTAGATCCGGCCGAACGGCTTGCCTGCCTGCGCCTCATACGCTCCGAAAACGTTGGACCCGTCACATTCCGCGAGTTGATCAATACCTATGGCGGCGCGACCAAGGCGCTTGAGGTGCTGCCGGGACTTGCGCGGCGCGCCGGTCGCGGCAAAACCATCCGCGTGTGCTCCGAGCATCAAGCCAGCGCGGAACTCGAGGCCGCGCAGGCGTGCGGCGCGACACCGATATTCACCATCGAGCCGAACTATCCCGCGCGGCTTGCCATGCTCGATGCTCCCCCACCGCTGCTATACGTGAAGGGCCGGGCGCAACTTCTGAATGCGCCAAGCGTCGCCATCGTCGGCTCGCGGGAGAGTTCTGCAGCGGGCATCAAGCTCGCGCGGCATTTCGCAAACGGCTTGGGAGATGCGGGCTATTGCGTGGTGTCGGGACTTGCGCGTGGCATCGACGGAGCCGCCCACGACACGGCACTCGCCACCGGCACAGTCGCGGTGCTGGCGGGTGGATTGGATGTCATCTATCCGCCCGAGCACCGAGCGCTGCAGGATCGCATTGGCGTGGAGGGGTGCCTCGTCAGCGAACAGCGACCCGGCTTCACGCCACGCGGCCAGGACTTTCCCAAGCGCAATCGGATCATCTCAGGCATTTCGAGCGGCGTGATCATTATCGAAGCGGCCGCGCGCTCAGGCACACTGGTGACGGCCCGCTATGCGGCAGAACAGGGCCGCGAGGTCTTTGCCGTGCCCGGCCACCCGCTGGACCCGCGCGCGGAAGGCACCAACCGGCTCATCAAGAACGGAGCGACACTGGTGACCGAGGTCGCAGATGTCCTGTCGATCCTGGCGCCTCTGACGGGGCTGAGAGAAGCTCCTCCTGGCCCGGAGGCGTTCACCCAGCCTGCCATACCGCCGCCGCTGCCTCCGCCGGAGTTCGGCGATGGAGAACGCAATCGCGTGTGGCAGGCTCTCGGCCCTGCGCCGGTCGACGTCGGCGCCATCATCGAAGCGACGGGCCTTTCGGTCCGCGTGGTCCAGATCGCTCTGATGGAACTCGAGCTGGCAGGCAGGCTCACCCGTCCAGGACCTGGGCTTGTCGCCGCATCGCCCGACTGACCCGGCGGGCCCACGGCTGCTAGATCTGCCGCGCCTGCCTCAGTGCCTCGGCATGGGCTAGGTTAAGCAGGCCGGCCAGGGTTTCGCACTTTGAGGAGATGGCTATCGATTGCAGCTCCAAGAGCAGATCGGCAACATATTCAAGCCTGTCCACAGCCCGAAGCCGCTCGGCCTGAGGCGCATCCGGCACATTGGATGATGTTGGCATTGCAATATTGTCCCGGCCCTGTATCTCGTTGCCAGCGCTTCGCTGTCCACGGGTAAACCTTAATGCACTCTATCTTTGGTTGCAATAACGTTCTTCTCGCAACTCCCGGGCGCGACTTGTAGGCGGTTTGACAGTCTGGCGTGGATCACCCATCTTCCCGCGCCATGAATTTCGAGAGCGCGTCGGGATGCTCAACCATAGGTTCTAGATGCTGAGTGGCTCTCTTCCCCCAGAAAGCAAAATATGAACGTCCTGATCGTCGAATCCGCTGCGAAGGCCAAGACCATTAATAAGTATCTTGGCCCCACTTATAAGGTCATCGCTTCCTATGGCCACGTGCGCGACCTGCCTGCCAAGGATGGCTCGGTTGAGCCGGACAACGATTTTGCTATGCACTGGGACGTTGACGGCAAATCCCAAAAGATCGTCCGCGAGATCGCCGAAGCGGTCAAAAAGGCCGACAAGCTAATCCTCGCCACCGACCCTGATCGCGAGGGAGAAGCGATTTCCTGGCACATCCTGGAAATTCTTGCACAGAAGAAGGCTCTCAAGAAAGACCTCGACGTCGAGCGCGTCGCCTTCAACGCCATCACAAAGCAATCGATCCTCGCCGCGCTGAAGGAGCCGCGCAAGATCGATGCGCCGCTGGTGGACGCCTATCTGGCGCGCCGTGCGCTCGACTATCTCGTCGGATTTACACTATCGCCGGTGCTGTGGCGCAAACTTCCAGGCTCGCGCTCAGCAGGGCGCGTTCAGTCGGTGGCGTTGCGTCTGGTTTGCGACCGCGAGGCCGAGATCGAGGCGTTCCGCACCGACGAATATTGGACCATCGAGGCTCTGCTCAACACCGCCAAGAGCGAGGATGTGAAGGCCAGGCTGGTCACCATCGCGGGCACGACATTAAAGAAACTCGACATCAAGGACGAAGCAACCGCACTCGCCATCAAGGCCGCGATCGAGAACCAGTCCTTCCGCGTTGCCAGCGTGGAAAAGAAAGCCGCCAAACGCAATCCCTTTCCACCGTTCACGACCTCCACTCTACAGATGGACGCGTCGCGCAAGCTTGGCTTCTCCGCCAAGCAGACGATGCAGGTTGCCCAGCGCTTGTATGAGGGTGTCGATGTCGGCGGCGAGACGGTCGGCCTCATCACCTACATGCGAACCGACGGCGTACAAATCGTGCCGGAAGCCGTCTCGCAGATCCGTGACGTCATCGCCGCCGAGTACGGCAAGAACTACACGCCATTCGCGCGCGAGTACAAAACCAAGGCCAAGAACGCTCAGGAAGCGCACGAAGCGATCCGCCCGACAGATCCGCGCCGAAAGCCAGAGAGTGTGCGCAAGCATCTGGAGAAGGACCAGTATGCGCTCTACGATCTGATCTGGAAGCGCGCAATCGCGAGCCAGATGGCGCCCGCAGACCTTGAACAGACGGCAGCGGAGATCGACGTCAAAGGCCGCGACGGCAAGGACTATGGCTTGCGCGCCAACGGCTCTGTCGTGACATTCGATGGCTTTCTCAGGGTTTATGAGGAAGGCCGCGACGACCGCTTCCGCTTCATCGAGAAGGGCAAGGACGATACCGAGGGCGAGGAAGACAGCGCGCGCCGCCTGCCGCCGCTGGCCGCTGGCGATGCCCTGACAGACAAGCAGATCGACGCCGACCAGCATTTCACGCAGCCGCCACCGCGTTTTTCCGAGGCGACACTCGTCAAGCGCATGGAGGAGTTGGGGATCGGACGCCCATCGACCTACGCCTCGACCATGGCGACGCTTGTCGACCGCGGCTACGTCAAGATCGAGAAGAAGCGTCTTGTCCCCGAAGACAAAGGCCGCCTGGTGGTCGGCTTCCTGGAAAATTTCTTCAAGCGCTACGTCGAATACGATTTCACCGCGAGCCTTGAGGACAAACTCGACCTCATTTCCAACGGCGATCTCGATTGGAAGGTTGTCTTGCGCGATTTCTGGAAAGACTTCACTGGCGCCATCGAGGATATCAAGGATCTGCGCGTCGGCGACGTGATGGAAGCGCTCAACGACATGCTCGCGCCCCACATCTTCCCGCCGAGGGAGGACGGCAGCGATCCGCGCGTGTGTCCCAAGTGCGGGACGGGCCGCTTGAGCCTCAAGCCGTCGCGCTTTGGACCGTTTATCGGATGCGGCAACTACCCCGACTGCAATTACACCCGCCAACTCACACAACCCGACGGAGCAGAAGCGGCGCTCGACGGTAAGGTGCTGGGATATGACGATGACGGCGTGGCCGTCACGCTTCGCAATGGCCGTTTTGGGCCCTACGTGCAGTTGGGCGAAGCGGAAGGTTCCGAGAAGCCGAAGCGTTCGAGCCTGCCCAAGGGTGTGGATGCGGCGACCCTCGATTTTGAACGCGCGATGCAGCTGCTGTCGCTGCCGCGCGAGGTTGGCATTCACCCCGAGACAAGCACCCCCATCACCGCAGGGCTTGGCCGCTATGGGCCGTTCATTCTCCACGACGGCACCTATGTGAACCTGGAATCGATGGAGGACGTCTTCACCATCGGCCTCAACCGCGCTGTCACACTGCTGGCTGAAAAGCGCGCTGGCGGCGGCAAGAGTCGGTTCCAGCGCGCCGCTCCTGCGGTCCTCAAAGACCTCGGCGAACATCCCGTCGAGGGGGGCAAGATCCAGGTGTTGTCGGGGCGATATGGTCCCTACGTGACGCATAATAAGGTCAATGCCACCGTACCGAAGTCCAAAAAGCCAGAGGACTTGACGCAGGAAGAGGCGATTGAGCTCATCAACGAGCGCATCGCCAAGGGCGGCGGAAAAAAGCCCGGAAAGAAAGCCAAGGCTCCTGCCAAGAAGGCGGCTGCTAAAGACGCCGACGGAGCGGGCGACAAGCCGACAAAGGCCAAGGCTGCACCTGCGAAGAAGGCCGCGAAAAAAGCGCCAGCCAAGAAGTCCGCGCCCTCGAAGACGGCGAAGGCTTAAGGCTCAGGAAAAGAGCAAGGAGAAGCGGTGGCCCGCAAAACCAAAGATCCGCGCGCCCCCGCCAATGGCGGATTGCCGTCCCGCGAGCAGATCATAGAGTTCTTGAACTCTTTCCAGGGCAAAGCCGGGAAGCGCGAAATTGCCCGCGCCTTCGGCGTCCGGGCGGGAGCGCGCATTGCGCTCAAACGTATCCTCGCGGAGATGGCCGAAGAAGGCCTATTGGCAGGCAACAAGAAGGACCTGCGCGAGCCTGGTCGCTTGCCGGCCGTGACTCAGATCGAAGTGACGGGACGTGACCGCGACGGAGACCTCATCGGCAAGCCTGTTATCTGGGAAGACGAAGGGCCTCGCCCCGTTGTGCGGCTTCTCATCAGCACACGCGAGGGCGATGCGGAAATTGGCGCGGGCGACCGCGTGCTCGCTAAGCTCTCTAAATTGCCGCGTGATGCGGACGCAGACTACGAGGCAACGCCGATCAAAAAGCTGCCGCGCGAGAAGCGCCGGCTTCTCGGCATTTATCGCGAAGCCAAACGCGGCGGCGGCACCATCGAACCCATAGACCGCAAGGAACTCAAGAGCTGGTCGATCGCCCCGGGTGACGAAGGCGAGGCGAAGGACGGCGATCTGGTGCGTTTCGATCTGGCGCGCAAAGGCCGTTTCGCGACACCGCGTGCGCATGTCCTGGAAAGCCTCGGCAATCCGTCAGACCAACGCCAGATCTCTCTTATCGCGATCCATGCGCACGGCATTCCAGAGGACTTTCCCGAGAGTGTGTTGATCGAGGCCGAGCATCTCGATCCTCCCACCATGGATGTCCGCACGGATCTGCGCGAAGTTCCGCTGTTGACGATCGATCCCGTGGACGCCCGCGACCACGACGACGCCGTCTATGCAGAACCCGATGCAGACCCGAACAATGAAGGTGGCTGGGTCGTGATCGTGGCGATTGCCGACGTCGCGCACTACATCCGCCCCGATACCAAGCTCGATCGCGAGGCACAGCTGCGCGGCAACTCGGTCTACTTCCCCGACCGGGTCGTACCGATGCTGCCGGAAAAGATCTCCAACGATTTGTGCTCTCTGCGCGAAGGCGAGGAACGGCCGTGCCTTGCCGCCCGCATGGTGTTCAACAAGTGGGGCGAGAAGAGAAGCCACACATTCTTGCGCGCGATGATGAAATCGGCGGCCAAGCTCTCCTATCAGGAGGCGCAGGCCGCCATCGACGGCAACGTGTCGGAAAAGTGCGCGCCGCTGATGGAGCGCGCGTTAAGGCCACTGTGGGAAGCCTACGCCGCATTGGCAAAGGCGCGTGACAAGCGCGGCCCACTCGACCTCGATCTCCCCGAACGCAAAATCAAGCTCGATGAAAAAGGCCGCGTCGCGCAGATCATTACACCAGAGCGCCTCGACGCCCACCGGCTGATCGAGGAAATGATGATCCAGGCCAACGTGGCCGCCGCCGAGACCTTGGAAGAAAATAAGTCTCCCCTCGTCTACCGCGTGCATGACGCGCCTAGTCAGGAAAAGCTCAAGGGGCTGCGCGACTTCCTCGAAACGCTCGACATGAAGATCCCTCACGCTGGAGCCTTGAAGCCGGACGCCTTCAACAAGGTCCTGGCGCAAGCCAAGGATCTTCCGGTTCCAGATCTCGTCAACGAGGTGATTTTGCGTTCTCAGTCGCAAGCCGAGTACGCACCAAAGAACATCGGGCACTTCGGATTGAACCTAGCGCGATATGCGCACTTCACATCTCCGATCCGCCGTTATGCCGATCTGCTGGTGCATCGAGCGCTGGTACGCGCGTTAAAACTTGGCGAAGGCGGTCTGACAGATGAAGAGATCCCGCGACTTACCGCAATCTCGAAGCAGATTTCCGACACCGAGCGCCGTGCGATGGCGGCCGAACGGGAAACTATGGATCGGCTGATCGCGGCGCATCTTGCCGATCACGTCGGCGCAACCTTCGCAGCGCGCATTGCGGGCGTCACGCGATCGGGGCTGTTCGTAAAGTTGAAGGACACGGGAGCCGACGGCTACATTCCCATCTCGTCCTTGGGCAACGACTACTATCACCACGTTGAAGCCGCCCACGCGCTCATCGGTGCGCGCACGGGCGAGGGTTACCGTCTTGGCGACGTGGTCGAGGTGCGACTGCTTGAAGTCATCCCTTCGGCCGGTGCTATGCGATTTGAGATGCTGACGCCTGGAACACGTGGCCACCTTTCAAGTTTCAAGGCTGGAGGCGGTAAGCTTCCACGCGAGCCACGCGGCGGCCGCCCCAAGGGCGGAGGCTTTCGACGCCGGGGACGATAAGGATGACGCCGCACGGGAAATCCCGCTGCGGCTTCGCAACCGCTTGCAAAGCGACACCAGGAGGTCCAGTTTCTGACCCATGACAGAGACAAAACACATCGGCGGCGGCGGCATCAATCTTCCAGATCGCGACGTCTGGGTGGCGCTCAAACGCGGCTGGCGGCAGAAGTGCCCCGCGTGCGGCACCGGCGCGATGTATCGAAGCTATTTGAAGGTCAATGACACTTGCCCGTCGTGTGGCGAGGAGTTGTACCACCAGCGCGCCGACGACGCGCCGCCCTACTTCACCATGTTCATCACGGGCCACGTCATCGTTGGCGGAATTCTGGCCACTGAGCAGGCGTTCGCGCCGCCGACGTGGGTGCAGCTCGCCATATGGCTGCCCGCGCTCGTGCTGTTGAGCTTGTGGCTGCTGCCGCGCGTGAAGGGTGCGCTCATCGGCTATCAGTGGGCCAACCGTATGCACGGGTTTGGCGCACTCGAAGTTGAAGGCGCCGATATCCCTCCAGCAGAGCCCCGGCCAGCGGGTTCAAACTGATCTGCAGGTCGCAACGACCATGAGCGAACGTGAAACAACGCACGCTGCGGATCAGGCCGGTGTTGCGATCCGTGATGCCGCCTCCATCCTTCTCATCGATCGCGGTTCGTCCTCGCCTCGCCTTCTCATGGGCCGCCGCCGTGCTGACAATGTGTTCCTTCCCAACAAGTGGGTTTTCCCCGGAGGCCGACTGGAGAAGGACGACGGATCGATCGCGACCGCTTCCGACCTCGACCCGCACGATGAAGCCGCACTGCTGAGCGCGCTGCCCATGCCTGCAAGCTCTGCATTTGCCCGCGCATTGGCGCTTGCCGCGGTTCGCGAGCTTTTCGAGGAGACCGGACACGCCATGGCCGTTCCTCGCGCGGCATCATCCGAGAGCAGCGTCTGGCCGGCCTTCGACACGCTCGGCCTCGTTCCCACGCTTGCACCGCTGAGACTGATCGCGCGCGCCATTACCCCACCGGGTCGGCCTCGCCGCTACGACACCCGCTTCTTCATCGCCATGCGCGACAGCGTCATTGAAAACGCAGGCTCGGGCGATGGCGAATTTACCGATCTCGGTTGGTTTACCTTCGAAGATGCCAGGGCCCTCGACCTGCCCAACATTACCCGCCGTGTGCTTGCGGATCTGGAAAGCGTCCTGGCCCGACCGGGACTGCTAAGTCTCGGACCCGTCCCATATTATTACCAACAGGGCGACCGCTTCTGCCGCCAACTCATTAGTCGCGGGCCTTAAGCGGCCAGGAACTTGACAGGCAGTATTCCATGACTATGGTGCGCAACTTCCGAACATCCCATCCTTCGCTGGATTTTCTAAAGGCTCATCGCCATGGCTAAGCCCGTAGTGCAAAAGATTAAGCTGCTGTCGACCGCTGGCACGGGCTTCTTCTACGTCACCAAGAAGAACCCCCGCACCGCGACCGAAAAGCTGGTGTTTAAGAAATACGATCCCGTCGTGCGCAAGCACGTCGAGTTCAAGGAAACGAAGATCAAATAGAATCTTCGTCCAAACTCCTTAGATTTCGCGATTTGCGTTGAATTCGGGCTCTGGTCGAGAGAATGCGACCAGGGTCCGAAACTATCTCGGCAGCGGGGTAAATCGTTCCGAGTTCGCCTCGGGACCCTGGTCCTTCACCGAGTAAGTTCCAAAGAGGGCGTTGTCCCTCACCCGGCTAATCGATCAGCCCAACGCAACCCTATGAGGAGGCCACTCGTAAGGCCACTGCGGCTGATCAAACCCTCACTCCAATCAGGTCTATGCGGCGGACCCGAAAGGCGAGGGATCTTGCGGAACGGAGAACGCGTCTGGCCCCTTTTCCAAAATCAATAAAGTTTGACTATTCCCCGTTCAATTACGGCAATACGTTGCAGACTTAACGACACTTTGCAACAACAGCTTTGACTGTTGCTACTTCACAACGAATCAATGACATGTGCGGCTTTTTTAAGCCCTCTTCATACGACGTCGCAACCATTTGATAAAAAACATATTTCTTGCCGAGGCGGCGCAGAAATGACGTATGGATAGGATGAGCACGTCGAAAGCAGGCAGAATTCGCCGACGGTCGGAAGTGGGCGCAAACGCCTAAGCGGCGTCGGCCGCGACTCGATTACGGCCACGGCGCTTGGCGGCGTAGAGCGCGTTGTCCGCGCGTTTATAGATGGTTTCCGGGGTGTCATCGCCCCGTTCCAGGGTCGCAATGCCCACGCTTGCGGTTACACGGATTGTCTTGTCTGCGCCGATCGTAAAGTTTTCGGCAGCCGCGTAGGCGCGCACACGCTCGCCAACCTGATAAGCACGCGCAATGTCCGTGTCCGGCATAATGATGACGAATTCTTCGCCGCCGAGCCGGCAGGCGAGATCGATGCCACGGGTATTACGCTTCAGACGACCTGCGAACTCACGCAACACCATGTCTCCGGCATCGTGTCCGTAAGTATCGTTCACTTGCTTGAAATGATCGATGTCGGCGATGAGCATGGACAGGGCACGACCGGTGCGCAGCGAATCCGTCACCAGAGTCTTCAGGTGACTTTCCATGTAGCGGCGATTGTGCAGACCGGTCAGTCCGTCGGTGATCGATTGTTCCACAGTCTCTTCGAGACGATGACGCAGGAAGTCGGAATGGCGCTTCCGCTTGATCTGCGTCTTCACACGCGCCAGCAGTTCGTGGCGATCGATGGGGCGCATGAGGTAGTCGTTGACGCCCATATCGAGACCGCGCAGCAGACGCGCCTCATCGCCCGGCTCTACCAGAATGATGATCGGCAGATGTCGCGTGCGGTCGAGCGAACGCACCTGCGAGCACAGCCTCAGGCCATCGGCGTTCTGTAACGAGAGGCTAACGACGAGCAAATCGAAATTGTGCTCGGCGAGCTTGACCAGCGCGGCCTGCGGATCACGCTCGGCAAACGCATCGTTGGTTTTGGACAAGACCTCCAGGAGCCGTGCGGCCGAACGCGGATGATCGTCGACCACGAGCACACGGCCAGATCGCCCCGAGAGCGCCTTCGCGAGCGCGCCATCGTCCGGGATGCCCATCCGCTCGCCCGTGGAGGCGCGCATGATCATTTCGTCGTTGAGCATCTTGAGGCGCGCGAGATTCTTTACGCGTGTGATGAGCGCGATGTCGTCGACCGGCTTGGTGAGGAAGTCATCAGCGCCGCTTTCCAGGCCCTGGACCTTGTCGGAGGGTTGATCAAGCGCCGTCACCATGACGACCGGAATATGATGGGTCTTAGCGTTCCCCTTGATGCGCCGGCAGACTTCAAATCCGTCCATGCCTGGCATCATGACGTCGAGCAGGACCACGTCCACACGCTCGCGCGATAAGATGTCGAGCGCCTCCCGTCCGCTGAAGGCGGAAAGCACTTCGAAATATTCGGCCGCAAGCCGCGCTTCGAGCAGCTTCACATTGGCCAGGATGTCATCGACAACGAGTACGCGGGCAGTCATGTGTAACTACGATTTGTCCACCGGACGATTGATCAGAACTTGTTTCGACTGGTGAAGCGTTTGACTGTTTCGAGAAACGCCACCACCGAGATCGGTTTGGAGATGTAGGCTTCGCAGCCGCCGGAGCGAATACGCTCCTCGTCGCCCTTCATCGCGAAGGCGGTAACGGCTATGACAGGAATGTCGCGCAGATCGTCATCCTCCTTGATCCATTTGGTCACCTCGAGCCCCGAGACTTCGGGAAGCTGGATGTCCATCAGGATCAGATCCGGACGATGCGTACGGGCAAGGCCCAGAGCATCCAGTCCATTGCGGGTCTGGATCGTGCGGTAGCCATGGGCGGCAAGCAGATCGTGGAAGAGCTTCATGTTGAGCTCGTTGTCTTCCACGATGAGAACGGAACGTTGCGTTGTCCGCGGATCGGCCCCGCGGCGCTCAACGCTGTTTCCTGTCTGTTGGTAGGTCATGCATCCAGACCAAATTGCCCCGGCGGCACTTATGTGCACCGATTCTCACCTAATGATCTTTGCACTTTGCATGAGAAGCCGTAACCAACGGTTAAAGCAGTTGCGCATTTGGCACTTATTAAGGGATAAGGCAGATGAAACCGCGTAGAGAAGCCATGACACGCGACGAGGCGGAAAACGTTGCGTTGCAGGGGCTTACCTTTATCACTGCCGATCCGCACCGATTGGTGAGATTCCTATCTCTCACGGGTCTTACCCCCAACGACCTAAAAGGCTGGAGAGACGATCCCACGCTCGCGATTGCAGTGCTCGATTATTTGCTCTCGGACGAAAGCCTGTTGCTGGTTTTTGTCGCCGATAAGGGGCTGAAGCCTGAGATCGTCGCACCGGCCCACGCGCTGTTGAGCGGTGGAGATGGACGGGACTGGCACAGCACATGAGCGGCGATGGCAGCAACGACACTGGATACTGCATGCGCGCAGGCATCGACCTTGGCGGCACCAAGATCGAAGGCGTCCTGCTTGGGCCTGACGGCAGTGAACGTGCCCGGATGCGCCAACCGTCTCCACGTGGCGACTATCGCCTGACCATCGAAACGATCGCACAGATGCTCGATGCGCTGCGTCAGCAAGGTGGCGCTAGTGGACCTGTCCCGCTCGGACTGGCCATTCCCGGGGCACTGTCTCGGCGTACCGGGCTCGTGCACAACGCCAACTCGACTTGGCTCAACGGGCATCCGCTCGACCAAGACCTGCTCGCGCGGCTCGATCAGCCTGTCGCCATTGCCAACGACGCCAATTGCTTTGCACTTTCGGAAGCAACCGATGGCGCCGGTCAGGCCTGCCGCAGCGTCTTCGGCGTCATTCTCGGAACCGGATGCGGCGGCGCGCTGGTCCACAATGGCGTGCTGATCGACGGCCCCCTCGGAATCGCTGGCGAATGGGGGCACAATCCGTTGCCCTGGGCGGAGCCGGATGAATACCCCGGGCCTCAGTGCTGGTGCGGTCGCAAGGGCTGCATGGAAACTTGGGTCTCCGGCCCAGCGCTTTCCGCGGATCACGCCAGCAGCACAGGCGCGTCGATAACGGCCCAAGAGATCGCAAGCGCGGCGGCTGCCGGCGATGCCCAAGCTCAGGCTACTCTTGACCGGCATGTCTTCAGGCTGGCGCGCGGCTTGGCGCACATCGTCAACATTTTCGATCCTGACGTCATCGTGCTCGGCGGCGGTCTGTCAAATCTTTCGCATTTCTATGCGAAGCTGCCTGGGCTCATGTTCCCGTACATTTTCGCAGACGCCCCTTCCGTCGACGTGCGCTCGCCCAAGTGGGGAGATGCCTCCGGTGTGCGTGGCGCAGCCTGGCTGACCCGCGCTTGACTTATCAGCGCGCGCACTTGGAGACGGGCAGGAAATCGAGCTGAGCCAACTCACCCTTGATGGCGAATTCGCCATAGTCGATCTTGAGATCGTTGGTGACGCCGTTTTCGAAATAGCTGAACGACAATTCGTAAACCGGCGGCGTGTCCTCTTTTTCCTTGCCGGAGTCGAAATAGCTGATCGACATCGGCCAAGCTGGAACGCCCGCCAGATCGGCAGCCGCCTTGTGCGAGACGGCACTAGGGATGCTGACGTGTTCGACCTTCTTGCCGATGACTGCGGTCGTCGTGTAATAGCGCTCGCCTTTCTCCGAACCATCGTAGATGTCAGCCGTCACCAGCGTCTTGCCGGCGCGGGCGGCTTCGATAAGGAAGGCGGCATGCTGCATGGGAAAGAAGACGTTGCCAGGGAAAGACACGCGCTTTTTGGCAGGCCGTGTGAGATCGACGCGGGTCTCCTCGTCCTTGCCGTTCTTCGTGCGCGATGCATCGCCCTGGCTTGCGTCCACGATGGAGTCGTTCTGATATTGGGTCGATGAAAAGCGCAGCTTCTTGCCGTCCGCCTCCTCCCAGCTCGACGTACGTAGATCGTTGGTCGTCTCCGTGCCCTCCTGATTGGAAGAGCGCGTAACGAAACGCATGTTCTGCGTATAGCCTTCACATTGGGAACCGGTCAGCTCATATACCATGCGGCCCGTCATCTCTGAAATGCCCGAACCCGAAGTCGAACGGATCAGCGAGATCTCGTAGATGGCCCGATGAGGCACGAACGTAACCCCCGCCGCCGCCGGCGTTACCGCGCTGACAAAAGCCAGCACGAAGCCGATTGAGGCGCAAGCCATCTGGCGCAAGTGGTCAACCAAATCACGATCTCCCGAAACACACAGTTTGACTGCCATATTGGTCTGACCTTAAGGCGCAATGGGGGCATTGCAAGCACCCGTGACAGGCCATAAAGGTAAAGTCAGGAACGCTGCTTAATCGCATTCCCGGCCGAACACCAGTGCCCCGAAGCACCCGTTATGCGGAAGCGAGAGAAAGGCGCCATGTCCGACAGCTGCGAAGACCGCCTGCGGGCCCTGGGGTTGGAACTGCCCAGCGCCCCCACGCCCCTTGCCAATTACGTACCCGCGCTGTTGTCGGGTGATCTGCTGTTCGTTTCAGGACAGATCTCCCGCAAGACCGACGGCACCCTCATTGCGGGCACGCTTGGCGCAGACTTAACCACATCAGAAGGCCAGAGCGCTGCCCGTGAGTGTGCGCTCGCCATCCTTGCTCAAGCCAAAACAGCCCTTGGCAGTCTGGAGAAGATCGAGCGCGTGGTTAAGCTCACCGGCTTCGTCGCTAGCACTCCGGATTTTCGCGAACAGCCGCAGGTCATCAACGGGGCATCGGATCTCTTCGTTGCCGTACTCGGTGACAACGGCCGCCATACGCGCGCAGCCGTCGGCGCGGCGAGCTTACCTGCAGGCGCTGCGGTCGAAATCGAAGCGATCCTCAAGGTGCGCAGCTGATGCTGGACCGAGACGCCTTTTTTCGGCCGATCGCACATCGCGGATTGCACAACGCCAAAAAGGGTATCGTCGAGAACACGTTACCTGCGTTTGAGGCCGCTATTGCCAAGGGCTATGGCATAGAATGCGACCTGCGCCCTGCCGCGGGCGGGCTTCCGATTGTCTTTCACGATGAAACGTTGGACCGGCTCGTGCGGGGCAAGGGAGCGGTTTCAAAACTCGAAGCGCGCGATCTCAAAACACTGTCCTACAAGGGCTGCGATACCCACATCCTCACCTATTCGGATCTTCTCGATCTGGTCGGCGGAAAAGTACCGCTGCTGGTAGAAATCAAGAGCGAGTGGGACCCGCCGGATCGATCGTTCATGTCGCGCGTCGCAAAGCTTTCGCAAAGCTACAAAGGCCCGCTTGCGCTGATGTCTTTCGATCCCGACGTGATGACGTTGGTGCGCGAGTTGGCTCCGAAGATGCCGCGCGGGATCGTATCGGGCAGCTATGCGGGGCACGGCTGGTGGCAGAAGAAGCTTTCAAAGAGCCGCGCAAACGATTTGCGTGACCTGCTGCTTTCGGCGCCTGCCGATCCACAATTCTACGCCTATCAGATCGGGGCGCTTCCCACCCCCGTGACGCGCTTCGTGCGCGAGGTGTGCGGCCTTGCGCTTTTCACCTGGACGGTGCGCACGGCCAAGGATCGCAGCAAGGCCGCTCGCTGGGCCGATGCGCCGATCTTTGAAGGATTTGAGCCTTAAGCACTTCACGGGCCGCGCCGGCAGATAGCTGTTATTCAGCGGATGCAGCACCAACAGAGCGACGTTCCGCTACTGTATCGATCGGGCAAGAGGGATGCCCTGACATGGAAGGTAAGCATTTGTCCGGTTCCCCAGGAGTAGAAGTCAAAGTGGTTTCGGCCTTGAGCGCGCTCGATGCGTCTGCATGGAACGCCGTCGCCAATCCGGACCCCTCACTCTACAATCCGTTCGTCTCGCACGAGTTCTTGTCGGCCCTCGAACAGGCAAAATGCGTAGGGCCCGGGACGGGGTGGACACCTCGCCATCTCGTGATTGAAGCCGACGATGGCGGCATTGACGCCGCCGCCCCCTGTTACGCCAAGAGCCACAGCCAGGGCGAATACGTCTTCGATCATTCGTGGGCGGACGCCTACATGCAGGCGGGCGGGCGGTATTACCCCAAACTTCAGATCGCGGTGCCATTCACGCCAGTACCTGGACCGCGACTGCTGACAAGGCCGGGCGCAACTTCGGCCGCCAACGAACAGCTGTTGGCCGCCGCCGCTTTGGAACTTGCTAGCCAAGCAGGCCTGTCCTCCGTGCATCTGACGTTTACAGACCACGCGTTGCAAGAGCGCCTTGCAGCTCTTGGCTTTCTGAGCCGCACGGGCCAGCAGTTTCACTGGACCAACCAGGGCTTTTCGAGCTTTGAAGATTTTCTTGCGACATTCGCGTCGCGCAAGCGAAAGGCGGTGCGCAAGGAACGCGCCGAAGCGGTTTCGGCCGATATCGAGATCGAGCACGTCAAGGGCAGCGACATCACAGAAGCGCACTGGGACGCCTTTTTCGACTTCTACATGGATACGGGAAATCGCAAATGGGGACGCCCCTATCTCAATCGCACGTTCTTTTCGTTGATTGGACGCACAATGCCCGAGCAGTGCCTGCTTGTGATGGCAAAGCGCGCGGGCCGCTATATTGCCGGTGCGCTAAATATGATCGGCGGCGATTGCCTCTACGGGCGCTACTGGGGCGCTGTTGAACATCACCCGTTCCTGCATTTCGAGGTCTGCTATTATCAGGCTATCGAGTACGCGATCCATCATAAGCTCGCGCGTGTGGAAGCTGGGGCGCAGGGCGAACACAAGCTGGCGCGCGGGTATATGCCAGTTGAAACCTATTCGGCGCACTGGATCGCAAACCCTCAACTGCGTCGCGCCATCGGACGCTATCTGGAACAAGAGCGCGAAGCTGTCAGCGAAGCCAACGAGGAGTTGGCCGAGCTTGGCCCCTATCGTAAGCCTTGACGCCGCGAACGAGCCGCGCGCCATACCTCGCGCTTTACGCGCGAAGCGTCATCGGCTTTAAGTGGCCTGCAAAATCACGGCCCAGGGAGACACGATCATGACCACTTACGATCCCGACAACATCTTCGCCAAGATCCTTCGTGGCGACATCCCCTGCCACAAGGTCTACGAGGATGAGACGGCGCTCGTGTTCATGGATGTGATGCCGCAATCGCCCGGACACGCCTTGGTGGTACCGAAAGCACCCTCACGCAATGTCCTCGATGCGGACCCCGCCGTCCTCGCGAAGGTTTTGCCGTTGGTGCAGAAGGTAGCGATCGCATCCAAGGCGGCGTTCAATGCCGATGGCATTACGGTTTGGCAGTTCAATGAACCCGCCGGCGGACAGACGGTGTTTCATCTCCATTATCACGTCATCCCTCGCTACGACGGACAAGCTCTGCGCGCACACGCGGGCAAGATGGAGGATGCAGAGGTGCTCAAATCCAATGCGTCGAAACTCAAAGCCGCTTTGAGTTGATCGGCTTCCTGAATGCTGAGCCACCCCGATCAAGGCCCCGGATCAAACTGGGACGCGGATCAAACCATCACCCAAACAGTTACTCCGATCGCGACGGCGCTCCACACCATCATGTTGATGAACGAACGCAGCACCTGACGATGCTCGCTTTCGGCAGGCACACCCGCCCAATCGCAAACCAGATCACCTGGAAGCAAAAACAGAGAAAGCATATCGAAGGCTCCTTCGCCGTCTGGAAGCCAAAAAAGCGCGACGTCGTAATTGCACGTCACTATATTAGACAAATCTAATATTGTTGTCCGAGCTGGGAATTCAAGGCGGCGAAACCGCACGCGGCCAGAAAGGATAAAACGTGCGCTTCAAGCTTCAAACGCAAAACGGAGTGGTCGGGGGGACCACTCCGTTCAAGGCCTATGGCCTTTGCTGACAGAATGAAGAAGGACGACTTGCCTCACTCTGTTCGTCGCTGACGCTCTGGGGGGAGAGCGGGTAACAGCGGACGAGATACATTTGCTGTAGTCAGCGATGCATTGAAGGTGTCGTGATTTGCGGTTTCCCGCAAGAGCAATGAGTAAGGTTGCATCAACGATTCGACGACACTAAACATCTGCCCGCCTGTGGTACCCATAAAAAACAATAGGCCAGACATCACTGTCCGGCCTGTTGTGTATTTTCGTGCTGCAAGAAGGGACGTCAGTCGTCCTTTTTCTTGCGCGGCACGGTTGGCACCGCACCGGATTTTGTCGATCTGTCACCCTTGTCCTTAGGACCAGGCAGAGCCTTTTTCGGTGTGGCATCTACCAGCACCGGCTGCGGACCATCGTCCTCGTCATCGTCCTCGCTCTTGGGCTTCTTGGAAGGATCGCCCGGAATGAGGTCGAACGTGAGCTTGCGGTCGTCGCCTTTGCCAGCAACCAGGACCTTCACCGTACCGCCATGTTCCAAGCTGCCAAAGAGCAGCTCCTCGGCCAGCGGCTTCTTGATGTGCTCCTGGATGACGCGCGACAGAGGACGTGCACCGAACTTCTCGTCGTAGCCCTTCTCGGACAGCCAGCGGATCGCCTCGTCGGAAAGCTCGATGGACACGCCACGGTCGGCGAGCTGTGCTTCGAGCTGGAAGACGAACTTCTCAACCACCTTGGCAATGATCTCGGGCGGCAGACCGGCGAACGGCACGACCGCGTCGAGGCGGTTGCGGAACTCCGGCGTGAACAGGCGGTTCACGGCCTCGGTATCCTCACCCTCTCGCTTGGAGCGGTTGAAGCCCATCGGCGGCTTGGACATGTCGGACGCACCCGCGTTGGTCGTCATGATGAGCACGACATTGCGGAAGTCGATCGACTTGCCGTTGTGGTCGGTTAGCTTGCCGTGATCCATCACTTGCAACAGGATGTTGAACAGATCCGGATGCGCCTTCTCGATTTCGTCGAGCAGCAGCACAGAATGCGGATGCTGATCGACGCCATCGGTAAGAAGGCCGCCCTGATCGAAGCCGACATAGCCTGGAGGCGCACCGATGAGACGCGAGACCGTGTGCTTCTCCATGTATTCCGACATATCGAAGCGCAGCAATTCCACGCCCATCAGATTGGCAAGCTGCTTGGCCACTTCCGTTTTGCCGACGCCGGTGGGACCGGAGAACAGATAACAGCCAATCGGCTTCTCGGGCTCGCGAAGCCCTGCGCGCGCCAGCTTTATGGCGCTTGTCAAGGCTTCGATGGCCCTGTCCTGACCGAACACGAGCCGCTTCAGATCACGGTCCAGGTTGCCGAGCACTTCCGCATCGCTCTTGGTCACCGTCTTTGGCGGGATGCGCGCCATCGTGGCAACCGTCGCCTCTATCTCTTTGACGGTGATTTTCTTCTTGCGGCGGCCTTCCGGCACGAGCATCTGCGACGCACCCGTCTCGTCGATTACGTCGATCGCTTTGTCGGGCAGCTTGCGGTCATGGATATACTTCGCAGACAGCTCCACCGCGGCCTTGATGGCTTCGTTGGTGTACTTGATGCGATGGTAATCCTCGAACACGCTCTTCAATCCCTTGAGGATATCGATAGAGTCCTCGATCGTCGGCTCTTTCACGTCGATCTTCTGGAATCGGCGCACCAGGGCGCGATCCTTCTCGAAGTGCTGCCGGTACTCCTTGTAGGTCGTCGAGCCGATGCACTTGAGCGTCCCCGACTGAAGCGCGGGCTTCAGCAGGTTGGAAGCGTCCATCGCGCCGCCAGAGGTCGCGCCCGCACCGATAACGGTGTGGATCTCGTCGATGAAGAGGATCGCGCCGTCAAAGGTCTCGATCTCCTTCATCACCGCCTTCAGGCGCTCCTCGAAGTCGCCGCGATAGCGCGTGCCTGCCAGCAGCGCGCCCATGTCGAGCGCGAAGATGGTCGAGTCCTTTAAGACGTCAGGCACTTCGCCCTTGATGATCTTGCGGGCGAGACCTTCCGCGATCGCCGTCTTACCGACGCCGGGATCGCCGACGAACAACGGATTGTTCTTCTGGCGGCGGCACAGCACCTGGATCGTGCGCAGAACTTCCTGCTCGCGCCCGATCAACGGATCAATCTTACCCTCGCGCGCTTTCTTGTTCAGGTTGACGCAGTAGGCCGTCAGCGCATCGCCGGGCTTCTTATCCTCGCCCTCACCGGTCGTATCTTCGTCAGCACCGCGCACACTGCGGGCCTCGGACATTCCGGGCCGCTTGGCGATGCCATGCGCGATGTACTGAACGGCGTCGAACCGCGTCATATCCTGCTCGTGCAGGAAATAGGCGGCATGGCTTTCGCGTTCGGAGAAGATGCCGACCAGCACGTTTGCGCCGGTGACCTCTTCGCGACCCGAAGTCTGCACATGCACGATCGCGCGCTGAACCACGCGCTGGAAAGAGTTCGTCGGCTGGGCATCGCGCGCCACCTTGGAGACGATGGGCGACAGTTCGTTGTCCAGATACTCCACCAGACGATTGCGCAGCTGATCGATATCGACGTTGCTGGCTCTTAGCACGGCGGCCGCATCACGGTCGTCGACAAGCGCGAGCAACAAATGTTCAAGCGTTGCGAATTCGTGCCGACGCACGTTCGCATACTCCAGCGCACGGTGAAGTGTGGCTTCCAGATTTTTCGAAAGAGACGTCAAAGTTGTCCTACTCTTTCTCCATGGTGCATTGCAGAGGATGGCCATGTTGTCGTGAGAAATCCATGACCAACGTCACCTTGGTTTCAGCGACTTCAAAAGTATATACCCCGCAAATCCCGACGCCTTTGTGGTGGACGTGCAGCATGATGCGAGTTGCTTCTTCCTGATCTTTGCCGAAAAAACGCTGCAGTACGAGCACGACGAACTCCATCGGCGTGTAGTCGTCGTTCAGAAGAAGAACTTTATAGAGGTTCGGCTTCTTAGTCTTAGGACGAGTCTTGGTGACGATGCCGGTGCGGCCTTCGTCATCGTTCCCGCCCCCATCGCGGCGCACGGGCTCCTTGGCGGCCCTAGGCGCCGCCAATTCAGTCGCGGTAATATTTTCGTATCGTGTTGTCATTCGTACTCGACCGCGAAAACGATCGTCTTTCCTGAATCCTTGCACATTGGAGGCCAACCGGACTGCGTCGTGTTCTGCTCCCTTGGTGCGTTTCTGTCGGGGTTCCGCCGCAGCATCCACGACCGGCTCCCCCGCGCTCTGCGCCGCGCAAGGCGACGCAATTCCATTGATCATAGCGCAATTTTTGCGGGAGGTAGGTGGGCCAAAGGTGGAAACCCCCCGGATTGTTGCACGATGCACCCAGGGTAGTCCCCCTGTTCGTCACTGTTATATAGGAAGGCGCTCGGAGCAAAAAATAGGCAGCCAAGCACTCGTCTTGAAGTGGTGCTGATGGCACCGATTGGCCACCTCCCGCGACCTCGTGGCTTATCGTTCAAAGTCCGATGCGCGTTGGACCGAAACACGGCTTCTAATCCCAACCGGCGGGGACATGCTTCCGTTCGGTCCAGGCAAGGACCTGAACCGTCACAGCGCGACCCTCAATCTGTGCGTGATGCAAAACGGAACACCCGCAAACCCGCATTTTACCATGCCTTTTAACGTTAAATCAGCGGCAACCAGATAATCTGTCCTGGTTCAAAGGGCCGGTATGGCGCGTTGCGAAACACGCCAAAAAAGTGCCCCAAAACAATGGTTGGCTGCCCGAAGACGGGTTAGCGCAAGGGGGGCGGCGAGTTGTTCGCCACATCCCCGACAGGGAAATCAGTTTGCCCTCGCAGATTGGGCTGACATGGGCATTTTTCGCCCGGCTTGCGAGTGGTCAGAGGGATTGTTGGCGTCTTGTTGCGGTTGTTCGCACAGCTTGCGATTGTATTAGTCGGTTTTTCTGCGTTTTTGCAGTCAGCCGCCCCCGCACAAGCTCGCCCGGCGCGGCACTCTGCCATGATCCTCGACGCCAATACCGGCGCGGTTCTCCACAACGATGATGGCGACGAACGCCGCCATCCCGCCTCTCTCACCAAGATGATGACGCTGTACCTCACGTTCGAGACAATCGAACAAGGGCGCATGTCCATGTCCTCAAAGGTGAAAATCAGCGAAGAGGCTGCAAATGCCTCTCCCTCCAAGCTCGATCTCGATCCTGGCGAGGAAATCACCGTCCGTGAGGCCATTCTCGCGCTGATCACCAAATCGGCCAACGACGTCGCTGTGGCGCTTGCTGAAAAGATCGGTGGCTCGGAGCGCAATTTTGCCCGGCTGATGAACGCCAAGGCGCGCGAACTTGGTATGAGCCGCACCAATTTCGAAAACGCCTCCGGTCTGCCCGATCAAGATCAGGTGACGACGGCGCGTGACATGATCACGCTCGGCCTGCACCTCCAAGATGACTACCCACAATATTACCGCCTGTTCTCGACCCGCTCGTTCGCGTTCCGCGGCCGTTCCTACCGCAACCACAACACCTTGATGAACAGTTATGGCGGCATCGACGGCATCAAGACCGGCTATACGCGCGATTCAGGCTTCAACCTCGTCACCTCGGTCCACCGCAACGGCCGTCATCTTGTGGGCGCCGTGTTCGGTGGAGCGAGCGCGGCAACCCGCAACGGAGAGATGCGTGTGCTCTTGACGCGCGCCATGAGCCGCGCATCTAAGGTCAAGACGCGCAAGCCAGCACCGCTTCTCGTCGCTCAGCTCAAATCTCCTCCCAAGCCTGCGGTGCGCCCTGCCCGGCCGCAACCCGACGTCGCGGTTGAGCCGCCCCGGCCCACACAACAAGCGCAGCCAAAATCCATCGCGCAAGCACCCAGCCGCCCCGCCGCACGGCCCGAGACGGTCGTTGCACAAGCAGAGCCGCAGGGTCCTTCGGAGCCCGCGCCTGTCACTTCCAAGGATATTGAGCCGCCGCCCGGTGAAGCCAAGACCGCAACGCCCGAAATCCCCATCGAGATGGTGGGCAAGGTCCGCCGCATCATGGTTGCGCCACGCCACGCTTTCAAGAAGCCGCGAACGAATACCGCCGAAACGACCGACATGGAGGCCCGCGAGCCCGATGAAGGCCTCCGCAACTCCGCCGTCGTTGCTTCGAATGATTTTAGCGGCCTGCCGAACGTCACCGAAACCATAGTGCCGAAGACGACGCGCGGTACAGGTCGGCCCTACATGGCTGGGTCGATACCGGAAACCCGCGTCGCCATGATTGGCAACAGCGATGTTCCCCCGCCAATGCAGCAGACGAGCGCGGCCGCTTCCGCTGAGCAATCCGACCAACAAGCCACGATCCAACCGGCTTCGGTTCAGCAGACAACTCCGTCCGTGACTGCCCGGACTGACGTTGCTCCCATGGAGACCAACGCACCAGAGGCTCGCGCCGCCGTCGCTCTAGCATCGGCCCCCGCCGCCACGCCTGAGCCGACGCCCGCGATCGTAAGGCCCTCTGCGCGCCCCAAATTGCTCACCGCAAGTTTGACGCCCCCGTTTGAACCGGCTGCACAAAGTGCAACCTTCAGTTCTGAGCAGGCGAACCGTATCATGCGCGGAAAACGTCCCTCGACCCTGCAGGCCCAGGCGACGGCTATTGCCGAAGGACGCCCCTTGCGCGGCGCATCAATCGACCCTGCCACCTCGCGGTTTGAGATTCAGATTGGCGCCTACGCTTCGATCGGCGACGCCCAGCGTGCGCTTAGCGTGGTACAGGCGCGTGCCGGCACCGTGGTTGCAAACTACCCGTCTGTAACCCAGCCCGTCGACAAGGGCGGCCGCACGATCTATCGCGCCCGCTTCCGCGGCTTCGATGCCAATTCTGCAGCTAATACCTGCGTGGCTCTGCGCAAGCAGTCGTTCGACTGCTTTGTGATGACGTCCTACTGAACCCAGAATACATAAGAGCCAGATGCTCCCACGCACCGTTAGCGCGGCATTGAAAAGCTATTTTTCTTGTATCGACTTGAGGAACTCAACGAGCTGGTCGATCAAAACCCGCGCGCGCTTGTCGACGTCGGAAGGTTTGTCATCGGGATCCGGCGAGTTGCGATAGCGCGCCCCCCACACCGGCATGTCGCGTACGCCATGCGAAGCAACCATGGCACGGCCATCGATCATTTCCCTTATCCGCTTTTCGGGGAATACACCGTTATTAGCCTTGGCGATCTTGGTAAGATCGGCGGGCCGCTTCGACAATGTCGGCGCCATCGGCCCATCGCCGCGGCCATTCGGACCGTGGCAGTCCATGCACGAAATCTCGTACTCGGTCAGCGCGCGGTCGTCGCCCTCGGCGTCGTCTTGCGCACGCGCTGCGACCGGGACGGCCAGAAAAAGGCTGGAGGCACAGAGGAAAAGACCAAGTCCACGAACATTCAACATCTTCATACCTAACGCACTCGTCTCACCTGTACGAACAGGCTCTCGCTTTTCAGCTTGCACTGCAGCCTGCTCTAGTCGGAGTGCGACAACAGCATGTAGTTGCCGCCGTTTGCCGTAATATCAGTCGAGCGCGTACGCTCGGTCGCAAAGCGCAACAAATAGTTTGGACCGCCAGCCTTTGGCCCGGTGCCGGACAGCCCTTCACCGCCAAACGGCTGCACGCCAACGACAGCTCCGATTTGATTGCGATTGACGTAAATGTTGCCGACGCGCGCATGTTCGGTGACGTACTCGGCAACGCTTTCGATACGCGAATGCAGCCCCAGCGTCAGCCCGTATCCGGTCGCGTTCAAGGCGGCGACGACCTTGTCGATATGGCCGCGGCTGAATCTTACGAGGTGCAGAATAGGACCGAACACCTCCCGTTCGAGAAGCGAGAACCGTTCGATCTCGTAGAGCGCAGGCGTCACGTAGGTTCCCGCACGGCAAGGCTCGGGAATGGGGAGGTCGATGATCTCCCGCCCTTCGCGCTCCATACGCACCTTGTGACCCTCAAGCGCGTCCTGAGCGGCTTCATCGATCACCGGGCCGATGTCGGTGGCGTAGTCAAACGGATCGCCGACATCGAGCACCTCGATCGCGCCGGCCAACATGGTCTTGACCCGCGGGGCCGCGTCGTCCTGCACAAACAGGACGCGGGCGGCAGAGCAGCGTTGCCCGGCACTGTCGAAGGCTGAGCGAACCGCGTCGCGCACCACCTGCTCGGTGAGCGCAGAACTGTCGACGATCATCGCATTGAGCCCGCCGGTTTCGGCGATGAACGGCACGATCGGCCCCTGTCGCGCGACAAGTGTCCGCTGTATCGCCCAGGCCGTTTCATTCGAGCCGGTAAACACCACACCCGAAACGCGCTGATCCTTCACCAGCGCCTCGCCGAGCTTTCCAGCTCCCGTTACGAGATGCAGCACATCTTTCGGCACGCCTGCCTCATGCAACAGGCGCACGGCGAGAAAAGCCGTAACAGGTGTTTGCTCGGCCGGCTTTGCAACAACCGCGTTTCCGGCCGCCAGCGCCGCCGAAATCTGACCGGTGAAAATGGCCAGCGGGAAATTCCACGGCGAGATGCAGGCGAAGACACCCCGCGCGCGCAAAAAGAGCAGATTCTCTTCACCGGTGGGACCCTTGAGCGTTACCGGCTCGGCAAAAAGCCGACGCGCTTCAACCGCATAATAGCGCAGAAAATCGACGGCTTCGCGCAGCTCCGCCTGAGCGGCCTCCAGTGTCTTACCCGCTTCACGTACCAGAGCGGCAAGCAAAGTTGCACGCTCGCGTTCGAACAAATCCGCAGCCAGTTCCAGGATTCGCGCCCGTTCCTGCGCTGGCGTCATGTCCCAGCGATGCGCCGCTGCCGTGGCGCTGGCGAGAGCTTCTTCCAACTGAGAAGGCGTGGCCAGACGCACGGTCCCCACGCGCTCGCGCTTATCATGCGGAGACAGCATCAGCTGCGCCGCTTCCCCACCTGTGGTCGCTGACCCGTTGACGATTGGGCCGGCCGAAAACGGCGTCTTGAGTACGCGCGCCATGTCGTCCAACAGAGGTCCGCGAATGCTGGCCTCCGTTAGTGCCAGACCGCTACTCGCCTTGCGTTCAGGCAGAAAGATCTCGCGCGGCCGTGGCAGCAACGGATGCGGCGTGCCGGAGCTTCGCTCACGTTCCGCAGCTTCCACTGGGTCTGCGACGATGTCGGAAACAGGCGTCTCGTCGTCTGCCAGCCGATTGACGAACGACGTGTTGGCGCCGTTCTCAAGAAGGCGGCGAACGAGATAGCCTAGAAGATCCTCGTGACCGCCAACCGGCGCATAGATGCGGCAGGCCGGAGCGTTGCGATCGTCTGCTCTCACAGCCTCGTAAAGCGCCTCACCCATACCGTGCAGACGCTGGAATTCGAAGTCGCTCGTCCCGGCCGCCACTCGTGCGGAAGCCACCGCATGGGCGTTGTGGGTCGCAAATTGTGGATAGAAAGCTTGCGGATCGGCCAAAACATAACGCATTGCCGCGAGATACGAGACGTCCGTGTGCAGTTTGCGCGAGAACACCGGGTAATCAGCCAGACCGCGTTCCTGCGCCCATTTGATTTCGCTGTCCCAGTAGGCACCCTTGACCAGACGAACAGGAATGCGCCTGCCGGTCTGGCCCGCCAGGCGGCGAAGCCATCGCAAAAGCGGTATCGCGCGTTTCCCGTAAGCTTGAACGGCAAGACCCAATCCGTGCCACCCGTCAAGTTGCGGATCCAGGAACGTCTCTCCGAAGGTGCGCGCGGTCAGATCGAGCCGGTCCTGCTCTTCCGCGTCGATGGTGATGCCGATCCCCTTATCGCGGGCGGCACGGACCAGAGTCAGCAGGCGCGGACTGAGTTCGCGGCCGAGACGCGCTTCCTTGCCGGGCTCAAAGCGTGCGTGCAGTGCCGAGAGTTTGATAGACACCGAGGGGCGCGCGAAAATCGCGTCAAGATTCGTTCCGGCAATCGGTCCGGCGGCTTGGCCGACGGCGTCGATGGCCTCCATGTAGCGCTGAAAATACCGTTCCGCGTCGCGCTCCGTGCGCGCGGCCTCTCCCAGCATATCGAAAGAAAAGCGCCAGCCCTTGGCTTCCAGCGGACGGGCGCGAAGAAGCGCGCTCTGAATGGTGGTTCCCAATACGAACTGATCACCGAGCAATTTGACTGCTTGGCGAACAGCCTGGCGGATCACCGGCTCGCCTGAACGTGCGACCAGCCGCTTGAACGACTGGATCGGATTGCCCCCCTGAGCCTCGCGCATCTTCATGATGCGCCCGGTAAGCATCAGGCCCCAGGTCGAAGCGTTGACGAACAGGCTGTCGGAAGCGCCGCGATGCTTTTCCCAGGCGCCGCCCGATATCTTGTCGGCGATGAACGCATCCGCCGTCTCTGAGTCGGGAATGCGCAACAGCGCCTCCGCCAAGCACATCAGGATGACGCCTTCTTCGCTCCCCAGCCCGTACTCGTGCATGAAAGCATCAATATTGGCGTGGTTTGCAGCGTTGGCGCGCGTAGCGTGGACGAGATGGCGGGCGATCTCCCCTGCCCTGCGACGTTCGTCCTGGGTGAATACGGCCCGCTCGATCAGCGCGCCCACCAGTCGATGCTCGTCGATCAAATGATGCGCTGCGATCTCGTCGCGGGCAGGTAACTCCCGGTCGCGATTGGTCGATTCGCGTTTTACGGCCGCAACCATGACATCTCCTGGTTCACAAACTCCGAAACAACGGCGCCGCACAACTCCGCCAACGCGAGAACACACGATTCGAATATCGTGGCAAATCTAGCAGATTGAAGGCTCACATGCAGGTTGGCGATCCGCCCCGTTGGAGAATTGCCGGGGACTAAGCCACCCGGATCGCTCCGGGTGGCATCTCCGGCCCCCCCCTGTGCCGTCAATGTTGACCACTTTCCCCCACTTGACGAGGTCCTGCCCGGCGCTCCACTTGTCGGCCAACAATCGTCATTGGCCGAAGGATGGCATCGGTGGGTGGAAAAACAAAAATCGTTCGCACGCTAAAGGAGCTGCGCAAGGCCGTCGCCAAGTGGCGGGAGCACGGTGACGGCGTCGCCCTGGTGCCGACCATGGGAGCCCTGCACGCAGGCCACCTTTCCCTGGTCAAGCTGGCGTCCAAAAAAGCAGACCGCGTGGTCGTATCGATCTTCGTCAATCCGACCCAGTTCGCCCCTCACGAGGACTTGGCGCGCTATCCGCGCGACGAGGCAGGCGACGTCGCCAAATTGCACGAGGCTGGTTGCGATCTCGTCTGGGCACCCGATGTCGAAGAGATGTACCCCGAAGGGTTTTCCACATCCGTCACGCCCGGCAGCGCCGCCAAGCCGCTTGAGGGCGAGTTCCGCCCGCATCACTTCGCAGGTGTGACAACCGTATGCTGCAAGCTGTTCAGCCAGGTCATGCCCGACATCGCGGTTTTCGGCGAAAAGGATTTCCAGCAACTCGCGGTGTTGCGCCAGATGGTGCGCGACCTCAATCTGCCGCTGAAGCTCGTTGGCGCTCGAACAAAGCGCGAGAAGGATGGATTGGCTTTGTCCTCGCGCAACGCCTACCTGTCCGAGAAGGAACGCGCCGTTGCACCTATGCTTCAAGCCGCACTTGCCGAACTGGCCAGCGAAGTAGCAAATGGCGTTGACATCAAGAGCGCCGTTGAAACCGCCAAGCGCAAGGTGCGCAACGCCGGCTTCACGAAGATCGACTACATCGCGGTGGCCGACGCCGAAACGCTGCAATCGGTTACCTCGCATGGGCCGCGTCCCTTACGTGTGCTGGCCGCAGCATGGCTTGGCAAGACGCGCCTCATCGATAACGTTGCGGTTTAGCTTACCCTCTCGCCAATCGCGATTTATTGGGATGACTGAAACATTCCAAGTCCGCTCAAACTGCTTTCGTCGGTTGCGAAGGGCGTTTTCGGCGCTGGCGCAGCGACGGTCGCAGATGCCGTTTCCGACGAAGCGGTATCGTCCGTTGTGGAGCTTCCCTTGAGCCAAGTCACGAACTTGGAGATGATCCCCGGCTTGTCATCGTCCTCCTGCTTAGGCGCCCCAACCCCCATCGCGCGAGCACGCGATAGCTGTGATCGGGTCGTCCCGCGCGTCGTACCCGGGCTCCATGCGTCGGCAACGCGCGCAGCGTTGCGTGTGTTCTGTTCTTGCGAAGCGACCGCGTTTTTTGAAGTTCGCCGCAAGCGAGCGTGACGGCGGCGTTTCGACGTCTTGGCGCTCGCCTCTGCGGCCACCTGGCTAACAGTCTCATCTTCCGCTTCCGCGACCGTCTCTTTCGTCACGGGCACAGCGACAGCCTGATCTGAGGCAAGCGAGCCGGTCGTGAAGTTTGTTCCTTCGCCGCTCGTTGCAGCCACAGGTACGCCGGCGTCTTTGTGTAACGTGATCCGGGCGGTTCGCACCGTCACGCCCGCTTGGGAAACCATCTCCACATCGCTCCAGATCTCCGCATCGAAGCCGTCACCGAGCTTCGCGGAAAGGTCGGCAACATCGCGGGCCGGAACAGCCCACACGCCATCGCCCATCGACGCACCTTCAAGAAACGTCGCGTTTGCAGGAACACCACGCACCACAAACAATGCGACCTGCTCGCTCTCGGTCTGGTCGGGCTCAGATTGAAGCGCGCCACCATCTTCGCTCGTTGCCTTCTCACCGCCGCCTGCCATCGCGAATGCAATCGCATCTGCGGCCTCTTGCGGGGAGAGCTTCACAGCATCTGCGGCGTTGAGATGGTCCCCCAGATGCGTCGCGTAGGTCAAACGCGACTCCACCTCGGCAACAAGATCGAAAGCCTGCGTAAGCGTGGTGTGCACCAGTTTTGGGGGCGAGATGAGAGTTGCGGCAGCGATCCTGGGCTTCTCTCCCGAAAGCTGGTGGCTGGAGGCAACAGCAACGATTGCAAACACGACAACGGCTGCACACAAACTGAGGCTGACCGGGCCGCGACGAACCCACAGCAATCCGATAATCGTCCCCGCGACAGTGCGCTGCATCTTTGGCAGTGGCGGCGGGAGCAGCCCCAACGGAACCCGTGCGCTGGCCCGGCTCAAAAATAGCGGCAGGGCGATTTCGCGATCCGCCAATAGCACGTCATTTGAATGGTACGACATTCCCAGCGGTCCCCTCGGAACTTGAGCGACGGGGCCTTAGACGGCCGCAAAGCGGCTGGCACCCGTACTTGAGCTTGCGTTCTTCCCGCGAATACCGGCTCTTAAACTCGCGCCCTCCCCAGGCACGACACTCTCGCGACTACAACCCTTTGATGTCGCTGTCCCCAACGATCCGGCAGACAACTTAAAGCCCCGCCTGAAGGCTATTTCTGGCTGACTTTTCGTCCAAACCTTGGCGTACCGTGCTCGGCTTGAGCGTTCTCTTGACGAGACCAAGCGCATGGCAAGGGCGTGGTCCGGCTTCGCAACATGCCGAGGAAATGCGCGGCACGACCGCACAGGCAAAGCGAAATTGTGCTGGATATCCCGTGACTTCGAGGCAACAGGGGCACAAGGCATGGTGGATCGGGGGCCAAGCGCGCTATAAGGATCCACTCAGATTCGCCTCTGCGGCCGCCGTCTGGCCCTGTTGCGCGTACCCGGACCGCCGTTTGCTGGCTTCATCAGTAACCGGCTTTCCGCTCAACGCTGCACAGGACTGACCCCCGCTATGGCAGATCAATCCGACCTGTTTTCTCAAATCGAGAGCGAGATGAGCGAAAAGACCTCCTCCCGCGCCCGCAAGGCGCCCGAGCCGGCTTCTGGCTATTCGGAAAGTCACATCGAGGTTCTGGAGGGACTGGAGCCGGTGCGTCGGCGTCCCGGCATGTACATCGGCGGCACCGATGAGAAGGCCATGCATCACCTCTTCGCCGAGGTGATCGACAACTCCATGGACGAAGCGGTTGCCGGATATGCCAGCTGGATCGAAGTCGAGCTCGATGCAGACGGCTTTTTGTCAGTCACCGACAACGGCCGCGGCATTCCCGTCGGACCTCATCCCAAGTTCAAGAACAAAAGCGCGCTCGAAGTCGTGATGACCGTGCTGCACGCGGGCGGCAAATTCGACAGCAAGGCCTACAACACCTCAGGCGGTCTGCACGGCGTCGGCGTGTCGGTCGTCAACGCGCTGTCAGAATTGGTCGAAGTGCAGGTTGCGCGAGATCAGCAGCTGTACCGCATGGTGTTTTCGCGCGGTGAGCCTCAAACCAAGCTGGAAAAGCTCGGCAGCATCATGAACCGGCGCGGCACCAAGGTGCGCTTCAAGCCGGACGAAAAGATCTTCGGCAAAGGCTGCGCCTTCAGGCCTGCGCGCTTGATGAAGATGGCGCGTTCCAAGGCCTATCTGTTCGGTGGCGTGGAAATCCGCTGGAAGTG
Source organism: Hyphomicrobiaceae bacterium (assembly GCA_041397645.1). NCBI lineage: Bacteria > Pseudomonadati > Pseudomonadota > Alphaproteobacteria > Hyphomicrobiales > Hyphomicrobiaceae > Hyphomicrobiaceae bacterium. The sequence continues at coordinate 2,855,137 of JAWKWE010000004.1, read as the reverse complement.
CGATCCTTCACTCATCCAAGACGAGACGCCCGCAGAGGCGATCTTCCACTTCCCCGGCGGCCTGTCGGATTACCTGACCTCGTCGATCGAGGGCCGCACGCAGGTGACGAAGGACATCTTTGCCGGCCGTATCGAGAAAGAGGGCGGACACGGCTCCGTCGAATGGGCGGTCGCTTGGATTTCGGACGAGGACGGTTTCTCCTCCTCATACTGCAACACCATTCCGACGCCCGAGGGCGGCACGCACGAGAACGGCTTGCGGCAGGCGCTCTACAAGGGCTTGCGCGCCTATGGCGAACTGGTCGGCAATAAAAAGGCCGCGCAGATCACTTCAGAGGACGTAATGGGCACGGCAGCTTCCATGCTGTCGGTGTTCATCCGCGAACCCGAGTTCCAGGGCCAAACCAAGGATAAGCTTGCAACGGTTGAGGCGACCAAGATCGTCGAGACGGCTGTGCGCGACGCTTTCGACCATTGGCTCGCCGACAGTCCGCAGCAAGCCAACAGGTTGCTGGAATGGACCATCGATCAATCGGAAGAACGGCTGAAGCGCCGCCGGGAGAAGGAGGTTGGACGCCAGTCCGCCACGCGCAAGCTTCGCTTGCCGGGCAAGCTGGCAGACTGCACGATCCAGCAGGCGTCCGGCACCGAGATCTTTATTGTCGAAGGCGACTCCGCCGGTGGTTCGGCCAAAAGCGCGCGCGACCGCGAAACCCAGGCCATTCTGCCGTTGCGCGGAAAAATCCTGAACGTCGCCAACGCCTCATCGGCAAAGCTGTCTCAAAACCAGCTTCTCTCTGATCTGATCCAGGCTCTTGGCGTCGGTACAGGGACCAAGTACCGCGACGACGATCTGCGCTACGAGCGCGTTATTCTCATGACTGACGCCGACGTCGACGGCGCACACATCGCCGCGCTGCTGATCACGTTCTTCTATCAGGAGATGCCAGAGCTTATCGAACAGGGTCACCTGTTCCTGGCGGTGCCACCGCTTTACAAGCTCACGCAAGGCGCCAAGTCGCTCTACGCACGCGACGAGAAACATCGCGACGCGCTTATCGCAAAAGAGTTCAAGGCTAACCCGCCCGTCAAGGTTGGACGCTTCAAAGGCCTCGGCGAGATGAACGCCAGCGAACTCAAAGAGACGACCATGGACCCCAAGAAGCGCGCCTTGCTCCGCGTGGAAATCGGGGAAGGCGAGCGCTCTGTGCTTTCGGAGACCGTCAACGCGCTTATGGGATCTAAGCCAGAGGCCCGCTTCCGCTTCATTCAGGATCGAGCTGCCTTCGCGAAGGATCTGGATATCTAACCCAAATCCTGCTCTGCCAATCATGTGCCGCGCATCGGCTCGCCCGTGCGCGGCACATTTTTTTGCGCCATTGCCTCAATTATCGGTGCGGCGGGTGACGGGCATCGCCCCGCCTGTTCTGGCGGCGCACATACGTTATGGCGGCATCGGGTTGCTGATGCTTGGCCTTCAGGGCGGCGATCAGGGCATCCTCGGCATCAACGAGAACATGTCCGGTCCGCTCATTCAGTTTCAGACCTACGGCATACATCATTTGCGGCCTCCTTGGGGGATCGGAGCGAAATGCATTTCTGGCCCCAGGATAACACGAAGTGGATCAGGTTGAACTGCCTTGATCGACCGAACGGCGCGCCTCATCCGCGATAGCAGCGGCATCTTCGACTTGAACATATTCAAGACTTGAGCTGTCCACGTAGGCTGCATTTGTTGCGCTCGGAGCGTGCGCTGGCCCAAGAACCGATAACACGGTGGGATGGCCCGTGCGCGGGTTGTCCTCTCCAAGATAGCCTTCGACCAGAACCGCTTTCTCCTTGTATTCGGGATCCTGCATCAAAATTTCGTGCAACTCCTTGAGCCGGTAGTGGGGCACCGACGCCATCAAATGATGAGGCAGGTGAAAGTCCATGCCCCAGGGCAATACCGCATATCGCATGATCGGACCGGCTAGAAAAACCCGCGTATTGGTATAGCGGCCGCGATCGGCATTGCCGTGCTGCACCCACTGACGCATCATCATGAACAGCGGAAAGCTCGTGAACAGCGGTAGCGCCCAGAAGCGTCCGAACTGGTCCCAGGCCCAAGTCGCGCCGGTTCCAGCATCGTGCAGCGTCAACAGCCCGTACAGGATGAAAAGAAATGTCATCCGCCCCATGGCGGTTGCCCGGTGGGAAATGACCGGTCGCAGCCGCGATTGCGGAAAATCTCGCTCAGACAAGCGCACGTAATAGAGCATCACCGCTGCATAGCTCGCAACGAGCCAGCTCCATGCCCAGGTCGCACTCTGAAACACGATCAGGTAGTTGACGATAAACGGCACAGCGACCGCGAAGTAGATGCCGGCACGCACGGGCCATTTGTTCTGTGCGGCGGATTTATCGAGATAAGGGTTATCATCATGGCCAAGCGCACTGTAGCGGGCGCGCACGAGGGTGAACCGGAACAGGTTCGGCAGCCACAACTGCTTCGCCATTTTCCTCAATATCTCGATGTGGGTGACGGGAAAGTCCAACCAGTGATCGCTGTCTTTCAACTGCGAGATGTCGGGATCGCGAACCGGATCGTTGACGAACTGATGGTGCGCGAGATGGTGCACCCTATACTGATAGGTTGACGTGTAGATGGGGAAAGCCGCGAGCCAGTCGGAGGCCAACTCGTTGAGCTGCTTGTTGGCGAATAGCAGCGAGTGGGTGCCTTCGTGGATCGCCCCACCCAACTGATGCTGCGAGGCGCCCATGATCGCGATCGCGAGAACCCAAAATGGCAGACCGCGCCACAGCGAAAGTCCTTGTGCCGTCAGAACATCCTCAAACCAAATGACTGCGCCGAAGGTAAGCGCAATGACGAGCCACACGCGCGCCAGATGCCGCCAATTCGTGACGTTGTCGCGCGCCTTGAGGCCCAACACCTGTTCGCCGTTTAGCGCGCCCTTCGATGGACGTTGCGAGGCGCCGTTCTTGAGATTGTGGTCCAGCGCCACTGCCTTCATGCCGGTCGGCTCCTGGAAACGGGAAATGGGAAAGCGCGTAAGTTTTCTAAAGGACATACGCGCCGCCGGGCGCCGGTCTGCTATCTCTCTAAACTAGCGTCATTTGAAGCGAGACGCATGACCGCACTCCCAGGAAGCGCTCCGTGGGTTGTGGACGAAGCTTTGCAGCGCAGCGAAAAGACCCCGAGGTTTTCTCCTGCCCGCTGATAACGCGGTTGTAAGCTTGGTGCAGAGGTCCAGCCTGGCTCCAACGGCCTGGCAGGGAGGTGCTTCCTGCCACTTTTCCCCGGAGGGGTTCCTGCCTGCGCCATTGTTTTCCTTGCGTCTGCACACAATGTGTGCGAGCACCCGAGCGTGCCGGAGCGCAGGGGATCGATTCAGTTCACCATATTTGATCCATCCCCCCATTTGGCTTAGTCCCTTTACGGCACAGTTCCCCCTGCGCTCTCGTTTTGAATGCCACCTTGGTGCGGTATCGCGCCGGGATGGGGAGAGTTCGCTGATGGAGATTTTTCTTCTTGGATACTAAGACGTTCGCGGACCTGGGGCTTTCGCCCAAGGTCCAGGCGGCTATTACGGCTGCGGGATATCCGAGCCCGACACCAATTCAAGCCGCCGCCATCCCCGTTGCCGTAACCGGCAAGGATGTCCTGGGCATCGCCCAGACCGGAACTGGCAAGACTGCCTCGTTCGTCCTGCCCATGATCACGCGACTTGAAACCGGACGCGCCCGCGCGCGCATGCCCCGGTCGCTGATCCTGGCACCGACCCGCGAACTTGCGGCGCAAGTGGAGCAGAGTTTCGAAAAATACGGCATCAACCACAAATTGGACGTCGCCCTGCTGATTGGCGGTGTTTCCATGGACGAGCAGGTGCGAAAGCTCGATCGGGGTGTTGACGTGCTGATCGCAACCCCAGGCCGGCTGCTCGATCATTTCCAGCGTGGCCGCATCATGTTGATGGGTGTGGAGATCCTCGTCATCGACGAAGCCGATCGTATGCTCGACATGGGCTTCATTCCCGACATCGAGAAGATCTGCAAGCTGTTGCCTCCGCGCCGGCAAACGCTGTTCTTCTCCGCAACCATGCCGCCGGAGATCACCCGGCTGGTTTCGCAATTCCTCAAAGACCCGGTGCGTATCGAAGTTGCCAAACCGGCCACCACCGCCAAGACCATCACCCAGCGCTTTAAATTCTGCCCGAACGGCGAGGATTATGCCAAGCGCGAGGTGCTGCGTGAGCTGATCCGCAGCGGCAACGTCAAGAACGCAATTATCTTCTGCAATCGCAAGCGTGATGTTGCCGTCCTCTACAAATCGCTTTCAAAGCACGGCTTCAACGCCGGGGCCTTGCATGGCGACATGGACCAGGGTGCGCGCACGGAGACGCTGGACAAGTTCCGCGCCGGCGAAATCATGTTGCTCGCAGCCTCAGACGTCGCTGCGCGCGGTCTCGACATTCCCGACGTTTCGCACGTCTTCAACTTCGATCTCCCCTGGGCGGCTGACGACTATGTGCACCGCATCGGCCGGACCGGTCGCGCCGGCAAGGAAGGCTATTCCGCTTCGCTGGTTTCGGGCGAAGATCTGAAACTGCTCAAGGACATCGAGAAGATCACCGGCGAAAGCGCGATCTGGCTCGGCGAAGCGCCGACGGAAGAGGATTTTGCGCAAGCTGGAAAGCGCCGGCGTGGACGAGGTGGTCGCGGTCACGACCGAGGCGGGGCCCGCGATGCACGCCCGCGCAACTCAGCCGAAAGCCGTCACGAAGGGCGCCACGAGGGCCGTAAGGGCGAACCGCACGCCGAAGCTCGCGAGCGCCATCGCCAGCCACAGCCCGCCGAACGGCAGGAGCAATCTGCTAAGCCCGCCCCACGGGCGCACGACGATAAGCAGGATCGCCGCCAGAACCGGCCGCGTAACGCGGAGCAAGGCACACGGCCGCCGCGCGAGCGTCGTCCCGACAGTTGGGCGGATGCTCCTGCAAAGCCGGAAGCCAGGAAGCCCGAGCCGCCGCAGCGCGCGCAACCTGCCAAGCCTACCGCGCAGCCAGCCCAAGGCGGCGGCAAGGTCGGCTTTGCAGAAAACATTCCTGCCTTTTTGCGCAAGCCTCCGAGGCCATTGAAGCAGCCGCCCGGCGGACGATAAGCCGAAGCGACGTCAACGTGCCGCTCGGCCTACGTGACCGACGGTTCATGTGCGATGTCAGACCGAAACAGCCGCGCGCATCATGCGCGCGGTTTTCTTTTTGGGGCAGCTGCGCGCCGCGTCGCGCTCGGCTTGGTGCGCGCAGCCTTCACCGCTTGGGAAACCCAATCTGCAAGTTCGTCTGCCTCGTCGAACAACCGCTCCGGCACCCGCCAGTACGACACCAGCGCGTGCGTTCCTGACTTGCTTTCGTAGGTGAACGCGGACATCCCTTCCGCCTCGAAGCGCTCGCGCGTGTCCTCGCTTGTCTTGAAATAGAGAACCCCGTCGTCGAGGATCGCGAAGAAGACGCCGTCGAGGTAAAGGCCGTGGCCGCCGAACATGCGCCGCGCTTTGAAAGCGCCAAGCGGCGCGCACACTTCATCCAGCAGTTCAATGACGCTGTCGTTCGCGCTCATGGCCAGCCCGCTTTCCCTTACCCGAGCATGCGAAGTATCAGAAAGAGCTTCCCGGCTCTGCAAGAAATGCCGTCTCCTGGGGTGTCGAACGGCGGCCGAGAATGGCATTGCGGTGAGGAAAGCGCCCAAATCGCGCGATGATCTGCCGATGCGCAATGGCAAACCGGGTGTAGTCCGGATCACCCAGCGCCGAAATCAAATCGACGCAATGCTCCTGATCGGCAATGTTCTCGGAGTGCTCAAGCGGAAGATAGAGAAACAATCGCTCGTCTAGACCAAGGCTTTGGTCGTAGCCAAGCGCAAGAGCCTCCACAACCAACTCGCGCGCCTTCGAATCCGTCGCAAACGCGCGTGACGTGCCGCGAAACAGATTGCGCGGCAATTGGTCAAGCGCCAACACCGCGGCCAATGTTTCCTGCTGTGTCAGTTCAGCGGCTTTGAGATCGCGCTCCGACAGCTGCTCGTAGAGCGGCAGGAAGCGGCTGCGCAGCGTCGCATCGACGGCATCATTTTTGGAGAACCAGTCGGCGCGCGTGAGTTCGTTGAACCAGTAAGCAGGCAGCAAAAGCCAATGACTCCGGTCACATGCCGGTGCCTGCTCCGCAGCCAATGCGCTACGCCTCGTGCTGAGGCATGACGGGCTGCAGATCGACGCTCTCGCCGCAACCACAAGCGCCCTTCTGGTTGGGATTGTTGAAGACAAACTGGGAGGAGAGCTTATCCGTCTTGTAATCCATCTCCGTGCCGATCAAGTACAGCACTGCGCCCGGATCGATAAGGACCACGGCACCGTTCTCTTCAACGATCTCGTCGAACTTCCCGATCTCGTCCGCCCAGCTCATGGTGTATTCCATGCCCGCGCAGCCGCCCTTTTTTACGCCGATCTTAAGGCCCTTGATGCCGGGCTTGTCAGCCATAAGGGCCTTGACGCGGTTGGCCGCGGCGTCGGTGAGCCGTAAAACTTTCGGGGTGGTGCGCAATGTCGGCATCTCGCTCTCGCTTTTGATGTTTGCCCCATCTCATATGGTGGCGGCAGAGGGCATTTTTGAGAGGCGCTTGCGGCGCCCCGATCCAGGTTTTCTTCAGAACATATTGAGCGCCAGCCGTGCTTCATCCGACATTCGGCTCTGATCCCACGGCGGATCGAACGTCATATTGACGGTAACGCTCTTGACGCCAGGGACAGTGGATACGGCTGCGTCCACCCATTGCGGCATCTCACCGGCGACCGGGCATCCGGGCGCAGTCAATGTCATCTCGACGGTGACATTGCGGTCATCGTCGAGATCAACCTTGTAGATCAGCCCAAGCTCATAAATATCGGCGGGAATCTCAGGGTCGTAGACCGTCTTCAGTGCGGCCACAATGTCGCTCGTTAGACGGTCAATCTCCTCAGGCGACAAGCCGCCGCTAGCGCTAGCCTCTCCAGGCTCGCTGCTCTTGGCCGCGCTGTCGGCGGGGGTCTGTGTGTCAAGCGAAGCCGCTGCATCTTTTAGCGTCTCGGCCGCCTGTGCGCGAACTTCAGCCTTGGTGTCTTCCATAGCTCATCCTTTACGCGAACAGATCGTGCGCCTTGGTCAGCGCCGTCACCAGCGCGTCAACCTCGGCACGGGTCGAATACATGGCGAATGAAGCCCGGCAGGTCGCGGTAACGCCGAGCCGCTCCATCAACGGCTGGGCGCAATGATGCCCCGCGCGGACCGCAACGCCCGAGCGGTCGATGATGGTGGAGACGTCATGTGGGTGCAGGCCATCGACAGTGAATGAGAAGATCGCACCCTTGCCTGGGGCGGTGCCGTAGACTTTGAGCCAGGGCAGCTCCCCGAGCGCCTGGGCCGCATATTGCGCCAGGTCCGCCTCATGCGCTGCGATCCTGTCGCGCCCCACCTGCATCATATAATTGAGACCCGCCGCCAGCCCGATTGCCTCCACGATGGCCGGAGTGCCAGCTTCAAACTTGTGCGGTGGCTTGTTGTACGTGATGCGATCGACCGCAACCGATTCAATCATGTCTCCGCCACCTTCATAGGGCGGCAGTGCCTCAAGATGCTTGCGCTTCGCATACAGTACGCCGATGCCTGTCGGCCCGTAGGTCTTGTGTCCGGTAAAGACATAGAAATCGGCATCGAGATCGCGCACGTCGACGGTCGAATGAACCGCCGCCTGGCTGCCGTCCACAAGCACCGCGACGCCCTTGGCGTGGGCAATGCGAATGATGTCTTTTACCGGCGTAACCGTTCCCAACACGTTGGACATGTGAGTGACGGCAACGATGCGGGTCTTTGGCGTGATCATACGGTCGAGCTCTTCGATCAGAAGCTCGCCGGTGTCGCTGATCGGAATCCATTTCAGCACCGCACCCTTGCGTTCGCGCAGGAAATGCCACGGCACGATATTGGCGTGATGCTCCATGAGCGACAGGATGATCTCGTCGCCTTCGCCAATCTGTTTCTGCCCCATGGTATTGGCAACCAGATTGATGGCCGACGTCGCATTGCGGGTGAAGATGATCTCCTCAGCGCTGCCTGCGTTCAAGAACCGACGCACCGTCTCGCGCGACGCCTCGAAGTTGTCGGTCGCAACGTTTGAGAGGTGATGGAGGCCACGATGTACGTTGGCATATTCGAAGCGATAAGCGTGATCCATCGCCTCGATCACCGACCGCGGCTTTTGCGCCGAGGCTGCGCTGTCGAGATAGACGAGCGGCTTGCCTAAAACCTCACGGAACAAAATGGGGAAGTCCGCGCGGATGCGCTCCACGTCATAGCTTGCGCCGACGCCACGCCGATCCGTTGCCAGTGCCTCACGCCCCATCGGCCTCTCCCTTATCTGCGCTTGTCGGCTGCATTGAGCCAGTCCGTGGCCAAAGCCGAAAGCGCCGTCCGTAGCTCTTCATGTTCAACCTTGTCGAGCGCCTCGCCGATGAACGACTCGATCAGCAGCGCCCGGGCCTCATTTTCCGGGATGCCCCGCGACTTGCAATAGAACAACAAGTCGTCATCGAGCTCAGCGGAGGTCGTGCCATGCCCGCAAACGACGTCGTCGGCATAGATCTCCAGCTCCGGCTTGCTGTCGAACTCGGCATCGGGTGACAACATCAGGGCTTGAGCCATCTGTTTGCCGTCGGTCTTTTGCGCATCCGGCCTAACGATGATCTTGCCTTGGAATACGCCGCGGCCGGAGTTGTCGAGCACGCCTTTGAAAAGCTCTCTGCTTTCGCAATGGGGGACCGCATGATCAACAACCAAGGTTGTATCGACGTGCTCGGTGCCGCGCACCAGAAACGCACCCGAAAGATCGAGCGCACCGCCTTCGCCATCATAGCGCACGGCAATCTGATTGCGCGCCAGGCTCTGACCTGAAGTGAACTGAAAGCCGTGATAGACGGCGTCCGCCTCAAGCGCCACCGTCCAGTTCGACAGGTGGACCGCCTTTCCGAAATCGGCAGCGACCTTGGTGTGGGCGACGTGCGCGCCCTTGGCGACGGTAAGGCTCGTCAGCGCGTTCATCTGGCCTTCGGCGGCAGAGCCCGGCAGCGCAACGTGGGCCTCGATCAGCGTGACATTGCTCGCCTCGCCCGCCGAAATGACATTACGCACCGCGGTGAACCGACCCTCGCTGCCTGCTCGCAGAAACACCATCAGCAACGGCTTGGCTGGGGCGGCTTCGGGAGCTACGCGCACGATGGCGCCATCGGTCATGAAAGCCGTGTTGAGCGTGACGACGGCATCGTCTGCCGCACCAACAGCCATGAGGCCATCGGCAACCTTGTCGGGCGCTGCGCCCAGCGCCTTGGCGAGCGGCGTCACGTCCACGCCTTCGGCCCCGGCCATATCGGACAAATCCTCTCGATAGCGGCCGTTGACGAAGGTGATGCGATACGCTTCGACGTGAGCGAGCGGCCCCAACGCAACGATTACATCTGCAATCGTTACTTTGACGGCATCATCGAGCTTAAGCGCGAGCGCGTCCTTCATCGTGTTGCGCAGATCGGTATATTTCCATTCCTCGATGCGCCGATTGGGCAGCCCGAACGTGTTGAATTTGCCAATCGCCGCGCGCCGCGCCGCGCTCACGGCCGCGCTGCCGGGAAGTTTCCCGGCATTGGCTTCGAACGCCTCTGCGAGCGCCTGCTCTGCTTTGGTTTTCATAACTGCAATCGTCATCTCAAGCTGCCTTGCCGGTGAAGCCTGCATAGCCCGATTTCTCAAGCTCAAGGGCCAGTTCCTTACCGCCTGTCTTCTGAATGCGTCCGTCCGCCAGCACATGAACCTTGTCGGGAACGATATGGTTCAACAATCGCTGGTAGTGGGTGATGACGAGAAACGCGCGTTCCTTGCTGCGCAGCGCATTCACGCCTTCCGAGACGATCCGCAGTGCGTCAATATCCAGGCCGCTGTCGGTTTCATCGAGAACGCACAGGGTCGGCTCCAGCATCGCCATCTGAAGGATTTCTGACCGCTTCTTCTCGCCGCCCGAAAATCCGACATTGACCGGACGCTTCAGCATCTCGACATCAATGTTGAGCTTCGCGCCCTTCTCCTTGACGAGCTTCATGAAGGCGGCGGTGTTCAGCTCGTCCTCGCCACGCTTCTTGCGGACGGCGTTAAGCGCGGTACGCAGGAAGGTGAGACCCGCAACGCCGGGGATCTCCATCGGATACTGGAAGGCGAGGAATACGCCCTTGGCCGCGCGCTCGTCGGCCTCCATCTCAAGGATCGACTCTCCGTTCCAGAGAATGTCACCTTCTGTGACTTCATAGCCATCGCGGCCGGCGATCACGTAGGACAGCGTCGACTTGCCCGAACCGTTCGGACCCATGATGGCGTGCACCTCGCCCTTGGGCACGACGAGGTTCACCCCCTTCAAAATGACGCGATCCTCTTCCGAGAGTTTCACGTGCAGATTCTTGATTTCAAGCATCTTGTTTTTTTCCTTACAAACTGAGCGCTGTGCCTTCGACGACGGTCTGAATCTTGACGACCCAAAATCTTTCTGCCGATTGCTAACCCACACTGCCTTCCAACGAGATGCCGATCAGTTTCTGCGTTTCGGCCATGAACTCCATGGGCAACTGCTGAAGCACGTCGCGCACGAAGCCGTTTACGACGAGCGCCACTGCTTCCTCCTGCGACAGACCGCGTTGCATGCAGTAAAACAGCATGTCGTCGGAGATCTTCGAGGTCGTCGCCTCGTGCTCGAAGTGCGCCGATGAGTTCTTGGCCTCGATATAGGGAACTGTGTGCGCGCCGCACTTGTCGCCGATGAGAAGCGAGTCACAGTTTGTGAAGTTGCGCACGCCCGTTGCCTTGCGATGAGCGGACACCAGACCACGGTAGGTATTCTGCGAATGGCCCGCAGCGATACCCTTCGAGATGATGCGGCTGGACGAATTCTTGCCCAGGTGGATCATCTTGGTGCCGGAGTCCACCTGCTGGTATCCGTTGGAAACCGCAATCGAATAGAACTCACCGCGCGAGTAGTCGCCGCGCAGGATGCAACTTGGATATTTCCAGGTGATCGCCGAGCCGGTCTCGACCTGCGTCCATGAAATCTTCGAATGATGGCCGCGGCAATCTCCGCGCTTGGTCACGAAGTTATAGATGCCGCCCTTGCCGTTCTTGTCGCCCGGATACCAGTTCTGCACCGTGGAGTACTTGATCTCGGCGTCATCGAGCGCAACGAGTTCGACCACGGCGGCGTGCAGCTGGTTCTCGTCGCGCATCGGCGCTGTGCAGCCTTCGAGATACGAAACGTAAGCACCGCGATCGGCGATGATGAGCGTGCGCTCGAACTGGCCGGTCTGCTTCTCGTTGATACGGAAGTACGTCGACAATTCCATTGGGCAACGCACGCCCTCCGGCACATAGACGAAGGAGCCGTCGGAGAACACCGCCGAGTTGAGCGCGGCATAGAAATTGTCGGACTGAGGCACCACTGAGCCAAGGTACTTCTTCACCAGTTCAGGGTGTTCGCGGAGCGCCTCCGAGATCGAGCAGAAGATGACGCCCGCCTTCTTCAGCTCTTCCTTGAAGGTGGTAACGACCGACACGCTGTCGAACACTGCGTCGACAGCAACTTTTGTGGATTGCACGCCAGCAAGAATCTCGCGCTCCTTCAGAGGCACGCCGAGCTTCTCGTACATGCGCAACAGCTCAGGATCGACTTCATCGAGGCTCTTGGGTCCTTCAGTCGATTTTGGCGCCGCGTAGTAATAAAGATCCTGAAAGTCGATCTTGGGATAATGCACTTTCGCCCATGTCGGCTCAGTCATCGCCTTCCAGCGATTAAAGGCTTCGAGACGCCAATTCAGCATCCACTCCGGCTCGCCCTTCTTGGCCGAGATGTAGCGCACGGTCGACTCGTCCAATCCCTTGGGCGCTTTCACGCTCTCGATATTGGTTTCGAAACCGTACTTGTACTGGTCCACATCGATCGTCTTGACCTGATCGATGGTCTCTTTGACTGCGGCCATCCTTGCCTCTCACTCTTTCTGCCGCCGGATGCGGCCTTGGCATTCGGTTTCTGCGCTCAAGCCGCGGCGGCGGTCTTGGCTGCGATTGTCTTCCATGCGGCCACGAAAGCCGCCAGATCGTGCGCGGTTGTCTGAGGCCCGATGCTCACGCGCACCGCGCTTTTTGCAATTGCGGGTTCCAGCCCCATGGCCGAAAGCACATGGCTTGCGCCTACTTTGCCCGAGGAGCAGGCCGATCCCGCGCTCACGGCGATACCGGCAAGATCGAGCTTGATCACCAGCGATTCCGCGCTGCTACCCGGCAGCGCAAGACAGCAGGTATTGGCCAGACGCGGCGCGTCTGCGCCGATGATAAGCGTCTGTGGCGAAACCGCTGCAATTGCCTCTTCCAACCGGTCACGCAACCGCGCAATGCGTGCGACGTCCTTCAGCGCGGCCCGAGCCGCAACAGCTGCGGCCCCGAATCCGGCGATTGCTGCAACATTCTCTGTTCCCGCGCGACGGCGGCGTTCCTGACCTCCACCGCGGATCAGCGGATTGAGATCGACATGATCGCGGATCACCAGCGCACCGACGCCTTTCGGCCCACCCATCTTATGCGCCGAAAGCGCAAGCGTGGTGACGGGAAGCTCCGCAAAGTCAATTTCGATACGGCCCGCCGCCTGAACGGCATCCGTATGCATGAAAAGCCCGTGCTCCCGCGCAAAGTGCGCGAGATCGGAAACAGGCTCAATCGTGCCGGTTTCGTTGTTGGCCATTTGAAGCGTTGCCGCGACGCGCCCAAGGTCCGCGCGCTTCAGCACGTCCCGTGCAATAGCCTCTACCTGGGCAACTCCGTCCTTGCCGACCGGCACCTCAATGACGCGCTTGGCGCTTGCACGGGCAGAAGCCAAGATTGAATCGTGCTCGACACCAGCGGCGAACACCGTGTCGAAGCCCTGCGCCATCGCCCAGGCGTTGGCTTCCGTCGCCCCACTTGTGAACACGACTTCAGACGGCTTGGCATTGATGAGCGCAGCTACCTGCTCGCGTGCCGTCTCGATGATACCGCGTGCGCGGCGACCCTCGGCATGGACCGACGAGGGATTGCCCGTGTAATCGAGTGCGGCCACCATGGCGTCCCGAGCTTGCGGGCATAGTGGGGCGGTTGCGTTGTAGTCCAGATAAATGCGCGCAGGAGTCGTCACTGACGTTGCGGACGTTGCGGACGTTGCGGAAGCCACCGAACCCCGCTCCGTGCGACCCGCAACGACATCTTCAAGCGAAACCGATTTCAGATAGTCGCTGGTGACATCGCTCAGCCTCTTCCACAGCCCATGTGTGAGACAACGTTCGCCGGGGAGGCAGCCTTCTTCGCCGTGTTCGTTACAGCGGGTGAAATGCGTGTCTTCTTCGACCGCAGCCATGACGTCTGAGACGGAGATATCACGCGCAGACCGCGCCAGGCGGTATCCGCCCGCACGACCGCGCGCGCTCTCCACCAGCCCCGCACGGCGCAAATTGAGGAAGAGCTGTTCAAGATAGGACAGCGGCAGCTTCTGGTTGTCGGCGATCTGCGACAGCGGATGGGCGCGTGTCCCATCCATACGCGCTAGATCGGCCATCGCCATGACGGCGTAACGGCCCCTTGTGGTCAGTTCCACGTAACGCTGCTCCTGGACTTGTGCCACCCCAAGTGGTGACGAAATCCAAACACTTGCGTTCGACACCCCGTCTCGTGCTAAGAGACGCGCCCTGATGTGGTGACAATATACGGGCGCCGGGTTTTTCGAACGGTTCTAAACTTGCCGCACTATGTAAATCCCGAGCCGCCAAGTCAAGGATCGAAAGCGCGCACCACGAGGTCGTGAACGACAATTGCCCCGCGGCAGCCAAGAAACGTCCGCAGAAGAATCTAACATGCTGATTAACTTAAAAGATCAAGAAAGAGCCCGATGCCCGAATTGATCATCAACGGCCCGGCTGGCCGGATTGAGGCCCGCTACCACCACGAAACCAAGAGCGACAGCCCGATCGCACTCATTCTGCACCCCCACCCGCAATTCGGGGGCACCATGAACAATCAGGTGGTCTACACGCTCTACCACACGTTCGCCGCCAGGGGATTTTCGGTGCTTCGGTTTAATTTCCGTGGCGTTGGCCGCAGCCAGGGCGTGTGGGACGGCGGGCCGGGCGAGCTGGCGGATGCGGCAAGCGCGCTCGATTGGCTGCAGCTTGTCAAACCCGACGCCAAGACCTGCTGGATTGCCGGCGTATCGTTCGGCACCTGGATCGCCATGCAGCTATTGATGCGCCGCCCCGAGATCGACGGGTTTATCTGCGTTGCGCCGCCTTCCAACCTCTATGATTTCTCATTCCTGGCGCCCTGCCCCTCGTCCGGCCTGATGATCAACGGCGACAAGGACCGCGTTGTCCCGACCGCCGCTGTTGCTGATATGTCGGCCAAGCTCAAGACCCAGAAGGGCATCAAGATCACCCACGAAGTAATTCCGGGCGCCAACCACTTCTTCGAAGACAAGACCGAAGAGCTTGATCAGATCGTCGGCTCCTATGTCGATGAACGCATGGTCCAGTTCGAAAAGGATCGTGCGCGCGAAAAAGAACGTGAGCGCGAACGTGAACGCGAACGCGCCCGCCAGCGTGAGCTTGAACGCATGGAAGCCACCAGTGCGACTCCCGCCGGTGGCGACGATGACGGCGACGAATAATAACAATAAAAGAAATAGTGCTCTTGCAGACCTCCCGGAACCCTCCGGGAGGTCTTCTTTTATGAGCGGCGGATCGCCCGGAAACCCATCCGCGCTAACACCAAGCCGATCAGGAATGGCATCAAGCCGAGCAAACCTGTGAACTGCAAGAAGCGAGTTCTCTCACCCGCATATGTCAGCACCTGCTTCACCGCATCCGCACCCGAGCCATAGCTCACAGTTATTGAGCCGGTACGCAAGGCACTGAAGAGCACGACACCACCCAGCAACGCGGAAGCCAATCCAAAAATGATCATGGCAACGGTAAACCCGGCTCGAAGCATCGTCATGCCGTAACTCCTCGGATTCTTGTCATAAATCAGCAGCCCCAGGGTTTGGCCGGTTTCGCCAGCCGACCACCGCACATTGCCGCCGCCACGCCGGTCGTCCCAGGATATGTCAGCGGAAGGCCTGCCAGGGACCGAACCGCAAGATAGCCCCATGCCTCGGCTTCGAGCGCGTCGCCGTCGAGGCCCGCGGCTTCGGCTGGCACGACGGCATTCTCGACGCGCTCAGCGATCATCTTCATCAGTGTCTTGTTCTTGCGCCCGCCACCGCACACAATCCAAAGTTCCGGTTCTTGCGGCATATAGGATCTGGCCCGCGCAATGGCTTCAGCCGTGAATGCGCTCAGCGTCGCCGCGGCATCTTCCAAGCGCAAAGCGGCGACAAGCGATCGGTTAAAGGCGTTGCGATCGAGCGACTTTGGTGGCACCCGAGCGAAATAAGGATCGCTCAGATATGCCGTCACGATGTCGTGCTGGATACGGCCCTTGGCGGCCAGCGCGCCATCGGTATCACACGTTCCTGCATCGTACGCGCGCACCAAATCGTCGATCAGCGCACTGCCTGGTCCCGTGTCGAACGCGAGCAGTTGATTGCCCTCGCCCACATAGGTGACGTTGGCCACGCCTCCGATGTTTACAACCGCCACCGGGCGCTGAGAGAGTTTTGCGACAAGAGCACGGTGATAGACGGGCACTAGAGGCGCGCCTTGCCCGCCCGCTTCGACATCCGCTGCCCGCATGTCATAAACGATGGGAAGACGGGTCAAGTCAGCCAGCATTTCGCCAAGACCGAGTTGGAGGGTCAGTGCCGATTGAAAGACGTTTGGGCTCGCTCCATTGATCGTCGCACCCTCTTGGGACCGGGGTGCACGATGCAGGACCGTCTGGCCGTGAAAGCCGATCACATCGATGGTACCACGCTCAATCCCCTGCCTGCGCAGGAAGGCGGAGACAGCCGCCGCGTGCTGCTCTGTGAGTTCACGTTCCGCGTGCGGCAAAGCGCCCGGGCGCTCATCGCGACGTATCAGGTCTTTTGCATCGGTGACAGCCTGGCCTAGCAGACCCCTCATTTCCGCGTTGTACGGGAAAGTTTGCGCCGGACCGCGCTCCACGTAGCTTTCACCATCCGTGACGATAAGTGCCACGTCGATTCCATCCATGGATGTGCCACTCATGAGGCCCAGCGCCCGTAACAGCTTGCCCATCAGCCCCTTCCCGTGCTCATGTGGTGACCTCCAACCCGCTGGTCGCAACTTTTTCTGCCAAGCCCCTTGCTGAGGCTTGGCCATCAATATGGTGGCGGCCGGGACCAACACCGAACTTCAAGCTTATCGTATGTCACAGCCCAAGTCCGAACTGCTGAAAATCTTCACCGAACGCGGTTTCATCCATCAGTGCTCCGACATGGAAGCGCTCGATGCTCTCGCAGCCAAGGATGAATTGGTGGCCTACGTCGGCTACGACTGCACGGCGCCTTCGTTGCACGTGGGCTCGCTCATTTCCATCATGATGCTGAGCTGGCTGCAAAAGACCGGCGGCAAGCCGATCGCGCTGATGGGCGGCGGAACCACGCGCGTGGGCGATCCGTCCGGCAAGGACGAAACGCGCGCGATGCGCACCATCGAGGAAATCGAGGCCAACAAGAACGGCATCAAACAGGTCTTCTCCAGGTTCCTGAATTTTGGAGACGGCAAGAAGGATGCCCTCATGGTCGATAACGCCGATTGGCTTGGACCGCTGAACTACATCGAGTTCCTGCGCGATGTCGGCAGGCATTTCTCCGTTAATCGCATGTTGACGATGGACAGCGCGAAACTGCGGCTCGAACGCGAGCAAGAGCTGTCGTTCATCGAGTTCAACTACATGCTCCTGCAAGCCTACGACTACGTCGAGCTTGCGCGCCGTTACGGATGCAATCTGCAGATGGGCGGCTCAGACCAATGGGGCAACATCGTCACCGGCATCGACTTGGGTCGGCGCATGGGCGTGAAGCATCATCTGTTCGCACTGACGTGTCCGTTGTTGACGACGTCGTCGGGGGCAAAGATGGGCAAAACTGCAAATGGCGCCGTCTGGCTCAACGAGCAGCAATTGTCCGCCTACGATTACTGGCAATACTGGCGTAACACCGAAGACGCCGACGTGGAGCGTTTTCTAAAGCTCTTCACCATGTTGCCCATGGATGAGATCGCACGCCTTGGCGCTCTACAAGGCGCGGATATCAACGAAGCAAAGAAGATCCTGGCAACGGAAGCGACGGCGCTCATACACGGACGCGAGAAGGCGGACGCCGCTGCCGCGACCGCCAAAAAGACCTTCGAGCAGGGCCAGCTTGCCGCAGACCTCCCGACGGTCGAGATCTCGCGTGAGCAACTGCAATCCGGAATTGGCCTTCTTGCCGCCTTCGTCAAGGCCGGGCTCGTGAGTTCCAACAGCGAAGCACGCCGCCAGGTTCAAGGCGGCGCGGTGAAGGTCAACGACCGTCCGGTGATCGACGACAAGGCGACGCTCACAACCTCCGACTCCATTGACGGCGTCGTCAAGCTGTCGCTGGGCAAGAAGCGCCATGTGCTGCTGAAGCCGGTCTGAGGAAGGCAACAGTTACTACATTTTGATCTGCGGTTGGCTCCAGCACCGGGCCAGCCGCTTTCGCTTGCTTGCCACTAAGGCTGTGTGGTCGATGACCAACCGTCGACGGTGACGGGAGCAGAACCCGAATTTTTCGAACCGCCGCTCTTTGATCGGCTGTTGGACTTGGCTGGCGGCGCGGACGCGCGCACGCGCTGTTCGACGGGCGGCAAGCTGTTGTTGTCGCCGCGGATCTGCACTTTCGGGTTGGGATTGGTCATCTGGAAAATTTCGCGGAAGATGCCCGGCGCGACGAGCGACAGCGGATTGACGAGCACCTGCGGGTTATTCAGATCGCCCTGAATGCCGAACGTGATGCCGAAGATGCCTTCGCCACGTGTTCCGGAGATGAGCTGTCCGAGAACCGGAATACCCCCCAGCGCGCTGTTGAGCCCTTGCAGCGGAATGTAAGTGCCGCCCAGATTGATCCGTCGCGTCTTGAAATCGACCTTTCCAGTCAAGTTCGCACCCATCAGGGGACCGCGGACATAAGCGTCTTCGAGCACGAACTGGCCATACCCGACCGAGAACGGCGCGCGCATACGATCAAAGAAGAACACTTCTCGCGTGACCTCCCGGCGGCCGATGGCAGGCCGGCCCTGATCGGCGCTGCCGACAACCTCGCTCACGATCGGATCGCCCAGAACCTTGAAATTCTCCACCCACAACGTTCCAGTCTTCTCCGCAGGACCCTTGCCGTCGAGATTGACCTCAAGCCGCAACCGGCCTCCCTGAATGTTGGGGTAGAAGCCCACGAGCTTCAGCGTCGTACCTGCGTCGCTGGAATCGGCCAACAAGCGTCGCGTGCCGTTACTGTTGTCGAGAACGGCCGCCAGCGGCGCGCCGCCTTCCAACTGGCCACGAGCATCGAGCGCAACCAACTTTTCCGACCGCGCCGATAACTTCAATTTCAAGCCCTTGAGGGCCAAGTCCGACGCTCCAAGTACCGTGTCAACGTCGGCGACGAGATCGATGCCGGCATCGGGCTTGCCAGATTTATTCTTTTGCGCATCGTTGAGGGTGAATAGAGATCTGAAAAAGTCGCGCCCGTCGAATGTCTTGCCGTTGGCCTTGACCTTCCAGATGCCGTCATTGCCACGTGTGCCCTGCACTTCGAGCCGCGACACGACGTTGAGCGTGAACTCGGGGAAGTAAAACTCGTTCATTTTATTGTCGGCGCCGATGCCAACCCAGCCCTCAACCGCAATGTCGTCCCCGGCCAGTTTGAAATTCTGCAGTTCCGTCTTGTGCGTTCGTCCGCTTGCTATATCTGCTTCGAGCGTCGCCTGCCGTCCCGCCGCTTTCTTCCACGCGATCGCATCGATCATCAGCTCGGCATCGGTGAGGTTGGCCTTTAGCTTGATGACGGGCTCTGCTTGCGGTCCCTTGGAGAGAGAAATGTCGACAGGTACAGTGCCATGCACCAGATCGTTGATGTCGAGCCCCAACTGCGTGCGGTCGGCATCGTCGAGCTTGGCAGTGATCTTGAGCGGTGGCTGCTGATCATCAGTTGCACCGTTCAAGATGCGCTGGCCTACAATTTTTGCTGGTACACCGTTGATCAGCAGATCGCCTTTGGCATCGAGCGCACTGTCAGTAAGATCGAGCGCGAGGGTAAAGCCCTGCACGTCGAACTGGTTTGCGACCTTGCCGATGCGGCCGTCGGTAATGCGCGCCTTGCCCTCGACCGAAACCTCATCGGGTTTCAACCCCGACACCAACGGGATTTTGAGTTTGAGCGCCGCATCCACCTTGCCGTCGGCGTCCTTAGGCAGCGGACCAGCCTCGCGCACCGCGCGCATGGGCAAACTTTCCACGACTTCCAACAATGGCCCGAGCGGTGATTGTATATTGAGCGTCAGCTCGCTGTCCGGACGCGGTCCTACGACATCGGGCGAGACCAATCGCACGGTCTTGATTGGTACCTGGCGGCCACCGGAAACAGTCGCGTACGCGTCGGGCAAGGTGACCTCAAGCGCGTTGTTTTCCAGCCTGATGAGCCCCCGCGGGGCGGTTATCTGCGTCATGCCGTCGAGCGGCACTGCAACCACATCGCCGACTTCAAACGTCGCCGACAATCTCTCGATGCCAGGTGTTGCCGCAGGACCTTCGTCCTTCATGAACTCGCCGGAAGCGAACCTCACGTTGCCGCCCTTAAAGGTGGCCTGGCTCACACGCTCACCAACCCACTCTCGCGCGCCAGGTGCCAAGGCGCGCGGCCACATGGCCTTCAAGGTCGCAAGAGGCATGGGCGAAACAGTCACCTCCGCGCGCGCACTTTGGCCCTGCGGTCCGGCTACCGACATGCCTTTCATGGCAACTTCGCCGCCGCCGCCTTTGACGCGGAAATCTCCCACTTCGATGACACCGCGCCGGGGAATGATCGAGCCAAGCACGCTCCATTGTTCGAGCGCCACCGGCGGCACACCGAACTCGCCGGCTTCCAGCGTTCCGTTCTTGCCATCGAGGGTGAAGCGCCAAACGGGCGGTCCCTTGTCGCCTGAGATGTCAGCGGCCTTGCCTGAGAACATGATATTGCCGTCGGCCCACTTCACGGGGCTGGGCGCAAGCTCCCAGTTGCGCTTTTCACCGTCATAGAACAACCGGAAGAGGCCGGCGGTCAGTTGGAACGGATCGGTGGAAACGCCGGGCAGCACGATCTGGCCGCTACCGGCTTGCAGCGCAATCTCAGCCTTGGCGATCTCGCCGCCGGTAGAGACTTCCACAGTCGCATCGCCCGCAATAGGCAGATCGAAGGTATTGAGCAGGGCCAAAGGCGGCGCGGCGGCCGATAGCGTCGAGGGTACGAGGTCGCGGATCGTAGCCTTGACCGCGATGCGGTCGCTCTTTTCGCTTTCGTCGGTGAGGAAGGTCAGAGCCCACGGCCCGCGCTGCGAAGCGATCGTGGCACGGCCGGAGATCACAGAGCGCTTGCGGCGGTGATTGAAGTCGACGCTAAACTCGTTGATCCGCCAAGAGCTGCGCTGACCGGCATAATCGAGCACGACCGACACGTTCTCCATGCCGAACTCAGTCAGGTAGGACGACGCGTCGAGCTGGCGGCGCGCGCGCGCCGAGGCATCGCTGATCATCTTCGCGATATTGAGCGGCTGTACGGGCTTGGGCGATCCCGGCGTCGCCTGGCCAACTGTAGTGGACGGCTGGTCCGGATGCCCTGACCCATCATTGCCGCCAACCTGCGGCCGTTCAGTCGGCAACTTCGTGACCGACAACGCCAAGCCGGTCTCGTCCGTAAAGCTCAGATGAATTTCAGGATCGATGAGGATGACGCGCTCGGGCACGATCCGCGCGCGCCAAAGGGCCGGAAGGGAAATATTGACGGCCGACAGAGGTGCGGTCGCAACGACGGCCCCGTCCTTATCCAGAACGCTCAAGTTGCGCAGCCGGAACTCTAGGCCTCCGGTGCTGCCAAGTCGCAACTCTGCACCCTCGATATCGACTTGATTGTTGACCAGCTCGGCGTTGATGCCGCGCTCGATGGGCGGCACCACAACGTCGAACGAGATGGGGCCGTGACGAAGCCGAACAAGAATGACGCCAGCGGCGATCACCCCGAGCATGATGAGGGGGACAAAGGTGTATAGCAACGCCTTGCCCACGCCACGGCCAACGCGCCTTCCGTACCCGCGGCTGGAACTATCCGGCCGGCGGTGAAAAAGTCCGGCGATCTTTTGGCTGAGCGATGTCTTCTTTTGCGCGCGCGCCTTGCGACGCGCGGGGCGTCCTTTAGTCGGCCCCGAACGCGGCGCGCCAGTTCGTGGCACACCCGTTTGTGCGGCGTCTTGCCATCCCTGCGGCAGCGGAGGAGGCGTGGTGACCGGCTGCGACCCCGGCGCCCCCCCTTGCGTACGCTGTCGTGTGGGGTAAGTCGTCAACGTCGCTCCTCGATTTCAGGCTCGTTCCCGATGGCCGCATGGCGTGCCGACATCAGGGGGAATGAGCTTGAATTTCCTATTTTGCCCCGGCAGCGCGGGACCAAGTTCGATACGCGACAACCGTACTGCAACTACCCGGTGAATAACGACAAAAGAAAGGCAAACGCATGCTCGCAGAAGGTGGCAAAGCGCCCGACTTCAAACTACCCGATGACAGCGGCAAAACGGTTCAACTGTCGAAATTCAAGGGACGGCCTGTTGTCGTGTATTTCTACCCGAAAGACGACACTTCCGGCTGTACGGCTGAAGCAAAAGACTTTTCCTGCCTTATCGATGAGTTCTCCAAAGCCGGTGCTGAAATCATAGGCATCTCGCCCGATAGCGCCGCCAAACATGCCAAGTTCAAGACCAAGCATGACTTGGCGTTGCGGCTGGCTGCGGATGAGGAAAAAGCGACCTGCCAAGCTTACGGCGTCTGGGTGGAAAAATCGATGTACGGGCGCAAGTACATGGGCGTGGAACGCTCAACGTTCCTGGTCGACAAGGCCGGCAAACTCGCCCGCATATGGCACAAGGTCAAAGTCCCCGGACACGCCGAGGAAGTCTTGGAAGCGGTCAAGGCGCTCAAAGGCTGAGGCTGCACCGTCCACTCTCGACTTGCAGGAGCCAAGAGCGTGGACCTACTGCCACACTCCCGGCACAACAAGCTCCTAAAAGAGAGATCAACGGGACATTAAAGGTGGATATCTAAGCCGCCTGTACTGACCGGGGTAGAGATCGGTGTTAGCGATTCGGCCGTGCTCGACGGGACGGGGTGTGGTGCGTGCGGCTACGATCGAGTGCGGGATATTACATTTGTTTGACGTTGCTTAAGTTGTGTCAGAGGGGAGTTACTAATGCTGCCGAATTTCCGCAAGTCGGAGCCCGAAGCCGCACGGGGCCAACCCAATCTTCCGGCAAACGATCAGCCTAGCGCATTTCCAGCACGTCCTTTCGTTGCAGGACAGCGCGCGAACGAGCGCGCAGGCCTCTCCGTCATAGGCCCCGACCTCATTATCAATGGAAATCTGATTTCCAAAGGTGAGGTGCAAGTTGATGGCATCGTCGAAGGCGACATTCATGGCAGCCACGTTATCGTCGGCCCCAACGCCAACATCAAAGGCGGCATCGTCGCCGAAGAAATCGTAATCCGCGGACACGTCACCGGCACCGTACGCGGCAAGCGCGTCATGCTTCAGGCATCGAGCGAAGTGGACGGCGACATCTATCACAACGCGCTGTCGATCGAGCAGGGCGCAATGTTCGAAGGCAAGTCGCGGCGAACAACTCAGGATCCGCGCGAAGGCGCAACCATCAGCGAGTTGCCCCGCCCGGCCCAGACCGCACACACCGGCCCGGTTCTGGCGGCAGTCTCGCCGAGCACGCCGTCATACGAGCAGCAAGATGAGTCGGAAGCTTCCGTAACCATTGTGCCGCCCAGACTGCCTGGCGCGCGCTGAACCTGCGACACCCTAAAAATTCTGTCCCAACAAAAGACAACTGTTCCCGTCCCAAATCTCCTTGAAACGGTGTCTCTGCTCAGTAACTTGCGTGCAGAGGCACCCTTTTATTTTGAGCGCCCTTGTCTGACGGGCGTCATATGCCACTCCACGGCTTCAGAGTTAAGCTCTTGGCCTCAAGTGCAGCAAATGCGGTTTTCCTGCAGGTCAACACGACGATCTGATACGATTGACTCGCGCGATTGAGCGCGCCGCACATCGCGTTCAGCCTCTCATCATCGGAATAAACCAGTGGATCGTCCAGCACGAGCGGCACCGGCGCGCTGCGCGAGGCAAAAAGCTCAGCAAAGCCCATTCGCACCAAAACAGCGAGCTGTTCGCGGGTCCCATCCGATAGGCTTGAAAACATCTCTCGTTCGCCTGCCCGCATCAACGCTTCGAGCGCAAAGCCTTCGCGGAAGGTAACACCAGCACCGGGAAAGACGTGTGCAAGATACGGCATCAGTGCATTGGCCACCGGCTCAAGATAGCGCGCGCGCACATCCTCGATGTTACGCGCCAATGTCGTAGTCAGAAGTTTGAGCGCGGCAATGTCCGCTTCCCAGCGCCGCACCTCTGCCTCGGCCTGTTCTAGCAAGCCTGACATCATTTCAACTTCGCCTGCGCGACCGTCTTCATCGATACCGGCCTGCTCGCCGCGCAGACGCTCCAGCTGTTCGCTCGTGCGCCTAACCTCTTCAGTCCGGCGCGTCGCCTCTCGCTGGGCCGCATCCTTCTGTGAAAGCAAAACCCGATAGCGGTCCTCGTCGAGTCCTTCCGCTAGCACGCTGTCGTAGGCCGTATGAGCCGCAATCGCGGCATCGTTAGCTGCCTCTACCTTCCCTACAAGATCCTGATTGGCGAGCAGCCCGCGTTGGGTCTTGATCTCGGACAGCTCAGCATGGAGCGCGGCAAGGCCCTTCGGCGCTACCTCCGTCAACTTCATCCGCAGAGCATCGAGTTGGACCGAAGTCTGATTGCGTGCGTCGGCTTGAGCATGAGCTTGAGCGTCATCACTGACCCCCATCTCGTCGAGCAGCTGAGTGATCGTCAGTTCCAGCGCATCACGCCGCTTCAATGTTGCCGCTGCGCGATCCGCGTCGGATGAAATTACCCGGATCGTGCCCACTCCTTTGACGTCGATCGTCATACGCTCGGGCACCGGAAGGCGCTGCGGGCGCAGAACAGGCGCTCCATCCGCCGTTATTATTCCTTCAGCACCTACGACCGGCGCAATCTCGACGAAGGTGCTCATGCCCTCGAGCGCTTCTTGCTCACGCATGAGTGCTGCGCGCGCGCTTTCTAGCTTGGCAAGCCGCGGCTGGGTTGCCGTGTTGGCGTTGAAAGCGTCTGCAAGCACTTTGATATGCGCAGCGGCACTTTCGGCAAACGCGCAGGCGTTCACGAGTTCCAGCTCGCGCGCATCAGCTGCCCTGGCGCGTTGAAGCGCATCACGAGCTGCCTGGGCTTCCAGCTGTCGAGCCTTAAGGTCTGAAGCGGCTCGTGCACAACGCTCGCGGTTGCCGTCTGCTGCTTGAAGGGTTTTGGATAGCTCGTCGATCCTTCGGGCAAGTTCGATGGTCGCGCGCGGATCTTCGAGCGCGCGCAGATGTACGGAAAGCTCACCGATCCGCGCAAGGCGCGCTTCGCTCGCAGCGGCGGCATGCTGGGCGCGCGCGAGGTCATCACGCGCCGCATTGCGCGCGCGCAAAGCAAGATCATATGGTCCGTTGCGCTTGGCCCCATCCCTGCCCGGCGTCATAAGCAGGCCAAGTTCGGCGCGCGCACGCGACAGGATATCCTCGCCAAGTTTCGAGCCCGCAGCTTCCACGACCTCTTGAGAAAGGAGAGACATCAGCGCGTTGGTCTCGCCGCGCGTTTTTTGTTTTCCGGTCAGCGGTTCGATGTCGGGATCGGGCGTGTGCAACGCCCGCTGCTGGCGCACCCAAACCAGACCGATCCGGCCCGGACCGTCGCTGGTTCCAACCAAATGAGCGAGCTGCGCCTCGGCCTCGCCTGCACGCGCTTCGATGCGGCCTGAATCCAAGTTGGATAATACCGCCGTCTTGCCGCGCCCAAACTGCTTTCTGATACGCCAGCGCGCACCGCCGATTTCAAAATCCACCTCGACCAGAGGCTCCCCGCCCACGCGCGGTCTGAAGCCTTCAAGGCGCGCGCCGGTCGTTCCATGCGGCACCAGAAAGGCAGCCTCTAACGCCTCGAACAGTGTCGATTTGCCAAGTTCGTTAGGGCCTGCCAGCACGTTGACGCTGGGCGACAGGCCTTCGACGGCAACCCCATCGCCAAATCGGCGAAACTGAGCCGCGCGCAATGCCAGGAGTTTCATGTCCCCTCCTGGCGCGCTTTGGCGGCGAACGCATACAGCATCTGCAAAGCACGTTTCGCGGCATCACTGTCTGAACGTGCAGCGTCGTTCGAAATCGTCACCAGCTCGCTCGCGCACGCGCGCAACGCACTGTCCTCGCCGGCGATCGACAAGTCATCCGAGCTGGTGCGAAGTACGAGCGCGCTGTCGTCCAATTCGAGATGACGCAGTCTGCCTTCCAGGCTCTCGCGCCATTGCCGCAATGCCGCCTCCCCCGCAAGCGTCAAACTTCCGTTGACGCGCAACCGCAGTAACGTCGACGTGAGGGCTGGTCCCAGGCCAGAGACGATCGAATCCAAGCTTGCGACGTCGCTACCATCTGAAAGCATGCAATCGCGTTTAGCCCATGTGAACTGGGCAGACCGCACGCTGTCCACCTGCGGCGTTGCACCTGCGCCTTCGATTGTGACGGCGAGGACGTTGCCGGGATCGTTATCGGGAAAGCGGTCAGGCTCCGGTGTTCCCGCATACCACGTGCGCGCATCGACGCGCGTGGTGCCGTGCCAATCCCCCAGCGCGAGATAATCAAGACGCGCGCGCACTGCCCGGTCCGGCGCAAGCGGCACACTGCTCTCGCCATCGGCGGAAAAGCCCTGGATCGATCCGTGAGCGAGACCGATGCGAATTTGGCCGGGCGCTGTCGGCGCGTCCGTCATCCACTCTGTCGGATCGCGTCCGGGAGACTTCGATGTCAAAGGCGCGGGCAGCACCACGCACTCCGGCGTCAGGGAATGAGGGTGCGGTTCATCCAGCACCGTCACGTTGCCGGGCATACCCAGCCGCGCGATGCGCTCCCACACGCCGCCCGCCTTGGCTGGATCGTGATTGCCTGGCAACAAGACAAAAATAATATCGGATTGCGCCCGCAGATGCTCCATCGCGCGGCGCAGTGTCGGCGCATCCAAGCGGTCGTTATCGAAAACGTCGCCCGCGACAACGACGTGCGCCGCGCCATGCCGACGAGCAATCTCGGCAATTCGCGCAACAACGGACAGACGCGCGGCCGCCAACTCTCCGGCAAGCTCGGAAGGAAAGCGCGTGAACGGTTTGGCGATCTGCCAGTCGGCAGTGTGGATGAATCGGAAAGCCATGGCGGCACATGAACCACGCCAGGACGGCCAAACTCAAGCGCCAGGCCGCGCCGCGTGCCGCTATTGTGGGAAAAAAGGCACCCCTCGACCTACCGTTCAACCGTGCGCGACCTCGCGGCCAAGAAATACCAAGCGCGCGCCGTCCCGTTCGGCCTGGCCAACCTGCTGAAAGCCGTTGCGAGCGTAAAACTCGATGTTGCGCGCGCCTTCACTGGTGACGACGTGTACGCCGGGAACGCCAGCCGCCGAAGCCTGCGATACGAAACGCGACACGAGCGCGCTCCCCACGCCTTGATTGCGAAAAGCCGGCGCGAGATTAACGTGCAAGTGGGCCGGAAACCGCCGTGTCAAGGCGGCGAAGGTTGCAAAATACCAGATGTCGGAAAAACGTCCGCTGACCGCCGGATCGTCCAAGGCGCCGACGATGTAGCCCGCTATGCGTCCATCGCTATCAAGGGCGACGAAGCATAGGTCGGGATCGCAGTCCAGATAGCGCCCTAGCCAGCGCTGGCGAAAAGCGCAGCGGGCTGCATCGCTGGAAAAAGTCTGGGTATTGCTGGACGCGAAGAAAATGTCGTTGAGCCCGTCCGCAAGAGCGCTCACCGCCATCGCGCGACCGCCGCTACCAGCCAACAGGTCGCTATATCGGACTATGTTGAGCACCAGGCTTCCCCATCGAGCAAACGCTACGCGCGCTGAGAATTGCCTGGAACACAGACCAAAGCAAATGGGGCCAAAAGCAAATGGGGGTGCGTTGCTGCACCCCCATCAAATCAAAAACGACTACAGCCGCTCACTTACCAGCCGCGGCGGCAAGCGTTGTAGCGGCGCCACCAATAGCGGTTTCCTGTGTTGAGGGCGCGACGCTTCATCCAATGGCAGCCCTCATAGCCGCGATAGACCTGAACGCGCGGACCCCAGACCCGGGGTCCCCAATAGCGGCGATGAACGTGGCCGCGGTAGCCGTAATGAACCTGCGCCACGCCACTGCCTGTGCTTTGTCCAAGCGATTGGGCCGCAGGCACGAGCGGTGCAGCTTCTGCACTCGTCGGCGCGAAGCCCTGGAACATAAAGCCCGCGGCGAGAGCGAGCATACCAAGTTTGATCGTTTGCATCGTATGTCTCCTTGCCAGCGCGCCAGCTGGTGCGCGCTATTGGTGCGTGTTCAACGAACAGAGCTGCTGCAAAGTTCAACGCTCTTTCGTTGCATCCACGACTAGGCGGAGATCATGCGTCCGATATGTCGTTGCGCTGAACGATCATTCATCTTGTCGGAGCGCAGTCACGAGCTTGTTACGGAACGCGGGCGGCAAGTCGTCTGGTACCGGCACGCGCACAGCTTGCGCTTGTTGCTGAGGCTGGGTCTTGCCGGCCGGCGGCGGTCTCATCGCAGCGGGATTGCCGCCTCCGTAGTTCGGGCTGAAAGGTTCGGAGGGATCGTCGGGCAATTGACGGATGTATGCAGGCGGCGGGGCTTGCGCTGGCAAACCGTCATCCTCGGTCGTAGGAGCCGTTTGCGCCACAACGCGGGGCGCGGAATTCTGAGCCGAATAGCTGGGAGCTTGTGTGGAGGCGCATCCTCCGACACCGATCAGCGCGCTGAGCGCGCAGTAGAACAGGACCGACCGAGGGCCGGAACGCAACACGGACATGAAACGCCTCTTGGAAACTCAACAGCGACGCAACAAACGCGAACGCAAAACCTTGTCCCGGATTGAAACATCCAGGCCTTAAGAACCCACTAACGAGCGTCTTGGATTAGGCGCGCAGCAGACCTGACGCAGCGATGCCGTTGAAGACCGACTGCACCGCGATGGCCGCCAGCAGAATTCCAAATACCCGCACGAGCACGCGCTGCGCGGTGAGACTGATCCTGGAGTTGAACTCGTGCGCGACGATGAGCAACGCGAGCGTCAAAGCCATCACACTCAACAAAGCGGCGACCACAACCGCGATCCCGAAAGGCTGGTGCGCGGCGTTCGCCGTCAAAACAATTCCAGCGCTCATGGCGCCCGGCCCCGCCAGCAACGGCGTCGCCAGCGGGAACACCGCCATGTCATCGCGCGAATGCGCTTCCTCGTCCTCGTTCGGCGTCAACTTCAACGAACTCCCAGGACGGGCGAACACCATATCGATCGCCAGCATCAGAAGGATGATCCCGCCAGCGGTTTGCAGTGCAGCAAGGGAAACGCCCAGTTGCGATAGAAGCGGTCCACCGAGAACGGTGAAGATCAGCAGAATGATCGTTGCGATGACGCTCGCGCGGATTGCGATCCCGCGACGAGCCGCCGGACTAATGCGTGGGGTTAGTGTCGCAAACAACACAGCCGCTTCGACCGGACCGACGGTCGCCAGAAAGGTGGTGAAGCTCTTGAGCGCGGTCTCGATCACGAACATGGCCTTCAAATTCCATGAATTAGATTAGTTGCGCCTCGCGATTGTGCAAACGGATGCGCGAAAAGGCGCCAAAGCGGCTATCAGCACTCATTTATCCGTGCTGCTAGATGATTGTTTTCCATAATTTTTCTTGCTTGCGGACGAGCGATTCTCGCCTGACAATACCTACGCATGGTGATCATGTTCGACCAACAGAAGGGAGAGCTTGAGTGTCCGGCAATAGCAAAACGCATTACGAGGGCGACGCAGATTTTCGCGCGCAACTGCAAGGCTTCAGTCTGACGACGGCCGAAATAATCTACCGGCTGCCGGACTACCCCGCCCTGCTCCAAAGCTACATCTGGCAGGAGTACGATCTGGCGCCGCGCTTCCCGAAGCTCAAATCCTTCCTGGAGTTCTGGAGCGCAAAGCTGGACGGGAAGCTGTATAAAGTGACCGTCGCGCACGACAAACTCATCAGGCCCGCTGAGCTTCGCCTTCTCGACGCCGAGCTCAAACTCAACTGACCTCTTGCTGCTGCCCCGGCTGCGGGCTCAAAATATTTCGATCACAGAATTGTGAGCGTGAAACTCCCGCTCGTGATCCGCCGTACCTTTGCCTGCAGGTCACTGAGGTCGATGAGACCGAATCTCCTGCCAGGACGAGGGGCAGAAGTCTCGCATCCTGCAGACTTAGACAGCCTGCGTAGCTGACCGCACGCCGGCACCAGTGGAGGTATACCCAAATGAACATGTCACCCAAGTCCGGCGCGGCCATCGCGGCAACAGCGGCTGCACTTCTTTTCTCCGGAGCGGCCGTCATCAACGGGGCAACCGCCGCCACCGCCAAAGGACACTGCATCGGCGCCAACGCCTGCGCGGGAAAGAGCGCATGCAAAACGGCAAAGAACGAATGCGGCGGCCAGAACAAGTGTAAAGGTCAGGGCTTCCTCGAAATGACGAAGGAAGAATGCGACGCGGCGGCAGCTTCCAACAAGGATGAGAAAGTGCAGATCAGCTTCGAGGAAGCGAAGTAAACCTCTCAAGCTTGTTCCTTGCACGAAAAGGCCGAGATCTGGAGACAGTCCTCCCGGTTGTTTCCGGGTCTCGGCCCTGTCTAACGCGCAACAAGCAGCGCTCTCCCATCACCGACTGCTATGTCGGATACCTGTCGAACCTAAGCCAAGGTGCCTTTCCATGGCCAACTTAAATCCTCCCGCAGATCGACGGCGCACGGAAGGCAAGACTTCGCACGAACGGCCCGCACCGCTCGGATTTGGGCTTGGCCTGCGCCCACAGCATTACACCGAGATCCTGGAAGGCAATCCGTCGGTCGATTGGTTTGAAATTATCTCAGAAAACTACATGGTCCGCGGTGGGCGTCCGCTGCGTATGCTGGACGCGATTGCCGAACGCTATCCGCTCGTCATGCACGGCGTGTCGCTTTCCATCGCATCAACCGCACCTTTCGATGAAGATTATCTCGACGCCCTGTCGGCTCTTGCCCGCCGTGTAAACCCGAAGTGGGTTTCCGATCATTTGTGCTGGACAGGCGTGCACGGCGTCAATCTGCACGACCTTCTACCCTTCCCCTATACGCGCGAGGCGCTCGATCACGTGGTGGCGCGCATCCAGTACATCCAAGAACGCCTCGGTCGGCCGCTGTGTCTTGAAAACGTGTCGACCTACGTCACGTTCAAGGAAAGCGAGATGAGCGAGTGGGATTTTATCGCTGAGATGAGCCGCCGTACCGGTTGCTGGCTTTTGTTGGACGTCAACAACGTGTTCGTCAGCTGCTATAATCATGGATACGATGCACAAGCATTCCTCAACGCCATTCCCGCCGACCGCGTCGTGCAATTTCATTTGGCTGGACATTCCGACATGGGAACGCACCTCATCGATACCCATGATGCGCCGGTGCGTCAGGAAGTATGGGACCTTTACACCGCCGCGTTGCAGCGGTTCGGGCCCGTTTCGACCATGATCGAACGCGACGACAACATTCCACCCCTTGCTGAACTGGTTGAGGAACTACAGCAAGCCCGTAACATCGCGGAGACAACGCTCGGCCGACCGTTCCCAGCGCGCACGCCGCGCGCGAGCGCAGCCTGATTGCGCGAGAAACCATGAAGCGAAATCGCCTCACATGAATTTTGCGGACCTCCTTGCCCAATTCCAGCAAAGCGTTCTTTCAGGGACGGACGGTATCCTGCCGTCGATCCCCGACAGCCCGCGCGAAGACAAGGAAACACTCTTCGACGTTTATCGCGATGCCTACCGCTTGCGGCTCGTCGGAATTCTTCGGCATGACTTCGAGCGTTTGCATACATTCATGGGCGACAAAGCGTTCGACAATCTAGCGCGGGAGTTTATCGAAACGCATCCCTCGCACGATCCGAATGCACGCTGGTATGGTGTCGCGTTCCCCGAATTCGTCGCGCGGCATCCGCGCTGCACGGATCATCCCGTCATAGGAAATCTTGCACAGCTGGAGGGCTTTCTGAATGACATCTTCGACGCTGCTGACACACCGGCTCTGACGCTGGAATATTTATCTTCCTTCGCACCTGAAGATTTCGGCCGCCTTTCATTTGAGCCGCACCCGACGGCGCGGCGGATCGATACGAATTTCGACCTCAACGCCATTTGGTGCGCCTTGGCTGCCGACGAACCACCGCCCGCCGCCCATCCGCTTGCCGAGCCACAGTCTCTGCTCATCTGGCGTCAGGATCTCGACTCTCACTTCAGAGTGCTGGGACCTGAAGAATGCATGATGTGGGATGAAGCCTGCAAAGGCGTCTCGTTCGGCGTACTTTGCGAGATGGCTGCAACCTTTGATGATCCGGACAGCGCGCCAATGCGTGCCGCAGGCTATCTTCAAAGTTGGATCGCAAGCGGGCTGCTCGCGGATGCGAGACTTGGCTGAACAATACTCGTCCGATGTCTGGTTAGGCTTGTTCCTCGAACGGCCAAAATATCCCGCCGCTCCATACGCCGGGCCGTCCCTCATGCTCCACGGCAAGCTCTACGAGATCGGCATAGACTGCGCGCGTCAGTAATGCCTCCAGCCGTCCGCGTACTAAAACATAAGGCTTAAGTCCTCCCGCAGGCGCCTCCACGCTGAACCGCATCGGATGGTCCCGATCCGCGGTGACGATATCATCCACGTTGGTACGAAAGGTCAGGGTTTGTGCGCGGCCGCTATTTGAGACCGCCATTTCCACCGCCATGAACGGCGCATCTGCGACGTGGCAATCCACCTTCTCTACTGGAGTTACGAGATAGGTGCGGCCGTCCGCGTCCTTGCGCAGGATAGACGCAAACAGCTTTACGAGCGCAAACCTGCCGATCGGACTTCCACCAAACGTCCAAGTTCCATCAGACTTGATCGCCATGCCGATATCGCCGCAGTAGGGTGGATTCCAAGCCTCCACCGGCCGGGCTCCGGCCCCTTCTCCTGCCGATGCGATCAACTCCTTAAGTCCAGTGTTCACTTTATCGTTTTCGTTCATCGCAGCATTCCGGCGAGGTGTATCAGCCCCGCTCCACCTTTCGTCGCAATTCAACGGCTCAGAGGGCATTTCTAACGTAACATTCACTTGACGCTAGGGGACCCTGAGACCGAACGTTCAAGGTGGAGATGGTGTCCGCGTTAACGCTTTTGTCGGTTGCGCTACGAGAGCGTATTTGGCGCGCGTTATTGGACCCATCGGGACAAACGACAACAAGCCTGCCCCTTGCAAATGAGGGCATGAGCGAAATTGCCAAGGGATGCGGTCTGCATGAGCACAGTTATCGAAACTAACGCCGATATCGTTCCGCGCCTTGAGGCGGCGTCCGAGCGCGTTCAGCGCGCCCACAAGACCGCGGCCACGGTTATTTTCGGCCAGGATGTCGTTATCGAACGCACGATCCTCACCATTCTCTCGGGCGGCCACGCACTGCTGATCGGCGTGCCGGGCCTCGCCAAGACGCTTCTCGTCGATACGCTCGGCAAAGTTCTCGGATTGGAAGCCAAACGCATTCAGTTCACCCCTGACTTGATGCCGTCCGACATCATCGGCTCGGAAGTTCTTGAAGACGAGCCCGGGCGGGCGCGCTCTTTCCGCTTCATCAAGGGCCCGATCTTCACCCAGCTGCTCATGGCTGACGAAATCAACCGCGCATCGCCCAAGACCCAGTCGGCTTTGCTGCAGGCCATGCAGGAGCGCCACGTTACCGTGGCGGGCCACCGCCATGACACACCGGCACCCTTCCACGTGTTGGCAACCCAGAACCCGCTTGAACAGGAAGGCACGTATCCTCTGCCAGAAGCCCAGCTCGACCGCTTCCTGCTGCAGATCGACGTTGACTATCCCGACCTCGTCGCCGAACGGCGGATGCTGTATGCGACCACGGGTACGGAGAGCGCGAAGATCGAGCCGGTGCTTTCGGCGCAGGATGTGATGGCGATCCAGCGCCTCGTGCGCCAGATCCCGGTGCCCGACAAGGTTGTCGAAGCGATCCTGAAGCTGGTTCGTTCTTGCCGTCCAGGTACCGGCGCGAGCGCCGAGACAGACAAATACGTGGCCTGGGGCCCGGGGCCGCGCGCGAGCCAGGCGCTCATGCTGGCGGTTCGCGCCAAGGCCCTGATCGACGGGCGCTTAGCGCCTTCCGTTGACGACGTCATCGGCCTTGCCGAACCCATCCTCAAGCATCGTATGGCGCTGTCGTTCGCCGCGCGTGCGGAAGGCCAGGATCTCTCCAAGATCATCGCGCGCCTCGCGGAAGCGGTGGAGTAGCACAGATGGCAGGCCCCGCCGGCCGAAAGAGTAGCGCGTCCGACGACGGCCGCCGCGTCCTCGCGCTTGAACGCGAAGCAGTCGGTCTCGTCGATTTGATGCCGGACCTGCTGATGGAAGCCGATCGCATCGCCGCGACCGTCGCGCACGGCATTCACGGCCGCAGGCGCTCGGGCCCCGGCGAGACGTTCTGGCAGTTCCGCCAATATCAGTCCGGTGAAGGCGCGCACCTTATCGACTGGCGCCGCTCGGCTGGCTCGGACACGTTGTTCGTGCGCGAGCGCGAGTGGGAAGCAGCACACACTGTTTACCTGTGGCCGAACTTGTCGCCTTCTATGCGATTCAAGAGCCACCTTTCAAAGGTCTCCAAACAGCAGCGTGCGCTGGTCCTCACACTCGCCGCCACGGAAATTCTGGTGCGCGGTGGCGAGCGCGTCGCCCTTCTCGGCCTCACCCAGCCCAGCGCCAATCGCCGCGCAACGCAAAAGCTCGCGCATACCATTGTAGCCGAAGGCGCCGACGCTCTTGATAAATCCCTTCCCGCGAGCGACAAGCTCGCGCGCTTTTCCAGCGTGATCCTGATTTCAGACTTCCTCGATCCTATCGAGGAAGTTCGCGAAGCAATTGAAACGCTCGGTGCCGCAGGCGCCAACGGACATCTCATTCAAGTGCTCGATCCCGCCGAGGAGACTTTGCCTTACGCCGGGCGCACGGAATTCCTGTCGCCTGATGGTAGCGAACGTTGGGTGGCTGATCGCGTGGAAGGTCTGAGAGAGCGCTATGTCGATCGCTTTCTTGCCCATCGCGCTGCTATCCAGGAGATCGCCCACCGTATCGGCTGGTCGTTCCTCGTCCATCACACAGACCGATCCGCCTCCGAACCTCTGCTTGCGCTCGTTGCACACTTGAGCGGCTCCGGCGCCGCTCTGCGTTGGAAGGGCACGGACGTGGGGGATCCCGGCAAATGACGTTTGGAGCTCTCGCCTTTCTCAATCCGTGGCTGCTCGCGGCGCTCGCCAGCCTGCCGGTGATCTACTGGCTCTTGCGCGCCGTGCCTCCTAGCCCAGCGCGCGTCGAGTTTCCTCCCACGCGCATTCTCGTCGGCCTCGAAAACCAGGAGAAGACCGCGGAGAAAACGCCGTGGTGGCTGACGCTGATCCGGCTCTTGGCTGCGGCATTCGTGATCTTCGCCTTAGCTGAACCCGTGCTCAATCCCACCAAGGATGCAGCCCTCTCTGGCTCGGGTCCCGTCGTCATTGTAGCCGACAACGGCTGGAGCGCGGCCTCGCGCTGGCCGGAACGTGCCCACATGATCGATCGGCTGATCTCGGAAGCAGAGAGCAAAAACCGCCCTGTTATGCTGGTTCCCACTGCGCTCAAGGCAAAGGGCAGCGCCCTGAAGATCGAGCCCCCTGGCGACGCGCGCACGACTGCAGCCGCGCTGGAGCCGATGCCGTTTGCGCCGGACCGCCAGCGCACGGCCGAGAACATCACCAAGACCCTGGGCGACGCCAAAGCTTCCGGTGTGAGCATCGTCTGGCTGCACGACGGCATCGACCATGACGGTGGCGCCGCAGACTTCGCCAACCAATTGTCGGACCTGGCTCAAGGCGGTTCGTTCGCTGTCATCGACGAAACCAAGGGTGAGGAAGCCTTGGGGCTTGCCGCCCAATTGGGACAGAAGGGTAAGCTCGAAGCCGTTGTAGACTCTCCCTCGCGATCGTCGCGCTCGGGCCCCATCCACGCCTTCTCCGCGCGAGGCGAGCGCCTTGGCGAAGTGAACTTCACCATCAAAGCCGGCGAACGCCGCGCAATCGTTCCCTTCGAGTTGCCCATCGAATTGCGAAATCAGGTCGCGCGCATCGAAATCCCTGGCGAACGTTCCGCTGGCGCGGTCAGCCTGATCGATGCCGCCACGCAATGGCATCGCGTCGGATTGATCTCTGGCGCCAGCCGCGAGAAGGCACAACCGCTGCTCGCTCCGCTCTATTACATCCAAAAGGCGCTTCAGCCGTATGCCGAACTCGTCGTCGACAAGGATGCAAACCTTGCCGCAGGCATCGACACCATCTTGAAGCAGAACGTTTCCGTTCTGATGCTGGCCGATATCGGCACCATTCCTGATGAGAGCGCCAAGCAGGTCGATGCGTTCGTCAAGAAGGGCGGCGTTCTGGTGCGTTTTGCCGGACCTCGTCTCGAAAAAGGCGGAGACGATCTGCTTCCCGTTCCTTTGCGCTCTGGCGGCAGGTCGTTGGGCGGCGCGCTATCTTGGTCCACGCCGCAGAAGCTCGCAAACTTCGACGACGCCAGCCCGTTTTCTGGATTGTCCTTGCCCTCCGATGTCGTGATCAACCGGCAAGTCCTTGCCGATCCGGCGAAGCTTGGAAACGACGTCGACATCTGGGCGCGTCTCGCTGACGGCACGCCTCTGGTTACATCTACGCGGCACGGCGAGGGGCGGCTCGTCCTGTTCCACGTTACTGCCAATACCGATTGGTCGAACTTGCCGATCTCCGGTCTGTTCGTAGAGATGATGCGGCGGATCTCGACCATGGGACGTGTTGGAGCGACGACCTCGGCGGATCAGGCCACGGCAGGCGGAACGTCGGCGTCGGGCGCGGACGCCATGAACGTCTTACCGCCGCTCAAGACTCTTGATGGTTACGGCACGTTGAAGCCGCCGCCGCCGACGGCCGAACCGATCAAAGCTGCCGAGATCGAAAAGACGGCGCCGAGCCTGGAACATCCTCCCGGATACTACGGCAACTCCAGCGGGCCGCACTCTCTCAACATCGTGACGCCGAAGACCGAACTTCTGCCCATCACATCGCTGCCAAGCGGCGTGCAGCGCCTCACTTACGAGAATGCGGCCAGCACACCGCTCAAGTCGTGGATGTTGGCCTTGGCGCTCGCCTTGTTGTTTGCCGACATTCTCGCAGTTCTGATCCTACAGGCTGGCGGGCTCAAGTACGTCTTCCAGCGCCGCGCAACCTCCTCCGCAGTCGCGATCGCCTTTGCCGTTCTAGCTGGTGCGCAGCTGTTGGCTCCAACGCCCTTGTTTGCGCAGGATAGCGAAGGAGACGCCCCCAGGGCCGTCGTGACCGGACCGCCTCTCTCGCCTGCCGATCAGGCGGCGGTCGATGCGACGAGCAAAGTTACGTTCGGTTACGTCTTGAGCGGCGACCCACAGACTGACGAGGTCAGTCGCGAAGGATTGACCGGACTGGGCAAGGTTCTTGTTACGCGCACCGCCGTGGATCCGGGCCCGCCCCAGGCTGTCGACATCGCCAAGGACGAGATCGCCTTCTATCCCATCCTCTACTGGCCCGTGCTCGACAACGCCCAAGCTTTGCCCGACGCCGTTACGGCCAAGATCGACGCCTACATGAAGGAAGGCGGCCTGATCATTTTCGATACGCGCGA
Organism: Hyphomicrobiaceae bacterium; assembly: GCA_041397645.1. Taxonomy (NCBI): domain Bacteria; kingdom Pseudomonadati; phylum Pseudomonadota; class Alphaproteobacteria; order Hyphomicrobiales; family Hyphomicrobiaceae; species Hyphomicrobiaceae bacterium. The sequence goes on along the minus strand of JAWKWE010000004.1, from coordinate 2,817,888 downwards.
CTATGGACAAGGCGGCGTCAACGCACTTCCGATTGGCGGCAAGAGCGGCAACGCCTTGCAGCGCCTGCTTGGCAAGCTTGACGTTCCGCGCCTTGAGCCTGTGCCCGAAAATCACGTCGTGACAAAATCGTTTTATCTTTTGCACTCGTTCCCAGGCCGCTGGGACGGCGGCAATCTTTGGGTCGAAGCCATCAATCACGACAATGGCGAGCGTCAGGCGCGAGTCGCTGACGGCGTCACCTCGATCATGATCACGTCGAATGACTTTGCCGCCGCCTGGGCACTCGATAGTCGGGGGCGCCCGCTCTACCCGGTCGTTCCCGGCGGAGAGAACCAGCGCGAAATGTCATTCCGCGCCGGCGTCAACATCGTCATGCACGCCCTGACCGGCAACTATAAATCCGATCAGGTGCACGTCCCCGCCATGCTCGAACGGCTGGGGCAATGAGGATACGATGAACTGGTCTATTGATTTCGCGCCTCTACTTCCCGATCCGCTGCTGTGGCTGCTGGCCCTGGTGGCGCTGGCGCTCGTCGTTCTGCTCCTGGTGCGCGGCACCCGCGGCGCGCTCCTGCGTTTGGCGGCGCTTGCCGCCCTTATCCTGGCCCTGCTCAATCCCACCTTGCGCGAGGAAGAGCGTGAGCCACTCGCCAACGTCGCCATCGTCGTGCTCGATGAATCGACCAGCCAGAGGTTGGCCAAACGGCCCGAGGAAACGGCGGCCATCAAGTCCGAGCTGGAATCCAAACTTGGCAAGATCCCCAATCTGACCGTGAAGTGGGTCGATGGCGGCAAGGCGAGCGAGCAGGCCGCCGCAGGCACAAACCTGTTTGCCGATCTCAACGCGGCGCTCAACGATACGCCGCCCGACCGCATTGCGGGCGTGATCTTCGTGACCGACGGGCAGGTTCACGACGTACCAAAATCCGCTCAGGCTCTCGGCTTCGACGCACCTGTCCATACGCTGCTGACAGGCGCACCAAACGAGTTCGATCGGCGTATCGAGATTGTCGAAGCACCCAAGTATGGACTTGTAGGCCAGACGCGCCCTATTCAACTTGCTGTGCGCGAGACCGGCAAGGCGGGCAGGCAACCCGCCACCGTGACGCTGAAGGTGCGACGCGAGGGACGCCCGGACGAAACCATCAAGACGACGATCAACAGCCCGGTGAAGGTCGATATGCCCTTCCCTCACACCGGCACCAATATTCTCGAAGTCGAGCTCGATACCGCCGATGGCGAGCTGACGCCTGCGAACAACCGCGCCGTCATTGCCGCGGAAGGCGTGCGCGAGAACCTGCGCGTGCTGCTCGTATCCGGCGAACCGCACGCAGGCGAACGCACCTGGCGCAATCTACTCAAGTCCGATGCTGCCGTCGATCTGGTGCACTTCACCATTCTGCGCCCGCCTGAGAAACAGGACGGCACGCCGATCAATCAGCTGTCTCTTATCGCCTTCCCGACTCGCGAGCTGTTCTCGGAGAAGATCAAGGATTTCGATCTCATCATCTTCGACAGCTACGAGCATCGCGGAATCCTTCAGCTGCTCTACTACGACAACATCTCGCGGTATGTGAGCCAACACGGCGGTGCGCTGCTGATCGCGGCAGGCGATGCGTATGCCTCGCGCTACACACTATTTAGAACGCCGCTGGCACCCGTGCTCCCCGCTCCACCGACGGGCCGCGTGATCGAAACGCCCTTCAAAGCCAAGATCACAAAGACCGGTATGCGCCATCCCGTGACCAAGGATTTGCCGGGCTCTGGTGGCGACGTACCAAGCTGGGGCCGATGGTTCCGTCTGGCGGAAGTGAATGCCGACAAAGGTCACGTGCTGATGTCGGGCGCAGAGGATAAACCGCTGCTCGTTCTCGATCGCAAAGGCAAAGGGCGCGTGGCGCTTCTCACGTCCGACCAAGCCTGGTTGTGGGCGCGCGGCTATGAAGGCGGCGGACCACACACGGACCTTCTGCGGCGCCTGTCGCATTGGTTGATGAAGGAACCCGATCTTGAGGAAGAGCGCGTGATCGCATCCTCCAAGGGGTTCAAGATTTCACTCGAACGCCGCACCATGGAAGACACCGTGCAGCCGGTTAAACTGCTCGGACCCGGCGGCGAAGAAACCCAGGTGACCCTTGAACCGGCCGGAGAGGGTGTGTGGCGCGCGAATGTCGATGTGAAAGTGCCCGGCCTCTATAAAGCTGAAACGCAGGGACCGTCGGGGCCTCTCACGGCCGTCGTCAACGCAGGTATCGAAGACCCGCGCGAAATGAATGAAGTCACAGCCACACCCGATAAGATGAAGCCCATTGCCGATGCGACGGGTGCAGGCGTGTTCTGGACGAACCCGAGCGGTCTTCTGGCAAGCGCAACAGGCGCGAGCGTTGACGTGCCGCGCGTATCGATGCTCTCGAACGCTAAGCTGCTTGCGGGTTCCGGATGGATGGGCCTGAAAGACCGTGACGCCTATCTGACCAAGGGCGTAAAGCTCACGCCGCTGTTCACAGGCTTCATGGCTCTGTCCGCATTGCTGTTCCTGCTTGCGATCGCATGGTGGCGTGAGGGCCGCTAGGCTCCACGCTTCTATGTCCCAGGCGAACATTGCTCGTCTGGGGCTTCCGCCAGCTGCTGAAACAACTGATTTTCTACATTCGGTGTGCTGCCCAAAAGCAATGACAGGGGCGGCGGCGCAAGCTATTCTCCAAAAGAACGGGGCCGCACACCGTGCTATTGGCGGCCAGGGAGAACGTGCATGAACGAGGGGACCAGGACGAGCCTATCGGGCTCCAACCGGCCTCTAGGCCTTATTTCCAACGATCCCGAAGCGGTAACGATTGCCGAACGGCTCGCCGCGACCGGTCACCGCGTGATCTATCTTACGATGCACCCCACATCCGCTCCGCCGGCAAAAGGGCCTTTTTTGGAACTGGCAGCGAACGTGACGGACATCGCGCGTGAATGCGAAATGGTTGGGCTCGCAATCGACGACATGGCAATCCTGCGGGAGGTCCTGCTTGGTGACGAAGACCGCACCGGACTTGCCACCGAACTGCCGCCAGGCTCACACCTGATAGATTTCGGTATGCGGTCGCCGCGCGAGGTGCAATCGATTCTTGGCCTCGTCGGAATGCGTGCCATCAGCGTTGCAGATGCCGCCCTTCTTGGCGATGCTGCGTGTATCCAGCAAGGTTCGGCGAAAGTTCTTGTTGGCGGATTTCCCGATGCAGTGGATGCCATCGCGCCTATCCTTTCCGAGCTTGGAACCGTCGAACGCACAGGGCCACTGGGTAGCGCTCAAACTGCGGCAGCGTTGATGGGATATGTCGAGGCGGCACACTTTGCAGCGCGTTCTGAAGCCATCAGCTTCGGTGCACAGCTTGGCATCAAGTCTGCGTCCCTGAATCGGATATTCAACGACGCGCCGGAAGCGGAGAACGTGATTCGCTTCCAGCAACGCGCCGAATTTGCCCGCCGTCTCGCCCAAGACCGCGATCTCGGCGGCGACGTGATCCGCTTCCGCCGCCTGCGCCAGACCGAGCCCACGAACGAAAGCCGTTGACGAATCGGGTTGAGTCTTGCCGTCAAGGCGCTTAGCCCCTGCGACTCGCCTAAAACTCCAAGCTTCACCGGTGGCTCACCTGCGAGCCGGCCAGCGCGAGGCTTCGTCTGATCATGTCGCTACTCTTTCGGATCATCTATGCGGCTCATGCCAATGGCACGCACCACAAGCTTGCGCTCGACGCGCTCCAACACATGGAGCGCCCGGACGCCGAACGCTGGCGACGGATGTTTCTGAAGCACGTCGATCTCTACCTGGAGGGCTCGAAAGCTCCAGACAAGAGCTTCAAGGACTTCAAAAATCACGTCCTGCACGTTGGCGAGTCGTATTGGGGCGGCGCCCCGGAAAAAGTCGAAGCCTGGTACGGCCACACCGTCGCCGCGCTTCGCGAGACCCGGTGGGCGGACGCAGCCTATGCGGCGGGCGTTCTTTCCCACTACTACACAGATCCGATCCATCCCTTCCACACCGGCCAGACCGAAGCGGAGAACTCCATCCACCGCGCCGTAGAGTGGACAATCAACCGCTCCTACAATGCCCTGCGCGCCATTGGAGAGGCACGCTTTGACACGCTCGATGTCGCCGTTCCGCAAGGCGCACACTGGCTGAAGGAAATGACATGCGACGGCGCGGAATACTCTCATCGCTACTATGAGAAGCTGATCGCGCAATACGACTTCAAACGTGGTGTCGTGCATCCTGACGAAGGCTTCGACGACGTTGGCCGCACGGTGATCGCGGAGTTGCTGATGTACGCTGCCGATGGGTTCGGTCACATTCTGGACCGCGCGGTCGCGGAATCCGGCGTCGAAGCGCCCGATGTGAATCTTTCGCTCGCCACCGTGATTGCGACCCTCAAGATCCCGGCGAAGTGGATCGAAAAGAAAATCGACAACGCCGAGGACCGCCGCGTGGTGCAAGCCATGTATGACGAGTTGCAGGCAACGGGCCGCGTCGAACACTCCTTGCCCGAAGACGACCGCATCATTCGCGACCTGCATAAGCGCGAAGTGCTCAACGCCGCACGCACCCGGCAGAATGACAAGCGCGCGGTCCGGGTGCCGGAAGGCGATCCAATCAATGTGCAACGCGCACAAATCACGCGCTCGAGCGACAGCATCGCACCCTCCGCGCCGGCCTCCGATGGTAAGGTCGTCGCCGCCCCGGCAGCAAAAAGCAAGCCGCGGCGCCGCATTGAAATCGAGGCGGAGCTTATTCCCGGCGCTGTTCCCGATCCGGCACCACAGCCTGCTGCCAACGAACCCGACGAGCCACCTTTGGCGTTGCCTCCGCGCGGAACGTTTGCGCCGTTGAAGAGCACCGCGCACCGCTCCAGCGACCCCGAGCAGCGTCATGTCTACCTCACGGCCGTGGACGATCTGGAGAAGGCACCGTCGATCGGACCCAAGATGGCGGAACAGTTCGCAGCCATCGGGGTCAAGACGGTGGCGGATTTCCTCGCTCACAAACCCGATGACCTCTCCCAGCAACTCGGCGACAGACGCATGACGGCGGCCTTGCTTGAAGAATGGCAGCATCAGGCACAGCTCGTGATGGAAGTTCCAGGTTTGCGCGGTACCCACGCGCAACTTTTGACTGGAGCGGGGTACCGAACCGCGAAAGACGTTGCCGCCGCCGACCCTGTCGATTTCGCCGCCGACGTTTTGAAATTCGCGGCAAGCGATGCCGGCAAGCGGGTTCTGCGCGAAGGCAATCCGCCGGACATCGAGCGCATCAAATCGTGGGTGGAATCGGCGCGGCTCGAACAGGCCGCATGAGGTAACAACGAGCAGCGGCTCTCAAGGGTTGAGAATGAAGCCATGGCAAAATTCTTGAGCGGAATCGTGTTGGGTGCGCTGCTCGCCCTGGGGTATGTCCACTACGACTGGGAGTTACCCGAAGCCCTGCAGCTGCCAGCTCGGTTGCAGGGGAATCTCATCTCGTCGGCCACCGAGAGTGAACTGTACGATCTCGATGGCGATGCGGCCACGCGGCAGCGTGCGCTCGAGGTCTACTTCGCCAATCGTGCCGAGGATGCGGCCAAACTCGATGCGCAAGCCGGGCACCCGTTCCTCGATGCACTGATGCGCACGCGGGCACAGAGGGAAGCTCGACAGCTTTTGATGAACCCTTCCGGCGCCGAGATGGCTTTGTCAAAACCGGCCTTGCGCGCCGCCCTTGAACGCAAATACGCAACCACCGACGTCGAAGTATTGAAGCGCGCCATGTTCATGGAGGCTCTGCAAGAGCGGACTTTCTTAAAGGCTTGGCTCGAAAAAACGGATGGTGTCGTTACCGCGGACAACCTTGCCGAAAAGCTTGCGCGCGCGGCGCGCGATCCGACTTTACCGGACTGAGGGGGCTTCCAACACCCCTGCTGTCACTACGACGCGTTCGCGTCTCAAGCCCGGCGCGCGCTCATGCGCTCCGGTACAGACACCTCGAAGACGTAACCTTCAGAGCGGACCGTACGAACGGGATCGGCTTCGCTGCCGCGGATCAACGCCTTACGCAAACGTCCGATATGAACGTCCACGGTGCGAGTGTCGATCTCACATCTTTCACCCCAAACCAATTCAATGATTCGCTGTCTGCTTAAGAGACGGCCCGCGTGTGACATGAAGCACGCCAGAAGCCGGAATTCCGTTGGCCCAAGGCGCAACTTGCGACCGGCGCGGCGCGCCTGGCGCGTTCTCAGATCCAGTTCAACGGAACCGACCACGAGCTTGTGCGGCGTCGGCAGCGTACCCAGCAGCGCCTCGATGCCGAGTGCAGGCAGAGGTACGTCCGACGAAGAGATCTCCGCCGACGAAATATCCGCGGCTTCGACGGCTTTTCCATTCACTGCAACGACAACGAATGGCGCAGCCTCCCCATTTTTATTTGTGAAGAGGTTTGCGCAGAACTCACGCCAGGACAGATCGGAGTACGGCAAACGGACGAGAACCACGTCCAGCGCATCCGTTGCCGTCGCGTCGTCCATTGCTGCCGCAACGCTCTCGGCCCCATGGGATTGGGGCGCGGCACCGGCCTGATAGAGGGAGAACTCACCCTGGCTCTCCCCTCTACAGTCAAGGATCAGTACACGAGTCGCCATTCGACGTACCTTCGTGCGCTCAGGCTCAGCCGCTGGACACCAATGACGAACTCGTCACGTCCGCCTTCGGTCTCTGCTCACCCATATCGCTGCCATGAACGACGTAATAGACGGTCTCCGCGATATTCGTCGCGTGATCGCCTACACGCTCGATGTTCTTGGCGCCGAACAGGAGGTGAGTTGTGATGCCGATGTTGCGCGGATCTTCCATCATGTACGTCAGGTACTCGCGAAACAGCGCATTGAGCATGTTGTCGATTTCGGCGTCGCGGTTCCACACAGCGACGGCTTTCTCTGCGTTCCTTGCCATGTAGGCGTCGAGAACATCGCGCAGCTGCTCGACGGCCAGCCTGAACATACCCTGCAAGCCGGTCATGAGCGGCTTGGGATAATCGACACCCGAGATTGCCAGCGTGCGCTTCGCTGTGTTCTTTCCAAGGTCGCCGATACGCTCAAGGTCGACAGCAACGCGCATCGCGCCGACAATACGGCGCAGATCCTGACCAACCGGCTGACGCCGCGCGATAACAGAAACACTGAGCTCTTCGATTTCGCGATGGATTTTGTCGACGAGCGTATCCGCCATGACCGCTTCTTCCGACTTGGTCACGTTGCGATGTTCAAGCCCCTCAACGGCATCGGAGAGCATTCTCTCAACGCGCTTGCCCATGGTCGCAATCAACGCGTCGAGCTGATCGAGCTCGTCATCGTATGCCTTGACCGTATGATCTTTCATGAGGTCTCCTGACCAGTGACTGGCATGTATGTTAGATCGCAACGAGCTCAGCCAAACCGGCCCGTGATGTATTCCTGGGTCTGCTTCTGGCCCGGGTTGGTGAACATCTTTTCGGTTTCGTCGAACTCGATCAGTTCGCCCAAGTACATGAACGCCGTACGCTGCGAGACGCGTGCGGCCTGCTGCATGTTGTGAGTAACGATTGCGATCGTGTAGTCCTTGCGCAGTTCGTCGATCAGTTCCTCGATGCGAGTTGTCGAGATAGGGTCGAGCGCCGAGCAAGGTTCGTCGAAAAGAATCACCTCAGGCCTGATGGCAACAGTGCGCGCAATGCACAGGCGTTGCTGCTGGCCGCCGGAAAGGCTCAGGCCGCTGGCGTTGAGCTTATCCTTCACCTCGGTCCAAAGGGCTGCTTTGCGCAGACACTCCTCGACCCGATTATCGAGCTCGGCTTTTGAAATCTTCTCGTACATCGTGACGCCGAATGCGATGTTCTCGTAGATCGTCATCGGAAATGGCGTCGGCTTCTGGAACACCATGCCGATGCGCGAGCGCAGCAGATTGACGTCGAGCTTGGGATCAAGGATGTTGAGCCCGTCAAACTGGATCTCACCTTCCGCGCGCTGGCCCGGATAGAGATCGTACATTCTGTTCAAGATGCGCAGCAAAGTAGATTTGCCACAGCCGGACGGTCCAATGAACGCTGTCACCTCCTTCTCGTAGAGAGGCAGGTTAACGTTCTTCAACGCCTTGTTCGAACCATAGTAGAAATCGAGATTGCGGATCGAAATCTTCTCGGCGATCGTTGCGACTTTGTTTGTAGACATAACGTTCATTGCGGGACCTTTGATCTGCCTAGCCAGCGGGCGAGAATGCTCAGGGTAAGAACTGCGATGGTGATGAGGAGCGCCCCAGCCCAGGCCAGGCGCTGCCAGTCCTCATAAGGGCTCATGGCGTACTGGAAGATCACGACCGGAAGGCTGGCCATGGGGGCATCCAGGTTCGTGCTCCAGAACTGATTGTTCAATGCCGTGAACAACAAGGGCGCCGTCTCACCGCTGATGCGGGCGACGGCGAGCAGAATGCCTGTGATCATTCCGGCTCTGGCGGCTTTATAGGTGACTTTCCGGATCACCACGGCACGTGGCATCCCGAGCGCCGCGCACGCCTCGCGCAAGGAATCCGGCACAAGGCGCAGCATGTCCTCTGTCGTGCGCACGACGATCGGAACAACCAGAACGGCCAACGCGAGCCCACCGGCAATCGCGGAGAAGTGCCTCATCGGAGCAACAACGATTTCGTAGATGAACAAGCCTACGACGATCGAAGGAGCGCTGAGCAGGATGTCGTTGATGAACCGTACGACAGAAGTGAGCTTACTGTTGCGCCCGTATTCCGCCATGTACGTGCCTGCCAGAATGCCAAGCGGCGTTCCGACGACCACGCCGATGACCGACATGACGATGCTGCCCCAGATTGCGTTGGCCAGACCACCATCGCTACCCGGCGGGGGCGTCATCTCGAGGAAAAGCCGCGGCGAAATTCCTTCAAAGCCCTTGAACAGCAGCGTGCCAAGAATGATCGCCAGAACACTAACGCCGATACCCGTTGCCACCCAGCACAAGACCGAGACCAGCTTATCGTTGAACTTGCGCCGCGTGTAGATCGCTTGGTCAACCATGACGATTATCTCCCCGCCTTCTGATCGAGGCGCAACAGCATGTAGCGGGCGGCGGCGAGCACGATGAATGTGATGAAGAAGAGGATCAGACCAAGGGCAATGAGCGACGACGTATAGATATCGCCATCGGCTTCGGTGAACTCATTTGCAATCGTAGCCGAGATCGTGGTGCCCGGCGCCAGGATAGAACCGGCAATACGATGCGCGTTGCCGATCACGAACGTCACCGCCATCGTTTCACCCAGCGCTCGGCCCAAGCCCAGCATGGCGCCGCCGATCACACCGACACGAGAGTAGGGAATGACAACGCGCCGGATCACCTCTGCGCGCGTGCAGCCCAGGCCGTAAGCCGATTCTTTCAACACCGAAGGGACCGTCGCGAAAACATCGCGGCTGATGGCCGTGATAAACGGCAGCACCATGACTGCGAGGATCAACGAAGCCGTTAGCACGCCGATACCATAGGGAGGTCCGCCAAACAGCGTCGAGAGCCCCGGCACACCGCTGAATGTGGAGATGAGAAACGGTTGAAGCGTCCGCTGCAAGAATGGTGCGAAGAAGAACAGACCCCAGATGCCGTAGATAATGCTGGGGATACCCGCCAGCAGCTCAATGGCGATGCCGATCGGACTGCGAAAAGCGGGCGGGCACAGCTCCGTGAGGAAGACGGCAATGCCTATACCCAGCGGCACCGCGATCAGCATGGCGATCAGCGAGGTGACGACCGTTCCATATATTGGCGCCAAAGCGCCGAATTTTTCGGTCACCGGGTTCCAAGACTGCGTAGTGAGAAAGGAAGGGCCAAGCGCCTTGAAGGCCGGCCATGAGCCAATAGCCAGCGAGGCGAAGACGGCGCCTAGAATGACAAGCACGAAAACGCTCGCCGAGAAGGTGAGCGTCCTGAAGATGCGGTCGTCGCGGTAAAGTTTGCTGAGAGTACCCGCGCGTTCCCGAGCAGCGCCTGCAAACGCAACGCTATCTGTGGAAGTAATGTCGGCCAAGCTGGCGCCTCCGGTAAGAGCGGCTGGAACGAGTGGATCCAGGACGCGCAAGCGCCCTGGACCCGGTAGATCTTACTTGCTGGCGAGGACGGGCTTGCCGTCGGCGCCAACGATGTCTTTCGACCACATGTCCTCGACGCTCTTCACGACGCTCGCCGGCATCGGGATGTAGTCGAGCTCATCGGCCAGCTTGCCACCCTTCTCGTACGACCAATGGAAGAACTTGAGGGCTTCGCGCGAAGCAGCCTCGTCCTTCGGCGTCTTGTACATGAGGATGAACGTAGCAGCCGTCATCGGCCAGCTTTCAGCGCCGGGCTGATTGTCGAGGATCACACCGTAACCAGGCGTAGAGGCCCAGTCGGCGCCAGCAGCAGCAGCCGCGAAAGCAGCCGAGGTCGGCGAAACGGTCTTGCCATCCTTGTTGATCATATTGGCAAAGACCATCTTGTTCTGCTTGGCGTATGCGTACTCGACGTAGCCAATCGAACCCTTGGTCTGAGCGACGTTGTTGGCAACGCCTTCGTTGCCCTTCGCGCCGATGCCGACCGGCCATTCAACGGCCTTCTCGACGCCAACCTTGGACTTCCAGTCTTCGCTGACGTTACCCAGATAGTGGGTGAAGTTAAACGTCGTGCCCGATCCGTCCGAGCGATGCACAACGGCGATGGCAGCCGAAGGCAGCTTCAGCGAGGGGTTTAGCTTCTTGATTGCGGCGTCGTCCCAGGTCTTGATGGTGCCGAGGAAGATGTTGGCCAGTGCCGGTCCATCGAGAACCAGCTCACCGGCCTTGATGCCCTCGACGTTGATGACGGGAACAATACCGCCCATTACCATCGGGAACTGAACCAGGCCCGCCTCGTCGAGATCCTTGCCCGACAGCGGTGCGTCGGTCGCACCGAACGTGACGGTCTTGGCCTTGATCTGCTTGATGCCGCCGCCCGAGCCGATCGACTGATAGTTCAGACCGATCCCGGTTTCCTTCTTGTACGCGTCAGCCCACTTTGCGTAGACCGGATAAGGGAAAGTGGCACCTGCGCCCGAAATGTCAGCAGCCAGTGTCGGCTGAGCCAGAAGCACCGACGCCGCCGCCGCAGCAATGCCGAGAAACTTTCTCACGCTCGTATCTCCTACCTTGAGGAAGTAACTTTGACCCCGCCCTTGGCCGGGCCATGACGGCGCCTCGCGCCGACGGCCCATTGCTACCGCCCTTACATGACAGGTTGTTGAAGCCTTAACTCATTCTGCCAACTGCGTTTCCTCGGCACGAACATTCACATTCCCGACACAGAAGGTCGTTGAAGGCGTTGCGGGAGACCCGAATTCCGGTTTCGGCTTGGAGAGAAGGCCACATGATGCGCGGCTTTGGGCCCTTACGGCTTACTCGGGCGTCGGCACGCATTGTCTACAGAAGCGATTCAGTGGGTCCGATGAATTCGCTGCCTGTTGATCACTGCAATCCGCCGCATTTGCGCACAAGTGGCGCGGATCTGGTCATCTCGACGATATCGTCCGGCAACGCACGATCGAGGTTGCTCAACCTACGCCCGTTCATGTCGAACCTTCGACAAGCCCTTGTCGCAGATCACACAACAATCGCCGCCCTAGCTGATTTTTAGCTGATTTCTCCGGTCAGATTTAATTGGCACGCCCCTTGCCTATTAACTTTCAACAAAGCAAGGGGCGTCCATGTTTGCAGCATCAGGTGGCCGAGGTTCCGTTACTTTGCGCGCTCTCGTTCTTGGTTTGAATGAGATCGCATCTGCGGTTGCGGTCGAGCTCTTCAAAGCCGGTTACGGCGTGATTATGTCTCATGATCCCAACCCTCCTGTCATCCGGCGCGGCATGGCCTTTTACGATGCGCTTTTCCTTGATCCCATATCTGTCGGCGGGGTCAGCTCGGTTTGCGTCGAAAATACTCTGGCGGCCCGAAACTGCATGACCGAGCGCGAGTTCATCGCCGTCACCCGCCTCGGCACCCATGAGTTGCTGACGATCGATCGCTTCGATGTTCTGGTCGACGCGCGCATGCAGAAAAAAGCCCCTCGCCCCGATCTGCGCGCGGTCGCAAACGTTACCGTGGGGCTCGGGCCCGGCTTTGCGGTCGGCGAAAATTGCGATGTAGCTATAGAAACTCAGCCAGCCAAACAGGGTACTCTCGTCAAAACGGGAGCCACCCTACCCGCCGACGGCGTTAGCCGACAGCTCGGTGGAGTTGGAGCGGAGCGCTTCGTCTACTCGCCGGCAGCGGGAGCTTGGCGAACGAGCCTGGACGTCGGAATGCGCGTGTTCAAGGGGCTTCCGCTCGGTCTTATCGACGACATCGAAGTCCATGCACCCATTGACGGGGTTCTGCGTGGCATTGCGCGCGACGGCAGCAAAATTCCAAATGGCGTGAAACTGATCGAGATTGATCCGCGCGGACGCGATGCACGTTGGACCGGCACGGATGATCGCGGCTTGACCATCGCTCAGGCGACCGTGTTGGCAGTATTCCAAGCGCGCGCAGGAATGCAACAAAAGCGCTCGAAAGCAAACCAACGCTCACCTGGAAGTGCGTAAGTCCGCAACAGCATAGCGGACGCCTTCATCGAACAGCCGCGTACCACCGCCTTCCAGCACGACTTGCCAGGTCTTGGTGGGGTCTATCACCTGTACGCCCGCAACGATATCGATGCCGAACTCCCGCCACTCAGAAAGCCATGGACAGGACGGCCCCATCAGCACCGTGACGGATCGCCGAGAAAGTTCAGCCAATCTTGGAAACGTCTTGTTGATAAGACTGGTGGCGGTTAGAAAAACCCAGTCGCACTCCGGCAGCACATATTCAGCCGATGTATCGGGAAGATCTTCCTCACCCGGCATACGCTCCAGCACACGGACATCGAGCCCGTTCAGGACGCGCGCCAGCCCAGGATAACGGCCGACGACGCCGACGCGCTTTCCCACAAGCTGAGGCCTGAAATGTTCAAAAACGCTGAGATTGCCGATCGCGAGAGGCTGAGCCTGTCCCATCAATGCGTTGCCCGGTGCATTGACCACCGCATTGATGGCGGAAAGTCCTACCGACGCTTCGAAAGAATTCCAAGATCCTATCCAAGCAGCCAAGTCCGCGGCCTTTTTCCCAACAAGTGTCCCGGGCCACTGCAAGGTCCGGGACCTCTCTGTCGGGCTCATAGCAAGACCAATGGTCGTCGCGGTCTTGCAAGCCGTCCACGTCAAACCAATGCAAAGCTCTTGCGCGACAGACTCCTCCCCAGCAACCTTCGCTACCAGAAGATCGCGAAAATCGACACTCGCAGGAGACGCCAGCATACTTGTCGCGTCAGACTCCGACGATCACATCCGAAGACTTGATGATTGCCGTAGCCGGCATACCCTTCTTCAAGCCAAGCTCCTCAACCGACTCGTTTGTGATCGAAGCCGTGATCACGGCGCCGCCTCCAACATCGATCTTTACGTGTGCGGTCGTCGCTCCCTTTACCACGTCAAGAACGGTCCCCTTAATCTGATTACGTGCGCTGATTTTCATGTCTTTCTCCAAATCGTAGGCGGCACGCATGAGATATGTGCGCCTACCGATCCGTCAATTCAAGCGCGCCCAACGGCTACATTTCGGCCCAAGGCCTTTGAATTTCAGGCATCAGCCAAACTTGAAAAGAACACCAAATCCACCGCGCGGATAATTCCATTCAATATCGCCTGAAGCTTCCGCGATAACCCGGCAGGTACCGCATTCCATGCAGCCGTCGGGCGTCACTTCAACTTGGCCCGTGTCGTTCATTGCGTAGCACCCGGCAGGACATACCTTGGTAAGCGCCACGAGCGCGTCGGTCGGAACCTCGTGGGGCTTCACTTTGATGTGCGGTCTGCCGACATCGACGAGATAGCGGTTCTGATAAAGCTTGTCTTCGACGCGTGATGCCAATGCAGTCATATCTTCGGCTCCTATGTTTCAAGTTGAGTTATCAACGCCAACCGCGTGCGAGCGAGAACGCGTCACTCAATAGCCCAGTGATTTTCCGCGTCTTGAAGAACGATTTCACAATCTCATTTTCCTTGGCCTTCTTATCCACGCCATCGACGCGGAACCACGTCTGCATGGCTTGGCTCAGAAGCTGCGGATAGGTCGTGAACAAATGCTTATTGTGCAGGGTCTTGGGCAGATCCTTGTACTTCTTCAGATCCTTGATGACGAAGGTCTGATCCAGCATCTTCTTATAGAGCGAGAGGTTTTCGGCCGTGCAGGGTTCGCGGCGCGACTTGAGCTGGAAGATCGCCTCTCCTGCAATTCGGCCCGTCGTCATCGCCAGGTTCGACCCTTCGCGATGCACGGCGTTGACGAACTGCCCTGCGTCGCCGACCACGACCCAGCCGTCGCCAAACAGCTGCGGGATGGCGCGATAGCCTCCTTCAGGGATCATGTGAGCGGCGTATTCCTTCACTTCAGATCCGGCAAGAAGCGGTGCGACCGAAGGATGTGATTTGAAGCTTTCCAGCAGGCCGTAAGGCGTCTCTTTCGTCTCGGCAAAATCCGAGATCAGACATCCGATACCCACCGACAGCGACTCTTTGTTGGTATAGATGAAGGCCGTTCCGGTCATACCTTTCGTGATCGTGCCGGCTGCCTCGATAACCACGCCTTCCTCGCCCGTCAGATTGAAACGCGCATCGATAGTCTCGCGAGGAATGAAATGCATTTCCTTGACGGCCAAAGCCACCGTATCGGGCTTCGGCTTTGGTCTCAGCCCCGCGCGCTCGCCCAACAGTCCATTGACGCCTTCCGCAAGCACCACGACATCGGCCTTGATGAAGCCGCCGCTGCGGTCGGTGCGCACGCCGATGACGCGACCATCGACTTCCTGCACCAGCTCCGTCACGGTCGTTTCGCAGATCACCAACGCACCAGCCGCCTGCACACGTCTGGAGAACCACTTGTCGAACTGCGCACGAATGATCGTGTAGCGGTTCGGCTTCTCCTCGTTGAAGTCTTCGGAGCGGTACTGCATTCCCGAGAAAGAGCGATCGTCCATCATCCACAGACGTTGCTCGATGATATGGCGCTCAAGCGGGGCATCCTCGCGGAAGTCCGGGATGAGCTTTTCCAAGGCATCGGCGTACAGGATAGCGCCCTGCACGTTCTTGGAAC
Source organism: Hyphomicrobiaceae bacterium (assembly GCA_041397645.1). Lineage (NCBI taxonomy): Bacteria > Pseudomonadati > Pseudomonadota > Alphaproteobacteria > Hyphomicrobiales > Hyphomicrobiaceae > Hyphomicrobiaceae bacterium. The sequence goes on along the minus strand of JAWKWE010000004.1, from coordinate 2,802,667 downwards.
CGGGATACTCGCCACGCTCCAACTGCAGCACCTTCATGCCGCGCTCGGCCATGGTTAGGGCGCACGCGTTGCCCGAAGGTCCGGCGCCGATGACGATGGCATCGAATTTCTCTTCCAGCATGACTAGATCCTTCAGCTCGCAAGGCGGTTGACGAGAAGGCGGGCCCGGAACGCTTCCGTCAGGGCCGGTAATATGCGCATGGCGTCTCCGACGACACCGACATGGGCGAAGTCGAAGATCGGTGCATTTTTGTCGGTATTGATCGCGACGATGAGATCTGCACCTTCCACGCCCACGCGGTGCTGGATGGCGCCAGAGACGCCGGCAGCGATGTAGAGTTTCGGCCGGATCGTCTTTCCGGTCTGCCCGATCTGGCGGTCGGCCGTCAGCCAGCCCTTTTGCACAAGCGGACGCGAGCAACCGTATTCACCGCCGAGCACCTCAGCCAAACCCTTGATGAGCTGGTAGTTCTCCGGCGATTGCAGCCCCATTCCGCCCGCCACGACAATGTCGGCATAAGCTAGGTTGGACTTGTCGGTGTTACGATCGGGAAGGAACGACAGAATCTTCGTGACGATGTCGTCTTCCTTTAGATCGATATCGGCCTCGATCACCCGCCCCATTCGCCCCTCTTGACGTTCGGGCATGGGCATGACGCGCGGACGCACCGTCGCCATCTGCGGGCGGTAGTTCAAGGTGTAGATCGTGCACAGCAGCGAGCCACCGAAGGTGGGGCGCGTTGCGGCCAAGGATCCGTCGGCATCGACGGCGAGTTCGGTGCAATCCGCTGTCAAGCCGGTGAGCAACGTCGTCGCCACCGAGCCAGCCAGATCGCGGCCGAGCGTAGTCGCGCCGAGCAACAATATCTCGGGCTTGTAGGTGTTGACGAGGTGCGTGAACGTCTTGGTGTAGGGATCGTTGCGATAGTCGGTCAGAGCTTCGTGAGCGGCAATGTAGGCCACGTCGGCGCCATAGACAAAGCACTCGGCTGCCGCCGCTTTCACCGCGTCACCCGGAGGCCCCATGACAACACCGGCAAGCTCGACGCCGAGTTTGTCTGCGAGTTTCCTGCCTTCGCCGAGCAGCTCCCACGACACGGGGTGAACCTCCCCGCGTTCCATCTCAATAAAAACCCAAACGTGCTTGTAGGCTTTGAAGTGCTCAGGCAGCTCCTTCTTCATCCCGGCGCGGCCGCCTGCGGGGGCTGGGGCCGGGGTCTTTTTAGGTTGGCTGGTCATGCGCGTCTCGCCTCGTTTTGCGAATTTCGATCAGTAGCCGGCGGCCATTTTCTGCAGCTCGTCTTCGATTGCGGGAAGCCGCGTGAAGATCTCGTCCATGACCGCTTCTCCCACCGCGTCGCCCTTGAGCGTCGAGATATCGATCATATGCGCCTTGTCAGCCCGGGCGGCAGGCGCGAACACGCGCTTGACGACGGTGGGCGAGCCCTTGAGACCACACTTGCTGAGGTCTTCGATGCCGGCGTCGCTCGCGCTCCACTTGACGACTTCCGCACGCGCAGCGCGGAACGCATCCGCCATCGAGCCGCGGCGGATTTCGTTCGTGGCTTCAAGCATGGTGACAAGCACCGGCAACTTGGTCTTGAGGACCTGAGTGCCGCCTTCAGCACGACGCTCGACCGTCAACTCATTGGTTTCGAGATTGGCTTCGACGATCTTGGCAACATAGGTCAGCTGATTGAGATCGAGCCGCTTGGCGATGCCGGGACCAACCTGGGCCGTATCGCCGTCGATCGTTTGCTTGCCGGTGAAGACGATTTCCGGCTTTCCCCAGACCTCGCCGACCTTGGCGATAGCACTCGCCAGAGCGTAGGAAGTCGCAAGCGTGTCGGAGCCGGCAAAGAAGCGATCAGTCAGCAACACCGCACGATCGGCACCAAAGGTCAGCGCCTTGCGCAAGCTGTCCTCGGCCATGGGCGGACCCATGGTGAGCACGGTAACTTCACCGCCGTGCTGGTCCCGCAGCCGTAACGCCTGTTCGAGCGCAAAAAGATCATACGGGTTGATAATCGTTGGGACACCCTGACGCATGATCGTATTGGTCACGGGATGCACGCGGATTTGCGCGCTGTCGGGCACCTGTTTGATACAAACGACGATGTGCATGGCGACCTCCTTCACATCATTCATATTCGAGAGATGGCAAGCCTCATGCCAATTCACACATCGCTCAGAAACGCCCGTATTTGCTGGGTTCTGTCGCAAGCGGATGGGTTAACTTTGAGTGTGATACCCCACAACGCAGGCGCCATGTCGTGAACCCGACAAGCCTTAGCGGCCTTAAATGCGAAAGCCGCCGGCGTTGAACCGGCGGCTTTGTAATCGTCGCGAGCAATGCTCTCACACCCTCAGAAAAGATCATCCACCGAGACAAACGGCTTCTCTTCGGGCGCCACCGCCTGTTTCAAAACTTTGAAAACGCGCTGCTCCAGCGGGCTTGAGGAAGCGAAGTCCTGGTACGCCCGCTCCAGGTAGGACCGGCAACGCGCGATAACCACGCGATCGGGTAAGCCATCAAGATCGTCGGTCGAAAGGTACTCGCCCATCCGCTTCATGATGTGCAGACGCGCCACTCGCAGAATGGCCGGATCGTAGGGAAGTCCGAGCCCGTCAAAAAAGTCCTCCGCAGAGGAGAGCTTCTTCAGCTTCCCCAGAACGTCTTTCTCTGAGGCAAGCGGAATAACGGGGCCGATACCGCACGCCGAATGATCTTCTTCCATGTCCGTGTCCTCACGCAGTTCAGTGTTCAAGAAGAACTTGTTGCCCGCAGGCATCGCGAAATAGCTCAGCCAGACGCGACGGCGAGATGCTGGCCTTGGTGCGCTGCGCCTCGTTCCTGACAATTGCCAGGAGCGCACGCGCCTCCGTCGGCCCCAGCGCAAGTCCGCAATTGGCCAACTCTCGCTGAAGTCCGGCAAGGCCGGAATGTTTGCCGAGCACGATCTTATGCTCTCGCCCCAGAATCGTCGGATCGAGTGCTTCATAGGCCCGCTTGTCTTTCAGCAGACCGTCGACATGAATGCCGGATTCGTGCGTGAATACTGCACTTCCGACGATAGCCTTGCCGTCGGGAATGGCCCGTCCGGAGGCCGTTGCCACGAGATTTGCGATCCCGGCCAATTCTTCCGTGGCAACCGCGGTCTCATATCCATAAAGCCGCCGCGCGGCGACCGCGATCTCCTCAAGTGGCGCGTTGCCAGCGCGCTCGCCGAGCCCAACGACGGTAACGCTTGCATGCGTTGCGCCGGCACGCATAGCGGCCAAGGTATTGGCTGTCGCAAGACCCAAGTCGTCGTGGGCGTGAATTTCCAGTTCGAGCGACGTGCGCGCCCGCAAGTGCTCAACCAGCGCCTGCGTGGAGAATGGATCAAGGACGCCCAGGGTGTCGGCAATGCGAAAACGACGCGCACCCGCCCGCTCCGCGGCCTCGATCACCTCGCACAGAAAATCGACGTCGGCGCGCGAGGTATCTTCACCGCCAACTGCGACGTCGAGACCAAGATCGCGCGCATACGGCACGACGCGGGCAATGGCGGAAAGGGCCCAGTTGCGCGTCTCACCGAGTTTGGCCTTCAGTTGTATGTCTGAAACCGGTACGGACAGATTGACCATGCGCACGCCCGTTTGCGCGGCTGCGACTATGTCGCTCTCGCACATCCGGCACCAGGCGATGGGGCGCGCGTCGAGCCCGAGGCTCACGATGGTCCGAATTGCCTCGATTTCCTCTGCCCCCATGGCAGGCGTACCGGCTTCCAGCTCCGGCACCCCGGCACGCGACAGAGCGACCGCGATGGCAACCTTCTCCTCCAGGCTAAAAGCAACACCTGGGGCCTGCTCGCCATCGCGCAGCGTCGTGTCATTCAGGATGATGCGCTTCTCGTGCATCAATGCGTCCTCAAGCATACGTTGGCTGGAAGCCTGTCGTGTTGCCGCCGTCCTTGCTCCAGAAAGGCGAAAGGTCGCGCAGCTTGGAGATGATGCCCGGCATAACGGCGAGCACGTGATCGACGTCCGCGTCCGTTGTCTCGCGCGACAGCGAGAACCGAGTCGCACCGTGCGCGGCCGTATAAGGAATGCTCATGGCGCGCATCACGTGCGAGGGTTCCAAAGAACCCGACGTACAGGCCGAACCAGACGATGCCGCGATGCCTTCCTTGTTCAACAGCAGAAGGATCGCCTCGCCCTCTATATATTCGAACGCGACGTTTGCGGTGTTGGGCAGACGGTTCTGCGGATCACCTGTAACGAAGCAATTGCCGATACGCTGCAGGATGCCCTTTTCGAGGCGATCGCGCAGACGCGCCATGCGAGCAGAATCCTCTACCATGTTCGTTAGCGCCAGATCTGCAGCAACGCCGAGTCCGACGATGCCAGGCGCATTCTCGGTACCAGCGCGGCGGCCACGCTCCTGATGTCCGCCCTTCAACAGCGACTTGAAGCGAACGCCGCGTTTGACGTAGAGCGCGCCGATGCCCTTAGGACCATGCAGCTTGTGCCCGGACAGCGACAGCATATCGATTTGCGTTGACTTCAGGTCGATCGGAACTTTGCCCACCGCCTGCACCGCATCGGTATGAAAGAGCGCGCCGTACTCTTTCGCCATCTCGGCGAGTTCGACAACGGGGTTGATCGTGCCCGTCTCGTTGTTGGCCCACATGATCGACACAATGGCCGTCTTGTCCGACAGCGCGTTGCGATAGGCTTCAAGATCGAGACGGCCCTGCTTGTCGACCGGAATGTAATGCACGGTCACACCGCGCGTCTTCTCCAGGTACTCGCACATCGACAGGATCGCGGGATGCTCCACGATGCTGGTGATGATCTCGTTGCGGTCGGGATTGGCCTCCAGCGCCGACAAGAGCGCGGAGTTATCGCTTTCCGTGCCGCCCGACGTGAACACGATCTCATGATCGTGGGCTGCTCCGAGCAGCGCCTGCACACGTTCGCGACTTTGCCCGACGGCTCCACCCACCTTTGCGCCGAAAGCGTGCATGGAGGATGGGTTGCCAAACTGATCGGTAAAGAACGGGAGCATGGCGTCTACGACGCGCTGATCGACTCTCGTCGTTGCGTTGTTGTCTAGGTAGATAGCTTTTGCCGGCATTTGAGCACCTGCGGAAAACAATGCGCTGAAAGGAAAGTACGCCGTCGCTAGTGGGCGGCGACCGCGGCCTTGACCGGAACGACCTTGAGAGGCAACCCGGTCTTCTTCATGAGTTTTTCCTGAATGCCGCTGACGGTCACCGACGCCAGCTGGCAGTTCACGCAGGCACCTGAGAGCTTCACCATGACCTTGTCGCCATCGAGATCGATCAGCTCGCAGTCGCCGCCGTCCTTCTTCAAGAAGGGACGCACTTCATCCAGCGTCTCTTCGACCAGCTTGACCTTCTGCACTGTCGTCAGCTTGGGCGCAGCGGCCGTCTTGTATTCGTCGTTGAAGATCTCAAGAGGTACAAAATCGTCCGACACCTCAATAGTCGCGACCTTGCCCTTGCCCGCCTGAGGCTTACGCTTGACGCCAGAGGATTCCGAGGTGCCAGCGACAAACGCCTGCTCGGCCATCAGAAGTCCCTCTTCCACCATCTTGGCGTTGGTTTTGGCGAGAACTTCCTCGATCGCTTCCGAGCAGGTCGAGCAGCTTCCGCCAGCCTTGGTATAGAAGGTGACCATTTCGAGCGTCGTCAGCTTGTTGACGCGAATGGCTGTCTCGAGCATGCCCTCATCGACGCCGAAGCACTTGCAGATGAGCGCGCCTTCCTCGTGATCGTCCTTCCATTCCTCGCCGCGGAAGTTGGCAACCGCCGCTTGCAGCGCCTCATAACCCATCACGGAGCAGTGCATTTTCTCCGGCGGCAGCCCGCCGAGGAATTCGGCGATGTCGGCGTTGGTCAGTTTCAATGCCTGGTCCAGTGTCTTGCCGATGACGAGTTCTGTCAGCGCAGACGACGACGCGATGGCTGAGCCACAGCCGAACGTCTGGAACTTGGCGTCCTCGATCAGCTCGTTGTCGGGATTGACCTTGAGCATCAGCTTCAAGGCATCGCCGCAAGCGATGGCACCGACCTCACCAATGGCGTTGGCGCTTTCGAGCACGCCGGCGTTCTTCGGGTTGAAGAAGTATTCTTTGACCTTTTCGGTATAGTCCCACATGGCGGTATGGATCCCCTTAGCAGAACGACTTGCCGCAGTTGCACTTCTCTTTCGCGTTCGGATTGTCGAACGAGAAACCGGCCTTGCCGATCTCCTCGACAAAATCCACCGTCATGCCTTCCACCATCGGCTTGGATTGCTGATCGATGAAGACCTTGATGTCGCCAGCGGAGACAATCTCGTCGTCTTCGCGCGGCGCGGTATCGAGGCCGATTTTGTACTTAAGACCCGAGCAGCCGCCGTTCTCGACCATGATGCGAAAACCAGCGCCTTCCTTCCCGGACTTCGCGATGGCCTTCTTGACCGCGGAGACGGCGTTTTCGGTGAGTGAGATCATAGGAGTGCCTCCGTGCATGAGGATGATTGGAAGGGGCTTCGCAAGCCTTATGCCAGTGCACAACATCAAGTAATTACTGGATATTTAATCCGACCTTGCATGTCGCAACACTGACAACGTGCGCTTCCCGACAATCCGCAGAAGGCAGACAAAAGAAAACCGGCCCATCGTGGGCAGATGGGCAGGTGGCAATTTTTCAAGCCTGATAAGGGTCAGTCCTGGGCACGCTTGGAGCGAGCAATTTGCGCCTCAACCGAGTCGGGCTCGAAGCAACGCTCAACGTCCTCGCAATCAGCACAAGTGGGCGAGGTACAGTGCGACAAACCTTCTTCCTCGCACAACGCGCGGTAAAAGAAACGCTTCCAGCGCATACGGCCCTGGTTCGCCTCGAACATCGCGGTGAAGTGTCGCCTCATCAACTTGTTCAAGGCGTCACGGTTCGGCAGCCCCAGATCTTCCCAAAGGTGGTTGGCCTGCATGGCCCTGCGCGCAATGATCTCAGCGAGCCACGGGGTTATCTCCAGATCCGTCGCCACGTTGCGCAACAACAAATCACGCACCCAACCCTGCTCTTCCGGCTCCGGGCTTGCTTCGTAATCTTCCGGCGCAAGCAACGGATGGCCGGGAACATTGAGCATGAGCAGGATCGCGAGCCTGGTGCCCGCAATCCCAAGCCGGTCTGCCAGACGCCCCCCGAACTGATCGCGCTCGACCAGACACTTTTCGAGGATAGAGGTGAGGACCATCCGGTCGAAGGCCGCACCGTCTTCATCCAAAAGAGGTTCGATGGGCTGCATTGAGGTGGCTGGTTCGAACGGCAATCCGGACATGATGCTCCTCCTCGTAACGTCTGGCTGTAAACGGCAGGCGCGGCTCAGCCTGCGGCGGAAAGTTCACTGGCCTTGGTGTGCGTCTGGCAATTTTTCGGACACACACGTGCACAGCTTCCGCATCCAATGCAGGCGCCCGCGTTGTCGAGCACCATGATCTTGCGGTTTAGATCGCCATCGAAGTCGTCGTCGTCGTCATCGGTGACCTTGCCGAGAACCTCGCCCTCATCGTTGAGGCCGTAAAGGTGCATAACGTCACGCGAGCAGACTTTGAAGCAGCGGCCGCAACCGATGCATGTTTCGCCGTTGATGGCGGTGATATAGACGGGCTCCCAAGGTGTGCCGTCACGTGTCGCATAGTCGGTCATGTGCAATTTCCTTGTGCCTAGACGGCGGCTTCCAGAGATTTCAACTTGGCGCGCGCTTCCTCCAGTTCTTTGTAGGCATCGCGCGCCGCCTCGGCCGTTGTCATGATGTTCTGCCAGTTCACCGGCAGATCCTCGGACAAGTCATGAAGATTCATCTTGGCCGTGGTTGCACGAGAGGACAGCTTCTTGATTTCCGCCTTCAGCGTCTCGATGTCAGACATTTCGTGCTCCCCCTTCTTAAGCCTTCGCCACTTCGGGATAAGTGTTGATGGTTTCGACTGCAGTCGCGACAAGCTTGTCGCCCTCCTGCGCAAGCTTCTCCAGCGTGTCGAAGCCGAAGCGATGCATGTCGCGCAAATGTTTGGACAGCACCACCAGCTTTCCCATCGTGAGGAGTACGCGACCGAAGCCCTCGTGATGTATCTTCATCATCGGGCTCGCAATCATTCCGGTCTCACGCTCAATCGAGAGAGAAATGGCGCTGTAGAACATCTCGACACGCGCAATCACATCAGGGTCCGGATCGGCCATCAATGGCAACTGCTTGCGCTTTTCCTTCGTCACGATGAAAGGTTCAAGCAGAGCCAGATCGGGCTTGCCTTCCCAGACACCGTAGGAATCCTGAGCCCGGATGAGGCGAACCAGGGTCTTCACGAACGGCCTTTCGAGAGCATTCGTCTCAGCTGTCGCGACAGTCATTTAGGCGTCCTCCTCGGCAAATGCGGGCTTTTCGATGTTTCCGGTCTCAGCGAGCACCTTGCGCAGCCAAGGTGGAGGAGACCCTTTCAGCATGGTCTGCACACGGCAGATGACATCATCGATCGGCTGCGAGTCCGGAATTTTTATCGGGTGGATTTTCGCGCGCACGACTTTTGCCGCGGCAGGTCCGCCAATCGCGCGCACGAAAAGCAGATTGACGCCCTTCAGCGCGTCAACTTTGGGCGTGATGCGGTCGTCGCCGTCATCTTTGTGCGAGCCGCCTTCGTCAGAAACATCGTCAAATCCTACAGCTTCGATGAATGCCCACGAATCCGGCGTTACATCGTAGATGGCGAATTTGCGCGCTGATCCGAAGTGCGCATTAAGGTTCTTCATATCCTGCGTCGCAATCGCAATGCGCACGCCAGCCGGCTTCGTCTGGGTCTCCGTCACGTTGACCTCGTCTTCAATGAGCCGCAAACGACGAACGTTCATCGATGTCCTCCGTAGAAGTCATTACAGGTGAGAGTTCTGCCGGATTTGGTTCGTGATGCTGGGAAAGGAAGATATTCGCAGCTTCGTAGAGAACGTTTCGCGTTCCCTCGTAGCCGACGGAAAGCTTGTGCTGTGCGCCCAGCCGATCGAAGATCGGAAAGCCCACGCGCATGAGCGGGATATCGAGCCGGTCGGAAGCCTGCCGACCATGGCTATGCGTGACCAGAAGATCGGCCTCGTGGGCCTCCGCCAGATGTTCAAGATCGCCGAGATCACCCACCGACACATCTGCCTTCACATTGGGAATGGCTTTTGACGACAGACCGGTGGTAACCGCCGCAACGATGTCGGCTCCAACTTCCGTAAACGTCTCCGAAAGCGCATAGAGCAGATCCGGTTCCGCCGCGATGGCGAGGCGCTTGCCGCCAAAATGGAAATGGCTATCGAGCATGACGTCGACGAGTTCACTGCGGCGACGGCGGATGGCTGCAGGCACCGGCATACCGGCCAGCTCGGCGAAGGTGACGACCAGGCGATCTGCTGCTTCAAGGCCGGTGATACGGTCGAACATCTTGAGCGGAACGCCGGTCAGTTGCTGCAGGCGCTCACCCGGTGCGCGCATATGCTCGCCAATGGCAATCGTGGCCTGGGATTGACCCATCCGTGCAATCTCTTCAAGCGTCACGCCACCGTAGCTAGTGGGCACCCAGCGATCGGGCACGGTGCCGGCAAGACTTCCAGAAATGTCGGGCAGGATAATCGGCTGAATGCCAAAGCGTTCGGCTAAGTCGCGCACATGTTCAATGTCGGCGGGCGTCATGTGAACGCTCGCTAGAACGTTGACCTGTCGAAGGCGCGCGGTCCGTCCGGCCGGTCGCTCCACCAAGTCTTCGATCATGGCGGTGACGGCCTTCGACCAGCCTTCCTCAAGCGCACCGGAAAAATCGGGCGTGGACGCGAACACGACCTTCGTGCCTTCCATGTCCTTCGCACGCCGACGCATGATGTTTGCGAGATCGCCCTTGAAATCTTCACCGCGCGTTTCGACCAACGCCGTGGAGCAGACACCGATGAGTTCGGGCTTTACGCGGTTCTTGAGGTTGAGCAACGCCTCCTCGACATGATCGGCGCCGCCTAGAATGGTCGAGACCTCGTTCATTGCCGTGGTCTGGATCGGGATCGACTCTTTGAAATGACGCACCATCAGCACGAGCGCGAAGGCCGTACATCCCTGGCTGCCATGAAACAGCGGGATGGCACCCGAGACGCCAAGATATGCCATGGCTGCGCCCAGCGGCGCGGAAGACTTGAGCGGATTAACCGATACGGCTTTCGCTGTCGCGTGCGCATTCATGATCAGCATTCCCCTAAGTCGTGAGCATCGAGCCCAGCAAATTTCTTCGAGATACCGGCGAGGTAGTTGTCATCCTCAGCAGCAGCCTCGGCTTGCACCGAGGCTTCTGCCTGTGGCTGAGAAGAAGTCGGCGTTGCAGAGCTGATGCGTCCTTCCGCGTCCCAGGGCTCTGGTGCGCGCACGTGTTCCCAAACGGGATTATGAAGAGCCAGATCCAGCTGGTGAACCAACTCGACGATGCCATCGTAACCGGCATAGGCGTGGTGCCGCTCCTGGTTGATGTCGAGCCAAGGCACTTTGGCTTTGAGCGCGATGAATTGCGTGCGGCCGCCCGACAGCATGATGTCCGCCTTGCTCTCCTTCAACATCGCGTACATCTCGCGCGGCGGAATGGCCTCATAGGTATGAGGATCATCCATGATCGCCTGAATGCGGGCCTTGTCCTCATCGGTCGACTTGCGCACGCTGGTGCCGACGATTTCCATGCCAACTTCTTGTAGGGCGGACACAACCGACCAGCTCTTCACGCCGCCCGTATAGAGCAACACGCGCTTGCCCTGCAGGCGCTCGCGGTAGGTCTCAAGTTTCTGCCACACCTTCTTCTCTTCTCGTGCAATCAAAGTCTCCGTGCGATCGAGAAGGTCTGGCGAGGCTCCGCGTTGGACCAACAGGCGCGCCGTCTGCCGCAAAGCATCGGACGTGTCGCTGATGCCGTAGAACGAGCCTTCGAAATAGGGAATGTCATAACGCTCCTGCATCTTGCGCGCGAGATTGATGAGCGCTGCGGAGCACACCATCATATTGGCGCGCGCGTGATGGGAGGATGCGATCTCGCGATAGCGGCCATCGCCGGAAATGCAGGAGTGAATCTTGATGCCGAGCGCCTCAAACAGAGGCTTCACCTGCCAAAGCTCACCCGACAGGTTGTATTCGCCAAGGATGTTGATCGACAACTCGCCTGGATCTTCTTCCGGCTCCATGGTGCCGATGACGTGATCCAGAAGCGTCTCGCCTGCCAGTTTGTTGCCCAGGTTCTTGGAACCTGCAAAGCCTGGGGCATTTACGGGAATTACGGGCAACTCGAATTTTTTCGAGGCATGAGAGCAGACCGCGTCGATGTCATCGCCAATCAGCGCCGTAACACAGGTCTGATAGACGAAAATCGCCGGTGGCGCGTACTCGGCCACGACTTGCTTGATGGCGCGATAAAGCTTCTTTTCGCCTTCGCCCATCACAATGTCGAGTTCGGAAAGATCGGTCGTAAAGCTGGTGCGGTAGAGTTTGGAGCCCGACGAAGCCGCGTGGCGGTTGTCCCAGCTGTTACCCTCGCAGGCGAGCGGACCATGAACAAGGTGCACGACGTCGGTGATGGGCTGGAGCGCGATCTTTGCCCCGTCGAAAGCGCAACCACCCGCAGCCGCTCCAGGCGTGAGCGGCTTTGAGCAGCCCTTTTTGCGCTCTTTTTCACTCTTGCCCTGGTTCTTATCGCAACCGGGCTCGTTAAAGACGTCCTGGATCTTGTCGTTCAAGGCCATGCCGGACCTCCAGGGAGTTTCCCTCTCCCCGCAAAAGCGGAGAGAGGGATTGGTTTTACCTAGTCAGATCGAACGAGAAGTCGGTTACGCCGGGATCGTTCGTGTCGACATCCATCACGTCCATGATCTTGTCGAGCAGCGTCACCAGCACACGCAGCGCGCCCTGGTATCCCCAGGTCGGGAAGCGGTGATGATGATGACGATCGAAGATCGGGAACGTCAGGCGGATGAGCGGAATCTTCAGGTCGCGCTCAAGGTATTTGCCGTAGGAGTTGCCGATGATGAAGTCAGCGGGCTCCGTGGCGAGCAGCGAACGCATGTGCCACAGATCCTTGCCGGCCCATACCTGGCAGTTCTTGCCGAATGGCGAAGACGCGAGCAGCGCCTTCATTTCTGCTTCCCACTCCTTGTTGCCGTTCGTGGCCAGGCAGTGGATCGGCTCACCACCCGTCTCAAGAATGAAACGCGCCATGGCGTAGACGAAGTCGGGATCGCCGTAGACGGCGTATGTCTTGCCGTGCAGCCAAGACTGGCTGTCTGCAATCGCGTCGATGAGACGGCCGCGCTCCATGCGGATCGACTCAGGGATCTCCTTGCCGGTCAGCTCCGACACCTTCATCAGGAATTCGTCGGTAGCCTGGACGCCCATCGGATAATGGAAGGTTGCCGTCTGCTGGCCGATGCTTTCGACAAACTCAAGTGTCTTCGGCGTGCAGTAGGCCTGCAACGACAATGTCGCCTTGGCGTTGATGCCATCCTTGCATTCTTCCAGCGTGGTGCCGCCATCGTACATGCGGTACTCACCGTCCGACGGCGTATCGTAGTTGTCGGACGCATCCGAGATCAGCGTGTATTCCACACCCATCAGGTCGAGGAGACGCTTCAGCTCGCGGTTGTTGCCGACGCAGTAGCCGTCGAAGCCCGGAATGATGTTGATCTTGGTGCCTTCCGTGCGGGGCTTGCCCTTCCAGAAGTGCTCAAGGATGCCCTTGACCATGTTGTCGTAGCCATTGACGTGGCTGCCGACGAATGCAGGCGTATGTGCGAACGGCACATCGAATTCCTGCGGCACCGAGCCCTTGCCTTTGGCCTGCTCGATGAAGGAATGCAGGTCGTCGCCGATGACTTCCGCCATGCACGTTGTCGACACGGCGATCATCTTCGGATCATAAAGCGCCTTCGTGTTCGCAAGACCATCGACCATGTTGTTGAGACCACCGAACACGGCGGCGTCTTCGGTCATCGACGAGGAAACGGCGGCGGATGGTTCCTTGAAGTGGCGCGAAAGATGCGAGCGATAGTACGCAACGCAGCCCTGCGAACCATGCACAAAGCTCATGGTCCTCTCGAAGCCGGCGGCAGCGAACACTGCACCAAGCGGCTGACAAGCCTTGGCGGGGTTCACACACAGCGACTCGCGAGCGAGGTTCTTTTCGCGGTATTCCCAGCTCTTGGTCCAGTCGGAGACCTCCTGAACCTTCTCGTCGGGATGGCCGCCTTCGTACTTTTCCTTCTTGTTCTTCAGCATCTCCTGGTATTCCGGCTCGCGGAACAAAGGACGATGGTCGAGAACCTTTTCAGCTGATTGGGGCATTGGACAAGTCTCCATCGTTGGCCGTCCGCCATACGGGACGCGCCTTGTGGGAGTTGAATTTTCACTAAACCCCTCTCCCCAGTTTTACGCCGGGGAGAGGTCGTAACCGCTAGGCGGCCTTCTTCTTCCAGGGAGCGTCGAACATTCCCCAAACAGGGTTGTTGATCGCCAAGTCCATGTCGCGAGCGAAGATGGCGAAGCCATCGTAGCCGTGGTACGGACCCGAGTAGTCCCAAGAGTGCATCTGACGGAACGGAATGCCCATCTTCTGAACCGGGTACTTCTCCTTGATGCCGGAGCCGACCAGGTCGGGACGCTTCTTCTCGATGAACTTTTCGAGCTCGTAGCCGGTCACGTCGTCATAGATGAGCGTGCCGCCTTTGACGTAGTGACCCGTGCGCTGGTAGTCGTCGCCGTGGCCGAATTCGTATCCGGTTCCGGTGATGACCATGCCGAGATCTTCGTAGGCGTTGACGACGTGACGAGGACGCAGGCCGCCCACGTAGAGCATCACGGTCTTGCCTTCCAGACGCGGCTTGTACTTGGCGATGACGGCATCGACCAGCGGCTGGTACTTCGCGATAACGCGCTCAGCACCTTCCTTGATCTTGTCGTCGAAGCGGGCCGCAATCTTGCGCAGGGATGCTGCGATCTGCGAGGGACCGAAGAAGTTGTACTCTTCCCACGGCATCCCGTACTTCTCTTCCATATGACGGCAGATGTAGTTCATCGACCGATAGCAATGGATGAGGTTCAGCTTGGCCTTGGGTGCGCGTTCAATTTCGGCCAGGGTCGCATCGCCCGACCAGTTACCAACGACATTGAGGCCCATTTCTTCGAGCAGAATGCGCGAAGACCAGGCGTCGCCGCCGATGTTGTAGTCGCCGATGACGTTGACGTCGTAAGGACCGGCAACGTAGTCGCTCTCTTTCTTGTCGAACACCCAGTCGCGGATTGAGTCGTTCGCGATGTGGTGGCCGAGCGACTGCGACACGCCACGGAAACCTTCGCAGCGAACCGGCACGATCGTCTTGTTGATCTCTTTGTTCTTCTTCTTCGAAACGGCCTCGATGTCGTCGCCGATCAGACCGATCGGGCATTCCGACTGGATGGTGATGCCGTTAGCGAGCGGGAACAGATCGTTGATCTCATCGATGATCTTTTCGAGCTTCTTGTCGCCGCCGAAGACGATGTCCTTCTCCTGGAAGTCGGACGTGAACTGCATCGTGACGAAGCTGTCTACGCCCGTCTTGCCGATGTAGTAGTTGCGCCGCTGCGACCACGAATATTGACCGCAACCGACAGGGCCGTGGGAGATGTGGACCATGTCCTTCACAGGACCCCACACCACACCTTTGGAACCGGCATAGGCGCAGCCGCGAATGGTCATCACGCCGGGAACCGACTTGATGTTGGATTTGACGTCGCATTCGCTCAGGGCATGACCTTCCTCGTCGGTGCCCTTGTCGGCGGCAACGCCGAGATGCTTCTTGCGCCGCTTCTGCGACTTGTCGGGATAAGCCGAGAGGACTTCCTCAATCAGCTTCTCGTTGAATTCTGGAGTGTTTGTAAAGTCATCCATAGCTTTGAGCTCCGCTTGAGCGAAAGGCCTGTTGCAGGGCCGAGGGCGGCTTCAAGGTCCGGGTTCAAAGCCCGGTTTGAGCCGCATCTTCCCCGAGTTACTGCGCTGCTGCGGCTGCCTTGGCTTCCTTGGCCTGCAGCTCGGCAAGCGCCTGCTCGTCCGTCTTCATGATGCCGAAGTCGAGCAGCATATCTTCCAGCTCTTCCATGGTGATCGGGGTCGGGATGGTGCCCTGGCCCGAGTTTGCATGGATCTTGTTGGCGAGCTGGCGGTATTCTTCAGCCTGCTTGGAGTCGGGCGCATACTGGATGACGGTCTGCTTACGAAGCTCGGCATGCTGCACGATGTTGTCGCGCGGCACGAAGTGGATGAGCTTGGAGTTGAGCCGTGCAGCCAGCGCCTCGACCAGATCCAGCTCGCGGTCGGTCTGACGCTCATTGCAGATGAGGCCGCCGAGACGAACGCCGCCGGAGTTGGCGTATTTCAGAATGCCCTTGGCGATGTTGTTGGCGGCGTAAAGCGCCATCATCTCGCCGGACATGACGATATAGATTTCCTGGGCCTTGTTTTCGCGGATGGGCATGGCGAAGCCACCGCACACGACGTCGCCAAGAACGTCATAGGAGACGTAATCGACATCGTCATAGGCGCCGTTTTCTTCAAGGAAGTTGATCGAGGTGATGACGCCGCGACCGGCGCAACCGACGCCCGGCTCAGGACCGCCGGACTCGACGCATTTGATGCCCTTGTAGCCCATCTTCAGAACGTCTTCGAGTTCGAGATCCTCGACGGAGCCTTCCTGGGCTGCAAGATGCAGAACGGTGTCCTGCGCCTTCGAGTTCAGGATAAGACGGGTGGAATCTGCTTTAGGATCGCAGCCGACGATCAGGATCTTCTGACCCAGGTCAACGAGTGCGGCCAACGTGTTTTGCGAGGTGGTCGACTTACCAATGCCACCTTTGCCGTAGAAGGCGATTTGGCGCAAAGAGCCCATGTGCTATTCCCCTTTGGATGTTTGAACCGGATTTGGAGTACCGTCGGCGCCGGTCCGACGGACCTGCCTTGCTAAGGTCTTCGCAACCTCTGTGCCAACTCAGATGGAATGCGTTTTTTCCTTATTTTTCGTGGCTTTTCGCGTAGTCGACACGCCAAACACAGCTTCGACATCGTGTGGGGAACCCGACATTTCGTCGGCTTAAATGCCTGACGGGGGGCAGGTTTCTTGCGCTGCCTCACAAACGGAAAAGGCGGCCACCGCCTACACGGAAAACCGCCTCGAATGCCTCTCAAGGTAAAGAGCTACCAACCGAAGTCAGAGCGCCGTAATAGCCTTCACTGCGTCAGCCAGGGGAACGACGATAGGCTCAATGCCCTGCTCGGCAAAAAAGCGCTCTTCCATGCGCGTCGGCTCGAAGTCGAGAACGACGAACTTCGGTCCGCCCGACCTCTTCGCGATCTGGCGCGCGTAGGTCCGCAGCATCTGGTCGTGGAAGCGGCATCCAATGAACACAAATCCGCGATCCAAGCGCCGATCCTTGACGGCGTCCGGCAGCGGCGTCTGGATGTCGATCTCCGTCAGCACCTCGACATAATCGCTATCGGCCACGAGAAAATTGTTCGCCGGCGATACCGATCCGTGCGGCTTGTAGATCAAGGTCGTCGCCGCCATGGCATCGTCGGGAGAAATTTCCTTGCCGTCCGGCGCGTAGCATTTCGTCCAGACGTCGCGCTGCTCAAGGGCGCGTGTGACACCCTGGATCTGGGCCCAATCAGTGCGGCCGGCATCCTTGAACGCCTGCGCAAGCGCGCCATCATACCAGGTATCCACAATAAGCGGGATCTTCTGGCGGGCGAGCCACAGATGCAGCGCGCCAGGCTTTACCGGCGTCTTAAAGATATCGGCCATGATGGCAACAAGCGTTTTGCGATGGCGACGTTGTTCGATGTACTGTGCGGTTCCCCACATGTTACCGCGCAGCATGGCACCGACCGGCACCTTTGCGTGCAGCTCCATCGCCAATGCCTCGGGCGTTACTGGCACTTTGGGTTCTTCTTCGAGCCCCAACAGTTCCGGCCCGAGAAACGGAATGAGATTTCCCGCAGTGATATCGGCGCCAATGTCGGCCAGACGGGTCTCCGGGTTCGGTTCTTGACCCAAGGTATGAGTTATACGCAGAGCAGGTATCGCCATGGCAGCCTCTATTGTATCGATCTCAAAACGGATAGCTCGTTGCGCAAACGCTTACGCCGCATCCGCCAGCTTCTTGGCTTCAACAGTGATCGGCAGCCGTGTATCTGCGGCCAACTCCGGCAGAGCCAGTGTCCATCCATTGCGCAGCTTCACCCAGCCGCCCCACAGTTCGGGCTTTTCGACCTCGACGATCGGCTCCTCCAAGTCCTTCTTGGGAACATAGGCGGAGAGCCCGGCGTCCGTTCGTCTGATCATCACCTTCATGTGCGGTCCTCTTTTGCTGGCTTCGGCCTGTCCAGGCTCTGCAATTCCTTCGCGCGCATCCCGACAACCGTTCCCCGGTCGATCCACTCCACCGCGTAAATGAAGAACTGCTGCAGGAATGTGCCGATGTCGCGCACATACCCGACTTCGCCTTTCTTCACGACGATCTCACCGATCTCGCGCCCACGCAGGGTTCCGTCGTTGCGAACGTTCTTCAGAGAGACAACTTTCTCGCCGGGCTTAAACAGCGGCGGCTTGAAAATCTCAACCTCCTGCTCACGCCCCAGGCCCATCGCCGCCCTCCTCTTCAAGTGCAGAAAGGCGACCGATCGCCATCGCTTGCACTTCCTCATCGCGGTCGTATTTCAGATACATGAGCGCATCCCGATTGCCGCGTTCGGCAACCGCGTAGCGCACACGCAAGTCCTCGTCGTGAACGAGGATGTCCAGTTGTTCGGGCGCCAGACGTTGAGCCACTTCGTAACGCACGAGCGGATCGGCATCGAACATCATGGGCGCCAGCTTGGTGAGCGGCATACGTCGCGCAACAACGCGACGCACCTCGGGTTCGATATCGTTCATCGCGAGTCCGACGAGATCCGCATCGATGCGTGCCACGGCTGTACGGCGAATTGCATAGTCCTGATCGTTCAGCATCTGAACCAGATCTGCACCCTCAAGACGCTGAGCTGCCGCCAACCGAACTTTGCGGTCAGGATCGTTCTTAAGCGCGGAAATGCGGTTGTACGGCAGCCTATACACAGCCATCGCCCGCACGTCGGGCTCGGGATCGTTGACCAAAGCGGTCAGCAGAAACACGCTGGCATGCTTGGCCGCCAACACCCGCAATTCCGAGTAGGGATGGCTCAGATAGCGTCCGGCAAGCGTCGGATTGTTCGCAAAGAACCGATCGATACGCTTGGAACGCCGGTCGCGCACGCAGATGCGGCCGAGATCGCACCGCTCCTGCGCGCGCATGGCGTCGTGAGGACAATCCTTGCACGATACGGGCCGGCCCAGCCAGTCAACGGCTTCGACAACCTCGTTCGCTTCCTCGACCATGCCTTTCCGCCTCCTTGCCGGGACGCGGAAGCATCAAACCGGAATGCAAGTGTCTGGCACCGGGCAGACAGCTGCGCACTGGGGCGAGTCGAAATGGCCTTCGCACTCGACGCACTTGGCAGCATCGATGATGTACATATCGCCCTTCATCCTGATGGCTGCTGTCGGGCACTCAAACTCGCACGCGCCACAAACGGTGCACTGTGAGGCGACAATCTTATAGGCCATTGCTCAATCTCCTGAGTTAACTTCGCCTTGCCGGAGTTCTTCTGATCAAGCGGTGAGGGCGTGCGGCGCCTGCTCAACCGATTGGGTGTAGAAACTAGAGATCGCCGCTTCGATGTACTCGAAGGCATAGTCGTCCGTGACCGTAATCCCGGCCGCCTTGAGATCCTTCTTGGGGCAATCTCCAATCTTGGAGCACAGAACCACGTCAACGCCCTTGAGCGTTGCAATCACGCTGTCGAGTGTGGCGTCTTCGCCGAAACCGCCCTGACAGTAAGCGTCTTCGACCTTGCGGTGGCCGACAAACAGGACGCCTTCGGAGCCAGCTTCATAGATCTGGAATTCGCGGGCGTGGCCGAAGTGCTGGTTGATGCGTCCGCCGCCCTTGGTGGCGACCGCAATCAGCATCGGGCGATCTGCGACCGACTTGATCTCGGCGATTGCCTGCGACTTGGCCGCGACGTGATCACCGCGTTCCTTCGCAACGACCTGGCGATACTGCTCGCGCTTGGCCGGATCGTAGGAGATTTCGTCGGGAAGCTGGTCGAGCGTGAACTCCTGTCCACGATCCTCACCGAGCAGGCCAACCGCATCGGCACGGCACTGACGGCAGTGACGCATCAAATTAGCCCCACCCGCGCAGGCATCCTGCAACGCCTTCAGCTCAGCATGGGTCGGCCCGCGCTGACCGGTGAGACCGTAATGCGTGCCGTGCGCCGGATCGGAAATCAGCGGCATGATGTTATGCAGGAAAGCGCCGCGCTTTTTGACTTCTTCGTTGACGATCTTGAGGTGCTCATCGTTCACGCCGGGGATCATCACCGAGTTGATCTTCGTGAGAATCCCGCGCTTGGTCAGCATCTCCAGGCCTTCCATTTGGCGGCGGTGGAGAATCTCTGAGGCCTCGCGGCCCGTATATCGTTTGTGTTTGTAGAAGATCCACGGATAGATCTTTTCGCCGATCGCGGGATCGACCATGTTGATGGTGATGGTGACGTGATCAACGTTCATGTCGGCAAGCTCATCGACATGCTCGGGCAGCGCCAGACCGTTGGTCGAAATACACAGCTTGATGTCGGGAATTTCCTTGGAAACCAGATCGAAGGTCGATTTGGTCTTCTTCCAATCGTAACAGGCATCACCCGGGCCCGCGATGCCGAGAACGGAGAGCTGCGGCACCTCGTTGGCAACGGTAATGACTTTGCGCATCGCCTGATCTGGTGTCAGCTTCTCGGAGACGACACCAGGACGGCTTTCGTTTGCGCAATCATATTTGCGGTTACAATAATTGCACTGAATGTTGCAGGCGGGCGCGACGGCCACGTGCATCCGTGCGAAATAATGGTGTGCTTCTTCCGAGTAGCAAGGATGGTCCTTGATCTTGGCCCAGACTTCTGGAGCCATATCCGCGGGCCCTGCTGACGAGCCGCAGCTGCTAGAAGAACAGCCACCCGAAGACAGCTCGCTGCGCATATCTTCGACAGACGTATCTGCAAGCAGGTCTTCGAAGGAGATCAATTCGCCGGTCATGTTCACCCCTTTCACAAAGGTCCTCTTTGTGAAGGTAAGTGCAAGCTCGGTGCCAGCTTCTATCTGGCTGATTTTGCTACATATTGCCAAAATCCGTGTGTCAGGCGCCCGACAGATCCATGTCGGCAACCCGACATCGCAGCGCCATGGTGCGGATCATTGGGGCCGCCGATTGCGAAGCGCCGGGCCACAAAAATGAGAAGCCGTGCCTTCCGGGGGACTTGGAAGGCACGGCTTCTCGATAGCGCCCCAAAAGAGCGTCAGAACTTCTTCACATCAACATTGTGTTTCTTGAGCGCATAGCCGATCTGACGCGGCGTCAGTCTTAGAATCCGCGCGGCCTTGGCCTGAACCCATCCACATCGCTCCATCGCGTCGATGAGCTGAGCGCGCGAAACCCGGGTTCCTTGGGTCCCGCACACATCTGGCGTCGTGCAATCGCCTTCGCCCGGAACCGGAGAGCCACACGCGCAGGAATGATCTTCGTCCGGCTCGGCCGCTTGAGACGGCGTCACAGGCAGCGGAATCATCGTGGCTGGCGCCCGGTTTGCGGGGGCGTGCGGCTTGGAGCGCCAAAGCACTGAAGACAAACACTCTCCATGACCGCAGGCGAAATCGATACCTTCAATGGCAGGCCCGCGCGCTAGAGTGGCCGTCCGGAAGATGCAGTTTTCCAGCTCGCGCACATTGCCCGGGAAATAGCAGGCTTTCAGAACGTCGAGCGCACCCTTGGTCAGTTGCAGATCGCGTCCGTTTTCCTTGTTGAAACGCGTCAGGAACGACTGGGCAAGCGCGGGGATGTCGCTTTTGCGCTCGCGCAAGGCCGGCAGCATCAGCGGCACCACCGAGATGCGATAGTACAGGTCGGCCCTGAACGTGCCTGCGGTGACCGCCTGTTCCAGATCCTTATTCGTGGCGGCAACGACGCGCACTTTGACTTTCTGCGTTTTCGTGCTGCCAACCCGATCGAATTCGCCCTCCTGCAGAACACGCAGCAGTTTGGCCTGGAAAGAGGGAGAAATTTCCCCGATCTCGTCGAGGAAGATCGTGCCCCCGTCCGCCAACTCGAAGCGGCCCTGACGCGCGCTCACCGCTCCGGTAAATGCACCTTTCTCATGCCCAAAAAGCTCTGATTCCAGAACGCTCTCAGGCAGCGCGGCGCAGTTCACCTTGACGAAGGGCCCTTTCGCTCGGGGCGAAAGTTCATGAATGGCGCGTGCAAAAAGCTCCTTGCCCGTGCCGGACTCGCCGCGCAGCAGCACGGTCGCGTTCGATTTGGCGACGATGGCGATCTTGTCGAGAACCGCGCGGATCTGCGGACTCTCGCCCACAATGCCGTGCGCATCCGCCTTGCTCTTGCCGATCTTGGCAGGCGCGCTCGTCGCCAACTGCTTTTCAAGCCGCCTACTCTCATCGAGCAAACGCTGCCGATCCCGGGCGATCACGCGGTGCAGATGGATGGTCTGCCCAATTAGATTGGCGATCATCGAAAGAAAGCGCACATCGGGATCAAAGCCTAACGACGACGCGCCCCCGCTCGGCCGGTCGATCGAGATCGTACCGACCACGCGGTCCTCGATCTTGATCGGGACGCCAATGAACGACTGATGCTTGAGGCTGCCGTCTGCAAGCTGGGTTGCAAACAGCGGGTGGGATTCCGCATTTTCCACAATCAGCGGCATTGCCGTAGCGATGATCTGATCTAGCGCTTGGCGCGGAATGCTGGCCGCGTCGGCGTGTGAAAGATCTTCGCTCCAGCAGTTTCCGACGACGATCTCGGGGACATCGTCATCGTCAAGCAGCATGATCGTGCCCTGCCTCATGTCGAGATAGGAAGACAGCAGGTTGAGCACGTTGGAGAGCGTGGTTTCCAGGCGCGCAGGCTTCGCGAGAATCTTTGAGACCTCATAAATCCCGCTTAGCGCTACTTCACCTTGCAATCTGCTTATGGCCTGGCTCGCTCCACGCTCTGTAGCGAGCGGCATTCCGGCCGAATGGGATGCCATCATCGTTAAAGCCCTTTCAAATGGGCTGAGACATAAGACGTCTCTTTCGCATGTGCAAAATTGTACGCCCCTCAACCGGGGTTTGTCGCGCCAATCTTTTTTGCAAACCCCATGAATTTATTGGGCACTGTGCCTTTTTGCAGTGCGTCGGCAGTGCGACCAACTAACCGGCAACGGTCAGACTGAGACGTCACCGACACAAGCGACATTTTGTAGGCTTCGGGACATCGCACCCCGATAATGTGACAGCAACAATGCAGGTATTTCGGGCCCTTGGTTTATCGGCACATCTCTTGCTGAGTGGCGCTCACGTCCGGCGTCCTTACAAGAATTGGCTGCACACCCATGGCCCAAATTACCTTTGCTTCACCACTGCTGCATAAAGACGTTACCGTCTACGCCATCGCAGGCGACCGAGGCACGATTCTCGCCATTGCCGAGAAGAACAAGATCCCTCTGCCTTTCGAGTGCCGCGACGGCAATTGCGGATCCTGCCTCATCGAAGTTGAGCATTTGTCCGGCAAGAACATGGGCGAGATGCTCACCGACAAGGAAAAAAGCCTGCTCAAATCCCTTGGTAAGATCACCAAGGAAGAAATTGAGCGGGCCGCGGTGAACGACATCAACCCACGCTTCCGACTCGCCTGTCAGTACATCGTGCGCGACGAGGACATTCGGGTGAAATTCACCGGCGTGCCGGGCGGCGCCTGACACCGCCAGCTTCACGCCGCGCCGAAAATTCACACGCTACCGGGATGAAGTGCCATGCTCCTAGAGGATGTGACCACGTCCGTTGAAGTCTTCCTTTGCTACGCCGTCAAACTGGAAGAAGAGGCAACCTTGCGCTTCGGCCACCTTGCCGATTCCATGGAAGCGGCGGGCAACAAACCCGTCGGTGCGCTGTTTCGCAAGCTCTCCGACTACTCGCGCATGCATTTGCAGGATGCGAAAGCCAGATCCGGCTTCCGCGAGATCCCCGTGATCCTGCCTGACGACTACCAGTGGCCGGATTTTGAAAGTCCTGAAACAGCCGCGATATGGGCGTCCGACCCGCTGATTGCCTACGACGAGGCGATTGAAATCGCCCTCGAAAGCGAGAAGCGCGGACATGCGTTCTACAAGCTCGTACACGACACCACGACCAATCCCGAGATCAAAGTCCTTGCCAAGGAATTCGTCGAGGAAGAAGCCGAGCACGTCCAGTGGCTGGAGAAGTGGATCGCCGACCACGGCAAAAAAAAATCGAAACTCGCAGTGCCTGGCTGACGCCTCGTTGACGCTCCTGATGGCTATCGAAACCCAACAGCGATTGTCGGGCAGCCTACAATTTGTCGCGTGGCGAACACTGGAAATCACGCATTTCCAATAACTTACACATGGCACAGCGTTTGCTGAGCCTTAGCCTGACCGCATCCACACGCAGGAGTTCACAATGCTCGGAATTGGCGACAAGCTTCCTCCATTCGAGATCACAGGTGTGAAGCCAGGCTTCAACGCCCATGAAGAAAAGGGACAGAGCGCGTTCGAGACGCTCACCCAGGATAGCTTTCCGGGAAAATGGAAGGTGATCTTTTTCTATCCGAAGGACTTCACTTTCGTCTGCCCAACGGAGATCGCAGAGTTCGCCAGCCTCACGCGCGATTTTGCCGATCGCGATGCCGTAGTCCTGGGCGGCTCTTCGGACAACGAGTTCTGCAAACTTGCCTGGCGTCGCGATCACAAGTCGCTCGACAAGCTGCCGATCTGGTCCTTCGCGGACACCACAGGTTCGCTGATCGACGGCTTGGGCGTGCGCTCTTCAGCTGGCGTCGCCTATCGCTACACATACATTGTCGATCCCGACAACGTCATCCAGCACGTTTACGCGACGAACTTGAATGTGGGTCGCAATCCTAAGGATACCTTGCGCGTGCTTGATGCACTTCAAACGGATGAGCTGTGCCCGTGCAATCGCCAGGTCGGCGGCGAAACTCTGAAAGCAGCCTAGATCTTCATCAAAAGACCCACGAGCCACAGCGCGCACGCGCGTGCTGTGGCTTTGGACTGTTCGCTTCTGAAAAGTGGAAACCCGTGCCATGATGATCGATGCGCTGATTGCGCGCTTGCCGGACTACGCAAAAGATGTCCGGCTCAATCTGTCCTCCCTTGTCAGCGATGATACGCTTGCCCCCCAGACGAAATTTGGGCTGCTGCTCGCATGCGCTATCACGACGCGATGCCCTGACCTGATTGCTGCGTTCGAACAGGAAGCAGCTCTAAAAACCTCGCCGCAAACCGTCTCTGCTGCCAAAGCGGCGGCCGCTATCATGGCTATGAATAATGTCTACTACCGCTTTCTGCATCTCGTGCCGGAAAAAGAATATGCGTCGATGCCAGCGCGCTTGCGCATGAACGTGATTGCAAACCCTGGGGTTGAAAAGGCGGATTTCGAGCTTTGGTCGCTGGCGGTCTCGACAATCAACGGATGCGGCGCCTGCATGGAAGCGCACGAGAAAGAACTGCGCAAACACAACGTGCCGTCGTCTACGATCCAAACCGCCGTGCGGTATGCCGCCATTCTTCAATCCGTCGCCGTCGTCCTGCAGACGGCTGAGCCTGCACAGGCCTCGTCCGTCGCCGCCGAATAGCCAAATTCAAAAATGGTGGGGCGTGACAATGCGCAAGCCCACCATTCAATCTACAGAACTACGCAAGTTTGCGGCACACGCTTATCGACGACAACTTGATCGCAAGCACCCGTTCGACAGGTATTCCGCATCATCGCCGCTGACGGCCGCGGGCTGCGAACTTCGACAAAGAGGCAAAAAGAAAAACCCCCGGCTTGGACCGGGGGTTTTTTGGAATGGTTCCCGGGGGAGGAACCCAAACCATTGATGCTGCTTCACGGGGGAGAAAAGCAGGCATCCAGGGGTTCCTGAAGGGGCAAGGAACCACACCTCCGATATAGGGCCGTTCGCGAGGAGGAAAAGGGGCCCAACCCATACTTTTATGTAAAACTGCGGAATTTTATCTGAATGCTCAGAAATAGCGAAGTCTGACCGTCGTCACCATTTGGAAAACTGATCTTTTTCGCGAAGAACGCTGCCTTCAAGCAGCTTACGATCTTGTATGTGGCAAGCCCAACTCCAGAACATATTTGCGATGAGGATACATCGCGTGCCGGGATCACAAGCGGACCTAGCTCGGCAGAAATGACTGCAAATGTTGCACGAATTGCCAGTGATCTCGCGCGACGCAATCTAATCCCCCGCCTAAGACTAAAGAGAATGGAGTTTCCAATGCGTTTTAAAGCCTTTTCCTTGGCCGCAATTGCAATGGCCATAGCCCTTCCCGCACACGCCGAAAACATGGGCAGTAAAGAGGCCGCTGCACTCGGCGGCAATGTCTTCAAAAAGCTAGATAAGAACCATGACGGCAAGCTGGACGCCAACGAGTTTCAGGCGCTCGTCAAGCATCACTTCAACAAGGCCGATAAGAACCACGATGGCGTCGTGGATCAGGACGAAATGGGCGGCGCCGAGGCAAACGCACTCATTCAAATGAAGGAATTCTAAGCGATCGGCTGGCCGATCTAACGCGGGCCATCGCTGCCACTATTTCGCGGCGCCACTCTCCGCCTCTTTCAAATATTCATCGAGAGGCACCAGCAAATTATTGGCACTACTAAGTTTCTGCGAGAGCGTTTGGGCAGCAACGACCATCGCACTCGTTAGCCCGCGCGTACTCGCAATATTTTTTTTGGCATGGTTCTCGGGCGAAGGGTCCTTGGTGGCTGAGACCAAGAGCAGCGCCACGCCCGCGACCTTGTTTTCCTTCACGCCCTGGCCGCGCAAATACAGCATGCCGAGGTTGCCTATGGCTAGCGCATCGCCTTGTGCCGAGGCCTTGCGATACCACTCATTTGCCTTTTCAAAGTCAACCTTGGTGCCACGACCATTTTCGTAGAGCACTCCCAGATTGAATTGCGCGTCGGCATTTCCCTGTGATGCGGCCTTCTCGTACCAAGCAAGCGCTTTGCTTTCGTCTTTGCCGACGCCGATCCCCCGCTCATACATGACGGCGACGTTGAATTGGGAAGAGGCGTGGCCCTCCTCCGCAGCCTTGAGAAAGGCTTGGTAAGCGCGCGGCATATCGTTGGCTTGAAGCGCAGAGACCCCGGCCTGGAAATTGGCGTTGTCGTCAGCCTGGGCATGAGCCACGCCGGCAAATGCCTTGAGGCAGAGGAGGCAAAGGAGGAGCGCGAGAGCTAGGGATCTGGAGGGTTTCATCTCTTGCTGACTTTCCATCGTGACTCAATATCGAGAGGAGACAGAATTTTCCGGCCAAATCTAGCGCCTCGCGTGCTTCCATATTTTTCGCGCAGCTGTGGTGCCATAGCCAGCTCGAAATTATGGTGAACCCGGTCAGAATCGCACCACCGACCCTCTGAAAGAATGAAATCTGCTCGAAGACGCACGTCTCACACATCTTTAAATTCATTGCTATCATTTAGACGGCGCAACAAGTTGTGCGACGGCTGCGTAATCGCCATCGCTCCACATGCGTTACAACGCTACGATTATTTCACGTGCTTGCTTGGCTATTTCGCAGCTTCCGCCTCGGCGGCTGCCTGAGCTCGTTCCAGGACGTATTCCCGAATATCCTTCGGCCAACGAGCCATCAGCCCTGGCAACTGGGCTGTTTCGCCAGCAAACAGAGCCCTACACACATCCTCGTAGTGGGAACGGTCTCCTGCCAACGCAGACAGAAATTGGCTGAGTGCTGCACGAATTCGGCGCGCACGTTCTCTTCCGGGTTCGTGTCGAATGGCCGCCTCGACCAACCGGCGTAGAGCAGCAGACGCCCCAATCGGTTGCTCCTCCAGCCAATCCCAATGTCTCGGTAGAAGCGAAATTTCGCGGCCTACAACACCAAGCTTCGGTCTTCCCGGACCGCGTGACGTCTCTGTCGAATAGCGCTTAAGCACATCATCAAGACAACCCCGGAGGTCCAGCTCGACACGCTTGCCGGTATTACCGTCGAACACAAGAATTTGCTCAGACGGCTCGCGTTCAAACCTCTCTTTGAGGTTCGGCAAGATGTCTGACAACGGGCCGCTGGCAACGCAGCGGGGCCCGACAAAAGCAACGAAGGCTGGCAATCGATCCATGAAGTCATTTATACCCGGATAAAATTATGCCGTCAATATATCCGGGTAAAATACAATGCGCGGTGCGCCTCCGCTGCCAAAAAAAGGTGGCCAAGGTCACCCCGCACCATTGATCGCGGTGAGGTTACTTTAGCGTTCGCGCCCACTCACCTGTCAGAAGCACAGCCAAGCGCCCAAGCAAGTCTTGGGCGTTGCGCCTTTGCATGCGACCTGCGAGGAGTGACACGTCGTCATCAACGTTTCTGTTTTGCAGGTCGTGTGCACCGGCCCCTTGCCCACTCGCCCCTGCGCAGCGAGCGTATTTTTGAGTGCGTTTGTCGAGAAGAGCACGGCGGTATCGTAGGTCAACGTTGAGCCGAGGGCCGTGATCCTGGCACAATCGGCGGCCTGAGCCGTCGCCGAAATCGCGCACAACGTCGCCGCGGCCACAAAGCCGAATTTCAAGGTCTGCATTGCCACCTCCGAGAATGGAATCTTAGCAGGACGCTAGTTGGGCGCATGGCCGCTGCCAAGGAATACGCTGTTGCAGATGGGATTTATCCGCAAAAACCGTCAATTATGACACAAACTGTAAGGGAACACCTTCGCGAGGCGGAGTTGCTGGCGTGTCGCCAGCCGGGACGAAAAACGGCGGCAATCCGAACTACGCCGGCTCCTCGTCGGAGAGCAGACGTCACCCTGACAGGAACTGGGGCCAGGACCAGTCGTCGGCACCGCACCGGCGCCCCCCCAAGCCAGTCATCGATGTATTGAGCACATTGCCGCACTGCAACATATAATATTGCATCGCACAATAAGCGTGTCTACACAACTGCGGCCGGTCTGCTGATGCCGTAGGTGTTTGATGTCAAAAAAATTCCTAATCGTTAGCGATCATTCATGCTCCGCGTGTGCGCTGCAGCAGGCTATGGCGAAAGTGTTCCCCGCCATTCGGCGTGTTCACGTCCGAACCATCCACCACGCATTGGGTCTGATTGCGGCCGAGGGAACCATTGACTTGGTGCTGCTCGATTACTGGCTTCCCCATGTCTACTGCCCTCGCGACGTGAATGAATTGTACCGCCAGTGGCCGCGCATGCCCGTCGTCGTCGTTTCTGCGTTCCGTCGGCCCGATGATGGATTCAGGAGGTCGGTCCTCTACGCCTGCAAGTCCCTAAGCAGCGAGAGCCTTAGAAGGGCGGTTCATGCGGCACTTGAAGGTGGAGTTCTTCACTGTAATGCCCCGGCGCCCGATATTTCAGACTCAGAAGAGATAGCAAGGCTTAAGCGCAGGCTCTGCACCCTCACTGACCAACAGTTCCGCGTGCTTGGCATGCTTTGCCGTGGGCTGCTTAACAAGCAAATCGCCCATGCTCTCTCAATCGAAGAGACCACGGTGAAGGCCCACAACAGGGACATTTTTCGTAAGCTCAAGGTCGTCTCACGCGTGGAGGCGGCACTTCTGGTTGCCGAGTTGAACTTGGGCTCCGTTCTAAGCATGGTCGATACGAGCAAAGAATTTGCTCGCTAGAGACGCCGCGGATGACCCAGGTACTAATTGACGTTGGGTTCGCTCGACCGATCTTCAAACTCTCTGGCAGAGCCCCGGATAATTTAGATAAACCGCTTCGCTGCCGCATAGCTCGGATGGAACCAGCCTAACCAGACATTAGCAAGCGCTGCCGTTGTGAGTAAGTTTGGTGGCCCCCTCCAGGATTTGCGGTCCAATTTCGGAGACGGACCTCGTGCCAGTCAACGCCATTGATACGTCGAGTTGCTTGCGGAGTATGGCGATCGCCTTTGCCACGCCTGCCTCGCCAGCGGCTCCTAAGCCGTACGCAGCAGCCCGGCCTATTAAACAGCCGCGTGCGCCCAGAGCTAGCGCCCGCAGTATGTCCTGTCCCGATCGAATGCCACCATCAAACAAGACCTCAACTTTATCGCCGACAGCCTCGACCACTCTAGGAAGGGATGAGATCGAGGATGGCGCGCCATCGAGTTGCCGTCCTCCATGGTTCGATACGATAATCGCCGAGACACCCAACTCTGCTGCTATTTTCGCATCTTCGACATCAAGTATACCTTTAAGAACAAGCTTTCCTGGCCATATGCTCCTGATCCACTCGACGTCCTTCCAGTTCAGCGTTGGGTCGAACTGATTGGCAACCCATTCCGCCAAAGACACGATGCTATCCGCCCCCTTTATGCGCGAAGCCAAGTTGCCGAACGTTTTGCGTCTTCCGTTTTGGATACCGACGGCCCAGGCGGGTTTCGTTAGGACGTCCAGAACGTTTGATAGAGTTACTTTGAGCGGCACCGTCAGGCCATTCTTTGAATCGCAATAGCGCTCACCCTGCACCTGCAGGTCCAATGTTGTGACAAGGGCATTGCATTTGGCTGCGATCGCACGCTCGATTAATTCGCGCACGAACCCTCGATCGCGCATAACGTAGAGTTGGAACCAGAAAGGCTGCTCGACAGCTTGAGCTACATCCTCGATCGAGCAGATGGACATGGTACTGAGGCAGAACGGAATGCCCGCCTTTTGAGCCGCACGGCAGACGTGGATCTCGCCATCCCCGCGCATCATCCCGAGCAGGCCAACCGGAGCTATAGCAAGTGGCAACTCGGCGCTCTCGCCAATCAGTTCGGTGCTCAGGATCCTGTTGCTAACATCGATACCTACGCGCTGCCTCAATTCGAGCGCTTCGAAGTCTCGGCAGTTGGCCCGCAGGGTGGATTGGGAATAAGACCCATGATCCATGTATTCAAAAAAGGCTTTCGGAACGCGGCGCTCCGCGAGCGCGCGCAGGTCTTCGATGCTTGTGCATAGAGGCAAGCGTTCTCGTTTGAACATGGAGGCGTTCCGGCATTAAGAAGCTATTTGGGGGCATATTGCATTTCACCGTTGCCGAACGACCAGTCCTCGCGGCCAGAGTCAACTAGGCTGATCCAGACGTCCTCCTTGCGAACGCCTGACTTCTCGTGAATCTCATCGGCGATGCGATGATAGAACTGCTTCTTGACTTCGGTTGAACGCCCACCCACCCAAGTGACCTGGATAAAAACAATATCCGACGAGTACGAAACGCCAAGATATCCATCATTCGGATAGATCAACTCGTCCAGGCTGTGTCGCGACACGATCTGGAATTTGTCATTGAGCGGAACCTTGGCGATATCTGTCATCGCGCCGTAGACAGCTTCGCTAATCGCGCGCACGCGACTATCGGGTGCATCTTTGCTCAGGTCGATTCTGACCAGCGGCATCTTTAAGTCCTCTCGAAATCAGAAGGGCAAGCCTCTTGCTCATTGGGCCAAGCATCAGTAGTACCCTTATCATCATGAGACAAATGCATAATAATCATGAAGTGTATGAGGATTTTTCAATGTGATCGACGATCTTCGAGCTCTCTTAGCGGTCGTAGAGACAAAGTCTGTCACGATGGCAGCAGATCGCCTGCACCTTACGCAATCCGCAGTGTCGCGCCGGCTTAGTCATCTGGAAGAGGTGCTAGGCTTGAGATTGTTCGATCGCACGACACGGTCTCCGGCGCCAACCGCCATGGGACGCCGGATAGTCGAGCAGGCAATTCCAATTCTCCGGGCTGTCGAGGATTTGGTCGCGACGACCCAAGAAAAAAGCGATCCTTTCGGGGTCATGAAGCTTGGAGTTGCCCAAGCAGTTGGCGAATTGGCGCTATTGCGAACCGTGCAGCGGCTCCAGACGGCTTTCCCAAAGCTCGACCTGCGCCTGCGTACAGATTGGAGCGGTGGACTTATTCGACAGGTAGAACAAGGTACATTGGACGCGGCACTGGTCCTCCTGCCCGCCTCCTTGCGCCCTCCGACCACACTCAGCGGTCGATACCTCGCTTCAGTCAAAACAGCGATTGTTCGGGCAAAAGGCGCCAAGAGACGCAAAGGACGGTTGCGTCTTGCTCAATTGTCGAACGAGGCATGGGTACTCAATCCTCTGGGCTGCGGTTACAGAGCAGCACTTGAAGCTGCGATGGGTCAGCACGAAGATGCTCTGCGTGTGGCCATTGATACGTTTGGTGTGGAAGCGCAACTGCGCTTGGTGGCGGCCGGTATAGGATTGGGTTTGGTGCCTCTTGTTGCTCTCGAAACGAGCGCGGTTCGACGCGAGGTTGTCGTCGTGGATGTCTCCGACTTTAGCTTGTCCTTGGATGTATGGTTGGTGCACCAGCGAGACCAGGGCAACATGCGCAAGGCATTCGATCTCGTGGCCGAAGTCGTTTCCGATCGGTTCGCCGTGAGTAAATAGCCGCTTATGGGCTTAGTCGCGAAAGATGGTTCGCAAAGCGACTGCCCGGAAGCCCAAGTTTAGATTGAAGGCCGTGCAAACTGCAGCTAGCGCCCCTACCGTTCGGAATTTGAGGAAAAAAGTCTACCGATAAGGCTCGTTTTACGTTCGACTTCGACAATGCGATATTCAAGCACGTCACGAATACTGATAAGTCCGACGAGTACGCCTTCCTGCACTACGGGAAGATGGCGAATCCGATACTTGCTCATGAGTGCCGCCACACTCGAAAGGCTGTGTGCCGGCGTACATGTGACCACCTTGCGGGTCATCAGCGCCGAAACCTTCAAAAGGTGAAGTTCCCCTCTACGATCAGCGAGGCTGTACGCGATATCGCGCTCTGAGATAATTCCGTCGATTGTCTTGCCGTCACGGCTTACGACCATGGCCCCAATACGTTGCTGCATTAATTCGCGGGAGAGTTGCCCGATGGTCTCGTCGGGCTCGATCATTCGGACATTCGAGCCCTTTAACGCCAGCACATCTCCAATGCTCATCAACATCCCGCGTCGCTCCTTGCGCTTAGCTGAAAGATCAATGACACGATTTCCCTTGGACATTGGGACCACGTTCGAGTCCTCCTGATCATCGACGGCCGCAAGCCAAATGTAGTCGAACAGAAAAATGCGAAATACCGACGAAGAATAAGGAACACACGCGCGAAAACAACATCTATCGAGCGGTGGCAGGAGAGAGGCAAATGTCGCGCGACATTCTGTGCCAAGATCAATTCGCAAAACATGCTGCAGCGCGTTCAGCGCATTGCGGTGCACTCACAAGCAGGATTGTACGGCTCATGCATCCAGTCGCTGCGCACCATTAAAAATCTGAAGGCCGATTCAGACCGGAAGAGATTGTTGCGAAGCTGCCGCAAGCCGACGTGCTCCGACCAGCTGCAAGACTGACGGAAGAATGAGCGCGACAAGCAGCGCCACAAGGCCTGAGACGATCATCCCGTAGCCGATGTCGACGAGCGTGATCTGCAGGGTCCAGTTGCGCAGTGTGGCGTAGTTGGTGAGTTCATATGTTCCATAGGTGAACAAGCCGAACAGTGCACCGTAGATCAAAGCCGACCCGATGGAGCCATTCTTGATCGCCGGGGCCACCGCGAACAGCACGAGCCCGGCCGGATACATCAAATAAAATGCGATGGCCGGGATTTTTCGAATGTCCTCGACGAGGATGTCGCCAAGCACCTGGCGGTAGAGGTAAGAGCCCATGGTCTTCAGCCATAAGATGTCGAGGATGACAAAGCCGACGAGGGCGAGCACGTAAGCCATTGCGTAGGTCATGGAGTAAGCTGCCTTCTTTTTGTCCTGCGCTCAAGAACGCTTGGCATGCCGTGTTGGATCAATAAATGCGGTCTGCGGCGATACATCGGCACGATCAGCGAATGCGAATGCCGTCGACAACTTTTTGTGATCTCACTCGCGTGCGGTGGCCGAATGCATTTGGGCGATACGTGCGTCAACAATCCAGGGATTGCGCACCAAGGCCCTCGCCGTATTTTGGGCGCTCAACATTCCGGTAGCTAGGAATGAAACCCCCGAATATGAAGGCTTGCTTTCCATTGTTAGCGACCTTTTGGAGGGATCCGATCACCGACTAAACCGGTTTAGACTTGCCGGGTGTATTTCGAGGCGGCGCGAAGCCATGATTATCGCCTGCGGTTCGGATTAGCAGACCCTGGGACGACCCCGTTTGCGCCTCCCCGCCTCAACCGTTAGCCTCACGCACTTGCTTTGCACGGGCCTCGGCCCGAATTTCGTCGATCGTGCGATCATGCAATTGCGGCCGCGTTGACACCTTGCCCGAACCGCACCGCGAGCATTTGAGGTGCTTGTGCGCGGACGGCACCTCGACGGCATCATCAAGGGCCCGCCAAGTTGTAAGGTCTTTCTCGACCTCATACCCGCAGCTTAGGCAATAGCACCATAGGCGCCGCCCAGCGCGTCGGAGATCGCCAATCGTAACAGGGGGTGAGGCTCGATCCATTTTGCTGGCCCTCGGGTGCCCTTCAGGTTGCCACAAGCATCCGGGGGCGGCCAACTACGTTCTACTCGTTTACAGGAAGGCTGCTCTACCTAGACGAATTAATATCCTCGACTGGAGGACGGCTTCGGGCCAAAAGCGGTCAACGTGAATTGGTGCCACCAAAACCCATCGAGCCGAGCGAATGGAAATTCGCTCGGCTCGATGGGTTTGGACCAAGGTTGCGGGTCAGGAGCGCGCTAGTGTTTGATTTGGCGAATGGATTGCTGAATCGCCAATTGGGGTCGTCATCTGGGTAACCGCCGGTCCGCGAGAACGCGGTCGATAAATGCATCTTTGGCAGCCCTGTATACGGCCATCGCGTGTCCTTCATACGCACTCTTGAGAGCATTGTATTCACGAACCAAATGCGGGGACGCGCAAAGTGCGTCGACGAATGCATGAAAGAAATCGAACGGACCATTGATGGCCGTGAGCTGGATGCCGAGGGGTGGATCAGTGGCGGTATCCACGAACGCAGCGAAATCCGCAGTGCGCACTGAACCTTGGTTGCGCGCAAATCGAGACGACAGAACGGTTTCGGCCTGTGCGAAGCTTTCGGGCGAGACACGTATGACAATGTCTAGGTCGCCTTTTGTGAGGCAGCCAGGAATAGCTGTCGCGCCGATGTGGCGGACATCCGCCGTGGGCAGCACGGTCTGAAGCCAAGCCCTGGTCTGCTCGTACAGATGCCCGGCCTGAACGTGCGCGAACTCTGGGTCAACCAATTTGAGGCGTGTTTCATTGCTCATAGGTGGGATGGTAGCCATAACCTACCCTCTGGCAAGGACGATGTCTTGGTCGGTCAAATGCGGTCAACGTGAATTGGGGCCCCAAAAACATCGAGCCGAGCGAATTGAAAATCGCCCGGGTCGATGTGCTTGAAACAACGTTGCGGGTCAGGAGTGCGTTAGAGCGCATCCGCAAAGAGTCAGCGCGATGATGGAGCAATTTCGATGGGATCTACGCTCGCTTTCAATCGACGTTCCGGCGTATCGTCACGCCGCTCTGCATTGAAAATAAGCCTGGTGTTGCGAAGGTTCGCCACCGCAATCGCAACCATATGGCTTTCGGTCTTGGCTGCTAGCCACGCGCGGAGTGACACGCCGACCGACGGCTCGGTGCTTCCATTTCCGGTACCGCCGTCAAAGAGCGTGGCCGGGCCGACGCTGCAAGACTCAAAGCTCGTTCCGTTTCCGACAGTCAATCATCTTTCGAAAGATGCGCCAAACATTCTGATTGTTTTGCTCGACGATGTAGGTTTTGGACTGCCCGATACGTTTGGCGGGCCAATCCACACGCCGACGCTCTCGCGGCTTGCAAGCTACGCCATCAGCTTCAATGAATTTCATACCACGGCGATTTGTTCGCCCACGCGCGCTTCGCTTCTTACCGGGCGAAACCATCAACGCGCCGGTCCCGGCACCATCGCAGAACGAGCGGTCAACTGGGACGGATACACGGGCCGCATTCCGCGCACGTCGGCAACTCTCGCGAAGGTTTTAGGATATTGCGGCTACAAGACCGCCGCATTCGGCAAGTGGCACAACACACCTGCCACCGGATCGATCAATGGCGTGCGGTAACGACTCCCGGTCCTCCAATTCGGCAATGAGGTTGTTCGGCGCTGGCCAAGCTACTTTGGTTCGTAAACTTGCCATTGCGGCAGGATGCGCCCGTTTTCAGCAGTCAACCGCAAGCGACCTTTCTTGCCGCCAAAAAGCGAAATGTCATCGGCGTGGCGCGACGCTATTCTGCGATCGTCGGCGAGGCACGCGAATATCGTTCGCATGATGTTGACCGGGGTGAGGCCTTGATACACTTGGTCGTCGCAAAGGCCCGCCGAATAAATGGCGATCATGATGCCAAAGCGGTCCAGAGTGACGATCTCGGGAGTAAAACCAGCCTCGGCAAAGGCTTGGTTTGGATCACCGGCACCCCAGATCTGATGGTATCTCATCGCGCCGTGGTCGCCGAAAATCGCAATGACCGCTGTGGGATCCAATGCCTTTATGCGGTCGATCGTTGCCAGCATGTGCTCGTTGGCACGCGCGGTCCGCTCGCGAAAATCTTTTTCGAAGCCCTTCAACTGCAACCACGGCAACCCCGGTGAATGCGCGGGCAGGTTGACGTGCGAAAATGTGAACCACGGCCCGGAACTCTTCTCTGATGCCACACGAATCCGTGCATCGAGCACCTCGCTTTGCGCCTCCACAGTCATGCGCCTTTTGCGGCCGCCCAGCTTGTTCAGGAATGGGATGTTGAAGATGCGCAACGCGCTTGATGAGGCTTCATCCGGATAAATGAACTCCTGATTGCCCCGCTCATTCACGAAATAGTCGAGGCTGTGGATCTGCTGCAGCCGGTAGCCATTTCGCTGTAGCGTTATGAAGACGGGGTTATGTGTCCGTCCCGCCATCATTGGCCGCCCGACGTGCGTATCCGCATTGCCGAACTCGAAGCGGTAGTAGTGATGGGCGCCGAGGAAGGTCGCCAGCGTCGTCTGCCAGGTGGAGTCGTAATTGCTGAAAGAGTGCAGAACCTTGAAGCCCCGCGCCTGGAGTGCGGCGTACTGAGCGCTGTTGTCCAAACTGAATATGCGCTCGTAGACGTCCTTGCTGCCGTAGGCGTCGTAGATGAAGAGATAGATGTTCGGCTTAGACTTGAATACCGCTGTCTCGAAGTCCTGTGCCAGAGTATCGGCCTTGGGAGGTCCGGCTGTCGCGACACTGGCAAGCCAATTGGCGGCAGAGACAGCAGAGAAGATCGCAAAGAAGGTCAAGAACGGGCGCGGCGTTACACGGCGAAAGAGCAGCACGATCGCAATCGCCATCGCACCATAAAGGGCGGCCAGCATCGCGCGGGAAGGCAGGGCCGCTTCAAGAGAGCGAAACAGCAATAGGGACGGGATGCCGGCAGCGGCGAGCGCAAACAGCGTGTCTCGCAATCCAGATTTTGAGCTAAGAGCCGAGAGCCGAGTCCGGCCGAGAGCGAAGTCCGCGGTGCGAACAATGAGTTCTAGCAGCACGCCCATGCTGATGCCGGCTAGCAGCGCCGCGCCAATGAGCCAGAGGCTCTTTTGCATGTGAATCGCGTACCAGTTCTGGGAAAGCACGAACAGCGTCGGCGCCACCGTCGCCAGGACAACGACACCCAGGTATTCCAACGTTGAGTGGCGGGTCTTCGAGGCCGGAGAGGACATTGCAAGCTCGCCTTTCTAGGTGTCCGTGCCGCTGCGTCGGTGCATTACGAAGAGCGTGCGGTCGGTGCCAGGAATGGCGTTGGCCCGAGTGATAGCGAACCGGTCGCCAAAAGCTGCTTCGAAGCCCTCTCGGCTGTAGTTTGGAAAAATATCCGGCCGGTTCGCCAAGAGACGCCGTACCTG
This sequence comes from Hyphomicrobiaceae bacterium, assembly GCA_041397645.1. Classification (NCBI taxonomy): domain Bacteria; kingdom Pseudomonadati; phylum Pseudomonadota; class Alphaproteobacteria; order Hyphomicrobiales; family Hyphomicrobiaceae; species Hyphomicrobiaceae bacterium. The sequence continues at coordinate 2,765,556 of JAWKWE010000004.1, read as the reverse complement.
CGAGTCTGATTTCGGCACGAACTCGATAATCAGCGCCGGCGTTTGGTTGGCCAGGAAGTCCGCGATGTAACTCAGGGGCAGGTTGTTAGAAATTGCCAGGTGATGGATCAGCGCGAGTGCAATGACCAGATCGGGCTTATTGCGGTCGAGCAGCGCTGGACGTTCCCTGTTCGCAAAGCCCACCGCAGGCGGAGGGTTTGTGACGTCGGCGATGAGCGGGAGTACATTGGAAATCTTATCCTTGCGGCAGCGAATGTAATTCTGATCGACAGCCCGCGGATCGATGTCCATGCAGATGATCTGCCCCGCAAGATCGGTCAGCGCGTGCGAGAACTCGCCATTATTGCCGCCGAGGTCCCAGACTGTGTGGGGTTCAATGCTCTGCACCATCGTCCGCAGTAGATCTTTCTTAGCGGATAACGCCTGATCGCTGTAATTCGTGTCGGCGTAGTAGTTTCCCCATTCGGTAAACTGATCCTTTGGCTCCAACCGCTCGATCAGATTCAGGAGGGAGTTGGCAATCGATTGAAATCCGCGCGCCGATAGCGTCCGTCCCCCGCCGACCCGCTTGTCTGCATCTGCATAGGATTTGGACATCCGCGCGTGCATGTGCAGGTGAATTTGTATCGAGGGGGACAACTCGGTGCGCCGCGGCAGCAAGCGGGAGACCAAATCGAGAGGTGGGCCATCGATGTACTTTTGCAGAATGCTGCCGAACGACAGATCCACGTACGACATCAGGAGCAATGGTCCTAGGAAATGGCGGCAGAATTGGCCGTAGGCCGGCCATGCGTTGTGATGCGCAATGGGATCGAAAGAGAGATGATCGATGAACTGCGGCGCGCCTTCGACGAACTGTATGTTAAAGGCGCTCGCATCCTTGAGCAAGAAACCGTGCTCAAGCGCCAACAACTGCAGACGCAACGTTGCCAGCGCTGCCTCCTTGAGCGCAGTGAAGCTCCATTCGTATGGATAGCTGATCGCATTGATTTGGCGTGGCCTCATCACTGTGCTGTGATCGCCCAAATGGATAGGGACGCTCATCCGCTCGCATATCTCGAACGGAAGTAGCAAACCCGCCGCGACGGCTGCTTTGAAAAGGCCACAGGTGTCCGCTGCCTTGAATACATCGGCGTACGAAGCATGGATGCAGCGGTAAATCTCGCCGGCCTTCCAAAACATGAACCCCGATGGATCGCGAAAGGACGCATAATCGCGGATTGCGTCCATCTGCTTTTCGGCGGCAGGAACTCCCGTCATGAACGATCGGCTGGAGTCGACTTCAAGCCGATCATCCGGCGGGCAAACTCCTTTAGCCGGTACCAGAATACGCGCACCGATGCGGCGGCGGTCAGAGCGCCAGCGATCACTATTTGGAGCACCAGGCTTCCAGTACCCGGATCGAGATAGGCGCTGGCCCATGTCGTCGATGCGACGAGCATGGCGCTCGCATACAACAATTTGGTCGACATCTTCTGCATCCCCGTTTCCCACCTTCGGCCAATCAGGTCGGGGAGCAATTACGACACTTCTGTGACGTGTTCGAAAGAAAATGGTGTGCCAATAGGAATTGCGTTGAAGCGTGTGGTTCTTTCATTCGTCAGTGTCCTACGGGCGATCGTCGGCGGGTGCCGTCAAGACCTGTACCTCATGCTGCCGCGTGATTTGCGTCAAACAGCCAATTATTTCCTTGAGTTGACCTGCGTAACTCGCGGTCGCTCCCTGTCGAGCGACCGAGCTGGAAACCGGCCATTGCGAAATCTTACAGGCGCCAAATTTCTACTGCGCGCCGAAAAAGCCACGGCCGTGGCAGTTGGGCATTTGCATGCTAGAGAGAGTTCCGTCCCGCATGCGATTCTGGGCCTCCCATGCCGCCCGGTGAACCGTACCGGCCAGCCGGCTAGCGCTGTAGATGGCGCGGTTGCTAAATATTTCGAAGTAGTGCGTGGTATGTCTGTCTGCGGCCTTCGCGTCCGCGAACGTGCGACCTTTCCCGATTGAACTTCGGTGCCCGGGGCTTCGCAACATCGACACGTGGGGATCGTTCGTTCGATACCCTGGCTGCTCTCGGCCGCGGCGACCCCGATGCTAAAGGCGAGAACGGAGTTCCGTTGCCGTTCAAGGTGACTGGCAGCAACGAAGGCGCAGCTCATTTTGGGTTCTCGACCAGTCTGCGGGACATGGCGCGCTATTCGGCCGAGACCGAAGCTCGCAAAGCCGGCGGCGTGGGACTCGGCCTCTCACCTGGCCTGGGTTCGTCCGTTGCGCCACTCTTCAATCCGTTTGACATCTGGATCGAAGGTAAGTTTTCGAGCTTCCATGACAACTCAATCATGAACACCAACCTCGATGGGCATTTTGGCCTCTTCTCGCGCGCGGGCGCTCAGTTGATCTGGAACTTTGCAGCAGCTGCAGGTAGTCGCGAGTCGAACCCGGCAGTCGCCACTTCGGGTATGGGTCAGACTCGTCGTTTGCGGTCGGCTCCATGACTGTTGGGCAGAGAAAGCGGTCATTGGTCTCCGCACTCGATAGGCACAAAGATCGGAGTTGCAGCACCGTTCCTATACCTCGATGAGTGGACATCGTCGGGTACAAGGCTATCGCGGTTTATCCGCGCCTTGTCTGAGCAAATTGGGAACTTGAAAGCGCTTTCGGAAGGCGCCGGGTGTCAAACCGGCCACGTGCTTGGAGAGCCGGCAAAAAATGTGGGATACCCCGTAGCCCCGCCCTGGGAAGTAGTCGGTTAGGTGGCAGCAAGCAACAATACTGCCACCCATTACGCTGATTACAAGGCGAGCTGAGCGTGGAGATGCTGCGAGACACAGCGAACGTGACGATGATCAGTGCCGCAACACCCACCGATGACGCGAAGATTGGGCAACAACCCTGCGAGATCGGCATGTAACTGGCCAAACTCGTCAGGATTGCCGTCGTCCAATGTCTCGGCAACGTCAAGTTCGGCATGGCTCAGGCGTGATGCATTCGCCCTGACGCCGCCGATGCGCGACACCCAGTTCCTTCCGGTGGCAACGGCATCGCGGAAATGATCCGGATGGGCACAGTTGACCATGTAGTAGCACGGTGCTTCGTTGGTGGCGGCGTCAACCGCCTGTATCGCATCGCCAAGTGGTTCGCCTGTCGGCAAATGGCCATCGGTTTCCACCGTGAACGAGACCACGACAGGCAGCCGCGCCTCTCTTGCAGCCTCTGTAATGCCGATAGCCTCGCTGGAATTCGTCATGGTGATCGCTGAGATCATGTCGACGCCTGCCTGCGCCAGGGTCTCGATCTGTGGCCGGTGTAGCCGGCTGGCCTCCTCGACATTCGATACCCTGCCCGGTGCATAGCCATCGCCAGCGGGGCCAATCACGCCATTGACGATTATCGGCGACACGCGCGATTGCCACGCCTTACGAATCTCTTTGGCGACGGTCACCGCATCGCGACTGAGGCGAAGCATATCTGCTTTCGACCGATTCAGTTTGGGGCCCCAATGCGTGCAGCCGCGCCAAGTATTCGTGTCAAGCACGAACCCGGTTCGGGCGTTCTCTGCCATAGCAAGGAAGCCATCAAAATAACGGCGCATCGCTTGGCGCGCTGCGTCATCGTCAAGCAGCACAATCGCCGCAAATTCTGGCGCCTCGAAGCCTTGCTGGAAGAACAGCCAAGTCTCAAAGCCACCGTCCGTCAGAAATGGTCGATCCGTCTTCAACAATTGGTTTACGCTGGCCATCGTGCAACTCCTTTCAACGAGGCTTCCGTCGAGAAGGGTATGCACGCTGCTTCCCTGGCGAGGAAAGCCCACTTGCGGTAGAGTCCAGGCGGTAAACTTTGTACCGATTTAACAATCGACTAGGTGTCTCGCATCGAGCGGGCGCAAAGGAGTGCAACGAAAACCATACCAGCGGTACTGTACCTGCGGTAAGGATTCTGGAGCCCATCGCTATGGCCCGTGGAAGCGAGACACGAGAGAAGATCATGAACATCGCCCAGGATGCCGTTCTGGCGAAAGGGTTCGATGCGACTTCGATCGAAGAGATCGTTGCCAGCGCTGAGATCACGAAGAGCGGCTTTTTCTACCACTTTCGCGACAAGAATGCGCTCGCTCGCGCACTCATCGAACGGCATATCGAAGTCGAGGATCGGCTTTTCGACGACCTATTCGCACGCGCGCGGGATTTGTCCGATGACCCCTTGCAGTCCGCCCTGATTGGACTGAAGCTCCTTGCAGAGCTGATTGAGGACATGCCCGGTGGGCATCCCGGTTGTGTTGTGGCGACCGCCGTCTATCAGGACCGGCTGTTCGATCGCGACGTGCGTGAAGCAAATCGACGTGCTGTTCTAGGTTGGCGTCGCCGTTTCCGAACGATGTTCGATGAAATCGCCGGGGCTTATCCAATCAATGATGACGTCGATCTCGATCATCTTGCCGACATGGTCAGCTCTGTCATTGAGGGTGGTCTTGTCATGTCTCGAGCGGTCGGAGAGCCGCACTTGACGGCGCAACAGATTCTCTTGATGCGTTCCTACCTAAAGCTACTGTTCCTACCCAGGGCACCGTAAGCTCAACCATGGCGGATTTGCCAAGAGTTCTTGGCCTGTGGCTTGGCAGAGATTCCGGACCTCGACAACGCAATCGAACTCGTCTCAAAACGGCTCTCGGGTGACGACAGCAGTAGCTCCGGAACCGGACCCAAGTGCGCCGATCGGCGACAGGGGGGCATTATGAGTACCGCTATCGCATAGACGCAGTTGTCAGAAACTTGCCGTCGGGTCCCTGGCGCTGAGGGCCAGAAGGAGACCTCAGATCGTGATCTGAGTTCCGATCTCGACGGCACGATCCGTCGGAATCCGGAAGTAACGCGAGGCATCGCTGGCGTGGCGGGCAAGAAAGATGAACACCCTAACCTGCCAAGTTGGAAGTTCGGAGCGTGTTGCTGGACGTAGAGTTCGTCGCGAAAGGTAGTACGACGTATCGCGTGGGTTGAGCTTGAGTCCCAGCCGGCGACGCAACAGTGCTCTCGGCACATTTGGTTCTTCCATGAAACCAAAGCGCAAGCGAACGATCGACAAATCGTCGGAGATGCGCTGCAGAACGCTCCTCTCGGCTTCTGGCAGTCGCGGCGTATCCGCCGCCTCGATGCAGACTACGATGTTATGTGAATGCAGCACCTTGTTGTGCTTAAGGTTGTGCAGCAGCGCCACTGGGATCGCATCCGGCCGAGCTGTAAGGAATACGGCAGTTCCCGGCACACGATCCTTGATCTTCTTCTCGAGCGTGGGCCAAAATTCCGCAACTGAAAGCTCCTCACGCCGCGCCTTCTGCTTAAGCAAGGCAAGCCCGCGCCGCCAAGTCACCATCAAAGCCAATAAGGCGCCGCCAACCAAAAGCGGCAGCCAGCCCCCCGCCATGATCTTCAGGGCGTTAGCGCCGAGAAACACGCAATCGATCAGAAAGAACGGTCCCATCACCAAAGCGGTTTTCCATACGGGCCAGCGCCAATATTCGCGTGCGATGACCGTTGCGAGGCATACTGTTACAACCATCGTTCCCGTTACCGCGATGCCGTAGGCGGAAGCCAATGCGCTAGAGTTGCGGAACGAAGCCGCTAGGAACAGTACGGCAATCATCAGTATCCAGTTGACAGCCGGCATGTAGATCTGCCCCTTCTCAGTTTCTGAGGTGCGCCGGATGTCGAGGCGAGGGAGCAGCCCAAGCTGAATGGCCTGCTGCGTAATCGAAAACGCTCCCGTAATGACGGCTTGGCTAGCAATGATCGTCGCGAGTGTGGCGAGGAATACGATTGGTATCAGTGCCCACTCAGGATAGAGGCGGTAGAAGGGGCTCTCCACCGCGGTGGGGTCAGTCAAAAGAAGCGCACCTTGTCCAAGATAGTTGATGGCGAGGGCAGGAAGAACAATGCAGATCCATGCCCCCTGGATCGGCTTTCGACCAAAATGTCCCAGGTCTGCGTAGAGAGCTTCAGCACCCGTAACCGTGAGAAAAACGGCACCCAACGCGACCACGCCGGCCATGCCGTGCGTCAACAGAAAGCCTGCTCCCAACATGGGATTGAAGGCCATAAGAATTCCCGGAACTCTTGCAATGTACGCAAGCCCCCCTGCTGCGAGCACAAGGAACCAGAAGAGTATGATCGGTCCGAACCACGCCGCGACCCTCGCTGTTCCCCGGCTTTGAACGCTAAAAAGCGCAACGATTACGCCCAGGCTGATCGGAAGTATGTAAGGCGTGAACGCAGGCGTAATGAGTTCGAGGCCCTCGACCGCCGAGAGGACAGAGATCGCCGGTGTGATGATGGCATCCCCGTAAAATAGCGCGGCGCCGGCCATGCCAAGAAGCGGGATGAACCATGTACCTGCGCCGACCGAACGTTCGGCGAGGGCCATGAGACTCAATGTGCCACCCTCCCCCTGGTTATCGGCCCTAAGCATCAAGACAACGTACTTAAGGGTAACGATGATGATGAGCGCCCACAACATGAGGGACAACACCCCCATCACCATGACCCCGGTCGGTTCACCTCCCTCCCTCGCGGCGTTCAACGATTCCTTCAGTGCGTAAAGCGGGCTTGTCCCGATGTCGCCATAGACCACGCCGATCGCACCGACGGCCAAGGCAAGAAAGCTCATCCGTTTCGCAGTGGGGAGATGAACATTGGCGGATTGAGCGGGATGCGCTACGGCATCAGTCATGGAAAGAATCCTCGAAGGCGACAACCAACACCTTCGAAAAATTTGCCTTTCCGTATCAAGTTTCGATGGGGATTTTGGTCTTCGGCATAAGGAAGGCGTAAAGGTCCTGTCCCGCGTCCTGGCTGCTCTGTAGTCATGGGGCAGAGCCAAAAATGGTGCCTCTGTGATGCATACCGATGGTACGGATCGCCATGTATGGGACCGACTGCCCCGGCCGTTGAAGGGCGGGGCAGCCGTCATCGCAGGTGCGGCGAGCGCCGGCTTGACGACGGCGCTCTGCGCTCTCATAAGCGGCTGGCTGCCTGACCACGGGGTTGCGATCTTCTACCTGCTCACAGTCGTGGCCAGCGCAGTCGCCTTCGGAATGCTGTCGGGGCTCGCGACGGCAACGGCCACCTTCCTCGCTTATAACTACTTCTTCGTACAGCCCACTTATACGTTCTCCACCTCGGATCCGCGCGATCTCGTCGCCCTCCTTGTATTCTTTGCTGTGGCGATCGCCGCTGGTAGCCTAGCTGGACGCCTGCGTGAAGTCGCTGAGCAGGCACGCCAAAGAACGAGATCGTTGGAGACGCTCAATGCATTGGCAGTGCGCCTTGCCGCCGCGATGAACGAAGCAGATATTGCGAGATCGCTTGTTTCGATGGCGAACAAGGCCTCCGGTAAGTCCGCGGTCATACTTAGCGCACCGGCCGGAGGCGACCTCTCAATATTACAGAAAACTCCCGAGGCTAAGGACTTGAGCACGGCGGACTGGCAAGCGGCTCAACGCTGCGCCGCGTCGCGTCAGACTGTCTATCCAGCTGTCGCCGGCTGGCCCGGTGCAGACTACGAGTTCCGTCCTATACTCGTTCGCAATAAAGTAGCGGGCGTACTCGGCGTCCACCAGCCGAGAGACGACGATGTTAGCGACACCACTCTGGAAGCGATGGTAAAGCAGGCCGCGATTGCACTCGAACGCCTGTCACTGGAAGAGGAGAAAGGCGCTGCAGAGAAGCAGGTGGAGGCCGAGCGTCTCAAATCGGCGCTCCTTTCCTCGGTATCACATGACATCAAGACACCGCTCGCTGCAATTCAGGGCGCCGTGACCAGCTTGCGCCAGCTTGGATCGGAGATGCCCGACGAGAGCAAGAACGAGCTATTGGCTGCCATCGAGGAGGAGACCGTCCGCCTCACGCGCTTCGTGACCAACATGCTCGATATGATGCGTCTCGATTCAGGGCCGCCAGAGGTGGCCAAAGACTGGATCGACTTAGCCGACACACTTGGTAGAACCGTCGCCATAGCGCGCCGGACGATGCCGAACGCGGTCTTTAGCCTTGACCTACAAGTCTCGCCGGCGATCGTGCGTGGGGATGAGTTGCTTTTGGAACATGTCTTCCTCAACGTCATCGAGAATGCTGTCAATGCTTCTCCCGCGAATGGAACAATAAAAGTGACATTGCGCCGCGCGGAGCTGGATTACCGTGTCGAAATTGAGGACCGCGGAGAGGGTATCTCGCCGGACGCCCTGCCACGGATTTTCGACAAGTTCTATCGTGCCCCTGGGATAAGAACGCGAGGGTCAGGCATCGGCCTCACCATTTGCAAGGAAGTGATGACAGCTCTGGGCGGGACAATTGCGGCAAGTAGCCCAATCGCTAGTGGGCAAGGGACGCGCGTGACCCTTAACATCCCCCAAAACAGCCAACGCTTTCAGGATGGAACTGGGTCATGAGCGCCGCCATCAAGGTCCTCATCGTCGATGATGAACCACAGATCCAGCGCTTTCTGCGCCCCAGTCTTGCCGCGAGCGGATTTCAAGTTACGTCCGCTGCGAGCGCTTCGGAGGCATTACGCGCCTTCAAGGCTTCGGGCGCAGATCTAATCATTCTTGATCTCGGACTGCCTGACATGGACGGCAAGGCCGTCATCACCGCGATCCGGCAACACTCGCCTGTTCCAATTATCATCCTTTCGGCGCGAGACCGGGAAAGCGAAAAGATCGAGTCGCTCGATCTCGGCGCAGACGACTTCGTCAACAAGCCTTTCGGCATCGGCGAATTGCTTGCGCGCATCCGCTCCGCGATGCGCCGAAGCAGCCAAGCGGGAGCCCCCGCCATGACGGAGATTGTCATCGGCAGCATCAAGCTCGACATCGCCCGTCACGTGGTGATGAGAGATGATCAGCATGTTCGCCTGACACCAAAAGAGTTTGATCTGCTTGCTCTGCTCATGCGGCACGCGGGAAAAGTGATAACGCACCGTCAGCTATTGCGTGATGTGTGGGGACCAGCCAATGTTTCGGACAGTCAATACCTAAGGGTCTTCGTGGGCCAGCTTCGCGCAAAGCTGGAAGACAAGCCATCCGAGCCTTCTCTTATTCTTACTGAGCCAGGGGTTGGATATCGCTTTGCGGATCCCGCATAACGCTACTAACCGAGCAGTTCGCTTTGGGTCATGAGCACGCTTGAGTGAACGCTCATTGTCCGTCCGCTTTGTCCTCCCCAGCAGGCATTAGCCTCACGTCACCTTCTTGCAGGCGTCGATGCATTCCTGGCATGATTCCGCGCACGCCTTGCAAGCAGCATGGTGCTCTGCGTGCTTCTTGCATTCCTTTTGGCAATCTTCGCAAACATCGCTGCAAACTTTTGCCAGATCTTTCAGGTGCGAGGACTCAAGCGCCGCCAATTTTGCCAAAGCCTCGCACATGGGCATCATCGCAGAGACCGTGCGGATGCAGTCTTTTAAAGAGGTATCGCCGTCGCCCAACATTGTGATGCAATGATTGGTGCAAACTTCGCCCTTGTTAACGCACTTGAGCGCGGCGTCGATCAAAGCTTGATGCGCAGCCGGAGCGGAATGATCATGCCCGCCCATGTGCTCAGCATGATCGCCATGGTGCTCATGTTCGTCTGCGGCCATAAGGCTCTTTGAACCGGTCGCGATCCCGGCCGTTGCCATTAGTCCGGCCAAAAGAAACGCTCGACGGTCAGCGCGACCATCGACGCCGAGTTGAACGTCGGCCTGCGAGTTGGTGAGATCGGACATGGAGCCTCCACTGTGCTCGTTTCGTTTAAGCCTGCCCACTTTTGTAAACCATCTTGAAGTTCGCTGCCAGAAGCGGATGTTTCGACAAATCTTCCTGGAAATATGGTGCGTAGCACAGGCTTTGCCGGCCATGCGCGTAAAGTCAAGGTCCTCACCGTTGGACCAATGGCACACACTTTGCGCTTATCAAGCTGCATAGCGAAAAGCCGGCAACGCAATCGTATCGCATTGAGACATTTAAGTATCCGCGATCCAGGAAAGGCATCATCGTGCCACTCGCCCGTTTCAGAGTTTATGGGATAGCCGGGGCTTTCGGCCTCGCAGCGACGATTTTCGCAATTCCGACCGCGAAAGCCGCCGACGAGGCACCTATGTCGGCGCTGCCAACAGAACCCACCACTTCCACGTCGGCGACGAAGAGCGCCTCCGAGCCGCTCCTTTTCAATGCGCCTATCTGCAGAAAGCAAAATGGCGCCACTACCGAACCCAATGGCTCGACGACCGCGCAGGCGCAGAGTGAGGCTTCATCGAGGGTTGCCGCGGCGCCGGCCGAGCGAAAGATCAAATTCTACCGCAACCCAATGGGACTTCCCGACGTTTCGCCTGTTCCAAAAAAGGACGAGATGGGGATGGACTACATCCCAGTCTACGAAGATGTCCTCGACGTCGCTGACGTCGACACGATTAAAATCGAACCCAGCAAGATCCAGCGCATCGGCGTGGAGACCGTCGCAGCCACGCGCCAGCACCTTGCCAAAAGCATCCGCGCACCGGGGACCGTCGCAATCGACGAGCAGCGGATATTCGTAATCGCGCCCCGGTTTGAGTCCTTCGTCGAAAATGTCAGCTCGTTTACCACAGGCAGCTCCGTCAAGAAGGGAGACACGCTCCTGGAACTTTACGGCAAGGAACTGGTCAATCAGGGGGCCTGGCTCCTGGTTCATGTAAATGCATCGGCAGACGCACCAGGAAGCGTGCCTAAATCCACGCTCATCACCGCAAGCCGCCGCCTTCAGGACCTGGGAGCGCCCGACGACTTTATTGAAGCAATCGAACGTGAGCGTCGCGTTCCTCACACGGCAAGCGTACGTGCTCCACGCGATGGCGTTGTTTTAGAACGCAGCGTTGTGCCGGGTCAGCAGTTAAGGGCAGGCGACACAGCTTTTCGCATCGCTGACCTCTCTGTCGTCTGGGTCATCGCCGACGTTCCCGAGAGCGAGATTGCCAATCTGAAAGCCGGCGAAGCCGTCACAATTCGCACGAGAGCTCATCCTGGGCATATGTTTTCCGGAACGGTTGCACTGATCCTTCCAGAGATCGATCTCCAGACACGTACTGCTAAAGTCCGCATCGAAATCGATAACGCCAAACGGCTTCTCCTTCCCGGCATGTATGCCGATGTGGAGATCTCGGCACCTGAAGATGCTGAGGCGCTGACAGTCCCTACCGCTTCCATCATCGACACAGGAGACCGCCAAGTCGTGTTCGTGGCGCAAGACGGCGGCCGTTACGCGCCGCACGACGTCAAGGTCGGCCGAAGTGGAGGTGGCTACGCAGAAATTCTGCAAGGTCTCGCGGAAGGCGACAGGATCGTGATGAACGGTAATTTTCTGATTGATGCAGAGAGCAATTTCCAGGCGGCGATCAAGTCTTTCTCGACGCCGCGCAACGTCGAGGCACGAAAATGATCTCTCGGCTCATTGCGTGGTCGGCCCGAAATGCTGTTCTGGTTATCATGGTTGTGGCGATTGCGGCTGCCATGGGGTCGTGGGCAGTGCGCACTCTGCCGCTCGATGCCATTCCGGAACTCTCCGATACGCAGGTGATCGTCTACACCGAATTCGCCGGCCAGGCACCTCAAGTCGTCGAGGATCAAGTCACGTTCCCCCTCACGACAGCATTGCTTACTGTGCCCAAATCCAAAGTTGTCCGCGGTCTCTCCTTCTTCGGTGCATCTATCATCTACGTGATATTCGAGGATGGAACCGACACCTATTGGGCGCGGTCCCGGGTGCTTGAGTCTCTGAGCACGCAAGCAAGCCGAATGCCTCCGGGTGTAGCGCCGACCCTCGGTCCAGATTCGAGTTCCACCGGGTGGGTCTACCAATACGCCGTTTTGGGCGAGGGCCTATCGCTGGCTGCGTTGCGTTCACTTCAGGATTGGGACGTGCGCTTCGAACTCTCAAAGGCGGCTGGCGTATCCGACGTCGCCAGCGTCGGCGGGTTCGTCAAGCAATATAGCATCGTCGTCGATCCTAATCGGATGCGCAGCCTAGGCATTTCGCTGGAAAGCGTCAGGCAGGCCGTCGCGCAAAGCAACCAGGAGACTGGCGGACGAACCGTGGAGTTGAGTGAACACGAGTTTATGGTCCGCGGGCGCGGGTATGTGCGCGGCATTGCGGATCTTGAAGGTATCGTGATCAAGGCGGAACGGGGCACTCCGGTTCTGCTCAAGGACCTCGCGCGCATCGAGTTGACGGGCGACGAACGCCGAGGGCTGGCGGAACTCAACGGCGAAGGTGAGGTCGCCGGCGGCATCGTCATGCAGCGCCCCGGCAGCAATGCACTGGCGGTCATCGACAATGTCAAGGATCGTATCAACGAAATTTCGCCGGGATTGCCCCACGGTTCGCAAATCGTCCCGGTCTACGATCGCTCGGACCTCATTCACCGCGCAATTTCCACTTTGCGTTCCGTACTTTTTGAGGAATGCCTCATCGTTACGCTCGTTTGCCTAGCTTTCCTGCTCCACGTGCGCAGCGCACTGGTCGCCATCCTCGTGCTTCCCGCTGCCATGCTGATCTCCTTCCTCGGCATGAAGGTCATCGGCATGGGCTTTGACATAATGAGCCTTGGCGGAATCGCCATCGCCGTCGGCGCGATGATCGATGCAGCTATCGTTATGATTGAGAATGCCCACAAGCATCTCGAACGCGCGCCTAAGGACAAGCCACGTATCCAGACGCTTTTGGAATCGGCTTGCGAAGTCGGCCCACCGCTATTCTTCTCGCTTCTCATCATCACGGTATCTTTCCTCCCGGTCTTCACGCTGGAATCACAGGAGGGGCGGCTTTTCTCTCCCCTTGCCTTCACAAAGACATTCGCGATGGCGTCGGCCGCGTTGCTGTCTGTCACGCTCGTGCCCGCACTTATGATGATCTTCATCCGCGGCAAGGTGGTGCCGGAGCATAAGAACCCGCTCAATCGAGCAATCACAGCCGTATACCGGCCGGTCATCCGCACTGTTCTGCGGTTCAAATTCACAACTATCGTTCTCGCCATTGCCGTCCTGGCGGCCACGGTCTGGCCAATGAAGCGGCTCGGTGGCGAATTCATGCCCGATCTCGATGAAGGAACGCTTCTCTACATGCCGACGACCCTTCCCGGGCTGTCGGTGACAAAAGCTGCCGAATTGCTGCAAACTCAAGATCGTATCATCCGTTCGTTTCCCGAGGTCGAAAGCGTCTTCGGCAAGGCCGGGCGCGCGCAAACAGCAACCGACCCGGCGCCAATGGAGATGTTCGAGACACTCATCAATCTCAAGCCGAAGAGCGCATGGCGACCCGGCCTGACCAAAGATGGCCTGATTAAAGAACTGGACGCCGCCTTGCAGTTCCCCGGCGTTTCCAACGCGTGGACCCAGCCCATCAAAGCCAGGATCGACATGCAGGCGACCGGCATTCGCACGCCTCTTGGCATCAAGGTCGTCGGCAAAAGTCTCGATGATATCGAGCGGGCGGCACGCGACGTCGAAGCGACTTTGAAGACTGTCCCAGGCACAGGCAGCGCGTTCGGAGAACGTGTAAACGGCGGCTATTATCTAGAAATCCACCCACAATTGGAACGGATGGCCCGCTACGGCCTTACCATTTCGGCCGTGCAAGACGTCATCCGCACAGCGCTCGGCGCCGAGACAGTGACGCAAACGGTTGAAGGGCGTGAGCGCTATACGGTTTCTCTCCGCTACCCGCGCGCACTGAGATCTGATCCCAACGCAATCGCCAACGAAATCCAAGTTGCGCTTCCTACCGGCGGCACCGTTCCCCTTGGCGAGGTGGCAGACGTTCGCCTAGCGCGCGGCCCAGCCAGTATTCGCACCGAAGATGCCAAGCTTGCGACCTATGTCTACATCGATGTCCACGGTCGCGACCTGGCGAGTTACGTCGAGGAAGCCAAACGCGCCTTGGCTGACCGCGTGACGTTGCCCGCGGGAACGCACCTTGTTTGGAGCGGACAATACGAGGGGATGCAGCGCGCTTCCGCACGCTTGGAACGTGTTGTACCGCTGACGCTCGCCCTGATATTTCTCCTTCTCTATTTGAACTTCGGCCAACTCACGCCATCGCTCATCGTAATGTTGTCGCTTCCCTTCGCGCTCTCGGGGGGGATATGGCTGACGTGGTGGTTAGGCATCAATCTCTCGGTCGCGGTGGGAGTTGGCTTTATTGCGCTTGCCGGCGTTGCAACCGAAACCGGCATTGTCATGCTGCATTATCTGGATCGCAGCCATGCGACCGCGTTGGATGCCTGCACGCGAGAGGGTCGCACCCTGACAGCCCAAGACACAGAAGACGCCATCATGAGCGGCGCGGTTGATCGCGCACGGCCCAAAATGATGACAGTGGTGGCCATCATTGCCGGCCTCATTCCCATCTTGTGGAGCACCGGCACGGGGTCCGAAGTCATGCAGCGCATCGCAGTGCCGATGATCGGCGGAATGGTGACGTCATCAATATTGACGTTGATCGTGATCCCGGCGCTCTATGCTATCGTGAAGTTACAGACTGCAGTTCAGGACACGGTTTCAGGGCCTATCGCGGGGCGCCCGGAGCCCGAGATGGGTAGTCCTGTCCATTTGGCTCCAAGAGAGATCAAGCGAGCTCAGGCTGCCTAGATCTACGCCCGCACCTAGTTGATCCTATCCCGGACTCCTCCATTGCGTGCAAAGACCTGGCTGATGACTATTTGGTGTCGAACCGCCCGCGCAGAGTTTGGGGCCATACTGCAACTACGTGAAGATTGACCGCGCAGGTCGTTCGACATCTCGCTAAGTGCATCATCGTCGGCAATTCATTCAAACGCGATGGACACTCCCGTAATTAGGCGCCACTCGGGTTCCGGTTGGATACCGTTCTCGTCCGCAAGCACGGGAATGCCAATGGATGCATACCCGGACACGTTGCCTTGCGACAGGCGCAGCCCCGGCGCGATGAAGATCGTGTGGCCTCCCGAATTTTCGTCGACGACACCTGCAGTATCCTGCTTGGCGTGCCACTCGCCATTGAGTTCAAGTACGAGATCGAGCGCCGGGCCGGAGGCAGCATCGTGGTGATGGCCGTGTCCATCGTCGCCGGGTTCATGGGCATGGGCTCCGTGAAACATGGCTCCGGTGCTGGAAACCCCCGTGAGGCGATAGGAGACGGCGAAATTGTACAGAAACTGGTCGCCGAGATCGGTGTCCTGCGTGCCTGTCGTCACCAGATTGTAAAGCGCATTGGCATCGAATGACCAGGGCCCCAGGGTATGCGTGACAGCAAGGCCGAACAGAGGATCCCAGGCGCCAGAGCCGGGCTGGAACTCGGCATCCTGCAGGTCACCCTGCCGCGTCAGCACATTGGTCTTACCGGTGGGAGTCTGCAAACTCACAATCAGCGCGGCTTGGGTGTTCGTCTCGCGATCATTCAGAAAGCGATACTCGGCGAACAACGAAAGGTCACCGATGCCGTCTGAGGGTCCATGATCCTCCACCTCGATCTCGGGTGGACTTTCGTCATTCTCTTCCGCCGCGCGAATGCCTGTGCGACGAATATAGGGTAAGCGGAAGCCAACCGTCAGATCTTTCGTCCAGCCGTAGGCGTAGGTCAGCGCGTAACTCTGGATCGTCGAGAGTCCGTGCACGCCTTCATTGCCGGAAGCGGTCGCGTTTATGAGTGTATCGTCGCTCAGGTGGCTGAAATCGGAATAGATGACGGAGATCCCAGCAACGCTGTGCCCCTCATCAAGTGTGGCGGCGGAGATCGTGACGATCGGGCCGCCAGAGCCTGTATTGCCGAGCCCCCCGGCATGGTGGGCAAAGGCACCGGTTGTTGACTGGATTAAGCAAGCGGCGGCGCCAACCGCGCAAAAGCCGCGCATGGAAATCGACATAGCGTATCCTCGATTGCGATCATTCTAATAAGCGCAGGATCGGCAACGTCGAAACCCGCGCACTCTGGTTTTGATGCTCAAGCTTTCAAGGGTGGCGCTCGACTGCCGATGCCGCCGAGGTTCAACTTCAGCGGTTCCGATCCGGGTACCTTTGGAATTCCGCCGCCAACGGAATCAGCCCATTGACGGTTCCAGACGTGGATCGCGCTGTCGGCCATTGCCACCGCAGCAAGCGCCATGCAAACGGGACAATGGTCGTTTCGATCGTGGGATTTATCCGACCCAGGCCGACTGTCGAGCTTGCCTGCCATGCCCTCATGGTGGCATGGCGCCACTAGCTGCACCTCAGCGGTCGCCGATCCAACCACCGCACGGCAAAACGTGCGCGCGATTGGGCTCGCCATCAAGGCGACAATCACGAGCACCGAGACTAATCGGAATCGAAAACGATGCAGGCTCATGTACCGAGGTTTAGCGAGGCGCTTGCCGTGTCAAGTTGCGACGCAATCATCGTAACGATTTTTTGTGCATGTGGCTTAGGCGACATGGGCTGTCAAGGACGTCGTCTCTGGCCGGAAGTACTTCGGCTACGACACCATCAGCGACTTCACCGCCGGGTCCGACAAGCTCGATCTGAGCGCCTTTACCTCCACGCACAACGCTAACATCATGAAGATGCAGGATACGGCATCGGGGACGATGGTCTCCGTCGAGATCGGCTCAAAGTTTTATGATCTCGTCATGCTGCAGGACGTACATGGCGTCACGGTAAAGTCGCTCTTCGACGCGGGATCAATCATCCTTTAGTGGTCCACATTCGCTTGATGAGTTTGAAATGAGTGGAGCCTGCGCGCGTGGCGGCGGCGGGCGCAGCACCAGCGGTCGATCTGGCTCGCAGCCTAGCCGCGGGGCGGCCGGATGTTTTTCGGCCGTATCCGTTAGAGTCAACGCCGGATCGCGAGGGTGCGGAGCGTGCGATTGCCGAACCTAGGGCTGCACAAGCAGCTAGTCCTCCTATGTGCGGTCTAGCGAAACGACAGGAGATCGAATTTGCGGACGGCTTCAGACCCCAGTCGCCCCGGCGAAAGCTGCTCGACGGTGAGATTTTTAACGCACCACAATACCGAGAGTTGGCACTCAGCCGCGGACCCAGGAGAAGACACATTCAATGCTTCCACCGCTCTTCGTAGGATGGTGGAAGGTTAAGAGGCCGGAGTCATCGAGCGTGAGTTCCTTATCCGACGGCAGCAGAAGAAAATCACTCCCGTTAACGGAAGAAGGAGGACCAACGCAATTGCTGACGCCTATTTTGCTAAGACCCAATATTTGGCGCCGTTGAAGTCGCCGGCATCGATGTTCTCGCGATTGTCAGGATTGTTGACCCCCTCAAAAATCTGATCAATGTCCGAAATAATCGACTTCGACTGCGAAAAATATGCATGACCGAGCCAATCAGTATCGACATTTGAGGCATCAATAGTCGCGACGTTGGATACGATTGTCAGGCCTTCGTCCGTTTCGCCCGCCCGCGGGTAACCATGAAAATAGCGCGAAGCGCGTAATGCCCAATCGCGCGACGACGCGTAAAGCGTAGATGCGGGACTTCCCGTGAATATCATCGGTGCGATTTCACGCTTAAATACCTCCGCGTCGATATCGGGCGCCGCCAGAATGACTTCCGTTATCTTAGAGCGGACGGCTGAATCGCCGGTCATCAGCGGCGCAATCGCCTTCAGCAGAGCCCGGTTGCCCATGCTGTGTGCCACAAGATAGACGTGCTCTACGTCCGTCGTTCTGACGAAGTCGCTTAAAAATCTCCGAAGGTCTGTCGCTGCCCATTCAACGTTGGTTTCGTCCATGGTGTAGCCGAAAAATCTGCCCTGCGACGGCCAACTGAAGAACACGGGCAATCCCTTGAACTTCAGATCGAACGCCAATTGCGCCGTTCGCTGCGCCGCTGCTTCAAACGTATTCCAGTAGCCATGGACGTAGATCAGCGCGCTATTCGTCGGAGCTTTGGCAAGATCTTCACGCGCGTTATTGTAGAAGCTGCCCGAGTCAAGCTCGTTCGTCCGCGCCACGATGATATG
This sequence comes from Hyphomicrobiaceae bacterium, assembly GCA_041397645.1. Lineage (NCBI taxonomy): Bacteria > Pseudomonadati > Pseudomonadota > Alphaproteobacteria > Hyphomicrobiales > Hyphomicrobiaceae > Hyphomicrobiaceae bacterium. The sequence goes on along the minus strand of JAWKWE010000004.1, from coordinate 2,747,575 downwards.
TTTGGACGGGTCCTGGTGGAACTCTAGCCAGACTAGACTTGGCACTTCGATCTCACCTACCTCGTGCGCCTTAGGAATCGTCACCCAGCAAATGCCGGTTTCGATTGACTGGTTGCTAATCCGCTCTGCAGAATAGGTTCGCCCGAGTGACGGGTCGTTTTTCCCGCGGCGGTCGGTGGCATAATAAACCTTCACGGGCGTGCATTCGCCGTTCCCGCAAAGGTCTTGAGAGGGCGATTTTGACGGTGGAGAAACCGACGACGGGGACTGAGACTTGCTGCTCTTGTAGGCGCGTTTGTAGCTGTACTTACGCGGCTGGTCATCCTGATCCGCCACGCTCCGACTACTGGTATCACGCGAGCTTAAACTCTCGCCGTCCAGGCGCAACGCCACGACAGCTTCTTTCCCGTTCTTGGCGATAACAGTCAGTGAAATCGCGTCCTGCTCTCCGAAGGCCTTAAGCGCTCTAACAAATTCTGTAGCGCTAGTTACCGGCTGGGTATCAACGGCGAGAATGACATCGCCAGGCTCGAGCCCGACCCTTGCCGCCGGGCTGTCGGCGGCAACACGTTCAATAAAAACGCCAAAGGGAATTTTCTTTTCGATCCGGTCTGACGGTTCCAGTGTCCTTATGTCGATCCCAATTTTTGCGGTGGCAAGCGCGAATGCACGGGGGAGTGGGACCACGACAACGCAAAATGCAACAAAAAACCCCAAGAGCTTTCGCATGACGCACGCCCAATAACAATGTTAGCCTAACATAATGTACGTCCGAATTGGCCGATTGAGCATCACAATTGTCACGCTATTTTAACTTGTCGGCACAGAATTTGCTGCATGAACATTGACAGCACTGGCCGTCGAGTGGCGCATCAGATCGGACCACGACCTAGGTTCCTTCGCGATTGGCTCTCTCACTTAAACGCTTCGCCCAAGTAAGGGGCACTCCGCCCTCCGACTTAATCCTGATCGCTGCCTTACGGCACTTCGCCATCTCGCATGCGATCAAGGAGCTTTTGAGCCGCTGGATAACGCTCACGTATGCTGGCCAGAATACGTGCACTCTCGAGAGCGTACGCCCCGTCATCCTGGTCGAGCAGTTGAACAGCGGCTAAAAAGGCCCCCAAGTCGCCGAGTGGCTCGTCTTGGGGGGCCTTTGCAATGAATTGACGGCTTAAGGTCTTCGTGCATTGTTGACGGTCTGCCGCCGTAACTTTCACCTCCAGAGCATCGGTTCCTGCCGGTAGATTAGTTATAAGGGCCTCGCGGAGGCAGTCCTCAGGAGGGGGGTCGTCGCCGCAGATCTCTGCCTGACTTATGAGTTTCCCTTGCGCAGAAACCGTTACCGTGAACGGCGCCTCGCCTTCCGTCCAACCAATCCAGAGCGGCGGGTCGGCGTCATTCGAAATCACGAGGTTGCCTCTCAGTCCGGGAAGCACGGACGGGGGGAGTTCCGCAGAAAGTTCACGCGACACCGCGTTACGCGGTCCTTCGTTATCGCTGGTGCCACGCGAATATAGCCAGCGGTAAGCTGATGCAAATCTGGGCAGCAGGCCCTGTAAACCACTCCAATTCGCAGGCGGCAGCTTTGTATGTTGTGCGTTTAGTGTTACTTGGCGATTTGCATCGACGAGAACCTTGACCGAGCTCTCGCTTCCAGGAGGGAATACCAATTCGTCGTTGGCATAAAGGAGCTCGTGCTCACGCAAGGGATAGAGTTTGCCGTCGCGCTTAAACTGGATCTCCGCCGCGCCTGCATCTTTGGGTTCTATGTCTATGGCGACGCCAGCCGGCACTTCTTCAGCGTGGACGACAGCTCCGGGCAGAATGGAAAGTAGTATTCCCAGTATGACAAATTTCGTCGGCGCCAAGCGTCTCATGTTTTGTGACCTAATGTTTCGAAGAAGCGCCGCTGCTCCTAGTCTTCAAGACGGCTGAAAGTCCGTTGCTAGGAAGCTCCAACAGAATCTCGATTGCGGATTCGATAGCAAGAAAGGCGCCGAGCATGAGCAACGCGTAGCTTACGGTATGCACAGCATCGGCCGGATTGAGCCAATAAGTTGCAAGCGATAACCACACGTAGCTTAGGGCAAGAATGACAAACCCCGCAGGGATAGCGCGAAGTGTCTTGGCGACAGTGGCATAGGCGGTGGCGAGCAAAAAGGAGATCAAGAAAAGGAGAAAGGTGCTGACGGGTTGCGTGTTGAGAATTGCCGGAGCGACGGCAATGGCATTGGCAATAAGCGCTGATCCCGGCATGGTTCCGAACGGTGTTTTGAATGTGTCAGGACCATAGCTTGCTCCGAGAACCACCACCCGATCCTTTATCGCCGTTTCAGCAATTTCCCCATGCAGCAGGTTGAAGGCCCGTATGCGCTGATACCTAAACCCGCGATCGTCCGTCCAGCCCGACACGTGCTCTTGAGATCCGCCTTTGATCAAAAAGGGGATCAACGCATTGCGGGCCTTAGGATTTTTGGGCCAATCAGGTCGAATTGCCGGGATGCCCTGCGCTTCTTGTGCTGCATAGTCCAGATAAGTCTCTAGCTTTCCAGCGCCCGCTGATTCCGGTTCTGCAAGGGCGAGCGCGGCGAGCTGCGGCGAGGGGATCACCGTTATCTTTCCCTTCTCGCAGGCGGGTTCCCAAAGGCGCCAACTTCTGACAACGCCATCACCGTCGGCGGCGAAAAGACTTGAAACCCATCGCATATTAGCATTCCCGGCCACGGCTCCTTCAAAGGGCGAGGACTGAAGATTGCTTTGTGTCGCGGGGACGCATGAATTAGCTCTGCACACACCATCTGGGCAGGATATTGACCGCAGAGCGCGCGTCAGCAGCAGCGGGGGCCCATTGCGGGGATAGGCATCCAGCGCTTTGGCCAGATCTGTGTCACCTGGCGAGGACATGGCTCCTGAAAGATCGAAGTCGACGAAAATTGCAGCTGGGTTCTTGGATAAAATTCGTTCTATGAGCGCCGCTATCTTGGCACGTGGCGTCGTGTGCGTGGCGTCACCCCACGCATTCAGCGCTTCGTCGTCCACATCGACGAACGTCACAGGCAAACTATGAGTGGCAAGACTGCGGCTGAGATGCGTTGCACGCAATTGTGCATCGTAACCGTAGCCTGCTTCGACAATTTCGGGAATTTCACTCATTGCTTCACGTCCGAAAATGAGAGCTGCGATGAGCACAAGTGTGGCTGAGATGAAGCTCACGCGCCGGTTCGCAACAGCAGCGACGACCCGTTCAAGCGAGAAATGCCCTGGCTCGCTCATCTCGTCCTCTTCAAATTGCGCTCCACGGCCTCGACGGAAACCATAGAGATCAAACGATGCGCCATCGTGGAGCTATTTGATGTTCCACGAATGCTTCTGCATGTCGCGATCACCTTCATTCTGATGAAGGAAGGGACTTCACCCATTCTTACCTGAGGTTCTTGCATTTACGCTTGATCTTCACGCCTTGCACAGCTTCAAGTCGGGAACGAATTGCCTCGCAATCGTCAAAGGCCTGCCTCGTAAGCAGCGCCCCCTCGCGCTTTATCAACGCCAAATTTTTGTCACGAACAGATGCGGCTTCAGGAGGATCCGGCATAAAACGGCTACCTGCAAAGTCGCTCACACTGCAACCGCAATCCGTCTTGGGCGATGGACAGGTAGAAACTTGTCCCGCCCATACGACGGGGTCATCGCTCAATGCCTCGTCTCCACCAGCCCCGCACTTGCGGTGAATTTCTCCGAAATCCTTCCAGCTCAGCTCTTTTTCGCCCAGCAGCTTGAACGCGACTATGACTTCCGCACGCGGTTTCAAGCATTCGCGTACTTCGTCCTGGGTCAATTCGCGCTCATCAATCGGGAGACTGTCCTGACATGACGCCGCAAAGGCGGGGGAACTAGGCAAAAAGCTTATCGCCACGAGCAATATGGCCAATAATCCATTGCGCATATCATCCATTATCTCCACTCACCGGAGCGAACCGCACTTGCGTTTGACCTTAACGCCATCCATTCCTTTCAGGCGGTTTCGAATATCCTCGCACTGCGCGATAATCTCTCGGCTGATGATCCCGGCTTCCTGCTTTATGAGCTTCAAATTCACGCTGCGCAGACCTTCTGCCTCCGCCTGCTCCGGCATAAACCGCGCGCCCAAGCTGTTATCCGGGGGAGGGGGCATCCGCAGCGCTCCTTTGGCGATGGACAGCGGACGACCTGAGACGCCCATTCTATGGGGTCGCTGCTGAGCTCCTGGCGGCTACCGGCCTTGCACATCTGACCGAGCTCGCCAAAATCCTTCCAGGTGAATTGGCGTTCACCAAGCAGATGCAGGGCAACCATTGCTTTCGCCCTCGGCTCTAGGCAGGCGCGCATTTCTTCTTGGGTCAGCTGGTGATCGTCGAGAGGGAGAATATCGCGGCACGCTGCTGCTAGCGCCCCGTTTTGTTGAGCTGCGAGAAAAACAATTAAAATAACAGGAGAAATTCGTGGCATGCTACGCCTCATGCGCAAGCAAACGCAAATACTACGATGTAATCATCAGTATCCTTTATACTCCCGCTTATGACAGTTTCCAACCTCCTCTGACAAGTTTAGGCGATCTTTATGCTTGGTGGAGATGCGTGGCTGGACTACGCTTCCGAATGGTTCGTTCTAGAGGCTGGGACCATGCGACTGGTTCGGATCATTAAGTTGGCAGCTTTACTTTTCCTAATGCCGCCTTGCGCAGCCGCTGATAGCCTACCACAGCTGATGCTTGAGACAGGCGGGCATCTTGGCATCGTCAGGTCCGTAGCCTTCTTCCGTTCCGCAAATCGACTCGTGTCTGCGGGAGACGACAAGCTCATCCGCATTTGGGACCTAGCTACCTCGAAAACTGAATTTGTGCTGAGAGGCCAGATAGGGCCCGGCAAAGAGGGCAGCATTACAGCCTTGGCGATCTCGCCTGATGACCGCTGGCTGGCGGCAGGAGGCTGGTTCAGTGCTGACGGCGCATTTGAGCCATGCTGCGGCGACGTGCGGCTGTACGATCTTGCGCATCGTAAACAGGTTGCCCTTTTCAAGGGGCACACCGATGCCCTGACTTCGCTCGCTTTCTCTCCCGATGGGCGCCTTCTCCTTTCGGGAAGTGCAGACGGGTCTGCAATCCTCTGGGATGTCGAAAATCGAACGGCGTTGAAGACATTCGCGTCTCAGAAGAAGGTCTCTGTAACCTCCATAGGATTTGCTGAAGTGGGTGCGACGGCGGTGACAGCAGACGCTGACGGAGTCGTACGCCTCTGGAATATTTCCGACGGCACACCCAAGCGGGAGTATCACTTGAATGCTCGCGTGACCACGCTCGCTATCTCTCCTCAATCGGAGCTAATTGTGGCAGGCTTGGCCAACGGCGAGCTCCGCAAAATAGAGACTGGCCAAGAGGCGGTCCAAGCGAGACTAGCGTCGCTCGAGGGAACGGTGCGCACGTTGGTATTTCGCAATGACGGGAGCGCTCTCCTGGCCTCTTGCGATTGTCTCGATACGTCGGTTCGGGCGTTTGATGTTAGGACTGGAACATCGAAGCCGGTTTACGTCGGTCACGACAATGTGGTCACTGCCCTGACGCTCGCCCCTGATGGAATACGTGCAGCTTCCGCTGGCGGAGAGGGGCATGAGGTGCACATCTGGACGCTCGATACAGGACGGCGTGACATTGCACTTGCAGGAATTGGCAAGGCCGTTTGGCAAGTGGCCTTCGCCAAAGACGCGCAAGAAGTGGCGTGGGGCATAACCGATCCATGCCCCCAATTGCTGAGCTGCCCAAACAAACCAGCCCCGCTGGCCAGTAAGCTCAAACTGCCTGCGCAAAATCATCCACTCGGTGAACCGGAGACGGTGAAGGCTGGAGAAGACAGCACTTTTTTGCGTGCCCGCACATCGTATTTGGACACCGTGCTTACCACCGGTAGCGGACCGGCTTCGAAGCGTCGGGACGATACGCTAGAGATCCGGGAAAAGGGAAAAATAAGGGCGATCATTCAACGCGATGCGACCAATGGATTTATGCACTCAGCATTCACGTTTGTGGCCCATGGCAAAGAGATTGTTAGCGGGGGGGCAGCTGGAACTTTGACGGTCTTTGACCTCGACGGCCGGTCGATTGGCTCGCTTATCGGCCACACGGATCAGATCCTCTCCGTCGCAACGACGGAAGATGGAAATCTCCTTGCCTCAGCGAGTCTCGATCAGACCGTGCGGCTCTGGAATGTCGCGACAAGGAAACTCATTGTCACCCTGTTCCCAGGTGCTGACGGGACTTGGATAGCTTGGACACCCGACGGCTACTACACGGGCTCTCCTGGTGCAGATCACATTGTTGGCTGGCAGATCAACCGCGGCGTTGAGCGTACCGCAGATTACGTCGACGCAGATCAGCTTGGGCAGCATCTTCACCGCCCCGACATTGTAGAACGAGCCTTGATCCTTGCGTCTGCGGAGAAGGCAGTCGAGGAGGCCGAGGGCACGCGCACCAATCTCGGTGAACTCCTCAGTCGGAGCATTCCATCATTTCGCATCGCAGATCCGGCTCAGGGAACGAATACACCCGAAGTCGCTCAGGTTAGAATATCAATCGAAGAGAATTCCGATCCAATCAAGTTGGTCAATGTAACAGTCAATGGTGTGCAAGTTGCCCGCATCTCTTCGCCCACAGGCACCGGCGGGTTCTCGCAAGGTGACCTAGATCTTGAGGTCCCTCTCTACGAAGGACACAACGACGTCCGGGTGTCGCTTGTTAATGATGTTGGAGAGCGATCAGAAACGATTGCGCTTAATCACAATGGAAAAGGCCGTCTCGATGAGCGTGGCGCACTCTACATCGTTGCCATCGGCGTTGACGAATATCCGGGGCTTGGGAACCGGTGCGGCCCGAAGGGTAGGTCAAGTTGCAATTTGCGCTTTGCCGGCGACGATGCGCGTGCACTCGCAGACATGGTGGAGCGGCGGCTCGGCCGAAGCCACAAAACAACGGTTAGGCGTGTTCTGACGAACGATGGAAATCCGGATGACACTCCCACGGCGGCTAACATTCTAGATGCTGTCGATCTATTTAAGAGGGCAAAAGAGAATGATACACTTGTGCTCTTCGTTGCTGGCCACGGTCTCAACGACAGGGGTAGCTATCGATTTCTTGCGAGTGATAGCGCATGGAGTGGAAGGACCTTGCGAAGCTCTACTGTCGTGACTTGGTTCGCGCTTCAAGAAGCTCTTGAACTTGCGAAGGGACGCCGAATTCTAGTCGTCGATACGTGCCATTCAGGCAACTCCTACAATCCTCGCCTTGGAAACGCGGCTTACCGCGCCAACATAATTGCCTACACGGCAACTCGATTCGACCAGCTTTCGCTCGAGGACGAATCAATCGGGCACGGATTGTTTACATTTGCCTTCTTGGAAGCGCTCGACGGAGAGAAGTCCGAGATCATATCAACCAAGGATATGGCGAGCTATCTGGCACGCCGAGTTAGCGAATTGGCCAAGAAGCGAGGAGCGAACCAAGACCCACAGTTTTTCCGGGGGCGTGACGCTGAGGATTATTTGCTTGTGCATCCATAAATTCGGGCAAAAGCCGCCTATTCAATCAAGGCTCATACTGCTTAGCGTGCTTTTCTGATAACGGCCTGCCAACGCTTACGCAGATGGTCATGGCGCAACTCGCTGTCCCGGTCTAGGACTGCGAGAATTATCGCATTCAGTTTAACAGAACCCCGCGATTGGAATTCTGGCGCTTTGAACGACGCCCCGCTGCAGCTTCCGCGATGACTGTCTGTTGGAGACACTCTAGTGTGAACATCAGCTATCTTTCCCATCAATTTGGCTGTGGGAAACGTCATAATACCCTCCGTGAAAGCAGGGTCGCTCGCAACTTCCCAAAAAGAACAAGCTGAAAGCTTTTACCCAGTTGCCGCGGTCAAAGCCTAATGCGACTTCGAGTGACCGCGGATTATCGAAAGCCCGTTCAAGCAGCACCGCTGCTCGCTTGATGTTCGCAACCATATCGATGCTAGGCGTCAGGACTACTGCACTCAAGATTGTTGTCCACTTGTCGTTTTCTTTGCGATTGCGAATGAAGTGCACCGCTGCACCGCGCCAATTCGGCTTCAATTGCTAATTCATGATGCTAGTACAGCATCAACCAGGATGATGCAGCGCACGCATTCAAGCCGTCGAAATCTCAGCAGAACAAATTTATTTGAGCCGTTTTGCGCTTATATGTCCGTCGTCGAATGCTTTGTGACAGCTTGCGGTGTGAGCGAGCGGAGGCTCGGGGAGGGCTGATCTCTCAAGCTAAGAACGGTCCGAAGAAGTCGAGCAGGTCAAAACGCGAACGACTGCTTCCCCAGGCGCTTCCCCGGTTACCCGTCGCGCGCGACAGGGCGCGCTAATTATCTGAAAACACTGGTGAGCCCGGTTGGGATCGAACCAACGACCCTCTGATTAAAAGTCAGATGCTCTACCGCTGAGCTACGGGCCCCCAAGGGGGTGCGATTACCCGGCTTTTGCCTCTGTTGCAAGCTTGAAGGACCAAACCGCTCCGGTCCAATGGTCACGGGCGAATTTTCAGGGCTTTTCAAAGGCCCACGGCGCGCTTGGCCGGCCATGCTGAGCGGGAGCAAAGACTGGAAAGGCCGCGCGCCGACAAGCCCTGCCCTCCCCCCTTGACCGACCCGGTCGAAGCACGACCGGAGCCGGGTCCGCTCATGCGGCCAACACATGGCTGCTCTGAGTGCACAAACTCAAGGCAAATGCTGTATGACACGCCTCGCCACGCCGATTTGCGGCGCACGGCATGAATGTATGCGTGCGCATTTCTCGCGAGGCCGCTTCCGACATGACAAGACCGTTCGCCCTACGGCGCCTCACAGGCGCCAGCGACCGCGTTAAGGCGATCGGTCTGATGTGTACGGCCGTTACACTCTTTTCTTGTCTGGATGCCTCGGCCAAATACCTCGTCACCAAGGTCGGGCTGCCGACTGCAGAAGTCGTCTGGCTTCGCTTTCTCGGTCAGATGTTCCTGATGGTCGCGATTCTAGGACCCAACGCCGTTCCCGATCTGCTCAAAACCCAGAAGCTTGGGTTGCAGATCATGCGATCGCTTCTCATGGCAGCCACCACCACCTTCAATTTCATCGCGGTGAAATATCTCCGCCTCGACCAAACCGTGTCGATCGCGTTCCTGGCGCCGCTCGTCGTGTCCGCCCTTGCCGGACCGTTTCTCGGTGAATGGGTCGGCTGGCGCCGTATGGTTGCGATCTGCGTAGGCTTTGTCGGTATTCTGATTGTCGTGCGCCCGGGCTTTACACAGGTCCATTGGGCGTTCGGTGTCGCGCTCATGTCGATGCTGGTTTATGCGATGTTCATGCTATTGACGCGCAAGCTCTCAGCATTCGATCCGCCGCTCGTCACCCTGTTTTATGCGCTGCTCGTAGGAACGATCTTTGGCGCGCCAATCGCTTTTTCTGTTTGGGTCTGGCCGGCGGACATTTGGCAGTGGGCACGTCTTCTGAGCCTTGGCGCGCTCGGCGGCGCGGGACACTATTTGCTCATCCTCGCCTATCGGCTGGCACCCGCTTCAAGCGTATCGCCGTTCCTCTATTTCCAGATCCTGTCGATGGTGGCGCTCGGATATTTCGTGTTCGGCGACGTGCCCGACCGCTGGTCGTTGCTCGGTTCGAGTGTGGTCATCGCGGCAGGTATTTATCTGGTGCACCGAGAGCGCGTCACAGCACGCGAGGAGCGGCAGAAGGCGGCGCTTACCCCCGCGCCGTGATGCGGGGCTTGGTTTCTTGCGCCCAGGTCGCAAATCGCCCCTGTGCAATCGCCTGGCGCATCGCCGCCATCAGTTCCTGGTAGAATGTCGTGTTGATCCACGAAAGGATCATCGCGCCAAGATATTCTCCCGAGCGAATGAGATGATGCACATAAGCGCGCGAGTAGTCGCGCGCGGCGGGACAGCCGCTGAGCGCATCGATGGGCGTTAGATCTTCCGCGTGTTTGGCATTTTTCAAATTCAGCACGCCACCCCATGTGAATGCATAGCCGTGGCGGCCGTTGCGGGTCGGCATGACGCAATCGAACATGTCGATACCACGCGCCACGCTTTCGATGAGATCTAGCGGGGTGCCCACGCCCATCAGATAGCGCGGTTTGTCATGCGGCAAGAATGGGAGTGTCGCCTCCAGCGTGGCAATCATCGCTTCGTGGCCTTCACCAACAGCGAGCCCACCCACCGCGTATCCCGGCAGATCGAGGCCGACGAGTTCTTCCGCAGAGCGTCGGCGCAGCTGCGGATCTATGCCGCCTTGCACGATGCCGAATAGCGCCTGCCCAGAAGATCCATATCTTTCGAACGCGCGCTTGGAACGCTCAGCCCAGCGCAGCGACAGTTCCATCGCGCGCGCAACCTCTTTGGTCTCGGCCGGAAGCTCGATGCATTCATCGAACTGCATCTGGATGTCAGCACCTAGCAGCGACTGGATCTCGATTGATCGCTCCGGCGAGAGCATGTGACGCGAACCGTCGATGTGAGACTGGAACGTAACGCCGTCTTCTGTGATTTTGCGGATCTTCGAAAGGCTCATGACCTGGAAGCCACCGGAATCCGTGAGGATCGGCCCGTCCCAGCGCATGAACTTGTGCAGCCCGCCAAGCCGCGCAACGCGCTCCGCTCCCGGGCGCAGCATCAAATGGTAGGTGTTGCCGAGCAGAATGTCGGCACCCGCCTGGCGCACCTGTTCGGGATAAAGCGCCTTGACGGTGGCCACGGTACCAACGGGCATGAACGCCGGCGTGCGAATGATCCCGCGCGGCGTTTCGACTTCACCGAGGCGGGCAAGCCCGTCCTGAGCCAGCGACCGGTAGGCGAAACGTGGAAGGTTCTGTTGCATGGCCGCGATGTCTTAAGCCTTCGCGGGCGCGTGCGCGGGAAAGAGCAGACTGGCGTCGCCGTAAGAATAGAAACGGTATCCTTGCGCAATCGCATGAGCGTAGGCAGCGCGCATGGTTTCCAGTCCGCTGAACGCGGCGACCAGCATGAAAAGCGTCGAACGTGGCAGGTGGAAGTTGGTCATCAGCGCATCGACCGCCTTGAATCGATAGCCGGGCGTGATGAAGATCGACGTCTCTCCACTGAAGGGTTGTATTTCGCCTGCTTCGTTGGCGGCACTTTCCAGCAAGCGTAATGACGTGGTGCCAACCGCGATGATCCGGCCGCCGCGCGCGCGCACCTGATTGAGTGCGGTCGCTGTCTCGGGCGAGATTTCTCCCCATTCCGCGTGCATCTTGTGCCCTTCGGTCTCCTCTGACTTCACCGGCAGGAACGTTCCCGCGCCGACATGCAGCGTCACAAACTGCTCCTCAACTCCCTTGGCTTTAAGGGAGGACAAAAGCGCGTCGGTGAAATGCAGTCCTGCTGTCGGAGCAGCGACCGCGCCAGGTTCTGTTGCGTAAACTGTCTGATAGGTGATGCGGTCGGCATCGTCGGGCGAACGGCGATTGGAGATGTAGGGTGGCAACGGCATGTCGCCGACCGCAAGAAACGCCGCCTCAAGATCGGGGCCCGTCAAATCGAAGGCAAGGTCGACCTCGCCGCCTTCGGGCTTGTCGACGACCGTGGCATCGAGCGAGCCCATGTGACACATCGTGTTGGAGTGGCCAAGCTGCACCCGGTCACCCGGCTCCAAACGCTTGGCAGGGCGCGCAAGAACCCGCCAGACGTGATCGTCGAGTCGATGGATGAGATTGAGCGAGATCTTGGCGCTGACGCCATCGCGAATACGCACGCCACGCAAAGCCGCCGGTATGACGCGCGTCTTGTTGAAGACGAGCGCATCGCCCGGCGCGACAAGATCCGGCAGATCTCGGACGGCAAGATCCTGCAACGCGTCACGCTCCCCCGGCCTCACGACCAGCAACCGCGCACTGTCGCGCGGAGATACCGGACGAAGCGCTATCTTGTCATCATCCAATTCGAAATCGAAAAGCTCGGTGCGCATCACAATCCCTGCGGCCGCGTCTGCAAGAATGATATGCGCGGACCTCCTTCAATGTGGACGATCCCGCGCGCGATCTAAAGTTAATCGTTTCGCGGGCCTTATAATTCAACGCGGGTGCCGGATCAAAGCGGCGATCGCGCAACCTGCCACCGCAAGCCAGCTCAAAATCGTCAGGCTCCCGCCGATTGGCGCTGCAAAGGGAAATATATGCGATCCCGTTGTCACGTGGAGCGCGACGTCGCCGGAAAACAAGCTTACGGCCGCGAGCATCACGGTCCCGGCCGTGACGAAGCCGTATCCAGGCAAGGCTGCCGCCACGGTTGCGATCGCGACCACCGCCGCGGCGTGGATCATCAGCATCGACGATGCCGTGACCAGCGCCGGGCTGTCGATTTTGTGGGCAGCGACGGCGGCAAGCGCAACGCCCGCCGCGCCAATCAGGCCGGCGCCCACGATGAGCGCCAGACAACCCTTGGTCGCGACGATCCTTGACACCGGAAGGTCAGCCATCGCGCAGATCACGCCTCATCCGCGGCGACCCGGACGGAAATCATCTTGTCAGGCGAACGCGGAGGCTCGCCACGGGCGAGCTTGTCGACGTTCTCCATGCCTTCGATGACTTTGCCCCAAACCGTGTATTGGCCGTCGAGGAACGTCGCGTCGTCGAAGCAGATGAAAAACTGGCTATTGGCCGAATTCGGATTGGATGCGCGCGCCATCGAGCACACCCCGCGAACGTGCGGTTCCTTGTTGAACTCGGCCGGTAGGTTGGCGTAGCTGGACGACCCCGTGCCACGACCCTGCGGACAGCCGGTTTGCGCCATGAAGCCCTCGATCACGCGGTGGAACACGATGCCGTCGTAAAACTTCTCGCGTGCAAGCTGCTTGATGCGCTCAACGTGCTGGGGCGCAAGGTCGGGGCGCAATTCGACCACAACCTTTCCCTTGCTCGTCTCGATGATCAGGGTGTTTTCGGGATCCTTGTAAGCAGCCATACCGCGATATTCCTCCAAAGCTATTCGTCTCGTTTGCGATTGCGATTGCGCATCGGATGTGTCCCCCGCCGCAACGTGCAGCAGGGGACGTGCATCCATTACTGTACGGTGACCTTCACCATGATGTCCGGGTTGTCGACCATGCCGCTGCCATCGGTGCCGCGCTTCAGCTTGTCGATGAATTCCATTCCCGACACGACCTGCCCCCACACGGTGTACTGTCCGCGCAGGCCCGCACATCCGCTGTCGTTGAAGCAGATAAAGAACTGGCTGTTGGCCGAGTTGGGATCCTGCGTGCGTGCAGCGCCCACGGTGCCACGCTTGTAGGGCTCGTTGGAAAACTCGGCCGGAAGGTCGGGCAGATCCGATCCGCCCATGCCGGTGCCGGTGGGATCGCCGGTCTGCGCCATGAAGCCGTCCATCACCCGGTGCCATTTGACACCGTTATAGAACCCCTTTGCCGCCAGCGCCTTCACGCGCTCGACATGCTTGGGCGCCAGATCCGGCCGCAACTTGATCACGACCTTGCCAGTCTTGAGCTCGATGACAAGCGTATCGCCCGCCGCCGCAGCCGGATGGCTCGCGGCAATGAAACCAAGCGACACCGCCACCAAGGCGGCGGCAAGACTCTTAAGAAAACGCATGGGGTCCTCTCTGTTGTTCTGAAAGAAGCATTGGCGCCGTCGTTGCCATCCGCCACGGGCGCACAGTGCCGAGCGTGCCGGCCGGCCCGGAAAGGGCTTCAAATTGCGGCCGGCGGGCAGTGTCGCCGTCCTTATGGCGATTTGACGGCCCAGCGGCAAGCCCTCAAACGGGTTCTTTGGCGCTTAGGCAGAACGCCGCTTTCAGCCTCCAGGACGGTCCTTCATGCCGCGCGAACGATGTACCGGGGCCGCCGGACGAGGTTGCTCGGGCTCTGACTGAACGGCAGAATGATGCCCAGATTTGCCAGTCTTTGCAGGCAAGTCTGACAGATCCGCGAGCAGGACACGGCCCATATCCTGGACGACTCCTGCCGGCGAGACGGAAATGCCCTCCCGCACCAGCCGCGCAAATTGCGCCTCTCGCCACGGCCCACGCCCGATAGCTCCCCCGGACGCCACAACCCGATGCCACGGCGCCATGTCTCTCTCGTCCTCGCTCAGCCGCGCAATCGCCCCAACCACTAATGCCGGAGCGGTGTCGAGGGTCGCCGCAATAACCTCGGGCGTCGTCACCCGTCCCGCCGGGAGCGCGCGCAGCAAAGCCAATAGGCGACCGCCCAGGGCTCCTCGCTGTCCGCCTCCGCCAAACTGTTTGCTGCGCATATTCGACGTCATGCCGCCATCCCGGCGTATCGAACGTACCGAACGCCTCATGAAAAGCCGATCCGAAGCCTAAGTCTAGACCGGCTTCTTTCCTGCAAACTTCGTGCTCAGGGCTGCCGCGACCCCAGGCGACACAAACGGCGTTGCATTTCCGCCCATGGCTGCAATCGCGCGAACCAGATTGGCCGCGATATGGCGGACGGCTGGAGAGGCCGACACATAGATCGTCTGGATCTCCGGCGCCATCTCGCCGTTCATCCCCGCCATCTGCATTTCATAGTCAAAGTCGGTGCCGTCCCGCAGGCCCCGAACAATAACGCTTGCCCCATGCGTGCGCGCAGCATCGACGGCTAATCCGGAGAACGTAACAATATCGATCTGGGTGCCGCTCTCGCGCGCGATTGCGGCGACTTCCTTCTTGAGCATTTCGACCCGTTCGTCCTCGCTGAACATGGGCGACTTTCCCGGATTGATTCCAATCCCGATGACGAGCCTGTCGAGTATGGCTGCCGCGCGCCGGATGACGTCCGTATGGCCGAGCGTCACCGGATCGAAGGACCCGGAGTAAAAGCCGGTGCGTATTTTCGCGGAAGGAGATTTGGCGGGCATCGGCAGCCTTGCAGCTCAAAGTAGAAATTGGCCCGGGAACAGTGCCCGGGCTCTCACTTTCCAATGATAACCCGCCCGCACCCGCATTGCCCAGCCCTGCCAGACTTTAGCCTGAACGCCCGCTTGGGTATCGGCTCAAAACAAACAAGGCCCGGTCGAAGACCGGGCCTTGTGCGCAATCCGTCTTGGAAAGATGGATTATTTCAAGGAGGCGGGGGCCTCACGCGAACCAAAGATGTCCGAGAGGTTGAAGCGGTAGCCAAGACCAACCGAGACAATCCAGGGGTCGACATCAACCTTCGACGTAATGTTGGTGCCTTCCCAGCTCGCGTCCGTGTCGAGCCATACATGCTTCACGTCGGCGTTGAGGTACCAGCCCTGACCGACTTCGAGGTCGAAACCGGCCTGCAGTGCAAACCCCCAGGCGTTGTCGAGGTGGAGCTTAGCGCCGCCGAGGTCGCTGTGGCCTTCGTCAAAGAACGCCATGTATTCGACGCCAGCGCCGACGTAGGGCTTAAAGCCGCCCATCGAGTCGAAGTGGTATTGCAGGGTCACGATCGGCGGGAAGACCCAGAAGCTGCCGAGATCGGTTCCCGAGAGCAGACCCTTGCCCTCAGCGTCAAACTTGGCAAAGCAGCAGAACAGTTCTGCTGCGATGTTCTTATTGAAGAAATAGGTGAGCGTCAGGGTCGGGAGAACCTCTGTGCTGACGTCGGCATCGGCGCCAGGGATCAGTGCGCCGCCAGCATAAACGTCTGCGCTCGAATCAGGCGCAACCACGGTGCCTTGCAGGCGCACCAGGAAGTCCCCATTGTAATCGCCGGCCGAAGCAGGCGCGGATACTGCCGTAAGCGCCAGAGCGGCTGCGGCCAGCATCACTTTCCCCAATTTCAACATATCAGTCCCCTGTCTTGAATCGCCGCCCCCCCAAGGGCGACTCTGTGATGACTAACCATTTCTCGAAACGTGCTCCCAACGCCAGATCCGTCTACGCCAGTTGACTGATCTCGATCAGTTGTTCGGCTGAGTTCGAAGTGCCCGTTGCCGCGAAGCAACATCGAGGCTGATGAAAATCATCACACCTGGGCACTGCACGCCGCACCCCATCGCGGCATGTTCTGACGCCATGTCGTCTGAGTACTCGTTGTCGCATCCCCTGCCCGTGTGATTCCGATCAAAGGCGCGAAGGCGCTGGTGTGCCAACGTGCTGGGCAAAGTAGACACCCGGCGCGAATGAAATCGGACGCAGATAGATGCATATCACCACCAAACTGAACTATGCTGATCGGGCGCCGATCTCCGAAGCAATGTCGGGTTATGATCTCGATGTTTCGGGCCTTTCCAAGCTTCGCAGCTTGGCCCAGGTGCAACGGCTTCGCCGCCGCCAGCGGTTGGCATTGTTCGGAGCCGAGCACGTCTACATCGTGCGCTCGGGCCTGGCGGCGGTCGAGGGCGCCCCGGTGACCAACTCACGTTCCATCCTGGAGCTGCTTTATCCAGGCGATGTCGTGGTTCCAGGGCTTCAGGCTCCCATTCCCGATCTAGGATTGACGGCCACGACACCTGCAGAGCTGTGGCGAATCTCGGCACCGACTTTCCTGCAGGAGATGCATCGCGACAGCCGCCTTTCCGACCTTGTGTTCCACAAGCTAAATTCGCAGCGTGCCCGCCTGCAGTTGCACGTCGCTATCCTCGCTGGCCTAGCGAGCGAGCAGCGTGTCGTCGCTCTTCTGATCGAGGCCGCCAGCCGCTTGGGCGTACGCGACAGCCGGGGCATCAGTTTCGACATGCCGTTGTCGCGAACCGAGGTCGCCGAGTACCTCGCGCTTAACGCCGATACGCTCTCGCGGATCATGTCGCGCCTGACGCATTCCAACATTATCGAGCGCACGGGACGCGCACAGATGACCGTTTGCGATTGGGACGGCCTGATGGCCCTGTGTCCCATGGCCAATGCGGTAATAGCCCTTCACGCACCTTGACGATTAAGACGCCAAGCGAAGCGGAAGATCCCCAGTGGATGCTACTTTGCTCTAAGAAACAGTCGGCCCCGGGTTTCCCCGGGGCCTTTTTGTGTCTGCCATTTGTAAGTGCATTCGACTTGCAGGTTATTCGTCGCCTTCGGTCTCTTCGCCGCCGTTCTCTTCTTCGGTGATGCGCTCCACCGAAACGACCTTTTCCGTTCCATCGGTTTTGAAGACGCGCACGCCCTGCGTGTTGCGGCCTGCGATGCGCACATCATGAACCGGACAACGGATCAGCTGCCCACCGTCTGTGACTAGCATGATCTGGTCGTTCTCCTCGATCGGGAACGAGCCGACAAGACGGCCATTGCGATCGTTCACGACCATCGCCACGATGCCCTTGCCACCGCGGCCGGAGGTACGGAACTCATAAGACGACGACCGTTTGCCGAAGCCCTTTTCGGAGACGGTGAGCACGAACTGTTCCTGCCCCTGCATGGTTTCGAACTTCTCAGCCGAGATCGTGACCTCACCGTCAGCGCCTTCCTCATCGATTTCGATCTCGATGTCGGCTTCCTCCGCGCCCTCCGCACGCCGCAGCAGCGAAGCTTGTTTGAGGTACGCGGCACGCTCGGCTGGCGTTGCATCGACATGGTTGAGGATCGCCATTGCGATAACCTCATCGCCGTCGCCCAGTCGAATGCCGCGCACGCCGGTGGAGTCGCGCCCCTTGAACAAGCGTACTTCGTCCTCGATCAGGAACCGAATGGCCTGCCCGTCGGCTGTGGTGAGCAGCACATCGTCTCCGGGCCGCGAGATTGCGACCTTCACAATGGTGTCGCCCTCATCGAGCTTCATTGCGATCTTGCCGTTGCGGTTGATGTTCTCGAAATCCGTCAGCGCGTTGCGGCGGATGTTGCCCGAACGGGTCGCAAACATCAGTTCCAGCTCACCCCAGGTCGCAGAATCCTCCGGCAATGGCAGGATTGAGGTGATCGTCTCGCCCTCGCTGAGCGGGAGAAGATTGACCAGCGCCTTGCCGGGCGACTGCGGCGAAGCTGGCGGAAGGCGCCACACCTTCATGCGGTAGCACATCCCGCGCGATGAGAAGAACAGCACCGGCGTATGGGTTGAGGTCACGAACAACTGCGTGACGAAATCCTCGTCGCGCGTCGCCATGCCAGAGCGGCCCTTGCCGCCGCGGCGCTGCGCACGATAGGCCGCAAGCGGCACACGCTTGATGTAACCCTTGTGCGAAACGGTGACGACGCAATCTTCGCGCTGGATAAGGTCTTCGTCGTCAACCTCGCCCTCGATGTCGAGGATCTCGGTCTTGCGTGGCGTCGCAAACTCCTCTCGGATCGCGATCATCTCGTTCTTGACGATCTCGACGACGCGCGCACGCGACGACAAAATTGCGAGGTAGTCTTTGATCTCGACCGCGATCTTGTTCAACTCGTCCGCGATCTCGTCGCGGCCCAGCGCTGTCAAGCGCGACAGACGCAGATCGAGAATGGCCTTGGCCTGTTCTTCCGACAGCTTGTAGGTGCCGTCCTCCGCCAACTTGTGGCGCGGATCGGCAATCAGCTCGATCAGCGGCGCCATATCCTTGGCCGGCCAGTTGCGGGTCATCAACTCGTCCTTGGCGGCCGCAGGAGAGGCTGCGTGACGGATCAGCTTGATGACTTCGTCGATGTTGGCGACCGCGATCGCCAAGCCGACCAAGACGTGGGCACGCTCGCGCGACTTGGCGAGCAGGTGCTTGATACGTCGTGTCACGACCTCCTGACGGAAGGACGTGAAGGCGTGGATCATGTCGCGCAGATTGAGACTTTCGGGCCGGCCGCCATTTATGGCGAGCATGTTGGCGCCAAACGTCGTCTGCAGGTCGGAATACTTGTAGAGGTTATTGAGCACCACATCGGCGACCGCATCGCGCTTCAACTCGATGACGACCCGGATACCTTCCCGGTTGCTCTCGTCCCACAGATCGGAAATGCCCTCAATCTTCTTGTCGCGAACAAGATCGGCGATCTTCTCGATCATCGTCTTCTTGTTCACCTGATAGGGAATTTCGGTGATGATGAGGGCTTCGCGATCCTTGCGGATATTCTCCACCGCTACGCGCGCGCGCATGATGATGGAGCCGCGGCTCTTGTGATAGGCGGAGAGAATGCCGCCGCGTCCCAGAATGATGCCGCCGGTGGGAAAATCCGGGCCCTGCACGATCTGGCAGAGTTCGTCGATGGTGATCTCAGGGTTGTCGAGTTCGGCAAGACAGGCGTCGATCACTTCGCCCAGATTGTGCGGCGGAATGTTCGTTGCCATGCCGACAGCGATGCCGCCTGCACCGTTGACGAGCAGATTTGGAAACTTCGCCGGCAATACCGACGGTTCCTGCAAGCGACCGTCGTAGTTGTCGCGAAAATCAACCGTATCGTTCTCAAGATCATCGAGCAGATACTGCGAAACCTTGGCGAGCCGCGACTCGGTATAGCGCTCGGCCGCCGGTGGGTCGCCGTCGATGGAGCCGAAGTTGCCCTGGCCGTCGACCAGTGGCACGCGCATGGAAAAATCCTGCGCCAGACGCACCAGCGCGTCATAGATCGCCATGTTCCCGTGCGGATGAAAGTCGCCCATGGTGTCGCCGACGATCTTCGACGACTTCATGTGCTTGCGGTTCCACGCGAGGTTTAGCCGCTCCATCGCGTAAAGGATGCGCCGATGCACCGGCTTCAAGCCGTCGCGCACGTCGGGAAGTGCGCGCGATATGATTACACTCATGGCGTAATCGAGATACGAGCGCTTCATCTCTTCGGAGATCGTAATAGGGCGGATGTCGTTCGGCTCTTTGCCGCCCGTTTGATCGTCGTCGCTGTTGTCTGCCAAGCTCTTGCGCTCTTTAAAATCGCGTTTGAAGGATAGGTCTTGATCCGGTGGCCAAGGGCCGGGTTCGCCCTACACAATCTCCAAATCAATCAACGGTGCGGTCAACTTACCCGATCAGGGGGGCTGAGAGCAACTTGCGCGTCGCCATGTCACGGGCTCCTTTCCCCGCGTTATTTTCTAGCCGTTCCAAGAAGTTATCTTATCCTGCCCGGGCACAGAGTTATTCACGCAAACCGACTTGCTCTCGACATACTCTCTGCCTACATGGCGCACGAGCCAGCGCGCCGCTTAAGCGGGCAGCGATTCTAGCGGGCTCGTCGCCGCTCTGAAACAAGCGCGGTACATGAGAGGACAACAACCATGAAGACCACACTCGCCTCCCTCGCCTTTGTTCTGATGGCAGGGACGGTTCCCGCGATGGCGGAGACGGAGCTGCCCCCGAACACATTCATCGCCGAAGAAGCGCCGGTTCAATACCTGGCGAAGGATCGGCTCATCGGCGTCAAGGTTAAGGGTCCTGACGGCAAGATCGTCGGCGATATCGAAGACATCATTCTGTCCGGCGATCATCAGGTCGTCGGTATCGTGATGGGAACCGGCGGCTTCGTCGGCATTGGCGAGAAGAAGGTGGGCGTCTTGATTGACGCGATCCATTTCGAGGTAACCGACGGCAAGATCAGCGCGATCATGCCGACGGCTACGCATGACGTGCTCCAGGCCGCACCGGCTTTCAAACGCAACAGTCCAAAGAAGTCGCTGTTTGAACGCGCGCTTGAGAAGGGGCAGGAGCTCCGCGACAAAACAGGCGTCTCTGCAAAGGACGCCTACGAGAGCGCAAAGGAAAAGGCCGGACCCGCCCTAGAGAAGGCGAAGGAAGCGGCAAAGGAAGCGCTCGATAAGGCCAAGAGCGCCACCGACGAGGCGATCGAGAAGGCGAAGGAGGCCGCAAAGCCCTCAGGTGACGCAACAACGCCTGCGCCAGAAGCCACTCCACCGTCGACAACAGAAGCGCCCAAAGAATAACGAGCGTAGCTGACGGCGTTTGAGCTATCGCCGCATAGCATCGCAAAATCAGAAATCGGCATGAAAGGCCCGGACGGGAACAGTCCGGGCCTTTTTACGTTTGTCTGTGAAGTACGATGAGGTACGTAGGAGATCCGACATGCTGCCGCGAACATTTCGCCCACTCGGAGCGCGCACGCGCGCCTCTGTCGCGCGCTTGGCTGTATTGAGCGCCGCCATGCTGTTGGCGCCTTGCGTCTCAGAAACGCGCGCTGCTGACGAAGTCGACGGCGAGACCGCATTCAACAACGCTTGCCGAACTTGTCATTCGGTCAAGAAAGATGACAACCGGCTGGGTCCCAACTTGCACGGAATTGTGGGTCGAAAAGCCGGCGCCGCTGAAGGTTTCAGCTATTCGGGCGCCTTGCGAGACGGCAGCTTCAGTTGGGACGAGGAGAAACTCGATGCGTTTATCGCCAATCCCGACAAGGCCGTTCCCGGAAACACTATGAAACCGTTTTCGGGCGTGGCTGACGAAGCAACCCGCAACGCAATTATCAATTTCTTGAAGGGAGCTTAGCTGTTCGAAACGGCTATTTGGCAAAAACCTCGGACGCGCCACTCAATGAACCGCGCCGTAAGGAGCGCTTTGATGGGAGTGGGCACTTCCTGAAGGTGTCGCCCCGCGCCGACACCTTCAGTGCAGGCAACCCGCCCGCTCGCGCACCCGCAAAACCAGGAGCCGAGAAGCCTTATTCGATCTATTCGGCTTAAACCCTCCGCGAAGGGAATTCCCCGCTGCGGCCCCTGGTAAGTTGCATATTCCCCAGCTACTCATCGCGGCGCAACACTCGAACGAGCTCATCGTTCGTTTTGTTGTGGGCGTGCAAGCGCGCATGTCCAATCTCTCGGAGTTTTATTGATATTCGCGCGAGCGCCCGTTGCCTCACCAACACAGCGCTTCAAATTCTCGTCGGAACTTTTTGTATGTGTGTGCACGCTGCGATCTTGCCGAGGACGGAAGGTCAGTCCTTGTGATTGGTGATCGCGACGAAATTCTCGTCTTTCTGACAGCGACGCTCGTGCATGAGGAAATCATAATATCCGCACCGGCCATCGCCCGGGTAGTCGCGACACGCAAACGGTCGCGCCTCATAGATCGTGCACCGACGTTCCGTTGTATCGAAGAACTGACAGATGCGCCCGAAGTGCGTGTCGGGCTTGCGGCGCATGATGAACTTATGCCCGTGAGCCTCGCGCGTATAGCGCTCGCGGGCCTCGTCAAAGCTCAACCCAAAATGGCGGCCGAGGCGCTCAACGTCCCGCTTGTTCAGTGCGATCACGGGATAGGAACAACAGTAGCCGGGGCATTTGAGACAATTGTATTGCGGCATCGGCGCGCTCGTTGCTCCGGTTGTTGTGGTTGGTGATGGTTAACCGTTCAAGCAAAGCCCATAGCGCTTTCGCCCGGCACGTCAAGTTGAGTTGATGCGTTTGACCTCTCGCGTGCATCCCAACGGCCTTGCGATCGTGCCTGAGTATCGCGCTTGATCGTTGGCACCGTCGCTTGCCGCGCGACGTCAGCAGAACAGCTCCGTTCGGCAACCGGAACTTCAGAGGATCCTGGGGCGCGCGTTGAGCGTCGGCGGAGAAGGGATTGCTGCCCCCTTCCTTCACTTCGCCCTTGCGCTTGTGGGCCGGATATTGTAGGAACAAACGCTGAACATTAACGTTCGGAGTATGGCTGTGCTCTACGTCCGGGCGAATTTGTCGGGTGATTTGCGTGGACAACTCTGCGGCTACCCCCGCGCACAAGGCCGTTCGCAGCTAGTGTGCGATCAGGATTCGATGGAAAGCGCCGGACCGTGCGCCTTTGTTTTGAAATGCGTTCTGCTTCTCAATCCGAGAACTGGGCCAAGAACTGAGTTTGCTTGACCCCACGCAGCCAACAGGCACGGCCACCGCGCCCAAGATCGAACGAGACGTAATCGAAGGAGAGTTATGATGGCAGGTTCGGTCAACAAAGTGATCCTGGTAGGCAACGTCGGCAAGGATCCTGAGATTCGCCGCACCCAGGATGGCCGCCCGATCGCGAACCTCTCTCTGGCAACCAGTGAGACGTGGCGCGACAAGAATACGGGCGAGCGCAAGGAGAAGACCGAGTGGCATCGCGTCGTGATCTTCAGCGAGCCGCTGTGCAAGGTCGTCGAGCAGTATGTGCGCAAGGGCTCCAAGCTGTACATCGAGGGCGCACTGCAGACCCGCAAGTGGACGGATCAATCCGGCGTCGAGAAGTACTCGACTGAGGTTGTGCTGCAAGGCTTCAATGGCTCGCTGACCATGCTGGATGGCGCTGGCGGTGGACGCGGCGCGTCGGCTGGCATGCAGGAGAGCGCTCCCGACTACGGATATGATGCGGGGGGCTCCAACTTCGGCGGCGGCGGCGGATACAGCGAGCCTGCCTCATCAGGCTCCAAGAGGGGCGGCGGTTCTTCGCGCGCGCCCTCTGGCGGTGGAGCAAGCAAAGGTGGCTTCGACAAAGCGCTCGACGACGAAATTCCGTTCTGAGAACTCGCGCGAGGGCGCTTGGTCCGCTGCACAAAATACTAGAGCGGTCAAAGCAAAGCCAGTGCGCTCAAAAGAAAAGACAAAGACCCCGCGATGTCCTCGGACGTCGGCGGGGTCTTATTCATTTTTTGAAGCGCAACGGCTCAATGCATTGATCGCAGCTTCACTGCTCACAGCCTTACCGCAGATCGCTCTGCCGCTGCCTTCGATGTTTTGCCCAGACTAGAACCGGGCTGTGTGATCGAGGCCCTGGCCGTCCTTACAAACAGCCGCCCTCGCGTGGCTTGTCCAAATTGTAAACTTCACGGCACTAACCAGCGTGGCCGAAATCTCGAGTTCGCTAATCAAGCCGCGACCCCGCAGCTAGACGAGGTCTGAAGCAACTACCCGGTGGAGTCATCCTCCCTCCATTAGTGTTTCGCCTCTCGTGACGCACGACCTCACAACCTTACGCGGTACTGCAGATGCGGAGCGCCTGTAGCCCTCTCGGCTAGGCTTCGGCTCACGCTTCCTCGGCAGCGACGGCTTCACAACATGAAGTCAACACCCGCTGCGCAACGAGGTCAAGATAGAGATATGCTTATTTAGAGAAGTTTATGAGCGGCTGCTTAATGCATTCGATTGTCTGATGCGATGACCGCGCGGCCCTAAGCGAAAAACAAAAAAGCGCCGCGCGGAAAACATCTCCGCGCAGCGCTCCTCTTTGCAAACTTTCTGCGCAAATCCGTGATCAGCCCGCGCCGCATTGCGTGTTGCAAGGGACCGCTTCACGCTTCTCAACCGAGCCTTTGAACAGCGACACGGTTTCCCTGAAGCACTTGCCGCCATCCTTTACGATCCGGACGATCGTGTCCTTGGTCTTCGACTGGCAAACAACTTCCATCCCCTGCGCGACACGGATCGGTTGGCTCTGCGGGGCTTGTGTATTCCTTACAGGCAATTCTCCCGCATACGCAGAACTGATGAAGAGATCGAGCAGACCGACTGACTGAGTGGCTGGTTTGGGCAACTGCTCGAAGGCGATCCACTCGTAGTTGGTCTGCCCCTGGCTCGACACGCGGATCGAAATGTCACCAGTCTTGCCGCATGAGCCAACTTCAACCTTGCTGTTGGAGCTCGTAGTGAGCGCTCTGTAGTCGATGCGGCAATCGAAATTCTTCTCCCAGAGGGACGCCTGCGTAAGGCGGTGCTCAACTTGATTGAACGGCACACCCGTAGACCAGGAGTAATAGAGGTTGCGAGCAGTAGGCACGGCCGCCGCAACCGAGACAGCGAGCACCCCTATCTTGGCGAACTGCATCGCACGGTTGACCGCCACGCTGCCATGCGAAGCGAGAGCGGTCATCTTAGACCCTTGAGATTGATCGAACATGTTGGCCTCTTGAAACGTAGCGCTGGAACGCATGACGACACTGAGCATGTCTTTATCCGTTGACTATAGCTGTGATATGGCGCTGGCAATACACGGGCGCGATTGAACGCGGGTTGAGTGCATTGTTCATGGAGCGTTCAGGCCAGGGCCCGACCGATGGGATTGCCGCCGTTGTAATCGCCAGGATGATCGAGCCCGATGGCGTGACCAATCTCATGAATAATGCTCATGAAATCGTACGATCCCTTGCCCAACGATTTGAACCAGCCGTTGGAAGGATTGATGAACACGTCGCCGTCGAGGCTGTACGTTGCACGGCTACCGGGAAAGTAGCCCCAGCCGTATCCGCCTTGCGATGTTTCGCCTGAAAAAAGGATCGTTGCTGAGTTGGTATAGCTGGTTCCAACGCGCGCGAACTTGATCTTCGCAACATCGGACCAGAGCTTGAGCGCATCTTCGGAAGCGGTGATCTGCGCGCTTGTAAAGCGGGTGAAGCCGACCGAAGAGCTGCTGGAGCGGAAGCCATAAGAAACCGGGTTCGACCAGGCATTGGTCCAGCCGGTTGTCGCAATTTGGTTGGCAGCCTGATCGAGCGTGAAAGAAATCGTTGGCATCACGCCACCTCAGTGCAGGTCGTTGGCACGAGGCTGGTGAGGTGCGCTCCCAGACGCTGCCCTCACCAGTTTCCCTCACGTGCGTAAAGCTAACCTAGCGTTAGGCATTAAACGGATGCTTTGCGAAAAGGATCGAATTTTCTTCAAGCTTTTAGAAGCGCCACGCGCGCACTCTATTTGCTAGGCATTCCTGTTGGAACGTGGTGAAGGAACGCTTAAGGAAACCGCCGGCGCACGAGGCTTAGGCATGCTGGGAGTTACCGTTTGCTTCCAACGGAACGGGTTCATGCTGGCAATGGCGCCGTGATACCCAAGGCTGCACGCACTTTTGCCAGGCGATCCTGGCGGTCCCTGCGGGCGCTGAGCGCGCTTTGCATATCGACCTCGACAAAGCGTGCGCGGGTGTTGGGTTGAAGCTGACCGATCAAGTCCATGTCGGCCGAGATCACTGTCCCCAGCATGAAATACCCACCTCCCGAAACTGCATCGCGATGCAGTACAATCGGTTCAGTGCCGCCGGGCACCTGGATCGAACCGTAGGGATAGCAAGCATCGACGATATTGGAGGGATCGGAACCGGCCCCAAATGGCGGATCGCGCGGCTCAAATTGCAATGCCGCCCCTCCGCGAAAACGATATCCGATGCGATCGGCCTCGGGCGCTACCTTCCAGGTGTCGGCGAAGAATTGCTCAATCGAGCCTTCCTTGACCCGGTGAGCGTAAAGCCCGCGCAAGACACGCAATTCTGGGGGGGCGCCGGGCATACGACGCAGCGTCTCCGGAATGCTGCGTTCTGCTGTGCGGGCCGCCTGCACGGGCCCCACCGCCAGAGCATCTCCGGCTTCAAGCTTGCGGCCTTTGAATCCGCCGAGCGCGCCAAGCGCATATGTCGAGCGACTGCCGAGAACGACCGGCACGTCGATGCCGCCCTCTACGGCGATGTAGGCTCGTGCGCCCTTCTTGAGAAAGTCGAAGCTCAAGGTCTCGCCCTTGCGTACCAGGAAGCTGGTCCAGGTCGCGCGCGGCGTGCCATCAACCTTGGGCGGCAATTCCGCGCCGGTCACGGCAACGAGCCTGTCCTCACCAAATCGAATCTGGGGGCCCATGAAGACGGCTTCCAAAACCGCGGCTCCCTCATCGTTGCCCACCAGCATGTTGGCGCAACGCAGCGCAAAGCGGTCCATCCCTCCTGAGAGGGGAATTCCGATATGATAGTAGCCCGGGCGGCCAAGATCCTGAACGGTCGTAGCAAGACCTGGTTGAACGATCTCAAGCGCCATGGAGCACCTCGTCGAGCTTGCGGTTGTAGCCATCGATGTCGCTATTGAAGGCATCGAGCGAGAACGTCACATCTCGCATCAGCGGCACGAAGCGCCCGCTCTCCACATCGCCAACCGCGGCATCGTAGGCCTCGCGGTCGATCGGCTTCCATTTCACGATGTCTCCGGGCCGAAACAGGCACATGAAATCGCGCAGATAGCTGATTTTCTGATTGGGATCGTAGATTGGCATCGGTGTGATGCCGAACATCTGATAGCCGCCAGCCCCGCGCACCGAATAGATGGCACCAAAACAGCCGCCGTGCCCGACGGTGAGTTTCGGCGTATCGGTGCGCGGGCGCAGATATTTGGGAACCTGAAGCTGTCGCGATCGATCCACCATTTGGTACAGGAACGGAAGCCCCGCAACGAAGCCGACCATGGAGACGAACCACGGCGCGCTCGAATGCGCTCTTATGAAGTCATCGGCGCTGGCGAGATTATTGACCCGCGCCGCATACTCGATGTCCGTGCTGTTGGGATCCTGATGGCGCTCGCGAAACCGCATCAAGGTCTCATGGGTCCAGGGATCGTTGTAGAACACTGGGATCTCGATGATGCGTGTCTTTATGACGGGCTCGGCACGGGCAGCGGCAGCTTCAAGCCTCTTCACCTCGGCGGCCAAATCGTCCGGCGCGATGCGGTCAGGATCGAATTTGATCTGGAATGAAGCGTTGGCCGGACAGATCTCGGTGACGCCCGCAATCTTGCTGTCGCGCACGGCGTTTGTCACCGACAGGCTCTTGAAGAACGCCTCCAGTGACATCTCCTCGGACACTTCAACGAACAGATGCTCGTCGCCGCCGAACGTATATCTCGATTGCATGAGACCTCACCCGTCGATCAGGGCAAGCGGCTGGCCGGGGGCAATCTCTTCTCCATGCCCGACCAGATAGCGGGTGAAGGTGCCCGCACGCTCGGCCTTCACCTCGTTAAAGGATTTCATGATTTCTATTAGACCGAGCACATCGCCTCGATTGACCGCGTCGCCGGGGTTCTTGAACATGGGCTCGTCGGGAGAGGGCCGGTGATAGAATATCCCCGGCAGATGCGAAAGAACCTCAAATTCTGCCATCTCAAACCCTCCCTTGCTGCACGCTTTGTTGCGTGCCTCTTTTTGTTTTACGTCGGTCGTTATAAGTAAGCCTGCACCGCCTCGTTCACGGCCTTTGCGATGGCCGCCGCGTCTGGCGTGTCGGAATGCACGCAGATCGTCTCGGCGCGCACGGGAACGTCCTTGCCGCCGGTCGATCGCACGACGCCCTGGGTGATCGCGCGCAGGCATTTGGCAGCGGCCGCCGCCGGATCTTTCGCTTCATGCTCGCGGGTGATGATGAGGCCGCCTTCATCGCTGTAGTCGAGATCGGCGAAAAACTCGGCGATGAACGGCACCCCGCGCTGCTGGCAGACGCGCTCCTGGCAAGTTGCGCTCATACCCAGCACGGGCAATTTGAAAACCTCCGCAACGTCGAGCACGGCATGGGCCATGTCCTCGGACCGCGCGGCCATACCGTAAAGTGCGCCATGCGGCTTGAGGTGATTGAGCGGCACGCCTTCCGCGTCGGCAAATCCTTTCAGCGCACCGACCTGATACAGGATGCAGTTGGCAAGTTCCTCGCGCGAGATCTTCATCTCGCGACGCCCGAAGCCCTGCAAATCCGGCAACGAAGGGTGAGCGCCAACCTTTACGCCATGTTGCTTGGCCAGCCGCACCGTGGCGCGCATGTGATTGAAGTCGGAGGCATGGAAGCCGCAGGCGACATTGGCGAGCGAAATTAAGGGCATCAATGCCGCATCGTCGCCCATCTTGTAAAGCGAGAAGCCCTCGCCCATGTCGCAGTTGATGCTGACTGCCATACGTCCTCTCAGCCGCTGTCTTATCCGTGGAAAGAGTGCGGCAAGCCCTTCACACCTGATATTTCAGGTGATGCTACGGGAACCCACGGTTGCGCGCCAGCCACCAACAGTCTTACACGGTTGCAACGCAGCATCTGCCAGGAGCGGGCAAAAACGCTAAATGATGAGAAATTCTGATGCCGCCATCGCCGGCTTGTTGCTCAGCACGGCAAACGCAACCGCAGCGGCGGCACCGGAGCCATCCCGGTCATAGCTCAAAACACCGGTACTGGTGTTGTAGAGGATGCGATCATCGGCGTCATGCGCCCGGCCGGAGGCCGAAGCATAAAACATATTGGCGGAGAGCGGCCCGGTTGTCGAACCAAGAGCGGTGAAAACGGCGTTTTCCAATTTGATCGAGTCTTGCGCCGTCGAATAGCTCTGGATCGTGTCGCGATTTGTCGACGCATTGAGTGCGGCGCTGAAAACAAATGTGTCCCAACCGGCGCCGCCGTTCAGGACGTCATTGCCGCCACCACCGTTCAAGATATCGTTGCCCGAAAGTCCGAAAAGAGTGTCGGCGCCACCGTTTCCGACCATAACATCGTTTACGCCGTTGTGGCCGAACAGCTTGTCGTTCGCGCCACCGCCCGAAATTGTCTTGGAGCCGAAATCAAAGATCTGCGTGGCGACCGCATTGTTGCCGTGGAAGCCGAAGGTCATCACCCGTCCATTCGACATCAATTCCATGTCGTAGGGCCGATTGAGCCCCTGCGCACCGCCGAGCGTATCGAGCGATGCTTCGCTGCCGATCTCAGCACCCGTCATGCCAAACTGGCGAATGAGATTCTTCTCCGGCAAACCGCCGCCCGTCTGGCGCCAACCCACAGCAAACCCACCATGGGCAAGCTCCGTCGTGAAGAAGTGCAGGATATGGCGTGTCCCCGTCACTGTTTCGACGATCGTTTCCGCGCCCGCTTTTGCCCCGGTGGCAGTGAAGCGCTGGAAATGGATTTCTTCGCTGGAACCACTGTCTTCTTCCCAGAGCGCGACGAAGCCGCCGTTGCCAAGGGCGAGTACGTCGAGCGTCTTTGTTTCATAGGTGCGGCCGGCGGCGATGGTGTCGATGGCAAATTCAACGCCAGACGCCGCGCCGGAAGAATTCAGGAAGCGCCCTTTCAGGCCGGTCATCTTGATACCTGAAAGTGATGCGGTCCCGGTGGCCCAGATGGCTACCGCGCGGCCGTCTCCCAGTGCCGCCGCATCGGTGCCGAACTGCAATCCTGTCCGCTCCGAATTGACGATGAATTCGCCTCCCTTGGGCGCTCCGGTGGCACTGACAATGCGGCCCACAATATCGGTGGAGGTACTCAAGCCGGACGTCGATAACGTGTCGGACCACAAGGTCAGGAAGTTGCCGTTACCAAGACGCACGACCGATGGTGTCTGTTCGCCGCCCGCAGCAGCCGTCGACAAATTGTAGCTCGCCGCCGAGGCGGCTCCGTTGTTCGAGAAAGCCCGGGCAAAGTTGTCCCCGCTGGTCGGGGAGGTCACGTTATCCCGGTCGCGGTTCCAAACGGCCAGGAACCCGCCATTGGTCATGGCGGCAAATTTCGGCTGCTCCAGATAGCTGTCGCTTGACACGCTGGCAGCTTGCGAAATTCCCGAAATCGAGCTGCCGCCGGGATCGAGGGTCGCAATATTGAGGACCTCGGTCGATCCGTTCTCAACCGTACCCCAGGAGATGGCCATCCGCCCATTCTCAAGCCGAGCAATACGCGCGTTATCAAACCCTAAAGCCGACAGGGCGGTGCCGTCCGCATAGGTTTGCAGAACCTGTGCGCTGGTCACGGGGGTAATCGCCATTGGAGTTTCCGGGGTGTGCTGGGTTGCTGCGCCTTGTCGAGATTGAGCGGGGGCCAATAAGGACCCGTAAACGCGGTGCCTAAAATTTTATCCAGCACGGATTTTTCCTCCGTTTTCTCGGGCCGTGGCAGCGTGCCGCCCCCCTCCTCCACCTGTCTGACAGGCACGGCGCGTTGCCCGCCGTTCGCCCCTCCGCTAAATCCTTTCGTTATGAAAAAACCGGCACCCCGCAAGACCTCCACGCACCCAGCTTCGGACCTGATGAAGACCATCCACGTCCGGGGCGCGCGCGAGCACAACCTGAAGAATGTCAACCTCGAAATCCCGCGCGACGCCCTCGTCGTGTTCACGGGGCTTTCGGGCTCGGGAAAATCCTCGCTCGCCTTCGATACGATTTATGCCGAGGGCCAGCGCCGCTATGTCGAAAGCTTGAGTGCCTACGCGCGCCAGTTCCTCGAAATGATGCAAAAGCCCGACGTCGATCACATCGACGGGCTATCGCCCGCTATCTCCATCGAGCAGAAGACGACGAGCAAAAACCCGCGCTCCACCGTCGGCACGGTGACGGAGATCTACGACTACCTGCGCCTGCTGTTTGCGCGCGTCGGCGTGCCCTACTCGCCCGCGACCGGCCTTCCCATCGAAAGCCAGACCGTCAGCCAGATGGTCGATCGCGTCCTGGCTTTGCCGGAAGGAACACGCCTGCTCATCCTCGCGCCCGTCGTGCGCGGCCGCAAAGGCGAATACAAAAAGGAAATCGCCGAGTGGCAGAAAAAGGGCTACCAGCGCGTCAAGGTCAACGGCACGGTCTATGAAATCGGCGACGCGCCCAAGCTCGACAAGAAGTTCAAGCACGACATCGACGTGGTGGTCGACCGTATCGTGGTCAAGAAGGATCTTGGCACTCGGCTGGCGGATTCCTTCGAACAGGCCCTGAAGCTGTCCGACGGTCTCGCGATTGCCGAGTTCGTCGATAAGCCGCTGTCGAAGGCGGACACCCAGGGCGCCAACAAATCGAAGAACGACACCCACGAGCGGATCGTATTCTCAGCCCGCTTTGCCTGCCCGGTGTCCGGCTTCACCATCGATGAGATCGAGCCGCGGCTGTTCTCGTTCAACGCGCCCGCAGGCGCCTGCCCTACCTGCGATGGCCTTGGCACCGAACTGCGCTTCGAGCCCGATCTTGTCGTGCCCCAGCCCGAGCTGTCGCTGGCGGAGGGCGCTATCTACCCATGGGCGAAGACCGGCGTCACCTCGCCCTATTACGAACAGACGCTGGAAAGCCTCGCCAAGTTCTACAAGGTATCGATGAAGACGCCGTGGGAGCGTCTGCCCAAGCACGTGCAGCTCGCCATCCTGTTCGGATCGGGCGAGGAAGACGTCGAGTTCACCTACTGGGACGGCACGCGCAACTACAAGACCGTAAAGCCGTTTGAAGGCGTCATCGGCAATATCGAGCGCCGCTGGCGCGAGACCGACAGCGACTGGGTGCGCGAAGAGCTGTCGCGCTTCCAGGCTGCCCATCCGTGCGATGCGTGCGGCGGCTATCGCCTCAAGCCTCAGGCGCTGGCGGTCAAGATCGGCAACAAGCACATCGGCGAGGTGTGCGATCTGTCCATCAAGGCGGCGAACCTCTGGTTCCAGGACATCCCCAAGACCTTCACCAAACAGCAGACCGAGATTGCCACGCGCATTCTCAAGGAGATCCGCGACCGGCTGAAGTTCTTGAATGACGTCGGCCTGGAATATCTGACGCTGTCGCGCTCCTCGGGCACGCTGTCGGGCGGTGAATCCCAGCGCATCCGTCTTGCCTCGCAAATCGGCTCCGGCCTGACCGGCGTGCTGTACGTGCTCGACGAGCCCTCCATCGGCCTGCACCAGCGCGACAACGACCGCTTGCTCGAAACGCTCAAGCATCTGCGCGACATCGGCAACACGGTGATCGTCGTCGAGCACGATGAAGACGCGATCCTCGCGGCCGACCACGTCGTCGACATCGGACCGGGCGCCGGCATTCACGGCGGCGAGGTGGTGAGCCAAGGCACGCCCGCCGACATCATCGCCGATCCCAAGAGCCTCACGGGCGATTATCTCGCGGGCCGCCGCCAGGTCGCGGTTCCGCGCAATCGCCGCCCGCCGGATCCGGAACGGCAATTGACCGTAACCGGCGCACGCTCCAACAACCTGCAGAACGTCACCGCTTCCATTCCGGTCGGGCTGTTCACCTGCATCACGGGCGTATCCGGCGGCGGCAAGTCCTCGCTGCTGATCGACACCATCTTCAACGCGGTGGCGCGCAAGCTCACCAACGCCAAGGAGCACCCCGGCGAACACGATCGCATCACCGGCATCGAGAACTTCGACAAGGTGATCGACATCGACCAAAGCCCGATCGGCCGCACGCCGCGCTCGAACCCGGCGACCTACACCGGCGCCTTCACGCCGATCCGCGAATGGTTTGCAGGCCTGCCCGAAGCCAAGACCCGCGGCTATGAGCCGGGCCGCTTCTCCTTCAATGTCAAAGGCGGGCGCTGCGAAGCCTGCCAGGGCGATGGCGTCATCAAGATCGAGATGCACTTCCTGCCCGACGTCTACGTCACCTGCGAGGAATGCAAAGGCAAGCGCTACAATCGCGAGACGCTGGCCGTCACCTTCAAGGAAAAATCCATCGCCGACGTGCTCGACATGACGGTTGAGGAAGGCGCGGAGTTCTTCAAGGCGGTGCCCTCCATCCGCGACAAGCTGGAGACGCTGGCGCGCGTGGGGCTCGGCTACATCCACATCGGCCAGCAGGCGACAACGCTGTCGGGCGGCGAGGCGCAACGCATCAAGCTGTCGAAGGAGTTGTCACGCCGCGCCACCGGGCGCACGCTCTACATCTTGGACGAGCCGACCACCGGCCTGCATTTCCACGATGTTGCGAAGCTGCTTGAAGTGCTGCACGAGCTCGCAGACGCGGGCAACACCGTCGTCGTCATCGAGCACAACCTGGAAGTCATCAAGACCGCCGACTGGATCATCGATCTGGGGCCGGAAGGCGGCGATGGCGGCGGTAAGATCGTCGCCGAGGGCACGCCCGAGGATGTCGCCAAGGTCAAGGAAAGCTACACCGGCAAATACCTGCGCGATCTTCTCGCACGCCGCCCCGTCTCAGCGCCTTCCGGCCGGCTCGACAGCGCGGATGCGAGTGGGCATCCGAAGCGCAACAAAGACGCAGAGTCGCCCGCCGCAGCGAAGAGGAACAAAAAGCAGGCTGCGGAGTAGCAATGCCCGACACACCGCCACTTGCGATCAAAGCCGAGGACGCGCCCCTTCGCACCAAACCGTCGAACTATCCCGAGCCCTTCTTCAGCCGCATGGGCAAGCGCGAGAAGCGCCCGCTCGGCGACATCTTCGGACTGAAGAACTTCGGCGTGAACCTGACGCGAC
Source organism: Hyphomicrobiaceae bacterium (assembly GCA_041397645.1). Classification (NCBI taxonomy): domain Bacteria; kingdom Pseudomonadati; phylum Pseudomonadota; class Alphaproteobacteria; order Hyphomicrobiales; family Hyphomicrobiaceae; species Hyphomicrobiaceae bacterium. Next base: position 2,713,779 of record JAWKWE010000004.1, on the reverse strand, counting down.
TTGTGCCGGGCGGCGAGTCCGCACTGCTGCATCGCCACAGCAAGCAGGACGAGTTCGTCTATATTCTCGAAGGCACGCCGACGCTCGTCACCGACACCGGCGAGATCGAAATGGGACCCGGGATGTGCGCGGGCTTCCCAGCAGCAGGCATCGCCCATCATCTCGTCAACCGGACGGCGCGTGACGTCGTCTATCTAGAGATCGGCGACCGCACGCCCGGCGACGAGGGCAGCTACCCCAACGACGACCTCAAAGCCTCACTCGACCCAGACGGCAAGTGGCAGTTCACGCGGAAGGATGGAAGCGGGTATTGAAGCGCGGCTTCCGGCCGGCGCGCCGGAGGCGTGTCGGAAGCCGCAAACAAAAGCGCGAAAGTGGTGGGAAAGCAGGCGGCGGAGCAACCCCCCGGCGCAGGCGCGGCTAAACGTGGTGGCAAGCGGGTGTCGCGGAGCAAATGCCCGTGACCCGTCGTCTTCCTATCAACTCGTCTGATCGTACATCCTGTAAGAATAAGCGCTTTTTGCCTGCTTCTCTGCCAGGCTCAATCGGCGATAGAATCTTGGAAAGTTGCTCATTGCGTGCTTAAGAGCATCCAGCTTATAGGGAATATGCACCACACAAGCCTTGTCACGAATGATTGCAGGACATAAATCCTTATCCTGTCCATTCGTTTTGTTTAGATTGGCTGCGATAATTGGGAGTCCGAGGTCAAGTGCAAGCTCTAATTCCCACCGCACATATTTGTAGAGATTCTTCGTTTTCTCGCCGACCAAAACGATAACGGCGGTAGAATTTTTCATGCGCTCACGCAACTTCGACTTAACGTACTGCTCATCTTGTGCGCGACCCGTCATAGTATCAAGATCATGCGCATTCTGATAATCAAAATCAATATTTTTATTGGCTTTCCAGCCGTTTATGTAGGCGTATGCCCATTTATCATTTTCACCGTCAAAGATCACATATGCAGTATCCATCAATTCAATCTCCCTAATCCGACTGTCTGGCAATCCAAAGAGTATGCTCTCGCGAGAACGCTTTCTCTGCGTCATTCACAAATTCTGAGAAATCAGCATCATTATTCGCCGAATCAGCCTTTGGCCGAATTAATCCAATTTCGTGAGCCGCCACGGTGTAAGCGGCGGCAAGTTCATTAAATTTCTTGATTTGCATCCAACCCACAATAGAGGCCGCTACGACTATCAGGGGCTCAATTGGCCAATACTTCCACTCGGGGCAAGCAATACGAGAAAGGACCATGCCCCCGGCTAGAACGTAGGCGATGCCGCTCATCCAAACCCAGAACCGCGCGGAGTCACGATTCATCTTTGACTCGCGTTTATACCAACTCCTTTGATCGTCGACGCGGTTGTCGAGATAATATTTCATTCGATCGGCGCGCTTCATCGCGCGCACAGCCACCATCGCGGCGGTAATTTGATTATTGCCAGACCAATCATTTGTAATCTGCTTGGCTGTCTCCTTATTCTCTACAAACATCTCGTGCAATTCGTCACGCAACCTCAGCTTTGCCGTGGCATCATCGACATTGAATGGGGCAGCCCGCATCATGTAACGCCACGTTAATGTTTTTACACTCTCGGCAAGCGCGCGACAGCGATACCACCATTGTTCCGGCTTGCTCTGTGCGCGACTCACAAGAACGAGAAGACCTACAAAGAAAATACCAGCGTATAGGACATAATAAAAAACGCCTGCAAAAATATTCATGGAGAATAGAGCCGCCAGGAATAGCGCGAAATATTCCCCACGAATGAGTTGTAAAAATTTCGCCTGATATAAATTGGAAGCCGCATCCGCATCTAGAAATAAAGCAGGATAATCCTCGTGCTTCATTCTATCACCTCCGATCTACAAAAAATATGTTCAGTATCACTTGCACTTTATTTCGTGATAACAGGCCCTGACCAACCCCCACAAAAAATTTATCCCCGACCTCTCTTTTAATTGCGCCCGGCGACTCGCGTTCCGCGAGCCGACCGGCGGGCGCAGAGCACCGCGCTCGCTGCTTCCCACTTTAGCTGGCGCGGGCAACTCTCCTTCGTCGAGCCGGCCGCCCGGCGCATCTAAAAACTTATCCCCGGATTCGTCAGTGCCCAGCATAATCGGTTTTACCCATCCGGCAAGGGCATCGCGTGAGGCGTCGCGCGGCGCTCGGATGGGGCAGCCAGACCCGCTCGCCTCACGCGCGCGATGCGGTCAAGGCGGAAAGCAGGTCCGCACGGCATGAGAAAAACCGTGTGCGGAATATCCCGCTTCATTAAGTGGCCTGCCGGAACCCTGATCTTTGGCTGTCACGGAGCGGACCGGTTCCGAGACGATTATTGCGAAGACCCACGCCGCGGAACCCGTCCGCTTCGTGCTTTATTGATTGCACACGGCGACTCCCCTCCGGGGAGCCGGCCGCCGTGTGCGCGTGTCGCGTCGCGCCTTCCGGCCGGCGCGCCGGAGGCGTGTCGGAAGGCGCAAACGAAAGGAAAGTCGCCCGGCGCAGCTTAAAGAGAGAGGAAACGTTATGGCCAAGAACACGATTTGCCTCTGGTACGACAAGGATGCGGAGGAAGCCGCGCAGTTCTACGCCGTGACCTTTCCCAACAGCGCGGTACGCGCCGTCCGTCGCGCACCCGGCGACTACCCCTCCGGCAAAGCGGGCGACGTGCTGGTCGTCGAGTTCACGGTGGCGGGCGTTGATTGCGTCGGCATCAACGGCGGCCCCGCCTTCAAGCACAATGAAGCATTCTCCTTCCAGATCGCCACCGACGATCAGGAAGAGACAGATCGCTACTGGAACGCCATCGTCGGCAACGGCGGCCAAGAGAGTGCGTGCGGCTGGTGCAAGGACAAGTGGGGCATCTCCTCACACCGCGCGCGCTGACCGACGCGATCTCCGCCGGCGGCGAGGAAGCCAAACGCGCGTTTGCTGCGATGATGGACATGAAGAAGATCGACGTCGCAAAAATCGAAGCCGCGCGGCGAGGATGAGGGGTGTCACTCTCAGCCAAGCGGGCTTAGGCCATAAACGCCTTCCATCCGGAAAGCGCGAACTGCACGCCCATGGCAATAACGATCAAGCCCATGTAGCGCGTCGCCAACGAGCGCCAGAAGCTCGGGCGCTCCGTCCTGCCCAACTGGGACAGGGACACGACAACGATCCAGGTTACGAGAACCGCAATCACAATGGCGACAAGGGCACTGATGGGCAGGTCGGTTCCAGAGTGGTGGGCCGCAATCGTGATGACGCCCGTTATCGTTCCAGGGCTTGCGCCGAACATGATCAGCGGCCCAAGCGAGTTCGACGCCTCCGGTGATGTCGAAGTCGTGTTGCCGCCGGGATTGAACATGCCAATCCCGATCCAGATAAGGATGCCGCCACCTGCCACCGCGAAGGCATCAAGCGAAATTCCAAACAGCGCAAGGAGTTTGGTCCCAAACAGCGCCGCCATGATCAAGATGATTGCGATCGCAAGCAACGCCTTCGTGGCGGCGGCGAGCCTTGCGGATCGGTCTTGACCTGACATCGCGACGTTGAACATTGCCGCGCACACAACCGGGTTGATCAACGACAGGACCGTTGCGGTCGCTTGTAGGACTTCATGCATGGCGGCGGGAGTTCCAAACCTTGTTTCTTTCTTCCAGTCGCGGGCAATTTTAGATTTGCGTCCGTCTAACTGGCTACGCGACCAGTATGCCCCGATACGTTGCCCGACGCGATGACGAAAAGAATGGCTGCAGCGAAGGCCCGCCGGGACCGAGTTGTGAACGACTCGGCCCTCGGCTTCGGCTTAGCTGCAGCCATTATTAGGTTTGTTTGCCGTCGCTCCGTCGCGCGGCTGAATCAGTCGCCTCCGGAAAATATCGCCGTCGGATCCGCGGAAACGGGAGGCACGTAATAGGTCAGCCGCACAGCTTCCATCAACAGAAGCGGCGGCGCCATCTGGCCGGCGAGTTCCGTCAATCGATTCTGAAGAAGCTTCACTTTTCCAGGGTTTCCGGCCGCTAGATTTCTAGCTTCCGAGGGGTCGTTCTTGAGATTGAAAAGTTCGACCTTGGGAGGCAATGAGGCTTTCCAGACAAGCTTCCACTCGCCCATTCGCAAAGCGCCACCCATCGGATCGACGTTATAAAGCATCTCCTTACGCGGCGAAGGCGCGCCTGCGCTAACCGTCTGCCAAACGTTCAGGCCATCGAGGGGTTTGCCTTTAGAGAAATTTGCACCTGCAAGCTTCGCGAAGGTCGGAAACCAATCAACGAGATGAATCGGCTGATCCACGACTCCAGCCTTAATATGCCCGGGCCAGTTTGCAAAAGCAGCGACCCGCGTACCTCCCTCGTAGGTCGTGCCTTTGCCATCGCGGAACGGGCCGTTGCTCGCAGGCAAGCCACCTTCGACCTTCGTGTCCCCAGCGAACATCGACGAACGCACGCCACCGTTATCGCTGGCGAAGACAATCAGTGTGTTCTCGCGCATCCCTTTCCTATCAAGGGCATCAACGACTTTCCCAACTTCGTCGTCTATCACCGAGATCATAGCTGCATAGGCTCTACGGTTCTTGTCGGAAATGGAGGAATAGCGGTCCAAATACTCCTGAGGGGCTTGGAATGGAGTGTGAGGCGCGGTGAACGCCAGATATAGAAACATCGGATCTTTTGGATCGTGGGCTTCAATGACCCTCACCGCCTCAGCGCCGAACAGACTATTATCAAATCCCTCTTCCTTTATCGGATCGTCATTCCGATACCAATCGTCCACGCCATGCGATGCGTGAGTGAAGTGGTCTATCTCACCGACCGTTGCGCCGTAGAAAGAATCGAAGCCGCGGTGATTTGGATAGAAGTCCTTCTTGGCATGACCAAGATGCCACTTTCCACTCATGTATGTCTTGTACCCGGCTTCCTTCAGCATTTGCGGCAGCAAGTATTCATCCGTCGCAAGCGAATACGTTCCCGCACCGGGGATCACGCCGATCTGCAAGCCATATCGCATCGGATAGCGGCCTGTCATAAGTGCGGCGCGGCTCGGCGTGCACATTGGCATAGCGTAGTGTTGTTCAAGCTTGGCTCCAGCATCGGCCAGCTTATCGAGCGACGGTGTTTTGATATCGGAGCCGTGGTAGCCAACATCCTTCCAGCCCATATCGTCTGCCAGAATGAAAACGATGTTCGGCTTTTTGGCAGGCGCTGTCTCCGCCCGTCCAACAAAGGCGGCAGATTGAAAGACAGCAAAGCATAAGAATAAACAAACGACTCGCGCCGCGTCCTGCACGCAGTCAGGCAAGCCTCGGGATCCGCCGGTTCGCAAAAGTCATCCTCCCATAGGGTTCAAAATCGCCCGATGGATAACAACCCTCCTTCGAGACGACTATGCCAGTTTCATTCAGTATCGACTTCTTCCCTCCGAAACCAATGCAGCAAGGGCCAAAGCTAGCAAAGCCGCGTACATCAGCTGATTTTAGGTGCGCCATTGCGGGATCGACGCAGGGTCTGCGAGGGTGTTTCCCCAAAAAGCTCCCGATAGGCTTGTCCAAAGCGTCCAAGCTGCCAGAAGCCGCAGTCAAATGCGATCGTGGAAACAGACTGCGCTGGATTTGAGCTGTCCTGCAATCTCTCGCGCGCAAGGTGCAGGCGTCGCAGCTGTAAGTATCGTTTGGGATTAATCTGAAACGTATCGTAGAAAACCCGATAAAGCGTCGGCTGGCTTATCCCGGCAACCGTACAAAGGTCGGTCACATACACGGGTTCTGTAGCCTTCGACCGAAGGAGCTCGTCGATTTTATGCAAGACGCGACGACGGGAATGCGGTGCTCGACCCGTATTGCCACCCTCCGGCCCACGAGAAGAATAGGCGGCGACAAGCAATTCCATCAGCACCTGCTCCATGTGGCGAAACACCTGCGCATTCGACATTGCCTGAGGCGTGTTGGTAGCGAGGCTTCCCAGATCCTGCAAAAAATTCTGCAGCCGTGTCATCGCATCGGAGCCGGTCGAGATGATTTCTAGATTTGCCTTTTCCTGAATTGTCGCCTTGCCGAGGAGGTGCGCGAACGACGTCTGCTCGATCAGTTCGGGGCTAGGCACGATATAGGCAAGCCGGGCACCACCGTGCGCACGTATTACGTGCTCCCCGCCAGGGGCATATGCTGCAAACGAATCCCCCTCCATTTGCCTGCCTCCCATGGCAATGAGCGGTCGGGTTCCCAATGGAATGTGAAAGCTTTGTGTTGTCGTAGCAGTCTTGCCGGTTGCGATGCATCCCCCGAGCGGCATTGAGGTGAAGTGCAACTCCATTTGAGGGCTTTTGCATATAGCAAGATCGAACTGGATAGGCCCCGTGCTTGTCTGAAAACAAGACACCTCGGCCTGCGTGAGAGCGCGAGCAAACGGCCCAACGTCATCGAACGAGCACGTAAAAACTGCCGGCGTCTGCAACATTTGATCTGCCAGAAGGGCTTTTGAACGATCCTGCGCTAGAATTGAAGCAACCCCTTTTCTAAGGCGAGGGAGTATATCAGGAACGGTCAAGGTGGAAAGCGGCCAAAGTCCCGTCTTTCGTTGTAAAAATTACATCGTTCCAAGCTACGAGATGCACTCAAATGCTTTGACATCAGCTCACTGAAGCTGCTGCTAACATTGGGAAATTTGAAAGGGGAGTCTTAGCAATGAACTTGAAGGCAATATTCGTGCTCGCCGCGCTGGTCGGCGGCGTATTCACAACCGGCACAGCTTCGGCTCAGCAGTCCATCGTTGGCGAAGTCAGCGAAAAGTGCGCACCCGAGCTCAAAACATACTGCAAAGGGGTAACGCTTGGCGGTGGGCGTGTGGCGGCCTGCCTATACGCCTATGAAGACAAACTGTCGGTGCAGTGCGCGGTCGCCGTCTATCGAGGCGTAGACGACTTTTTCGCAGCCAACGCCAACCTTCAGGTCTACGAACGCCAATGCAGCTCCGACCTTCTTCAGTATTGCAGCGACGTAGCACCAGGCGGCGGACGCCTTTATGAATGCATCAAGAGCCACAAGGCGACACTGACGGACACGTGCCGTGCTGCGCTGGCGAAGGCTGGGCCCGACATGAAGCGTCTTGGCCTCTCTCGTTGAAGCCTGGCCTGTTAAGAGATGAAGATCGCTAACGCCATCGAGCGCCCTACGCAGGGCCCTCGATGGCCCCGCATCACCAGCGCCTCATTCGCTCCCGCGCTTTCCGCTAGCGGTCACATCCGCGACACTTCCACGTGCGGTGCATATTGCTGAATGGCTGAAGCGAGAAGCGCAGCCGCCACGCTCGCAGTCGGTCAGTTGCGACGCACTGCTAATGCGGCCGACAAAGCCAGCGACGCTTCCCAGGCCCGTTATTCCTGAGGCCAGGACTGTCGACACATCGTCGATCCTCAGGACAGACGCGATCGTCTTGTAGGCTTCCGCGGCACCCAAAGAGTCTTCGCGCGCTGCGAGCCGTGACGAAAACTGAAATGACAGACACGGAAAAACGGCGGTGATAAGTGGAAAAAGTAGATTGGATCGTCCCATTTCATTGCATCGACCGACCATTACAAAAAAAATATTCTTTGCCAAAATTTGATTTCCGTTGATCTATATCAACGCCAAAAAGGCCAGCTATCGGAGCTTTCCACCTTGGTGGCACATAGCATTTCAATGCGCTGCCGAAGAGTCAGACTTGTTAACAAAAGCGACAAAATAGTCATTTTATATTGGAGGAAGTGCATGCGTAAGTTGCTAGTCATTGCGTCGTCAATCGCCATCGCAAGTTTGAGTGTTAATCTTGCCATTGCAGAAGAAACGCGAACATGTTCGGCGAACAGCGCGGACAAAACTCAATCGTGCTCGGTGACCTGCCCCGAAGGAAAGACTCCCACGTGCACAGGCGGCAACACTGAGGGCAAAGGTCCTTCCGACGTCAATTGCACGTGTAAGTGATCTGCTACCGGTAGCAATGCTCATCGGCTTTCACTGTGATGAGCATTGCTGTCGGCCAAGAGCTTTTGACGTTGCTATAGCGGCCAATATCTATTGGCATCGGAGATCTTGGACAAGCTGGTGCAGGCAGAGCCCGACAACGCCGACGCAAAGGATTTGCTGGCCGATGTCTTTGAACAGATCGGATACCAGCAGGAAAATCCGGGGCTACGGAACAGTTTTCTTGCTGGCGCTTACGAGTTGCGGTCGGGCATCCCACAAGGCGAAACCGCCAACTCCAGTTCGCCGGATGTCATCCGAGCTATGTCGACAGAGCTATTCTTGAACTTCCTTGCCATTCGAATGGACAGCCGCAAGGCCGAAGGTATGCAGTTCGTGATAAATCTTGTCACCCCAGACAACGGGGAAAAGTTTATCGTTGAGCTTGAGAACGCAACGCTCACCAATATTCAGGGCTTCCAGTCCGACAAGCCTGATCTAACGCTAACGATAAACCGCTCGGATCTTGAGCAAACCATGGTAGGTGCGAAGACACTCGAATCTCAAATTGCGAACGGCACCGCAAAAGTCGAAGGTGACATCAGCATCCTCAAGCAGCTTGCATCGACCATGGTAGACTTTGACCCGCGCTTTGAAATTATGCCGGGCACAAAGTCGAGGACAGAAAAGGTGGCGCACGCCAACCCATACGAAGCGATCCCCGAAAAAATTATCGCCGAGTAAGCGGGAAGGTCGTGTCAGAATAGAAGAGAGGCGTTGCTCATCTGCTCCCGGCAGAGGCAGCTATTGCTCATCTTTGAGTCTGATAACCGCTCCTTCCCCCCTCGCTGCCCCCATCCACCTCCTTATTTCCTCCGACATATGCCAATATCGGGCGTCCTACAGAACAGGTGAGAGCCGCCCATGTCGTTTGATCCACTCATCGCACTCGGCGTGTTGATCGCAACCGCCGCGACCGACGCCGCTTACGTCAAGTTCACATCCGCCGTCGTCACAAGGAACGCGCTCCACGCCGCGAACTGGAGCGGCATATGGTACATGCTCTCCTCGTTTGCGGTTATCAGCTACACCAACAATTGGATCTACGTGCTATTCGCCGTAGTCGGCTCGTGGATCGGCGCGTATGTGACGCTCAAATACTTCGCGCACGAGCCGAGCAATCCGCCCGGCCCACTCAGGCCCGCCGCCTAAAGTGCGCCGCGAACCCGAAAGCGCGGTAGGCCCGGGCGCCACAGATTTCGCTTGCGTTTGCCCGCGCATGACCGTGTCCTGCGCGCGAAGCTTTCAAGCCGACGAACAAAACGTTCCATCCGAAAGACGTCTTCATGCCAACCGAAAAAATGCCAGCCGGAAAAAATCCAGCCCCCAAGAACCCTAGCACGTCCGCCGATTTTCGCGCGCTGCTCAAAACTCGCAAACCGCTGCCGACCGCTTGGCTGGGGCTGGGCTCGTCGCTCGTGGTCGAGACGGTCGCGGACGCCGGATGGCCCGCCGTCGTTATCGACCAGCAACATGGCGCGGGCGGCAACACCGAGCTTCTCGCCTGCCTCACAGCGGCGCGCGCGGCGCACGTTCCGGCATTGGTACGCATCGCCCACCTCGACACCGGCCTGATCGGCCGCGCACTCGATGCGGGCGCACAAGGCGTCATCGTGCCGATGATCGACACTGCGGAAGATGCCGCGCGGCTCGTGCAGGCGGCGAAGTTTCCCCCGCTCGGGGGCCGCAGCTTCGGTCCCTATCGCGGCAAGTTCCTAATCGAGGGCGATTACGTCGAAGCCGCCAACGCATGGACCATCGCCTGCGGGCAGATCGAGACCAAGCGCGCAGTCGAGAACGTGGACGCGATCTGCGCAGTGGAAGGGCTCGACATGATTTGCCTCGGTCCGAACGATCTGGCGCTGTCGCTGTCCAACGGCAGACATCGCGACATCCGCGCCAAGGAAGTCCGCGAGGCCATCGCGCACGTCCACGCACGCGCCACCGCCGCAGGGGTCATCACTTTCATTTTCGCCAACGATGCCGAGTACGCGCGCGAGATGGCCCGCATGGGCTGGCAATCGCTCGCCATCGGCACTGACGCCAACTGGCTGAGTGCAATCGCCGCGCAAATGCTGCCTCAGGACTTATCGTCAGACTGAACCAAAGCCTGGCGTTAAAGTGCGGTTGCGGGCTCGGAGGCCCGCGCATTTCGCCGCTGGCCGTAAACAGGATGTGAAAACTGCCCGTTCCGGCATACCCCCGGGCAGCGAAAAGTCATATGCTGCGGCGCGATGGGCGCAACTACGGCATCGACATCTGCGGAATTCGAACTCGCAAAGCCAGCGGACGGCTTTACGAGCGAGAAGACGTCTGTCTCGGCGGACGTCAATCGCTTTCGCCGCTGGCTGATCGCGGCGCTCGCCGTGCACGTCTGCCTGCTGACCGGGCTCATTTCCACCTCGCATCCTCGCCAGATCGGCGATGCAAGCGGCGTGGATGATGCGATCAGCGTTTCGCTGGTGTCGGAAGCCGATCTGAAGGGAAAGTCGACCGTCGAGGATCATGCGGCCGGGGAGCCGGTTCCGCCGCCGCAACTCGCAGAGCCCAAGCCGCCGCAACCCGCCCCGCCTCCCGAACCCGAGCAGACCGAGCAACAACAGCGCGAGCAGCAGCAGCCCGAACCCGAGACGAAGGCCGCAGAGCCGGTCAAGCCCGAACCCGAACTAAGCAAGAGCCAAGCTGAAACCGCTCCCGATCGCGAGGCCGACAAGGAGGCAACCGCGTCCATCGCGCCTCCGAACGAGCTTCGCGACAGCCTTCCGCCGGATCCAGGAGCCGACGAAGCAAAGGCCGACAAATCCGAGCCGGCTGCTCCCCCGCCTCCGAAGAAAGAGGCCGAAGAGTCGCCCAAGAAGGAAAAAGCCAAGAAGACCGAGCCTAAGCCAACTCCGAAGCCGAAGAAGACAAAGACGGCCAACCTCGATCTCAGTATCCCGCGCTCGTTCTCTCCCCCGCCGGGTAGCCGAGGCGCGGGTTTCGAGCGTCCGGCCGGCATTACGCGCTCAGGCGCCAACGACGACTTCGCGCGCGGCGTGATCCGCGCACTTCAAGCAACGATGCCGCAACTGAGCAATACGCGCGGGCGCGTACGTGTGCGCATCACGCTGAACCGGAACGGCAACCTCGTCAGCACCAACGTGGAAATGCCCTCGAACGTGGCGGGCCTGGATCAAAGCGTCGTATTCGCAACCAGACAGACGAGCTTCCCATTGCCGCCGTACAACGCCGTCCCTGCCGATCTCGTGTTCATCGTAACCTACATCTACGAGTGAAAGAACGAGAGCTTGATCTAGGGAGGCTAGATCTGCGTTCAGCCGTTCGCCTTGGCGATAAGCGCGTTGTCGATGGCTTTGGCGGCTTGATACGCTGGCCGCGCACGCATCCGCGCAGCGTAGGCTTCGAGTGCAGGGGTTGGAGAAATCGTCTTGAAGGCAAGCCCCCAATCCACCTGCGAGCCAACATAAACATCGGCCGCCGTGAAACGATCCCCGCACACGTAATCGCGCCCATCAAAGAGACCTGCCAACGTCGATACCGAGCGCTCATAGGAGCCAAATCCCAGGCGGCCCTCTTTCATCTTGTCGCCTTCAGCGCTCCATCCCATCGAGCGGCTGGTAATTGCCTGCTCGACTGGCCCAGCCGCAAAGAACGTCCAGCGCAGGTAGTCGGCCCGCTCGGCAAGCGTTTGCGGCAGCAGACCGGCCTGCGGAAATGCCTCGGCAAGATACAGGCAGATCGCGGCAGCCTCGGTCACTACATGACCATCGTGAACGATCGCAGGCACCTTCCCCATCGGATTGATGGCGAGATACGCCGGAGCTTTCATCGGCGGCCCGTAGTCAATCAGGTGCTGATCATATTCGGCACCGACCTCATGCAGCGCCCAGCGCGCGATTTGTCCCCGGCTCATCGGGTTTGTGTAGAATGCAATCCGTGACATGCATGATCCTACTGATGAGTAAGAAAGGCTGAAAGCGGCAGCGATCACACTGCGAGTACGGAGCGGATCTGGTCTTCATACTGTTGCACCGCTTCAAGTGCGCGCTTCTTCATCTGAGGATCAGCGTCTGTCTCTTTCGCAAAGCTTTCGATGCCTTCGCGCGCCGTCTGCATGATGCGGCCCGCTGCAGCCTGAGGGTTCAACTCACGCTTGCAGATGGATTGCAGGAGCTGAGTGAGGATGACGCCGGTTGCGAGCATCATGCCGGAGAGTTCGGCGTTCTGGCGCTGGAGCTCTTCAATTTTTTTATTGGGGTCTGCCATCGGAAACTCCTTGGGAAGCGGGTCAACTCCTCGGGAGGAGCATGTTTCCTGCCGTTGCTAATACCAAGGGAGTATCCACGCAAGTGCAAGCGCAGCTCTGCGGCCACGCGCCTCGCGTTTGCGGGCAGAAGATTTCGCCCAGCGTTATACAGGTTAACGAGTGCAGTTTGAGTGAATGAACAATAACAGTTTGGGCGACGCGCTAATGACCGCCCTTCGCCATATCGCGCTTGTAGCGACGTACGTCTTCGGGCGACGCTTCACCAGACGTCATCAGCGCTAGCCTGCAACTTGGAGAAAGCCGCTTGCTATTTTCCCGCATGCACGCGCGCAGAGAATTCGATCCAATACGATGATGCTTGCAATAGGTCACGTAATCTGTGTGGCAAGCGTTGCGGACGTCGTCGCTAACCGCTCTTGCCTCGTTTGCGTGGATCACGCCTGCGAACGCAACTGCTGACACCAACAAAGCTAGCGACTTTAGACCGGGCATGGGACACCTACGCGATTGTTACATCGTCATGCCATCGCACAACGCGGAGACATATGCACGGTTCCAGGCCGCGCATCTGATATGTCATCCTCGCACAGTTCCCGTGCATTTCTCCATTGCCCGCGCAGTTGTTGACCAGCGATCCTTGATCACCGTCACAACATAGCGGCGACAATCCTTCGGCGCGCCTGCGACAAAGCGGATCTCGAACTGGGCGCGTGATGCCTCGGGCTTGCGCGGCCAGACGTACGTGCCGTCCTGAGGCGTCTCAGAAAGGGCTGCGGTAATTGCCTTGCGCGCGTTTTCAAAATCGGCGGACGTCAGCTTTTTTAGCAATACGCGGGAAAGATCAGGATGCAGCCCCACCGCCAGCGCACGTGACGCATAGCGATCAGACGGATTAACCTTCGGTTCGTGCAGACGTTCCACCTCTACGCCCGCATTCTCGACACCTTCCGCTTTCTGCTCTTGATCAGGAGCAGCGATCTCAGACTGATCTTGCTCTTGTGGCGGGACCACGGGATTTGACTCCACCTTAACTCCAGCATCGGCGCCCGGAGCGGATGCCACCTCCTCCCCACTCTCAAGTGCCGGCGGCAGCGGGGCAGGCGGCGGCTGTGCCTGCGCTGTGTCACCTGCGCCTTCGGACACAGCCGAGGGCTGAGAAGACACGTTTGCAAATTGAGCCATTACTGCGGACGTGGCCGATGCGATGGCTGCTCGCGCGGGTGACGTCAGCGTCGATGGCAATTGCATCCACGCCCAGCCAGCCCCCATGATCGAAACGACGACAAGCCAGGATTGAAGCCATGAACTCCCGGGCGGCGTTGCATGCGACGGACAAATCCGTTCTCCGCACACGAGTTCGTCCTCCACTCCGTGCGCGCGCAAATCAAACTCGTCTGCGCCCTCGTCGAAATCACGACTGAAGGCCGGCTCGGCAGTTTCGGAAGTAAGGAAGCGGGGAAACATGACAAATCCTCAACCGCATTCGTGGCACCATTTCCCGCAGTTGTATTAGCAGCCAAATCCAACTGGCAAAAAAAAGGCAAGTTGGAACGAAACCGGCATGAGCGCAGCCGGGCTTTTGTCCCGACTGCGCGTGTTCCAGTAATCTGCAAGTGTAGAAAAAGGTCAGGGCTGGTCGTGGATGCCGACCACATAGCAATCGACGCCACCGTCGGGCTGCGTCGACAATCCGCCGCCAGCCTTGTCGCACGAGGCCACAAGATCCTTGATGCATTTCTTGTCACCGCCCGGACAGGTGTCCTTCACGACGCGACCATTGCCCTTCAGCTGCGCGGTGGAATGACGACGCGCAGGTTTGCGACTTGCCGCCAATTCGATCGAGCCCTTGGAAACCACGGCCGTTTTTGCCGGAACAAACGGCCCGGCGGCAATTGCCGCCCCCGTAACAAAAGCCGAAATGGTCAGCACGGCGGCGGTAAGAGCGAAATTTTTCATGATATGAACTCCTCGTTGAAAAGTCGGCACCGAACGGTGCTTCCGTTTCCTCGGTCGCGCCCGACTACGAGACGGTTCATCAATTCTTTCAAAGATCCGCGCTGCACATTCCTCAATGGGGACTGTTGGCAATGCGCGCCCCGCGTGAGCAAGCGGTGTTGCCGAAACGCATCGTCCAGCGACTAGCCTCTTCACGACGCGACATTTGGTAAGAAGATGGTAACCAAAAAAAGGAACACTCGGTTCACCGCCGCGTTGTGGTGTTGAGATCAATTTCGATCGAGCGTTTTTTACGGGGTACAGTCAAATGAAGTATACGGTCCTTGCTGTTTGTGTTGCTGCTCTGGCTCTCGGCGCTTGCCGTCGTGAAACTCCCGAGTACGTGCCGATGAAGCTCGGCGCTACCACACAGCACTCCATCAACAAATAAGCATCGAGAAGCTCAAAGCGCAGAAGTGCGCTCGCGGCACTATTTTCTCGACGCAAAAAAGCCCCGGCTCGTTTGCGAGCTGGGGCTTTTTGAATTTTTTGTCTGGCAGCTAATCAACGCCGCCCTATTCGGCGGCAGCCTGCTTCTTGGGCCGAACCAACGCCATATAGTCGTTGAGCAAGGTCTCGGTGATTTGACCAGGCTTGTAGCGATGCTCGCCGATTTCAGACACCGGCGTTACTTCGGCAGCCGTGCCTGTGATAAAACACTCCGTAAAGGTCCCGAGTTCCTCCGGCATAATCGTGCGTTCGTTGACCGTCATACCGCGCGCCCTGGCAAGATCTATGACCGTGCGCCGCGTGATGCCATCGAGGAAACAATCAGGCGTCGGCGTATTGATGACGCCGTCCTTGATGAAGAATACGTTGGCTCCAGTGCACTCAGCAACGTGGCCGCGATAGTCGAGCATCAGCGCATCTGAGTAGCCGCTGCGCTCTGCGCGGTGTTTTTCAATGGTGCAAATCATATAAAGACCAGCGGCCTTGGCGCGGTAAGGGGCGCTGTCGGGTGCTGGCCGACGATATCCCGCCATGCAGATCCGGATGCCCTTCAGACGCTGCTCCATGGGAAAATAGGAGCCCCAATTCCACGCGGCGATGGCGAGGTGGATGGTGTTGGCCTGCGCCGAGATGCCCATCGTCTCGCTTCCGCGCCAGGTAATCGGCCTTACGTAGCAATCAGTGAGATTGTTGGCGCGCATGGTTTCGCGGCAAGCCGCATCAATCTGCTCAGCGGTGTAGGGGATCTTGAAGTCCAAAATCCCAGCACCCTCGATCAGACGTTCGCTGTGCTCGCGCAGCTTGAAGATCTCGCCGTCGTACGCCCGCTCGCCCTCGAATACCGCGCTTCCGTAATGAAGAGCATGGGTCAGGATGTGAACCTTGGCATCGCGCCAGGGAACGAGTTGTCCGTCGAGCCAGATGAAGCCGTCGCGGTCGTGATAGGGTGCGATGTCAGCCATGAAGATTTAAGTCCCGATATAGCAGGTTGTACCCAGCGGTGGCGGCCAAGCGCACCTGGGGGTCTTCGGAGGGGAGGAAAGCAACTTCCGAAGCCTTAACTCCCAACCCCCCTATTGGGCAAGTGCGAGACGACAGGGTCAGGCATGGAATTGCCCAACAATTTGACTTGAAACGGGAAACATTCAAGGCCAATAAGTCAACATGACTGACATAACGTCCGATGCTGCGTCCGGCCAAAGGAGTGTGGCCGCTAGCAATAGTTCGAAGTCCGAAGGGTCGGGCGAAGTGCGTGAGGAGACCGCACCGCTCGATCCTGTCGCTTGTGTCGAGCTGTTCTACTTCGCCTATCGCGACTTCACCTGCGATCCCGACACCATCCTGGAACACTACGGGTTTGGCCGCGCACACCACCGCGTGTTGCATTTTGTGCATCGCAACCCAGGGCTCAAGGTTGCGGAATTATTGGAAATTCTGAAGATCACGAAACAGGCCCTGGCGCGCGTTCTCAAGCAGCTTGTCGATGAGGGCTTCATTATCCAGCGGGCGGGAGACGAGGATCGCCGAGAGCGCAGACTCTACGTCTCAACCAAAGGCGCAAGACTGACCGACAAGCTGACGGAAATACAAACAAAACGGGTCGAGGCTGCACTTGCGAAAGCTGGCCCTGGGGCAGAAGGCCTCACACGCCGCTTTCTTTTTGGCATGATTGCGGAGAAAGATCGCCCTTATGTGGAAGCGCTGATCAACGCTGGCGGCGCGAACACGGCGATCAAGACACGCAATGGAGCTGACTGATGAAAGGCACCGGGGGACAGGATGCGTCCTTTCAAATTAACGATCCGGCTCAGAGCACACGCACGCGCTGCGATCCCTTGCCCGACAACGCTCCCCATATCCTCGTGGTCGATGACGACCAAAAGATCCGAGATCTGTTGAGCCGGTTTTTGCTATCGAGCGGCTTTCGAGTAACCCAGGCCGCAGATGCGGCCTCGGCCCGCTCATACATGCGTGGCCTTTCGTTTGATTTGGTCCTTCTCGACGTAATGATGCCGGGTGAGACTGGCCTCAGCTTGGCACGCGATCTCAAGGCGACCCGCCCTGTACCCATTCTGATGCTCACCGCCCTGGCAAATCCGGAAGACCGCATTGCGGGACTGGAAACCGGCGTCGACGACTATCTGACCAAGCCGTTCGAGCCGCGCGAGCTTTTGCTGCGCTTGAAGATAATCCTGCGGCGCGGACAGGGCGCGGCGGTGCAGAACGACGAGATCCGAATGGGACCTTGCGTTTTCAACCTCTCGCGCGGCGAGCTGAGGCGCGATGACGAAACCATCAAATTGACCGAGCGCGAACGAGATCTGTTGCGCCTGTTCGCCAATCGCATTGGCGTGCCCGTCCCGCGCCATGAATTGTCCAGCGATGAGTCAACCGGCAGTGAGCGCGCCATCGATGTGCAGATCAACCGCTTGCGCCGCAAAATCGAGTGCGATCCCTCCAACCCGGTTTATCTGCAGACGGCGCGTGGCAAGGGCTACGTTCTATACACAGATTGATGCGTTGCGCTCCTTTGGCGAAGCGAGACGAATTCGGCTGAAATGGTTGCTGCTCGAGAACATGCCGTTGACCTCGACCCGCCGGCTAGCTGGCGCACGCGCCTGCGTGCCCACCCGCTGACGCAGCGTTTGATTTCGCTAAGTTCCGAGCTCCTTCCCAAAGGCCTCTATGCACGCGCTCTTCTGATAATCATTACGCCGATCGTGGTTCTTGAAGGCGTTATCGCTTTCGCATTCATGGAACGCCACTGGCAGGCCGTGACGCGCCGCCTTTCGGAAGCAACCGCGCGCGACATCGCCGCGATCGTCGATATGTACGACGAGCTTCCCGACAAGAAGAAAACGCAAGATCTCGTCGAGCTGGCAAAGAAACGGCTCAATCTGGAGCTTCAGTTCCTGCCGGCCGGTGAATTGCCACCGCCGGGCCCAAAACCCCTGTTCACCCTACTCGACCGAGCGCTTTCTGCTGAGATCAGACGACACGTCAACCGTCCGTTCTGGATCGACACAGTGGGCGAGGCGCGGTTCGTCGATATCCGCGTAAAGCACGACGATGCGATTTTGCGCTTCATCGCCACGCGGAGCCAGACCTACGCCTCCAACTCGCATATTTTCCTCCTCTGGATGGTCGGCACCTCGATCATTCTGCTCACGGTCGCCATCCTGTTCCTGCGTAATCAGATCCGCCCCATTCTCCGGCTCGCAGAAGCCGCGGATGCGTTCGGAAAAGGACGGACCATCCCTGAGGATTTCCGACCGCGCGGTGCCCGCGAAGTGCGCCAGGCTGCGGAAGCATTTCTGCAAATGCGTGATCGCATCACCACCCATGTCGAACAACGCACCACCATGCTGGCGGGCGTCAGTCACGACCTGCGCACTGTCCTAACGCGCTTCAAGCTCGAACTGGCGCTCCTGGGAGACACGCCGGAAGCGCGCGCACTTTCCGCCGACGTGAACGAAATGCAGCACATGCTGGAGGATTATCTCGCCTTCACCAAGGGCGACGGTGGCGAGGAAGCCAAGCCAACCAATCTTAAGGAGCTGCTCCTGGAGATCCATGCAGAGGCACAGATCTACGGACATAACGTGGAGCTGAAGCTGCGCAAGAAGCGGCGGGATCTTGTCCTGCCGCTGAAACGCCAAGCACTGAAACGGGCAATAACCAACTTGGTTTCCAACGCGGCGCGCTTTGGCGATCACATCGTGATCCGCGCTGCAACCGAGGGCCAATGGATCCGCATCGAGGTCGATGACAATGGACCGGGAATCCCGCCCTCTGAACGCGAAAACGTGTTTAGGCCCTTCTACCGCATCGACCATGCCCGAAACGTCGATGAAGGCAATTCGGGGCTGGGGCTGGCGATTGCGCGCGACATCGCCAAGAGCCACGGCGGCGAGATAGCTCTCGGCCAGAGTTCGATGGGGGGCCTGCGGGCTATCATCTCGCTCCCTATCTGAGTACCAGCACAATCCGAGATTTTCCCAATTGCAGCGGGAACTTAATGCACACGGACTTGTGTGTTGTTAGTGATGTTATCTTATTACATCTTGATATTCGAGACGGTCGCTACGCTTTCCAAGACCGTCATCGCTGATGGGTCTCTCTCTGCTCCTCCTTGGGAGTGGCTCGACCAGCAACTTGCTCGGGTTTCCCGGTCCCGCCTGCGGGAGACGCGAGCTGTGCCTTCAGCGCGGCTGCGAGCGACAGTTCAGACTCGAACCCATCCAGGCCGAGTCAGGAGCCAAGTTCGCGGCCGCGCTCTTTTGCGGCCGCCACAGCTTCCGTCATCAGATCCTGCAGTCCACCCGGCGTGCGCATGAGCACGCTGAGCGCAGCAGCCGTGGTACCGCCGGGCGAAGTCACATTCTGGCGCAAGGTTGCAGCAGGCAGCGGAGAGCAGTGCATCAACTCACCGGCGCCGGTAACTGTGGCGCGCGCGAGCTGCATTGCGAGGGTCGCATCGAGTCCGGCGGCCCGGCCCGCCTCAGCCAGGCATTCGGCTAACAGGAAGACGTAGGCTGGTCCCGATCCCGATACGGCAGTGACGGCATCGATGAGGCTCTCGTCGTCGACCCACACCACTTCACCAACGGCCGACAACAGGGCATCACACGTGGCTTTCTGGGCCGCACTCACGTGCGTGTTGGCAACGGCACCACTGATGCCGCGCCCTATTGCGGCAGGGGTGTTCGGCATGGCACGCACCACACCGACGCCGGGCTTGATGTGCTTCTCGAAACTCGCAATCGATTTGCCAGCCGCGATCGACAGCACCACCGTGCCGGGCCCAGCGAGCTTGCCGAGGGGCGGAAAAACTGCGTCCATGACTTGCGGCTTCACCGCAGCAACGATGACCGCTGGCGGGGCGGGCAATGCAGCGACGCTTGGATAGACCGCGATGGTGTGGCGCTTGGCAAGTTCGGCCGCCTCGCCCGCGATATTCGGCTCTTGAATGATAACGTTCGCGGGAGAGAGGCCTCGCGCCAGCCAGCCAGACAGCATGGCGGCGCCCATCTTCCCGGCGCCTGCAAGCAGCACCGGTCCATCGAGATTGAAACTCATGTCACAGCAGTCCTAACGCGAAAGGATCAAGCTTGTCCTTCGGTCTCGAACATGGTCGAAACCAAGGCCTCACGGCTTTCCTTACCCGCCCAGACCACGAACTGGAAGGCCTGGTAGTAGCGTTCGCAGCCTTCGAGGGCGGCACGCAGCATGGCCTCGCACTGGCGGGTGGTTGCCACCGACCCGTTCAGCAGAAGCGCGTGACGGAACATCACGAGGCCTTCCTGGGTCCACAGATCGAAATGGCCGAGCCAGAGCTGCTCGTTGATCTGGGCCACCAGGCGATACATTTCCGGCAAACGATTTTCCGGAACCCGGAAATCGAACGCGCAGGCGAGGTGCAGCGCTTCGAGGTCTTCCCGCCAATTCAGCGAAACGTGATAGTCCGTCCACGTTCCGGCGACGATCAGCGTCAGCTCGTCATCGCTGGAGCGATCGGCTGACCAGTCGTGCGCCGTAGCCAGTTGCTCCACAAGATCGATTGGATTGATCAGGCGCTCGTAGCTGCGTTCGGCGGTTGCCATTCTCGCTTCATCCTTGTCCATCGCGGCCGGCTCGACGGGCCTTTCCCGCACGCTGGCGCTCCAACTCCAAACTGAAACCCGGAAGCGTAAATCAGCGTCGGCCGTGGCCGGACGAAAGCATCACCGCCTTCCGAGTCGCAAGGTGAGGCCGACCTTGTCCACGGGCAAAGTGGCAAAGAGCGGGCAATTGGCTCAAAAGGCGGGCTTAATGGCAACTTGATGTTGAGAACTCAGCGGCTTCTGTGGATGGCAGATAAGGTCAATTCCGCTACGCCGCAGGACGAAATATCACGAAAGGCCAAACGGCCCGATCAGCGACCAGCGAGCTTTGCCTCCAACTCAGCCAAACGAGCCTTTAGAGCGTCGTTCTCCTCGCGCGCCTTCTGCGCCATGGCCTTAACGACCTCGAACTCTTCCCGCTTGACGACGTCCATCGAATTCATGAAGCGCTCCGCCTGCGCCTTCATCATGCTTTCAACTTCCTTTTTCATTCCCTCTGCTGCGCCTGCGGCATCCGTCATCATCTTGGCGAGATCGTCAAAAAGGCGGTTTGATGTCTGGGTCATCGGGGCTGGTCCTGCGGGCTTGGATGAGACAGCAATTCAAGGCTTTACATATGACGGCAGCTGGTTTCGACTTCAAGGGTTGCTTGACAAGGGGCATACGAGCCGCAAACAACCGGCCCAGGCAGGGCTTGAGGCCGCACAAGCAATTCGGGGGCCGCTGCCAGCGCCAAGCGCCGTTAAGGCGCACCGCACCAAAAGGCGCATGAGGGGGCACCAGATGATCGAGACATTGGCGTTTTTGACCTATCCCGCGATTGACCCCGTGGCGATCGAGTTCGGTCCCATTTCCATCAAATGGTACGGCCTGTCCTACATGTTCGGGCTTCTGCTCGGCTGGCAGTACGTCAAGCGGCTGCTGGCGACGCCGAAACTTTGGCTAGGCGCAGCGCCTCTGAAGCCCGCACAGGCCGACGATCTGCTCCTCTGGTTGACCTTGGCGGTTGTGCTCGGGGGCCGCCTAGGCCAGGTGCTGCTCTATGACCCCGAATTCTACTTCGCCAACCCTGCCGAGATCGTTAAAGTCTGGAAGGGGGGCATGTCATTCCACGGGGCGCTCATCGCGTCCGCCATGGCGTTGATACTCTTCGCCCGCCAGACAGGCGCTCCCGTGCGCTCCGTCATGGACCTTGCGAGCGCAGGCGTTCCATTTGGCTTGTTCCTCGGACGTATCGCCAATTTCATCAACTCCGAGCATTGGGGACGCGAGACGGACGCAGCCGTAGGCATGATCTTTCCAAACGGCGGACCGCTGCCGCGACATCCAAGCCAACTCTACGAAGCAGCTCTCGAAGGGCTGGTGATGTTCGTTCTGCTTCGGTACATCACGCACACGAAGTTCGGGTTGAAGCGGCCGGGACTTGTTGCAGGCGTTTTCCTCGTCTGGTACGCGATCGCCCGCACCATCTGCGAGTTCTTCCGCGAGCCCGAGGCGGTACATGTGCTGAACATCGGCCCATTCACCGCAGGGCAGATGTACTCCATTCCGATGCTCCTGCTCGGCATCTACTTCATCGCAACCGCGCGGCCCGCTGAAGAGACCGCATCGGATAAAGATGCCGGCACCGAGCCGGATGCGGAGAAGAAGCCAGAAAGCGAAAAGGTGGCGCCTTGAGCGCCGATCCCGGCGTTCGCCGGGTCACGCCTCTGGCGCACAAGCTGGCAGAACGGATCCGCGTGCACGGCCCTATCAGCGTGTCCGAATATATGTCGGCCTGCTTGTGGGACGAGGCGACAGGCTATTACGCCACGCGCCAGGCCATCGGAGCGTCGGGCGACTTCATCACCGCGGCAGAGATTTCACAGATCTTCGGCGAGATGCTCGGTCTGTGGACGGGCGTCGTCTGGCAACAGGTTCTAGGCGGACCGCAGTCCATCACGCTCGTGGAGTATGGGCCGGGTCGAGGCACCATGATGCGCGATGTGCTGCGGGCCGCCCGGGTTGTTCCGGGCTTTGCGCAAGCCGTGCGCGTCCATCTAGTCGAGGCGAGCCAAGTATTGCAGTCCGCCCAGCGCGACACGCTCTCTCAAGCGGGTGTGCCGATCACATGGGGCCACAATCTGATCGGCTTTCCTGCGCCCGCCATCATCCTCGCCAATGAATTTCTCGATGCCTGGCCCGTCGACCAATGGGTGAAGACCTCCGACGGCTGGCGCCAGCGCGGCGTTGGGCTTGATGAGGGAGGAAAGCTCACCTTTTGCGTGCGAAACATGAGCGAGACGACGGGCACGCTCGACCGCCTCTATCCACAAGCAGCCGTTGGAGCCGTCGTGGAAAGCCAACGGCCAGAGCGTTTTGCGGAAGCGCTTGGCGCTCTTGCACGAAGCGGTCCTTTTGCCGCCCTCATCATCGATTATGGTTATGCCACGGCATCGGCGGGCGACACCCTTCAGGCCGTTCGCGAGCACAAATACGAAGACCCTCTCGCATCGCCAGGCGAGGCCGACATCTCCGCCCACGTCAGCTTCTTTGAGCTAGCCAGCGTGCTGCACGCCGGGGGGCTCGCCATAGACGGTCCGATCACTCAGGCGGAGTTTCTCGGCAATCTCGGCATCATCGAACGTACTTCACGCCTTATGCACGCCAATCCAAATCGCGCCGGAGAGATTGAGACGGGCGTAGCACGGCTGCTTGCTCCCAACGGGATGGGCACGCGCTTCAAGGTTATCGGCGTGCGCGCGCAGGGTGTGCCGTCACTTCCCGGCTTTGCGCATGCACAGGCATAATCGGCGATAGACAACATTGTGGTCGTTGACCAATCGTCACTCGTCAGTGATAGGGTGCTTGCCTGCCCTCACAACCGCAATTAACGAGAGACCGCCTCCCACGCATGCTCAACCCCATCACGGCATCCAATCTCGACGTGCCCGGCATCCGACATGGCTTCTTCACGCGAGAAGGCGGCGTCTCAAAGGGCATATACGCAGGGCTCAACGCCGGGCTCGGCTCCAACGACGACCAAAGCCTCGTGCAGGAAAACCGCCGCCGCGCCGCCGAGCACCTCAAGGCAGTCAACGCTGGTGTCATCACGCTCTACCAGGTGCATGGCGCAACAGCCCTGACCGTCACCGCGCCAGTCGACCGCGCCGCACTTCCCAAAGCCGACGCGGTAGTCTCGCGCACGCCGGGCCTGGCCGTCGGCGTGCTGACCGCGGACTGCACACCGGTTCTGTTCGCCGATCCCGAGACAAAAGTCGTAGCCGCAGCTCATGCGGGCTGGCGTGGCGCCGTGGGCGGAATTTTAGAGGCAGCGGTCGCGGAGATGGTGCGCCAGGGAGCAAATCCCTCCTCCATCCGCGCGGCAGTTGGCCCGACGATCAGCGCGAAGATCTACGAAGTGGGACCTGAATTCGAAGCCGAGCTGCTTAGCCTCGATCCGGGCAACGAGCGCTTTTTTGTGACACCGTCCCCGGGCGCGCGTGTGCATTTCGATCTGCCAGGCTACGTTGCTGGACGCCTTAACCGTATTGGCATTGCGGATGTTGAGTTGTGCGCGCCCTGCACTTACGAAAACGAATCACGTTTTTACAGCTACAGGCGCTCGCAGGCGCTAAATGAGGGAGATTACGGGCGCCAAATCTCCGCCATTGTCGTGGCTTAGTTGCACAATCCACAGGCAAGTGCCCGATCTGGGCCATTCAGGGGCGAGTGACCACAGATCTCATTCGGCGGCATCTGGACGGGGGTGCATCCGCTGCTCTACAGGTTCGACGGTGGGTACCGGTAGAGTCAATTTGAGGGAGTAGAAGGCCGCAGGGTTGGTACGTCGGCCGCCGGAAAGAGCGGGTACAAGAACGGGGGAGTCGCCGTGACGACGTTTTTATCAACTGCACTGAGGGGCTGGACGGGCTCACTGCGTGGCGCCGCTTTGGCATCGGTGATGGCGATGACGCTCGCCGGCTGCGGAACTGGAAATTCGCTGCTTTCATCCAACGGCCAAACGTCTCCAGAGACGCAAATTGCCGGACAGCAGACACCGCCACCGGGCACCGCGCAAACGGCGCGGCTGGAGATTGCGCCCATCATCGGTGCGCCTGAGAGTGTTTCTCGCGATCTGCAAACGCAGCTTGCCTCCTCTATGGAGCGCAACAAAATTTCCGTCGCTCAGGGACCGTCCGCCAAAGGCGAATACGTTCTGCGCGGCTATATCGTAGCGGCGCGCGAGGCCGCAGGCTCTAAGATCTCCTATATTTGGGATATCACCGATCAGACCGGCAAACGTGCACACCGCATCACTGGTGAGACGATGGCCTCGGGCAGCGGCAGCGATCCCTGGTCGGGTGTGAACGCCCAGGTGATCCAGACCATCTCCGACAAGACCGCGACGCAGGTAGCATCTTGGTACGCCTCGACGGCCAACATCCCCGTAGCCGCCGCTGGTGCGGCCGCCACAAATGTAGCCGCTGCATCATCGCCGGCGGCACCAACGCAGACAGCGGCCATCACGCCTCCGGCCGCAGCAGCGACGACGGGCAGCATCGAGAGCGGCTCTTATCGTGCTCTGGTTCCGAGCGTAGCCGGCGCTCCGGGTGATGGCAGCGTTTCGCTCACGGGAGCCATCCAACGCGAGTTGAGCAAGCAGGGCATCCCGCTGGCGACTGTGGCCAGTTCCGAGACCTACAAGGTCGAGGGCAAGGTTGCTATGGGCCAGGGCAAGGATGGCAAGCAGCCGATCCAGATCGACTGGAACGTCTACGACCCCAAGGGCAAGAAGCTCGGCACCGTGTCTCAGAAGAACGACATCCCGCAGGGCTCGCTTGATGGCGCCTGGGGCAAGACGGCGGATGCTGCGGCGCAAGCAGCCGCACAAGGCATCATCAAACTGCTGCCGCCAAAGACAAATTAACAGAACTTGCGAACCTGCTGGCCTAACGCTGGTAGATCATGTCGCAAAAATCAATCGGGCCCGGCGGTTGCCACCACCGGGCCCGCTTGCTAGAAGCCGGCATACCGCAGCCTTTTCCGGGGTCGCAGGGGAGTTTTTGCTCATGCCTTTCGACACCCGCGACGCAAGTGGCCCACGACAGGGCCGGGAAACGTCAGACGTGAAAATAGTCGCCGGCAACTCCAACCGACCGCTCGCAGACGCTATCAGCGCCTATTTGAAGCTGCCCATGACCAAGGGTCAGGTCAAACGTTTCGCGGACATGGAGATCTTTGTCGAGATCCAAGAGAATGTCCGTGGCCAGGACGTCTTCGTCATCCAGTCCACGTCGTTCCCGGCCAACGACAATATGATGGAGTTGCTGATCCTTCTGGACGCTTTGAAGCGCTCCTCGGCACGCCGGATCACCGCCGTCATTCCCTACTTCGGCTATGCTCGCCAGGATCGAAAGCCGGGTCCACGCACACCGATCTCGGCCAAACTCGTCGCCAACCTCATCGAACGCGCTGGTGCCGATCGCGTGCTGACCCTCGACCTGCACGCCGGCCAGATCCAAGGCTTCTTCGACATTCCGACCGATAACCTGTTCGCTGCACCAGTGATCACGCGCGACATCGAAGACTATTACGGCAACAACGGCGATATCGTCGTCGTGTCGCCTGACGTCGGCGGCGTCGTTCGCGCGCGTGCGCTTGCCAAACGTATCGGAGCTCCTATCGCCATCTGCGACAAGCGCCGCGAGCGTCCGGGCGAGAGTGAAGTCATGAACGTCATCGGTGATGTCGACGGCAAACGCTGCATCCTGATCGACGACATCGTCGATTCCGGCGGCACTCTCGTCAACGCCGCCGAGGCTCTTCTCAAGAATGGCGCGACGGAAGCGTCCGCCTACATCACTCACGGTGTCTTGTCGGGTGGCGCGGTAAACCGCATCCAGAATTCGCGGCTGAAGTCTCTGGTCATCACGGACTCCATCCTGCCGACCGAAGCCGTGAAAGCGGCCAAGAACATTCGCGTCATTTCGATCGCGCCGCTGATTGGCGAAGCCATCGCGCGCACGTCACGCGAGGAAAGCGTATCCAGCCTGTTCTATTGACACAGCGGACGCGTACAAGGTGCTCGCGCAGGGTGTTAGCGAGGGACTGCAGATACGATCCAAAGCATGTTGCGGGAGAGCCATCACATGCGCCTTCTCATTACCGGGTCGCACGGACAGGTAGCACGCGCGTTTCTTGACGTTGCGCCTGCCGCCTCCGACATCGAGGCCTGCGCTATCGGACGCCCCGGCCTAGACATCTGTAATTCGCCCACCATCGAGCGTGCGCTTTCCGACATCAAGCCGGATGTGGTGATCAATACGGCCGCATATACCGCGGTCGATGACGCGGAGGGTGAAGAGGAGCGCGCCATGGCGCTCAACCGTGACGGCGCGGCGATGCTTGCTGCGGCTGCCGCCAAGCGGGGAACGCCGATCATTCACCTGTCGACCGACTACGTGTTCGATGGCGCCAAAGCCACGCCCTACATCGAGGACGATCCCACTGCTCCACAATCCGTGTATGGTCACACAAAGCTCGAAGGCGAGCGCGCCGTTGCCGAGGCCAATCCGCAGCACATCATTTTGCGCACCGCATGGGTTTACAGTCCGTTCGGCAAGAACTTCGTCAAAACCATTCTCACACACGCGGGCAAGGGAACCGATCTGAAGGTCGTGAACGATCAGATCGGCAGCCCGACATATGCCCCGCACCTCGTCGAAGCCATTTTAGGGGTGGCGCGCAAGCTCTCGGCACCAGGCGGCACAGATGCCAAGCCTTGGGGCGTCTATCACGCTGCAGGAGGCGGCGAGGCCTCTTGGTACGAGGTGGCACGCGCCATTCTCGATTCCTCCGCCAAGCTTGGTGGACCTGTCACCTCGCTATCGGCCATCGGGACGGATGGCTATCCGACGCGCGCAAAGCGTCCGCACAACTCCCGGCTGGATTGCACCAAGCTGCAGCGCGCTTTCGGCATCGTCCAACCCGATTGGCACGAAGGCGTGAGCGTATGCGTCGCCCGCGTGCTCAACCCCGACGCCTGACAACGCCAGCCTATCCCGGCATCACTGGCGGCGTGTAGGTCAGTGTCATCGCGAACAGCCACAGCAGGAACAGCACGAAAGGCGTGTGCAGCAAGAACTGCAAGAATGTGAACCCCACGATGTCGCGCACCTTCAAGGCAACGATAGACAACAGCGGCAGCATGAAGAACGGATTGATGAGATTGGGCAGAGCCTCAGCCGCGTTGTAGATCTGCACGGTCCAACCCAAGTGAACTTGCAGCTCGTTCGCCGCCTGCATGACGTAGGGCGCCTCGAGCAGCCACTTGCCGCCGCCAGATGGAATGAACATCCCCAGCACCGCAGAGTAGACGCCGACAGCGATCGGAAACGTATGTTGCGTGGTGACGCTGACGAAGGCGTGGGCAATCTGATCGGCAATCGAAATGCCGGCGGCGTTCTTGGCTTGGGTCAGAATGGCCGCAATAGCGCCGTAGAGGGGGAACTGAATCAAAATGCCGCCGGTCGCGGGCATCGCCTTCTGCACAGCCTTAAGGAAATTTCGCGGGCGCCAATGCAACAGCAGTCCCAGCGTAATGAAGAAGAAATTGTACGTGTTCAGGTTCGATACCGCAGTCAGCACGCTCTTGGTCTGGAATTCGTGCACAAACCACAGCACCGAGATCCCGACCAGAAGCAGGGTCAATATTGGCGAATATTCCAACCACTCACCTGGGCGCGAGGGCGGCGGATCTTCCGACTTGGTAATTGTCAGATCGATCCCCATGTCGTCCGCCGTCAGTGACTTGTCTGGCGACGGAGCGGACAAGTTGGCCACGGTCACCGATAGCGCGAATATCAGCAGCATCATCACCATGGACTGCCACAAGAAGATAGTCTGCGTGAGCGGGATTACGCCGGTAATCTCCAGCAACGACTTGGGCATGCTGCCCGGATTGGCCTGGAGCTGCGCCGCCGAGGAACTGATGCCGAGTGCCCAGGTCGCGCCCAATCCGAGATAGGCCGCAGCGCCCGCCGCGCGATAATCCATCTGGAGGTCCTTGCGGCGCCCCAACGCGCGCACGAGCACCGCACCGAAGACAAGGCTCATTGCCCAGCCGATTAGCGACATCGCCATGCTCATGGCGGCCGTAAGCGTGATCGCTCCACGTCCCGTCTTGGGCAGGCTGGCAATCCAGGTGATCAACCGTTCAACCGGCCCCGATACGGCAACGACGTAACCGGAGACTACCATCAAGGCCATCTGCATCGTGAAAACGAGCAAGCTCCAATACCCATCTCCGAATGCGGAGGCGATGGCTTTCGGCTCTGCGCCGTTCAACAAGGCGCCTGCGACGACGATAGCGACGGCGATTGCCACGAACACGAAAGCATCGGGGAACCAACGCTCGGCAAAGTCGGTGAATCTCAGGGCCAAACGTGCGAGCGTCCCGCCACTCGCGGCCGCTTTGTCGGTCGTTGCCGAGTCCATCCAATCTCCTCCTGGTTCTTTCCCCTTTTGGGGCCACCATATCGCGGTATTTCCTTTGCGCCACCGCGCCAGATGGGGGATGGGCACATCAATCTCGGCTTGAGTTCGGATTGTGCGCTGCAGCGCCGATGGTCTTTGAAACGCCCGACTCAGCGCGTCATGGCGCATCGAGGGCACATACGGGCGACAAATTCGGCGTGTCTGAATGGTATCCACCGTTTCGCCCGGCTTGGTGTTCACACTGTTACGGCAATCAGATAGCACTTCATTTTTTGCAATGCGTCGGCTTCGATCCCTTGAGGTTTCTTCATGACGGTGCGCTTCGACTTTTTTTCTGCGGCCCTACTTTCATTGAGCCTTGTTTGCACGAGCGCTCAGGCGCAGGAAGCCCACACCCCGGCAGCGAAGGCGCTCCAGACGGCTCAAGTCACTCCCGATCAAGACGCCAGCGAAGGGGCGGAGTCGGCCGAAGAGAACCCAGCTTCGCCCGAAAGCGAAAGTCCGACCTCCGAAACAACCAACACGACCTCGCAGCCCGACAATTCGGCAGACAAATCCACCGCCGAGCAAAAGCCCCATGAGCCCTCGGCACGCGATACTACGGCAGGGACAGACGATCAGCCGAAAGACAGCCAACAGGGTGCTGACACAAACTCAGGACAGCCTGCTGCCGACGATGCAGCGGCGGCGCCACCCGAGCCCGCAACATTGAGCCCACTCGCAGCTGCCATGAAGGAAGCGCTTGCGGCTACGGCCTCCAATTCCGACGATGAACAAGCCAAGAAGGAACGCGATGCCATTACGAGCCTCTACGAGAAACGCTCGTACGCACCACTCTGGGTCGATGACAACGGCCTAACGCAGAATGGCAAGGATATCATCGCGGCATTTCAGGATGCGAACTCGTACGGCCTTGAGGCTTCAGATTTTGCGGTTCCCAAATTGGAGTCCCCCAGCACCGGCCCAGCCGCGTTGGCCACCGATGAGCTGATGATGACCCGCTCGGCTCTGCTTTATGCGCGCTATGCGCGCGGCGGACGTATTATGGAGCCGGCGGAAATGCTGAACTCTAATCTCGACCGCAAACCACAACTCCTGGATCCCAAGGACGTGCTCGCCGGTCTTGCGGCCGCATCCGCGCCAGCCGAGTATCTCGTTTCGACGCATCCCAAACATCCGCAATTCGAAAAGCTACGCCAAGCTTTCATTGCTGCAGGTGGCGCCAAGGCCGGCAGCGAAGCCAAAGGCGGCAAGATAGTTATGTCTGCCGCTGCGAAACGGCTGCGCGCCAACATGGAAGAATGGCGCTGGATGCACGACGACATGGGCGAACTTTACGTCTTCAACAACATCCCCGAGTTCATGCAGTACGTCTACAAAGACGGCAAAGTGATCCGCAAGGAACGCATTGTTGCAGGCATGTTGGACAAGCAGTCGTCGATCTTCACACGCAATCTCAAATACGTCGTGTTGCGGCCGAAGTGGCGCGTGCCTGAATCGATCATGGTGAATGAGCTGTGGCCCAGCCTGCTCAAGGGCGGCGGGTTGATGCGCGAATATGGTCTTCAGCTTGAAACCAAAGACGGCCGCGTGCTCGACTGGCGCAAGATCGATTGGACCAAGGATGACATCCGCAACTACTATGTAATGCAGCCTCCGGGCCGGAAAAGCGTGCTTGGCGTGGTGAAGTTCTCGTTCCCCTCGCAGCACACCATTTTCATGCACGATACGCCGGATAAATGGATGTTCCGGCAAGCGCAGCGAACGCTGTCACACGGATGCCTGCGCGTGCAAAACCCGGTTGAGCTCGCCGACATCATCCTCGACTACGACAAGGGTTGGGACAAATCCAAGATTGCCGAGTTGATCCGCTCAGGCCCCCTCAACAACGAGGTTGCGATGGAAAAGCGCATTCCAATCCACCTCGCGTATTTCACCGCTTGGGTGGACGACGATGGCAAGGTCCGCGCCTTCCCCGATATTTATGGGCACGAACGGCGTATTACCCAGGCACTCGACGGTCAGTGGGACAAGATCAAGAAAGGCCGCGATCACCTCGCGCCGCCGCAGCCTAACTTCAATCCCAAGGCGGTCGCCTCCTCTGCGCCCGCTCGACAAAAGCGTCAGCCGCGGTCGACCGGGGACATCATCAGCGACATGTTCGGATTGTCGTTCTAGCGTCCGTCACTCAGTATCGCCGAGGTTCGCACCCATGGAAGCCTGCCCGCAGGCTTTGCACTGGCCGCGTAGTTCGAGTGTCATGGCGCGCACTTTGAAGCCTGCCTTCTTGGCCCACTGGGCCAAACTCATTTCGGCGGTCTCACTGTCGAACTCCGTCACCGACCCGCAATCGTCGCAGATTGCGAACACTGCCTTGCCGGTGTGGTGGTGGTGGTGGGGATGATTGCAGGCGACAAAGGCATTGAGGGACTCAAGGCGATGCGCCAATCCATCCTCGATAAGGCGATTGAGCGCTCGGTAGACGGTCGGCGGCGCGGTGACCCCTTGGTCCCGTAACGCCTCGATCAATTCATATGCCGAGACGGGCCGTCCCACACCGCGCAGGGCTTCGACAACGATCTTGTCCTGGTCCGCAGCCGAGCGCCGCTTTGTAGTCTTCTTGTCCATTATACCTCAGACGAGCAGAAGCACGAGGCTGTGCCCGATGACATTACAACGTTGGTATTTTAGCTGTATCGGCGGCAGCTTAAAACCCTTGAGGCGCCATGAGACGCCTTGCCCCGGCTTGGACAGCGTTGCATGTGCGCCGATTGCCCTCAGCAAGTGGACCTTAGCGACGGAGCCATCTAGCCCCCTCGGCGTTTCCGTCGTCTGCACCGCGTGGTTGCACAGTCCCGGGATCGCGGTTATAAGCCCGCCCATCTCATGAACACTTGTGAGACGCCGCCCGGCACCCTTGGAGGCCGGATGCGGCTTTTTCTGGTTTCCCTATAGGGAAACCCTTAAACACTCGGAGACATGCCATGTCTGGGCTCATTCCGCTCAAGGCTCAGGCGCGCCCGCGTGCCGGCAAGGGGGCCGCACGTCAAACGCGCCGCGAAGGAAACGTACCCGCCGTGATCTACGGCGATAACAAGACCCCCGAGACGATCGCGCTCGACTACAACGATCTTTGGAAGCAGTTCCTCAAGGGGCACTTCACCTCGACCGCTTTCGAGATCGACGTCGAGGGTACCAAGCACATCGTGCTGGCACGCGACATTCAGCTGGACCCCGTCCGCGACACGCCTCTTCACGTCGACTTCCAGCGCGTCGGCAAAGACGGCATCATTCGCGTTTCCATTCCTGTTCGCTTCGTCAACGACGCGGCTTCGCCGGGTCTGAAGCGCGGCGGCGTTCTCAACATCGTGCGCCACGACTTCGAAGTCTTCTGCCCTTATAATAAAATTCCTGAGTACTTCGAGATCGATCTGACGGGCCTTGAGATCGGCCGCTCGATCCACGTCTCGTCGGTCAACATGCCAGAGGGCATCTCGCCGGTGATCAAGGATCGCGACTTCACCATTGCGACCATCGCAGGCGCTCTCAAGGGCGACGACGAGGCCGCGGCGGCCGACACTCCGGCAGCAGCAGCCGCACCGGCGGCAGCAGCTGGCAAAGGTGCACCCGCTGCCGCAGCCGGCAAAGGCGCCCCCGCCGCAGCGGCTGCGAAGCCTGCTGGCAAGAAGTA
Organism: Hyphomicrobiaceae bacterium; assembly: GCA_041397645.1. Classification (NCBI taxonomy): domain Bacteria; kingdom Pseudomonadati; phylum Pseudomonadota; class Alphaproteobacteria; order Hyphomicrobiales; family Hyphomicrobiaceae; species Hyphomicrobiaceae bacterium. The sequence continues at coordinate 2,681,304 of JAWKWE010000004.1, read as the reverse complement.
ATTATCGAACGACAATTGTCCCGGTGGGGCGCAGACGAAGCGTCCCGCCGAGACCCTTTACAAGGCCCCGCCTTGCGGCGGGCGCGCTGCGGGCGTGCCGGGAAGCAGGAGCGAAATGAAACTCTTTGTCGGTCTCGGCAATCCTGGTGCCAAGTATCAGGGTAACCGCCACAACATTGGCTTCATGGCGCTGGACGCAATTGCGCGCGCGCATGACTTCCCGCCTTGGCGCAAGAAATTTCAAGCTCTCGTCACAGAAGGCACGATCGGCACCGAGCGCGTGATGCTGATGAAGCCTGAAACCTACATGAACGAGAGTGGTCGCGCTGTTGGCGAGGCCCTACGTTTCCTCAAGATTGATCCTGCCGATGTCGCGGTCTTTCACGACGAGCTCGATCTTGCCCCCTCGAAAGTGAAGGTCAAACTCGGCGGTGGAAACGCGGGCCACAACGGTCTGCGCTCGATCTCCGCCCACATCGGCAACGAATACGTGCGCGTGCGGTTGGGCATTGGACATCCCGGCTCCAAGGACGCCGTGACCTATTACGTGCTCAACGATTTTGCGAAGGTCGAACGCGAATGGGTGAGTGAGCTTCTCGATGCGCTGGCATGCGCGGCGCATCACCTCGCCAAAGGTGACGACGCCCGCTTCCTCAGCGACGTAGCGCGTTTCATCCAGGCGGATGCCGGTGATGCCGCCGACAAGCCTGCCCAGCCGGCATCACGTCAGGCGCTTCCCGCCAAAACAACGGCAGCCTCAAAAGGCGAGGCTCCTGTGCCACAGAGAAAAACAAATACGCCGCATCCAGCGGGAGAACGGGCCAATAAGCGCCAATCCGCGCTGGCAGAAAACTTGAAAAAGTGGCTCAGCGCGCGAAAATCGGGCGACTGAAGGGGCGCAGGTCGTCAGGCCCTCCCGTGTCGGCCTCACCTCCGTACGGGGCGCTCATCCCTGCACAGCGTATATGTCGGCATAGGTAAAGCGAGTAGCAGATGGTCCAGTACGACGATGACTTCGGCGAGGGGCGTTCGAGCGCGGCCACTGCAGCCATTGCAATCCCAGAACATACCGACACGGAGCGCGAACGCGGCTTGATGGGCTTTTTGCATCGTCTGTTCGGCGCGCGCGAAGAAGCCGTTATCGGTCTCCTCGCCCTGCTCTTCACAGTCACTATCGGGGGCATCACGTTAAAGGACGCTTACTTTTCCCAGTTCCTGGACAAGAGCGGCGCCCAGCGCATCTTCGCTAAGCGGTGGAACGAGCGGACGCTGGTCTTTCCGATCGAAGGCACGGACGCCCTTGGCCGTCGCGCGCTGTTTGACGTTGTGGTGCTGACCAAGAATTACGGTTGGGTCTTGGGATCGACGACGGAGCTTGAACGCGGCGATCAGCGGCTGACACCATCCGACATTGAAACAGAGGTGCTTGCCCCTCAGTTGCGTGAGAACCTTGGCCGCGCACGCGCCCTCATCGCCGTCGGGCTTGCCAGCCAGGAAGGTGATGTCGGCCGCGAAACGCAGCGTGGCGGCCTGCGTGCCGCGCGCATCGCACAATGGGTCCGTGATGCGATAGGGCCCAACATACCGATGTGGACGCTCAATCTTGGCCGCTACCTTGAGCCATGCGCGGAATGCGAGAACGATGAGACCAGCTGGCAGCGTCCGTTCATCGTAATCGCGATGCGCGAAGCGGATAACGGCGTCAACATCGAACAAGCCCTGCGCTCCGCCATGTCGGACAAGACCAATCTTCCAAGCCCCGAGCGCTATTCGACATTCGCATTAGCGCAATATCAGCAATAGGCTCGTTTCCGCGCCAAATGCGCTCGAATCATGTTCAACCTTAAGCTACTAGGGTTGTCCCCGCGCTTGCAATGACGCTTCGGCTAGCGCAAAACCTGCCTGCCGTTTGCAACGGCTCAAAGAGCGCAAACTGCGCTGGTAAGAGAGACGGGAAGCCGTGACATCAGGCCCTGCACGTAGATTCACTCGCGGACGCTTACGCCTTGCACGCGCGCGCTGTGCACTCATTGCGTGCGCGGCGGCCTGCAACACCGCCTCCGCCGTTTCCGCCGACGCCCAATACGCCAATGGGCCAACAACACCACCTCCGCCACCTGCCGAAGCACCGACGCTGAAAGATTGCGAGCAGACCGATTCCGCACCCCTTGTCGTGAGAGCTTGCACCTATATCTTGAACGCCACCAACCCCGATCCGACAGAGCGAGCGCGCATTCTGATGCTGCGCGCCGTCGGCTGGGGCAAAGAGGAAGACTTTGGGGCAGCGGCCGATGACTACACGTCGGTTCTGAAACTGCAACCGAAGAACATCACTGCGCTCGAAGGTCGTGCATGGGCGCGCGCCAAGAATTCGCAGTACCTCAAGGCCGTGGAGGACTACACCACGCTCATCGGGTTCGACCCAAATAACGACAAGTACTACCGCGACCGCGGTCAGGCGCTCATGCGCGCACATAAATTCGATGATGCGCTATCCGACTTCGACAAATCGCTTCAACTCAAGCCGAGTGAGGTCGAGGCCTACATGGGCCGCGCCCAGGTGTTCAACGCGATGAACGATCGCGAACGTGCAAAGGCGGAGTTCAACAAAGGCATCGCAGTCAACGACCGCTACCTGCCATTGTTCTGGATGCGGGGTGAAATGGCCCGCGACTGGGGAGACAAGGAACTGGCGTTGGAGAGCTATACCAAGGTGCTCTCCATCAACAGCCTGCACGAGGATGCCCGCCGCCGAATGTTCTATTTGGGCGTTCTTCACCCGCCCTAGATTTCGCCGCGGCGCATGCCCCCGAATAACTCGTGACGTTTTGCACAAAGCCCGGAAAATCCGGTCCTGACGCGCCTCCGCGCCATTCCAGCCCATTGATCTTGAAGGATGAGCGTTGTAGCTCAGCGCAACGCAATTCAAGGACAAATCACATATGGGCTTTAAGATGGGAATTGTCGGTTTGCCGAACGTCGGCAAATCGACCCTCTTCAACGCGCTGACTCAAACAGCCGCCGCCGAGGCCGCCAATTATCCCTTTTGCACCATTGAACCCAACGTCGGCGAAGTCGGCGTGCCCGATGAGCGGCTCGACAAGCTGGCCAGCGTCGCACGTTCCAAGGAAATCATTCCGACGCGGCTTACGTTCGTCGATATCGCAGGATTGGTACGCGGCGCCTCGAAAGGCGAAGGACTGGGCAACAAGTTTCTGTCCCACATCCGTGAAGTCGATGCGGTCGCCTATGTGCTGCGCTGCTTTGAGGACGGCGACGTCACACACGTCGAAAATCGCATCGATCCCATCGCCGACGCTGACACCGTCGAGACCGAACTGATGCTCGCCGACCTCGAAAGCCTCGAAAAGCGTGTCACCCAGATCGAGAAGAAAGCAAAGTCCGGAGACAAGGAGGCGAAGGCCCAATTCGCCGTCATCGACAAAGTTCTGGTGCTCCTGCGCGAAGGCAAGCCCGCGCGGTTTACACCGGTCGCGCCCGAAGAGCTGCCTATCTTCCGTGCCCTGCAACTGCTTACATCAAAGCCTGTCCTCTACGTCTGCAACGTCGATGAGGGCTCGGCTGGCGAAGGCAACGCTTTCTCTCAGAAGGTACAGGAGCGCGCTGACAAAGAGGGCGCGGCGACGGTTGTCATCTCAGCCAAGATCGAGAGTGAATTTGCAGGACTTGCGCCCGAAGACCGCGATGCGTTCCTCGCTGAGATGGGGTTGGCTGAACCTGGGCTCAATCGATTGATCCGCGCCGGCTATAAACTGCTCGATCTGGTCACCTACTTCACCGTCGGTCCGAAGGAGGCACGCGCATGGACGATCACGCGCGGCACCAAGGCGCCGCAGGCGGCGGGCGTCATCCACACCGACTTCGAGAAAGGCTTTATCCGCGCTGAAACCATCGCCTATGACGATTACACATCTCTCAATGGCGAAACCGGTGCAAAGGAAGCCGGCAAGATGCGCCTGGAGGGCAAGGAATACATTGTGCAGGACGGCGACGTCATGCACTTCCGCTTCGCGAACTGATCGCGCTATCGCTTCGTCGCAGTTTCGGTGAACATGGCGCGGCGGAGCAGAACGAGTGCGCGTAATCGGCGAGAGAGCGTCGCCAATATAAGAAACGGCTTACGAGGAAACGATCATGACCGACAAGCTTCCTGACCGACTTTCCGTCAATCCTTCAAGCCCGCATTACGACGAGGCCCTTCTGGCGCGCGACGTGGGAATTCGCTTCAACGGCATCGAGAAGACCAACGTCGAAGAGTATTGCATTTCGGAAGGCTGGATCCGCGTTGCGGCGGGCAACTCCCGCGATCGCAAGGGCAACCCCATCACGGTGAAGCTCAAAGGCGTTGTCGAACCCTACTTCAAGACGGATGCGGATACGCCTCCATCCGAGTAAGGCTGCGGACGCTCCAACATTCACTTCGCACGACCTTTCGAGTAAGCTGAAAGCCGCATTTCGAACAGGCTAACGGCGATGAGCCAAACCCAAACGCAGACCGTGCTTCTAACGGGCTTCGGACCGTTTCCCGGCATTGCAGACAATGCGACGGCAAGGCTTGTCCCGGCACTGGCGCACCACGCACGTCAGAGCTTCCCCGGCCATGTCGTGCATCACGAAATTCTGCAAACCACTTGGAGCGCAGCTCCGGAACGCGCGGCGACGTTGATCGCCCATCACCGCCCTACACTCGCTTTGCACTTCGGCGTTGCCGCCGACGCCACGGGCTTTCGCATCGAACGCCAGGCTCACAACCTATGCCGTTCCTCGCCGGATGCATTAGGCTGCCTGCCCGCAGAGAACCGGCTGTCCCGCCTTGGACCAGATCTGCACCCTGTCAGCATCGATGCGGTTGGAATCGAAGCACGTTTGAAGGCGCTTGGCTTTCCTGTCTCGTTGTCGGACGACGCCGGTGGCTACCTTTGCAACGCCGTTCTTTACCATAGCCTGACGGCCACGAAGGCCCTGCCAGTGGCCTGCCGCTCCGGCTTCATCCACATACCGGCCGACCTGGAAGGGCCGCCCTTGCGCTTTTCTGAGGCGCTGGATGGCGCCTTAGAAATCGTGCGCGCGTGCCTGGAGACGACCCATTCACCGTTTCTCACGCAATCTGCAGATTAACCACCCCGCTTAACGTTTACCTGACTGGCGTCGATGTTGCTTGTCCTTGAGCCGACCCCGCCCAAGGAGACCGCCATGACCGTCGATCGCCGCTCCCTTCTCGCAGCCAGTTTCGGACTTGGCGCAGCGGCTGCCGCCGTGACCAGAGCGCAAGCCGCCGATGCTGCCGCTCCCAAGGCGAAGTCCTTGCAAGCCGCCTTTCGCCAGATCGGCAACGACATCATGCACGCTGATTTGAAGCCTAACGCAGCCGAAGACCAGACCGCTGCCTTGCAGAGCCTCATCGACGAGGCGGCAGCCACAGGACGCACGCTGCGATTGCCGGAAGGTGTCATTCGCATTTCGGATCTGCGGTTGCGTGCCGGCACCGCCTTGATCGGCAACGCCCGGCGGACGGTGCTTCTGTTCAACGGGGGATCTGCGTGCATCACCGCCGACAATGCCGATGGCATCGTACTGCAAGGTCTTATCATCGACGGAGCCTACAAAACCTTCGATGTCTCCCGTGGCGAAGCGTTGCTCAACATTTCGCGGGCGCGCGCCATAGCAATCGAGGATGTGGAAGTTCGCAATAGCGCGGGCGGCGGCATCTCGCTGGTGGAATGCTGCGGACGGGTCAGCCGAATGGTAGTGTCCGACGTCCTCTCAGCCGGCATCAAGTCTCTCGACGCCCAAGGCCTGGAAATTTCCGCCAACGAGGTCACGCGCTGCGCAGGAAACGGCATTCTCGTCTGGCGCAGAGAAGCCGGTGAAGACGGAACGCTCGTGATCGCTAACCGCATCAGTCAGATCCGTAACGCGCTTGGTGGAACCGGCGAATGGGGCAATGGCGTCAACGTATTTCGAGCAGGCGGTGTTCTGGTTCAGGCGAACCGCATTTACGACTGTACCTACAGCGCGGTACGTGGCAACGCGGCTTCCAATATTCAGATCATCTCGAACAATTGCGAGCGCCTCGGCGAAGTGGCGCTCTACGCCGAGTTCGGCTTTCAGGGCTGCGTCATCGCCAACAACGTCGTCGATACGGCTGCAACGGGAATCTCAGTCACTAATTTCAAGGAGGGCGGCCGTCTCGCGGTCATCCAAGGCAACCTGATCCGCAATCTGTTCCGCCGCGAGAAGGAGCCCGAGGGCGAAAAGCGCGGTGAAGGTATCGGCGTGGAGGCCGACGCTGCCGTCACCGGCAATACAATAGAAGGCGCGCCGACCGTCGGGCTGCAAATCGGATGGGGCCCCTATATGCGCGACGTGGCGGCAACCGGAAACGTCATCCGGCATTCGCGTGTGGGCATCGCCATCACGAATGCACCCGAGGCCGGCGCGTGCCTCATCGCCAATAATCTCATCTCGCAAACGATCGACGGAGCCATCCGCACCATGAACCTGGGTGCTATGTCGGGGCCCGATCTCGCGCGCGAACCCGGCTCGGGCGGACGTATCGCTCTCAATGGCAATGTCGCGGTTTAGTCCAGAAACGAACGGCAATCATCGCAGTGCGACGGCTGCGAGCGGGGATGGACGGATCACGCCGACATCTTTGCCTTGCGCATTCTTCAGCGTCTTAAGCGGGAGCTTGCCGCGCGCTTGCGGCAGGAACGCCTCAATCAGCATCGAAACAACCGCTTCCGCACCGCGCGAAGCGCCATCGTCCATCTTGAGCGCAAAGCCGAGACCCGATTGCGGGAAGCACCCCGCATAAGCCCCTTCCGCTCCCGTTTTCACGAAAGCCGCGCCGCCAAAAAGCTTCTGCACACGCGTATCGAGCCGCCCCGGACCGGCGAGAAAATCTGGCTCGGCCTGCGCCGCCTCCATAATGCGGCGAGCTGCCTTCGCGCGCTCCGGCGACAAATCCTTGCCCGTTCCAAACCGAGCGTAGGCGCGCGCAAGATTGGCCGCCGGAAGCGCCCAATTGGGGACCGAACATCCATCTATACCGCATACGTCATCTGTAATTTCGGCGCCGCTCATGTCTTCTAGAAGCGCGCGAATGCGCTGCTGAACGGGATGCTCCGCCTGCTCATACGTGGCGGTCGGCTCGCCCAAATGACAAGCGGTTGCGAGCATGGCGGCGTGCTTGCCTGAGCAGTTGTGGTGCAGCTGCGTTGGATTGCTGTTGGTACGCAGCAGCGCGCGCTGTTCATCCTGATCACGCGGCAGATGGCTGCCACAGTGCATGATGCTCTCATCCAGCCCTAGTGCGGCCAGCATCTCACCTGCAGTCGCCACTTGCTCGCGTGTGCCAGAGTGCGAGGCCGCAGCCAATGCGATGTGGCGGTTGCCAAAGCCATAACGGTCGGCGGCTCTGCTCTCGATAAAAGCCAATGCCTGCAATGGCTTTATGGCAGAGCGCGGATAGACCGGCGCACGCACGTTGCCCAATTCCAGAACCAAATCGCCGGCCGCATCACAAACCGCAACCGTGCCCCGATGACGGCACTCCACCAAGGGGCCGCGGGTCACTTCGATCAGTACGGGATTGCGTGTGAAAGAATCTGCGATCGGATGAGCCATGGCCCGGGCTTACCGCGTTGCAGCAAAAAAATCGAGGGGACAAATCCCCACCTGGCCCCTCCAACATCATCGACCAGGGAAAAGTCAAAGAAAACCCGCCGGATGAGTTCCGGCGGGCAACGGGCACAGATTGGGAGGATTACCGAAGTGTGTCTGGTGTCCTAAGGCAGCTCCGGCCAGGTCGGGGGGGGGGGAGAGGGGAACCTGGCCGGGCACCTTGGGACCTGATGGGCGCTATCTGCTCCATCAGCTTGGATGTGACCCTACAGCCCCCAACATGAACTGCTTCTGAACGGCCTGTTAAACATTGGAATGCGTGGGATCGCGGCGAAATCCTTTCAAGTTTTCAACGGGATTGTCGTAGCCGCGGCCATCAGCAATGCCGGCCTGGTGATAGAATCAGCCTATGAGTTGCCGGTCGCATTCGCGTAAATCCGGGAGCTTCACCGCAATGCCGGCATCTGCCGCGCCCAAAGCCCTGCCGGCCTTCGACCTGCTGAGCCCGAAACCGCTCGACGCGGCGCGCGCCAAGCTCGACGAGGTATTCGGCTACAAGAGCTTTCGCCTGCATCAAGAGGGCATCATCGCGGCCCTGCTGGAGGGGCGGGACTGCCTCGCCCTGATGCCGACAGGTGGCGGCAAGTCGCTGTGTTACCAGATCCCCGCCCTCGTCCGGTCCGGCACCGGCATCGTCGTCTCTCCCCTCATCGCCTTGATGCAGGACCAAGTGGACGCCCTGAAAGACGTCGGCGTCAAAGCGGCTTTTCTCAACTCGACGCTCGACCGCCAAACGCAGGACGGCATCGAGCGCGAGTTCGCCGCTGGCGCCCTCGATCTGCTTTACGTCGCGCCCGAGCGACTGGTCCAGGAGCGCACCCTCAATCTTTTGACGCGCCACGAGATTGCTCTGTTCGCAATCGACGAAGCCCATTGCGTTTCCCAATGGGGGCACGACTTCCGGCCCGAATACCGTCAGCTGAAAATTCTTGCTACGCGCTTTCCGGCGGTGCCGCGCATCGCACTCACGGCCACGGCCGACGAGCGTACGCGCCAGGAGATCGTGACTGAGCTGTCGCTGGAAGACGCGGAAGTCTACGTCGCCAGCTTTGACCGGCCCAACATTCGCTACACCATAGCCGAGATGGGCTCGATGAGCGCGCGCGAGCGCCTGTGGCAGTTCATCACCAGCGAGCACCCTACCGATGCTGGCATCGTCTATTGCCTGTCGCGAAAATCGGTGGAGGAGACCGCAGCCTGGCTCTCGTCCAAGGGACGCAAGGCGCTTGCCTATCATGCCGGCCTTGAGGCTAACGTGCGCGCAGCCGCACAGACTCGCTTCCTCAACGAGGATGGGCTCATTGTCGTTGCGACGATAGCTTTCGGCATGGGCATCGACAAGCCTGACGTGCGTTTCGTGGCGCATCTGAACTTGCCGAAGTCCATTGAAGCTTACTATCAAGAAACAGGCCGTGCTGGTCGGGACGGTGAGCCTGCGGATGCCTGGATGGCCTATGGCATCGGCGATGTCGTGCAACTGCGCCAGTGGATCGCACAAAGCGATGGCTCGGACGCCTTCAAGCACGTTCAGCGTCAGAAGCTCGATGCGCTCATAGGCTTGGCGGAAATGCCTGGATGCCGCCGCCAGGCCCTGCTCGCCTATTTCGGCGAGCGCCTGAGCGAACCTTGCGGCAACTGCGACAACTGCCTCAACCCACCCAAGACCGAAGACGGCACGCTGTCTGCGCAGAAGGCGCTGTCAGCCGTCTACCGCACCGGCCAGCGCTACGGCGTCACCTATCTTTGCGACGTGCTCATGGGCAAGGAAGACGAACGCATCGCGCGCAACGGCCATGACCGGCTATCCGTCTTCGGCATCGGCAAGGATGTGTCCGCCGTCGCCTGGAAAGGTCTCTTTCGCCAGCTGATCGCAGCAGGTCTCTTGAGCGCCGATGACGAAGGCCATGGCATGCTTGGCCTGACGGAAAGCGCGCGGCCGGTTCTGCGTGGAGAGGCGAAATTCCTCATTCGCGTCACGCGCGCGCCAGAGAAGAAATCGCGTCGCGAAGCCAAGTCGATTGCAAAGGTAGCGCCGCAGGACGAAACATTGCTTCAGGCGTTGCGGGCATTACGCCTCAAGCTTGCCACGGCTGCGAAGCTGCCACCCTACGTCATTGCGCAAGATCGCACGCTCATCGAATTGGCGGAGAAGCGGCCCATGGACGAGGCTGGCCTGCATGACATTACCGGCCTCGGCGCCAGCAAGATCACCCGATACGGCAAGGCTTTCTTGGAGTTGATTGGCCTGCACAAACCCCATCCGCTGCTCAATAACCGCTTGCCTTCCACCGTCAACCAGACGCTTGGAGCCCATCTGCGCGGACTTGATGCCGAGCAGATTGCGAGCGAGCGTGAGATCGCGCTCTCGACCGTTTATGGGCATTTCGCCGATGCTATCGCAGCAGGTCTGATAGAGGCGCGAAGCGTTCTGCCGCTCGACGAAGCAGAGATGGACGAGATCCTGGCCGCATTCGAACGCTGCAACACATTGGAGACCGGCAAGCTCGGGCCTGCCCATGCTGCGCTCGACGGTCGTTATGACTTCGGCATCCTGAAGTGTATCCTAGCTGAGATCGGCTAGGCTGGTTTGCCGCTTGGTTCTTTTGCGCGCGCAAGAGCGCCGTCAAGATGCACATCAAGTTGAGGAAAGGGTATTGAAATACCCGCTGCATCGAAGGCCTTTTTGCAGCTTTCATTGAGATCCCTCAGCGTGCCGAAATAATCGGGCGTTTCGGCCCACGCACGCAGCGACACCTCAACAGAGCTATCCTGGAGCGCAGAGACGAACACCGTGGGTGCGGGCTGTGAAAGCACGCGCATATCGGCGTCTGCGAGCTGCAACATGATGGCCTTGGCTTTGTCGATGTCGTCGTTATAGCCGATGCCGCATTTGATCTCGACAAGGCGCGTCGGCAGGCGGTTGTAGTTTATGATGCGCTTGTTCCACAATTCCGAGTTGGGAACGAATTGGTAGACGCCATCCCAGGAATGCATCTCGGTCGCAAAAAGTCCGACTTCCTTCACTGTGCCGGCCACGCCTCCCGCGTCGATGAAGTCGCCCACGCGATAGGGCCGCAGCCAGAGCAGCATCATACCTGCCGCGATATTCGACAGCGTTCCTTGCAAGGCAAGACCGATGGCAAGACCTGCTGCACCCAACGCGGCGAGAATGCTGGTCGTTTGCACGCCCAGCTGACCGAGCACCGCAACCAGAGTCACGATAAGAATACCGTAGCGCGCCAGCGACGTGAGAACGCCACGCATGGTCGGATCGATGCGCTCTTCGCGATCAATACCGCGTCCGAGCTGACGCGCGACCCAGCCAGAGAACCAAACGCCGACAGCAAACAGAACCAGTGCCGCAAGAATGTTCGGCACGGCCTCAACGGCCCAGCGCGTGAGCCCGTCAATGAACGTGCGGCTCGCATTCGCCAACTGCAATGGTTCCATCCTGCGATCCTCCGTTCACGTGGCTCAAGGCAATCGTTCCTGGCATTTGTCTGCAAAGGGCCCGCGAGCACAATGGAGGATTCCACGTATCCGCCCATCCGCCGGATGGTTCTCAGGCGGCCAAACGCTTCACGAGTTCGTCGCGCAATCCGGTGAGCTCCGGCGTCCATTGTGCAAGATTGGCTGCGATGAGGTTGGCCTGAGACTTCAGGATGACGCCGTCGTCCAGAATGCGCAGACCATTGGCGCGCAGTGTCTCTCCCGTCGTCGTAATATCGACGATGAACTCCGCCGTGCCTGCCGCAGGCGTCCCTTCGGTCGCGCCGAGACTTTCCACAATGCGATAGTCGCCAAATCCATGCGCGGCGAAGAACCGTCGCGTCAGGTTCTTGTACTTTGTGGCGGCGCGCGGCCAGCGCCCATGCGCCCGCCGGAACGGACCGGAGATCGCTTCAAGATCGGCCAACGTGGTCACGTCGATCCAGCACGCGGGCACCGCAACGACCACGTCGGCAAATCCGAAACCGAGCGGCCGCAGAAACGTCACGCGGGTGGCGGCGTCCGACATGCTCTCACGAATGAGATCTTCCCCTGTAATTCCAAGGTGCACACTGCCCGCCTTCAAACCCGCCGCGATTTCGGAGGACGAGACGTAAGCGACGTCGATACCCGGCATGCCTTCGATCTCGCCGCGATATCCGCGTGCGTGACCGACCTTCTTCACGACAAGGCCGGCTTTAGCAAACACGTCTGTCGTCTGCTCCATCAGGCGGCCCTTGGAAGGGATGGCAAGCGTCAGCTTCGCACTCATACGCGCGCCTCCTTCACAGCCCTCAGGAGGCGTTCGGTGTGGATGGCACCTCCGACGGCTGATACGTCCTTCGAGGCCCCCGCCGAACGCAGAAGATTGTCATAGCGCCCGCCGCCGGCAATCGGGCTCGCCTCGCCGAACAGCGGCGAAATTACCTCAAACACAAGCCCGGTGTAGTATTCGAGGTTGCGGCCGAATTCCGCCGAAAACGCCACACGTGAAAGATCGAGCCCGACGTTCGCGAGTTGCGCAAGCCGCTTGTCATAGACATCGAGCGCCAATCCCGCGCTCACCCCCGCACTCTTGAGCAGTTTTGCGATCGTATCGCCGCATGCGCGAGCGGGGCCGGAGACGGCGACATAGCTTTCGATCAACGTGGCCGCCGCGGACGAAAGCGGGGCGGCGCCAATATCCTGCGCAACGTCGAGCATGTGGCTCGTCATCTCGGCAAGCGTTCGCGTGCCGATCAGCTCGATCCCGTTAGAGTCGAGATAAGCGGCAACGGCCGCCTCGCTCGCCTCCACGTCGCCGGGAACAAGGGTTTCGATGAGTTCGCGCGGCAGCTTGCGCGCATTGGCATCCGGCGCGCTTACAAGCTGTTTCAGCTCAGCGTGAAACTGACCGGGTTCCCAGAACGCATCGGCCAGTCGCTGGCGCCAGCGCTCCGGCACGTTCGCGGCCACCAACACCGAACGGAACATGCCATGATCGCCGATGCGCATGGTCCAGTCGTTGAGACCGCACGCGCTCAGCGCCTGCATAATAAGCGTGATCGTAGCGGCTTCCGCGCTCTCGCGCTCGTTCTCGCCAATGCGCTCTATGCCTGCCTGACGGAACTCGCGGGGATGGACCTCGTCCGCTCCCTGAGGCTGAAAGCGAAAAGCCGGGCCATTATAGCAGTAGAGCGCCTTGACCGCAGGATTGGCATGGCGCGCCACATGCAGTCTGCAGGTAGGAAGGGTAAGATCGGGACGCAGACATAGCTCCGCGCCATCGGGATCGGTGAAGACATAAGTGCGCGCACGCAACGCCTCGCCTATCGCATCCAGAAAGACATCCGCAGGTTGGATCACGGAAGGCGCAACGGCTTCATGCCCGGCTTTGGTGAAGACCGACATGACCTTTTGCGCCTGCGCTTCCAGCGCCTCGAACCGTAGTGCCGTCTCGGCGGACATCGTCTCTAACCTTGGTGACGTTCGATGATTTTGCGTACCTCAGCGACGAGGTCGGCTTCTGGAACGGAGAGTTGAGCGGGGCGCGCTTCCTTCCATTCCTTGTTATCCTTGATGGCAGCCGCCGCCTTCGCGCCCTCGATCAGGTCTTTGAGAGTCACTTCGCATTTGGCACGCTCATCGGAACCTTGAATAATGACACAGGGGCTGCTGCGCTTATCGGCGTACTTCATCTGCGCCTTCATGCCGGAAGAGCCCAGATACATTTCCGCGCGGATGCCTGAAGTGCGCAGCCTCTGCACCATCTCCTGGTAGTCGGCGACCCGGTCTTTATCCATGACGAGCACGACAACGGGCCCAAGCGCGGCATTCGCCTTTTGCCCGACATGCGCGAGTGCCGCCTGAAGGCGCGAGACGCCGATAGAGAATCCGGTTGCTGGAACTTTCTGGCCCGTGAAGCGCGCGACGAGATCGTCGTAACGCCCCCCGCCGCCGACCGAGCCGAAACGAACGGTGTTGCCGTCTTCGTCCTTCACCTGGAAGGTCAGCTCTGCCTCGAACACGGGGCCAGTGTAGTACTCCAGACCTCGCACGACGGATGGATCAAAGGTAATCCGCGAGGCATCATATCCGGCCGCTGTAACAAGATCCGTTATGGCCTCCAGCTCGGCAAGTCCTTCCTCTGCTCGCGCATTGCCGGCGATGATCCCCTTCACACGGTCGATCGCGCCTTCGCGCGCGCCCTGCGCCGCGGTTAGAAACTTCGTGATAATCGTCGCATTCGCGTCGGTAAGGCCTGCCCCTGGGGTGAAATCACCGCTCTCATCCTTGCGGCCTTTGCCGAGCAACTGCGAAACGCCTTCGGCGCCAAACTTGTCAAATTTGTCCATGGCGCGCAGTACGGTGAGCCGCTTACCACTTTGCGAGCCATCCGTCAGATCGACCCCGGCCAGCTCCAGTATACCATCAAGCACTTTGCGGCTGTTGACCTTGATCACGTAGTCGCCGCGCTTGATGCCAAGCGCCTCAAGCGTGTCCGCCGCAAGCATACACATCTCCGCATCGGCAGCGATGCTCTCGCTTCCCACCGTGTCGGCGTCGAACTGCATGAACTGGCGGAAGCGCCCTGGCCCCGGCTTCTCGTTGCGATAGACGTTGCCAAATGCATAGCGGCGGAACGGCTTGGGCAGGGCGTTGAAATTCTGCGCGACATAGCGGGCGAGCGGCGCGGTGAGATCGTACCGCAAGCTCATCCACTGTTCGTCCTCGTCTTGGAACGAAAACACTCCGGCATTGGGCCGGTCTTGATCGGGAAGAAACTTGCCCAGCGCATCGGTATATTCGAGGGCAGGCGTTTCGAGCGCGTCGAACCCATAGCGTTCATAGACCGAGCGGATCACGCTCAGCATTTCATTGAGGCCCTTAAGCTCGGCCGCCTCGATGTCGCGGAAGCCTTTGGCAATTCTGGCTTCCGGGCGCGCCGCCGAGGGTGCCTCGGAGCCAGCGCCTTTGTTGGATTTGGACATGGATTGAAACTTTTGAGTTGCTGAGGCGCCCTGACGGGGCCCCAAAGGTCTGGGGCCTTATAGCGGATGGTTCCGCAGTGCGAAAGCCGGGGATCCGGCTCGACTGGAAAGCACGCCATTTGCTGACTTTAGTGATGGCCCCGTCACAGAAACTGTGGGGGGTGGGTCATCTAGGCGTTTTCAGCGTGGCCCTTTAGCCGACGCACCAGCCCGCGGATCGTGGGGCTCTTGCGCGCATGGGCGACCGCCCGGTGGTAAAGCGTCTTCGGCAGCGCTGCCAGATCCTTTGCCACGAACAGATCATAAAGCGGCACCTCGGCAACCCCAAAACCGCGTTTGAAGGGATAGTCGCCAATGCCGAAATCGAACCGGCGCACGCCGTGCGCGACAAAGTACTTCATCGCCTCCACGATCACGAGCCTTCCCGGCGAGAGGTGGCTCCAGGGTTCGCCGCCGTTTGAAATGCGCAGCAGCGTGAAGGTCCCATCGTGCAAGATGCCAAACAACCCAGCAACGATCTCGCCCCGCGCTTCCAGAGTGAACAGATAGCCAAGTCCGCACTCGGTACCGTCCATCACCAGGCGTTCGTAAAACGCGCGATAGGCCTGCTGATTGAGAATGTACTTGCTGCCCAGCGCAGCGTGACGCGCGTGCTGCTGCTCTTCGAGCACAGAGTAGGCGCGTGCAATTTCGGCGGCTGTCATGGCGCGGGCAAAGCGGGGCTCACCCTCCTTTTCCCATAGCCGCGTGCAACGCTCGACCTCCTTGCGATATTTCTTGCCGCGATCCCGCAAGAAGTCTTCGACCGTCGTCTCGATGACGAGAAGATTTCCATTGTGACGGGCAGGTGTCACGCCGGGGAGGCTTACGAGCGGGTTGGGACGGCCTGCAATCCGCGCAGGCATCCGCTCCAGACGGATCATATCGACATCGCGCAGCGAATGGCGAGCGGCCCGCCATGCCCGTCGTATCGAACGGCGCTTCTTCAACGCCGCCGGCCCAAGAATGGGAACGCCATAGTCGGAGACCCCAAGATCGGCAAAACGAGCAATTCTCAGGTTTCTCTTTGTGTACACGACGAGCGGCAGAATGAGCGCGACGTCCCCGCTGTTTCGCTCTGTAACGACGACAAGGCGCGGCATGGCCTGCTTGGCGGGCGCCAGATCCTCGTAAAGAACCGTAAGCCAATTAGTCGACTGAAAGCCCGTTGAAACAAGGCCCTCCTGCACACTATCGAGCGCAGCCAGTGCCTCATCGGCGCCGTCGAACACCTCCGCGATGAACCGCGGCGCCCGCCATATTCCGCCATGCGAGACAGAGGTCGTCCCATCAACGGCAGCGTTTTCACTCAAGGTTGCCACAGCCTTTTCGTTCCTGCCCTTCTCGCCACGCGGCGGCGCTGGTCATTCAGCAGCCTGTTGGAAATCAATGATTGCGCCCGGCCGGACCGGATCGAGCTTGAATTCGACGATGCGGCGGGCTTGGCGCTCTTTTTTCAGCAACCCGGCGCGTTTTACACCGGCCTGAAGCGCGGCCTTGGCCCAGAAGCCGAGCCCTTGCGTGGCGCGGCTCTTAGGCTTCACACCGGCCTTGTAGCGCAAGATGCCGTTGGCCATATTGATCATCTGGCTGCGGCGGATTTCTTCGGTCCAGTACTCGGTCGTCATCGAAACGTTAAGGCAATCGAGATTTTCGACACGATGCGGCGCGTTCAGAGGCCAGTGAAGCATCTCGCCCCCGCCGATCTCGAATACCTGCGCGTGCTGGTCGTATTCGGCCTCGTATCGCATATCGACCTCAACCTCGAACAGCGCGATGCTCTCAAGCTGCTCTTCAGTCAAGAACGGCGGAGTGTTGGGATAGACGAATACGCGTTTGCGTCCGTGAAGCTGCCACAGCGACTGTCCGGGCAGATCGGAGTGATAATAAACTTGCGCGTTGGGCGAAGAGATCAGGATACCGTTGGTGCGGGCGTAGGTCTTATAGCCTGGAACATTACGAGCAACCTCTTCGAATGCCTCATCGAGCAATTCGCGATAACGCGCATCCACCTCGCCCACGTTGCGCAGGTTGAGCCACATGCGTCCATTACGAATGGCCTCGATTACCTTGTCGCCAGTGACGCCCCCGATGTCGCCCTCACGCCAGGTGCGGCGCGGAGAGCCTTGCGGACCCATTTGCACAAGCGCGTACTGCGATCGTGGATATCGGTCGATCAGATCGGCAAGCGCATCGAACGAGAACAGCGGATGCTCATGGAGCCGGTGGGTCGCCTTGAGCGGCGCCTTGGCCCACTTGGCCGTCAAGTCCGCAGTCCAGTTTGTAAAGATCGGGTCCGACATACGCATCACCTTGAAGTCGTATCAGCTTGCTGTTCGGTCCGCGCGGACGCGGCCAGGATCGGACACGCCGCATCATTATGAGACGGCGTGGCCCACGCGCTGCCAACCTTGCAAGCACCGTGCAGGTTCTAACGCCTTAATCCCAGTATGGCGCTTAATGTCAATGGTGGTAGAAAAATCCGCCTAGTGCCTGACGTAATTCACTTTTTCCAGTTCGTGACGCAGACCGATAGTGCGTATTAGGCACGGATATAGTCGTCCACGCGCCGCTGAGCTGGTACCGGCACGTCGGTCGCGAACTCCTCCAGGGCCTCAAGCCCCTCCGGCACCGGCCCGCCGTGGGCCCAATCCAGTAATTCGACTGTGTGGACGACGGGATAAGGAACGCCGCGCGCAATCTGCGCGATACAGCCGATGTTTCCCGCCGCCACCAGATCGGGACGCAGCCCCTTAATGTTCGCGGACTTGCGCTCCAGCAGCGCGCCGGCGATCTCTGGCTGAAGGATGTTGTAGACACCAGCCGAACCGCAGCAGATGTGCGCTTCAGGGATGTCGAGCACTGTAAAGCCTGCCTTCTTCAGAAGCGCCTTCGGCTCGCGCGTGATGCGCTGACCGTGCTGCATCGAGCAGGCCGAATGATATGCCACCTTCAGCGACGTCCACCGCAACGGCGCGCCAATATCATGCGAGGTGAGAAACTCGCTGACGTCTTTGGCGAGTTCTGAGATTTTCTTGGCGCGCTCGGCATAATCCGGATCGCGCGCAAGCAGATGGCCGTAGTCTTTCACGGTTGTGCCGCAACCGGACGCATTGATGAGAATAGCGTCGACCGGCTCTTTTGCGATTTCCTTCGACCACGCATCAACGTTCCGCCGCGCAGCTTCGAGTGCCTGCTCCTCCATGCCGATGTGGCCCGTCAAGGCGCCGCAGCAGCCCGCGTCCGCTGAGATCACGACCTCGACACCGTTGCGGCCGAGCAGTCTAATGGTGGCATCGTTGATCTGCGGGCGCAGAACCTGTTGCGCGCAGCCCGCCAAAAGGATCACTCGGGCCTTGCGGGTTCCTTTGGTGATCTCAGCCTTGCCTGGCCCGATGAACCGCTGGCGCGAGACTTGTCTTGGCGCCATATCCAGCATCGCGGCAATCGGCTTCAAGCCTATCCGCTTCATGAAACCGGAAAATGGACGGCCGAGCGGCGCAGCACGCAGCGCCCACCGGAAACGACGCGGAAAGGGCACCGTTTCAGCCAGCATCCGACGCACCAGCTTATCGCGGAAATTTCGCTGTCCCGTTTTCTCAATGTGATTTCGCGCGATTTCAACCAGATGCATATAGTCAACACCCGAGGGACACGTGGTCATGCACGAGAAGCACGACAAGCACCGGTCGATATGCTTGGAAACCTCCGGCGGCGCGTCAACAGCACGCTCCATCATGTCCTTGATGGCATAGATGCGACCGCGCGGACTATCACGCTCGTCCCCCAAGACCAGATAGGTCGGACAAGTCGCCGTGCACAAACCGCAATGGACGCACCGCCGCAGAATCTTCTCGGCATCGGCCGTTACAGGATTGGTCAGCTGATCTGGCTTGAAATTGGTTTGCATCGCTTTTCTTTTTCTGGGCGCACGTGTCGAACGAGGCGTCTTTTGCGAGGTTTTTAGCTATAGCACAGACAGCAGCTCAAAGCCCCGCATACATGCGACCCGGATTGAGCATGTTGCGAGGATCGAACGCGGCTTTGAGGCCGCGCGTCAAACGCTCGACCTCGGGCTTCATGGGCTCGAAGACTTCCACCGCATGGCGGACTTCCGGAGCGGCACGGATTAAGGTGGCATGGCCGCCGCGCACGGCGACAGCCCGCCGCACATCTGCCGAGCCCGCATCGGCGGCAGCTGGAACCTCCAGCCAGATCAGCCCGCCTGACCAATCGTAGATCACATTCGTCGCCATGAACCGGCTGATGGCAGCGACGATCTCGGCGGCCTTGGTCGGCGTGGTCGAGATGCGCCAAAGACTTGTGTCGGGCGAATACGGCATCAGCTTGAGATGACGGATGTCGCCCCACACCGACTTCGACTGCTCCTCGTCCAGCTCCAACGGCGCTCCGTAGACCTTCAGTGCTTCTTTCAACTTGCCAGAACGGCCGGCAACGAAACTGGCGAAGGTCTCAAGCCGAATAAGCGTCAACGACGTATCGAGCCCAGCAAGCCGAGGGTCGGTGAGCCGTGCTGCCGTTCCCTTCGGCAGATGCGCCGCCGACGAGATGTCATAGGGCGTCGCGAGCGCCGTCGTCATGGCCTCAACTGCGAGATCGTCGGGTAGTCCTGGATAAGCGAGTGTCACCGTAGCCTCCGGCATCGGCGAGACCTTGAACGTCACTTCCGAAAGGATCGCGAGGGTGCCCCAACTTCCCGTCAGCCCGCGCGCGACGTCATAACCGGTGACGTTTTTCATCACCCGACCGCCCGATTTGAACAGCTCGGCTCGGCCGTTGACGGCGGTGGCGCCAAGCAAATGGTCACGCGCACCACCGGCAGAGATTCGGCGGGAGCCTGGCATGTTGCTGGCGAATACCCCGCCAATCGTCTGCACACCGGCAGGGCCGCCGCTGGCCGGGCCAATGTCCATGGGCTCGAATGCGAGCATCTGACCATGAGCAGCCAGCTCTTCTTCAATCTCGACAAGGGGCGTGCCGGAGCGCGCAGACATGACCAGCTCGGTAGGCTGATAGAGGGTTACGCCGCGCAATGAGGTTGTAGTGATGGTCACGTCGTTCTTTACCGGGCGCCCGATCCCGCGCAACGAGCCGTGGCCTACAACCTCGACCGAACGGCCGCCCTCGACAAGCTGCGCGATCATGCTGCGCAGTTCCCACTCCACGGCAGGCCGCCACAATTCACTCACAGGGTCGTTTCCTTTCACGTCTCAGCTTTGGCCTTCTATGTGCCTTGCTGACTTTTAACTCTAGAAAAGCGCGCAACGGCGCACCTTTCAAGCTGCCTGTTTTTAAGCGGCCTGTCGGTTTGCGCTCACTTCTAGCGGGAACACCTTGCTCGGGTTCAACAGCCAGTCCGGATCAAACACCGTCTTGATGCGCATCTGGACGGCAAGATCAGTCGGCGAGAATTGCACGGTCATCAAGTCGCGCTTCTCGATGCCGACCCCGTGTTCGCCCGTCAGACAGCCACCCGCTTCTACGCACAGCCTGAGGATGTCAGCGCCGGCGCTTTCGGCCTTCATAGCCTCCTGCGGATCGTTGGCATTGTATAGGATGAGCGGATGCAGGTTGCCGTCGCCCGCATGGAAGATGTTTGCGACCTTGAGGCCATAGCCCGAGCAGATTTCAGAAATCCGGCCCAGCACCATCGGCAGCTGTCCAAGCGGGATGGTCCCATCCATGCAATAATAGTCGGAAATTCGTCCGATCGCGCCAAATGCGGCTTTGCGGCCCGCCCAGATCTTGGCGCTCTGATCCTCATCGGCGCTGACTTCAAAAGACTTCGGCTCGAACTGCTTTGCGATCTCGGTGATGCGAGCCAGAAGGGTCTCGATCTCGTCTTCGGATCCTTCGACCTCGATAATGAGGAGAGCTTCGACGTCGAGCGGGTAGCCGGCGCGCGCGTAGGCTTCACACACTTGGATCGCGGGCTTGTCCATGTATTCAATGGCAACCGGAATGATACCCGCGCCAATGATGCCGGCGACACACTGGCCAGCGGCTTCGGGCGACGAGAAGCCGACCATCATGGGCCGCGCACCCTCAGCCTTTTTCAAGATGCGCACAGTCGCTTCGGTGACGATGCCAAACTGTCCTTCAGAGCCGATGATCAGCGACAGGAAGTCGTATCCGCCTGGCTCCAGATACGCACCGCCGAATTCCACGACGGTGCCGTCGATAAGCACGATCTTGAGTCCGAGTACATTGTTCGTGGTAACGCCGTACTTAAGACAATGCGCACCGCCCGAGTTCATCGCAAGATTGCCTGCCAGCGTACACGCGAGCTGCGAGGAAGGATCGGGCGCATAAAAGAAGTTCTCGGCCGCCACCTTGCCCGAGATCGAAAGATTGGTAATGCCGACTTCCACACGAGCCGTGCGGTTCGCATAGTCGATGTCGAGCACCCGGTTCATCTTCGAGACGCAGACGACGACGGTATCCTCTCCCGGCAGCGCACCACCGCACAAAGATGTGCCAGCCCCGCGCGGAACGACCTTCAAACTGTTGTCGTGGCAGTACCGCAGCACACGGGAAACCTCCTCGGTCGTGCGCGGAAGAACAACAACCAGCGGAACGCGCCGGTATGCCGTCAAGGCGTCCGTTTCGAATGCACGTCGGCCGTCCTCATCGATGATGAGCGCGTCGGGTCCGACTAGTTTGCTGAGCCCTTCCACGATCAGATTACGGCGGGCCAGCACGCCGGAGTCAGGGTCCGGCAAGCTCACGAAAGACACGCGATGACCTCCTTCGGCCTCTTGGCCACCATACCGCAAGACGCACCTTGAGAGCGCAACCCTTGGCACCGTGTTGGGGAGGTTCGAAGAGATTTTGACGCCCCGCCGGACCATCCCGTTAAGTTTAGTGTTCGCATTATGACAGCTTTGATAAGAGTGAACATTCATCAATTGGAGCAAATACCGCAGGAAATGCCCTCGCCGGCGCTATTGCTGTACAGGCCACCCTGAGGCGAGTTTACTCTCTGGGGAAAAACAGTCCTTCATCTAAGACGATTTAGCGGAACACTTTGTTCATGGCAGAACGTAAAGCAATGGGAGCACACGCGGCGCAACCCAGGACGCAAAGAACCAGCACGCCTAGGGATCCGAACGTGACAGCTATTAGCGACTTGGACATTTTCGCACGGGTAGCACGCACCGGCAACATGTCGGCGGCGGGCCGCGAGATGGGATTGTCTCCTGCCGTCGTCTCCAAAAGGATCAGCCTGCTCGAAGAACGGCTCGGCGCCCGCCTTTTCCAGCGCACCACCCGCCAGCTCACGCTGACTGAAACGGGCGAGGGGTATTTCAAACGCGTCGTGGACATCCTGAGCCTGGTGGAAGAAGCGGAGGACTATGTCTCGCGCCGCAACACAAAACCCCGCGGCACGCTCAAAATTTCGGTGCCCACCACGTTCAACCGCCTCCACATCGCTCCGCATCTGCCCACATTTTTGGCCCGCTATCCCGATATCGAACTCGACGTCCACCTATCCGACCACTTCGTCGACATCATCCGCGAAGGCTTCGACGTCGCAATCCGGATCGGAGAATTGGAGGACTCCTCCCTCGTGGCGCGCAAACTTGCAAATGAGAAGCGCGTGATGTGCGCTTCTCCCCTGTATTTAGAGCGCGCTGGAACGCCTAAGGATCTTGCCGAACTGGAAGGTCACAACTGCCTGCTCGCCGGCGCACAAGATCTCTGGCGGCTGGAAGGTCCGGATGGTCCACACGACCTACGCGTGAAAGGCAATATTCGCTCCAACTCCGCCGACTTCACACGCACTGCACTTTTGCAAGGTCTTGGGATCGGGCTGCGGGCTTGGTGGGACGTTGCAAAGGATATCGAGCGCGGCGAGTTGCGCGTCGTACTGCCGGATTACGAAGGTACGCCCAACAACGCCATCTATGCGGTCTATTCATGCCGCGAGTTCATGCCTTCTAAGGTTCATGCCTTCATTGAGTTTCTGGCCGAGCTATATGCAGGCGAGCCGCAATGGCAGCGCCCTGCATCTTTAAACAACGGCGTCGGTGGCGTTGCAGCAAAGCCGCTGCAGCGGGTCGCAGGCAAGAGCGCCCGCGCATAAGTCAGTCACCTAGAGGGAATTTGACAGAATATAACGCCCAGCGGCTAACGGCCCCGGCAGCTTTGAATGCAGGCCAGGAATTTGGCGGCACAGGAGCTGGAATCGAGATCCTTGCTCGCCATCCGGCACTGGTTTTCCTGGGCCTGACAACGCTTCTGGCAGTCGCTCGCCCCAGCCACCTGGAAAGTACGCGAAATTGCGGGCTCCTCGGCACGTATGCCATGCGCGCCAGCCAGAAAAAAACTGGCGCAGAGCGACAGCATAAAAAGGATTTTTCGCATTCACGCCTCCCGCAGAGGCAAAATGAGCCTCCGTTAGGGTTTTTATACTCCTGGTTGCATGAACGGAAACTGAACCGTCCAGCAAGCTCTAGAATGCGAATTCCTCGAAGATACAGTCAATATCGCGATGCCAACGCCCGTTGAATCTCTCCAAAAGCTCGTCTGCAACCGTCCGCCCGCGACCGACAATCGCCTCCAGCGGCGCAAGATAGATCGTCTCGTCCTGGCTCTTCGCGTTGATCCGCGCGCGGTTTTTCAACCCAAGTCGCGCGATACCCACCGCTTCGCGGGCGATCTCGTTGACGATCGTGCCCAGGAACGGCGTCTTGAGGCCAGTCTTGGGCACGTGGTTGCGTAACGCTTCCCGGTCCTCTGCGGTCCAGTTCTTGACCAATTGCCAAGCCGCATCCAGTGCGGCCTCGTCATAGAGCAGTCCGGTCCAGAATGCCGGAAGCGCCGTGATCAAGCTCCAGCGGCCGCCGTCTGCGCCGCGCATTTCCAGAAAACGCTTCAGACGCACCTCGGGGAACAGTGTCGTGAGGTGATCCGACCAATCGTCGATGGTGGGATATTCACCTTCCAAACCTTTGAGCTTGCCCGCCAAGAAGTCTCGGAAGGATGATCCCGCGACGTCGATGTATTTTCCCGCGCGATAGACGAAGTACATAGGCACGTCGAGCGCATACTCCACGTACCGCTCATAACCCATGCCGTCCTCGAACACGAACGGCAGCATACCCGTGCGCCGCTTATCCGTGTCACGCCAGACCTCGCTACGCATGGACTGAAAGCCGTTTGGCTGGCCTTCGGTAAAAGGGGAAGATGCAAACAGCGCCGTCGCGATAGGCTGCAACGCCAATGAGACTCGCAGCTTCTTGACCATATCGGCTTCGTTGGCGAAATCGAGATTCACCTGAACCGTTGCCGTGCGATACATCATATCGAGACCGCGGCTGCCGACCTGTGGCATGTATCGGGTCATGACGGCATAGCGTTGCTTGGGCATGTGCGGCGTCTCTGCCAGCGTCCACTTAGGCGAGAAGCCTACACCGAGGAAGCCGATGGCGAGGTCCTCGCCCACGTCCAAAACCTCATAGAGGTGACGCGCCGTCTCAGTCGCCGTTTCGTGCAACGTCTGAAGAGGCGCGCCCGACAGCTCAAACTGTCCGCCGGGCTCCAGCGAGATATTGCCTCCCAGCGGACCTTCCGGCCGCTTCAAAGCGATGATGTTGTCCCCTTCCATAATGGGGACCCAGCCATACCGCCCTACCAGCTGCTCCATTAGAGCACGGATGCCGCGAGGTCCGTCGTAGGGCACGGGCTCAAGCGAGATCGTGCGAAACACGAACTTTTCGTGCTCCGTGCCAATGCGCCAGTCGGCCTTCGGCTTTTCGCCAGCAGCTATCCAGGCGACAAGATCGGCTCGGCTTTCGATCTGAGAGCTTTGTGCGCCATCTTCGCGCGTCGACATCGAGCTGAAGTCCCTGGGCTGTAGCGGGGCTTGGTTCCTGGACACGGCAGGTGGAAGACCGGAATAGACCGGGCAAACACCATTGGCGTGCGCATGGTTATGGCGATGCTGCGGGCCACAAGCAAGGTGTCTTAGGTTTGAAGTTGCTGGAACAGCGCAACTAACGCCAATCGCCTAGAGTTGCATTAACCAGCGCAAGCGCCGCCACTGCCGCTGTATCGGCGCGCATGATTCTTGGGCCTAGCGAGATGGCGGTTACAAAGCTCTTCGACAGAAGAAGCCTCCGCTCCTCGGCATCGAACCCGCCTTCAGGACCGATCAGCACGCCGACAGGCCCTGGCTTCAACATCTCCAAAGCGGAGACGGGGTCCGTCACCGCAGCATCTTCATCACAAAAAATCAGAGGGCAAGCGGGATCCCAAGCATCCAGCCTCTTGGGGAGTGGCGCGATGTCGTCGATCTCGGGAACACGCAAGACACCACACTGTTCGGCTGCCTCAATGGCATTGCGGCGCATACGCTCGGCATTGACCCGTCCGGGCACGGTTCGGTGCGTCATCACCGGACTGAGCCGTACTACGCCCATCTCGACCGCCTTCTGGATCATATAATCGAGACGGGCATGTTTGAGGGGTGCGAACAGGTAGTGGATTGCTGGCCCGTCTGACTGCGGACGGGTCTGCTCCATGACGCGCAGACTGGCGGTGCGCTTGGTTACATCCTCAAGCCGAGCGCGCCACTCCCCATCACGGCCGTTGAAGACCAGGATCTCTCCGCCGGCGGACATGCGCAACACGTTGAGCAAATAGTGCGCCTGCTCGCTCGCCAGGGTCAGACTTGTGTCGGGAGCCAGACTGGTTTCGACGAAAAGACGTTCCGATGTGAAATCGTGGACTGCCATGATCCAAGCGTCTTAGCTGCTACATAGAGCCGCGCAAGCCACAATTGCGGGCAGCGCGGCGCGCAAAGCCTTAGGGCAACAGGGATACGCCATAGGGCACCAGATTGCCCAGAACCGCCGCCCCGTCTAGGCTTACGCGGAGAGCGGGCTGGCAATCATTTCTTTTGAGGCCCGACAAGGAGTGTCGATTCTTCGAACATGCAGCAGGACACGACCCTCGACCCCCGACCAGACTCCGCAGTCGCCGATGCCCCGTCCCATAATTGGGTGGACCGCTGGGCACCCGCGTCCTGGCGGCCATACTTGCGGCTGGGCCGCTTCGACCGTCCTATAGGCTCGTGGCTATTGCTGTTTCCCTGCTGGTGGTCGCAGACGCTGGCCGAAGCTGAGCGTGGCCAACCCTTCCCAAGTATTTCATTGCTCCTGCTGTTCGCCATCGGTGCAGTGGCTATGCGCGCTGCGGGATGCGCCTATAACGACTACGTCGACCGCGACATCGACGCTCAGGTGACGCGCACCCGGAGCCGCCCCATTCCGTCCGGACAAGTAACGCCGCGCGGCGCGCTCATCTTTGTTCTGCTTATGTCGCTCATAGGGCTCGCGGTCCTCTTGTGCCTCAACACCTTCACCATCCTGCTCGCAATTGCCTCGCTCATCATCGTCGCCTCGTATCCATTCGCCAAGCGCTTCACGTCTTATCCGCAGATTGTGCTGGGGCTTGCGTTCAATTGGGGCGCGCTGGTGGGATGGGCTGCAGTCAAGGGCTCGCTGGATTGGCCTGCCGTGCTCCTTTACGCCGGATGCGTCCTGTGGACTGTCGGCTATGACACGATCTATGCGCACCAGGACAAGGACGACGACGCGCTGCTCGGACTTGGCTCAACGGCGCTGACTTTCGGAGACAACACCGTGTCGTGGGTTGGCGCGCTCTATGGCGGCGCTGTCGTCCTGTGGCTTGCTGCAGGGCTGATGGCCGGCACCCACCTAATCTATTTTCTCGCCATAACGCTTGTCTTCCTTCAGATGACCTGGCAGGTGGCGACGCTCGACACCAAGAACCCCGCCAATTGTCTGCGGCGGTTCCGATCAAACAGGGATGTCGGCGCGGCAGTGTTTCTCGCCATCGTCGCCGATATGGCGCTGTCGTGGTTTGCAGGGTTCAGCTGATTCGAATGAGTGCATTTTCAAGGCCTTAACATAATTGCGGCGCATTTGCCCCCGGGGACAAACACGCCGCATATCACTGTCGACTTTCGAGCCCGGGCTGCGTCCTCAGGCATTTTGTTCAATCTGTCACATTTGTGTTCAGATCGTCCTAAGGAACAGGGTAAACAACCGCTTACTTCGCCGCATCGATTTTGCACACTTCATCGATAAAACGATGAAAACTTGGGCTTTGAAGCGGGGGCTGCTCCTTGTAGACACGAGGCTTAAGCCTTTAGCATCATTTGACCACAAGACGGACGATCTATGACCCAAAAATCCGGCCACACCGACCACAAGCCTCAGCTTTTGCACCTCGTTTTCGGCGGCGAGCTTACCGATCTCCACAGCCACGAGTTCCGAGACCTGGACCATGTGGATATCGTAGGGGTGTTCCCGAACTACGAAACTGCTTACGCTGCATGGAAGGGGGCGGCTCAGCGCACTGTCGACAATGCTACGACGCGCTACTTCATCGTCCATCTTCATCGCCTGCTGTCGCCTGAACTTGCGGCGGCCGGCAAAAGCGGTGGCGGACACGCGACTTGATGACGAAAACGACTGAGACGGCAGGGACGGATCTGGCGACCCAACGAACCGCCACCGTCAAACCCTCCAAGCGCGGCCTGCGGTTCGATGAGGAATCGCGCGTGCTGCTCAGCCGTTTCATGTCTGATTGGGTCTGGCCGCGTTGGCGCGAACTGTTGTGGACCCTTGTTCTCACAGCTTGCCTCGCGGCGGCAACCGGCGGCTACCCGACGGTTATCAAGCTCTCGTTCGACACGCTGATGAAGAGCGAACATGCCGATGCTTCTTTGCTGAGGTTCGTCTTGTTTGCGATCATCGGCATCACGGCGGTGCGCAGCATCTTTCTTTATCTGCAAAACGTCGCCACCAATCGCCTGGTGCTGCGGTTGACAACCGATCTCCAGCAACTCGCATTTTCTCATCTTATCTCGGCGGACTTTTCGCGTCTGACGCGCGACACCCCGGGACGACTCGTATCCAAGCTGACCAACGACATCTCGTTCATTCAGTCAGCCGTTACGGCTGCGATGAACTCGGCCATTCGCGATACGCTTTCGGTGTTCGCGCTCGTCATCTCCATGCTTTACCTCGACTGGATGATGACCCTTGTCGTGTTGGCGGTCTATCCGCTGGCGGCCGTGCCGATTGCGCTCATTTCACGAAGACTGCGCCGCGTTGCCAAGCAGACGCAAAACGAGCTTGGCGACATGACTTCGCTGCTGTCGGAGAACTTGTCAGGCGCACGGCTCATCAAATCCTTCCGGCTGGAGGATTATGCATCCAAGAAGCTGGGCGCGAGCTTCGAGCAGGTCTTTAAACTTCGCCTCAAGGCGGTCCGTACCCGTGCGCGCCTCGATCCGTTCTTGGAAGCACTTGGCGGCCTTGCCGTCGCGGGCGTCGTTGCCTTCGCCTACCTGCGCATTGCAGGCGGTATCTCGACGGTCGGCGATTTCATGGGTTTCATCACGGCGCTGCTCATGGCGGCTCAACCGATCCGCGCGCTTGGCAATCTGTCTGGCAAAATCCAGGAGGGACTTGCCGCGATCGAGAGTGTCTATGAGCTTCTCGACGAGCAGCCCAAGATCGTCGATCGGCCGAACGCCAAGCCGCTTATGCTCAAATCCGGCGCCATCAGCTTCCGCAACGTCGGATTTGCCTATGATCCTTCCAGCAAGGTACGCGCTGTCACCGACTTCACGCTTGAGGTGGCAGGTGGCAAAACCATAGCGCTGGTAGGACGATCGGGTGCCGGCAAATCCACGATCATAAACCTGGTGCCAAGACTGTTCGACGTAACCGAGGGTGCGATCCTGATCGACGGCCAGGACGTGCGCGACGTCACCTTGGCCTCGCTAAGGGATCGCGTCGCGATTGTCAGCCAGGACATCACTTTGTTCGACGACACCATCGCGGCCAACATTGCGCTCGGCAAGCTTCACGCCACCCCTGAGGAGATCCGCGCCGCGGCCAAGGCGGCGGCTGCGCATGACTTCATCATGACGCAGCCGCAAGGCTACGATACATTGATCGGCGATGGCGGGGGACGATTGTCTGGAGGACAGCGCCAGCGCATCGCCCTTGCGCGCGCCATCCTCAAGGATGCGCCGATACTTCTTCTTGACGAGGCAACCAGCGCTCTCGACACCGAGAGCGAACGACTGGTGCAGGAAGCGCTTGCTCGGTTCACGACCAACCGCACCACACTCGTCATTGCCCATCGGCTTTCGACCGTGCAGCGGGCCGATTTGATTTGCGTTATGGAAGACGGTCGCATCATCGAACGCGGCGACCACAACGAGCTACTTGCGCGCAAAGGCGCCTACTCGCGCCTCGCCGGCAGTCCCCATGACGGCGCCCTGGTCAATTAGGATTGGCGGATCCCATTCGGATTTAAGAAGGCTGGCGGAGGGTCGTCATTCCCGGCCCAACCGTTGTCGCTTATTCGCGCGCCAGTATCGTATTTACGAGCCGGTTTGCCAAAGGTTTGGCTTTGAAGGAGCGATTGACCTCCTCGGCATCGTAACGCGTATCGACCCAATCCCAGAAATCGATCGGCTGCCGGGCATTATCGGCAAGATAGCGCTCGAAGAAGTAGTCGAGCACACCCGTGTCTGCCTGGCGGATATGGCCGTACTTGAATGACAGCTCATGCTTCGCTTTCTCGATCGGTAGCCCCTCGCGAACATGACGGTAGAGCACGCTCATCAAGCCCGCCCGGTCCGCACCAGATTTGCAGTGGATCAGGACCGGATATTCGATACTTGCAAATAAATCGCGGATGGCGTGCAGCTCCTCGCGAGAGGGTGCGGCGCGAGACCGCAGCTTGAAATTGACCAGCGAGACGCCGTTTTGCTGGCAGGCGCGCTGTTCCAGCCACGTGGTCCCAAAGGACTGGTCACCGCGCAGGTTGATGACGGTTTTGATGCCCTTGCGCGCGGCATCCCGGATCTGATGCGGCGCAGGTTGCGCGGACCGCCAAGCGTCTTGCGAAATGCGATGGCGGTTGTTGTAGAGAATGCGCACAATCCCATAGTCGACAATGAGCATTTCGAAATAGCAAAGGGCTGGCGAGATTCGCCCGCGCAGGCTGTCTGGCGCGTTGTGGATTGCGCCGTGAAGCCAGTCGCCGACCTTTCGGCGCACGCTGCGCTTCGCGCGCTTTATCATGCCTGCCATGCTGCCGCCGAATTCGCCCGAAGTTGCATACGGATCAGGGATTTAATATTTCCTGTGCGCGAACTGCGCCCATTGGCGGAAAGCTCAAAAAAGCCTGGCGAGCTTGTCCCCATGGATAAGACGGAAATACCCCCTGCTTTCGCCGTTCAAACGCGTTTGCTCTGGCTAAATATTCGCTATAGGTAGCCACCGCAAGTGGCTTTGCCGTAACGCTTTCGCAAGTGGCGTGGGCTGAGAAATGAGGTTGCCAATCCCGCCATGGCAGATACCAAAACGAGGCTGACACGGCTGGCCGGTCGCACACTGGCGCGGCTCATCGGTCACGTCGCGAAAACCTCCCAAATCGTCTACGACCCGCCCGACCTTTTGGATCGGCTCGCCGCGACACACCCTTGCACCGTCGCGTGCTGGCATGGGCAGTTCATGATGCTCTGCCTGTTGCGTCCGCCCGGCGCCAAGGTCTCCGCCATGGTGGCACGTCACGGCGACGCTGAGCTGATCGGCGAGGCGATGCGCGCCTTTGACGTCGAGCTGATACGCGGGGCTGGCGCGGGCGACCGTAAAAGGGACCGCGGCGGCGCAGCCGCCCTCCGCGGGGCTGTGCGCGCACTGACGCAGGGCGCCTCCGTCGTCATGACTGCGGATGTGCCGCCTGGGCCTGCTCGTACGGCCGGGATGGGCATCATAACGATTGCCCAGCTTTCCGGCCGCCCCATCGCCCCGGTTGCCGCCGCCAGCTCGCGGATGACCTCGTTCGACACCTGGAGCCGGATCACGGTCAACCTTCCCTATTCAAAACTCGCCTTTGCCGGTGGCGAAATCATCCACGTGCCGAGAGATGCGGACGCTGCCACGCTCGAACAGCTTCGCAAAAAACTCGAAGACGAACTCAACACAGCGATGACCCGGGCATATGCCCTTGCAGGCGCTGAACTTGAACGCGCCACGCCACTCGACATGATCGCCGCCCGCTCACCGCCCGCACCCGGGCGGACGCTGCGCATCTATACCAAAGGCATCGGAGCGCTGCGGCCCTTGGTGCCGGTGTTACTCAACTACCGCGCTCGGCGAGACAAGGAGGACTCTGCGCGGCGCAATGAGCGACTAGGCGCGCCTACAATGCCGCGTCCTAAAGGCAAGCTTGTGTGGGTTCACGCCGCCAGCGTCGGCGAAACCAACGTCGCACTTCCTGTCATCGAGGCTATGCTCGCACGCGATGACAAGCTTCACATATTGTTGACCACAGGCACCACGACCTCGGCTGCGCTGGCGGCCAAGCGCTTGCCCGATCGCGCATTCCACCAGTTTGTTCCACTCGACGTTGGCAGCTACGTCGCGGGCTTCCTCGACCATTGGAAGCCCGACTTCGCAATTTTTACCGAATCCGAAATCTGGCCGAACCTCATTCTGGCCGCGTCGGAGCGTAAGATCCCGCTTGCGCTCATCAATGCACGCATGTCGCCACGCTCCATGAGGCGCTGGCGCGCCTATGCTCGCGTCGGACGCCCCTTGTTCTCGCGCTTCTCCTTGATATTGGCGCAGAACGAACGGGTTGCGCGCGCGCTGCGTTTTCTCGGTGCGCCCAATGTCGTGACCAGCGGAAATCTCAAGATCGACGCGCCGCCACCGCCTGTCGATGCCGTGCAGCTTGAGGCATTGAAGCAAGCCGTTGGGATGCGGCCGGTCTGGCTGGCGGCAAGCACTCATCCTGGCGAGGAACAGATGATTGCCGCTGCCCACGTGCAGCTAGCGGCGCAACTCCCGACTGTTCTGACCATCATCGTTCCCCGCCACCCTGATCGTGCCGAAGCAATCATCAACGGGCTGGCACCACTCGGGCTCAAGGTTGAGCGCCGCTCTGAAACGAAAGTTCCCTCAGCCGACGGTCAGATCTTCATTGCCGACACGATTGGCGAACTGGGAACGTTTTATGCACTTAGTCCGCTCGCTTACATCGGCGGATCGCTGGTGCCCCACGGCGGACAAAACCCGATAGAAGCTGTCAAACATGGCGCGGCCGTCATCAGCGGCCCACACACCCATAACTTCCAGGAAGCCTACGCAGCATTGTCACGTTCCAATGGAGTTATAACTATCACTTCGGCACAAGGGCTGGCTGACGTGGTTTCGCAGATGCTTTCAAATCCCGGCGAGATGAGCGCGGCACGCCAAGCCGCAGAAACCGGCCTTGCGGAACTTGCCGGCGCAATGAAAACCACAATGGACGCGCTGACACCTTACCTCGATGGTCAGGAGACGGCGCGGCGTGAGCACTAATGAGCCATCTTGGTGGTACCGCCCGCGGCGTGGATGGCAGGCACTTGTTCTGTCGCCCGCTACGCAAATCTATGGCACGCTTGCAAGCAAACGAATGGCGCGTGCACCAAGTTATATTTCGAAGCTACCCGTCCTATGCGTCGGCAACTTCACGGCAGGTGGAACAGGCAAGACGCCGCTCTCCATCGCGCTGGCTGAGATCGTAAGCGGGCTCGGACGTGAACCGGTGTTCCTGACGCGGGGTTACGGTGGCAGCGCGATCGGACCATTGCTCGTGGACGCGCACGCATCGAACGCCGCGCAGGTTGGCGATGAGCCGCTACTGCTCGCACGCGCAGCTCCCACCGTCGTTGCTCGCGACCGTGCAGATGGGGCTCGGTTCATAGAGCGCAGCTTTTCCTCCAACGCCGTCATCATCATGGACGACGGATTACAGAACCCCTCGCTCCGCAAAGTACTTTCTGTCGCCCTTGTCGATGTCCGCCGCCGGTTCGGAAATCGCATGTGCCTGCCGTCCGGCCCCTTGCGCGCGCCTCTCCCACAACAGATGTCCAAAGTCGATCTTGTGATCTTGAACGGCGAAGCGTCAGATCAAGAGCTGGCACTGGCAAGACGCGAGATCGGCGACATCTTTTCTGGAGCGGTTCTGCGCGCACGGGTGGCGGGAGCGGGTGAACTCAAATGGCTCAATGGGGCTCGCGTCGTCGCCTTCGCCGGCATCGCCAATCCCGACCGCTTCTTTATGCTGCTTAAATCCGCAGGGGCTGTGATAGAGGCCCGCCAGACCTATCGCGACCATCATCACTTCACCGATGCGGATGCCGACGCATTGCTGGCGCTGGCTGAGACACATCGTGCCCGGCTGGTGACGACGGAGAAGGATTTCGTGAGACTTTACGGCGCTGATGGAAGCCTTGGTGTTCTGCGAGAAAACACACTGACGGTTCCGATCACCCTACAGTTCAGCGACGACGACCTTGCGGCACTGAGCGCGCGCGTCGAACAGGCCCTCAATATGTCCTCAGGTGGCTTCGAAACGTCTTAGGCCTGGGCGCTTCTCTTGCGCAGCTCAAGGTAGCGCTTCAGGGAAACTTCGGCGTTCGCGTATGGCTCCTGCGCCTCCACGCTCCAGTATTTCAGATCAGCGAGCGGAATCGTCTGGCCGGTGACGGCGCAACGAACGAATTCGCCCGGAGCGACGACTTCGAATTCGCCATCGAGATAGCGCACCTTGGCCTCATTCTTCAGGCCGAAAAACTTGTCGATGCGATTCATGAACCTTCCATTTTCGCCGACCGAAACTTGAAACCTATCCAAGCACCAATAGGCCACGCTCAGTCAAGGGTTGACTGTTACCTTGCGACGATCTTCGCGCACAAGGCTTAAAAGAGCGTGCCCTGTCCGCCGCCATCGGTTCCGCTATCGTTCTTGGTGTGCGCGCGCGACACACGTTCTGCAGGTTTGGCTCGCGATTGACCAAAACCCTCGTCGATCGGGCCGGTTACCTGCGCGCCGGTCTTCCCATCTGCAAATTCGATAACGATGCGGGCACCGGCCGAAAGAGCCGCTGCGGCCCGCACCGCAACACCATCCTCTTGACGCACCAGAGCGAAACCGCGGGCTAGAACGCTCTGATAGCTCAAAGTGCGCAGCATGTTGGCCTCACCCTCGAGCCGCCGCCGTCCCAGCGCAATCCGGCCCATCAGCGCCTGAGCGCCGCGTTGCTCAAGTACGCCTAGATCTTTCCGCGATTGGGCGATGCGGATGGCGATATGTCCTGGCCGCAGGCGGCTTGCCACGCGCTCGAACCGATTGCGTGCCAGATTTGAAAAGCGCGCTAGACAGTGGCTCTGACGCTGAGCCAGCCGATCGAGCGCTCGACGCGCGGCCCCAAACCGAACGCTCAAAAGAGCGGGGCGCAACGTGGTCGCCACCTGCGCGTAGCCCGTCTTCTTGCGTTGAAGAAGCCCGAGCAGCCCCTGATCGAGCCGACCTGACGCGCCATCGAAACGTTGACGCGGCAATGCGATCAGCTCTTCAAGCTTCGGCAGCCCGCGTGCCTCGGCGCGCAGCGTGTTGCGGGTCTCATCGAGATAACGGCGAATCCCGCTCCGCTGACGTTGCCCGAGCTGCTCGACAGACTCCGCCAACTCGCTGAACTTCGGCACAGCCCATTCAGCCGCCTTCGTCGGTGTTGGTGCACGTGCATCCGCCACCAGATCGATCAACGTCCAATCCGTCTCATGTCCGACCGCCGAAATAAGAGGAATTGTACTTTCCGCCGCGGCGCGAACCACGACCTCTTCGTTAAAGCCCCAGAGGTCCTCCAATGCGCCGCCGCCGCGCGCCACAATCAGAACGTCGGGTCGAGGCAGTGCGCCGCCCGGAGCAAAACTGTTGAAGCCGCGAATGGCGTTGGCGACTTCTTGCGCACTGCCTTCCCCCTGCACGCGAACAGGCCATACCACCACGTGCGCTGGAAAGCGCTCATCGAAGCCGTGCAGCATATCTCGAATGACAGCACCGGTCGGCGAGGTTACAATGCCGATCACGCGCGGCAAGAACGGCCGCGGCTTCTTGCGAGCGTCCTCGAACAATCCTTCGGCGGCGAACTTGCGCTTGCGTTCTTCGAGCAGCGCCATAAGCGCACCGGCCCCTGCAGGCTCAAGCGCTTCAATCACGATTTGATATTTGGAAGAGCCCGGAAACGTCGTGATCTTGCCCTGGGCTACGACTTCCAGCCCTTCCTGAGGCTTGAAACGCAGCCGCCCGAAAACACCTTTCCAGATGACGGCTTCAATCTTGGCTCTATCGTCCTTGAGCGCAAAATAGCAATGGCCGGAGGCATGAGGACCGCGATAGCCCGAAATCTCCCCTTTGAGACGGACGTAACCGAACCCCTCCTCCAGCGCCCGCTTAATAGCGCCCGACAGCTCAGAGACCGAAAACTCAGGCGTATTTTCGCCTGAACGGCCGCTTTGGCGCATGTCTGGTCTTTCGCTTCCGGTCACCAGGGATTCCATCCTTGTCTCTTTCGCCCCCAATGGTACATCAGGGGCCCCTTAGCAATCGAGTCTGCGATGAACGTCCTTTTGATCGGCTCAGGCGGCCGGGAGCATGCCCTGGCCTGGGCCATGACCGCCAGCCCCCTCCTTGAAAAGCTGTATTGCGCACCAGGAAATGCCGGTATTGCCGAGCACGCCGAATGCGTGACGCTCGACGTGGAAGACCACGATGCGGTGGTTGCATTCTGCCGCGCGAATGCTGTGGATTTCGTCGTAATCGGTCCTGAGGCCCCACTGGTCTCAGGATTGGGCGACGCGCTCGAAAAGGCAGGCATCGCTTATTTCGGTCCAAACGCGGCGGCCGCGCGACTTGAGGGATCCAAGGGCTTCACCAAAGATCTGTGCGCGCAGTTCAATATTCCGACCGCCGCCTATGGGCGATTTGCGGATGCCGCCTCAGCACTCGCCTACCTTGAGGGAAAACCTCTTCCCATCGTCATCAAAGCCGACGGGCTCGCGGCAGGCAAAGGCGTCATCATCGCGGCCTCGATGGCAGAAGCGCGCGACGCCATCGAGGCGTGCTTCGGCGGGGCCTTTGGCGCCGCGGGCGCTGAGGTCGTGATCGAAGAATTCCTCGAAGGAGAGGAGGCGAGCTTCTTTGCCCTATGCGATGGCACGCATGCCCTGGCGCTCGCATCCGCTCAAGATCATAAGCGCGTCGGCAATGGTGACACCGGCCTCAACACCGGAGGAATGGGCGCATATTCACCTGCCCCCGTGATGACGGCAGAAGTCGCCAAGCGCACGATGGACGAAATCATCCTGCCGACGGTTGCAGCCATGCGCTCGCGCGGCACGCCGTTCCGCGGCGTTCTGTTCGCCGGGCTCATGATCACGAAGGACGGTCCCAAGCTCATAGAATACAACGTACGCTTTGGAGATCCGGAAACCCAGGTTCTGATGATGCGCCTGCGCTCCGACATTCTGGCAGCCCTGCGCGCAACGGCCGATGGCACGCTGTCCAAAGTCGACCCGAAATGGAGCGACGACGTGGCTCTAACTGTGGTGATGGCCGCAAACGGCTATCCGGGCACCCCGAAGAAAGGCACCGAAATCAAGGGTCTTGCCGAGGCAGCCCGCGTCGATGGCGTCCAGATATTCCACGCCGGTACGAAATCTGACGGCGGGCGCATTCTGGCCAATGGCGGACGTGTCTTGAATGTCACCGCGCGCGGATCGAGCGTGGCCGATGCGCAGGCCCATGCCTACGCGGCTATCAACAAAATCGACTGGCCCGGCGGTTTCTGCCGCAACGACATTGGCTGGCGGGCCATCGCACGGGAAAAGCAGCGGCGTTAAGCGCTTTCACAAGTTTGCCGCCATGATGCAATCTAGAAGGACTCCTCTGGCAAACAAGGCTTGGTCTTTGCAAACATGCCGCGAAAACGTATCGAGCGTCCCCAACTTCATGCCGTTGTGAAAAGCCCGTCACCGCCGCCTGTGCCATCCATCGGGCTTGCACTCGGCGGAGGTGGTGCCCGGGGACTGGCGCATATTCTGATGCTTGAGGCATTCGACGAGCTCGGCATCAAGCCAAAGCTCATTACGGGAACCTCTATTGGCGCCATGATGGGCGCAGCTTATGCATCGGGCGTTTCGGGAGCAGAGATGCGCGCCCATACCAAATATATCCTCTCGCAACGCTTCTCTGTTCTGCGAGACTTTTTTGCAGAGCGCCCCTTGCAACGAATTCGCGAACTATTTCCGGGCAAGTCTGCCTTGCTGGATCCTGCCGCCGTCCTCGACGTCGTGATGCCGAAGCAGACCAAGGCTGATTTCGAGAGCCTGCCCATTCAGCTCAAAATCGTCGCGTCTGATTACTACGATCAAGAGCCACAGGTCTTCACGCAAGGTCCGCTAGGAATTGCGGTGGCGGCCAGCATGGCACTCCCTGCGATTTTCCAGCCCGTCATTGTCGACGGCAAAGCAATGATCGATGGTGGGTTGACCAATCCCCTGCCCTATGACCTGTTGGAAGGTGAAGTCGATATCATCGTTGCAATCGACGTTTCGGGCGCGCCTGTACCCGATCCGCGCCGTCCCTATCCCACAGCGATGGAAGCGCTCTTTGCCAGCGCATTCTTGTTCGAGCGAACTATCGTGCGTGAAAAACTCAAGACCGCACAACCCGATATCCTCATCACATCGGGAACGCAGCGCTTCCAGCTGCTGGACATCTTGAAGGTCGATGAAATTCTCGCCGCGGCCGAGCCTGCGAAGGAGCGTCTAAAGGCCCAGCTTCAGCGCGTACTCTCCGTTGAAACGCTACCTCAAATTGCGGCATCCGGTGAACACGAGGCGGAGAAGGCAGGAAATAGGTTGCTCCCAAGGAGCAAGCGGAAATTCCTCTCGCGCCGGAAAGCCACCGACCCTGAGTGAAGGCTTCTGAAGGCGAACGTTCTTTCAAGGCGAGCGCCGAGCGCCGAAAAACGACTTGAGAAGCTGTGCGGATTCTTCATCGGCTATTCCGCTGTAGACCTCGGGCACATGGTGGCATGTCGGCTGCGAGAAGAATCTTGCACCGTGTTCCACCCCGCCACCCTTGGGATCGGCCGCGCCATAGTAAAGGCGCCGGATGCGGGCGAACGAGATGGCCGCCGCGCACATGGCACAAGGCTCCAGCGTCACGTAAAGATCGCAACCGGTGAGCCGCTCGGCGCCGAGTTTGGCGCCACCTTCTCGGATGGCCGACATCTCGGCATGGGCCGTCGGATCGTTGTTTATGCGGGTTGTATTGCCGCAACTCGCAACTACGCTCCCATCGGGCCCCACCAGCACCGCCCCCACCGGCACCTCGCCGCGCGCACCG
Source organism: Hyphomicrobiaceae bacterium (assembly GCA_041397645.1). Lineage (NCBI taxonomy): Bacteria > Pseudomonadati > Pseudomonadota > Alphaproteobacteria > Hyphomicrobiales > Hyphomicrobiaceae > Hyphomicrobiaceae bacterium. The sequence continues at coordinate 2,643,281 of JAWKWE010000004.1, read as the reverse complement.
GCGGCCTGCGCCTCTTTGAGCGCCAACTCCATATGGCTTAACGGTCGCGCTGGTGTCATAAGGGGCCCTGCCTGAACTCGAAGGATTACACCGACACGATGATCAAGGACTCAACCAAGAGCCCTCGCAAGTCCCCCGCCGCTGTCGCCACCGCGGGCGATCTTCACGCCAGCAGTGGTGCAGACGAACCGATGCGCATCGCCAAGGCGATGGCGCGCGCGGGGCTTTGCTCGCGCCGCGAAGCCGAACGCTGGATCGCAGACGGCCGCGTCAACGTCAATGGTCGCGTGCTCACCACGCCCGCATTTGAGGTGAGCGCAAAGGACAAAGTTCTCGTCGATGGTAAACCGCTTCCTGGTAAAGAGCCGCCGCGTCTGTGGCGCTATCACAAGCCCAAGGGTTTGGTGACGACCCATTCCGATCCGCAAGGCCGTCCGACAGTATTTGAAAAGATGCCGCCCGAGTTGCCGCGCGTCGTGTCCGTCGGCCGCCTCGATTTCAACACCGAAGGTCTGTTGCTGCTGACCAACGATGGCGCACTGGCACGCTATCTCGAACTTCCCGCCAATGCCTGGGTGCGCCGCTATCGTGTGCGCGCCCGCGGACGGGTAACTCCAGCTGATCTGGTGAAGCTCAAAGAAGGTGTCGAGGTCGAGGGCGTTCGTTACGGCCCGGTCGATGCGGCCATCGACAGCGTTCAGGGCGCAAATATGTGGCTCTCGATTGCCATTCGCGAAGGCAAGAACCGCGAGGTGCGCAAAATTCTGGCCAGTCTGAACCTCACCGTCAACCGCTTGATCCGAGTTTCTTTCGGTCCCTTCCAGCTTCTCGACCTTGCGCCTGGCGCGGTCGAACTCGTCAAACGACGAACGCTCATCGAACAGCTGGGACCCAAGATCGCCCAGCAGCTTGGACTTTCAGAAGGCCCAGAGGCGCGCAAGGAACGTCACCGCAGCGCTAAGGCACAATCAAGCAGCAAAAGCGAAACATGAGAATTGTCGCGGGAAAATTTCGCGGGCGCGCGTTGGCCGCACCTGAGCACGAAGGACTGCGCCCCACCGCCGACCGCGTGCGCGAAAGCATTTTCAATATTCTCGCTCATGGAACGGACGATTTCGACCTCGCAGGCGCGCGCGTTATTGATTTGTTTGCGGGTACCGGAGCCCTCGGCCTGGAAGCGATGTCTCGCGGTGCAGCCTACTGTCTGTTCGTGGAAGACAGTGCACAAGCACGCGGACTCATCCGCCAGAATATCGAGGCATTTGGCCTGATGGGAGAGACGCGCATCTTCCGCCGCGATGCGTGCGATCTGGGACCAGCTGGGAATATTGAACCCTTTGATCTGGCGTTCCTCGACCCACCATACGGAAAGGGACTTGCCGAGAAATCGCTCCAATCGTTGGTGCAAGGCGGCTGGCTGATAGATGGTGCCATTTGCGTCGTAGAAGACAGGATCGGTGTCTCATTCACTATACCGACCGGTCTTATTGATCTTGACCAACGTTTTTGGGGGGATACTTTAGTCCGCTTCCTCAGGCGCGATTGAGTAAGGACGCAATTTTATTCGCTAGGGCTCCGGCACCCGCGAGCACAGTTTTCCCCATCTCCCCGATTGAACGGTTCCATCACGCCACAGTCCCAAATTGTTGCACCGACCCCGGCTGTTCACCCAGCCCAGGAGCGGTAACTTATGCCGTCTGACCGGAAGCTAAATAGTACACGCGGGCTTTCTGGCGACTTTCGCAAATCCAAGGGACGCGAGACATTCAGAATGCCTGTCACCCAGCGATCCATCGAAGCATTCATCGCCAGGCTGCAAACATGCATGACGTTGGAGGCTCTCTTCACAGCTCTCGAGCACGAGATTGCGCAGCACGGCTGCCAAGACGTGCTGTTCGCGCATGTCAGTGGCAATCCGCCAAAGCTTGAGGTGACTTTTAGCGCGACGCAGCCCGATGAGGGCGTGCTCCAATCATTGAGGTCGCGATGCGCATGTAGTGCCGGCGAGGGCGCGGTTAGCCTAACTTCAACTTTGTCGTGGCTTGAACCGTTACTTCGCAGTGCGCCGGGGGGGCGTGCGCAACTGCGGAAAACAAAGCCCGTCGCCGACTCGTCGCTGATGACCGTCACAATTCCTTTCTACGGACCCGGCGACGATTACGATGTCGTCAATCTCATCATGCGCGAAGGCTGCGACCAAGATCCCAAACATCTAGCGATCGTGAAGCTCAAGGCTTTCGCTGCCATCGAACGGTATGAAGCACTGCGCGCGTCGACGGGCGATGCGACTTCATCACTCTCGCCATCGGAAGTTGGCCATCGCGAACCATGCGTGCAAACGCGCGCGTGCCCTGTTGAGGTCGATTCCCCATCTACTGACGCCAAACATGCAGACTGCTGGGCCTTGGCTTTGGTCGATATTGCCTGGAGGCGATATTCCGCTGGACTGCTCAGTCTCAACGAGCGCGTCATGGAGATTATTGGGAAGACCGCAATGTCTGAGTATCTCGCTCGCGGGCTGATCCAGGAAGAGCCCGACGATCTGCGCTTCAATTACGTTTTCAAGCCGACGTCCGAGGGAGAACGCTGCCTTAGAACTTGCCCCTGCGTTTCACGCTGGCGTGCCCAAGTCTGGAGCGATTACGTTGAGGTTCACGAGCGGCCGGCGGACTGATCGACCGACATTTCGAGAACGTCAGTCTTCGTAGCTGTCGCCCTGTGCCTTCTGACCATAGCTCTTGAAGCGTTCAATCATGACATCCATTTCCGCGTCGTCCAGGATTTGTGGCATGCCCAATGTGAGAACCTTGTAGTACTGCTCCGCCAGCACCTCGACCTCGAATGCCAACTCCAAAGCGCCTTGAAGCGTCTCGCCCAAGGCGATCTGGCCGTGATTGGCCATCAAGCACGCATCCCGCTCTTTCAAACCTTCCGCAACGTGGGCTGCAAGTTCCGCTGTGCCGAAAGTCGCGTAGGGCACACATGGAATGTCCCGTCCACCTGCGACAGCGACCATATAGTGAAAGGGCGGGATCGACCGATGCGCGCACGCCAGGACCGTTGCATGCGTGGAATGGGTGTGCACGATCGCGTTGCGATCGGGTCTCGCGGCGTAGGCCGCAAGATGAAAATGCCACTCGCTGGAGGGCTTTCTTTGCCCGCGCGCGACGCTGCCATCATATTCGACGCGAACGATGTCGCCTGGCGTAATTTCTTCATACGACATGCCTGAGGGCGTAATCAGCATCGCCGGCCCCACCCGCACCGAGACATTGCCGGATCTCGCAGGCGACAACCCCGAGCGGCTCATAGCGCGCGCGGTATCCAGTACCTGTTTGCGCAATGCCGTATCGGAAGCCGGGTCGATGTAGCCACTCTTCATACCGAAATCACCTCCCGCTCAGGATAGAGCGAGAACAGACCCTCACGGGTGGCACGACACATGCCGCGCTCGGTAATAAGCCCGGTGACGAGGCGTGCAGGCGTAACGTCAAAAGCCGGATTTCCAGCCACCGTACTGGGTGGAGCAATCGACACTTGCGTAATGCGTCCACTACCATCGCGCCCTTGCACCGTCAGGACTTCGCGCGCGTCGCGCTCCTCAATGGGAATTTCCGAACCCGAAGCGATCGTCCAATCTATGGTGGAGGATGGCAGCGCGACGAAGAACGGAATGCCGTTGTCGAACGCCGCGAGCGCTTTCAAATACGTGCCGATTTTGTTGGCGACATCGCCATTCGGCGCAACGCGGTCAGTTCCGGTGATGACGAGATCGACTTTGCCATGCTGCATGTAATGACCGCCGGCGTTGTCGCAGATGAGGGTATGCGGCACACCATGTTGTCCGAGCTCGTAGGCCGTCAGCGATGCACCCTGATTGCGAGGCCGGGTCTCATCGACGAATACGTGAACTGGAATACCGGCATCGTGAGCCTGATAGATCGGCGAAGTCGCCGTACCCCAATCGATGCAGGCAAGCCAGCCCGCGTTACAGTGGGTGAGAATATTGACCGGCTCTCCTTGCTTACGCTGCGTAAACTCGCGAAGAAGCGGCAGAGCATTTGCACCGATCAACCGGCACATCTCCACATCCTCGTCGGCGATGCGCGCCGCCTTGCTGTAGGCTGCCTCTGCTCTTTCGGAAGACGGAAGCGGCAAGAGCGCCTTGCGCATTTCCTCCAAAGCCCAGCGCAAGTTGACCGCCGTTGGCCGCTGAGCGGCCAGATACGTCACCGTATCCTCCAGCGCGCTGTCTGTGGCGTTGTTGCGCATGGCGAGCGCAACGCCATAGGCCGCCGTCACCCCAATCAACGGCGCCCCGCGCACAAGCATCGCCTGAATGGCATAGGCTGCATCATCCGCAGTCTTGAGCACCACAGTTTCGAGCGCATGGGGCAGTCGCGTCTGATCGATGATCTCGACGGACCAGCCATCGGGCCGGAGCCATAGCGTGCGCATTGGTTTGCCGTTGATCTTCATAGGTCACACGCTCGCTCTTGGTTTGGTGGTTTCCGCTAATCCGCGGAACTTGGGCCGCTCGCTCCCATTGGAATGTTCAACATTTCCTCAAGACCGCATGAGGCGCATTGCAACCGGTACCATTCCGCATGTGGTCGCGATGAGCAATCGGTGATGACGAGCCCCTTGGCCGCGCACACCGGACAACTCACAAGTGCGCTCGCAGGATCGGCCTGCCATGCTCGGATGCTTGCCATGGCTACCGCAAGCTTTTCCTGATCAAGCGCGCCCGCCACGTTCAATGTCCTTCAAAAGCGATCAACGCATGGCTTTCGATGCCATGGCTCTTCAGTCGCGCGACGCCGCCCAGTTCCGGCAGATCTATGATGAAGGCCGCACCGACGACATCGCCGCCCGAGCGCCGTATCAGCTTTGCGGCGGCCTCGGCCGTTCCTCCGGTCGCGATGAGGTCATCGACAATCAGAATGCGCTCGCCGGCTGCAATGGCGTCCTCGTGCATCTCAATGATGTCCACGCCGTATTCGAGTGCGTATTCCTGCCCAATCGTTTTCCACGGCAGCTTACCCTTCTTTCGGATCGGTATGAAGCCGCAGCCAAGCCTGTCAGCGACTGCGCCACCAAGAATGAAGCCGCGCGCTTCAATCCCGGCAACGGCCGCAATTTTAGCGTTCGCGTAGGGAGCGGCCATCCCAACGATGGCGGATTTGAGTCCTTTGGCGTCCCCCAGTAGGGTCGTTACATCGCGGAACATGATGCCCGGCTTTGGATAATCCGGAATAGTACGTATAAGCGTCTTAAGATCGTTCACGTCGGGCTCCCGTCAAAATCGCGGCGCAAATTAGCAATATCCTCATTGTCACGATACAAAGAGGATGAGGTTTGGGCGTGCCGATTTGATTCGTATGTCGCGCCGCCTTCCCAGTTGAGGGAATATCACACGATGGCTGGAGGCTCGATGGTCATGGCGGACCCCACTTACGCTCCCCTCAGTGATGAGCCTGCCGACGACTTGCCGCGCACGTTCCGGCGAGAAAAAGAGGCACGCGAGCGGGAAGCCAGGGAACGTGCCGCGCGCGAGCGCGCTGCGGCTCCGACCCTTTCGACAACGCCCGATCCTTACGTTGGCCCTGGCCCCAAGGTCTACGTGGAGCCGGCTCCGGCCGTCGCAAGCGCCGCGTTGGACGAAAATTACCCTGCCGTCGTTCGACGCTTTGATGTTCCTTTCGGTCATCTCGTCGCCTTCTTTCTTAAAGCCACCATCGCCGCAATCCCGGCCATGATCCTGCTGATGGCAATCCTGTGGGGCTTTGGCCAGTTGCTTCAGACGTTCTTCCCCGAACTGGTAAAGATGAAGATCCTGATCGGCTTCGGAAGCTGACGCCCTTTCTTCCGGCACGGTGGCTCCTCATCCCGCCTTCAGCACCCGTCCTGCGACGACGTCGAGCTTGGCGATCAGCTCGGCATCGCGTGCTTCGGGAGCCGTGACGATAGCGATCTCCAGAGCCGTATCGGAGCCGATCGGACATGCGGGATGCTCGCGCGGAAAATCCTTCGCCAGACGCGCGATCATGCGCTGCGCCTTCTCGGTGTTGTCCTTCATAACCGCCAATACCGCCGCGATATCGACCTGCTGATGATCATCGTGCCAGCAGTCGTAGTCCGTGACCATCGCGACGGTGGCGTAACAAAGCTCAGCCTCGCGTGCGAGCTTTGCTTCCGGCATGTTGGTCATGCCGATCACATCGCAACCCCACGAGCGATAAAGCTCGCTTTCCGCGCGGGTGGAAAATTGTGGGCCCTCCATAACGATATAGGTGCCACCCATGTGGTGCTCTACGTTTTCCGCCTTCAGCGCTGTCTCGATGGCAGCAACCAGCAACGGGCTTACCGGGTCGGCAACCGACACATGGGCAACGCAGCCCTCACCGAAAAACGATTTCTCGCGCGCGAATGTGCGATCGATGAACTGATCAACGACCACGAAATGTCCCGGCGCATAGCGATCTTTGAGCGAGCCGCAGGCCGAAACCGAGACAAGATCGGTGACACCGGCGCGCTTCATCACATCGATATTGGCGCGGTAGTTGATGTGAGTCGGCGAGACGCGGTGGCCACGTCCGTGCCGCGGCAGAAACCTGACCGGGAGGCCATCAATCTCGGCAAACAGCACTTGATCGGAGGGCTGTCCCCAAGGACTGGAGATCGTCTCCCAGCGCTCATTTTTCAAACCGGGCAAATGATAGAGGCCGCTGCCTCCCATAATGCCGAGCACCGACTTCGCCATGCGTTCACGCCCCTCGCTATATCGCCGCCGTGTCGGCGGCTTGGCGAACTCTAGCCGACAACGCTGTCGCTTTCACCCCCTGCGGGCTTATCGAGGCAGCCGAATGAAAAAGGCCCGCGTTGGCCGCGGGCCTTTTTCATATTCGTTGGGTTGTCGAGCTATCAGTGCATCTTCGACCAGATGCGCCGCTTGCCGAAGTAGAGCAGCACGGTCGTGACCAACAGGTACAACATGACCTGCCAGCCGATCCGCTTTCTCTCATCGAGCGAAGGATCAGCCGCCCAAGCAAGGAACGCCGAAACGTCGCGCGAATAGTTCTCGACCGTCCCCTTGGTGCCATCCTGATAGGTCACCGCTCCTTCCGAAAGCGGCGGCGGCATACTGATCTGATGTCCTGGGAAGGCCAGGTTGTAGTTCTTGCCTTCGGTGATTGCGAAGTCCGACGGCGGGTCCGTGTAGCCCGTCATCAGCGCATAGATGTAATCCGGTCCGCCTTCCTGGTAGCCGGTGAGAATGTCACCCAGCATCAGGAACGGATGGATCATCCAGCTCACATCACGATGCACGCCACGGGCCTTGGCGATGACGGACAGATCGGGCGGGAGAGCGCCATTCTGCGCAGCACGCGCCTGCAGGTCGTTCAGATACGGCCCCAAGATCGGGTCGAACAACTTGGCCGGACGCTTGATCAAATCGCCGCCCTTGGCCACTTCACCCTGATCGTTGACCGTGGGGATCTGGTTCGGCCAGCTTGCAGCGAGCTCCTTTACGGATTCTTCGGGGAAGCCAGGACCGCCCGGCTCCACCAGGTTGCGGAAATAGACCCGCTTCAAACCGTGACACGCCGAGCAGACTTCCTTGTAGACTTGGAAGCCGCGCTGTAGCTGCGCCTGGTCGAACTGCCCCTTGAAACCCGCGAACGCCCAAGGCTGGCGCTCGATCTCGTGATGGGCGGCAGCTGTTTCGGCGGCACCCGATGCCCCGGTGAGTGTGCCCAAAGCCAGAAGGCTTGCAGCTGACAGTGAGATCAGATTTTTCATGGTGTCCTCACTTACGCCTTGGCAGCTGCATCGGAACCCAGAACCGCATCCGTGATGGATCGCGGCAAAGGCTTTGGCGTCTCGATCAATCCGATGACCGGCATCGCGATCAGGAAGAACGAGAAATAAACCACCGTGAACACCTGCGCCCAGAAGACGTAGACGCCTTCTGCCGGGAGCGAGCCGAGATAGCCCAGCGCCAAGCAGGTGAACAGGAAGATCCAGAACGCCCACTTGAAGATCGGACGATACTTGGCCGAACGCACCCGCGAGGTATCGAGCCAGGGTGCGAAGATCATCACCAGGATCGAACCGAACATCGCGATGACGCCCATCAGCTTGGCGAAGCCGCCTAGCGGAATACCCAGGAACGAGCCCGTGAAAGCACGCAGGATCGCGTAGAACGGCAGGAAGTACCATTCCGGAACGATGTGCGGCGGCGTCACCAGCGGGTTAGCCTCGATATAGTTGTCGGGATGGCCCAGGTAGTCGGGCAGGAAGAATGCGAACCACGCAAACAGGATAAGGAAGGCAAACATGCCAACGATGTCCTTGGAGGTCGCATAGGGGTGCATCGGCACCGAGTCCGACGGTTGCTTGAGATCGAGACCGTCGGGATTGTTCTGTCCCGTGATGTGCAACGCCCATACGTGAAGAATGACGACGCCGGTCAACACGAAGGGCAGCAGGTAGTGAAGCGAGAAGAACCGGTTGAGCGTTACGCCCGACACCGAGTAGCCGCCCCAAAGCCATTCCACGATCGCGGTGCCCAGACCCGGAATGATGGTATCGAGAGCCGAGAACAAGTTGGTGATGACGGTAGCACCCCAGAAGCTCATCTGCCCCCAGGGGAGAACGTAGCCCATGAAAGCGGTGGCCATCATGAGGAGAAGGATCACCACGCCCAGGATCCAGAGGATTTCACGCGGCGCCTTGTAGGAGCCGTAATACATACCGCGGAAGATGTGGATATAGACGGCGATGAAGAACATCGACGCGCCGACCGAATGGAAATTGCGGATCATCCAGCCGTAGTTGACGTCGCGGCGGATGTGCTCGATAGCGTTGAACGCGGCGACGTCGGAGGGCTGGTAGTGCATTGCCAGCACGACGCCGGTGACGATCTGCGCCACGAGGCAGAACATCAAGATTCCGCCAAAGGTCCAGAGATAATTGAGGTTGCGAGGGGTGGGAAAATCTACGAACTGCCCGTGCATCAAACGCATGATCGGCAGGCGCTCGTCCCACCATTTGCCCCAGCGTGACGTCGGCTCGTAGCTTGAAGAGTGTCCTGACATCTTATGACTCCTCAGCCGATCTTGATCTTGGTGTCGGAAACGAACTCGTAGGGCGGTACTTCGAGATTGCGCGGTGCCGGACCCTTCCGAATGCGGCCCGAGGTGTCGTAGTGCGAGCCATGGCATGGGCAGAACCATCCGCCGAAGTCGCCGCGCGCGTCTCCCATGTCCTGTCCCTTGGGAATGCAGCCAAGGTGCGTGCAGATACCGACCAGCACCAGCCAGTTGGTGTGACCCTTCTTGACGCGGTTATCGTCAATTGCGGTCGCCGTTGCGGGAAGGGCATCGTTGCGCGCCTCCTCGTCGGGAAGCACCTTCAGCTCGACATCCTCGGCCGCCTTGATCTCTTCCTTCGTTCGGTTGCGAACAAAGACGGGCTTACCGCGCCACATGACGGTAATCGCCTGACCTTCCTTCACATGGGAGAGATCGACTTCCGTCGACGCCATCGCCTTTGCGCTGGAGTCGGGGTTCATCTGTTGAATGAAAGGCCAAAGCAAGGATGCGGCGCCGACCGCTGCAAAGGCGTTGCCAGCGATCACCAGGAAATCCCGGCGATTTGCCTCATCGGCGTGATCAGCGTGAGATGCCACGAGAGCCTCCGAAGAAAAAAGTACATGCAGAGACCTTCAGCACAGCGAGCTGTGGGGTTAATCAACACCCCTTGTTGTTGTTTCGCTGTGGCGCCCGAGCCGGATCTGGAGCGCAATAAAGATCCCCCTGCGGGCACCTTTTGACACCGTTCGGCCAACCCCTCAAGGTTCCGCGGGCCGCAACGGTTGGGCAATTTGGCGCATCACGGATCGCAAACCGCGCTCCAGCCACTAAACTTGAGACTTTCGAACCATGCGATTGGCTCTATATCAGCCTGACATTGCTCAAAATACTGGCACTATCTTGCGACTGGGCGCGTGCTTGAATATCCCTGTGGATGTCATTGGACCGACAGGGTTCGACATGAGCGACCGCGCCCTGCGACGCGCTGGCCTCGACTATTTGGACCACGTGGACCTGACGCGGCATTTGAGCCTCGAGGATTTCGAGGCCGACCGTCGCGCTCATGGCCGCAGGCTCGTGCTGCTTTCGTCCCACGCAGCAGTTGCCCATACCGATTTCAACTTTGGAGCCGCCGACGTCCTGCTCATGGGTCGCGAAAGCGCCGGCGTACCCCAACACGTCCATGACAGGGCAGACGCCCGCCTGCGCATTCCCATGCGCCCGGGGCTGCGCTCGCTCAACATCGCGGTTGCAGCGGCGATCGTCGTGGGGGAGGCCCTGCGCCAGACGAACGGATACCCCTCAACCGTGCCCTCGGAATTTTGAAGCCGTCGTGATCGCTGCCAACTGGCCTGCGATCCGGTCCAAGGGTATGCTCCGCACCCTGACCACGAAATGATGCAAAAGAAGGGCAAATTCATTGCCTAACGCCAGGGAGCTATCAACGTCCATGAAATTGGCAATTGCTGCAGGTTTCCTACTCATTTCCGCCACGTCCTGCGCCCTGGCGGACGACGACGACAAGGCGGCAAAGAAAACCAAGATGAAGTTCTGGAACCTGACCGGTGAGGACCTCGTGGAGCTCTACATGGCCCCGGCCGGAACCGGCAAATTCGGCAGCAACCAGACCGAGAACGAGGATGAAAAGGTTGTAGGTCGCGACGAACGACTGCCGCTCACGGGGGTGACGGCAGGGACCTACGACGTCAAGATCAAGGACAAAGCTGGCCGCTCCTGCCTCGTCAAGAACGTAGACGTGCGCGATACCGGGCCCTACTCATTCTCGCTGGAGGCTGACCAGCTGACCGACTGCACCCCATAAATGCAATCTGGCGATCTGATCCTCGATCTCATCGATGGAAGGATCGGAACGTCGTCACCCATAGGCCGCCCTTAATTGAATTCGATACCGACCATGGCGCGGAACAGTGCGCCGTATGGTGATCGTAGGCAACAAAGTTGGCGCCGTTTCCAGCTAAAGCAGACCCGCAAACAAGAACACTGCCGACAACGCACACACCCGCTGCGACAGAACTGGTTAAGAACCTCGCTCCATCGGAGGTCATTCTGTGACGAGCCTGTTGCTCGAGTACTTGGAACGATTCTCGACCAGATGGTAGGTCTGGCCCCCGTAACCAGCAACTCCGTCGGTGAAGACCCGGTTTCTCACGAAAAAAAGAAGCTTCCGATATGTCGTTGTTCGGCATATCGGAAGCTTACGAGTTTCCCTCGGAGTAAGTGGGTAGGCGCACCCTACCAATACATTACTATTTAAGTCAACAATTATTTTGCGGGTGTCAGCGCGTCGTGCGAACGCGACCGAAGGAATTGAAATTCGGCTTATTCCGCGGCTTCGTGCGCCAGGAAGCCGCCCGACTGACGGGCCCAAAGCTGCGCATAGATGCCGCCACGACGGAGCAGCTCCGCGTGAGAGCCTTCCTCCACGATGCGGCCTTCGTCCATGACGACAAGACGATCCATGGCGGCGATTGTGGAAAGCCGGTGCGCGATTGCGATCACCGTTTTGCCTTCCATCAGCGTATCGAGACTACCCTGGATGGCCGCCTCAACCTCGCTGTCGAGCGCGCTTGTAGCTTCGTCGAGCACGAGGATAGGCGCATTCTTGAGCAGCACGCGTGCGATGGCGATCCGCTGGCGCTGGCCACCAGACAGCTTTACGCCTCGCTCACCGACTTGCGCCTCGTATCCCTTGCGACCCTTCATATCCTCCAGATCCTTGATGAAACCTGCCGCCTGCGCACGCGATGCCGCGATCCGTACATCGTCGGGCGTTGCGTCGGGCCGCCCATAAAGGATGTTATCGCGCACAGAGCGGTGAAGCAGCGAAGTGTCCTGGGTCACAACGCCGATTTGCGCGCGCAAACTGTCCTGCGTCACGGCCGCGATGTCCTGACCATCTATGAGAATGCGCCCGCCTTCGAGGTCGTAAAAACGCAACAGCAAATTGACGAGAGTCGACTTTCCCGCGCCTGACCGGCCTATGAGCCCGACCTTCTCGCCGGATGCGATTTTGAGATTGAGGTGGTCGATCACGCGCACGGGCTGATCCGCCGCACCGCTCACGCCTGCGCCGTAATGGAACTGAATCGCGTCGAACTTGATCTCGCCCTTCGTCACCGCCAAGGGCCGCGCGGCTGGCGCGTCAAGAACGGTGTGAGGCCGCGAAATCGTTTCCATGCCTTCGTGGACCACGCCGATGTTCTCGAAAATGCCCGAGATGGTCCACATCACCCATCCCGACATCATCACGATACGGATGACGAGGCCGATGACGGTCGCATTTGCTCCCGTCGTGACATGGCCGTTCGACCACAGCGTGATCGCAAGCCAGCCGGTCGCAACAATTAGGACACCGTTCAACGTGTAAAGCGCGAACTCCATCCCCGTGATGAGCCGCAGCGACGCCTGCCACTTTTCCATCATCTCGCGGAAAGCGGTTCGAGCGTACTCGTCCTCGCGCTCGGCGTGGGCGAAAAGCTTGACGGTCAGAATGTTGGTGTAGCTGTCCACGATCCGCCCAACCAGCATCGAACGCGCCTCCGATGTGTCGGTGGAGCGGCTCTTGATGCGCGGTACGAAATAGGACAGCGCGACGATGTACGCCACGAGCCAGACCATCAGCGGAAGCGTCAATCGCCAGTCCGCAGCTGCAAAGATCGTCAACGCGCCGAAAAACTGCACCAAGGCATACCAAAGCGCATCGATCAGCTGAACGACGCTCTCACGCAGTGCCGGGCCGGTTTGAACGATCTTGTTGGCGATACGTCCGGCAAAATCATTCTGAAAAAAGCCCAGCGACTGGCGCAGCACATACGAGTGCGTCTGCCAACGGATCCGGTTCGTAAACGTGGTCGCAATTGCCTGGTTCTTGACGAGATCATGCACGGTCGAGACGATGGGACGCGCAATCAGCGCAATAAAACCCATCCAACCCAAGACGAGGGCATTGTCCGCCATGAACGTCTTGGGGTCGGGCGTGGCCTTCATGAGATCGACCAGTTCGCCGATGAAGGCAAACAGCATCACCTCGATGATTGAGCCGAGAAAGCCCATGACCAGCAATGCGACGAAGATGGGCCAGACCGGCTTGACGAAATGCCAGTAGAATGCACCGAGCCGGACCGGCGGGCGCACGATCTGCGGCCGCGCAAAAGGATCTATGCGCGTCTCAAACCAGGATGCTATCCGCCGAAACATCAACTTGTGCTCTTTCAAAAAACACCCGCGAACCTTGCGAACCACGCCGCACGGACCACGTCATGGGTCTATCTGATGCGTTAAAGGGTTCAAGGGATCGCGCCACACAGCCGATTGTCGGGCCTTTGCCGACAAAAAAGCATTCGGCCCTCATGAGGCATTTACCCCGAGGGCCTAACAAGTGGGCCAGACAGCTTGTGGCGGCGCGATGAACGCCCTATGCACTAGGTCCCATATTGGTCGAAAAGAAGACGAGCACAAGTCCGGCTGCCATGAGTGAACCCGAAGAAATGAGCGAACCCCTACTGGAAGTCCGCAAGCAAGCGGCACGCGCCTGGTTTGAGGAGTTGCGCGATCAGATCTGTGCCGCGTTTGAGAAACTGGAGAGCGATCTGCCTGCAGACGCCCCCCATGGCGACATGGCGCCGGCAAAGTTCGTGCGCACGTCGTGGGAGCGCACCGATCATACCGGCGCCAAGGGTGGCGGCGGCGTAATGAGTATGATGACAGGGCGCGTTTTCGAAAAGGTCGGTGTGCACACCTCCACCGTGCACGGCGAGTTTGCACCCGAGTTCCGCAAGCAGATCCCAGGCGCTGATGAGGATCCCCGTTTCTGGGCATCGGGAGTTTCGCTCATTGCCCACATGCGAAATCCCAACGTTCCCGCCGTGCATATGAACACGCGCATGGTGGTGACGACCAAATGGTGGTTCGGCGGCGGCGCGGATCTCACGCCCGTTCTTGATGCGCGACGCACCCAGTCGGACGCCGACACACTTGCCTTTCATTCCGCAATGTATGGCGCCTGCGCTTCTCATCAGATCGCCGATTACAAACGCTACAAGGACTGGTGCGACGAATACTTCTACCTGCCCCATCGCAAGGAAATGCGCGGCGTCGGCGGCATCTTTTATGATTACCTGACTCCGAGCGACGAAGAGGGCGGCTGGGACGGCGCACTCGCCTTCACCAAGGATGTCGGACGTGCGTTTGTTTCGGTCTACCCCATGCTCGTCCGCGGCAACTACACAATGCCTTACACCGAGGCGCAACGCGAAGAGCAACTCATTCGGCGCGGCCGCTACGTGGAATACAACCTGCTCTATGATCGCGGCACAGTGTTCGGACTGAAGACGGGCGGGAACGTGGATTCGATCCTCTCGTCCATGCCGCCTATTGTGAAATGGCCCTGATAAACAGCCACGCCCCGCTTACATCGGCAGAGCAATCGAATACTTGATCTGATCAAGTGCGAAACTCGACTCGATGGAGGCGACGCCGGGCACAAGCGTGAGCTTGTGCTTCAAGAACGTTTCGTAGGCTGTCAGGTCCTCCACCACGACACGCAACAAATAGTCGCGATGGCCGGTCATGAGGTAGCATTCCAGCACCTCCGGCCATCGTGAGATTGCCTTTGAAAAAGCCTCCAGATCCTTCTCGCGCTGGCGCTCCAGCTTAATCGAGACAAAGACGCTAACGGGAAGCCCCACCTTGCGTTGGTCGACAAGGGCGATGTAGCGGCGGATAATCCCCGCCTCTTCCATGATCTTGATGCGACGATGACAAGGCGAAGCGGACAATCCCACGCGCTCTGCAATCTCTTGCATGGTGAGGCGGCAGTCGTCCTGCAGCAAACTGAGGATCTTGCGATCTATAGCATCAAGGTTTGTCATGACGAGAACGGTATACGGGGGCGAGAAGCGGTAAGGAGAGCCGCGCACCAGGCGCATTCCCGTTACCTTCCGCCAGACCACGCAGCGTTGCAAGTCGGTCGAACGGCGCGACCCCGGCGCAATTAACGGCCTGCTGTTCTTGCAGCCAGAACCTCATCGAACGCCTGGGCAAACTCTATCGAGCCCTGTGCCTTCATGCTAGCGGTCATGCGCCGATCCAGCTCCGCCAGCAACTGCTCGCCCGTTAGCCCGATCACCATCTTGTTTACGTAATAGGCCCGGCGAGAAAAGAAGTTGGAAACCGGTGCCTTGAGGCCGGCGGGTTGCATCAATTCGAGACCGGTTGCCGGGCCGGAGAGGTTCATCACCTCCACCTGGGCCCCCGTCATGTTGGTCCTGCCGTACTTGGCGCCCATATCCAACAAGCCTTTCAACTTCATGGCCTGGAGCATGGGGCCGATGTCGCCATCGATGTTGAGGACATGCATGCCCATGCCCTCCTCGGTCTTGGCGTACCTTTGATGGCGCGCCCAGTTGTAGGGCACGCGCTTGGCGTTGGCATACATCCGCTTCAAAACTGTGATTTTGTAGTTCAGCTCGTGGCGCCGCTGCGATGAGATGTTTGGATTGGCGGCCTTGCGTTGCAGATGAGCGATGAACAGCTTTCCGTTCTTCGACAGTTCATTCACAGAATTTGCATCGAGCAACTGAGCGTAGCCCAGTGCGCTGGAAATCGCCCGACCCGTCTTTTTGGTCGGATGAATGCCAGCTTGCATGTCGTAAGTGCCAATACCGCCCGTCTCCAGCGCATACACGCGCACAACCTGGTTCTTTTCCAGCCCAAGTGCGTGCGCCTCTTCCGCATAACGGCGCTTAAACTCCTTTTCCGACACCCGCTCGGGCACAAAGCCGTAGACGCGCTTTGCCGCGCCCAGATAGTCGGACACAACCGGCAAACTCGACGATGGAGATGGTGCTGCCTCTTCCTGCGAAGTGAGGAACTTTGAATACTTGGCGGCCAGCGCATTAGAGAGTTTGGGACCGGTATAGCTCGGCGGCAGCGTCATCACGTAGTCGTCTGCGGTAAACAGAACCGTGCGTGAGCGCTTTTTTTTGCGCGCCTGCCGCTTATCTTCAACCTTGTCCCAATAGACGTCGAGGTGATGCTCATGGGCGCGGCGAGCCGCCTTCCAGGCCTGCAGCTCCGCTGTCTCTTCCCCTGTTAAGGACGCCAGGAAATCCGCCGTCGACATGGCGCGGGCAGGCTGATGGGATGCCAGCACAAGGCCAAGCATTACAGCAACCACCGCAGCTACCGGTAACCGGCGGCGTTGAAACGTCCAGAACAAAAAACTTCTCCTTGCGAAAAGGCCTCTGATTCGGCGAAACCTTCGCCTCAGACTTTGACCGTATCGTGATTCAAGCCTTGATCGGAGTAAATTCGGGGATCCCTTTGGCCTGCCTGGATTGAGCTAAACACTGAAATGGGTTCACTTTTACAGTTTGGGGACATGGACGAGACCACACTGCGGACTCTCGCTTCAACGCGCTTATTGCCCAGCCCCGCCGGGCCGGAAATGGCAACCAGAACAACGCGCCTTCTACCCAGCGACTACGATCTCAACCCGCAGGTACGACCTCTGTCTCCTGCAAAGTTGCGACCGGCAGCCGTGCTCGTACCCATCGTGGCCAATGCGCCACTGAATGTCTTAATGACCCAGCGCACGCCGCACCTTGCCGCTCATGCGGGTCAAATCGCCTTTCCTGGCGGCAAAATCGAACCGAACGATGAAACGCCGCTTGCGGCAGCTTTACGTGAGGCTCACGAGGAGATCGGCCTAGATCCAAGTTTTGTGGAGCCTCTTGGTTACGTCGAACCCTACGAGACGAGCACTGGGTTTCTGGTTACCCCCGTTATCGGCGTCGTGAAACCCGGGTTTACCCTTAAGGCAGATCCGCATGAGGTGGCAGACATCTTTAGCGTCCCGCTTGCCTTCCTGCTGGATGAGGCCAACCACAGGATCGATGCGCGCGAATGGCGGGGCGCCCAACGTCAGTTCTATGCCATCCCCCATGAAGGACGCTATATCTGGGGTGCTACCGCAGGAATCATTCGCGCGTTGCACCGGAGGCTGACGACCGCATGATCCGCATCGTTCTGGAGAACCTGTTTCTCTTCCTGTTGCCCACGATTGCCTACCTTTCCTACATCGCCTACCAGCGCAACGATTGGCCCGGGCTATGGAAGGTATTGGCCGAAGCGCCCCTAGTTCAGCTTTTCGTGACCGGCGCCTTCCTCATGATCACAACGCTGCTCGTGTTCTCCTCTGCGTCCGGACACCGCCCTGGCGAGGCCTACACGCCGCCCTCTTATCAAGACGGCAAGTTACTGCCTGGCCACGGCGCCAATGATAGTCAGAAGTAAGACGTCATGGCCAAACCGGATCAGGATCCGCACTCGAACAAGCCGCTGGCTCAGGCGCCGTGGTTGCGAGCGCCCGCGCTCGGCAAGCTGTTGGAGGTTCTGACCAACGACGGCGGCGATGCGCGCGTGGTTGGAGGCTCGGTGCGCAACGCACTGCTGGGTGAACCGATCACCGACATCGACGTTGCAACACCACTCCTTCCTGAAGCCGTGATGAAGCGCGCTTCTCTTGCCGGATTAGGCGTGCATCCCACTGGCCTGGAGCATGGCACCGTCACCATCGTGTCGGATGGCCAACCCTTCGAGGTCACGACGCTAAGACGCGACGTGGAAACCGATGGCCGCCGCGCAGTTGTTGCCTTCAGCACCGACTGGCGCGAAGACGCCGCACGCCGCGACTTCACGATCAACGCCCTCTATGCCGGCGCTGACGGCGAGGTTTTCGACTATTTCGGTGGCCGAGAAGATCTCGCCGCTCGTCGCGTCCGCTTCATAGGTGACCCACACCAGCGGATCAGGGAAGACTATTTGCGCATCCTGCGCTTCTTCCGCTTCACCGCACAGATCAGCCGCGACGCACCGGATGCCGACGGACTTGCTGCTTGCGTCGCCCTGAAAGACGGCTTGGCGCGTCTCTCTCTGGAACGCATCGGGGTGGAAACGATAAACCTCATCGCGGCACCCCGCGCCGCCGAGGTCGTTGAGGTTATGGCGCAGTGCTCAATCCTCAAACACGTCCTTGGACGGGAAACGCATCCCGAACGTCTCACGCGAATGGTTGCAATCGAAGCAGCTTGCGGGCTGCCACCCGATGACATCGCACGCCTTGCCGCGCTGACGTTAGACAATCCGTCGGGCGCTTCCCATCTTGCTGCACATCTGCGGCTATCGAATGCGCAGGCCGATGCTCTTGCCGGTGCGGCGCGACATCATCCCGCCTATGCGCCGGAGACGCCCGAGCCTGAGGCACGCCGTTGGCTCTACGAGACCGGCGCGGATAACTTCCTGCGCGGCGCGCTGGTAGCCTGGGCAGCGGGCGACGATCCAGCCAGCGATGTTGCGCGCAAAGAACGGGCATTTCTCCCGCACCGCTGGCCGATACCTGCCTTGCCGGTCCGCGGTGCCGATGTACTCGCCTTAGGCGTAGCACCCGGCCCCAAAGTGGGCGAGATCATCGAGGCCTTCGAACACTGGTGGATGTCAGCGGATTTCCCTGCGGATCCAGCAGAGCATCGCTCGATGCTTCAAGCACTTGCCGCAAATCGTTACTAAATTGTTAAAAAAATCTTTTACAATTTGCTGGATCCGGTTAGGTTTTTCGGGCTGGGACCATTTGTATTGCGTTGAGGTAAAGTCATGGACCACGTGGACCTGGAGCGTGCACGCTCCCTTCGTTTTGTCCAAATCGTGTTCGCCCTTCTCGCCATCGTCAGCATCGTCGCAGGTTTGACCGTCGCATACTCGTCAAACTGGTTGGGGCTGCCTGAGACCTCAGCAGGCCCGATCGCAGTGGCGTTCATTTGCGTGGGTATCATGAACACGGCGCTGCTCTTTGTATGGGAGCGAATTTTCCGCGACGCTTCATTCTAAAACACAAACTGCGCGACGCTTTTTTGCCCCGCGCAGTTCCAAATCAATCGCAATAGCCGATTTTGCCCGCGCAGTTCAGGTCGACCGCGGTCCCTGCATCTGGCGTAGAGCCGCTTCGATGCGTCGCCACGTGTCAGCGTCCTCTTTGCGGCCTCCGCTCTCGAATGTCTTAGCTTTCTGCGCCGCCTCCGCAAGCGCCTTCGGACCCATGGCTTCGTACAGCTTTCTGGCGTGAGCCTGGATTTCGGTTGCGTGCATGATCTCCGGCCTCCCGAGTTACGTTGCTGTTTTTGGAATTGCGCCCCTATTCGGGCTTCTCCCGCGCGTCAGCGCGCAGGCTTTGAAAATATGGGCTGCATCACGCGTCCCCGCAAGACACACGGCGCGCATGTTTACCGTGTCGAAAGAGCCACGCAGTGTCACACGCCTGAAACATGACTCTCTCAATACGAGCGCAGCCACCGGGCCGCTCAAGGGAGCTGATCGTGACAGCAGCGATCGAATTGAAAAAATATAAATCGGTTTTCATCTCGGACCTACATCTGGGAACGCGATCGGCGAAGGCCGCAGAGTTGCTGGATTTTCTCAAGCACATAGAGACCGAGACGCTCTACCTGGTCGGCGACATCATCGATTTCTGGAAAGTCCGTCGGGGCCCCGTCTGGCCACAGTCCCATAACGACGTGATCCAAAAAGTGTTGCGGCGCGCGCGCAAGGGGACGCGCGTCATCTTCATTCCCGGCAACCATGATGATGGTCTGCGCGAGTATTGTGGAATGGACTTCGGTGGCATCGAAATCCGTCGTGACTGTATCCACGAGGCTGCCGACGGAAAACGTTATGTCATCATGCACGGTGACGAATTCGACATCGTGGTCCGTTATGCGCGCTGGTTGGCCTTCCTCGGCGACCGCTCGTATGAAGCAGCTCTCTGGCTCAACAATCCGCTCAATTGGCTGCGCCGGAAGATGGGGCTCGAGTACTGGTCGCTTTCCAACTTCCTCAAGCAGCGCGTTAAAGGGGCCGTCAACTTCATCGGCGAGTTTGAAGCAGCCCTTGCCAGCGAAGCACGCAGGCGTGGCGCCGATGGCCTGATCTGCGGCCACATCCATCACGCCAACGAGCGCGATATCGACGGTATTCACTACCTCAATACGGGTGATTGGGTGGAAAGCTGCACAGCCATCGGCGAGCACCACGATGGGCGCTTCGAGATCATCCGCTGGCGTATGTCGCCGGCCACCGACAGCAAGACGAGCGAAGTCATCAAGCAATCAAGCATCGGAGTGGCGGCGTGAACGCTGATCATCTCCGTCCATTAGGAACGCACGCCATATGACCACAACTGCTTCTGACGCCTCCCTTTACGATATCATGCCCCGTACCAGCGCGGAGTTGTTGCGGGAGGCTGTCTACCATGAGCCCGGTCTCAGCAAGAAGGGAATGCTGGAGCGCGTGTTCGCGTTCGCATTCCGCTCGATGGTATATCCGCAAATATGGGAAGATCCGCGCGCCGACATGGATGCGCTTCAGATTGCGCCGACTTCGCGAATTGTGACCATCGCCTCTGGCGGTTGCAATGTCTTGAGTTACCTCACGGCGGATCCCGCCAAGATCTATGCCGTCGATCTTAATGAAACTCACGTCGCATTGAACGCGTTGAAGCTTGCAGCTGCACGCGCGCTGCCGACCTACGCGACGTTCCATCGCTTCTTTGCGCAGGCATCCGACAAACGCAACGTGCGTCTGTACGACGACCTGATCGCACCGACGCTCGATGAAACATCGCGCGCCTACTGGGAGGGGCGCGACATCACCGGGCGGCGCCGCATTACGCGATTTGCGCGCAATTTTTATCGCTACGGTCTTCTCGGCCACTTCATCACCGCCGCCCGCCTTAGTGCGCGGGTGTTGGGTGCTGATCCTGAGGAAATCCTCAAAGCGGAGACACGGGAAGAGCAGCGGGCGCTGTTTGATACGCACCTTGCACCCTTGTTCGACAAGGCCGTTGTCCGCTGGGTGGCTTCGCAGCGCGCATCGTTGTTTGGGCTGGGCATTCCGCCTGCGCAGTACGACGCGCTGTGCGATCACGGGGCACGCGAAATGGCAGACGTTCTCAAGGAGCGCGTAGAGCGTCTGGCTTGCAACTTCGATATTTCCGACAACTACTTCGCTTGGCAGGCCTTTGCCGGGCGGTACGGCGAGCAATCACAATGTGCGCTGCCGCCCTACCTGCAAAAAGAGAACTTTTCTAATGTGCGCGCACGTGTGAACCGCGTCAGCGTCTTGAAGCAGAACTTCATCCATTTCCTGAGAGCGGAGCCCGCCGAAAGTCTTGATCGCTATGTCCTGCTCGATGCTCAGGATTGGATGGACGACGAGACGCTCAACGCCCTGTGGTGCGAAATCACGCGCACATCACGCCCCGGCGCCCGCGTAATCTTCCGCACAGCCGGACGCGAAACGATCCTGCCCGGTCGCATCGCCAATGATCTGCTGGCGCAGTGGACTTACGACCGTGAAACTTCGCAAGTCGGGTTCACCAACGATCGCTCCGCGATCTACGGCGGCTTCCACCTCTACATCAAGGCTTAAGGAAGCGAGCATGGGCGCGATCTCAGCGGCGACCAAGATGGACCGCCAATACCGCTTTCAACGTCACGTCTATGACGCCACCCGAACCCATTATCTGCTCTGGCGGGGCCGGCTGATCAAGGAGCTGGCACCCCCCGACGGCGGCAGCGTCGTGGAGATTGCCTGCGGCACGGGCTGGAATATCGTGCGGGCCGCGCGGCGCTATCCCAACGCTTCGTTCTACGGTTTCGACATCTCCTCGGAGATGCTCCGCACAGCGGCAGCCTCCGTCCAAAAGAACGGCCTTGAGAACCGCGTCAAACTCGCTCAAGGCGATGCGACTGATTTCGATCTTCAAGCCATGTTCGGTCTTGCTGGTGCTGACCGCATCTTCATTTCATATGCTTTGTCGATGATCCCGAATTGGCCGCTCGCGATCGAGTGCGCGGTGCGCGCCCTTAACCCCGGCGGGGAGTTGTCGATCGTCGATTTTGGTTCGATGGATCGACTGCCCAACGGCCCCCGCTGGGCGTTCCGTCTCTTTCTGAAGCACTACAATGTGACGCCCCGCCTCAACCTCGAAACGGTGGCCTGCTCTGTCGCTGCCGCAAACGGCCTGTCGACGCGATTCGAGCAATCCCCGCGCGGATATTCGGCTTACGCGGTGCTCAAACGCGGTCCATGATTTTCATTCGAAAGCGAACCTGGGCACGTCCCACGGTTCAATTCGTGCGGCGCACCTGGTGCGGCTGCAAAAAAGCCCCGGATCTCTCCGGGGCTTTTCGTTTTGCTATCGAGCCGAAGCGTTGAACCGCCCCGGGGGCTTCTTAGAAGCCCATATCGCCCATGCCGCCCATGCCGCCGGCGGGGCCATGAGCATGACCGCCATCCTTCTTCGGAACGTCAGCAATCATGGCTTCCGTCGTGATCAGGAGGCCAGCAACCGAGGCGGCGTCCTGCAGTGCGCAACGCACAACCTTCGTCGGGTCGATGACGCCCTGCTGGAACAGGTCGCCATACTCGTGGCTCTGAGCGTTGTAGCCGAAAGCGTACTTGGAGTTCTCGATGATCTTACCGACGATCACCGAGCCATCCTCACCAGCGTTTGCAGCGATCTGACGGGCCGGAGACTGCAACGCCTTGCGCACGATCTGGATGCCGACCTTCTGATCGTCGTTGTCAGACTTCAGCGAGTCGAGAGCCTTGATGGCGCGCAGCAGCGCAACGCCGCCACCAGGGACGATGCCTTCTTCGACAGCTGCACGGGTAGCATGCAGAGCGTCGTCGACGCGGTCCTTGCGCTCCTTGACTTCAACTTCCGTTGCGCCGCCGACCTTGATCACGGCAACACCGCCGGCGAGCTTGGCCAGACGCTCCTGAAGCTTCTCGCGATCGTAGTCCGAGGTCGACTCCTCGATCTGCGCCTTGATCTGCTTCACGCGGGCTTCGATTTCCTGCTTCTTGCCAACGCCGTCGACGATCGTGGTGTTTTCCTTATCGATCGCGACCTTCTTGGCGCGGCCCAGATCCTTCAGCGTCACGTTTTCGAGCTTGATGCCGAGGTCTTCCGAGATCACGGTGCCGCCGGTGAGGATCGCGATATCCTCAAGCATGGCCTTGCGGCGATCGCCGAATCCGGGAGCCTTGACGGCAGCAACCTTGAGGCCGCCACGCAGCTTGTTGACAACGAGGGTCGCAAGAGCTTCGCCCTCGACGTCCTCGGCAACGATGAGCAGCGGCTTGCCCGACTGCACAACGGCTTCAAGGATCGGCAGCATCGACTGCAGGCCGGACAGCTTCTTTTCGAACAGGAGGATGTAGGGGCTCTCGAGCTCTACCACCATCTTGTCAGCGTTGGTGATGAAGTACGGCGAGAGATAGCCGCGATCGAACTGCATGCCTTCGACAACATCGAGTTCGAAGTCGAGCGTCTTGGACTCTTCAACCGTGATGACGCCTTCCGAACCGACCTTCTCCATCGCTTCGGCAATCTTCTTGCCGACGACTTCGTCGCCGTTTGCCGAGATCGTGCCGACCTGGGCAATCTGATCCTTCACGACCTTCTTGGAGTTGGTCTTGAGATCGTTGACGACTGCTGCGACAGCCATGTCGATGCCGCGCTTCAGATCCATCGGGTTAGCGCCGGCTGCAACAGACTTGGCGCCTTCGCGCACAATGGCCTGAGCCAAAACCGTTGCAGTCGTGGTGCCGTCGCCGGCCAGGTCGGCCGTCTTGGAAGCGACCTCGCGCAGCATCTGCGCGCCCATATTCTCGAACTTGTCCTCAAGCTCGATCTCCTTGGCGACGGTGACGCCGTCCTTGGTGATGCGAGGCGCGCCGAACGACTTGTCGATGACGACGTTGCGACCCTTCGGGCCGAGCGTCACCTTCACTGCGTTGGCGAGAATGTCGACGCCGCGGAGCATACGCTCGCGAGCATCCTGAGCAAATTTTACGTCCTTAGCTGCCATGTGAAGCAACTCCTAATCGATGCGAGGGTTTGATTTATGCGATTGTGATCAGGCTGCGACCTTGGCCTTGGCAGCGCCTTCGAGCACGCCAAGAATGTCGGTCTCCTTCATGATCAGGAGATCCTGGCCGTCGATCTTGACCTCGGTGCCCGACCACTTGCCGAACAAAACGCGATCACCGACCTTAACGTCGAGGGCATTGACCTTGCCCGATTCGTCGCGAGCGCCGGGGCCGACAGCGACGATTTCGCCCTGCTGAGGCTTTTCCTTGGCAGTGTCGGGAATGATAATGCCGCCGGCGGTCTTCGTGTTTTCCTCGAGCCGCTTGACAACGACGCGGTCATGGAGAGGACGGAACTTCATGGGGTAAACCTCATGATCTAAACAATTTTCTGGTTTCTGATTTCGTGCCGGAGCCGTCGCGGCGCTCTAGCGGACAGCCGACTTCGAAAAGAGCCACCCCACCAGCGCGCCGGAAAGTCCGGCCGAGCGGTATATGGGGTGGACCTGTTAGCAGTGTCAAGACGTGAGTGCTAAATCAGCTGGCTTTGGGTTAGCGAAGGGGCCCGCTGTCGGGCAAGCGTCGCGGCAGCCTCAGCGCTCGCCCCATCCGGCTCCAAAGCTTGTTCAGCGTAATCACCGCTGGAAGTAGGCGCGCACAGCCTCGCTATCACGCCCCGACCAGCCTCCTGCGGGCGCCTCCCGAGGCGGTCCCACAGACCCGCAACAAGCCACTGATAACACGAAAAATAACCGCAGCTACTCGCTCAGGCAGGCATCAAATTGAAGATACAAAGCGAAGGTTCGCCATCAATGCGCGACCTCGCAAAACACCCCGCGAGGTAATTCGAATGCTTACTTCCGCTGGACACCAACTATTTGAGCAATCCGCACGACCCGCAAATGCAGAGCCTACGCGCGCGACGCGACATTCGATAACCTTCTGATCCAACAATCGGTCGGGCTCCTGCTACTGAAAGACCAGAGTCTTGTACCCTATTCGAGGTCGGCTACGGCCACCTCCACTACAATCACGAACGCAATCCTGCGTTCTTCAGTCGTGACTGCGAATGTTCGGCCCTTTGCTCGGCTCCAACAGTCGCAACACAAATGACGCCCAGGACGCAAACAGCGTCAATGTGATGGTTGGTATCCGCTTCACAAACTAACTCTGAAGCGGCATTCGTAATCCATAGACCGCTAGACAAGGAAAACAGTCATACCGGCATCGGGACAAATGAAAACGCCCCGATATGCATTGCATGTCGAGCCGTTTGCGATATCTGCCTTCGAGCGAAATCAGATTGCGAAATCTTCGAGCTTCGCGCCCTTCTTCAAGCGCTCAAGTAACCAATTTGGTTTGCGCCCCCTGCCCGTCCAGGTATCCAACTTATTTTCCGGGTTTGCATAACGCGCAACGCCAATAGACTTTGACTTACCAGCGCCGCGTCCCCCACGGCCGCCCCCGAAAAGCTCATTGACGGAAAAGCCGTGAGCGTCAGCCATTTCAGCCATTTTGCGCTTAAGTTCGCTACGCTCCTTGTCGCGCATCACGGCAATCGCCTTTGCCACACGCGTTTCAAGTTCTACCAGCTCTTTCAAAGACATTTTGTCTAGATTGCCACTGATAGTGTTTCTGGATGTTTTTTGTCTCACGCTACTGAATCCCGTCTGAACTCACTGCTTAACGCTTAAACGAACTACACTGCCTGCGCCAAGGGGGAGCTGACACTCTGTTATTATTTTTCATGCAAAATTCGTTAAGATCGAGACTTTATATCGCAGTCTATTCACTGCGCAATGCATCGATGGGATTAAGGTGAGCGGCGCGTCGAGCAGGAAAGAAGCCGAAAAAGACGCCTGTTGCCGCTGCAGCACCCATTGCCAGGAAAATCACGCTTGGAGAAATTAATACAGGCATTTGACCGGCCTGAGCCAATACCAAAGTAGCCAGAACGCCCAGAACGGTGCCTATCAGCCCGCCAATAAGACAAAGACTTACAGCTTCGACCAGAAATTGGCGCATAATATCGCGACGGCGTCCACCAACTGCCATCCTCAAACCAATTTCCCGCGTTCGCTCTGTCACGGATACGAGCATGATATTCATGATGCCGATGCCGCCGACGATAAGCGAAATCGCCGAGGTCGCGCCAAGCAGATAAGTCATCGTGCTCAAGACTTCCGTGCGAGCCTTCATGAACTCGGCGAGATTTCGCACGTTGAAATTGTCCTCATCGCCAGCTTTTACACGACGCCTTTGGCGCAGCAGCGTTTCAATCTCTTCCTGCGCATCAGCTAGATTGGTTTGCTCGTCGAACTTAATATATATCTGCCCGACCTGATCCGGCGTGACACCGCTTTTACCCAAGATCTGATTGCGGGCAATTGTCATCGGAAGCAAAACAAGGTCGTCCTGATCTCGCCCGAAGCTTGAAGAGCCCTTTGCCGACAGAACGCCAACAACCTGGAACGGGGTGTTCTTTATGCGAATTCGTGCACCGAGAGGGTCTTGACCCGGGAATAGTTGCTTCACAACGCTTTGGCCGAGAATTGCCACCCGCGCCGAAGACCTAAGGTCTTGCACGGTAAAATCACGCCCGGATTCCAACGGCCAATCGCGAACGGTGAGATAATCGGGATGCACGCCGCTCAGCGTGGTTGTCCAGTTGGCGTTTCCATAAACAACAGGGCCTGATCCATTGAGCTGGCCGGAAATGGCAGTTACGCCTCCGATGCCGTTGTGGAGCGCGTTGAGATCGCCTTCCGAGAGTTCCTTGTCGGTGCCTGCGCCACCCGCACGCCCACGAACGCGGCTCGAACCGGAAAATACCACCAGCATGTTGGAACCGAGCGACGCAATCTTGCTTTCCACGTCGCTGCGCGCACCCGACCCGACTGCCACCAGAACGATTACGGAAGCCACGCCTATGATGATGCCGAGCGTGGTGAGGATCGAACGCATGAGATTGGCGCGCAACGCTGACCACGCAACTTCCAGGCTGTCAAGAAAGGTCACGTCACGCCTCCGATGGGTTTGCGGCGGTGCGTATTGATCGTGTCATCGACGATGCGCCCGTCGCGGAACGTAAGCCGGCGGCGCGCAAACTCGGCGATATCGGGCTCGTGCGTAACAATGATCACGGTAATGCCCTGCTCGTTGAGAGCACAGAACAATGCCATGATCTCTTCCGACGTCTTGGTGTCGAGCGCTCCAGTCGGCTCGTCCGCGAGCAGGATCTTGGGATTGTTGACCAGCGCGCGGGCAATTGCGACGCGCTGCTGCTGGCCGCCAGAAAGCTGGCGGGGATGATGATCCGCACGCTCTGCCAGTCCAACTTGGCGCAAGCGTTCGATCGCCATCGCCTGCGGGTCGGCTGGGCGCGGATGAGCGTACAGCAGCGGCAGCATGACTTGGCGTAACGCCGGTGTGCGCGCCAGCAGATTGAACTGCTGAAACACGAACCCGATACGCCGGTTACGAAGGTCGGCCAATTCGTCGGCATTCATATCCGAGATATTGCGCCCGTCGATGTAGAGCGTACCCGACGTTGGCACATCGAGCGCGCCGATGAGGTTCATCATAGTCGACTTACCGGAACCGGAAGCGCCCATGATTGCAACGAAGTCGCCCTCCTCGATGTCGAGCGATACGCCGTCGAGAGCGCGTACGACCTGGTCACCCATCGTGTAGGTCTTGAATACGTTGTCGGCGCGGATGAGAGGAGGCGCACCCGCTGCCGGCGCCTTCCGGGCAGCACCAGCTGCGGCGACATCGAGCGCTAAAGCCGTCATTTGCTTGTCGAACGTGCGCGCACGACGACCCGCTCGCCTTCTTCGAGGTTTCCGCCTGCGATCTCGCTGAACTGATCGTCGGAGATGCCGAGCTTCACGAAGCGCCGCTCTGGTTCGCCCTTGGCATCCAGCACATAGACGTCGCCCGAACGCGACTCCGCACGTCCCGATTTCCATTTGTCGAATGCCGGCATCTGGGCATCGCTCATCAGTGGCCGCAAGGCCTGCTCCAGCGTCGACTGGATCATCTGACGCAATGCGCTGCGATCGATGGTCTCTGCCCCCGACATGGACGAAGAGCTGCGCATCGCTTTCAAGGCGTCTCGCACCACCTGCTCCTGTGTATCGGTGAGCTGAAGCTGAGTCTTGAGGCGAGCAAGCATACGGTCCGTGCGTTCCTCTCTGGAAGTGCTTGAGTCGCTGGCCGATTTGTCCGTGTTACGCGGCCGAAAACGAAGCGCCTCGTTCGGAACGCGCAGCGCGTCATCTTTCTTTGCCGCTTCGATCTGGACGTTTGCGGTCATGCCCGGAAAGAGCCGCCGATCATCGTTGGAAGCCTCGATGATTACGGTATAGGTGACGACGTTTTGAAGCTCGGTTGCGGCCAGACGTACCTGCGTGACCTTTCCTTCGAATGTCCGCTCGGGATAGGCATCGACCGTGAACGTAACCGGATTGCCTTCCGCCACAGCACCCACATCAGCCTCGTTGACCTGCGCCTCGATACTAATCCGACGCAAATCCTGTGCGAGCTTGAAGAGTTCAGGTGCCTGAAGGCTGGCGGCAACGGTCTGGCCGACGTCGATCGTGCGAGAAATCACTGTCCCGTTGACCGGCGCAACAATATGCGTGCGATCCAGATCGACCTCGGCCTGTTTAAGCGCCGCCTCGCGCTGCGCGATCACCGCCTTGGCGGACTCGATCTGCGCCTTCGTAACCTCGATGTCGGCTTGGGCGATCTCGAAATCGCGTTGAGCGTTCTCCAACGTCGCCGTAGCTGCAAAGCCCTTCTTCTGCAGCGTGGCCTGGCGGTCGATGCTGCGCTTGGCTTGTGCCAGCACCGCTTCATTGCGCTGCATCGTCGCCTGTTGATTTAGCAGCCCGGCGCGGGCCGCCTGCAAGTCCGCCCGGGCCTGAGCCACCTTCGCGTCATAGGTGCGCGAGTCGAGGGTCGCCATCAGGTCGCCCTCCTTAACCTCACTGTTGAAATCGACATAGAGCTTGTCGATCTGGCCGGAGAGCTGCGAACCGACCGAGACCGTCACCAGAGCCCGTACCGGGCCGGACGTGGAGACAATCTTGCGGATCGTGCCACGTTCCACCGAGGCCGTCTCGTAGCTAATATCGTCCTTCGTCCCGCCGCGAGGGTCCATCATGTAGACGACGCCGAGACCGGCCAAGGCCAATGGAATTCCCAGGGTAAACAGATATTTCAACGGCTTGCCCATTCTGCTAGCGGCACTTTCCATGCGTGCCCTCATCTCTTCGCAAACAAAAACGCAAAGGCGAGGTCAAATCCGTCGGCCCGCTCGCCGCCCATCGCGGTTCTTCGTCCGTGGGCTATTGTTAGTCTTTGTGGCAATTCTTACGCTACCCGCTGCAAGCGCGCGTTGCATATAATCTGGGAACTCATGACGTCAATTCGCCGTTCCTTTAGACAGGGGCGTTTCGCCGGTTTTCCCGCCGCAAGGACAAAAGATGATGCCTTGCTCTGCTTTTATGACGCGTAATTGTCGGGTCTACACGGTTGGATCTGAGCGCCGCCCCGCGCAAATCGACCGTTTGCCACATTCGGCAAGTCGCACTAGGTTCCCTCCGGCCCGAATTTCTCTCGGGCCAGCGTCCCTCATCTGGAGATTAGTCTCGTGACCCTGAAACTTCCCGCTCTGCCTTATGACTACGACGCGCTCGCGCCCTATATGTCGGCAGAAACCTTACAATTCCATCACGATAAGCACCATCAAGCTTACGTGGACAATGGCAACAAGCTGCTCGCCGGTTCAAAGTACGAAGGCAAGTCTTTGGAGGAGATCTGCAAAGAAGCCTTCGCCGATAAGAACGCCGGTGTGATCAACAACGTCGGCCAGCACTACAACCACCTCCACTTCTGGCAGTGGATGAAGAAGGGCGGCGGCGGCAAGAAGATGCCGGGCAAGCTCGAAAAGCTGGTCGAGGCCTACGGCGGGTACGACAAGATGCGCGCCGACTTCATCAACGCGGGCACCACGCAGTTCGGTTCGGGCTGGGCCTGGTTGACCCTGAAGGACGGCAAACTCGAGGTCTCCAAGACGCCCAACGGCGAAAATCCGTTGATGCACGGTGCAACGCCCATTCTCGGCTGCGACGTGTGGGAGCACAGCTATTACATCGACTATCGCAACGCGCGCCCGAAGTACCTTGAGGCGTGGATCGACAATCTGGTGAACTGGGAATACGTCGAACAGCTCATGGGCTGATCCGGCCCGGCCCATTTCGAGACGGAGACCTTTCCGCAAGGTCAAACTTGATGGGAAGACTGAGCCCACCGATCGGGGCGCCACGTGCTAGTATCTCTACCAAGGAGAGGAAGCACGTAAGGCGCCCCGATGCCGTCTGAGCATGTTCGTCTTTCAACCGTCGCCGCATTCAAGGGCCTCAACGAGGCCGACCTCGCGCGCTTGGAAGCTCTGCTGTCGCCAATTCCCGTCACACGCGGCACGGCGTTGGTGCGCGAAGGTGAAGCCGCAGATGCGCTCTACGTCGTTGTAACCGGACGATTCAGTGTCGATGTTGCAGGGCACGAAGAACCGGTTGCCGAAATCTCCAGCGGCGACACGATCGGTGAAATCGCATTCTTCGCAGGCGGTCTGCGCACCGCAACCTGCAGAGCCATTCGCGATAGCGTCGTGGTGTCTCTGTCGCGGGCCGATTTCGACGCGCTGTGCGCTCTCACACCAGCCATCTGGTCTAATATCACTGCGACGCTCGCTAACCGACTCGCGGCTGAAACCCGCAAAAGCGCACGCCTCAGAGGCGCAAGAACCGCAAAGCCGCCGCCGCGAACAATCGCGATCGTAGGGGCGGGGCATCGTCCTGTTCCACAGGAATTCATCGCCGACCTGTGCGCCCACGCTCAACGCGACCCTGCCACACTGGTTATATCTTCGCGCACCCTCCACTCCCACGGCCTCGCACTCTCGACGATCGAGGACGTCGAGGCGGCACACCGGCTAAATGAACTCGAAAGCCGTTACGAGCGCGTCGTCTACGTTGCGGACGAGACCCTCACACCATGGAGCGAGAAAGCCATCCGGCAAGCCGACGAGGTGGTTCTCGTCGGATATCAGGGGTCTTCGCCAATCGGCGCACCCGTTGCGCGCAATGCGCTGGAAGAATTTTCCCTGGCGCTCGATCTGCCTCCGCGCCATCGCTTGGCTATCCTCCACGATCATGCCCACGGCGTCCAGGGTACGCGCCATTGGCTGGCACAGCGTCCCGTCTCGATGCATCACCACGCGGCCATGGGTGATGCAGACAGCCTCGCCCGCTTGTGGCGCTTCGTCATGGGACGGGCCATGGGCTTAGTGGCCTGCGGGGGCGGCGCTTACTGCGCGGCGCACATCGGATTGTATAAGGCCCTAAGTGAAGCGCAGATCGCTCTTGATCTGGTCGGGGGGGCATCGGGCGGAGCTGCCATGGCTGCCGCGTTCGCCGAGGATAAGGCCGCCGATGAAATCGACAGGCGCGTACATCGCATGTTCATCGAAGGAAAAGCGATGCAGCGATACACGCTGCCTCGCTACAGCCTTCTGGATCACACTCACTTCGACCGTCTGCTGCAAGAACAGTACGGTCATACGCGTATCGAAGATTTGTGGAAGCCCTACTTCGCTGTGGCGCTCGATCTCACCAACTACCGATTGGAGGTATTGAGGACGGGGCCCGTCTGGGCGGCCATACGCGCAAGCGCAGCGATCCCAGCTGTTTTGCCACCCTACTTCGCATCCGATGGCAACATGTTTGTCGATGGATCTGTCGCGTCCAACGTCCCGATCGACGTGATGCGCCAAATTAAGCGCGGACCCAACATCGTCGTCACGTTCGATCCTCCAACGGCGGAGAAGCTTAACGCCAACTATGCCGATCTGCCCGGACGGCGCGAATTGTTCTGGAAGCTGCTGCTGCCCTGGACGCGCGCAGAGCTGCCCGATGTGCCGTCTCCGGCCTCGGTCCTGGTGCGAACATTGATGGCCAACCGCAACCACTTCGAACGCCATTTACAGCCGGACGATTGGCTCCTGATGCCACCAACGCCGCCGCACATGGGCGCGCTGGATTGGCGTCAGCATTCCGCTCTGGTCGAGGCGGCCTACGTCTATGCAAAAAAGGAGATCGCCGACCGGCGGGCGTCTCAAACGCTGCCGGTCTGAACGACATAGCGGATTTCTTATATCACGTAAGCGGCGCTATTTCTTCCCGCCCGCCGATCCTGGTGCGTCGCCGCCTGTCTTCTCCTTCAGATCTTGAAGGTAGGCCAGTATGCCGTCGATCTCCCCGGGACTGAAAACGAATTCAGGCATGTCAGGATGCCCTGTCGTCAGACCCTCAGCCAATCCTTCGGCCAAGTCGTCGAGCGGATAGCGGGTCACGACCTGTCGGAACGGAGGAGCTTGTTTATGGGTGCTCTCGCCCGTAGGGCCGATGGCATGACAGCGCACACAATTCTTAGTCAGCAATGCCTCGCCTTTGGCCTTCAAATCTTCCGCAACTGCCGGAGAGATAATTAAGGCTGCGACGACCGAAAAAGCCGCCGCAACCTTTAGAGCTCGAACACTCGTGATGCGCTTAGAAACCATAAGCTTGGCTCCTCAGGGTCTGAAAAGCGCGTGCCGGTCGCGCAGCAATTATTTCTTTGAACTATCGAGGTGAAGCTTCAGCTTGTCGAGATAATCGCCAATCGCTTTCGCGTCCATCGGTTCAAAGGCAAACTCTTTGTGATTCTTGTTCATGGCCGCGATGAAAGCGCTGCCGAGCTCGTCGGCGGGCAACGTCTGGATGACATCGCGAAACGGTTTGACCGTAGCGATCTTGCTGTCGCCCTCTGCGCCGACAGCATGACACTTGGCGCAATTTTCGTTGAGCAGCTGCTCGCCTTTGGTAGAGAGATTGCCGCCCATCGCCCACGCTGCGCTCACATAGAGCGCGCCAGCGACAAAACCAAACACTGTCGCCGCGAGTGTCTTCTTCGAAGTTCTTGCTTTCACGTTCGTCCCTTCCTGTTGGTCTATCTGCGACCGCCGGTAATGGACTTTATGATAATGTTCTTGATCGTCGTGGCTACAGTACGGGAGATGGAGCGCTGCAGTTCCCGCCCGATCATTTCACCCATGCCCTGCTGATGGCGCCCGGTGGATGTGCTGCGCCCGCCGCCAAGCACACCGCCCAACCAGTCGCCGACACCACCACTGGCTTCCGCTTCCTTGGCATTGGCGTCCGCACGCTGCGCCAGAATTTCCTTCGCGCTCTCGCGATCGATCCGCTCTTCGTATTTCCCGTAATAGGGGCTGTACTCGATGACGCCGCGGCGCTCTTCCTGCGATACCGGACCTATTCGGCCTTCCGGCGGTCGGATCAGCGTGCGCTGAACGATGGATGGCTCGCCCTTGTTCTCCAGAAGCGAGACCAACGCCTCGCCAACCTTGAGTTCCTTGATCACCTTCTGCGTATCGAGATCCGGGTTCTGCCGGAATGTCTTAGCCGCGGCTTCGATGC
Source organism: Hyphomicrobiaceae bacterium (assembly GCA_041397645.1). Lineage (NCBI taxonomy): Bacteria > Pseudomonadati > Pseudomonadota > Alphaproteobacteria > Hyphomicrobiales > Hyphomicrobiaceae > Hyphomicrobiaceae bacterium. The sequence continues at coordinate 2,609,686 of JAWKWE010000004.1, read as the reverse complement.
CCGCCTGATCCTGCGGCGTAAAGGCGTTGAGGCGATGCTGAATTCGATTGTTGAGCTGGCTGGCGACTGTCCGCGGCACGTCTGCCGGGTTCTGCGTGATGAAGTAAACGCCAACGCCCTTCGAACGCACAAGGCGCGCAATCTGCTCGACGCGATCCATCAAGGGCTTGGGTGCATCGTCGAACAGCAGGTGCGCCTCGTCGAAGAAGAACACCAGCTTCGGCTTGGGCAGGTCACCCACTTCCGGTAGCGTTTGCCAAAGCTTGCTCAGCAGCCACAGAAGGAACGTCGCATACACGCGCGGCGCTTCCATGAGTTTGTCCGCCGCCAGCACGTTTACCACGCCACGACCGTCCGGAGCGATGCGCAGAAAATCGTTGATATCGAGAGCCGGCTCTCCGAAGAAATGCGTCGCACCTTGCTCTTCGAGCACGAGCAAACGCCGCTGGATCGCACCGACCGACGTTGTAGCGATGTTGCCGTATTTGGTAGCAATCTCCTTGCCCCGACCTGCAATGTCATTGAGCAAAGCGCGCAGGTCGTCGATATCGACCAACGGCATCTTCTCGTCGGAGGCGACGCGGAAGGCGATGTTCAGAACGCCCTCCTGCACTTCGTTGAGCTCCAGCAGTCGCGACAGCAGCAGCGGTCCCATCTCCGTCACAGTAGCGCGGATTGGATGGCCCTGCTCTCCGAACACGTCCCAGAAAATGGAGGGGAACGCCCGGTTCTCGAAAGGCTCAAGGCCAATCTCGTGCGCACGCTTGAGAAGGAAGTCCTTTGGCTCACCGACGGCCGCGATACCGGATAAGTCGCCTTTGATGTCGGCGGCAAAGACCGGAACGCCCGCAGCGGAGAACCCTTCCGCCAGCACCTGCAGGGTGACCGTCTTGCCTGTACCTGTGGCGCCCGTGATCAATCCATGCCGGTTGGCCAGTTTCAGATCCAGGTATTCGGGCTTAATGCTTTTTCCGACGAAGATCTTGCCGTCCACGATCATCGATTGGCTCATTGCGTCACCCCAAGATTTCCCTGCCCGCCTTGCCGCAGAAACGGATCGCCCCAATGGCCATGTGCTTCAAGGCGCACGCACCCAACAAAAGGCCGACTCGCGGCTGTTTGATGTCCCCGACCTCTTGGCACGGGCGGATTGTCATTGCAAACACCGGTTGCATAGCGGACCATCCGTATCCACTGGACGTCGCTGCGCGTGTTTATGCTGCTCGGCCAAAGGAAACGGCGCGTCAACAGGCCCCTCGGCACAAGTGTTTTTTGCCTCGTCTTCCGCCGCACCCAGTCGCTATAGAAGGACCATAGGCCTTCGAATTGACAGGACACTGACGCGATGACCGAACCGACGTCCAACCTCAACCTCGCCAGCGGCTTTCCCCAGCCAGGATTTGACCAGTGGCGGGCGCTTGTCGAAAAGGCGTTGAAGGGGATCGACTTCGAGAAGCGGCTGGTGTCCAAGACCGCAGATGGCATTACGATCCGACCGCTTTACGCGCGTAAGGATGCTCTGGTCTCCTCACAGGGATCATTGCCGGGTGCAGCGCCCTTCACGCGCGGTACACGGGCAGTACGTGAGGGCTACGGCTGGGACATCCGCACGGTACACGTCGAACAGGACCCGGCGGCGGCTAATGCAGCCATCCTGGAGGACCTCGACGGCGGGGTGAACTCCATCGCCCTTCATATGGGCGGGCCAGGCCTGCCGATCTCCAAAGAGGCCCTGGAAAAAGCCCTTGCAGGCGTTCTGCTCGACGTCTGCCCGATCGCGCTGATCGCCGGCGAGAACGCCTTCGACGCGGCTTTGGCGCTGAATGCGGTTTGGGCGGCGCGTGCCATCCCCGACGACAGGCGCTCAGGTTCCTTCGGTGCCGATCCATTTGGCACGCTGGCTATCCGGGGAAGCTTGCCTGAGGACCTCGATACGGTCATGGCCCGCGCGGTTGCGTTGGTGAAGACGACTTTGTCCATGCCGAATGTTACGGCACTTTCCGCCGACGGTGTCGCTTACCACGTCGCCGGCGCCAGCGAGGCTCAAGAGTTGGCGGTGATGCTGTCAACGTTTGTGGCCTACCTGCGTGCGTGCGAGCGCGCAGGCATCGCGCCAGCCGACGCCATGCCAAAAATCTCCGTGGCACTTGCAGCCGATGCCGACGAATTTGCCACGATTGCCAAATTGCGCGCAGCTCGCACGATCATCTGGCAAATGGCGCAGGCCTGCGGAGCAGGCGACGCGGCGGCCAAGGTCAGGCTTAATGTGCCGACATCCTACCGGATGATGACCAAGCGCGATCCGTGGACCAACATCCTGCGCACGACGATTGCTTGCGCAGGCGCTGCCATAGGCGGCGCGGATGCGATCTGCGTGCTGCCCTTCACATTTGCCCTTGGTAAGCCGGATGCTTTTGCACGGCGCGTCGCGCGCAACATCCAGATTGTGTGCCAGGAGGAGAGCCACCTTGGCCGTGTCACCGATCCTTCCGGCGGCTCGTGGTACGTCGAGCAGCTTACTCAGGACATGGCGCGCAAGGCCTGGGAGCTGTTCCAGGACATTGAGGCACGCGGGGGCATTCTGCCTGGTCTCACGACCGGGTACGTTCAGGAGATAATCGAGGCGACCGCTCAGGCACGGGCCAAATCCATCGCTACCGGCCGCCAGGAATTGACCGGCGTTTCGGCCTTCCCGCTCCTCGGCGACGATGGCATCAAAGCCGAGCCGTGGCCTCGTCAACAGGCAACGAACACGGGCAAGGCCGAGATCGAAATAACGCCGCTTAAAGTGCATCGCGTGTCGGAAGGCTTCGAAACCTTGCGCGACGCAGCCGACGCGCATGGCGGCTATAAAGTCTTCCTCGCGAACATGGGGGAGATCGTCGATCACAACGTTCGATCGACGTGGACACGCAACTATCTTGCCGCGGGCGGCATCGAAGCCTTGACTTCCGATGGATACAAAACACCGGAGGCCGCCGCCTCGGCGTTCAAGGCTTCGGGCGCAAAGGCCGCTTGCATCTGCTCATCCGACGCCACTTACGCAACGCTCGCCGAAAGCACCGCCGCTGCGCTGAAGGCGGCCGGCGCGAAGCTCGTTCTGATGGCAGGGCGGCCGGGCGACAAGGAAGCTGCCTTCAAGGCAGCAGGCGTTGACCAGTTCCTGTTCGCGGGCGCTGACGCCATTGCAACGCTGAAGGGACTGCAGAACACGCTGGGTTAAGGCCTCAGTCGGCATCATCCGGCGCTGCCCTTCCTTTAGCGCATCAACTCCTCGTCAGTGTAAGTCGGATCGGAATCGGGGTCCTCGCTCCACTGGATGCGCGGCGACGACCTCACGCGTGGAGCAGCTCTGTGCGTGGACGGCGCCTCGGTGGACGGGGCGTCCGCATTTCGCACATTCGCAGTCACCACACCGCGCCCCAGCGCCCGCACGACTGTCACTTCCGTGCCAATCGAAACGATCGAGGCAAGATGGATGACGTTGGCGTTCATCATCCGGAAGCAGCCGGAGGATTCTGCGTGCCCGATCGAGTTCGGATTGTTGGTCCCATGAATGCGGTAGAGCGTATTGCCGAGGTAGATCGCCTTGGCGCCGAGTGGATTGTCTAGCCCTCCCAGCATCCGCTCAGGCAGTTCCGGCTTACGTTTGCGCATCTCTGCGGGAGGATACCAATCGGGCCAATCCGCAATCCGGGATACCTTCTCAGTGCCCGTCCACGAAAACCCTTCACGACCGACGCCGATGGAATAGGCATAAGCCGTCATATGCCCGCGCACGTAGTAGAGCTTACGGGCACTGGTATCGATAACAATGGAGCCCTGCTTGTAGGCTGCACTGAAGGGCACGATGGGTGGCGCCTTCGGCGCAATAACTGGACGGGCGCCGCCGGTCACACCCGCTGGCCCCGAACCATTGTCGATGTCAGCCTCGTCGTTGCTGTCGAAGTCGTCCTCGCGCTCATCAGGTCTGACCGCAGGCCGCCGTCGTGGTTCCGACCAGCCCTCATCATCATCATAGGGATTGAAACCGCGGCCATAGCGACGGTACCAGCGGCGACGCTCATACGCCCGCGGCCCATCATAACCATCATATTCGTCGTAATAGGAAGGCGGTCGCGGGCGTACGCGCAACGGCCGTTCCCAATCGTACCAACCTTGTGCCGAAGCGGGAGACGGCGCCACGGCGACGGCTGTAAACGCCGCGACCAAGCCTGCGAGCGTACCGGCCAGACTTCCTGTCGAGATCCGAGAGATCATGGGCTTCATGTTATAACTCACATGAAAGGATGTTCCGGCTCTGCGCGGGATGGATAGCCCCAGCGCGTGCCGATGACACTTTGATCGATCCAAAAGGCGTCGAAGCGATGGCGGGCAGATGAACCAACCCATTCATTTACCATCATTTATGCTGTCTTAGGTGCAAAGTTCATCTGTCACTCCTGGAACAGCGGAGCACGGGCATTTGAACCATTCTCCTCCTCAAGACGACAGCACTGGCGAGAGCGCCAAACACACCGAGGAGAAACACGATGTCCGGGATCATCAGCTCAGCAGCGATCGCACTCACCACAGTTGTGACCGTGTTTGCCGCATCGTTCCCCGAGGTGAGCCATGCCGTCGCACCAATTTTTGAAAGCGGTAACGAGTACGCCGCTTATTCGCTCGGGCTGCTGGTTTCCATACCCGGCCTAGCACTTTTGACCCTGATTGCGGGCGCAGTACGCGATTGAGCCCCAATCCAGGAACAATTTCCTCACGTATTCACGCGCACTTTCCTCCTCCCCCAAAGACTTGGCCGGCTTTCCCCCGAAAGCCGGCCTTTTTCTTTTCATCGCCACAATCGTGGAACCACCTTCTGCTATTAAGATTTATTGTTGGCGGCCAATCTTCGGCTCGCGATGGCTTTTGCGGATTCGCAGTGCAGGCCGTTTCTCGCTAAACCCCAAGACTGACTACGAACTGGAGAGGCCATGCGGCAACTTCCTTCCGGAACACGTATTTCGCCACCTTGGCCGATTTCAGCGCTGAACCGGCTCGGCCCGGCGTTACGAGCGTTGGGTCTGTTTCCGAAAATTGATGATCCTGCCGCCTTTAAAGCTGTCGAGCGGGCGGTGGGGCGCGAAGACAATTCTGAAGCCTGGGTGCGCACGGCGCGTGCAGAACGCCTCAAATCTTACGAAGAAGATGCAGAGTTAAGCCTGTTCGGTACGCTTGCTGTGCGATCTCAGGTTCTCCAGTGCTTCCGCAACACCCTGGAGTTCGATCGCTTCATCGAAGAACATCCCGAAATCGAGGACGAAAAGATCACCCGTCCCCTTTTCGTTCTGGGCTGGCCGCGCACCGGCACCACCATCATGCAGCGGCTTTTGTCTTTGCATAAAGACGCCCGTTTCACGCCTGTCTGGGAAGGCTACTGCCCACTGGCGGAACGTGATGGCAAACCAGTCTCGGAAGAAACTCGAATTCGGGAAGCCAAGCGCGCGCTCGGCTTGCTCCACTGGGTAGCACCGGATCTCGCCGCCATTCATCCCATGGGTATCGACGATCCCGACGAGTGCTATCATCTCTTCCGCAACTACGCGGCAATGCCGCCGGGTTGGGATTTCGCATATCTGCCCCGTTACTGGAAATGGTTTGAACGGCAATCCGCGGTCCCTGCCTACCGGATGCATAAGAAGCAGCTGCAGATCCTGCAGTGGCTTAACCCGCGCGGACATTGGGTGCTGAAATCGCCCCAGCATATGGCCGGACTGCCGGCTCTGCTTGAGGTCTACCCGGATGCGAGTCTGGTCATGACGCATCGCGACCCAGTTGAGTGCATCGCGTCCTATTGCAGCCTCGTGGCCGTTGCATGGGGCATGACGTCGGATCGTTTCGACAAACGCAAGATCACCGACTACGTGCTTTCAAGCGCCGCTAAGGCCCAGGAAGTCTCCCGCGAGGCGCTGCGCTGGCTACCTGCCGATCGCGTCGTGCACGTGGATTATGAGCAGCTGGTCGGCTCTCCTGTCGCCACCGTCGGCAACATCTACAGCCGTATGGGCTACGAGCGCGATCCGGCCCTACCTGGCAAGGTCGAAGGCTGGCTCGCCGCCAATCCGAAAGGTCGCCACGGCCGCCACACGTATAGCCTTGCCGACTTCGACCTCACCGAAAAGGACGTGCGCGACGCTCTACGCGAACCCGAACCTGCAGGGAACCTTCTGAAGGCTGGGTGCGTTTGAAGACCACTCGTTCCTTCCTCCCCTGTAGACTGAGTGTGCCAGCGTCCCCCCGCTGGCCATTTTTTCTTTATTTGACAATGTCTTGGCGCGAAACTCAGGGCCTGCAATCATAATGGGGCATCGGCCGGAGCGCCGGTACTCTCATTGTCGCAAACCCTCAAATCGGCTTGATTGGCAACGACTTCGCTCGCTACACAGGATTGTAGAGCGCGGTTGCCCGCGCGGCGAACCTACAAGAGGCCAAAGACCGCCCCGATGACCCAGATCCCTGATTTCACCAAGATCGCCCTTGAGACGCCCAGCAAAACCAGCGCCAAGCCGCCGGTGGAACCTATTTGGGGGACGCCAGAGGGCATTCCGGTGAAACCTGTCTACACGGGAGCCGATACGGCGGGGCTCGATTTCCTCGATACGTTCCCGGGCGTGGCGCCTTACCTGCGCGGGCCCTATCCGGCGATGTACGCCCTGCAGCCTTGGACGATCCGTCAGTACGCCGGCTTCTCGACAGCGGAAGATTCAAACGCCTTTTACCGCCGCAACATCGCTGCCGGTCAGAAGGGACTTTCCATTGCCTTCGATCTGGCGACGCATCGCGGCTACGACTCGGACCACCCGCGCGTTAAGGGCGACGTCGGCATGGCGGGCGTTGCGATCGACAGCATTTACGACATGCGGACGCTGTTCGACGGCATTCCGTTGCAGGACATGACCGTATCGATGACCATGAACGGCGCGGTGCTTCCCGTGCTCGCCCTCTTCATCGTTGCAGGCGAGGAGCAAGGAGTTGCTCCCGAGAAGCTTGCGGGTACCATTCAGAACGACATTCTGAAAGAGTTCATGGTGCGCAACACCTACATTTATCCGCCCGCACCGTCCATGCGCATCGTCTCCGACATCTTCGCCTACACCTCGGCGAACATGCCGAAATTCAATTCGATCTCGATTTCCGGCTATCACATGCAGGAAGCCGGCGCGACCGCCGACCTCGAACTTGGATACACGATCGCTGACGGCATCGAGTATGTGCGGGCGGGCGTTGCTGCCGGCCTTGACGTCGACGCCTTCGCGCCGCGACTGTCGTTCTTCTGGGCCATCGGCATGAACTACTTCATGGAGATCGCCAAGATGCGGGCCGCGCGCCTGATCTGGGCGAAGCTCATCAAGGAGGAATTCAACCCGAAGGACGCACGCTCGCTGTCGCTGCGCACGCACTCGCAGACCTCCGGCTGGTCGCTGACGGCGCAGGACATCTTCAACAACGCGACGCGGACCTGCCTTGAAGCCATGGCCGCGACGCAAGGGCATACTCAGTCGCTGCACACCAATGGTCTGGATGAAGCAATCGCTCTGCCGACCGACTTCTCCGCGCGTATCGCGCGCAACACACAGCTTCTCCTGCAACAGGAATCGGGCACCACTCGGACGATCGACCCGTGGGGCGGCAGCTATTATGTCGAGCGCCTGACGCACGATCTCGCTGCTCGCGCCCTTTCCCACATCCAGGAAATCGAAGAGCAAGGCGGCATGGCGAAGGCGATCGCCGCCGGCATCCCGAAGATGCGCATCGAGGAAGCGGCCGCCCGCACGCAAGCGCGCATCGATTCCGGACGCCAGACCATCACTGGCGTCAACAAGTTCCAGATCAAGGGCGACAAGGAAATCAACTTCCTCAAAGTGGACAACCGGGCCGTCCGCGAAGCGCAGCTCGCAAAGCTTGCGCGCCTGCGCACTGAGCGCAACGAGGCGGAAGTTCAGGCGGCACTCGACGCGTTAACGGAAGGCGCAAAAGGCAACGCCAACCTTCTTGACCTGGCAGTGAAAGCCGCACGCAAGATGGCGACGGTAGGCGAGATCTCTTACGCGCTCGAAAAAGTCTTCACGCGCCACAAGGCAGAGATCCGCGCCATTTCCGGTGTCTATAAGAAGGAAGCCGCGATGAACCCCAGCGTCGATCGAGTCAAGAAGCTCGTCGAGGCGTTCGACAAGAACGACGGCCGCCGTCCGCGCATTCTCATCGCCAAGCTCGGCCAGGACGGACACGACCGTGGACAGAAAGTAATAGCATCGGCGTTTGCGGACCTTGGCTTTGACGTAGACATCGGCCCGCTGTTCGCAACAGCCGACGAAGCAGCTCGCCAGGCAGTTGAGAACGATGTGCACGTGGTGGGCGTGTCGTCGATGACCGCCGGACATCTCACGCTCGTTCCCGAGCTCAAAGCCGCGCTCGACAAGGAAGGCCGCGGAGACATTATGATCGTCGTCGGCGGTGTTATTCCTCCGCACGACTACGACACCCTCTACGCGGCCGGCGCCAAGGCCGTCTTCGGCCCCGGCACCAACATCCCGGAGGCTGCTGGCGATCTTATCGAAAAGCTGAACGAACAGCTCGGCTACACGCCAAAACAGGCGGCGGAATAGCAGTTCCGGTAGGGCACCCAAGACGCGAGCTTGCGGAGCCCTGCATTCCTGCGCGGGCTTATTTCTGCGCGACGACTTCTTTCCGGCTGCCTAGATATATCGCAAGAGCCTTCAGCTCGTCATCGGTCTCGTCCCGAAGCAACGAGGACATCGCAAGCGACGTTGCGCGATCGTGGCTGCGGAAGTCCTGCATCGTTTTCACGAGATAATCGACACCCTGCCCGGCCAGACGCGGACGAATTGTATCGCCCTGGAAGTATTCATGGTGGCAGGCCGTGCATTGCTTGGTGTCGATGATGTTGATGGCAATTTGCTCGGATTGCGGATCGGGCTTCTGATCGAGGGTCGGCCATGTCTGTGCCGCGAAATGCGTGGCAAGCGCCTCCATGTCCGTCTTACTCAGAGACTCAACGATGCCCGCCATCAGTTCGTTCTTGCGATGCCCGATCTTGAAGTCGATCAGCTGGTTCAGGAGGTAACCGCGCTTCTGACCCCAGATCACCGGAATGGTCGGATCGGTTGGCACACCGTTCTCGCCGTGACATGCAGCGCACGTCTGAATGGCGTCGCTAACGCTCGTAGATGGTTGCGACGGAGAACATGCGCCAAGCGCAAGTGTCAGAGCTGAAACGGCAAACATCACGCTAGGCGCCGGAAGTCGAGGCATCGAAGGGTCTCCTGTCACTTACGCACAAATCACAACTGCATGCCGCATCGCGCCGAGCCGACAGAGCCACGCGTTGTGCGCATCGTGCTTAACACGACCACGTACAATCAGATCGAGATGCGTTATTTGCAAGCTATGATCGGGCGGCGGTTCGGTCAACGCCGAAGACACGCAGCCGCGCTCACGTACGTGCGGTGCACAAGGTCATCAAGCCCCTACCTGCGATAGCCGTAAGATATCTGACAGGTGTAAGCCGCCTCAACCGGCCTTCAGGCGATCGACAATAGCAGCCCACGTGTTGCCGCCGACGGCGCTTCGCACAATCAGCTCGTGCAAGTCAGGCGCCGCGCCGCCCTTTGCGGTCTGCACACCCGCGGAAAGATCATCAAGATCGACGTATTGTTCGCCAGAAGCTAGCGCCCTCTTGGTTTCCGCGGTGGCCACTTTCCCGACTTCAGCATCGGTTAACAGCGCCAAAATATGTTCCTTCTCAATTTGCACTGAGGAAGCAGAGCGTGCCATGCGAGGATCTCCTTCGAAAAATGTGCCGAACCTCGGTAGAAACCGATTATCGGCCTCGCCGGTTCCCGCAAGCCACGCTCTCTGACGCCAGATTAGGCGCCCGCCGACATCAGAAAAGCGTGAACCCGCCCCTACGAGAACGTGCTATCCTACAATGGCTTACCCTTCAGGAGAGCATCCATGAGCTTCGATCAACTCAAGACCGATATCTCGTTTCTTTTGACCGCCATGCAGAACGAACCGGAGGATGCACACGAAATCTACCTCCAGATCAAAGAGAAGCTGTCAGAATTAAAGGCGTTCGGAATGCCTCTGCCGGAAGACCTCGTGCGGATGGAGAAAGAACTCGAGGCTGAGTTCGCCCGGGAATCCCCGGCAACTGAAGGCGAGGCCTGAATGCAAGGCTAAGGAATACGCCGTGCTTTACTCGGGAAGTTGCCACTGCGGTTGCGTGGCCTTTGAAGTGGAAGCGCCATCCGATATCGTCGCGCAAGATTGCAACTGTTCAATCTGCGCCAAGGCAGGCTTTCTCCACCTCATCGTGCCGAAATCGAACTTCCGGCTGCTACGCGGCGCGGACGACATCACCGTTTACACGTTCAATACTGGCGTTGCGCAGCACACTTTCTGCAAAGTATGCGGCATCAAGCCATTCTACACACCGCGCTCCAATCCCGACGGGGTCGACATCAATGTGCGTTGCCTCGACACCAGGCCGCGATCCCTGAGCATAGAGCCGTTTGACGGGCAGAACTGGGAACAGAACGCGCCGAGTCTTAGCCATTTGAGCAGGGAGTGAAACCAGCTCTCACGGCAAGCCAGCAGGCAGTTCATTTTCGTTTTCGTCGTAGGCGGGCGGCACATAAAAAGTGAGAATGCGTAGCTCATCAGCGCCGGTATTTCTGAACCCATGGCTCTCGCCGCGCTGTATCAAGATCAGGGTGCCTCGCGCCAGCTCCAGCGTCTTCCCCGTTATTTCAGCCACGCCCTGCCCGTCTTCGACATAGATCCACTGATCGGCGCCGCGATGCCTATTTTTATCGCCGCCAACTTTCGCGCCGGGCTGAATGACAAGCGTCGCGGCTTGGGAACGGTCGTCTCCAATCAGGACGTGAAAGCCTTTCGAGTATGTGACAGATGCCGATAGCAACACCCACTTCCTTTCTGCAACTTCAATCCATAACGCGGCGGAGTGACTGAAACCCGGAGGTCTGTTCCGTGGGGCACAGCGCGACAAAGGCGCCGTGGTCTACATCGCTGCCATCACACCTCAGCGCAACCAAAGGACATCTGCCGATGGATCATATCGTATCAGTACCCCTAGACGCCGCCACCCTCAAGCAATTGGACGACTTGCGCCGCGCGCACCCCAACGTCCCTAGTCGCAAGCAAATCATCGAACGTCTTATCTGGGAAGCCCACGCTGAAATCGTCGAAAAAGCGCAGGAGCTGAAGATTTCCGCGTAGCTTCTCTAGCGTTCCCGCAAATTGTTCTGAACCGATCCCGAACTCCTTGCGACTACCTGCTCGGATGCCTGCATCGCGCAGGCTTCATTAACAAAAACCGCAAGGAGCTCTTCATGTTTAAAGTCATGCTTTCCGCACGATCGGCCGCTTTTGCGCTCGCCCTGCTTGTTGTGCCGTTCGCCTCCAGCAGCGCCCAGGCTTACCAATGCAAGGCGTCGCCGCACCAATCTATCGGCATCAAGCCGCTAAAACTTGGAGCCATGGGCGCCGCCCGGAAAAACTGGTCGACATCGGCCAATTCGCAATTCGGATTGTCTTGGTCGGTTTGGAAAATCGCCGACGCTCGTTCGGTCAGCTGCTCCAAGCTCAACACCGGACAGTGGCGCTGCCTGGCAAGTGCTAAGCCCTGCAACTATGTCGTCCAATAAGGAGCCTTCCCCAAACATCGACGTTGCGCGGGCAGCTGCAGAAGCTTGCCCGCGCGCACCCGCTTCCATTGCGCCCCGAACTTCGATCAAATAGATGCGTTTGGAGAAACGCGCGGCCCGGATCGGGTGTGGTGTCTTAAGAGGCTGGGGCTGATATGGCAGGCGGAAACATTCGGGTCGGCATTGGCGGGTGGACGTTCGAGCCCTGGCGCGGCGTGTTCTATCCGAAAGGCCTGACCCAGAAGCGCGAATTGGAATATGCCTCGCGCGCACTCACCTCAATCGAAATCAACGGCACCTACTATTCGACATTCAAACCGCAGTCGTGGCGCAACTGGAGGAACGAGACACCGGACGGCTTTGTATTCGCGGTTAAAGGATCGCGCTACGTCACAAACCGTAAAGTCCTCGCAGACGCCAAAGCATCAATCGATAAGTTCTTCAGCCAGGGCCTGACAGAACTCGGCGACAAGCTCGGCCCCATCAACTGGCAACTGATGCCGACCAAAAAATTCGATCAAACCGACCTTGCAGCCTTCTTCGACCTCCTCCCGCGATCGCATGACGGCATACGCCTGCGCCATGCCCTCGAAGTGCGACACGCAAGTTTCTTAGACCCCGCATTCTATAAACTGGCGCGCACGCATGACGTCGCCATCGTCCATGCGCAAGGCTCGGACCATCCGCAGATTAATGAGTCTTCCGGCGGCTTCACCTATGCGCGGCTTATGGGCTCTAGCGAAGAACTGGAAACTGGCTACAAGGAAGCCGACCTGACGGGCTTCGCCAAAGACGCAAAGATCTGGGCAAAACGGGGCGATGTCTTCATCTATTTTATCTCGGGCGCCAAAGTAAGGAACCCGGCCGCCGCGGGTGCCCTCTTAGGCAAGCTGAAAAGACAACGCTGAAATAGAGCCAAGCTTTCGATAAATACGCACTCCAATCTGCATAACCCACGGTCCCATACATGAATGAACATGCCTCCACACCCTTGCGCCCCTTCGACGCGCGCATGATCGACGTGGGCGATGGGCATTGGATATATGTTGAGGAAGTTGGTCTGCGTGGCGGCAGACCTTGCGTATTTCTGCACGGCGGCCCTGGCAGCGGCGCACAACACCTTCATCGTTCCTTGTTCGACCCGCAGCGCGACCATGTGTTCTTGTTCGATCAACGCGGCGCCGGTCGTAGCCACCCCTACCTGTCGTGCCGTAGTAATACGACCGCTCATCTGGTGCAGGACATCGAGACCATACGCGTGCACTACGATATCGAAAGGTGGATGGTCGTCGGCGGCTCATGGGGGTCGACACTTGCGCTCGCTTATGCCGAAGCCCATCCGGAGCGCGTGAGCTCGATCGTTTTGCGCGCTGTCTTCCTCGGCACGCGCCAGGAGGTCACGTGGGCCTTCATCGAAGGTCCGCGCGCTTTCCGGCCCGGATTGTACCGCGACTTCCGCGACTGGCTGCCAGCATCCGAGCGCGCAGACCTGCTCGCCAGCTATGTGCGCCGGCTACTTGATCCCGATCCCGCAGTCCACGCACCAGCCGCGCACATGTGGAACGCCTACGAGCGGGCGCTTTCGGAACTCAAACCCGCAAACACAAACTTGCCGCACCAGGTTGCAAGCGACGCCCGACTACCTCCAACTCCGATCATTGAAGCTCACTACATCGCGCATGATTTTTTTCTCGCGCCAAACCAACTGCTGGACCATGTGGGGCGGCTCAACGGCATCCCAGGCCACATCGTTCAAGGGCGTTATGATTTGCTGTGTCCGCCATTGGCCGCGGACGCAATCGCTTCCGCTTGGCCAAGCTCGACTTTGCAGATCATTGATGCCGCCGGACACGCCATAACAGAGCCCGGCGTCATGGACGCCATGCGCAAGGCCATTGCCGAGCTCGCCTGATTTCACACAAGTCTACGAGTGGCTGCGTCCTCACGAGTCACTGTTTGGTCGCACTGGCTCCTGTACTTCCTGAGCCTCAACGTCGTTGGCAGCAGCGCGAACCAGGATCATGGCGCAGGCAAAGCAGCGCTCGTAGGAGTCGATCATCCTTTCCGTCAGCCTCATGGCCCGACCGCCTTCGCCGATCCTGATCACGAGACCTAGCTTCTCCGCGGTCTCAATGACGTTACGAACATGTGTGCGCGAGACACCGCTGGCAGCGGACGCATCCGAGTAGCCCAAGGTAAACTCCGTCTCGGGCGAAAGCCTTTCGGCGTTTTCGAGCGCACCATAAATCAGCGAGCCGAGGAGATAGCTGCCCGCGTCTTTTGACGTGAAGTGACGAACGTCCGAGAATGGTCGCAGCGGATCGGCACCCGCCACGTAGCGCTGATATTTGGCGACGAACAGCATGTCGAAGAAGTTCGTATCGCTCTGCAGTCGTTCGCCCAATTGCGATTGCCAGATCAAATCGGCGGCGCGCACGCTGTGTTGGGTGTTGCGAAACGCCGCCATCACGAGGTCTTCACCTGGAATAAGACGGCGCACGCGGCGGTCGCCCGCCTCCTCGCTGTAGCCCAGTCTTCCTATTTGGACCAAGCGCTTCACGTACATCGTGACGCGGCGCGGGCTGGCGAAACCATGGATAAACGCGGTTTTCTGCAGTCTTCCCAAAGTAGCGCCGACCCCAATGTTCGACCGCTCCTTCAGGAGATGCTGGTAAAGGGCCACCAACTCGATCAACTGATTGCCCGCATCACCAATGTGCTTTGCGTAAGTGGCGGCGTCCGCGCCGTAACTACCACTGATACGCGTTGCATCGGCGTGGAGACGAATGGCCTGGTAAAACCCAGGCGTTGCCCGTACCTCCGCGATCTGCTCGGCGAACAGTGGATGCAGCTCTTTTGATAAAACGAGTCGCGGAGAAAAACTTCGCATTGATCCCTTCGTTCTGCGCTGGACGGCCCTATTTCCGACGCCGAACGGTTCCAGGACGCGCTTGCCTCAAGAAGACGATTGCCCTGAACAATCGCCAATGCATTTTAATTTAAGTCGTCCAAGATGTTCTGACCATAAGCGGACTTCATTGCTGGCAAACATTTTCATTCCAGAAATCTCGCAAAATTTCATCTGACGTTCAGCTTGCGATTACTGTGAATGTTCGGGTTAGCTTACCTTTCCACTAACCACTCGCCGATAATCCGTGCGCAAAATTGAATTCCCGAATTTTCTCCGGGCAGATCGGATACCGCGAAAAAATGTGCTTAATTCGCAAGAAAATGCGAACGCGCAATTCGTTGTCCTAATGGATTTAATGTTCCATCTGCATACGACACAATTCGTCTCTCTTGACGGAATTTATGTAGCCGCACACTACCCGACGAGAAGGCGCACGATCGTTATTTTGAAATCATTGCAACGCCGGAGAACAACAGTTCTGCAATAAGCAGCTAAATATCTGGAGCGACGTACTGGTCTGCTAATTGGACCAATTCAACAAGGCCGCCGCGCCGAATTCGAGACATTCAGTCGCGCAACGCCACCTTCAAACCCTCAAGTGGTGCCCCCGAGAATTCCGTCCGCCAAATATCTCCACTATGCATTGGGAATGCTCTGGTCACAGTTCCGGTCGTCACAAACTCACCAGCGGAAATTGGGGGATTGGCGGAATCGGCTGCCAATACTTCCACGACGTTGCGCAAAGCTGAGAGCGGTCCCCCCAGAACGTTGCGCGCGTGCCCCTGGTCGGCAAACTGCTCGTTGCGAAACAGCTTCAATTCGAAGTCGCTCAAGCGCGCAAACCAGCCTTCGCGGTTAGCGTCGCTGACCTCATGGCGCGGTCCCAACATCAAAGCGCCATGCAGACCGAACGCCGCAATCGTGTCCGCGGGCGCAAATATCCAGTTGGGGAACAGCGACTGCACAACCTCGAAGCCGTGCGCCACCCATCCGATGCAGTCCATCAGCGCACGCTCATCCATGCCCGGTTCCGGATCGCGCGTTAGGCCGAGCGAAATCTCAGGCTCCAGGCGCGGCTCCACGACCAGTCCCATTTCGAACTCGGCACCCTCCGGCGAGATGCTACGCACCGTGGTGTCGTAGACGTAGTTCCAGATCGGAGCGTAGACCTTGTATTCATCCCAGATGTTGCGGTTGGTAAACCCAAGCTTACGACCGATCGCGCGTTCCCCACGCGCCTCCCGCACGTCACGCACCTTGGCACAAACCCTGTAAGCCGCCGCGAGGTCCAATCCCTCAACTTGCGCCGCAATCGACGTTATTTGCGTGCGCGTGTCGTAGGTGCGCAGGACGAGATCAGCAATATCGGCGATCTGCTGATCGGTAAGCTTGGCGTCGTTCGAGGTTGTCACAGTGCCCTCATTCGCTTTTTTTCAGCTCCCGTTTATCACGCCGGAACCGCGCAAGAGAAACCGACTTCCGTTCCGGTTTTTCTCAAGGCGGACACGTGTTAGGAACACCTCTTGCCGGAATAGCCTCAGGACCGAGTTCATGTTGCATAAACTTCGCTGGCTTACCGTTGCCTCCTGCGCATGCGCGCTCGCAGCGGGCTTTCCGAATGCTCCGACTGCCAGGGCTGACGACTCCATGCCTCTCGTGGAGCTGTGTGAGCAGTTCTTCGCGCTGCCCCGGCCCATCAAAGAGGTGACGCCGGAATACATCCAGCTCAAATCGTCCTGCGCCGGCTTCATTAATTCGCATGTCAAAATGTCGAAGCCCGAGGACGGATTTTGCATCCCCAAAGGCTACAACATGGACGACCTTGCCCAAATCTACCTCGACTGGGCCAGGAAGCACCAAGATCGGCTTAGTGAGCCGACCAAAGTGACCATGACGGCGGCTCTGTCAGAGGCCTACCCCTGCAAGAAGTAACCGTTTGCCCCCTGCGCCAGCTCGCCACATGACGGCACAGGGCCGCCGATTGCCTTGACTTCGCCTCCGAAGCCTGCGCATAAGCGGCGCATTGCTCTTCGATGGCGCTCGGGTCTTCGTGCCAACACAAGCGTTTTTTGACAAACGCGCTCGACCCTGCATCCAGATCAATCCGAACAAACGAGGCCACACCCCGAAAGCGCCGGTGTGGGCCATGGGACGAGACCTCGCACGAAGGGTGCGCACAGGTCCGGAGCCCTTGGGACATTTTCCACTTTGACACATGACAATTTTGAGGCCTTCGGCTTTGCCGGGCCGGTTGCGCGCGCGCTGAACCAGTGCGGGTACGATACGCCGACGCCGGTTCAGAAGGCTGCACTTGTTCCCCAGATCGAAGGTCGCGACCTACTTGCGCTGGCCGAGACTGGCTCAGGAAAGACCGCAGCGTTTGTGCTGCCCATCCTGCAAGAACTCGCCAACAACCCTGCCAATCCCAATCCGCGCGAGGCGCTTTCGCTCATTCTGGCGCCGACGCGCGAGCTTGCGCTGCAGATTGACCAGGAGGTCGCAAGCCTGTCCCGCAATATGCACATCCGCCGGGCGGTCGTGCTCGGCGGTGTCAGCAAAGGCCCCCAGATTCACGCCTTGAAGCGTGGCGTCCACGTACTTGTCGCCACACCCGGCCGCCTGCTCGATCACGTCAATGATCGCCACGTCGATTTGCGTTGCGTGCGGACGTTCGTTCTCGACGAGGCCGACCGCATGTTCGACATGGGCTTCATCCGCGACGTCCGCAGGATTGCGTCGCTTCTCTCTCACAAGCGTCGCACGGCGATGCTTTCGGCCACCATGCCGGACGAAATCCGCAAGCTTGCGCATGAATTGCTCAACGACCCCTATCGCATCGATCTCAGCCCTAAGCAGATCGTCGTGGACCGTATCGATCAGAAGGTCATGATCGTGCGCGGGCCGGAGAAGCAAAGCCGCCTGCACACCATCCTCAAGGACGAAAACGTCTCGCGCGTCATTGTTTTCACGCGGACCAAGCGCGGTGCCGACCGCGTTGCAGACCGTCTCGGGATGGCTGGCATCGGTGCCGCGGCAATCCACGGCAACAAGGCTCAGAATGCACGCCAGCGCGCACTGAAAGATTTCTCCGCCGGTCACGTTCGCGTGCTGGTTGCGACAGACATCGCAGCGCGCGGCATCGATGTTTCCGGCATCACTCACGTCATCAACTTCGATATGCCGATGGAACCGGAGACTTATGTGCACCGTATCGGCCGCACGGCGCGCAAGGGAACAAGCGGGATAGCAATCTCGCTATGCGATCCTTCCGAGCGCGGCGAGATCAAGGCCATCGAGCGTTTGATGAAGCAGCCCATCGAAGTCATCGACGATGTAGGCGGCGAAGCGTTGCCGGCCATACCGCGCAAGAACCGCGACAGCGGCGGCGAACGCCGAAACTCTGTCGGGTTTGGCGAGGATCATCGCGGTCCAGCACGGCAGCGCGATTCCGACAAGGGCGAGCGGGGCGGCCACCGCCATGGCAAGCCGCACCGCGAACGCGATGACCGTCGCTCTCGGGAACGCCACAACGATTTTGCCATTAGCGATGAAAAGCGTGACCAACGCAGGCCGGCAGGACTTGGCGAAGATCGTGGTGGCGCCCCGCGACATCGCGGCTCCGACAACAACGAGCGGAACAACAATCGCCATGGCAAAGCGAACCATCACGCACCACGCGATGACCGCCGCTTCAAGGAACACCACCAGGAGACGGCAGCTGCCGATGGGCTTCGCCACGAACGTGGACAAGAACTACGGCAGGAACGGCAGCGTGGCAATGGTTCCCATGGCGGGCCTCACGCCCACAAGACCCACCACTCCAGGCCGCGCGATGAGACAAGAACGCATCACGAAGCGCATAGGGCCCAAGGCGAACATCGAAACCGCAACCATCGCGAGGCACGCGACAACGACTCTCGAACAAGCGAGTCGGCCGCGCCACAGCGCTGGAACGGTCAGCGTCCACCCAAGTTCTTGAACGGTTCGCAACCGCGCCGTCGCAACCGCTCCTCGGGAGCGCCTCGCGTCGCCTGAACTCAGCCACAGATAATGAAAAAGAGAAGGCGCTGCTTCAAAAAAAGCAGCGCCTTTTTTTTTCCAAGCGGCTGTCGTCAAAAACGATACGGGCCAGGATTTCTCCTGACCCGCACCATCCCGCATTCCCGCAAATGCGAAACTTGAGAACCGTGATTTAGAGGTTGTCGGACGGCGTGTCCTCTCCGTCTGGCCCATCGGGCGCAGCCTGCTCGGTCGGCGGGCCCTTGTCGTCCTGCATGGAACCGCCACCTCGGCGACCTTCAGCACGATCTCCATCGCGCCAGCGGTGATGACCGCCCCAGCCTTCGTGCCCACGTCCGTGCGCCCAGCGCTTGCCGCCATGGTGTCCGCCGCCGCGCATAAGATCGCGCATCAGAGGACGCAGCACTTCCTTCTGCTCATCGGAAAGCGAGGCATAGAACGGCTTGAACGCCGTGGAGAACGCCTTCATGCGCTCAGCACGCTCCGACATTCTTTCGCTCATCTTCTCGATGCGGTCTGCAAGATCGCCGCGCAGCTTATCGACGTCCTTGCCTTCTTCACGCGCCTTGCGCCATTCCTCGCGCTTCTGATCTCGCTCGGCCGCCCGGGCTTCGCGTGCCTTAAACGCAGCGCGGACCTCGGTTTCGACCGCCGACCAGAGCTTTTCCTGGTCCGCATTGAGCTTGAGCGCAGTCTTGGCCATTGCAAGGCGCCCTTCATCAAGACGCTCGCGCGTCTCGGGGCTCATGCGATGCCAGCCGCCATGGTCATAGCCGCGTGCAATTGCAACCGTCGTAGGAACTGCCACTACGGCAGCAAGAGCGGCCATTGCGCCGCGGGAAATCTTGATCATGCGTATCATCTCCTTAAAATCTCGGTGCGGGGCGCATCAGGGGAACGGCGCCCGCTGCCGTCGATCAGGGAAACGGCAAGCATCGCAATTTCCGTCGCGGGTTTCTTACATCGCGCACCAGGCAGCGTCCCGTGCGGTGCCGCTCAGCAACGCCTAAGGTCAAAAATGCCCGGTTAAACATGTGGATATGGCGTGCTGCTGTCTCCTTGTCTTTTCCATGAAGTGCTTTTGGGCATAATCACGCCCAAGACGCGCCACAGCGTGGCCCTGTAAGTATTGCGAGAGGGGGAAATATCATGAAGCGGGCGACACTCCTGTCCCTTGCGGCGGCGTTCGCCTTAATGCTGCTGGTCGCGCAAGACTCAAACGCCCTCAACAAGCAGCCCGCGCCCAAAGCCGACGTCGAGACGGCGCAGACCGCCCAAGCCTTCGACGACAAATGGCCGAAGGACGTCGCAACCTTTCTGCAGGGCCATTACCTCGACCGGGCCGACGTGGTGTTGACGCGGCGCACCGGCGACATCACAGCCGCAGTCATCCGCTGGGCGACCAATTCTCCGTTCTCCCATGCCGCGCTCGTATTCACGGGTCCTCAGTTTGACTCCGGCATTTCGGGAACATTCGTCATCGAGTCCGGAACGGGTGGTGTCGATCTCACCCAGTTCACCGACTACACCGAGAACAAGAGCACATACGTTGCCATCAAACGGCTGCGCAAGGATTGGTTCACGGCGCCGCGCCAGTCGCGCGTACGCGGACTTCTTCTCGACAAGATCAAGGCGCGCTACGATTTCCTCGCAATCTTGCGCATCGCGCGCAACATCTGGTTCGGCGTACAGTCGAAAATGCGCACCAAGGAGAAGACGGTCGAAGTTTATCGCGAGAACGAGTGGCAGCCGCCCAACGAGTACATTTGCTCCGGTCTCGTTCAGATCGGCTTCGTAGAAATGGCGATCGAGGCCATAAAACGCGGCGAGCTTTCGCCTGAGGTGTTGCGAGAGGTGGTGTTTCACAAGGAGGCCGAGAGCCGACTTCCTCCGCCGGGAACCTGGCAATACTTTGGAGATGAAGCGAAAGCGACAGCCATCAACTTCCGGGACGTGTTGAGCGACGAACTCTATTCGGTCACACCGGAAGATCTTGCCCAGTCCGACAAGCTCGATTGGCAGTACTTCATCAAGAACGGCCTTGTTTATAAGGTCTCGTCCTACGCCGACGTCATGAAACTTATTCAAACGAAATGAGGCGACCTCCGCCGCCTCACCACTTATTGCTTGATTGGAGCGGGACCGCTATTCGGCCGCCCCGTCGGGATCGGTGTCCTGATGATGCTCGCGCGAGGCGTTGGCATCCGAATTCTCATCTGAATTCTCATCCGAGTGATCAGCGGCGGGCGGCTCATCCGAATTATCGTTGCTCGACTGAGACTCGGGCTCTGCCGCCGTTGGCTCCATGCGCTGTTCGGAGGCTTCCGGTTGCGCCGCGGCAGCGGGCGCCTCATTTGCGGGTGTTTTTGCCTCGGCCGTCTCAGGAGTTGCAGGCTCGCTCTGCTCCTGGGCAACGGGTTCGGGAGCCGCATCGTGCTTCTCAGCGACCGTCGCACGTTTGGCATGCGGGTCGGCCGGCTGAGAGTAGATCACGCGATTGAGATTGGGATTGCAGCCGGCCACACAGATCACAAGATCTTCGTTGGGATGTGCCGCAACGAGATCGCGAACGAGACGGCTCGAAGCCGGAAAATCGTCGTCCATGCCATCTTCTGGTACGCTGTAGATCTTGGGCTGTGCGGCGTTAGAGGATTTTTCTTTGGACTTGGCGGCGTCTGCGGCGAGCACTCCTGACGGAGACCACACAGGGGAAAGCGACGCGCTGATAAGTGCAATGGAGCTCCACAGGAGCAACGTGTGCCGACGCATGACTGAAACCTTTGACGCTGGACTGAACCGACACAACAGTTACGCAAACACGCTTAACAAGTCGTTTATGAGTGATCGGCGGAAACTACGTCCTCGGCGATCTGGCGCGGCCGCTCGGCATACCGGTCGTCAGTGTCGTGCTGGTTGCTATCGGAGGGTGCGGAGCGCAACGCAGGTCGCCCCCGTTCAGATGCATATGCTGTCTGCGGCAACAGACGCGACCAAGCGGCAAGTGCATCGACCCTCTTTTGGACGGCACGCACATGCGTCTCCAAGCTGATCAAATGACGTGTCGCAAGCTCTTGGTCTTGATCTGTTTCGGTAGCCTGAGCTACTCGGGTTTCTTGTGATGGAACTGACGGCGCAGCTGCGCTGGCATGACGGCGTGCCGCCGTATCGTCGTCGTAACAACCTGCGATACAGACGACGGCATCGTCGCTGTTTGCAACCTCCGTCGAGGCGGCCGTCACTTCCATCCTATGCTTTGCAATTTCTGCTGCCTGCGCGCTGGCTTTGGAAATTGTGTACACGATCTCGTCGTGACCGCTCCGGCAGCCGGCCTCGCAAATCACCACGAAGCTGTCAGGATTGGTTTCAGCAAGGGCATGCTGCGATTGTAAGGAAGGAGAGCCGTCCAGAAGGCCTGTGCCCCCGACGAACATTTCATCAGGCCAGCCACTGTCTCGCCCGCTACGGATTCGGGCGGGATTGCCTCTGCCTCGTCCCGGATGGCCGTATTGAGAGCCCGGATTGGATTGCGCGTCTGCAAGTATGATGTCGATCTGTGAACGCGCCCGAGCATCGCCAGCGTCGTTGCCAGGGACAGCCACCACTGACTTAGTTGCGTTCAGAGACCCCGTCACAATTCTCGAAGCTGGCGTTGCAGAAACAAAAAATCCCTCGAGCTGCTGCAGTGGCGCATAGCGACCAACTGCCATCAAAAGAAACAAGCCAGCATACTTGCGAAAGCGCCGCATCCGATATTTGCCCAAGAAGTTCGCGCTTAGCGCACGTGCCGATACCATTCCTCGCCCGGAGAGGATGCATTGATGATCCGCACATTGCGGTAATCGGTTCCCGGCGCAGGCATAGGCGGCGACAACGATGCGGAACGTTCCTCGACCGCGCGCGTCGATCTCTCGCGTTCTGGCTCGGGCAGCCGCTTAAGCTCAACGGGTGCCGGCTGCGCTGCTCCGGCGCCAGCCTTCATCGAAGGCTTGGCTGCATTCGATGGAGGTTCTGACGGAGGCGTCTTTGCACCTTCATCGACTTTCAAGCCGAAGTAGGCCGCGATGCAGGGATCGGTGCGCTTCTTCAGCTCAAGTTCCGAGGGTTTGACGTAGACGACGGTATCGGGCCCGCACAGAAATGCCTCGTCCGCCAGCGCAGAGCGCGCGTCGGAGAGACCAACGCCGACAACCCCAGACAATAATGAAATACTTACAATTCCAAGCCGCAACGCCATAACGAAACTCCAAGGATATAAAAACCTCTGGCGTCATGTTATGGGACAGTCGTTTAGAAACGGTTGACTGGCGGACCCTATTTCGCCGGCGGATAGCGCCAATAGACGCCGCCAGCGGCCGTCGTCATATGCTCAAGGATCGGGATCCGCTTGTCCGGCGGCCGTTCCCCGGTCTGAAGCAGGAGCTTAATATCGTTGAGCAAGGCGTTGTTCTCCGCATAGCCCGAGTGGTTGAGGCCGAGGCTGTCGGTTGAGACCGCGCTGACGTCGATGGTGTCCACGCCCGGAATGATCAACGGACCCGATGCAGGCACGTCGCCTGCGCGGGGAACGCCGCCCCAGAAACGTGCCGAATAGCCCAGCGCCTTGTCGTTAGAAGCCGCATACAGCGTCACGCCATTGGCGAAGTCCGTAATCTCGCGCGCAATGTTCATGAACTTATCACGGTCCACATCGGGCGCGGCGAGGATCACCTGGCTGATCTTGACCCCTTCCGGCGTTCGCGGGCGGAGGCTCTCAAGAACTCGCAACAGCAGCTCGTTGCCCATGGAATGCGCAATCAAAGAAATGGATTTCGCCCCGCTCTCCTTGATGACTATTTCCAGAAATTCAGTGAGGTAGGGTTCGGCCTGTTCGGCGCTGCCACGGTCATAGGTGTAGCTCGCGACATTGCCTCCCGACGGCCAGCAATAGACGAATGGCGCGCCGTCGAACTTCATGTCGTAGGCAATCTGCGCCGTGCGATAGAGCGCGTAATCGAAAGGCGTGTTGAAGCCATGGACGAAGACGAAGGCGTGGTCCTTGAAGTTCTCAGACTTCGACAGTCTCAGCTTCACCAGGTCGAGCATCTGCTCCTTGGTCAGCGCGCTGATCTCCTGAATTGTGAAGTGCTTGGCGGTGTCTTCCTTCTCCTCGTAGATCTTGACCTTGAAGTAGGGAATTTCGATCACCCAGGGCCGCTCGATTTCGGGCACCTTATGAGCCGTCGGCACGGTCACCAGCGCCCGACCCAGCTGTAATTTGTGACCGCGTTCAGAGCCATACCGCAGCCGATTGGGATCAGGCTCGACGGCGCGATCGGTGCCATAGAATACAGGCACGACGTCGAACATTTCTTTGTCGGAGGCTGCTGGCGGCGGCGTGGGAGACGCCTCGGTCGTAGCCTCTGGTGGCGGAGTACCGGCAGACGATCCTGGAGAGCCTGCATCATCCCCGCCTATTCCACGCGAGTAGTCCGCCCCACCGCCACCTTGGCCTGACCCGCTCATACCGATGCCATCGTTATCCGAAGGAGCGGCGGGTTTGGGAGCGGCAACATCAGGATAAGCGGGAACGGGTGCTGGCTCTTCAGCGACTTCTGGAGCAGCGCTCTCGGAGGCCTCTGGCTCTGGAGCCGTGGCCTCGGGAGCGGCTTCCGTCATCGGCGGAGCGGCCTCCTCTTCGGCGGAGCCCACATCCTTCCCAGGCGCGTACCTCTTCCTTGCCGCTGACTTGCGGCCGCTGCCGCCCTCTTTAGCTTCAGGAGGCGCGCTCTCGGTCATTTCGCGCGAATTGTCCTCAGCCGCCTGCTCCTGCTTGGACTTTTCCTGTCCGCAACCGGTGACAAGGCCGGAAACCGGCATCAACAACGCTAAGGCAAGCGCAATTCCCGTGAGCCGCTTCATAAAATCCCCCTAAAAACTTCCCGCAACCCGCAATGTACCGGACCATAGGCCAGCGGGCGCGTGCCCTGCAACCTCGGGTCCGGTCTCTTCAATGCCGTAGATCGTACGATCCGGTGATGGACGCTGTTATGACGGGCGTGAGCGGCTAAATCGCGGCTTGCGGGATGGTGCATTTATCCCCAAGGTCGCGTCCGCAAAGACGGAACTCAAAGCCCTGAAGAGTCGAACTTTCTCATGACCCTACCCGCCCGCCCTGCGCATCGGATTCCGGTTGAAGATTACGTCGCGGGCGTTTGCGCCGGCGATCGCACCATGTTGGCGCGGGCAATCACGCTCGTTGAAAGCTCCAATCCAGAGCACGCTTGCCTGGCCCAGGCCGTGTTGCAGCAGCTTCTTCCAAAGACAGGAAACGCCATCCGGCTGGGGATCACCGGCGTACCAGGCGTGGGAAAATCGACGACCATCGACCAGCTCGGCATGAATCTCATAAATGCCGGTCTGAAAATCGCGGTCCTTGCCATCGACCCCACTTCCAAGCGCACAGGCGGCTCTATTCTGGGTGACAAGACCCGCATGAACGATCTGGCCCAAGAAAAGAATGCATTTATAAGGCCCTCTCCGTCCTCGGGTACCCTTGGGGGCGTCACCCGGCGCACGCGCGAAACCATGGCCTTAGTCGAAGCCGCAGGGTTCGACGCGGTGATCGTTGAAACCGTTGGCGTGGGTCAAAGTGAAGTCGCCCTCGCCGATATGGTCGATTTCTTCCTTGTGCTGCTGCTGGCAGGCGGCGGCGACGACCTGCAGGGCATCAAGAAGGGCATCATTGAGCTGGCCGACATGATCGCCATCAACAAGGCCGACGGCGACAACATCAAGCGCGCAGAAAGCGCCGCCGCCGATTATCGCGCTGCCCTGCAGATTTTCACACCGCACGGCGCCACCTGGTTTCCTCCCGTCGTCACCATCTCGGGACGTGAGAACAAGGGACTCGACACCCTTTGGGCCAAGGTGCTGGAGCATCGCGAAAAGATGAGCGCCACCGGCGAATTTCAGGCCCGGCGGCGGTCTCAAACCGTCTCCTGGATGCGCGATATGTTAGAAGATCGCCTGATGAGCGCCCTGAAATCGAATCCCAAAGTCGCTGCCGAACTTTCGAATATCGAGCAGGCCGTCGGCGCTGGCACCCTGCTTCCCACTCTGGCCGTGGACGAGATCATGGGGCTGATGGGGTTAGGCGATGCCTGAAGCGCCCGATTTTCGGCCCTCCGATGTGCTTTTTAGAGCAATTTCAAGCTTCTGGACTGCGCCTTAGGTCGCATTCACCAATGCCCATCTTGACGCGGTTCCCGGTTTGCCCACAAAGTACGTCCAAGATTCCGATATTGGGGCCTTGAACCCTGAAGCATTGGAGAAGTGTTGTGATCGTCTGCTCTTGCGCAGTCATCACGGATCGTGACGTCGACCGTGCCGTCTGCGAAATCATGAGTTCTCCCCGGGCGCTTTTGCCAACGCCAGGCGTCGTCTTCCGACATCTCAAAAAACAAATGAATTGCTGCCGGTGCGCGCCGCTCACCGTCCGTGTCATTTACCAAGCCATGGACCGGCTGCAGAACGACACGCGCGTTTGCCCCTACTCTTTAGCTGAAGCTCGCCGCAAGCTCGCCATCCTTCAAGACCGCCGCGAACGGCGCGAGCGCGCCGCGCACGGCTCATACGAGACGGCCGTCGGCGCCGCCTGAAAACCTGCAATTTTTGGATATTGCCCCCCGCGTCGATGGCGTTCTGGCCATATTGTGTGCGATGCCATAAGGTCTGCCGACATAGTTCAATTCCAACAGCAGGCGGAGCCGTCCCATGAAGGGCAATAAGAAAGTTATCGAACGTCTCAACGAAGCCCTGAAGCTCGAGCTAGGCGCCATCAACCAATATTGGCTTCACTACCGAATGCTGGCGAACTGGGGTTACGGAAAGCTCGCCAAGAAGGAGCGCGCCGAGTCCATCGAAGAGATGGAACATGCCGACAAGCTCGTCGACCGCATCCTGTTCTTGGAAGGACACCCCAACCTGCAGCATGTCGCGCCGCTGATGATCGGCGAGAACATCAAGGAAGTTCTCGAATGCGATCTCAAGGGCGAACACATTGCACGCGAGAGCTATTCGAAATCTCGCGAAATCTGCCGCGACGAGGGTGACTACGTCTCGATGCAACTGTTTGAGGCGTTGCTGAAAGACGAGGAGGGTCACATCGACTTCCTCGAAACCCAGCTGGATCTTCTCGACCGCATCGGCGTGGAGAACTACGGACAGCTCAACTCCGACAGCGCCAACGACGTCGAAGGCCACTGAACGTCAAAGGGCGCAACCGGCTGGCTACCCGCCAGGAGAGCCGATTGCGCCCGAACTGTTCCGTGCGGCTTGGCAAGCTTGCATCGCAAGACCGAGCACGCATACGGGGGGACAATTGTGCAGCCCCCGGAGCCCTACGCCCGATTTCAACTGTGAAAAAACGACGCTTGGCGAGTTGATCCAGCGCAATCACTTCGGGCACGTCTGCTGTCAGTCTTCCTGACGAAGATCATAAACCGAGGACCCAATGAACCATAAACATCGCAAGGTGCTCGCCCAGTTGTTCGCACATCCGATCAGCGCAAACATCGACTTCAAGGAAGTCGAGCACGTTTTGAAGGAGCTGGGCGCCGAAATAGAGAACAAGCACGGCAACCGCATCGGCGTTAGCCTGAATGGCCACTCCGTCGCGCTAACTCACGTCAATCACTCGCTCCCCAAGGACGAAGTGATGCAGATCCGCAAGTTCCTGGAAACGGCTGGCGTGACGCCTGAACAGTATCCGGCCTGAGACCGCAAGGCCGTGCGCATCGGCCTTCGACATCATCCCGGTTAGAGCGCCGGAGCGGAACCCCGCTCCGGTTTTTCTATTTCTGTGCCACCGGCTGAAAGACATCCTTGTAAGTCTGTCGCAAGATGTTCTTTTGGACCTTGCCCATGGTGTTGCGGGGCAGATCTTTGACCATGAAAACCGCCTTAGGCTGCTTGAAGCCGGCAAGTCTGCCTGCAATCGCGGCTTTGATCGTCTCGGCAGTCAATTCCGTACCAGGCGTCGTCACGACGGCTGCCACGACCGCCTCGCCGAAGTCGGCATGCGGCACGCCGAAGACGGCGGACTCGACAACGCCCTCCAATCCATCGATCAACGTTTCGATCTCTTTTGGATAGACGTTGAGGCCACCTGAAATAACGAGATCTTTTGCCCTCCCGACGATGAACACATAGCCGTCCTCATCGATCATGCCGAGATCACCGGTAATAAAGTAACCGTCGGGCCGGAACTCGCTGTCGCGCAAATCAGGCCGACGCCAATAGCCTGAAAACACATTCGGACCGGAAACTTCGATCACGCCTGTTTCACCTCTGGGCAGCACAGCACCCGTTTCTGGATCAGCAATGCGCACCGAAACGCCGGGCAGCGGGAAGCCGACGGCGCCGGCGCGACGCTCGGCTTCATAGGGATTGGATGTGATCATGCCGGTTTCGGTCATGCCATAGCGTTCAAGGATGCGCTTGCCCGTTCGTTCCTCAAAATCCGCGAAAGTCGCGGGTAACAAAGGCGCGCTGCCTGACACGAATAGACGAATGGAACGCGCCGTCTCCTTCGTGAAGTTTTGCGCAGCAAGCAGCCGTGTATAGAACGTCGGCACGCCCATCATGGTCGTCGCCTTCGGCAGTAGGGTAATCACCTGGTCTGTGTCGAAGCGTGGAAGGAAAATCATCGAACCGCCGGCCGCAAGCATCACGTTTGTTGCTACGAAAAGCCCATGGACGTGAAAGATCGGAAGCGCGTGCAGCAGCCTATCTGACGCCGAGAATTGCCAGATATCGCGCAATGCAAGTGCATTTGAGAGCAAATTGCCTTGCGACAGCACGGCGCCTTTGGAACGGCCGGTAGTGCCCGACGTGTAAAGGATCGCAGCGGTATCCTCGATCTCGCGATCAACAGGCTCGAAACTGACGGGCATACATGCGGCCAGGGAAGCAACGGACCCGCCGCCTTCCCGGTCCATAGTTTCCAACCGCGCATGATGCTGCTTGGCGCAAGCAGCCAGCCCATCGCTGGCGGAAGGATCGCACACGATCAGGCTCGCCTCGGCATCTCCGACAAAGTAGGCAACTTCCTCGCTCGTGTAGGCGGTATTGAGTGGCAGAAAGACCGCGCCCGACAGAAGGCACGCCCCATATAGAGCGAGCGCCATTTGCGACTTCTCAACTTGAACAGCAACGCGCGAGCCAGGCTTCACACCGCATGCGATCAGCGCTTGCGCCAGACGCGACACATCTTTGAGAAAATCATCGTAGGACGTAGCCTCGCCGCTGGCGGTGACGAGAAATGCATCCTGCTTGCCAGCGTGCGGGGCAAACAATGAGTCAAACAGCGGATTGGTCATGATTCTCCCCTCGTGACCATCAGGCAGTCCGCTCAGCGCCGGCCGAACAGTCTTTCGATGTCGCTCAACTTCAGCGACACGTAGGTCGGTCGCCCATGATTACATTGCCCGGAATATGGTGTCGCCTCCATCTGGCGCAGCAAAGCGTTCATCTCTTCTCCGGTCAACCGGCGGCCAGAGCGAACACTACCATGACACGCCATGCGCGAAGCGATTGCCTCAAGCCTGTCCTTCAGATGACGCGCGGTGCCTTCAGCCGCAATTTCCGCCGCCAAATCCTTCACCAGACCTTGGACATCCGTATCCCCGAGCAACGCGGGTGTTTCGCGCACAGCGACCGCCCCTGCCCCGAAGCTCTCCACGACCAAGCCTAGCTCGGCCAATTCGGCGGCCTTTTCGATCAATCCTGCCGCTTCGTCCTCATCAAGCGCCACGATGACCGGAATAAGCAGACCCTGGCGCGTCACGCCGCCATTTGCGAGCGCCTTCTTCAGCCGCTCATAAACAAGCCGCTCGTGGGCTGCGTGCTGATCCACGATGACAAGACCATCGCGGGTTTGCGCGACGATGTAATTCTCATGCACTTGAGCGCGCGCTGCTCCGAGCGGACGCTCTAGAAGATCTTCGCGCAGCGGGACGGCAGACGTGCGCGCGTCGGCGCTTGGATTGAGCAAGGGAGCGAACGGTTTCTGTTTCGCCTCGTCGAACTGTCCGCTGGGACGCGCATCAAAAAAATACGATCGAGACGGTGCCGCATGTTGCGCGCCAGAGAAAATTTTCTGCACAGCCGCGCTTTCAACCGCAGAAGGATACGGCGATTGCGCATTCGGCTCACCGCCGATTTCTCCGGCCACGAAACTCTCTGCCGTCAGCACGCCGCCTTGCGCAGAAGCGCGATGGCCGGCTGATTCAAGTGCCTGCCGCAACGCTCCGATGATCAGACCGCGTACCCTACCAGGATCCCGGAAGCGGACTTCGGCTTTTGTGGGATGAACATTAACGTCTAGGTCGCTTGGCGCAACTTCCAGGAACAACGCAAGGTAGGGCGAGCGTCCCTTTGGAATGAGATCGCCGTATGCCCCCTTTACGGCGCCGATCAAAAGACGATCCTTGACCGGGCGGCCGTTGACGAAAAGATACTGCTGACCAGAGTCCTGGCGGTGAAGCGTGGGCAGCCCTGCGAAACCAAACACCCGCATGGGACCGCTCGCGCCAGAGCCGCCGCCTGCAATCTCCAACGCATCCGCCATGAATTCTGCACCCATGATGCGGCCCAGACGTTCCAGCAGACCTTCCGGCGTGGCATTGCTGCGTGGCAAGACCAAGGGCGTGCGCTCACCTGTGTGCAGTACGAAACCGATCTCTGGATGCGCCATGGCGAGGCGGCGCACAGTATCGGCAATCGCCATGTTCTCTGAACGCTCGCTCTTCATGAACTTGAGGCGCGCAGGGGTCGCCGAAAAAAGATCGCGCACCTCAACGACCGTACCCGCATTGAGTGCGGCGGGTTGCACCACTCCTTTGCGCCCACGCTCGACGACGATGGCCAGCCCATCACGCGCATCGTGCGGCTTAGATTTCACTTCCAAACGCGCAATCGAGCCGATCGACGGCAAAGCCTCGCCGCGAAAGCCGAGACTACGGATGTCAAAAAGATCTTCTTCGGAAAGCTTTGAGGTAGCGTGCCGCTCCACGCATAAGGCGAGATCGGTAGCGCTCATTCCACCTCCGTCGTCCGTTACGCGGATGAGCGACAATCCACCGGCGGCAGCGACGATCTCGATCTGACGCGCGCCCGCATCAATGGCATTCTCAACGAGTTCCTTGACCGCACTTGCAGGACGCTCGACCACTTCGCCGGCGGCGATGCGGTTTATGGTCTCTGCCGAGAGCTGGCGGATGCCCAAGGATTTGTCTCCTCGTACTCGCGCGTCGACATAACCGACAGCGCTGCGCGTTGATCATGCTCCCGCTTTCAGCCGCTTCCTTGTCAGCACTTTGGCCAACTCGACGGCGGGCTGATCGAAAGGATCGAGCCCTAAAAGGCGACCTGCGAGAATCGTCTCGATCATAAAGTGCATCAGCAAAGATCCGAGCGTCTTTTCGTCAAGGCTATCCACATCGAACGTCCTGACCGGCCGTCCGGCCTGCGCCAGTGCCTCGGGCACCGCATGGGCCTGGGCGGCGACAACATCGCCGATGGTGCGCCCGGCCATGAACTCGGCTCCTGCCCGCTTGGCGAAAGCGGGATCGATTCGCGGACCTTTGCCGGCAGAGGCCACACGCATCACCGTCAGGTAATGCTCGCGCGGACCATCCATGTAGAGCTGCAGCTGGCTGTGCTGATCGAGGGGGCCCAGCGCGGCGATGGGGCTGGTACCTTCCCCACCCTTGCCCAGGCTTTCTGCCCAAAGCTGTACAAACCAAGCTGCGAGCCGACTGAGGCGATCGTTGTAGGGCATCATAACGAGCGTGTGCACGCCGCGCTCTTTCGACAGCGCAACCGCAGTTGCGGCGCCGACCGCAGGCGCAAAATCCTTCGGCGACTTAGCAGCGAGCATCGATTGCACCACCGCCGCCGCACCTTCGCGCACAGCAAGAGGATCAATCCCGCGCGCCATGGCGGGCATCAGGCCCACATTCGTCAAACACGAGAAGCGGCCGCCAATCCCTGTGTGATGCTCCAGCATCGGAATTTTCAAGAACGAGAACAACTCGCGCAATCCATTCGGCTTGCCCGGCTTTTCCGGTTCGGTGATGCCGAGAAACATATCGGGGATCTGGGCTTCAAGTCCGGCGTCTTTCACCGCCGACAACGCAACAATAACCTGTGCGAGCGTCTCGGCCGTTCCGCCCGATTTCGAAGTGACGATGAAGCGCGTCTTGGCCAGCTCTACCGCTGAAAGACCAGCGGCGAGCGTCGTTCCATCGAGATTGTCGTAAAAGCGTGTACGCGGGCGCGTCCTCTGCGCAGCATCCGCGCCTCCAGGAATGTTCCATCCCGCAAGCTGGGCAAGCGTCTGCCCCCCCAGACTCGAGCCGCCAGTACCGAAAAACAAGATGTTGCGCGCGCCCTCAGACAGTTTGGTCAGCGCCGCGCGTGCGGCCGCTACATCGTCGCGATCTTCACATACGCGAAGCAACGGTAAGGACTTGGCGGCATAGTCGGCACGCAACGCTTCGAGATGGGGTGAAAGCCGATCGAGATAACTTTTAAGAACACCGTCGCTAAGCCCGTAGGCACCGATTGCGCCGTCCATGCAGCCTGCAACGGATTGGCGGTAGCGTTCGGGTTGTTCAGCGGCCATGCGTCTCCCCCATTCTCAAGACTTCACAAGCGGTGGCCGTGCCATATCACAGTCTTGGGCAGCCTCCCAAGGCCAATAGGCCGCGTCAGGCCGACGTCCCTTCGCCCCAGATGATCGGAGTGGTAACTCTTTGAACGGGTGACTAGAAAAAAGGCGGCGACCCTGGTCGGCCACCGCCTTTTGGAATTCGATTGCCCGCTGCCTTCAGCCGCGCGGCGGCGTGGCCGCTGCCGCCCCGATTGCCTTCACGTTTGCGGGTTTGCCGACGATGGTGACAATCAGCTTATCGGTTTGCAGCAACCGCTTGGCGACGCGCTTTGCGTCCTCCATCGTTACCCCATCGATGAGCTTGTTACGGTTCTCGACATAGTCCGGTCCAAACCCCTCTTCCATAAGTCCGAGAAGCTGAGCCGCAATCTTGGCATCTGTGTCGAAGCGCAGCGGATAGGAGCCGATGAGAAAGCTTTTGGCGGCCGCCAGATCGTCGGCGGTCGGGCCGTTCTCGGCCATCTTGGTCAACTCCTTGCGGATGATGTCGAGGCTTTCAGCCATCGACTCGTTCTTCGTCGCCACGCTGCCAACCATGACCGAGGTGTGATCGTAGGGTTGCAGATAGCTATAGACCGAATAGGCCAAGCCGCGTTTCTCGCGCACCTCTTCCATGAGCTTGGAAGCGAATCCGCCGCCGCCAAGAATGTGGTTCACAACGAAAGCCGGGATGAAATCGGGATCCTTGCGCGCCATAGCGGGCAGACCGAACACAGCGACAGACTGCGGTACGTTCATGTCAATGATCGTCTGAGTTCCGGTGTTGACCGGCTGCGTCTGAGCAACGGGATTAAACTCGGCCTTTGCAGGCAAATCCCCGAAGATCTCATCAATCATCTTGCCCAGCGTCGCCGCATCGATGTCGCCGACCGCGACAACCTTCAGGTTGTCCTTGGCGAACAGTCGCTTGTGAAAAGCGTGAAGATCTTCGGGCGTCATCCCGCCGATCGTTTGCGGCGAGCCTTCCGACGAACGAGCATAGGGGTGGCCCTCGAACGCGGTTGCAAACCACGCCTTTCCGGCGACCTTGTCGGGATCCTTATCCGCATACATCAGGTTCGCGATGAGCTGGCCGCGAATGCGGTCCACGGCGTCAGCGTCAAACCGCGGCCTAGTAACGGCAAGCTTCAACAGCTCTGTCGCTTTCTCACGGTTTTGCGTCAACGTCTCAAGACCGCCGTAGAGCGCATCCTTGCTGTCGCTCCAGCTCATGCGCATCGCAATTTCTTCCATGCGCTCCTGGAACTCGGCCGATTTGATGTCGCCCGCACCCTCATCCATCATCGCGGTGATGAAGTTGGCAGTTCCTTCCTTGCCGGGCATGTCCTGGCTCGAACCGCCCTCGAAGGAGAAACGCAGCGCCATCAGAGGAACGGAATGCTCCTCGACAAGCCACGCCTCGATGCCGCCAGGGCTCTTGATCGTCTGAATGTTCATGGCACTGGCGGGTGACGTCCCTGATGCTTGAATGAGAAAGATTGATGCGACGGCAGCAGCCGCCTTGCGCCACCCGCCGGCCAGCCGACTGGCGCGCGCAAACGAAACCTGCATCATGTGGCCTACCTCTCCGTCCCGTTGGCTGAAGCCCTCGTCGCGGCGGCCGTTGGCGCCTGGGCGACTTCGCTCCTGTCGGGCGTCATATATCCCGTCACAGAATGCCTGATATCGAGGTACTCACCCGCGACCTTCTTGATGTCGTCGAGGCTCACCTTGGCGATGCGATCAGGCCAGCTTTCGACGTCCTCAATCGTGCGCCCGACAACGAGCGCCCATCCATAGCGGCGTGCCAAGATGGCCTGATTGTCGCTTTGATAGATGTATTCAGCCGTCAATGCGTTCTTTGCCCGCTGAAGCTCCTGAGGTGTCACGCCGTTCTTTACGACGTCATCAAGCACCTCATCGGCCATGGCTTCGATCTTGGGCAGAGGAACGCCATCTGCAGCCACGGCAAAGAGCGTGATCTGCCCGCTATCCATCCCAAGGCCGGAGAAATCCCCCGAAGTGCTGGCGGCGACTTTGCCATCGACGACGAGCTTCTTGTAAAGGCGGCTGGTAGCGCCATCGCCGATGATCTTCATCATCACCTCAAGCGCTTCAGCTTCGCCGGGTTTGGCCGACTTATAGCTTGGCGTGATGTAGTAGCGGTGGAATGAGAAGTTACCCGCGCGCGGATCCTTGAGCTCAAGCCGGCGCGCCACGATCTGCGGCGGCTCGGAAGGCCGCACGCGCGTGGAAGACACCGCCGGGTTGGTCGGAAGTTTGCCATAGGTTTCTTCAGCAAGCTTCTTGACCTCGTCGGGCGTGACGTCGCCTGCCACCACCAGGATGGCGTTATTCGGCGCGTAGTAGTGCTTGTAGAAGTCCTGCGCGTTCTGCGGCGATAGTTTCGCCATCTCATGATACCAGCCGATCACCGGCACGCCGTAGGGATGGTTGAGATAGAGAGCCGCATTGAGCTGCTCGTCCAGCAGCGCGGCGGGATTGTTATCGATGCGCGAGCGCCGCTCCTCAAGGATAACGTCGCGCTCTGTGAGCACTTCTTTGTCGTCGAGCCTCAAGTTGACCATGCGCTCCGCTTCCATCTCCATCATCGTCTTCAGGCGATCCTTGGAGATGTTCTGGAAGTAGCTGGTAGCGTCCTGTCCTGTGAAGGCGTTGTCCTGTCCGCCAAGCCGGGCGACGACCTTGGAAAACTCGGCGGCGGGAAACTTCTCGGTGGACTTGAACATCAAGTGCTCGAGGAAGTGAGCGATACCGGACACGCCGCGCACCTCATCGGCAGCGCCGACCCGATACCAGACCATGTGAGTCACGACAGGCGCACGGTGGTCGGGAATGACCACGACGTCCATACCGTTGGCGAGCTTGAACTCGCTGGCCCGGGTCTGCGAGTCTTCAGCGAATGCGTCGGTTTTGATTACAAGCATGGGGAGAAGCGCCAAGAGAAGGGTTGCGAGAAGAGTGCGAAGCGCGGGAGCAATCATGCGGTGTCCCTGTATCGTTGCTCGGATCCAGCCGTCATCCAAGAGTTAACGGAAGAATAGGCGAGGCATCGCCGCAAAGCCTAATGAGTGCGGCTCAAGTAGTCGAGGTTTCAGGGCTGGGACCGGATAAGTCAAATGACATCGCGTTCATCTGAACACGATGTCAACGACTTGGATTAGAAAGAATTTTCGGCGCGATCAGATTTGGCACGCTGATCAATTCAATGCAGGCCGAGACCCAGACCGTCGATAGGGGCCTTAGCGCATCTCAATCAGCATTGGAGCCTATTTGCTATCGTCGTCCTTGGAGCCGCCGTCGATAAGCGACAGGACCGACTTCTGGCAGCGCCCGAGCGGACCCTCGATCAAAGCAGCGTCCTGATCGGAGTTTTTGACTGGCTCGTAGTACTTGTCGCAGTACTCTTTCTGTTGACGCTCCAGATCGGCCTTGGACGTCGTCCGGGACGCATCATAATCCTGAATAGGTAGCTGAGCCTGCTCGGTTTTGCCCGAACCAGGCTCTGGCAGGCTGGAAAGATCAGGCGGCACCACAATGCCGGCGCGCGGCTTCATATCGGGGGTTTCACGATTTGTCGACGAGGTATTGACGCCCAAAGCGTCGAAAACCTTGCCGTTGAGCTGAACGTCGCTGGCTTCGCAGCCGCAGACGGCCACGGCGACAACGCCGACGACACAGAATTTCAGCAGTGTATTCAGTGACATGCTATCCCCCAGTCACTCAGCGCCCGCATCCGTCCCCACAGAATGCGGATCGCAAATCCCTATAAAGGGTTTGCGGCGTCATTGCGACTCGTCCTGAAAGAGTCATACAGCAGACCCAACACGCCGGCAACGATGGCCACATCGGCGATATTGAACACGTACCAGTCGAATTTTGGGTTTCCTGGCACGAAATGGATCAGGAAGAAGTCGGCAACCCCGCCGAGCAGCACGCGGTCCAGCGCATTGCCGAGCGCCCCTCCGATGATCAGGGCCAAAGAAATGGCCATCAGCCGGTCTGCGGCCCCCCGCGCAATCCAGATCCAAAGCGCCACGCTGACGGCCGCCGCAAAGCCTGCGAGCAGGTACTGCCCGATCTGGCTATCCTGATTGAACAGCGAGTAGCTGATACCGACGTTCTTGACGAACACGAGATCAAGGTAGGGCGAGACCGCCACCGGCCCCTTGGAGGCGATGTCATAGACGTAGATCATCCAGAACTTGTGGATCTGGTCGATCACGAACGTCGCGGCGAGGACCGCCAATGCCAGTCCAGACCGGCGTCCCCACAGCCAAGAACCGGGCTTCTCGACGATCTCGCTCATGCAACGGCCTTCGCATCGATTTCGCGCATCGCGGCGGCGTCACGAGCTGACAGTTCGGGATAATCCTTGTCCGACCCGACGTCTTTTGTGATGCGCCAGGAGCGCGCGCACTTCGTGCCCTCAGCCCGCTTCACCACGACGCCGACGCCGGGCTCGCTGGACAACGTAAAAGCGCCTTGCGGGATTGCCGCGTCCGAGACTTGGATCGCCGAAGTAATGCACACCTCAGCCATGTCGACGCCAGCCAGCCCGCTCATGAGATCAGCGTCGGTGACGAACACGTCGGGTGCTGCCTCCAAAGACGAGCCGATCTTCTTTTCCGCGCGCGCGATTTCGAGCGCACCGGTAACGACCGAACGCACCTCCTTCACGCGGTCCCACTTGGCCGCAAGGTTGTCGTCGCGCCATTCGCGCGGGATCTTGGGGAAGCTCGCAAGATGCACCGAGGGCTCCGCATCCGGCCGATAGAGGAGCCAGGCTTCCTCCGCCGTGAACGACAGGATCGGCGCCAGCCAACGGATCACGCAATCGCAGATGTGATTGACGACCGTTAGCGCCGCCTTGCGCTTCTCCGACGAGGGCGGCTCACAATACAGAGTGTCCTTACGAATATCGAAGTAGAACGCCGACAGCTCCGTATTCATGAAGTGCGCCAGCACGCCGATGACCTTGCGGAAATCATAGGTCTCGTAGGCCTTTCGGATCTCGTGATCGAGTTCGGCAAGCCGATGCAGCATGAGGCGTTCCAGCTCGAACGGTCCCATGTCCTTGAGCGCAACCTCGGCGTCCGGCGTGTAATGTGCGAGCGCGCCCAGCATCCAGCGCAGCGTATTGCGCAATTTGCGATACGTCTCAGAGAAGGTCTTGAGGATTTCCGGTCCGATGCGCAGATCGTCGGAGTAGTCCGATGCTGCCACCCACAGGCGCAGAATGTCCGCGCCCGACTTTGCCATCACGTCCTGGGGCGCAACCACGTTGCCGAGCGACTTCGACATCTTCTGCCCCTTCTCATCGAGCACGAAGCCGTGGGTCAGCACGATGTCATAGGGCGCAATCCCTCGCGTGCCCACGCTTTCGAGCAGCGAGGAGTGGAACCAGCCGCGATGCTGGTCTGAGCCTTCCAGATACATGACGCGGTCCTGGCCGCCCTTCACGTGTCCCTTGCGCGAGAGGCCCTTGTAATCGGGGAACGTCTCGGGGTCTTCCAACGTGAAGGCATGTGTGGACCCGGAATCAAACCACACGTCGAGCACGTCCTTGACCTGCTCCCAGTTATCGGGATCGAGCTTGTCCTTGCTGGCTTTCAGGAAGCGCTTCGCAGCCCCCTCCGCGTACCACGCATCCGCGCCTTCCTTTTCGAAGGCGTCGATGACGGCGGCATCGACGGCGGCATCATGCAGGATGTCGCCTTCCTTGTGATTGCCGTGATCCTTCTTGGCGACAAACACCGTGATCGGCACACCCCAAGCGCGCTGACGCGAAACGACCCAATCGGGCCGGTTTTCGATCATGCCGGTGATGCGGTTCTCACCGGCCTGCGGCACCCATTCGGTCTTCTTGATTTGCTCCAACGCCAAATGGCGCAATGTCTTGGCACCTTCGGACCGGCTCCGCGTCGCAGAGTCGGAAGGCGCCTTATCAAGGGCGATGAACCATTGCGGCGTATTACGGAAAATGACCGGCTTCTTGGAACGCCAGGAATGCGGATACTGATGCTTCAAGCGTCCGCGCGCGATGATGTTGCCCGCCTCGGCCAGCGCCTTGATGACGGCGTCGTTGGCGTCGCCCTTGTCGCCGTTCTCCTTCAGCACGCGCTTGCCGGTGAAGCCAGGGGCTTCCTTTGTCAGCACGCCATCGGCGTCGACAGTGAACGGGATCGTCGTGTCGATGCCACGCGCGCGCAGCGCCTTCTGGTTGGCGGTCCAGATGTTGTAGTCGTCCGCGCCGTGGCCGGGGGCCGTATGCACGAAGCCCGTACCAGTATCGTCGGTAACGTGATCGCCATCGAGCAACGGCACGTCGAAGTCGTAGCCAAGTGAGGCCAGCGGGTGCGCGCAAAACATTTTGAAGAAGTTGTCCTGATTGACACTCGCAATCCGCTCAAACGCCTCTACTTTTGCCGACCGCATAACCTCAGTCGCAAGTTTGTCTGCGAGGACGTATTTCTCGCCCGTCTTGGCCCAATTGCCGTCCGGAG
Source organism: Hyphomicrobiaceae bacterium (assembly GCA_041397645.1). Lineage (NCBI taxonomy): Bacteria > Pseudomonadati > Pseudomonadota > Alphaproteobacteria > Hyphomicrobiales > Hyphomicrobiaceae > Hyphomicrobiaceae bacterium. Next base: position 2,570,806 of record JAWKWE010000004.1, on the reverse strand, counting down.
CACGCGTTACCTCGTACAGTCCATAGGCAATCTTCGAAGAATACGCGATCGCTCGATTTCCGGGAATCGTCCACGGGGTTGTTGTCCAAATAACAACGGAAGCTCCCAAGAGATCGAACGCGTCGGCGCTAGGAAGCCGAGTACTGGAACTGGCCCGCACAATTGGAAACTTCACCCAGATCGTGTCGGACTGATAGTCCTGATATTCGACCTCGGCTTCCGCCAGCGCTGTCTTCTCGACAACCGACCACATCACCGGCTTGGAGCCGCGATACAGCAGTCCGTTATCGGCAAACTTCATGATCTCGCGCGCGATGGTTGCTTCCGCACGGTAGGCCATCGTGGAATAGGGATTGGCCCAATCGCCCAGCACGCCAAGCCGCTTGAACTCTTCGCGCTGCACGTCGAGCCACTTCTCGGCGAACTTTCGGCACTCGTCGCGGAACGCATTGATGGCCTTGGGATCGGAGAAGTTCGGCTTCTCGTTGCCTTTCGCGCGATATTGCTCCTCGATCTTCCATTCGATCGGAAGGCCGTGGCAGTCCCAACCGGGGACATAGGGGCTGTCGTAACCCAGCATCTGCTGCGACTTCACCACGAGATCCTTGAGGATCTTGTTTAGCGCGTGCCCGATGTGGATGTTGCCGTTGGCGTAAGGTGGGCCGTCGTGCAGCACAAACTTGGTGCGCCCCTTGGAGGCTTTGCGGATCTCGCCGTAGAGATCCATATCCGCCCAGCGCTTGAGCATCTTGGGTTCCATGTCGGGCAGCCCGGCGCGCATGGGAAAGTCGGTCTGGGGCAGAAAGAGCGTCGCGCCCCAGTCGCGGCCACCGGCATCCTTGCCGCCCGCCGCCGCCTTATCCGCCTTGCCTCCGCTGGCCTTTGCGGCGTGGGGGGCTTTTTCGGACGTGTGGGCGGCGTTGGCAGTGTGTTTGTCACCCTCGGGCTTCTTGGACATCGGGAACGGGCTTTCGCGTTTGCAAATCGGTCGGAGACGGCCTTCTAGCAATCCAGCTGGGGCAAAGCAAAGGCCGCTTGGTTTTATTGGCAATTTGGCTGTTTGACGACGCCCTGGCGCTATCTCCGGCGGGCGCGGGGAGCCTAGACCTGCTCGGAAAGCACCTTGCGTATCTGCCTGACGTCTTCATCCATCTGCGCAACAAGCGCCTCGGCGGAGTGGAACTTGCGGTCTTCGCGGATGAAATCGATGAACTCCACCTCGATGTGGTGGCCGTACAGATCGCCGTTGAAGTCGATCAAAAACACCTCCAGCACAGGCATACCGTTGTCGAAGGTCGGGCGCGTGCCGAGGTAGGCAGCGGCGTTGTGAACCGCTCCATCGACATGGGCGCGCACCGCGTAGATGCCATGCGCCAGCGCTGTTCCCTTCGGCATCGGCACGTTGGCGGTCGGATAGCCCATGCCCGTCCCGCGCTTGGCGCCCCCCACGATGTTGCCGGTCACACGCCAGGGCTCGCCCAGAACCTGGGTTGCTCCTTTGACGTCGCCTTGCGCCAGGTAAACGCGAACCGCCGACGATGAGAACACCTCACCCGCTTCCGCAACAGGCGCCACGACGGTGACGCCAAAGCCGAACCTCTTGCCTGCTTCGATGAGCATCTGCGGATTACCCGCGCGCTTGTGACCGAAATAGAAGTCATACCCAACGATGACATGAGCTACGCCAAGCCCCGCAACCAGCACCCGCTCGACAAACTCCTCGGCGGTCAGCGAAGCAAAGTGCGCATCGAAATTCTCGACGAAGGCCAGTTTCAGCCCTAAATGCTCGAAAATCGCCAACTTGCGATTGAGGGGCGTCAGACGAAACAGCGGCTCGGCAGGATGGAAGAATTCTCGCGGATGAGGCTCGAATACCATCACGCCGGAAGCGCGTTCCATCTGCTTGGCCTTGGAGACGGCTTGCGCGATGAGGGCGCGATGACCTCGGTGCACGCCATCGAAGTTACCGATCGCGATGACCGCGCCGCGAGCGTTGACTGGAACATGCGTATGGCCGTGAACGACTTGCATTGGCGTTGAAGCCTCTCCCCGCGGCTCACCAGCTCGTCCCATCCGAACTGCCGCGCCGGGCAACTTTAGGGGGGACCAATATCAGGCCGGACGGCCGGGCACCATCAAGACGGCTTCACCCGTTAGTACCGGCTTGCCGTTGACCATGCACATGCAGTCGAACTTCGCACGCTTCTTCTCGGGAATGAGCTCGATGAGACGAACCGTCGTCTCGACGCGGTCGTCGATCTTGACGGGCCCCTTAAAGGTCAGCGTCTGGGAAATGTAGATCGAGCCGGGTCCGGGCAGCTTCATGCCGAACAGCGCCGATATGTAGCCCGCCGAAAGGATGCCGTGCGCGATGCGTTCCTTGAACACGGTCCGCGCGGCATAATCGGGATCGAGATGAACGGGGTTGTAGTCGCCCGACAAGGCCGCATAGGCCACAATGTCAGCCTCGCTAACCACCCGCGACATGGACGCTTCCTGGCCGACCTTGAGATCCTCGAAATATTGGGTTGTACCCGCAGTCGCCAGCATCGCGTTCTTTCCTTTTGCTCTCGGCCGATCGTTTCTGCAGGCCACTTGGCCCATTCGCCCGCAAGGCGACGAGACGGCGCGGCGGACACTATCCCCCCGCGATTTAGCTCGCAACATGTTGAAGCGGCATTTTTATCCCGCAAGGACAATAGGTCCCGCTGGCTGCCTCACGGGCGGTTGAAGCTCGCACGGTGGGCACCCGGCCCAGAATTTGCGCATTCTAAGGTTGCGCCTTGGGCTTGGTCAGGGGTATAAGCCCTCTTGATCCCTTAAACTTGAGCTTCCTTGATAAGCTACCTTTGTTCCCTAGCGGGTGCGAAGGGCCGGAGAAAACTTACATGAGCGCACGCCGTCCCCTTATGCCCAAAGCCACCGCCGTCTGGTTGGTGGAGAATACAGCGCTGTCCTTCGATCAGATCGCCGAATTTTGCGGCCTGCATCCGCTGGAGGTCAAAGGCATCGCCGATGGCGACGTCGCTCAGGGCATCAAAGGCATGGACCCGGTGACGTCCAGCCAGCTCACCCGCGAAGAAATTGCGCGCGCCGAGAAAGACCATTCGCACAAGCTCGTGCTGGCTGAAAGCAAGGTGGAGCTTCCGCCGCAGGCGCAAACTCGCAAAGGCCCGCGTTATACGCCGGTCTCGCGCAGGCACGACCGCCCGAACGCCGTGCTCTGGCTGCTGCGCAACCATGCTGAACTGAAAGACAGCCAGATCATGCGCCTTGTCGGAACCACAAAGCCGACCATCGGCCAGATCCGCGACCGCACGCACTGGAATTCCGCGCAACTGACCCCGCAGGATCCTGTGACCTTGGGACTTTGCTCGCAGCTTGATCTCGACGCCGAAGTCAAGAAAGCCGCCCGGCGCATGGAGCGCGAGCGTAAGGAGGCGATGAAGGATCGCGAGAAGGCCGGCACGCTCCTGTCCACCGAGGAAACCACGGCGGGCGCTGAAGAGACCGCCGAGGACGCAGTTCCAGCCGGAATGGCCACTATCGTTTCCCCCAAGCCCTCGGCCGAGGAGCAGGAGGAGACGCCGGAGGAAGAGCAGGCCCGCGTCTTCGCCAAGCTCAAAGAGATGTCCTCCAAGAAAGACGCCGATCAGGACGAGGACGAATAATCGTTCCGACGAGCGGACACGGGGCGACCGGATGGCAAAGAGCCTACGGACACGGTTACTTGCGAAGGCGGGCGCACTTACGCCCGCCCGCCCGTCCACAAGACCTTGACTATTCAGCCTATCAACCAATTCCCGAGTTGAAGCCTTCGTCGCCTTTCGCTAGCGTCCCACGGAAATTTCTGGAATTTTCCTTGAGAAACAATCTCCGCTAAGACGAAGGGCGCCCCAATGGCCGTTAACCCCTACGAACAAGACCTCGGCAAGAACGCTGCTAACTATCAGCCGTTGACACCGCTGACATTCCTGGAGCGCTCGGCCGCCGTCTATCCGCAGCAAACGGCCATCATTCACGGGGCACAACGCATCACCTATGCCGAGTTCTATGATCGTGCACGTCAGCTCGCCTCGGCGCTCGCGCAGCGCGGCATAGGCAAGGGCGACACCGTCTCGGTGATGCTGTCCAACACACCGGCCATGCTGGAAGCCCACTTCGGCGTACCCATGACCGGCGCGGTTCTCCATTCGATCAACACGCGTCTCGACGCCGCCATCGTCGCATTCCAGCTCGATCATGCAGAGAGCAAGATCGTCATCGTGGACCGAGAGTTCCAGCCGGTGATGCAGGAGGCTCTCGCCCTAGCGAACGTGAAGCCTCTCATTATCGACTACAACGACACAGAATACCCGCAGACCAATCCGGCGAGTTCAGACCTCGACTATGATGCGTTCGTGTCGGCGGGCGACAAAAACTACAGATGGCATTGGCCGGACGACGAATGGGATGCCATCTCGCTCAACTACACGTCCGGCACGACGGGCAATCCGAAGGGCGTGGTCTACCATCACCGCGGCGCGGCATTGATGTGCTACGCCAACAGCATCGAAACCGGCATGGCGATCCACCCGGTCTACCTGTGGACGCTACCGATGTTCCACTGCAACGGCTGGTGCTTCCCGTGGTCCGTTACCATGATGGGCGGCACACACGTCTGTCTGCGTTGGGTTCGCGCCAAGGCGATTTTCGATGCCATTGTCGATCACCACGTCACCAATCTTTCCGGCGCGCCAATCGTCATGGCCACGCTGCTGAATGCCAACCCCGATGAGAAGCGGCAGATCACGCACACCGTATCCTTCAACCACGCCGCCGCGCCGCCACCAGCTGCTGTTCTGTCCGCCATGACGGAAGCTGGCTTCAAGCTGACACATCTTTATGGTCTCACCGAAACCTACGGCCCGGCAACCATCAACGAATGGAACGACGCCTGGAACGCGCTGCCCAAGGAAGAAATCACCGCCAAAAAGGGGCGTCAGGGCGTGCGCTACGTCACCCTTGAGGAACTCACGGTGATGAACCCGGAGACGATGCAAGTCGTGCCTGCCGACGGCGAAACGCTTGGCGAAGTCATGTTCCGGGGCAACAACGTGATGAAGGGATACCTTAAGAACAAGAAGGCCACGGAAGATGCTTTTGCCGGCGGCTACTTCCACTCCGGCGACCTCGGCGTTCTGTATCCCGATGGATATGTCCAGCTCAAGGATCGCTCCAAGGACATCATCATCTCCGGCGGCGAAAACATATCCTCCATCGAGGTGGAGGACGTGCTTTACAAGCATCCCGCCGTCGCATTCTGCGCGGTCGTCGCCAAGGAAGACGAAAAGTGGGGCGAGACGCCGTGCGCCTTCGTCGAACTACGGCCTGGCTCGTCGGCGACTGCTGATGAGATCATCGAATGGTGCCGACAAGGGCTGGCGCGCTACAAAGTACCTCGTCATGTCATCTTCACTGAAGTGCCGAAGACCTCGACGGGCAAGATCCAGAAATTCAAGCTTCGCGAGATGGCAAAAGAAGCTTCATAAGGGCGCTCCACGACAACGCGCACAGCCAAAGCAAAAGCGGCTCGGTTCGAGGTGAACCGAGCCGCTTTCTTATATTTCGCTCGATATGATTTCACGCACCGGGGTCGAGCGGCTCAGTGCCCCGCGGGCGACCATCTGCACCGAAGGTGAGCTTTTCGACCTTTGCCTCCGCTTGCTTCAAAAGCCGATCGCAGTGATCGCGCAAGGCCTCGCCGCGTTCGTAAATGGCAATCGACTCTTCCAGTTCCACATCGCCGCGTTCGAGACGGCCGACGATCTGCTCAAGCTCCTTGAGCGCACGCTCAAAGCTCATCTCCTTGATATCGGCATGGTTGCGCGCAGGCTTTGCTGTCGTATTCATGTCTTCGATCTCTCGGGGCTGACGCCAATCACGCGCCCGCATCCATCAGCGTCTTGACGTGGACGGCGACGGACCGGGCTAGTCCCGCGAGGTCATAACCGCCCTCGAGCATCGACACAATGCGCCCGCCCGCCTGACGATCCGCAATATCGGCGAGTTGCTCGGTTGCCCACATATAATCGGCTTCGACCAATTCCAATCCGCCCAGTGGATCGTTCTTGTGGGCGTCGAATCCTGCAGAAATAATAATCAGATCAGGCGAAAAATTCCGCAGAGGCCCCAAAATTCGCTCGCGGAACGCCATCTCGAACTTTTCTCGCCCGTCGCCTTCGCGCAACGGTGCGTTGAAGATATTGCCGACGCCTGTCTCGTTCAGTGCACCGGTGCCCGGAAACAGCGGCATCTGATGCGTCGAGCCGTAGAACAAGTCCCGGTCCGACCAGAATATCTGCTGCGTGCCATTGCCGTGGTGAACATCGAAATCAACCACTGCAATTCGCTCAGCACCGTGTTTCGCACGCGCATAGTTCGCTGCGATGGCGGCATTCGCAAAAAGGCAGAACCCCATCGCAACATTGCTCTCTGCATGGTGCCCCGGCGGACGAACCTGGCAGAAAACATTGGCCGCCTGCTCGTTCATGACGAGATCAACCGCGTCAAGTCCAGCACCCACCGCGCGCAGGGCCGCTTCCCACGTGCCTTCCGACATGATCGTGTCTTCATCGAGATGAATGGACGGCGCGCCAGGAGCAGGACGCTTGGCTTCGAGTGAGTCGTAGTAGTTTCCCGGATGCACGCGCCGGATAGCCTCTTGCGCATCCTCGCGTAACGGCGCCTCCCGTCGCTCCAGCGCATTGTAGATCTCATGCCCAAGTATGCGATCTATCGCGCGCATGCGATCAGGTCGCTCGGGATGATATTCGCCGGTATCATGCTTGAGAAAAGATGGATGCGTGATGAGGACGGTAGTCATTCGTCGTGCCGGTCCGGATGCGTTTGTCCCTGGGAGCGTTTTCTTTCCATACTACGCCAGAAGACGCAGCCGCCAAGACATTTCGCATCGCTCGGCCGCCTTCACCCTAATTCCGACAGGCGAGCGAGCACCACGCCGGGCGGAGGGACGCTGTCGGCGGGCACGAAAAAATCAGGCGCCAAGGGCTTCGAAGGATCGATCCGATAGGCTTCGAAATCGGTGATGCCGCCAACCTTGTGCAAAAATGTATCGTCGATGAGAAACTGACCAGTAAAGGTCTTTGCGGGCTGCTGAAAGAGAATATGGGCGGCATCTGCGATAATGTCGGGCTTCCGGCTCATACTCATCAGACGATCTCCACCCAGAATATTACGGATAGCGGCCGTCGCGATTGTAGAGCGTGGCCACAGGGCGTTAACCGCAACACCATCCTTCTTTAACTCGTCCGCGAGGCCAAGCACGCACAGGCTCATACCGTACTTGGCAATTGAATAGGCGACATGGCCGGAGAACCAACGCGCGCTCATATCGAGAGGCGGAGATAGCATCACAATATGCGGATTCTGAGCGCGCTTGAGGTGCGGTAGACAGGCCTTGGAGACCATGAACGTACCGCGCGTGTTGATCTGGAACATGAGATCGAAACGCTTGATCTCCGTCTTCTCGATCGGCGTCAAAGAAATCGCCGAGGCGTTGTTGACGCAAATGTCGATGCCGCCAAACGCTGCCACGGTCTGCTCCACCGCGCGCGTCACCTGATCTTCATCACGGATGTCACAAACGATGGGCAATGCGCGCCCGCCCGCATTGCGGATTTCCTCTGCGGCGGAATGCACCGTGCCTTCGAGCTTGGGGTTCGGCATATCGGTCTTGGCCACGATGGCAACGCGAGCACCGTCACGCGCGGCGCGCTTAGCAATGGCGAGACCAATTCCGCGGCTGGCGCCTGTGATGAACAGGGTTTTGTCTTTGAGCGATCCCATCGCGGCTTCCTCTCCTTGAACGGTTTTTGTGTCAGTCTAAGCCGTTCGGAGGGGAAGTGCGAGCCCACCTCGCCTGCCTACACCTCCACGCGCCGCCGCATCAGGCGGCCAATCCAGCGGAACGGCGCACTGATCATGTTCCAGAGCTGAAAGAGAGAATGCCAGACGAACGCCGGAATTCCGGCCAGTGGAAGAAAGAGGAACACAAACGCCAGAAAGTTGGGGAGCGCCCTCAACTTGCCTGCGACCCAGTTCTCGCCTCCCTGAGGGATGCGCGGCGGCCAGATTGCCGACCACCAAGACCGCGATACGCCCCAGCCTAGCACACCCAGGAACACCGCAATCAAATAGGGATACTGGATGTACGTCGGCACGCCCGGGATGATCCGCGCGTCGATTTCCTTCTGCTGGCTTTCATCGCGGGCGTGAACATCAACCGCATTGGTTACGACATTCCCCGTAATGTCTCCGAGAAAGTCGGAAAGCGCGTTCTGCGCGCTCTCGACCGCACCTGCCGACGTTTCCGCCTGAGCCTGCAGGCGCACACGTCCAGAGCCGTCGGGCGTGGCAGAAACTCGCATCGGGGCCCGGTGCGCGCCGAGCGCATCGAGAAAATCCCCGAAGGTTGCTTTCGACATCGCCTCGTTGAGGCCGCCGACCTCGATGGATTGCCACAGCCAATTGCGACCGCCCGGCTGAAGCGGCGTATCCGCATTCAGCAAAACGAGGTTGACGTCGGCATCGCGCGCGGCGGCAAGCAAGCCATCCAAATCGCTCACCACCTCTGCGCCGCTCGCCGGCTTGAACACGATTTTTCCGTTCTCGATACGTCCAACCACCAATGCGGTCTGCCCCCTCAACGCGCGAAGGGATTGAGCAAGCTGTTCAGGCGCAACCTTATCAACCACCGGCGCTTTGCTCGCGGGATCAAGGCGGGGCGCGGAGGACAACGGCTTTGTAGCACCCGGCTCGATGCTGAGCGTCCGGATGCTCGACTTATTCAACGGACGCGACAGAAATGACAGCGCCTCCTCAAACATGCCGCGTTCGCCAAGCGCAATCGTGACGTTGGGCTTGAGTTTCAGCGACAGTGCCCCGTCTCCTGCTCGTGTTAGAGGAAAGGCTCCCTCGGAAGTCGTCAGGTGCAATTCGGCGTCAGCCGGCAGCTTGTCGAGCGCGGAGCGATTTGCGAACGCACTGTCCTCTGAAAGATAGAGCGCCATTTTGCCATCGGTCGGCGCATCCGGAACGAGGGACGGCAACATGCGCTTCATCTCGTCCGGCGTCGCTGCCGTGAACACATTTCCTTCACGGGTCGCAAACTGCCAATGTCCATCAGACGTCGCGTGCGCGGCCAATGCCACGCCGCGTGATCCAGGCGGCAGATGAGGCACATGGCTGATCGCCTTGCCGATGTCACCCAAATGCGTGTGGCTTGCGGCCTTCCCGGCCTTGGTCGCGCCCTTTGTGAGGGCCGTCAGCCAGTTGGCTTGCGCGGCTTCGATAAGCTCCCCGGTACAAAGCATTGCGAAAAGCATCGCCGTCAAAATCGCGAATTTTGCTCTCATGCCGGCCTCCCCCACCGCCTTTTTTGTCCTGGCTATAACGATCCGCGCCTTTGCGGCGATATTCAGTCGGCCTTCTTCAGTTTCGAAAAGTCGGGATCCCGCTTCTCAACAAAAGCCTGGAAAGCCTCGATGGCTTCCGGCGATGTCAGGCGCTCGCGAAAAAGATCCGCCTCCAACTTGATGCGATCGAGGACGTCTTTGGGATCTCCGAGCAGAAGCCGGCGCGCCAGCTTCAATGCTTCAGGTGGCTTGCGCGCAAGGCGGTTCGCGGCCGACAACGCACGCGCCTCCAGGCCGCTGCTCGGCTCTATTTCGTTGATGAGGCCGCATTCGCGTGCCCGATCGGCTGAAAAAGGCTCGCCCAGGACCAGCAATTCAAACGCGCGCTGATGCCCCATAAGCTGTGGCATGAGAAGGCTGGAGGCCGCTTCGGGAACGAGGCCCAGATCGAGAAACGGTGTAGAGAAGAAGGATTCAGGCGCCGCATAGACCAAATCAAAGTGCCTCAGCATCGTGACGCCGACACCAACGGCAATTCCATCCACGCCGGCAACGACGGGCTTCTCGATGACCGGCAACTTTCCAAGAAACGCCAGGATCGCTTCGAGCGGCATCCCTCCGTTCTGCGCAAAAGACAAAAATTCACCGATGTCGTTTCCTGCGCAGAACACCCCCTTGAGGCCGAATACGACATGGGCCGAAACCGTAGGATCGGCGTCTCCATCATCGAATGCCGAGATCAGTTCCCGATACATTACCGATGTCAGCGCATTCTTCTTCTGTGGCCGGTTGATGCGAATGATCTGCACCCCGTTCTGTTTGGTAACATCGATACCCTCGGCCATCTGCGTTCACCTTTCTGCCCTGTTTGCCCCAACTTTCCGGCCCCAGCCCGCGGTGTGGCTTGAGCGTGAGGCAATTGTCGTCTAGTGGAGCCAGAGGTCCGGCTCAACCGGTTCAACAACACTCCTGAGGACGAACAGAGACTATGCCGGATCGCGGGCAGAGCAAACCAACCACAGAGCGGCCTGCCGTTCCTGCTGCGATTTCTGAGGCAAGTCTGTTGCAAGCGGGTGAACTGCTGCGCGCTGGCCAGCTCGTCGCATTTCCGACGGAGACCGTTTACGGGCTGGCTGCCGACGCGACGAATGCCAACGCTGTGGCGCGCATTTTTGAAGCCAAAGGTCGTCCGCGCTTCAATCCGCTGATCATTCATGTTTCCAGCCTCGACGCAGCAGCGCAGCTCGGGATATTTTCTCAGCGCGCGCGGGAATTGGCGAAAGCGTTTTGGCCGGGCCCACTCACACTCGTCGTCGAACGTGCGCCGGGAGCGCCCGTCGCGGAGCTTGCGTCGGCGGGGCTCTCCACGCTTGCGCTGCGCGTACCGGCGCATCCGGCGGCGCAGGGCCTTTTGAAGGCCACGGGCCGCCCCCTCGCTGCGCCATCCGCAAATCGCTCTGGGCGGATTACAGCGACGACGGCCCAGCACGTCGCGGAAGATCTCGCCGAGCGCGTCGCCATGATCCTCGATGCTGGTCCGACCACGCACGGCCTGGAATCGACTGTGATCGATGCGACAGGCGAAGACTTGGTTTTGTTGCGGCCAGGCGCGATTGCCGCAGACGCGATTGAAGCGGTGCTCGGAGCAAACCTAAATCGCGCCGCAGATACGAGCGTCAAGCCCACTTCTCCCGGCCAGCTTGAAAGCCACTACGCTCCAAATGCGAAGATGCGGCTCTGCGCATCAGAACCCGTCCCCGGAGAAGCCCTGCTCGCTTTCGGCGCGTACGTGCCGCAAACTTCGGGTCCCGTTTTGAACCTCAGCCCGCGCGGGGATCTGATCGAGGCCGCAGCCAATCTTTTTGCCTATCTGCGCAAGCTCGATCAAACCGGCGCGGCGTCCATCGCCGTCATGCCAATTCCTGCAATTGGACTTGGCGAAGCAATCAACGACCGGTTACGCCGGGCGGCCGCTCCACGGCCCAACGGGTAACCACTCTTAAGCCGCCATCCGTTCCACACAGGCGACTAGATCCGGCAAGCATCTCGTTTGCAGATCGTAGCGTTCGACAATCGTTTTGCGCGCGGCAGTCCGCAGGTTGTCGGCCCTGCGAGGATCGGCCAAAGCTGCGATCAGCGCCGAGGACCACGCCTTCACATCGAAGAAGTCGACGAGTTGACCATTGACGCCATCCTCGATCACTTCCTCCACTGGAGGCGTGCGCGAGCCGATGACATGCGCGCCGCAACTCATGGCCTGCAACATCGACCATGACAGCACGAACGGATACGACAAATAGGCGTGCACGCGCGTCACGCACATCAATGCTGCGAATGTTTCAAAGGGGATGTGGCCGGTGAAGTGCACGCGCGCAGGATCCATCCGGCCAGACACTTCGTCGAGGAACTTACGGTGCCACGTTGTGCCCTGCGGAGGAGATAAGCCGTACCCACCATCGTCGGCGCCGACGATCACGACATGCGCGTTGGGCCGCGCAGCAAGCACATCCGGTAACGCCCGCATGAAAATGTGATAGCCGCGATAGGGCTCAAGCGTCCGACTGACAAACGTTATGACCTCATCGCCTTTGGTGAAATTCACGCCTCCTGGAAGCGTCACGCGATCAAAGGCATCAGGTCGTAACTGAGCCGTTTCGATGCCCTCGTGAATGACATTCATACGCGGCTGCACAAAGTCGGGAAATCCAGATGCCTGCCAGTGCGTAGGAGTTAGATAGGCGTCCGCGCCATAAAGAGCTTGCAACAGGTGGGCCTGCCGGGATGCTACCCAGACGCGACTGGAGAGCCGGTCGATGTCAAATTCTGGATCGAATGTCTGTAACGCATCGTGCGGGTTGTAAAAGAACTCCGAGTACAGCAGCACGCGCGTCTTCGGCCACACCGCCTTGAGGAAAAGCGTCTCCCCCCAGCCGATATGTCCAATCACCACGTCGGGTTGGACCTTGTTGCGTTCAGCCAGTTGCTCACACGCGCGGGCTACGATCTGCCCACGATCGACCATCTCGGCGTAGGTTCGGGCTAGACCGAGAGCGTTGATGTCGTATGGATGCGGCTCGAACTTGTAGCGCGCGGTCGGAATGCTGGTGACTTGTCGATTGCTCGCAACCGTCAGCGCTTGCACCTCATGGCCACGCTGCACCAACGCGGGCGCCAGATGCTTGAACTGGCCGGGAAAGTTCTGATGGATGAAAAGTATCCGCACCTGCCTGCCCCTCCCCGTTCGCACGCGACAAGATCGCGAATCGTTGTTGCGAGTATATGCCCAGGCGTCGCACGGCCATGCCAAGCGCATAACGCAAATCGGCCGCGGCATGAAAAGCCGCGGCCGATGGGGCTCTGATGCGAAGTTTTTGGGCTACGCGGCTGGCTTTTTCTGCGGCGGCAGATCCGTGCAGGTGCCCTCGAAGACTTCCGCCGCCATGCCGATCGATTCTCCGAGCGTGGGATGAGGGTGGATAGTCTTACCGATGTCGGCAGGCTCAGCGCCCATCTCGACCGCAAGACAGATCTCGCTGATGAGATCGCCCGCGTGGGTGCCGACGATACCGCCGCCTAGAATGCGGTGGGTCTCACTATCGAACAGCAGCTTGGTGAAGCCTTCGTCGCGTCCGTTGGCAATGGCTCGGCCCGACGCCGCCCATGGAAAGACTGCCTTGCCGAACTTGGCGCCCTCGGCCTTAAGCTGATCTTCCGTCTTGCCAGCCCAAGCAATCTCGGGATCGGTGTAGGCAACCGATGGAATCTGCTTGGCATCGAAGGCGGACGACTTTCCAGCCGCAACCTCGGCAGCCACATGCGCCTCGTGCACCGCTTTATGGGCTAGCATCGGCTGCCCGACGATGTCGCCGATGGCGAAGATATGCGGCACGTTGGTTCGCATCTGCTTGTCAACGGAGATGAACCCGCGATCGCTGACAGTGACGCCCGCATTCTGCGCGCCGATCAGCTTGCCGTTGGGTGAGCGACCGACCGCCACCAGCACAAGGTCGTAGACCTGCGGATCTGCTGGCGCGGCCTCGCCCTCGAAGCGCACATGGATGCCATCCGCCTTGGCCTCGACACCGACAGTCTTGGTCTTCAACATGATCTTGTCGAAGCGTTTGGCATTCTTCTTTTCCCAGACCTTGACCAGATCGCGATCTGCGCCGGGCATCAGGCCGTCGAGCATTTCGACGACGTCGATGCGCGCGCCGAGGACCGAATAGACGGTTGCCATTTCGAGCCCGATTATGCCGCCGCCTATCACAAGCATCTTCTTAGGGATCTGACGCAACTCCAGCGCACCCGTCGAATCGACGATACGCGGGTCCTGCGGAATGAAGGGAAGCGCCACCGCTTCCGACCCAGCTGCGATGATTGCTTTGGAGAACTTCACAACCTGACGCGCACCATCGGCCCCCGTAACCGCGATGTGGTTGGCATCGAGGAATGAGCCGACGCCACGCAACACGTTGACCTTGCGCATCTTGGCCATTTGCGCCAAGCCCGTGGTGAGCTTGCCGACGACCTTGTTCTTGTGCGTGCGCAGCGCATCGATATCGATCTCGGGAGCGCCGAACTTGATGCCGTGGGTCGCGAGTGCTGCCGCTTCGTCAACGATCGCTGCGGTATGCAAGAGAGCCTTGGAGGGAATACAGCCGACATTGAGACAAACGCCGCCCAGCGTCGGACTGCGCTCGACCAAAACAGTGTTGAGGCCGAGGTCAGCGGAACGAAACGCCGCCGAGTAGCCGCCAGGTCCCGCCCCCAGCACCATAACATCGCAAGTGACATCCGCGGTGCCGGTGAAGGCCGCCGCAGGCGCTGAGGCAGCGGCGGCGCCGCTTGCTGCTCCCGAAGCGCCCGCTGCAGCGGCTGGTGCATTGCCTGCGCCTGCTGCGTCAACAGAAGCTTCCATGCGCGCGATCAGCGTGCCCCGGCTAACCTTGTCTCCTGGCTTGACCAGTAGTTCAACGATCCGCCCGCCCTGTGGTGCTGGAACCTCCATCGCCGCCTTATCGCTTTCAAGCGTGATGAGAGGATCTTCCGCATTGATCGTCGCGCCGGGACCGACGTGAATTTCGATGATTGGCACGTCCTTGAAATCGCCGATGTCAGGTACGCGAATTTCAGTCGTGCTCATATCGAAGCTCTCCTCCTTCGGGGGTTACAAGACGAGTTGGCGCACATCCTCCAAGACATCCGCCAGCCTACGGGTGAAGCGTGCAGCGAGCGCCCCGTCAATAACCCGGTGGTCGTAGGAAAGGCATAAAGGCAGCATCAGACGTGGTTCGAACGTCGCACCGTCCCACTTCGGTTTGATGGCAGCGCGCACGACACCCAGAATTGCCACCTCGGGCGCGTTGACGATTGGGGTAAACGCGGTGCCGCCGATTCCACCGAGCGACGAAATAGAAAATGTTCCGCCTTGAATGTCAGCAGGCGCAATTTTCCCATCACGCATCTTGGCTGAAACGGCCGATAATTCCTGCGAAAGCTCAAGGACACCTTTCCGATCCACGTCCTTAATCACGGGAACGACGAGCCCGTCGGGCGTGTCCACCGCAACGCCAATGTTATAGTACTTCTTATGGATGAGCGCGTCTTTACCTGGCGCGAGGGAAGCATTGAACTCGGGGAACTCTTTCAATGCGACGACCGACGCCTTCATCAAGAATACCAACAGCGTGACGCGGAAGCCTTTTGCCTTCGCGGCGTTATCGAGCGTCTTGCGGTAGGCATCGAGGTCGGTAATGTCGGCCTCGTCCGTATGGGTGACATGCGGAATGTTGAGCCACGCGCGATGGAGATGGGGTCCCGACAGCCGCTTCATGCGTGACAGCGGCTTGGTTTCAATCGGACCGAACTTGGCGAAATCCTGGGGGGGAATTTCCGGGATGCCGGAACCACCACCGCCCCCTGAGCCACTGTCCTTCGCAATCGCCCGTTTCACGTCGTCCTTGGTGATGCGGCCATGTTCGCCGGTTCCCTTGAGCGCCGTTAGGTCGACGTCAAGTTCACGCGCAAGGCGGCGGACTGCCGGACTTGCATGAACACCTGCAAAGTCGTGCAGTGGAGGAGCGGGAACCTCGCGCGGGATGGGGAGTGGCTCGGGCATCGGCTCCAGGGTGGAGACAGGTGCAGCCTTTGCTTGCGGAGCGGAGGCCGCCGGCGCGGCGGCGGGTGCAGATTTCGCGCTCGATTCCGGCTTGGCCGCGGCAGGCGCCTTCTCATCACCACCTTCGGCAAATTTTACGATGAGAGTGCCTTCGCTAACTTTGTCGCCAACCTTCACCGTCACCGACTCGACCGTCCCATCTCGCGGAGCGGGTACATCCATAGCCGCCTTGTCGCTTTCAAGCGTAACAAGTGGATCCTCGGCCTTGACGGTCTGCCCCGGCTTAACGTGAACCTCGATGACAGGCACACTCTTGAAGTCGCCGATATCGGGAACCTTGACTTCGCTCGATGACATTCTTGTCTTTCCCTGATGCTAGAATTTGGTTCGCGCTTGTTTGGATCAGGCTCGCGCCGGGTTCGGCTTGGTGGGATCAATGCCGTATTTCTTGATCGCCTCCGCCACCTTGAGCGAGGGCACCTTGTTCTCGTCGGCGAGTGCCTTGAGCGCGGCAACCGCAACGAAGTGGCGATCGACCTCGAAATGCGCGCGCAGCTTGCGGCGATAATCGGAGCGCCCGAAACCATCCGTTCCCAGCACCACATACGGGTTGGGGGCATAGTCGCGCACCTGCTCGGCATACATCTTCATGTAATCGGTCGACGCGATTATCGGAGCATCGCCGCGCGAGGCAAAGCACTGCGTGACGTAGGGGATGCGCTCGGGCTCCAGCGGGTTGAGCATGTTCCAGCGCTCGACGTCTTCCGCCTCGCGGCGCAACTCGGTGAAGCTGGTGACACTCCAGATGTCGGACTGAATACCGAAGTCTTTTTCAAGAAGCTCAGCTCCTGCGATCACTTCGCGCAGGATGGCGCCTGAGCCAATCAACTGGACGCGGTGACCCGGAGCGGATTTATCGGCAGCCTTGAACAGGTACATGCCCCTGATAATGCCGTCCTCGGCACCTTCCGGCATGGCCGGGTGGACGTAGTTCTCGTTGAGAACCGTCATGTAGTAGTAGACGTCCTCCTGATCGCGATACATGCGTTCCAGTCCGCGCTGCACGATGACCGCAACCTCGTAGCTGAAGGTCGGATCATACGAGATGCAGTTGGGCACGGTTGCCGAGATGATGTGGCTGTGTCCGTCCTGGTGCTGGAGCCCTTCGCCGTTGAGCGTGGTGCGTCCCGATGTGCCCCCGATCAGGAAGCCGCGCGAACGCATGTCGCCCGCGGCCCATGCAAGATCGCCGATGCGCTGGAACCCGAACATAGAGTAATAGACGAAGAACGGGATCATCGGCACGTTGGAAGACGAATATGACGTTGCGGCAGCAATCCAGGACGCCATTGCACCGGCTTCGTTGATGCCCTCTTCCAGGATCTGACCGCTTTTGTCCTCCTTGTAGTACATGAGGTGGTCGGCATCTTCCGGTCGGTAAAGCTGACCGACCTGCGAATAAATGCCGAAGGTGCGGAACATGCCTTCCATGCCGAAGGTGCGGCTTTCGTCCGGCACGATGGGCACGATGTGCTTTCCGATGCTCTTGTCTCGCATCATCTTGGTCAACATCTGGACGAAGGCCATCGTTGTGGAGATCTCGCGCCCTTCCGATCCCTTTACCTGAGCATCGAAGAACGACAGCGGGGGGATCTCCAATTCGAACGAGGTCTTGCCGCGCCGCTGCGGCAGCGATCCGCCGAGCCTGGCGCGGGCGTCCTTGAGATAAGACTGCTCGGGCGTGCCTTCCTCGAACTTGATAAAGGGCAACGTTTCCAGGTCTTCATCTGAGAGTTCCTTGAGACGGAACCGGTCCCGGAACTGGCGCAAGCTGTCGGCGCCCATTTTCTTGGCCTGGTGGGCGATCATCTGACCTTCACCGGCTGCACCCATGCCGTAGCCCTTGACGGTCTTGGCCAGGATCACAGTTGGCTGACCCTCATGCTCGACCGCTGTCGCATAGGCAGCATAGACTTTGCGCGGATCATGCCCGCCGCGGGTCAGCGACCAGATGCGTTCGTCAGACCAGTTGGCGACGAGCGCCGCCGTCTCGGGATATTTGCCAAAGAAGTTCTTGCGAATGTAGGCGCCGTCCTTGGACTTGAAGTCCTGGTATTGACCGTCGTTACATTCCTCCATCAGCTGACGTAGCCGGCCGGTCCCATCGCGCGCGAGCAGCTCATCCCAGTTGGAGCCCCAGATACATTTGATGACGTTCCAACCCGCACCGCGGAAATTGCCCTCCAGCTCCTGAATGATCTTGCCGTTGCCGCGCACCGGACCGTCGAGACGTTGCAGATTGCAGTTGATCACGAAGATGAGGTTGTCGAGTTTCTCGCGCCCTGCCAGGGCCGCCGCACCGAGACTTTCAGGCTCGTCCATCTCGCCGTCGCCACAGAACACCCAGACTTTGCGTTTTGACGTATCCGCTAGTCCCCGGTCATGGAGATATTTCAAGAAGCGGGCCTGATAGATCGCCATCAGCGGACCAAGCCCCATCGAGACCGTCGGGAACTGCCAGAACCCCGGCATGAGCCAGGGATGGGGATACGATGACAGACCCTTGCCCTCGGCTTCCTGGCGGAAGTTCAAAAGCTGATCCTCTGTCAAACGGCCTTCCAGATAGGCGCGCCCGTAGATCCCAGGTGCCGAGTGTCCCTGGAAAAAGATCAGATCACCGCCGTGGGTTTCGCTTGGAGCGTGCCAGAAATGTTGAAAGCCCGTCTCATAGAGTGTCGAGGCCGACTGATAGCTGGCGATATGTCCGCCAAGTTCAGTGGATGTCTTATTGGCCTTCAAGACCATTGCGAGCGCATTCCACCGGATCGCGGACTTTATCTTTGCCTCGATCTCGCGATTTCCGGGATGCTTAGGTTCTTCGAAAGGTGCGATCGTGTTGATGTAGGCCGTGTTGGCCGCAAACGGCAAGCGGGCCCCGTAGCGCCGAGCCGTATCGACGGCTTGGGTCAGTACTTCGTCGGCCTTGTCCACGCCCTCAAAAGCGATGACCGAGGAGATCGCCTCACGCCACTCCCTCGCCTCCGCGCTATCTGCGTTCAGGTTGGTCCTGTCATCTGTTTCAATCGCCATCTTGACGAAACTCTCCTGGATCGAAATTCGAAAAACCGGCACGCTTCGGGAGCCCTGCACGCAAGACTGCCGGGTTCCAAGGCTTCACGCCAGCTTCTCATAAAATCATGGCTGCCATCACACAGACATGCCCGGCGATAGCAGACAATCGGTAGTATCCCGGTACGTCTAGGGGCTCATGCATAGGAGCTTTGCACCGCAGCAGAGACTGGATTGCTGCCGATCACCATGCTAACCGGCAGGGCAAGACGCCATCCGGCGCCTCTCGCAGCAATGAATCGGTCCTCAACGGTGAAGAAAGACCCCCCCCCAACTCCGCGCGTGCCAGAGATTCTCGACCGCGCCGGAGAGCTTCTTGCCAACTATGACGTGCTCTTTTGCGACGTTTGGGGCGTAGTTCATAACGGGGTAACGGCCTTCGAGGATGCTTGCGCCGCCCTGGAGCGGTTTCGAAAAGGCGGAGGAACCGTCATTCTGGTCTCTAATGCCCCAGTCCCTAAGTACCGTGTCGCGGACATGCTGGAGAGCCGAAACGTACCCGCCTCAGCTTGGGACGATATCGTCTCATCAGGAGCAATCGCACTCAATCACATCACCAACCGGGGCTTCGCTAAGTTGTATCTGATCGGCCCTCAGGACCGGGACGCGGCATTCTTTTCCGCCCTCAAGGCAGAGGCTGCCCATCTCGATGACGCCGAGGCCATCGTTTGTACCGGTCTCACGGACGACAGACGCGAAAAGCCTCAGGACTACGTTCCTTTGCTCAAAAAGGCTAAAGCGCGCAAACTGCCATTCGTATGCGCAAACCCCGACTTGCTGGTCGACGTGGGTGGCACGCTGCTCTATTGCGCAGGCGCCATCGCGGACCTCTACGAGCACATGGGTGGGGACGTCTTCTGGGCGGGGAAGCCCTACCTCAACGCTTATGAGACCGCGCACGCCATCGCCGAGGGACTACGCGACGGCAACGTGCCGCGCCGACGCTGCCTCGTCATCGGCGACGCCATCCGTACCGATCTCAAGGGCGCTGAAAACTTCGGATGCGACGCCCTATTCGTCGCATCCGGCATTCATCGTCACGAAGCGATGGATGGTGCTGCGTTGTCCGCTGAGAAGCTGGAGCTTCTTTTTCCAGCAGGCACGCCATCCGCAATTGCCGCCATGGCCGAACTGCGCTGGTAAAACTCCAAACCAGCCTCAGTCTTCATCGCCGTAATCGTCGTCGTCATCACCTTCGTCCGTGCTGCATCTCACCATCTGCATCACCGTGCAGGACGCCGTGCACACGCCGCCATCACCCAGGCGCTTGGCCTGATAGGCGCCAAACTCGTTCGAAGCCTCGAAATCTGCCGCGAAGTCAAACCCCTTGCGACGGCAAAAAGCATTGGCCTGCCGTTTCGACTTACAAGGGCCAGGCCAGGAATAGCAGCCGTCCAGCATCTTGCCGCCGACCTTGGGACTGTGGAACGTTTTGCTTCGCGCCATTGCCGGCACGCTTGCTAATGTACTGAATGCCAGCGCGCTCGCTGCGAAAACAAGTTGAGCCGCCAAAATTTTCATTAATTAACTCCTTCCAGCATGTGGGGCAGCCGAAGCCTGCCGCACAAACGCTCCAACACCCTCGACATCAAGTTGTTGAACGCGCTTGTGAAGGAACTCTGAACCCTGAAGATCCAGCCGTCAAACATTAGGGTAAGGGTTTTTGCGCCTCGACGACTATAGCGTTAAGCGGCATCCGTCCGGGATTGGTACCAAAGGATTTTTCCAGCGCGTCGGCCACTGCGGCGATCACCGTCTCATGGTCTGATGCACCTCGGGTGCGAATTTCTTCGCTCACCGGATTGCCCAGGACGAGCCCTCGCGCAAAATGAGACGCTTCCGGAATATCAATCTCGCGATGCACATTATATGCTGCAATACGGGAGAACCCTGCTTCGTCGAGTGCTGATTGGATGGCCCCCATGTCATGATAACCGAATGGGGTCATGTAGAAGGTTGGCGGATCGGTTGCGAAAAAGCTCGCGATGGTGTCCTGCGCGACGCGCGCGAATGGATTTTCCTCTAACGCGCCCCACACGCTGAAGATGTATCGTCCTTTCGGACGCAAGACGCGAAGAGCCTCGCGATACGCCTTCGGCTTGTCTGGAAAGAACATGACTCCGAACTGACAACAAAGGACGTCGAAAGCCTCATCATCGAATGGCAGAGCGGTCGCATCGGCCTGTTTGATCTCAACCTGCTCATCGCCAGAGAATTTACTTGCGGCCACGTCCAGCATTGGCTGATTGAGATCGCTGATAGTCAGTTGCGCGGCTTTGGGAAGAGCATCTTTCAACTGACGAGATACGATCCCGGTTCCTGCAGCGATTTCCAAGACACTGGAGACTTGCAGAGCCGCAACCCGCTCGCTCATATCGCGCGCATACTCCGAAAAAAGATACGGCCCCAGGTGCTCGTCGTAGTGCTTTGGAATACTGCCGGTGAAATTCGACACTAGTGCCGTCATGACGAACTCATCCTTCCCGACCTTGGTCGACGCCAGCGGCCCCCGACCGCACAACGAACGGCCGAGGCCCTTCTACAACAGTTCATAGTAACCGAGCGGCGTAGTCGTATGGGCTATCTTGCATCCTCCACCCGTACTTCCGGCGGAGGCTCGCTCTTGGGGCGCTTCGGGTAGGGCCCATCGGAGAACGAGTTAAACACGACATCGGGCGAGGATGTGTTGTGCTGTGAGGGCGACAAACGGCCCATCCAGATGTCGGTCGCATGTGCCTTGTCGAACTTCATGATGTTGTCCTCGCGCCAGCCCTTCGCGTCACGCTCGCGCACTGCGATGCGGGCGACGTCATTATTGAACTCCGTCACATACATCGAGCGTAACATAGCGAACGGGCCGTTCTCGATGCCTTTGTCGAACGCTACATCCAGAGCCAAACGGTTGTGGTCGGCCTTGACCATGCGGACAGTTGCGCTGCCGCCCCTTTCGAACTGAAGCGTGAACGTGCGTGTTTTAGGATCGAACGCGACCTCCTTGAACTTGACGTGCGGACGAACGTCGCGATCAATCGGGCCGACAAGGAAGGAGGATCCGTAGCCGGTGTTGCGCATTTCCGGCGGCGTCATAGGCCTGGGCCGCCAATAACCGTCCTGCGGATAAAGCACGAGAACTTCCTCCGCGCCGTCAGTCCGCAGCAACCATACCTGCAGCATGTGAATACCTTCTTCAACGCGGTCGCCGATACGAACCTTCGCCGTCGAAGGCCGCCAGAAAGTCGGGAAGGCGTATCCGACGACCCACATCTGGGTTTCTTCGTAAAGCGTTTCCTTACGTGGCTGACCCGGCGCCTTATAGGCGGGGTCGGCGGTCATATCACACGCGGTCCAGTCGGCCTCGAAGTTGTCGCGCATTCCCGCGGAGAGATAAACGGGGTGCGCGGCTTCGATGCGAAACGAGCGCACATTCTTATTCTCGAACGCAATTGCGACGTTATCTTTCTCTGCGCAGAGCACCGGCTCGCTCTCGTTGGTGACGTCCACGGCAAGTCCGTCGAGAGAAGCCGCGCTGACCTGCCCGGCGATACCTAAAGCGGTAGCAGCGGCAATGAGAAATTGGATCGTGCGGCGCATGTCAGTTCAATCTCCAATGTAACGAATTAAAGAGCCCTAAGCCCCAAGTTCAGTCTTCCGCCAACCAAGCATACACATCGCCCGAATTAGCGCTGTGAGGTAACGCTTTCAAGAAGCGCGTCATCTCGTCCGCCTCTAACGCCCGGCCGAAAGCCAAATGCTGGGATTCTCCCATGGCAACGTCGAAGTTATAAGGGCCAAGCTTTGCCAACCGTTCCACAGCGCGCAAGGCGATCTCCATGGCAATGGTGGTGAATTCGAACGACAATGCGCGCACGGGCACACTCAAACCGGCGAGCACGTCATCCTCGAAACCCTCGACGTCGATCTTGATGAACTGCGGGCACCCTGCCCGAGCGACGAGTTCATCGACTGTCGTGGTCGCTACGACGATCTCATCGTCCCAGACCTGTCCTTCCCAGCCCAATGCCCCGTCGGCCCCGGCAACGAAACTGTCCGAAGCTGTCGAGACCGTGGGGTTGGCACTGTTGATCCTCAATCTAAGCTGACCGCGCTGCGAAGCGACGGCAGCCCGTATAAGCGTGACGTCATCATCTTGGCCATGAATGAGCCGCAGTGCGCGCATTGCGAGGGGTTGCGGTTCAACGGCGACGACGCGCGCGCCGAGCCTGCGGAATGACGACACGCGATCGCCCACGTGCGCGCCGATGTCGAAAACAAGATCTCCCGCCGAGATGAAGCGACCATAGAGTTCGTCCATCTTGGCGCGGGGCGCCTCGGCTCCGTGATAGAGACGCAGGGAGCGAAACACGCCCTCGAGCGCACGAGACGTCATGCCCGCACCACCTCTGCCCATTCGCGGCCCGACTGCACCCTAACGATCTCCGGCACAGGCGCGATCTCTTCTGGAATAGCCGCAATGAGATGGTGTCGCATGAAGTGACCCAGCTTCGGGTTCGCAGTGGCGACTGCAAAGGGAATGGCCAGAATATACCCTGCGGTGAGGGGCAAACTCCACAGCAGGGTGGGCGGTGAGGCGGCATAGAGTGCGCTCATAACCACGACACCAAACAACGTTTGCGGCCAGAGCGCACGCGTTGCCGTTGCCCATCTGATGCCTTTCGCATCGCGGTTCTGGCCGCTCCACACGATTGACCTGCCCAACAAGAGTCCGGTCATGAAGATGCTGGTTCGAATCGTGGAGACCGCGCCTTGCAGAAACGAAAAAACGATTTCCATCGCGCCGCCGCTCCAAAAGCGCAGCGCTCCGCCAAATCGTGCAACCTCTCCCTTCGTCAAAGCTGCATCCATAAGCCCGGCAAGTTTCGGCGTGAGATAGATCAGCAGATAGGTGACATAGAGTGCCTTCGCGCTTGTCGCAGGAAAGCTCGGCTGCTGCATTGCCTCATGCGCGGCAAATGGTGAAAGCGCGATCATTACCGTCCAGGCCGGCACGCCTATGAACATCAAAATGGCCCACACCAGCTGAAAGCGACTGACCGGATGCAGCCCTGGCGTTCCAAGCAATTTCAGATACTGCATGTTTCCCTGGCACCAGCGCACATCGCGGTGGATGAACTCAAGCACGTCAGGCGGATTCTCCTCATAAGATCCGCGCTCGATAGGCATCACGCGCACTTCGAAGCCGGCGCGACGCATTAATGTCGCTTCGACTTGATCGTGGGAGAGAACATGCCCACCCAGGGGCGGATCACCGGGAAGCAGAGGAAGCCGACAATGCTCGGTGAAAGGCGCAATACGCACGAGCGCATTATGCCCCCAGAAGGGTCCGCAATCTCCTACCCACCAAGCCTGGCCCAAAGTGTAGCTGCGCATACCAAAGCGCATTCCGAACTGGAACAATCGGGCAAATGGAGATGACGAAGGCATACCCACTACCAAACTTTGCAGAATTCCGATCTTGCGATGGGCCTGCATGATGCGAACCAGCTCGACCACCGCGTGACCCGTCATCAAGCTATCGGCATCGAGTGGAAGCATCAGCTCAAAATTGCGTCCGTAAGTCTCGCAGAAGTCACGCACGTTTCCAGCCTTGAAGCCGGTGTTGTGGGCGCGCCGGCGATAGACGATCTGCCCGCCTTCGCCTTCAGCTGCCTGCCAACGCGAAACAGCGGCTTCTTCTCGCGCGGCAACGTCTGGCATTTGGGTATCGCTGAGAACAAAGTAGGCAAAGTTGCCGCCTTCGCCCGTCGCATCCAAACTTTGCTTAACGGTCTGCAGACGTCGTAGCGCGCGCTCAGGATCTTCATTTCGCACCGTCATTAGAACGGCGGTTCTAATTCTTACGGGCTCGCACACTTGTTCGCGCGTGAGAGACAGGAACGGCGCAGCCTCGGTCAGACCATCGCGCGCTCCATGGCGCAACCAAAGTCCGACAGCCGCGTTGCACAGACCCAAGACGGCCCAGGGTGTGCCAACCAGGAAGCAGATCAGCAGCACGCAATCGATCAAAGTCCATCCGCCCGATGAGACGATGCTTGCAAACCACCCCCCCAGCGCCGCCCATATCGCGACACAGGTCACCAGAAGGCCAAGGCGGCGGCGGGCGAGCTTGGCGTTTGCCTGCAACCCCGCCGGTGTCGTAAGGCTCAGCCGGTCAGCCGTCCGGGCGAGGTCCGGATTGTGAGAGGACGCGGTCATCGGCGCTTCAGCCACGGAAATTGCGAGGATAGACGATGGAAAGCAGGGCGGCAGACGTGGTGCGCCGCAGCCAGGGCCAAATGGTGGTGGCCCGGGCGCTGTGGTACGTCAAGCCGGGAGTTGCCGAGCTGCGCACCGAACGGCTTGGAGTTCCCATAGCCGGGGAGGCCCGGGTCAAGACTATTTTCAGCGCGATCAGCCGTGGCACGGAACGCCTCGTTGCTTTCGGCCATGTGCCCCAATCGGAATGGCAGCGCATGCGCGCGCCAATGCAGTCGGGCTCGTTTCCCTTCCCCGTTAAATACGGCTATTCGGCGACCGGTACGGTGGTTGCAGGTCCAGAACACCTCGCGGGTAAGACCGTTTTCAGCCTCCATCCCCACCAGGACTTTTTTCACGCCCCTGTTGAGATGCTGGTGCCGGTCCCAGACTGCGTGCCTGCCCGCCGGGCGACGCTGGCAGCCAATATGGAAACAGCGCTTAATGCCCATTGGGATGCGGGCACCGGTCCTGGCGACAGGGTTGCGGTGATCGGCGCCGGCGTGCTCGGCTTGTTAACTGCCAGACTTGCGAGACGGATGCCGGGCGTGCGCGTCACCTTGTGCGACATCGACCCGGCGAAAGCGGCACTGGCGTCGGCTCTGGATATACCCTTCTCGCCACCCGCCGAGCTCAAAGACGACAACTCGATCGTGTTTCATACCTCCGCGACCTCTGCCGGGCTGCAAACGGCACTGGCCGCGGCTGCCTTCGAGGGCCGCATCATCGAGGCGAGCTGGTATGGCGATGCGCCTGCCACGGTACATCTGGGAGGTGCGTTCCACGCCCGTCGACTGCGGTTGATATCGTCGCAAGTCGGGCACGTTGCGCCAAGCCACCGGCCCACATTTAGCCATCGCAAACGCCTGGAAACAGCTCTTTGCCTTCTTGACGATCCGTTGCTGGACGCGCTTGTGAGCGAGGAAATTCCGTTCGAAGCGGTACCCCAACAGCTTGCCGCAGTGCTATCGAATTCCAGCGGCGGGCTACCGCCACTGATCCGCTACCCCGATTAACCGTGTGCCGGAATGAAGGAAGATCTCCCCATGTTCTGCGTGGAAGTTCGCGATCGGATCATGATCGCCCACTCCCTACCCGATCCCTTCTTCGGCCCGGCGCAGAACATGCACGGCGCGACCTTTGTCGTTGATGTCGCCTTTTACGCAGACAAGCTCAGCGCCAAGAACGTCGTCGTAGATATCGGCGCGGCCCTCGATGTGCTGAGCAAGACGCTTAAACCGCTTGCCTACCAAAATCTCGACGCTTTACCTCAATTCAACGGCGTCCTCACTACAACCGAATTTCTCTGCAAGTATGTCTTCGACCGGATCTGCGAGGCCGCGCAGGACGGGCGTCTAGGGGATGACGGCCAACACCTTGCTAAAATCCGCGTGACCTTATCGGAAACCGATCTGGCACGAGCTTCATACGAAGGACCTATCCGTGGCTGACGCTTATTTCGCCATTCCCGGCGACATCAAGAGCCCGACCGGCGGGTATGCTTATGATCGCCGTGTCATCGAGATGCTGCCCGCGTTCGGCGTGAATGTGCAGCATCTGGCTCTCGCGTCCGATTTTCCAAACCCCTCGAAAGCCGACATCGCGGATGCCATTTCGCTCGTCGCTGAAACACCTGACGATGCGACGGTTCTGTTCGACGGTCTCGCCTTCGGCGCAATTCCTCAAGATAGACTGACTTTGTCGGGACGGCGCATCATTGCCGTCGTGCACCACCCCCTCTATCTGGAGACGGGGCTGGCACACGCGCGAAAAGTGGAATTGAAGGCCAGCGAGGCAGCCGCGCTTGAACGTGCTGATCATATCGTGGTTACGTCGCGCACAACCGCCCGTATCCTGCGAGACGAACTCGGAGTCGATCGCGATAAGATCACCGTGGCCGAACCGGGCACCGATCCAGCTCAGCGCGCCACCGGAACGGGCGCGCCGCTACACATCCTCGCCGTCGGCGCCGTCTCGCCCCGTAAGAACTATGAAAGCCTTATCGAGGCGCTAAGCGCCTTGAAGGATATCGACTGGAAATTGACAATCGCAGGGGCGATCGACCGTCATCCAGCCTGCGTCGAGTCTCTGCGCGAGCGCATTGCTGAAGAAGGGCTTTCCGAACGGGTGACCTTGTCCGGCAAAGTCGTCCCCGCCACGCTCGACCGGTTTTATGACAGTACCGACCTGTTCGTGTCAGCCTCGCTGTTCGAGGGCTACGGCATGGTCATTGCCGAGGCCATGGCGCGCGGCCTGCCGATCGTCACGACCACCGGCGGCGCTGCGGCAGACACCGCTCATAGCGCCGCGGCGCTGCACGTTCAGCCGGGCAATACAGCAGAAATGGCAGTCGCCTTGCGCAAAGCACTTAGTGACAAGAGAGTGCGCGATAAACTCGCCGATGCCTCCTGGGAGATCGGGCGGACGTTGCCGACTTGGCACGAGACGGCCCGGCGCATCGCCGCCGTCATTCTGGGCCTGAAGGCATGACCATGTTCTCAAGCGATTGGCTGAGCCTGCGTGAAGGCGCTGATCTGCGCAGCCGCAATCGCGAGATTGCCAACGCCGTCTCGGCGTGGTTTGGCCTGCGCGAGCATATGCACGTTCTCGACCTTGGAGCGGGGACGGGGTCCAACTTGCGCGCAACCGCTCCGCTGCTCTGCAACAAACAGAGCTGGACTCTCGTCGACAACGACGCCGACCTCATTGCGTACGCACGCCAGTCCCTGCGTCGTTGGGCAGACTCCAGCGAGCCCGATGAAGACGACGGTCTTCGGATCAAGAAGGGGCACACTGAAATATCGGTCTCGTTCGAGCGACGGGATCTTGCCGCAGGTCTCGGCGATATGGTCAATGTCACAGACCTCGTCACGGCGTCAGCACTATGCGATCTCGTATCCGCGAACTTTATCCGAGAACTGGCGCGGACTTTGGCAGCGGCACGTGTCGCGTTCTATGGCGTGCTCACCTATAATGGTTTGCAGAAGTGGACGCCACATCGTCCCACCGACAATCAAATCGCCGCTGCCTTCAATCGCCATCAGCTGAATGACAAGGGTTTTGGCCCTGCCGCCGGGCCGATGGCGCCAGCGCTCCTTGCTGATCAATTCCGTCTTGAGGGCTACAGCGTGGTGGAAGGAGAAAGCCCCTGGAAGCTCGATCAGCGCGAACGAACTCTGATCGCAGAATTGCAACGCGGACACGCGATGGCGGTGCTCGAAACCGGGGCCCTCGACGCCAAAGTGGTTGAAGGGTGGGTGAAAGTGATACGTTCCGGTGTCGAGATCGGCCACACGGACATTTTCGCATGCCCCGCCTGATTGGCGCGCACACCCGATTGAAGCTGCTAAAGTCCCTCAGACGATGTTCCGCTTCTTGGGAAGCATTCGCTCAACCACGCGGTCTTTCCGGATGAATTTGTGATAAAGCGCGCCGGCGACGTGCACGCCGATCAGACACAGAAGAATGATTGCTGCGGTCTCGTGGTACTCAAACACTTCTTCGGCAAACTTCTTGTCCTCGATTGTGACCGGCGGCAACGGAAGACCGAACACGCTGAGATAACGCCCGTATGAAATTCCCACGTACCCGATGATCGGCGTCGCCAGAAGCGCCAGATAAAGGCCCCAGTGGAGCAAGTGCGATGCCCCGGTGAGCGGTGCAGGAACCGAGCGATCCGGCGCAGGAGCGCCGTAGACCAGTCGATAGCTCAGCCGCAATACCACGAACAGAAGTATTATAAGGCCGAGCAACTTGTGTGAGCTGTAAAGGGTGTTCGTGATGCCGTCCCATAAGCCTTTGACGACTTCGCCCTTATCGTTCACGGCCTCCATATCATAGCCGCGATACGTCATGTAGAATCCAATGGGGACCTGCAGCAGCAGAAAAAGCGCGATCCACCAATGGAACATGCGGGCTTGGCGGGAGTAAACGGGAATATCGTAACGTTCCTCATCCGCCATGACGTTACCCTTCATCCATTCTGCCCAGGTCACAATCGAACAGCACATCGCCCCCGTCAAGAACCTGTGTTCGTGTGGAGGGCCTCAGCGCTTGGCACATCGTAGCAATCGGAGACAGCGACAATCCCGGTACACCTGATCCCAAAATGATAGGCGCCACGAGCACATGCAGGCGGTTTACGACACCCGCATCGATGAAGGACGAGATTGTGCGCGCGCCACCCTCCACTAGAATTTTTTTCAACCCACACGCGAAAAGCCGACGCACTATCCATTTCGGATCGATGAAGCCCGGACCTTCTGGAGGCTCGATCTGTTCGAGCGATCCTTGCTGGCCACAGACGTTACGGCGGAAAACGATGCGTCGGCAGCCATCATCGGCGAGGCATCGTGCATGTGGCGTAAGCCTGTTGTTTGGGTCAATGACCACGCGTGCCGGGTTGCGTCCTTCCACCCGCCGCACGGTTAGTTCGGGATCGTCTTGAACGGCAGTGCCGACTCCGACGATCACCGCATCCACATTCGCCCTGAGCCGATGAAGGTGGTCAAGAGCGCCGCCTCCATTGATCCAACGGCTTGCGCCGGTCGGCGTGGCAATTCGTCCATCGAGAGATTGTCCGAGCTGCGCGATAACGAAAGGCCTATCGGACGGCGCCGCCAGCAACGGCTCTATCAGAGGGTCGGTATCGGGCTTCCGAAAATTGTGGTGGTGTACCGTCATTGAGCGGCCCGCCTTGACATGCCAAAAATCTTGTCGAAGTGCCCCGAAAAGGTCGACGGCAACGCCTGGAACGCGGAGGCCGACGTACTCAGAGGAGCCTATGCTGGACGATTGTGAATGGCACATGAATGAACGGTTGACCGTTCCAGGCACGGCGCTGGAAGTCGGCCATTTCCTGTGGTCCCACTCGTTGCTGCCCACCCAAATCAACGTCCCCTGCTCAATCGCGGTTCCCTGCCTCCTCTCAGGTGGCACGCCCCCGAATCGGTACCGGGAAAGATGCTCGCGCGCGATCAAAGCATGAAAAAGGCCGAAACAATCCCGGAGCTGGGACTGGTGCAAATCTACCGCCGCGCGCTCGCGCTGCTTGCCCCGGAAAAGTTCCTGGCTATCGCGCTGGCGTCGGCCGGTGTGGTCATCGCGGCCATTCAGCTTGCCGAGCCGATCCTGTTTGGCAAGGTGGTCGATGCGCTCTCCAAAGGCCAAGGAGCGTTTCCCATCATCGGGCTTTGGGCGGCGCTCGGGCTATTCGGCATCCTGGCCAACGTCACGGTTGCGATCTACGCCGACCGCCTCGCCCACCGCCGCCGCCTCGCGGTGATGGCGGACGTGTTTGAGCGCGCAATGACATTGCCGCAGACCTATCACGCCACCCGCGGATCGGGCACGGTGATCCGGACTATCGTCTCCGGATGCAGTGCCTTGTTCTGGCTTTGGCTGGGCGCCATGCGAGAGCAGCTCACCGCGTTGTTTGGCATCGTACTGCTGGTGCCGACCGCGCTCTCCATGGACTATCGCATGGCTGCGATCCTGGGGTGCACCGCCATCGCATATACCGCTATGAACGTATTCGTAATGCGCCGGACATCTGCCGGACAGTCCGCCGCCGACCATCACGACTACGCCATTTCCGGGCGCATCGGCGACGTGATCGGCAACGTCTCCGTGGTGCAAAGCTATGGCCGCATCAGCGCGGAAGCCGATGCCTTGCGCGCCATGATCAAGGAATTGATGAAGGCACAATTCCCGGTCCTCACCTGGTGGGGCGTGCTATCGGTGCTGCAACGCGCTGCTGCCACCCTCACGATGGTCGCCGTCTTTGCCGTCGGTGCGATGCTGTCGGCTCGCGGCGAACTGAGCGTCGGCCAGATCGTAGCATTCGTCTCGTTTGCAGGCCTTCTAATCGGCAAGCTCGATCAACTCTCAGCGTTCGTCGTGCGTGTCCATCAGCAGGGCCCCGCGCTTCGAATGCTATTTGGGCTCCTTGATGAATCCGCGATGGTCGCAGAGAAGCCAGACGCGCGCCCGCTGGTGAATGTCGAAGGCGATGTCAATTTCGAGCATGTCAGCTTCCGATATGGTGTGGGCCTGCAGGGCGTCCACGATTTGAATTTCCACGCCCTGGCGGGTCAAACGCTGGCGCTTGTAGGGCCGACCGGCTCGGGCAAATCGACTTCAATCGCACTGCTACAGCGTTTCCGCAGCCCCAGCTCTGGGCGCATTACCATCGACGGAACCGACATTGCCGACGTCACGCTCGCCTCCCTACGCCAGTCGATTGCCGTGGTTTTCCAGGACGCAGGGCTCTTCAATCGCACAATCGGCGACAACATTAGGATAGGCAGGCCGGACGCCAGCCAGGCTGAAGTCGAGCGTGCGGCGCGGCTGGCTGAAGCACACGACTTCATCGCCGCGAAGCCGGAAGGCTATGATTTCGTCATCGGAGAACGCGGTGCCTCTCTGTCAGGCGGAGAGCGTCAGCGCATCGCCATCGCGCGGGCAATCTTGAAGGATGCGCCGATCCTCATCCTCGACGAGGCGACAAGTGCGCTGGACGCGGAAACGGAAGCCAAGATCAAGCGTGCGCTTGATACGCTTCGCAAGGGTCGCACCACCTTCATCATTGCGCATCGCCTTTCGACTGTTGCCGATGCCGACCAGATTATCGTACTCGACCAGGGACAGATCGTGGAGCGCGGGCGGTTCGCGCAGCTCGCCGCAGGCGATGGCCTGTTTGCGCGCTTGGTTGCAGAAGGCGGGTTTACGATCCCGAAAACAACCGGCGACCTGGAAGCATCAGCCGAAGCGTTGGCCGTCGGAGACATTCACGACGACCTTTTCGGATCGAGCTGAGGCGGTAACGGCTCATATCTTATGAGCCATGCGCAGACGCTTGGTATCAAGATAACGCTGATTGTGCGGATTGGGCGAAATCACAATCGGCACACGCTCCGCGACCTTGACCCCTAGGGCCTTCAAAGCCTGCTCTTTGGCGGGGTTGTTGGAAAGCAGCTTGACCTCATCCATGCCAAGATCTGCCAGGATGCGGGCCGCAAGCTCATAGTCGCGGCTGTCGATCGGCTCGCCGACCTCGATGTTCGCCTCGACCGTATCCAGCCCCTGATCCTGCAGCGCATAGGCTTTGATCTTCTTGAATAGACCGATGCCACGCCCTTCGTGATAGGGCACATAAATGATCGCGCCGAGAGGTACCTCGGTGATGACGCGCAAAGCCTCTTGAAGTTGCTGATAACAGTCGCACCGCAAGGAATGGAAAATGTCGCCCGTGACGCAGCCGGAATGCACGCGCACGATCGGCAACGTACCGACAGGCGCGTCCGGATCGCGGTGGATCAACACAAGCGCCTGCTCCTCGGGCGCCTCGCCTTGATAGGCATGCGCTTCGAGCATGACCTCGCGGCCCTTGAACTCAATTGGCAGAACGGTCTGAACCGACCAATCCATATCGAGTTGAACCGATTTCAGTGCGCCGGCTTTCATTGCGTCTTTGACTTCCATATCAGCCATATGCCCCAAGTGCCGGACTTTGGCAAAGGGAACGGATGAAGGTTAGATGGCACTCAATCGCGCCATGGCAAGATACACCAAAACCAATCCTTCAGATCACATTGGCGGCACTTTGGCGCGGAAACGGCGGAAAGCTTAACGTGCTGAGCCGGGCCTTCGCTGCGGCGCGAGCAGAAGCCATCCGAGCCGGCGACGCACAGCCAGTCGGCAAGCCGCGAGTGGTCACATTCGTCTCAATCGTGGTAACAGGGGCTGAATCTGGCGATATCCTTACACGGCGCTCCTGCCCTGCCGGCGACCCTTTGAAGAGGCCCTCTTGCATCTGCTGCCCGTCGCGCTTCTTGCCTTCGTCGCTGCCGCCATCGGCACCCGGCTCCTAATCCCCTGGCTTGCGTCGCGGGGTGCAGTTGCACAAGAGAACGAGCGCACCCTGCATACCGGCATAGTACCCAAGGGCGGAGGCCTTCCGCTTCTTGCCTCCGCTCTCGCCGCAACTGCCTTGCTGTTTCCGCTGAGCGAAATTCCTTCCGCGCTTTTGACCGGCTTAATGCTGGTTATGGCCGTTTCCTGGCTTGATGACATTGACCCGCTGCCTGCGCGCGTGCGCTTTCCGGTGCACGTGGCCGCGGCTGCCATTCTCGTTTTTACCCTTCCCCACCAGGCCATGGTGTTTCAGGGATTTCTACCCTGGTGGCTCGACCGCGCTGTCGCCATCCTTGCGCTCACCTGGATGACCAACTTGTTTAACTTCATGGACGGCATCAACGGCATTGCCGGTGTGGAAACTATCGCCATTGCCTTCGGCTATCTGCTCGTCGGGGTGGCATCACCAGGCGGCGTTTCGCTCGCGCCGCTCAGCGCCGCCCTGATCGGTGCAACCGCAGGCTTCCTGATCTGGAACCTTCGCGAACGCGGCAAAGCCGCCATCTTCATGGGCGACATCGGCAGCGTACCGTTAGGCTATCTCACCGGCGCAATGATGATCGATCTAGCAATCCGCGGACATTGGGCGCCGGCGATCATCCTCCCCTCCTATTTCCTTGCCGACGCGACGCTTACCTTGCTCAAACGGCTGTTCCGTGGAGAGAAGGTCTGGCAAGCGCACAAATCGCATTTCTACCAGCGCGCCACTGAAGCGCTCGGCAACCGGCATCTACCTGTGGTTTGGCGCATCGCGGCTGCCAACGCGACACTGATCGCCTGCGGCCTATGGGGCGTCTCGTTCCCGTTCGTTGCGCTTGCTGCCGCCGCCATCACGGTCGTGGCGCTCCTCGTTCTGCTGTCGATCGCGGGGCACAAACCGCGCTAGCAGCTCAACGCTCAGGTGGTTTGATCACAAGGCTCTGCACGCCCTTGGGTGCCAAACGCGGCAGTCGACTGGAAACAACCCCCGTGTTGATTCCGAACCACCCTATTTCGCCCGACAGGCGACCATATTCGATCTTTGGGCAGCGGTTCATCACCACCTGCAAACCCGCCGCTTCCGCCTCGGCGGCCGCCGCATCGCTGCGAACACCAAGCTGCATCCAGATGACCTTGAGGCCGAGCATATCCTTCAACGCAACCGCCTCGCGCACAACGCCGCCAGCGGCTTCGGAGTTTCGAAAAATGTCGACACAGTCCGCACCCTCATCGAGTTCTGAAAGGCTCGCATAAACCTTCCGGCCAAGCACCGTTTGCCCTGCGATGCCTGGATTGACAGGATAGACGAGGTATCCCTTGGCAATCAGATATTGCATCACGATAAAGCTAGCGCGCACGGGATTGGCGCTGGCGCCGACAACGGCAATCGAACGAATGCTGGAGAGTATCTGCGAAATGTAGTCGTCGCTGTAGGCGTCGTGTTTCATGCCGTCCCAGACCCTGGCAGCAGAACGCGACCCGTTTCATCCATGGGCCAGAAGGGATTGTGAGCGACCTCCCACATGTGCCCATCTGGATCGGCAAAATAGCCCGAGTAGCCGCCCCAAAACGTCTCCTGCGCCGGCTTGCTCAGCCGTCCGCCGGCCGCCACAGCCTCAGCCAGAACATCATCGACTGCAACTCGGCTGGCAACATTGTGCGCAAGAGTTACCCCGGAAAAACCCGGCGCGCTGTCAACCGCGCCAGCGTCCTCTGCCAGTGCTGCTCTTCCAAACAGAGCGAGCACGACACCACCGGCATCAAAGAACACAACGTGCGGATTGCTGTCTCGCGAGGCGACGAAGCCCAGACGTTCGTAGAAAGCGCGCGCGTTGGCAATGTCGGCGACACCGAGGGTAACGAGCGTAATGCGAGGTTGCATTTCAACCAGCCTTCAATCGGTCTGCCAATTCGCGGGACGCTTTTCGATGAATGCGCAAATTCCCTCCTCGGCATCGGCGGCCATCATATTTTCCACCATCACACGCGCGGCATACGAGTATGCATCGCCCAGCGGTGCCTCGATCTGGCGATAGAAAGCGGTCTTACCAATAGCCACAGTCGCCTTCGATTTGGATGCGATCGTGGTGGCCATCGCCATCGCTTGCGTCATCACCTCACTCGCAGCCACCGCCCGGTTGACGAGGCCGTATTGCACGGCATCCTGCGCGCTCATCGCTTCGCCCAGAAGCAACATTTCCATCGCCTTCTTGCGCGGCACATTGCGTGACAGCGCCACCATCGGCGTGGAGCAGAACAATCCGATGTTGACGCCAGGCGTCATGAACGTCGCTGTATCGGCAGCGACCGCGAGATCGCAACTGGCCACAAGCTGACAGCCCGCGGCGGTCGCCATTCCCGAAACCGCAGCAATGACCGGCCGCGGGCAGTGAACTATTGCCTGCATCATCTGCGAGCAGGTCTGCATCGTCGTCTCGAAGAAAGCGCGACCGCCATCTGCATCGCCGCGATGAGCTGTCATTTCCTTCAGATCGTGCCCAGAGCTGAAAACCGGACCATCTGCAGCCAATACGATCGCAGCAACGCCCTTGTCGGCGCCAAGCTTATTGAACATAACGTCGAGCTGTCGAAGCATCGATAGCGAGAGCGCATTGCGCGCCTTAGCCCGGTTCAAGGTGACGACGGCGATACCCGGCTCGGTCCGTGTCACCAGAAGCTCATTCGTTTCAACCACAGTCACGTATGATCTCTCCGCACGATGTTGCGCCAATGTCTGACAGTCGCCAACAATAGCTGTTCTACCACGACGAGGCGTGCAAGAAACGCTCAGCGCGCCGCGACAGGTAACGCTGCGGCGCGCCAGGTTCCTTGACGGTAAATGCCAAGCGCGCCTAAGCGCCACTTCAAGCTATTGCAGGGCTTGTTCGATCTCTGCGCGATGGGCTTTCACGATATCGATGTTTTCGCGATGTTCGAGCGGCGGCGTCGTCTTGATGGCCTCGGCCAGCTCTTCAATGAGCTGCTTCTTATCGCTATCGGGAATACTGTCATCCTTCTTGACGTCTTCCAGCTCCTTTTGGAGCGCGTCGACCGGATCGACAAAGTCTCCCGTCTGGCTGTCGAGCCCCGCCATCACGATCGAGATGTTCGCCGCCACGTCATCCAGCTCGGCGAAATCCTTAAATCCATGCTTCTTGGAAATGTCCTCAAGCTCCGCTTGAAGCGCAGGGTCGGGCTTTTCTCCCGCCGACTGGATCTTCGATGCAATGGCCGCCAGATCCGCTTGCGCAGAGATGAAGCTCTTAACTTGCGCTTCTGTGAGCTTGATCTGCTTCACCTCTTGAGCGTGCGCCACACTTGCGAGCCCTAAAGCTACGAAAACAGCAACGATTATGCTCCGAAGCAGCTTGATCGAATGGGTCATGGAACGTCCTCCTCGCCCGTCCGCCAGGCCAGCAAAAGCCGGCTGGCGGCGTGGCCTTTCCGGAGGCTGAAATCACACGCCAACTGCGACTAGATTAAGAATGTCGTGTCCCGCGCCGGCAGCCCCTTCCGGCATGTTGGCGATAGATCATCACGATTTGGGACTTTTTGCACGATCCCGTTACGCATCGGCGGCAAAACCGTATTGGATCCGATTGACAATTGGCGGTACCATGCTACCGCGTCCGGTAATATTTTACCACAATACTTAAACTATTGATTTGTATCATATTATTCTGACACCAAAGACTTTTGTTGACGCCACTCCAAGTTCAACGTATGCACACCGCCACTCGCCGAAGCGATAATCGCGAAGGCGCATCACCCAACCAATCCGGCAGCCGGCAGGAGCTTCAGAAGACTCATGTCTACATTCGTTGCAAAGCCGGGTGCGGTGGAGAAGAAGTGGATTTTGATTGACGGCAAAGGTCTCGTCGTCGGCCGCCTCGCAGCTCTCATCGCTACCCGTCTCAAGGGCAAGCACAAAGCCATTTACACCCCGCATGTCGACTGCGGTGACAACGTGATTGTCATCAATGCCGACAAGGTCGTCTTCACCGGCGCCAAGTACGAAGACAAGGTGTACTACCACCACACCGGATATCCCGGCGGCATCAAGGAGCGCACGCCCCGCCAGATCCTGGAGGGCAAGCATCCTGAGCGCGTCGTGAGCAAGGCTGTCGAGCGCATGCTCGCGCGCGGCCCTCTCCAGCGTCAGCTGATGCGCAACCTGCGCGTCTACAAGGGCGCGGAGCATCCCCATTCGGCGCAGAACCCCGAGACGCTCGACGTCGCCAAGCTCAATCGTAAGAATGTGAGGGTCTAATCCAATGGCAACAGAATCCAGGACGTTGGACGACCTCGCGAGCCTCAAGGGCAGCGCGTCCGCATCTGATGAAGCGCCGGTGCGCACCCAGAAGCTGGACAAGCTCGGGCGCGCGTACGCAACCGGCAAGCGTAAAGACGCTGTGGCCCGCGTATGGCTCAAGCCCGGCAAGGGCATGATCACGGTCAACGATAAGGACTTCAAGGTCTACTTCGCTCGCCCCGTGCTGCAGATGATGCTTCAGCAGCCTCTGTCGATCGCCAACCGCTCGACCCAGTACGACATCCGCATCACCGTCACCGGTGGCGGGCTGTCTGGCCAAGCTGGCGCTGTGCGTCACGGCATCTCAAAGGCCCTGACCTACTATGAGCCCGACCTGCGCGGCGTCCTCAAGAAGCAGGGCTTCCTGACGCGCGACAGCCGCACCGTAGAGCGTAAGAAGTACGGCCGCGTCAAAGCCCGCCGTTCGTTCCAGTTCTCCAAGCGCTAAGACGGAATTCATTTTTTCCGTTTGTTTTCAAGGGGGTTGGCCTTAAGGTCGACCCCCCTTTTCTAATTCACACATCATTCACAACCCCTTGTATCGGCCCACCTTCCAATTTGGCTATCTTCACAGATCGCTCACACAGTTAGGGGGGAACACCCTTGGCGTTTTATGCAGACAGGCATGAACTTTTTGACGGCGCGTGTTTGCTCTACCGACGCATGTCTCGGGGGAAAGTTCATCCGATTTGGCAGATGCGGATCAAACTTCGAACCGGCTATCAAACTTTGAGTTCCAAGACCCGCAACTACGAGAATGCGGTGCTCGTTGCAAAGGCGGAACTAGATCGCATCAATCGCCGGGTTGCGGATGGTGCGCCGATTAAAGACCGAACCTTCGCCCAACACTGGAACGATTGGTTTGACCGTGAAGTTCGCAAAAACACATGGAAGCCCGACAGACAGAAATGGCATCAAAAGTACTTTGATCGCCATTTGAGTGATTACTTCGGCACCAAACCTTTAAACGACATCACATTGGATTTCGCAGAGGGTTACTGGGAATGGCGTATCAACTACTGGCTGTCGAATGAAGGCCAGCGTATTCGCGCAAACAATCCGCAACGCCGTAACGCAAAATCCAAGTCGTCAGCAAACTCGAAAAACGTACCTGCCAACAAGACCCTGCACATGGAACAGACGGCACTCAATCAGATATTTGCCGATGCCCATAGACGCAGGTTCATGCAGTATCCCATTAAGCTCAAAGCTCCAAAGCCGAATCGCGGTGACACGCGTCGACCCGCCTTTGATGAAGCTGAATGGATAGTTCTTACCCAAAATCTTCATGATTGGGCTGAAGGCCGCGGACCATACCGGAATGATCAACTTAATGCCTACCACCGCAGACAACGCCAACAACTGCGAACATATGTGTTGTTCATGGCCAGCTCGGGCTTGCGAGTGGGTGAAGCAAGGATTCTGAGGTGGGGTGATCTATCAGACATTGGCAAACACTTTGCAATCAAGGTCCGGGACGCCACCAAACGTGGCGCCAGAGTTGTGGTCCCCCTAGAAGATACGGGTGCTTATCTTGCCGATTGGTTCATGATCTCAGGCAAGCCCGGTCCACAGGAACTCGTCTTTCAAGGCCAAAATGGCTCAAATCACGCCGCAACGGACATGAACAAAACCTTCCAATCCTTCTTGCGTCGTGTGCCGTATGCTGACAGACCTGACGGATTGCTCTGCGATGCTGAAGACGAAAGGCGGACCGTCTATTCTCTTAGGCACACCTACGCGACTTTGAAGCTCCTAAGAGGCGAGCTCACCGAGTTCGATCTGGCACGTAACATGGGAACGAGTGTTGCGCAGATTGAACGTCACTATGACCTGCTCGACTTCTTCGGACCGTTCTTAGCTTGAGAGATCAGCCCTCGTTGCTTCTGGTTTGTCTTCCGATGTGACGGGGCGGAGCGCGAAGGCTCGTAGAGCCGCAGCGGTCCGCTCCGTCACATCGGCGGGCGCTGCGTTCCCGATCTTTGCCGCGAAGGCGGCAGGCGTCAGGTACCCCAGGCTCGAATGCGGCCGCACTTCGTTATAGTGCCGCCGCCACGTCTCGATGACTGCCTTTGCTTCGGCCCGCGACCGGAACCACTCCAACGACAGGCACTCGTCGCGGAACTTGCCGTTGAAGCTCTCCGCCAAGCCATTCTGCCAGGGCTTGCCGGGATCGATCAATGCCGTTTCGATGCCCTGCGCGACGATCCATTTCAGCAGCGCGCGAGACACGAACTCAGGACCATTGTCGGAACGAAGATAAAGCGGCGCTCCGCGCTCGGACACGAGCCGCGACAGAACCTCGATTACGCGGCCGGAGCGAATGCGTCCGTCGACCTCGATTGCCAAGCCCTCCTTCGTCCACTCGTCCGTCACGGTGAGGCACGCCTTCGATGTCCTGAACCGCGTGCTGGAGTTCGTGCAACAGATGCGACTTGCCGAGGGCTGAGTGCATGATCTCGCGGCCCACGATGGAGCCGGAGAACACTTTCTGGCTCAGCTTAATTTCATCGCCAGCAATCTGGGAGCCGCTGTTGGCGCTCTTCGACACGGACAAGTGCTTCAATTCCGGGACCGCCTTATAGAGTTCCGGATGGTCGAGCACGTCTGCGGCAAATGCCTTTCCGCCCTTGGGGATGGCCGCCGCCTTCACCTTGGCGCTTGCGTCCTCCAGTTCGAACCTGGGCATTTTATCCGCGCCATAGGTTACGCCCGAATAAGGAGTACCTTCGAGCATCTTGGAGGTCTGGGCATGGATGTCGGATTGAGACACCCCCTTGACGCGCATGCGCTCAGCCTTGCGAATGGCCTTCAAGGGGCGGTCTTCGCCGGCCTTCTTGGGGTTCACTGCAGCGCGAACGCCCAAGAACATGGCCGCGGCAGGCGGGGCAGTAGAAACGAAATTAGGCGCGGATTGCTCCGCGCCCTTATCTTTGTCAGCCATGTTCCTTGGTCCCTAGCGAAAGTCGCTCTTAAGTTGTCGGATAAGGTCCGCCGTTTCCTGGGGCGACAAATCCGCGATGGTCTCTTCGTCGATGCGTTCAAGAAGGTTCGCAGCCGCCAAGGCATGGGACGCAAACGGCGTCGCACCCTGATCGGACATCTCGCAATGCTGCCTGTAGACAATGAGCGCCGCTCGAATAACTACAAGCTCTGCGCTAGATAGCGGGA
Source organism: Hyphomicrobiaceae bacterium (assembly GCA_041397645.1). Lineage (NCBI taxonomy): Bacteria > Pseudomonadati > Pseudomonadota > Alphaproteobacteria > Hyphomicrobiales > Hyphomicrobiaceae > Hyphomicrobiaceae bacterium. The sequence goes on along the minus strand of JAWKWE010000004.1, from coordinate 2,530,515 downwards.
AATCGAACATTATCTGCGTCATCGGGGGACCCTCCAACATGCCCCCCGAGACTTGGGGCGCTGGGCCCCGTGGTCAAGATAAATTATGCCGCGACTTTGCGCGGTGGCGGCCGTGCCCTACCCTTTTTCTCAACTTCACCCCCTAGCCCGTCGACAAAGGCGATCGCGCTCGGCAACGAGCTTTTTGAGCCGCGCGTTCTCGGCTTCGAGCTGCCTCAGGCGCTTGACGTCGTCCGACTGCATCGCGCCGAAGCGCTTGCGCCATGTGTAGATCGCCTGCTCGGAAACCCCGTGCTTCTTGGCAACCGTGCCCACAGGGTTCGCGTCGGCTTCCCGAAGGATCGCCACGATCTGCTCGTCTGAAAATCTGCTCTTGCGCATCTCTGCCTCCGATTCGGAGGGCAGTCTCTCAAGTAATCCCTGGCCCGAAAACCCTGGAGCAGGTCAAGACAGGCAGCGCATTCATGATTGCTATGCTGCTCAAGTTTCTCCCTTTGATGGACGTTTGTCTCTTGGGGCTCATTGGACAAGTACTAGCATCTTCCAGCTTTGGCCCTGTTCACCCGTTTACGCGGCATCGCAAATTCGACGGCATGCGGTGGCTCTTGCAGCCAAGCTATTTATTAGGCAGCGTAAACGAGATGTTATGCGTCGCCGAGGTGCAAAGCGCTGAATGCTGAATTTTAGCGTCGATCCAGGTCGACGGAAATCGCCAAAGAATATTTTTTGTAAGCTGCGGTCGCGGAAAGCGAAACTTGCCTATACGGATTTATTGAGTTCGGCTATAAATCCTCCAAATTAACGCGCAAGCACGCTCGACCGCCATTCTAGCGGACAATTAAGCAACGCTCTTAGCTGCCGCTAGGACGCAGATAGGCCGTGCCAACTGTCAGAAGGCTCTGGTGCCATGGACTTCACCCGCCGCGAAGCAATTTGTACTCTTTCTCTTTTGACCACGACGTCAGCCTCAAGTGCTTGGGCATGGGATGGCCCTATCGTTGATCTCATGCACGAAGGCGAGGATTTCTTAGTCGCTTCCGACGCATACGTTTATGGCTATCCGCTCGTAACGATGGAGATGACGCGGCGCGTTATCACAAACGTTGCCAAGCCTGAAGGAACACGAGCCCCAGAAGGCAATCTCATCAAGCTCCGGCAATATCCGGATGCAACGTTCCGGGATGTCACCGCACCAAATGCGGACACGCTCTATACGACGTCCTTTTTGGATGTCAGCAACGAGCCGTGGGTGTTGAGCATCCCTGATATGAAGGGAAGATACTTCCTTCTACCATTCTTGAGCGGCTGGACAGATGTATTCCAAGTGCCCGGCAGCCGGACGACGGGAACGCAGGCGCAGACATTTCTAATCACCGGACCGGATTGGTCGGGGACAGTGCCATCAGGGATGTCCCAACTGAAGGCGCCGACAAGCATCGTCTGGATGCTCGGGCGCATCTACTGCACCGGCACGCCTGAAGATTACGCTGCCGTGCATGCCCTGCAGGATCAATTCAAGCTTCAGCCTTTGAGCACCTACGGCACTGACTATGTCCCCCCCGCCGGCAAAGTCGATCCGTCGATAGATATGAAGACGCCGGTCCGCGAGCAGGTGAACAATCTGACGACGGTTGAGTACTTCACGCTGCTGGCGGAACTGCTCAAGCGAAATCCGCCAGCTGCCGCGGATGCTCCGGCTTTGGAGAGGTTCAAGAGCATTGGACTTGTGCCGGGGCAGGACTTCGATCCGAAATTCGTGGATCGACGTTGGGAAGCTGATCTGCCGAAGTTGAGCCAACACCGCATTCAGCTTCATTTCATGACAAGAGACGGCGACATGTCTCGCGTCAATGGCTGGACCTACACAACAAAGGCTGGTGTCTACGGCACCAACTACATTCAGCGCGCGCTGGTGACATACATCGGTCTTGGCGCCAACCGCCCCCAAGATGCTGTCTATCCCACATCACTCAAGCCCTCACTTTTGTCCCATTACGATGGTTCCAAGACCTATACGATGCGATTTGAGAAAGGGCAGCTGCCGCCGGTAAAAGGCTTCTGGTCGCTCACGATGTACGACCAAAACATGTTCTTCGTCGCCAATCCAATCAACCGCTACTCCATGAGTATGCGGACGAATCCGAAGTTGGAATCAGACGGTGCGCTCGTAATTTATATCCAAAATGAGAGCCCCGGTGCCGACAAGGAAGCCAACTGGCTCCCCGCCCCGAAAGACAAGTTCACCTTGATGTTGCGCTTATACTGGCCTGACGAAAGTGATCCGACGATCATTGACGGGTCTTGGGTTATCCCTCCGGTCAAACAAAAATAACGACGGACGCTCTCCGGCATCGATCTTCGACATCATTGCTTAGTTGTTAAATTGAGCATCTTGATCGGAGCGGTTTCCATTGCTCAAGCATTGCCCGCGGGTGAGGCTGCCGAGAACGTACTGAGCTCAGCGTTGTGCGCTGCGATTTCGATGATGGACCAGCACTAGAAGCGTCATCGGGGGAGAGTATTCGGCAAACGAAGTGCACGACCGGTTGGATGAGGCGTTGACAGGTAACGCACACCGACGGACTGCTTGCGACCACCTTAGCCGAATTGATGTTGCTGCTTGGTCGCCGACGGGCTCTCCCCGAAAAGTGCCTTATAATCTTGCGCAAAGCGACCGAAATGCCAAAAGCCCCACTTCGTCGCTGCATCAGTGACTGAAAGGCCGTGCTTCAATTCTCGCCTCGCACCATTGAGGCGTATCGCGCGCATGTACTGCACAGGTTTCATGCCGATCGCCTCCTGAAAGCAATATTGCAGCGTGCGCCGGCTGATCCTGAGGATGCGACACAAGTCTTCGACTGTTACAGGCACCTCATTGTCCCGTAGCGTGACGCGTACGTCGCGGACAATCTGCAGGCGACGTTCTGATGACAGGAAGACCGCTTCATTCGGCAGGTCATCGGTGAGAACGTCGGCAATAATGTCAGCGAGCTCCTTTTTAAAAGCCACAAGAAGGTCAGGTGAGGCGAAGATGTCCGGTGTTTGGTGCAAGGCAGCAAGTGCGGCGGCAACGACGGTTCGCAGCCGAAGTACGCACGAAGTTGAACTGTCGTGGAGATGCGCCCGGCTCAAATTTGGCTCAAGCCGCTCGCGTTCGCCCTCGGAAAAACTTCTCAACAGCATCTCTTTAGCGAAAACGATGCCGACGATATCGAGTCCGCTGGGCGAATGAAATTCGAAACCATCCTTGCCTGAGAAGATGTGCAGTTGCGAGCCGTTACAAGACTGCCCGCAGAATGTTGCGGCGCCCTGCAAATACAGGGGCACACCAATGGCAAACAGGTCTTCCGGCAATACGCCGATCTGATGCAAGGAATTTGCGGTGACCTCGCGGAAGATCAAAAAACCGTCGACGCTGGCATTGGTAAGATGTCCCGAGAACCTGCCAGCGGACAGCTGATTGTACGTTTGGTTCCAGCCGCTCAAAAGAGCAGCCTGCTCATCGACGTCGACAGTGGCGATGGTTTGCACGAGTGGCAGCCTGGGCTTTGGCATGAAAGCGGCCGAGGCGACATAGCCCACATCAGGAGCCATTACAGCCGGACTAGCGAAAGGTACGGCAAGCTTCGGCATGATAAAACAGCGCCAATAAACCGGTGACGCTGCATTATTACAGGGCATTGAAGCGCTCTGCAAACCAGCGCAGGCCAAAGGCCCCCATTGAAGGCAGCTGCGCGCACTATGGTCCGCAAAAAGATTTCCGGTCTCGAACTGTTGCCGAAACCGGATAGCCCGGAGCCGAGAAGGATATCAAAGGTAAAGCTCAGGCCGGCGTTCCGTCGGAGAAAAGAAAAACTACAGCCATCGGCGCGCGTCTGATCGGCTTTATCTGGATTCATCTATTGGGAGAGGTGCTGAGAAATGCAAACCGAGGAACACATCGGCACGGTCAGCCATCACGAGCTGAGTAAGTCGCTGACAACACTACAACTTTGGGGCATAGCTGTAGGTCTTGTGATCTCTGGCGAGTATTTCGGCTGGAGCTACGGATGGGGCAGTGCCGGCACGCTCGGCTTTGTCGTCACTGCACTTTTTATCGCGGCGATGTATCTGACTTTCATCTTCAGTTTCACGGAACTCACCACATCGATCCCGCACGCTGGCGGCCCCTTTGCCTACGGGCACGCTGCCTTCGGCGAAACGGGTGGATACCTGGCAGGCATGGCAACGCTGATAGAATTTGTTTTTGCTCCGCCGGCCATCTCGCTCGCCATCGGGGCCTACCTCAATGTGCAGTTCCCGGGACTCGATCCGAAGATTGCCGCTGTGGGAGCCTATATTGTCTTTATGAGTCTCAATATTATCGGCGTATCGATCGCGGCGACCTTTGAGCTCTTTGTCACCATTCTTGCGATCTTCGAACTCATTGTCTTCATGTTCGTGGTAGCGCCGGGCTTCAGCTGGGATAATTTCCTCAAGGGCGCTTGGTCTGGGCAAGACGTATTTTCGAGCGCGGCAATCCCCGGAATGTTTGCGGCAATACCCTTCGCCATATGGTTCTTTCTTGCGATTGAAGGCGTTGCGATGGCGGCAGAAGAAGCCAAAGACCCAAAGCACTCAATACCACGCGCTTACATCTCCGGCATTCTTACGCTTGTAGCACTGGCACTTGGCGTAATGATCTTCGCCGGTGGCTCTGGCGATTGGCAGAAACTTGCCAACATCAACGATCCTCTGCCGCAGGCGATGCGCTATATCGTCGGCGACAACAGCGGCTGGCTGCACATGCTGGTCTGGCTCGGGCTGTTCGGTCTCATTGCCTCGTTTCATGGCATCATTATCGGCTACTCGCGGCAAATCTTTGCGCAAGCGCGTGCAGGTTACCTGCCTCCGTTCCTTGCCAAGGTGCACCCGCGGTTCAAGACGCCGCATCGCGCCATCATTGCGGGAGGCATCGTTGGCATTTTGGCGATCTTCAGCGATGAATGGATCAAGATTGGCGGGCAGACACTCACTGCAAATATCGTCACCATGTCTGTATTTGGCGCTATCGTCATGTACATTGTTAGCATGTTGAGTCTGTTCCGCCTGCGCAAGGTCAGCCCCCATATGGTTCGGACGTACAAGGCGCCGTTCTATCCGGTCTTTCCGGCATTCGCGCTATGTGCAGCTGTCGTTTGCCTCATTGCAATGACGTACTACAATCCGATCGTGGCGGTGATCTTCGTTGCCTTCCTTGCTGTAGGCTACGCCTACTTCCTTACGACGAAGCATCAGCGCGCAATTGCGCCGCGCGACAATCAGATCGAAGCTGAGCTTGCCCAGTAAGGCATGATCGTCACACGGGCTCTGCCCGTGTGACGATCAAAGTTCGTTCAAAGTAATCGCGAGAAAACCATGGCTGGCTACACACACACGATCGCAAATCATGTCTACCGCTTCAAAGATCTGAAGGACCTGATGGCGAAGGCAAGTCCGGAGCGGTCTGGCGATTATCTCGCCGAGGTAGCCGCTGGCGACGAAGAAGAGCGCATTGCGGCTCAGATGGCGCTTGCCGACCTGCCGCTGCGGGTTTTTCTGGAAGAACACATAATCCCCTATGAGACCGACGAGGTAACACGGCTGATCATTGATGAACATGATGCAAAGGCGTTCGCTCCTGTTGCGAGCCTAACCGTCGGTGGCCTGCGCGATTGGCTGTTGTCCGACCGGGCTACAGCAGACACGCTCAGCCAGCTGTCGCGTGGGTTGACCCCTGAAATGGTTGCTTCGGTCTCCAAGATCAGCCGCAATCAGGATTTGATCTTAATTGCTGAGAAATGCCGTGTGGTCACGCGCTTCCGCAACACCATTGGCCTGGAAGGCCGGCTCTCGACTCGCCTGCAGCCAAATCATCCCACGGACGATCCATCAGGTATTGCCGCCAGCATCGTCGATGGCCTGATGTACGGGAACGGAGACGCGGTAATCGGCATTAACCCGGCAACAGATAGCATCTCCGCCGTCGAAACGCTGATGCACATGCTTGATGAAGTCATCCGGCGCTACGACATCCCAACGCAATCATGCGTTCTGACTCACGTCACCACGACAATCGAGGCTGTGAATCACGGAGCGCCAATTGATCTAGTATTCCAATCCATTGCTGGGACCGAAGCAGCCAACAGGAGCTTCGGCATCGACTTAGCCATGTTAAAGGAAGGCCATGACGCGGCTTTGTCGCTTAAGCGTGGTACCGTAGGCAATAACGTCATGTACTTTGAAACGGGCCAAGGCAGCGCCCTTTCGGCGAATGCGCATCACGGTGCCGATCAACAAACTCTAGAGGCGCGCGCCTATGCGGTTGCGCGCAAGTACCAACCACTGCTCGTTAACACGGTCGTCGGCTTTATCGGACCGGAGTACCTCTACGACGGCAAACAGATAATCCGGGCGGGCCTTGAGGACCACTTCTGCGGCAAGCTGCTTGGCGTGCCCATGGGCTGCGATATCTGCTATACAAACCATGCTGAGGCTGACCAGAATGATATGGACATTCTGCTGACGCTCCTGGGCGTTGCTGGGATCACTTTCATAATGGGCATTCCGGGCTCCGACGACATAATGCTCAACTATCAGACGACGTCGTTTCACGATGCACTATATTTGCGCAAGGTTTTGGGGCGGCGGCCCGCCCCGGAGTTCGAGGAGTGGTTGATGCAGACTGGAATTTTCAACGGCACCGACCCCGTTAGTCTCTCCGACGATTTGCCGATGATCTTTCGGCCTGCGCTGGCGCGCCTGAACTGAGGCCCCCGAATCTTTGACAATAGGCATCACCATGGGCAAAGACATCCCAACCGTCGTGGCGGAAAATCCCTGGAAAGGGCTGAGGCAATACACTAAGGCGCGCATCGCGCTTGGCCGGGTTGGTACCAGCCTTCCCACTGCGCCACACCTAGACTTCCAGCTAGCCCACGCACGCGCTCGCAACGCAGTCCATCACGAGCTTGATTTTTCGGCACTGCAAACCGCGCTTTCCGAAATCGGGCATGACGTCTTGCAATTGGAAAGTGCTGCCAAGGGTCGCCCGGACTACTTGCAGCGGCCGGACAAGGGCCGACGCCTCAACGAAGCCTCGCAGGTCGCGCTCGCAAATCGTGCGCGGCCTACCGATGGCTATGACGTGGCATTTGTCATTGGCGACGGGCTGTCAGCGCTTGCAATTGAGGAGAACGCCGTTGCTTTTCTCAAAGTGATGTTGCCGATTCTCAATGAAGCTGGTTGGCGCGTCGCACCGCTTGTTGCCGTTAAGGGAGCGCGCGTTGCCGTAGGTGATGAAATCGGCGAAGCGCTGGGAGCGAAGACTGTTGTCATGCTGATCGGCGAGCGGCCGGGCCTCAGTTCGCCCGACAGCATGGGGATCTATCTCACCTACGGGCCGCGCCGTGGGCTTACCGATGAGTCGCGCAACTGCATATCCAACATTCGCAAGGACGGCCTGAGGTACGATGGCGCTGCGCATAAGCTTCTATTCTTGATGACTGAAGCGCGGCGGCGGGGGACGTCGGGCGTCAACTTGAAAGACGAAGCGGAGGCCCTGGCTGCACCAGATTTCAAGAGCAACTTTCTATTGACGTCTGGCTGATCCCAGAAGATCGACAATTGACGCTTCCTTGACGACGCCGGGCCCGCATTTCTAGGAGCTCTCGCGCGACTTGCCTGGACGTGCGCGAGACCTTTGGCGGGCGGCGGTGATCGGTATCAATAAAGACCATAGCCAACTAATATTAGTGGTGCATGCTTACGCGGCATAACCTTCTCACGTAGAGGCACTCGGATAGAGCGCTGCTCAGTTGTGGGAACGGATTATGAAGACCATATTACCTCGCGGAACTTTATCGCTCGTCGAGAATGCTCTTCTGATATCCATGGCCGCTATGGCGATGCAACTTGCGCCAGCCAACTCTGGAGAACGTCCAGCTGGGGTGCGCTCAGCGCTCCAGCTTATCGAGCGGTAGGACTTTGCGCGGCTCTCTTCTCCTGCGCTCCTTTACGGAGCTGGTGGAGGTGACATCGCTCTCCTTTTCCGCGCCGCCGAAGCTCAGCTGGGATCAGCAACGCGAGCCTCTGGATGTTGTGATCTATCTGTGGAAGGGTCGACGGGCCATTAAGCCCGTGAGAATTTCCTCTTGTGCTCCAAAGGTCACGTTATCTCCTAAACGTAACGTCCCACAAAAACTTATCGTTGTACGTTGCATTCTCACATGCGAATTGAAGTTACCCACAGTTTGATTCGCATGAGGTTTTTCAAAATATCCCAACCTTGTGCGTGGCTTGTTGCGCGCCCCGTGGTGCGCCGGGTGAGTGTGCGAAAAGTTATCCACAAGTGCTGCGTTCGAAGCGTTGAGCAGAGCGACCCGATTCCGAGCAGCTGGCAGCAATGGTCCGTCGAATCATCAAACTTATTGTGCCGGGCTGTTGTCTGGTCATCGCAGGCTGTGTGGTCTCTCCAGACCCGCTCACTGAAGCCGAGCTTGCGCATTCTGTGGATGCCAATCGCGCAGAGGTTACGGCGAATCAGGAGCCTGTGACGGGCCCAATCGATCTTTATGAGGCTATGGCTCGCGCGTTGAAGTACAATTTGGATCATCGCGTCGAGGAAGCAGAAGCGGCGGTCCGAGTAGCTGAGCTTGATGTATCCCGGTACGATATGTTGCCGGGGGTGGTTTCAAATAGCGGCTATGCGAGCCGCAACAACTATAATGCCGCATCGAGCTTCAATCTGACCACTGACACTCAGAACTTTGGTGCCTCGACAAGTCAGGACAAGGGTGTTGCGAACGCCGACATAGGGTTCAGCTGGAACATCCTGGACTTTGGTCTTTCCTATGTGCGCGCCCGGCAAGCTGCCGACAAGGTGCTCGTGCAGGAAGAGACGCGCCGCAAAGTCATGCAGCGCGTCGTCGAGGATGTTCGGACTGCATATTGGCGTGCGATAAGTGCTGAGCGGCTTTCTGAGCGCTTGGTGTCCCTTGAGGGGGAGACGCGAGCTGCATTGCGCGAAACGCGACAGCTATACGATGAGCGCCGGACGTCGCCAATCACGGCGCTCACTTATGAGCGCGAACTGATCGAGATAAAGCAAAAAATCGGAGAAATTCAGCGCGAACTGAATACGGCGAAAGCACAGCTTGCGGCCTTGATGAATCTGCGGCCAGGAACCGAGTTCACCTTGGCCCGCTATCGTTCTAAGCGTGAATCCCTGGCGCTAAAGGCAAACCTCGAGGACATGGTTGTGGCTGCTCTCTATAATCGGCCCGAATTGCGCGAGGTCGAATATAGAAAGCGCATCAATATCAACGAAGCGGATGCTGCGCTCCTCGAGTTGCTGCCTGGTTTGCAGGTTTATGCCGGTTCAAACTACGACAGCAACAGCTTCCTGCTTAATGCGGACTGGGTGAATTGGGGTGCCAAGGCAAGCTGGAACCTGCTCAAGGTGTTCAGCTATCCTGCGCGCCGTACTGTGGTCGAGCTTGGCGATGAGATGCTGCATCAACGCGCACTGGCTCTTTCGATGGCGGTGATGACGCAGGTCTACGTTTCGCGCATTCGCTTCTTTCATGCCCGCAAAGAGCTTGCGATTGCTGCCGAATTCTGTGACGTTCAAAAACGTCTGTTGGCGCAAATTCGAGCCGAGGCTTCTGCGGACCGCGTAAGCAAACAGACGTTGATCCGCGAAGAGATGAATACGCTCGTTGCTGAGGCAAAGTACGACATCGCCTACGCACAACTCCAGAATGCTTATGCGAATTTATTTTCGTCGATGGGGCTCGATCCGTACGGCTGGGAAATCGATCGAGGTGAACCGGTGAGAGATCTCCGGGCATCGCTGCAGCAGCTGTGGTTCGAGCGCGGAGATCTTAATGCGGGCTGGTCGAAGCGCGTGGCCTCAGCCGAGTGAATGGTGGGTCATTTTGGGATGTCTGCAGGAGCACGTAATGGGCATGGGCCATCTTCGTGCAATCTTGGCCGCGGGGATGTTCGGCGCGACGGGCTGGATTGCGCCCTTAGCTCCGATGCCTGCGCGCGCCGACAGCCTTGCTGATGACGGTGTTCCTGTCCGCGGTGTAATTCGCGCTCTCGATGAGGCATCTCTCTCCACTGAGCTGGCGGCCCAGGTGGCCAAAATCGGTTTTCGCGAGGGTGAGGCGTTTAAGAAAGGTGACCTGCTCCTCGCCTTCGACTGCGAACGATACCGCGCCGAGCAGCGGTCTGCTGAGGCTGTCGCCCACGAAATGCGCCTGACGGTCGAGAGCAACGAGGAACTTGAGAGATTGCGTGCAGTTGGTAAGCACGATGTTGAAATCGCCCGAGCGCGTCTCGACAAGGCGAATGCCGAATCGCATGCGCTCGAAGCGCGCCTCAAGCAATGCGAGTTAGTAGCGCCCTTCTCAGGCCGTGTGGCCGAGTTGGACATAAATCGCTTTGAGTGGCCGCAACCAGGCAAGTCATTCATGAAGATCACAAGCGATGCGCGTTTGGAGATCGAGATCATAATGCCGTCGCGCTGGCTCAATTGGTTGCGGGATGGTGCCGATTTCACCTTCAGTGTCGATGAGACGGGCCGAAGCTATCAAGCAAAGGTTGTGCGCATTGGCGCCGCGGTCGACGCAGTGAGTCAGATGGTGAAAGTCTTTGCCACCTTTGAAAGGCCTGACGCGGAAATCTTGCCCGGTATGAGCGGAGCGGCGCACTTCCAGCGTCCGAATGGATGATGGCTGAGAAGCAATCGAAGCCGGGGGTTGATCCAGCATCGAAGGTGAGGACACCCGCTAGCGGCGGCGCTGGTGATGGCCAGCTTGCGGCGTTGCTTGCTCTGCTCCGTGTCGAACAGGAAGTACGGGACGCAGCCAGCGAGAGAGACCTCGTTCTCTTGATGGTCAACGAAACCCGAAAGTTGACTAGAGCGCGACAAATTTTTGTTGCCATGCCGGGTCCAGCTGGGGGGCTTCAGATTGAGGGAGTTTCGAGTATCCCCGTAGTTGATCGAAATGCGCCCCTGATTGCGTTTTTCGAGAACTTTGCAAGGACGACCGCTAAACGCCCTGACGCCTCCGGAATAATTCGCATCACAATACCGGAAACGGGCGATTCGGCCGGCGATGCCTATCCTTTTCGCGAAGCCGTTTGGGTGCCATTGCAGCATGGCACTTCGGAAATGCGCGGTGCCTTGATTCTCGTCCGCGAAGACGCTTGGCTGGAGCAGGATGTCGTCATAGCCCGACGCTTGGCCCAGACATATGCGCATGCGTTGCGTGCTTTGGCGGCACGAGAGCGACATAGGTTGCGTGATTTTTTCACGTCTTATCGTTTTCACACCGTTGCCATCGCCGGAATATTCGCGCTGCTGCTTTTTGTGCGGGTTCCAATTTCTGTTCTTGCGCCGGTTGAGATGTCGCCTAGGGACCCTTTCGTCGTCGCGGCACCCATGGATGGTGTCATCGAGGATATTTTTGTCGAACCCAATCAATCGGTGAAGAAGGGTGATCTTCTGGTGAAGCTCGCGGACACTGCGCTTCGAAATCGTTACGAGGTTGCGCAGCGCGAGGTAGAGGTGGCCGAAGCGCGGCTAAAGCAGAGCAATCAGATTGCGTTCACGGATCCTCGCGGAATGCGCGAAATTGGCATTGCGCGCGCTGAACTCGCCTTGAAGTTAGCTGAACGCGATTTTGCTCGAGACCTTTACGAGAAGACACAGATTCGCGCGGAGCGCGACGGCTTGGCAATGTACAACGATAAGCACGAACTTATCGGTCGACCTATCGCTGTCGGCGAACGCATACTGGAGGTTGCCGACGCCTCGTCGATTGAGGCCCGCATAGAGCTTGCCGTCTCTGACGCCATCGCTCTTGCGCCCGGTGCCAGTGTGCGCCTCTTCCTCGACAGTGATCCTTTGCGTCCTTGGGATGCAAAGGTGCGTCGCGCCGATTACAAGGCCCAGCTCGGTGATAATGGTATCGCTGCGTTTCGGGTCTTTGCGGATATCACACCCGGTACCGGGAAGCCGAATCCGCGGCTGGGTGTCCGTGGCACCGCCCAGATATCCGGAGACGAGGCTCCACTTGGGCTGTATCTTTTCCGGCGGCCGATCACGACGCTGCGCCAGTGGATCGGATTTTAGCCATGCACTCTCCACAGCCGACGCAAGTGGAGCGTTCCGATCTTCGTGAAGCGAGGCTACCTGAACTTCGCCAGGAATTGCGCATTGAGTCTGGAGCGGTGGCCGCCGATGGAGGTGCGACCTGGACGCTCATTGATGCTTTGCAGCACACCTATATTCAGATTGACCAGACCGCCTATCACCTTCTCTCACGGTGGCAGGCCGGAATGAGCTTTTCGGAACTCGCCGAGGTCGTCAGAAGTGATTTGGGCGACGTCGTTACAGTCGACGAAGTCGCGGAATTTGTGCAGTTCCTCATCGCAAACCACATGGTGGTGGAATCTGCGACGGGTGGATGGCGCCGTTTTGCTGAGTTGCTCGATCGCTCACGTCTGGGCTGGTTTAGCTGGCTTTTGCACAACTACCTTTATGTTCGCCTGCCCATTTTGCGGCCCGAGGCGGCTTTGAAGCGCCTGCTCCCATACGTTGAGCGCTTCTACACACGTACATTCGCTTGGATTGTTGTTTCATCGGGAATCGCCGGGCTTTATCTCGTCTCAAGGCAGTGGGACGCGTTCTATCACACGTTCCAGTACTCCTTTTCCTGGCAAGGTGCAGTTGCCTATGCGCTTGCGTTGACCTTCATAAAGAGTGCACACGAACTCGGCCACGGCTTTACAGCGGCGCGCTTTGGATGCCGTGTGCCCAGTATGGGCGTTTGTCTGCTCGTGATGTTTCCCGTCCTCTACACTGACGTAACCGACGCTTGGCGTCTGCGCGACCGCCGAAGTCGGCTGATAATCGGTGCGGCAGGCGTGGCTGTGGAGTTGTCGATCGCGTGCCTTGCAACGCTTGCCTGGTCGTTCTTGCCGGATGGCATCTTGCGGAGCACCGCCTTCTTCCTTGCCACCGTCGCTTGGGTATTGAGCATTGCCGTCAACTTCAATCCGCTGATGCGGTTCGACGGCTATTACCTTTTTTCCGACTTCATCGGTATCGACAATCTGCAGACGCGCGCGTTTGCGTTTGGTAGATGGAAACTTCGCGAAATCCTCTTCGGTCTCGGTATACAAGCTCCCGAAGCTTTGCCTGAAAAGACAGCGGTAGTTTTAATTGCCTATGCTTGGTGCGTATGGCTTTACCGATTGATCATCTTCACGGGAATTGCGGTACTCGTCTATCATTTCGCCTTCAAGGCGCTCGGCATCATCTTGTTTGCCGTTGAAATTTTCTATTTTGTTTTGGGTCCGGTGTTGCGTGAGCTACAGCGCTGGTGGGCCGATGGCGCCTCAATCAGCGCTACGCAGCGAACAAGGATCACAATCCTTTGCGCAGTTCTTGGTATCTTGATTTTGAGTGTGCCCTGGTCGCGCAAAATTTCCGTGCCTGCCGTTATCGAAACTTCGCAGTTGGCGCGTGTATATCCCAAGAGTGCCGGCTTGGTAGAGAGTGTGCTGGTGCGGGCCGGGGACAGAGTCAGAGCTGGTGATCCTCTGGTTCAACTGCAATCTTACGACATTGACCAGCAACTTAAGTTGACAAATCGTAAGATTGATCTTGTGCGCTTGCGTCTCGCGCGGCGTATGAGCGATGCTGAGGATCGCACGACGAGCTTGGTCCTCGAGCAGGAGTTGAGAGCTCTGATTGAAACCCGAGATGGTTTGGGCAAAGAGAAGGCGAATTTAATACTCGTCGCTCCGATTTCTGGCAGGATTGCTGAGTTCAATTCCGCCGTTCAGCCCAACCGAACCATTTCGCGCCGGGAATTCGTGGCGCTGATCCAAGGCGGCAACGGCCTTGTTGCTCGAGGATACATTTCTGAAGAGGAAATTCGCCGTGTCGGTCAGGGGACAATAGGCCGGTTCATTCCTGATGAGCCAGATTGGCCAAGTGTTCCCGTTGCCGTCAGCGAAATTTCTGCTGCTGGAGCCGCCAGTATCGACATTTTGGAACTGGCTTCAGTCCATGGCGGTCCGATTGCTGTGCGGCCGCAGACCATCCCGGGGACCGGCACCAAGTCAATTCCTGTCAAAGCCAGCTATTTAGCGACTTTTACCGCTGGATCAGCCGCCGCGCATAACTTTTCGCTTCGGGGCGTTGTCGTGCTTGAAGGTTCGGCTGAAAGCTTTTTGGGCCGTGGTCTTCGTCGCGCCGCGGCCGTTCTCGTTCGCGAAAGCGGTTTCTAAGCAAAATATAAACACAAATTAAAAGAAGCTGAATTGGATGCTGCTTCTCTAATTCATTAATTTACGGGGGATATAGAGGAGTAGAATATAATATTAACAATAGGGGAATAAATAGGACGTATGGGTCTTGTGTTGTGTGGGCTATGAGTTTGATTTCGCGACGCGTCCGAAGTGGGCATCAGAACGAAGAGAAACAGCTTCAAGGGCTGCGCCGTTTGTTTAAAGCCGGCGTCTCATATCGTGCGCTCGAGCCAAGAATAGCTTTTGATGCCGCGGCGGTGGCAGCGGCGGTGACCGCTGCCGACCAACACGCGGTCCAATCGCAAACCAACGATGGCCACGAAGCTGCAACGAAAGCAAGCGGCGCTAGTAACCCCGGTGCGGGAGAGGCCGTGCCAGAGCCTGCCCACGTTACTCATGACGCGGGTGACGCCGGAAATGCCGAACTCGCTGCAGCGCTTTCGGGTCCGGCCGATAAAGCGGCCGCAACGGTAGTGTTCATCGACAAGCATGTTGAGAATCTTGAGCAGATTATCTCAGCAATCGACCTGAACGATGAGATCGTCCTTATTGACGATACATCTTCGGGACTCGATCAGATGGCCACTTATCTTGCAACTCGTAGCGACATTGGCGCAATTCACATTATTTCGCACGGCACGGAAGCCACGCTCAAACTTGGTTCTGAAGAGCTGACAAACGCCAATCTTGCCGCTCATTCAGACGTGCTGGCTAAAATTGGAGCATCGCTCTCGGAGACGGGCGACATTCTTATCTATGGCTGCGACGTTGCTCACGGCAGTGATGGCGAGTCTTTTGTAAATTTGTTCTCTAATCTGACGGGAGCCGACGTTGCAGCTTCGACGGATATCACTGGTGCTAGTGATCTCGGCGGCAACTGGGTGTTGGAAAAGTCAATTGGCATCGTCGAGGCAAAGACGGTTGCTGACTACGAGTGGCATGGCACGCTGAATTTGTCTGTCACAGCGACGACAAACACTGCTACCTTGCAAAGTTCTTTCGTGCCGACAAACTCAGGGATCACCATAACGGCGCTGACCCTTCCAAACGGAACGAATGGCTCATACGTAGGAACGTTTAGTCAAAACGACTCTAATGTGGGCCTCAAGGACGGCGTCGTTTTGGGCACCGGCAATATCGCCACCTTGCCGAATGCTCCGAGCAACCAGTGGGATGGCAGCGGCAGCGGAGACAACACGACCTATGCTCCGCTTCAGACCATATCTACGGGCACGCAGCGCGACGTTGCACGCATTCAGCTCGCCTTTACGCCTGATGCTGGTGTCAACAAAATTGCAGTGTACTATGTCTTCGGCTCGGAGGAGTATCCCGAGTACGTCGGTTCGTCGTACAATGATGCGTTCGGATTTTTCATTTCCGGCACCAATCCGTCGGGCGGCAGCTATAGCAACACTAACTTTGCTTTGATCCCCGGCACATCCACTCCCGTCTCGATTAACAACGTCAATGCTGGAACCAACTCTGGATACTTTGTCAGTAATGCAGGTTTGGCATCTCCGGCAGAGGTTCTCGATGGCCAGACTGTGCCCCTTAGCGCAGTCGTCAAGCTGGCCACTGGTCAGTCCTATACGGTAAATCTGGCAATCACCGATATCGGCGATGCCAATTGGAACAGCGCCGTCTTTATCGAATATTTTGGATCGTCGTTACGTCTCGATCTCGATGCGAATAACTCGACGGCTACCGGTCCCGACTACCACGCAACCTATACCGAGCAGAGCACGCCGATCAGCATTGTCGACAGTGATGCGTTGATCCAGAACTTCGATTCCACGACCGACATTCATCAGGCGACGATCACCCTTACCAATAAGCAGGCAGGCGATGTTCTCAGCGTCGGCACGCTGCCGACCGGTATTACCGCCACTGTGGCGAATACAGCCACATCGACGACTGTGACGCTCACCGGCGTTGCGTCTGAGGCCAATTATGAAGCGGCGCTCAAGGCGATAAAATTCTCAAACTCCAGCGACACACCATCCACGACGCAACGGCAAATTCAAATCGTGGTCAATGACGGAGATACGAATTCAGGAGTAGCAACAAGCCGTATCAACATCGATCGCGTACCGGATTTGGTGGGCGACAACTTCACGACGAATGAAGATACCTCTTTCAGCGATAACGTGTTGGCAAATGAAACCGACCTTGGCGATACGCCGATCACGTCGGTAGCGGTCACTAGTGGTCCGTCCCACGGTACGTTAACGGCTTTCAATACCGCGACCGGTGCGTTCACATACGTACCGTCCAGCAATTACAGCGGAACCGACAGCTTCACCTATAAGGTGACCGATGCCGACGGTAGCTCCGCAACCGCGACCGCGACCGTAACGGTCAATCCAATCAATGACGCGCCTGTCAACCACATCGCGCCATATAGCGCGACAGAGGACGGCGCCCTGAAACTTAGTGGGCTCTCGGTCACGGATGTGGATGCGGGATCAGGAAATATCACGGTTACGCTGTCCGTCAGCTCGGGCTCCCTCACGGCGACATCGTCCGGCGGCGTGACGGTGAGCGGGTCAAACACGGCTTCGCTTCAGCTTTCGGGAACACTCAGCAACATCAACGCCTATCTGGCGTCGGCATCGGCCCCAAATTACGTTCAAGTTGGTGATTTCAACGGCACCGTTAATCTCACCATGACAACCAACGACAGTGGAAACACCGGTGCGGGCGGTGCGCTCTCGGATACAGATGTAACAACTATTACGATCACGCCGGTTGTGGATATCGCCGCCGACGCGATTACGACGAACGAGGACACCACCGCGAACTTTAACGTTCTGACCGGAACGGGCGGTGCGACAGCCGACAGCTTCGAGGGCACGCCAAGTGTGACCAGCGTGAGTTCGCCGACACACGGCAGCGTGACCTTCCTAGCTAATGGCGCCATAACATATACGCCTGACGCGAACTACTTCGGAAGCGACAGCTTTACGTATACCGTAACCTCCGGCGGGAAGATCGAAACGGCCACGGTTTCGATCACTGTGAATTCGGTCAACGACGCCCCTGTGCCGCAGACGACTAGCGCCTCAGGTAACGAGGACACGACAATTGCGGTTACATTGAACGGCACTGACGTTGATGGCTCGGTTGCAAGCTTCAAAATCGCGACAGTGCCGCTGAACGGTACGCTTTATAGTGATGCAACGCTCACGACATCGATTGGTATCGGGTCGCTAGTCAACGCCCTTAGTAATTCCGCGACGGTCTATTTCAAGCCGAGTACAAACTGGAACGGGGCTACGAGCTTCAACTATAGCGCTATCGACAACGCAGGCCTCACATCGGTTGCCGACGCGACCGCGAGTATATCCGTTGCTCCTGTGAACGATGCCCCGACCTCGATGGTTGTTGCCAACCAATCAGCAGCTGATGGTGACGCGATCTCGCTCAACCTGTCTGGGAATTTCTCTGACGTCGACGGTGATACGCTGACATATGGTGCAACGGGCCTGCCGGCGGGGCTATCCATAAATACCTCAACCGGCATTATAAGCGGAACGATCGATCACCTTGCTTCTGCCACCAGCCCCTACATCGTGACCGTAACGGCTGTTGATGCATCGAGTGTTACAACGCAGCAAACGTTCACGTGGACTGTGACAAACCCGGCGCCAGTCGCATCAACAATTCCCAATGCGACAGGTGCAGACGGCTCAGCCGTGAACTTGGCCGTAGGCGGTAACTTTTCTGATCCCGATGCCGACACACTTACCTTCTCTGTGAGCGGGCTTCCTGCTGGGCTGACGGTCAATTCTTCAACGGGCGCCATAACGGGCACGCTTCATTCTGACGCGTCCCAGGGCGGCCCTATGTCTGATGGAATTTACACGATTTCCGTCACCGCGACCGATAGCCAAGGCGCCAGTTTCACTAAGGACTTTACTTATACCGCTACCAATCCGCCACCGGTTGCTGGCAATGACACGATCACCGGAACTGAAGATACACCGCTTTCCGGTTCTGTAACGGCTAACGACAGTGATCCTGATGGGGACACCGTGAGCTACTCCCTAGTAACGGGAACAGCGCACGGTACGTTGACATTCCAGACGAACGGAACATTCATCTATACGCCCGATGCGAACTACCACGGGCCCGACAGCTTCACGTATCAGATAACGGACTCTGACGGTGGCGTGGGCGTTGCCACCGCTACCCTCAATATCACGGCTGTGAACGATGCGCCTGTCGCTTCGGGTGACAGCTATACGACGTCAGAGGACACGACGCTGCTCGTTGCGGCGCCTGGTGTTCTAGTCAACGACAGCGATGTTGACGGCGACAGCCTGAGCGCGGTTGTGGTGACGGGCCCGGGGCACGGAACGCTGACGCTGAACGGTGACGGTTCGTTCACGTATACGCCGGACGCGGATTACCACGGTTCCGACAGCTTCACGTATAAGTCGAACGACGGCCAGTCCGACAGCGGTGTTGTGACGGTGTCGCTGACTGTGACGGCTGTGAACGACGCGCCGGTTGCGTCGGACGAGAGCGTTGTGACGAGCGAGGATACGGCCTTCACGGGAACGCTGACGGCGACGGACGTTGACGGGGATACTTTAAGCTTCAGCAAGGCGAGCGATCCTGCGCACGGTACGGTGAGCGTGGCGGGTGACGGCAGCTACATCTATACGCCGGATGCGAACTACCACGGGCCCGACAGCTTCACCTATACGGTGAGCGACGGGCAGGGCGGCAGCGTGACGAAGACGGTGTCGATCACGGTCACGGCTGTGAACGATGCGCCTGTCGCTTCGGGTGACAGCTATACGACGTCAGAGGACACGACGCTGCTGGTTGCGGCGCCTGGTGTTCTAGTCAACGACAGCGATGTTGACGGCGACAGCCTGAGCGCGGTTGTGGTGACGGGCCCGGGGCACGGAACGCTGACGCTGAACGGTGACGGTTCGTTCACGTATACGCCGGACGCGGATTACCACGGTTCCGACAGCTTCACGTATAAGTCGAACGACGGCCAGTCCGACAGCGGTGTTGTGACGGTGTCGCTGACTGTGACGGCTGTGAACGACGCGCCGGTTGCGTCGGACGAGAGCGTTGTGACGAGCGAGGATACGGCCTTCACGGGAACGCTGACGGCGACGGACGTTGACGGGGATACTTTAAGCTTCAGCAAGGCGAGCGATCCTGCGCACGGTACGGTGAGCGTGGCGGGTGACGGCAGCTACATCTATACGCCGGATGCGAACTACCACGGGCCCGACAGCTTCACCTATACGGTGAGCGACGGGCAGGGCGGCAGCGTGACGAAGACGGTGTCGATCACGGTCACGGCTGTGAACGATGCGCCTGTCGCTTCGGGTGACAGCTATACGACGTCAGAGGATACGACGCTGCTGGTTGCGGCGCCTGGTGTTCTAGTCAACGACAGCGATGTTGACGGCGACAGCCTGAGCGCGGTTGTGGTGACGGGCCCGGGGCACGGAACGCTGACGCTGAACGGTGACGGTTCGTTCACGTATACGCCGGACGCGGATTACCACGGTTCCGACAGCTTCACGTATAAGTCGAACGACGGCCAGTCCGACAGCGGTGTTGTGACGGTGTCGCTGACTGTGACGGCTGTGAACGACGCGCCGGTTGCGTCGGACGAGAGCGTTGTGACGAGCGAGGATACGGCCTTCACGGGAACGCTGACGGCGACGGACGTTGACGGGGATACTTTAAGCTTCAGCAAGGCGAGCGATCCTGCGCACGGTACGGTGAGCGTGGCGGGTGACGGCAGCTACATCTATACGCCGGATGCGAACTACCACGGGCCCGACAGCTTCACCTATACGGTGAGCGACGGGCAGGGCGGCAGCGTGACGAAGACGGTGTCGATCACGGTCACGGCTGTGAACGATGCGCCTGTCGCTTCGGGTGACAGCTATACGACGTCAGAGGATACGACGCTGCTGGTTGCGGCGCCTGGTGTTCTAGTCAACGACAGCGATGTTGACGGCGACAGCCTGAGCGCGGTTGTGGTGACGGGCCCGGGGCACGGAACGCTGACGCTGAACGGTGACGGTTCGTTCACGTATACGCCGGACGCGGATTACCACGGTTCCGACAGCTTCACGTATAAGTCGAACGACGGCCAGTCCGACAGCGGTGTTGTGACGGTGTCGCTGACTGTGACGGCTGTGAACGACGCGCCGGTTGCGTCGGACGAGAGCGTTGTGACGAGCGAGGATACGGCCTTCACGGGAACGCTGACGGCGACGGACGTTGACGGGGATACTTTAAGCTTCAGCAAGGCGAGCGATCCTGCGCACGGTACGGTGAGCGTGGCGGGTGACGGCAGCTACATCTATACGCCGGATGCGAACTACCACGGGCCCGACAGCTTCACCTATACGGTGAGCGACGGGCAGGGCGGCAGCGTGACGAAGACGGTGTCGATCACGGTCACGGCTGTGAACGATGCGCCTGTCGCTTCGGGTGACAGCTATACGACGTCAGAGGATACGACGCTGCTGGTTGCGGCGCCTGGTGTTCTAGTCAACGACAGCGATGTTGACGGCGACAGCCTGAGCGCGGTTGTGGTGACGGGCCCGGGGCACGGAACGCTGACGCTGAACGGTGACGGTTCGTTCACGTATACGCCGGACGCGGATTACCACGGTTCCGACAGCTTCACGTATAAGTCGAACGACGGCCAGTCCGACAGCGGTGTTGTGACGGTGTCGCTGACTGTGACGGCTGTGAACGACGCGCCGGTTGCGTCGGACGAGAGCGTTGTGACGAGCGAGGATACGGCCTTCACGGGAACGCTGACGGCGACGGACGTTGACGGGGATACTTTAAGCTTCAGCAAGGCGAGCGATCCTGCGCACGGTACGGTGAGCGTGGCGGGTGACGGCAGCTACATCTATACGCCGGATGCGAACTACCACGGGCCCGACAGCTTCACCTATACGGTGAGCGACGGGCAGGGCGGCAGCGTGACGAAGACGGTGTCGATCACGGTCACGGCTGTGAACGATGCGCCTGTCGCTTCGGGTGACAGCTATACGACGTCAGAGGATACGACGCTGCTGGTTGCGGCGCCTGGTGTTCTAGTCAACGACAGCGATGTTGACGGCGACAGCCTGAGCGCGGTTGTGGTGACGGGCCCGGGGCACGGAACGCTGACGCTGAACGGTGACGGTTCGTTCACGTATACGCCGGACGCGGATTACCACGGTTCCGACAGCTTCACGTATAAGTCGAACGACGGCCAGTCCGACAGCGGTGTTGTGACGGTGTCGCTGACTGTGACGGCTGTGAACGACGCGCCGGTTGCGTCGGACGAGAGCGTTGTGACGAGCGAGGATACGGCCTTCACGGGAACGCTGACGGCGACGGACGTTGACGGGGATACTTTAAGCTTCAGCAAGGCGAGCGATCCTGCGCACGGTACGGTGAGCGTGGCGGGTGACGGCAGCTACATCTATACGCCGGATGCGAACTACCACGGGCCCGACAGCTTCACCTATACGGTGAGCGACGGGCAGGGCGGCAGCGTGACGAAGACGGTGTCGATCACGGTCACGGCTGTGAACGATGCGCCTGTCGCTTCGGGTGACAGCTATACGACGTCAGAGGACACGACGCTGCTCGTTGCGGCGCCTGGTGTTCTAGTCAACGACAGCGATGTTGACGGCGACAGCCTGAGCGCGGTTGTGGTGACGGGCCCGGGGCACGGAACGCTGACGCTGAACGGTGACGGTTCGTTCACGTATACGCCGGACGCGGATTACCACGGTTCCGACAGCTTCACGTATAAGTCGAACGACGGCCAGTCCGACAGCGGTGTTGTGACGGTGTCGCTGACTGTGACGGCTGTGAACGACGCGCCGGTTGCGTCGGACGAGAGCGTTGTGACGAGCGAGGATACGGCCTTCACGGGAACGCTGACGGCGACGGACGTTGACGGGGATACTTTAAGCTTCAGCAAGGCGAGCGATCCTGCGCACGGTACGGTGAGCGTGGCGGGTGACGGCAGCTACATCTATACGCCGGATGCGAACTACCACGGGCCCGACAGCTTCACCTATACGGTGAGCGACGGGCAGGGCGGCAGCGTGACGAAGACGGTGTCGATCACGGTCACGGCTGTGAACGATGCGCCTGTCGCTTCGGGTGACAGCTATACGACGTCAGAGGACACGACGCTGCTGGTTGCGGCGCCTGGTGTTCTAGTCAACGACAGCGATGTTGACGGCGACAGCCTGAGCGCGGTTGTGGTGACGGGCCCGGGGCACGGAACGCTGACGCTGAACGGTGACGGTTCGTTCACGTATACGCCGGACGCGGATTACCACGGTTCCGACAGCTTCACGTATAAGTCGAACGACGGCCAGTCCGACAGCGGTGTTGTGACGGTGTCGCTGACTGTGACGGCTGTGAACGACGCGCCGGTTGCGTCGGACGAGAGCGTTGTGACGAGCGAGGATACGGCCTTCACGGGAACGCTGACGGCGACGGACGTTGACGGGGATACTTTAAGCTTCAGCAAGGCGAGCGATCCTGCGCACGGTACGGTGAGCGTGGCGGGTGACGGCAGCTACATCTATACGCCGGATGCGAACTACCACGGGCCCGACAGCTTCACCTATACGGTGAGCGACGGGCAGGGCGGCAGCGTGACGAAGACGGTGTCGATCACGGTCACGGCTGTGAACGATGCGCCTGTCGCTTCGGGTGACAGCTATACGACGTCAGAGGACACGACGCTGCTCGTTGCGGCGCCTGGTGTTCTAGTCAACGACAGCGATGTTGACGGCGACAGCCTGAGCGCGGTTGTGGTGACGGGCCCGGGGCACGGAACGCTGACGCTGAACGGTGACGGTTCGTTCACGTATACGCCGGACGCGGATTACCACGGTTCCGACAGCTTCACGTATAAGTCGAACGACGGCCAGTCCGACAGCGGTGTTGTGACGGTGTCGCTGACTGTGACGGCTGTGAACGACGCGCCGGTTGCGTCGGACGAGAGCGTTGTGACGAGCGAGGATACGGCCTTCACGGGAACGCTGACGGCGACGGACGTTGACGGGGATACTTTAAGCTTCAGCAAGGCGAGCGATCCTGCGCACGGTACGGTGAGCGTGGCGGGTGACGGCAGCTACATCTATACGCCGGATGCGAACTACCACGGGCCCGACAGCTTCACCTATACGGTGAGCGACGGGCAGGGCGGCAGCGTGACGAAGACGGTGTCGATCACGGTCACGGCTGTGAACGATGCGCCTGTCGCTTCGGGTGACAGCTATACGACGTCAGAGGACACGACGCTGCTGGTTGCGGCGCCTGGTGTTCTAGTCAACGACAGCGATGTTGACGGCGACAGCCTGAGCGCGGTTGTGGTGACGGGCCCGGGGCACGGAACGCTGACGCTGAACGGTGACGGTTCGTTCACGTATACGCCGGACGCGGATTACCACGGTTCCGACAGCTTCACGTATAAGTCGAACGACGGCCAGTCCGACAGCGGTGTTGTGACGGTGTCGCTGACTGTGACGGCTGTGAACGACGCGCCGGTTGCGTCGGACGAGAGCGTTGTGACGAGCGAGGATACGGCCTTCACGGGAACGCTGACGGCGACGGACGTTGACGGGGATACTTTAAGCTTCAGCAAGGCGAGCGATCCTGCGCACGGTACGGTGAGCGTGGCGGGTGACGGCAGCTACATCTATACGCCGGATGCGAACTACCACGGGCCCGACAGCTTCACCTATACGGTGAGCGACGGGCAGGGCGGCAGCGTGACGAAGACGGTGTCGATCACGGTCACGGCTGTGAACGATGCGCCTGTCGCTTCGGGTGACAGCTATACGACGTCAGAGGACACGACGCTGCTGGTTGCGGCGCCTGGTGTTCTAGTCAACGACAGCGATGTTGACGGCGACAGCCTGAGCGCGGTTGTGGTGACGGGCCCGGGGCACGGAACGCTGACGCTGAACGGTGACGGTTCGTTCACGTATACGCCGGACGCGGATTACCACGGTTCCGACAGCTTCACGTATAAGTCGAACGACGGCCAGTCCGACAGCGGTGTTGTGACGGTGTCGCTGACTGTGACGGCTGTGAACGACGCGCCGGTTGCGTCGGACGAGAGCGTTGTGACGAGCGAGGATACGGCCTTCACGGGAACGCTGACGGCGACGGACGTTGACGGGGATACTTTAAGCTTCAGCAAGGCGAGCGATCCTGCGCACGGTACGGTGAGCGTGGCGGGTGACGGCAGCTACATCTATACGCCGGATGCGAACTACCACGGGCCCGACAGCTTCACCTATACGGTGAGCGACGGGCAGGGCGGCAGCGTGACGAAGACGGTGTCGATCACGGTCACGGCTGTGAACGATGCGCCTGTCGCTTCGGGTGACAGCTATACGACGTCAGAGGATACGACGCTGCTGGTTGCGGCGCCTGGTGTTCTAGTCAACGACAGCGATGTTGACGGCGACAGCCTGAGCGCGGTTGTGGTGACGGGCCCGGGGCACGGAACGCTGACGCTGAACGGTGACGGTTCGTTCACGTATACGCCGGACGCGGATTACCACGGTTCCGACAGCTTCACGTATAAGTCGAACGACGGCCAGTCCGACAGCGGTGTTGTGACGGTGTCGCTGACTGTGACGGCTGTGAACGACGCGCCGGTTGCGTCGGACGAGAGCGTTGTGACGAGCGAGGATACGGCCTTCACGGGAACGCTGACGGCGACGGACGTTGACGGGGATACTTTAAGCTTCAGCAAGGCGAGCGATCCTGCGCACGGTACGGTGAGCGTGGCGGGTGACGGCAGCTACATCTATACGCCGGATGCGAACTACCACGGGCCCGACAGCTTCACCTATACGGTGAGCGACGGGCAGGGCGGCAGCGTGACGAAGACGGTGTCGATCACGGTCACGGCTGTGAACGATGCGCCTGTCGCTTCGGGTGACAGCTATACGACGTCAGAGGATACGACGCTGCTGGTTGCGGCGCCTGGTGTTCTAGTCAACGACAGCGATGTTGACGGCGACAGCCTGAGCGCGGTTGTGGTGACGGGCCCGGGGCACGGAACGCTGACGCTGAACGGTGACGGTTCGTTCACGTATACGCCGGACGCGGATTACCACGGTTCCGACAGCTTCACGTATAAGTCGAACGACGGCCAGTCCGACAGCGGTGTTGTGACGGTGTCGCTGACTGTGACGGCTGTGAACGACGCGCCGGTTGCGTCGGACGAGAGCGTTGTGACGAGCGAGGATACGGCCTTCACGGGAACGCTGACGGCGACGGACGTTGACGGGGATACTTTAAGCTTCAGCAAGGCGAGCGATCCTGCGCACGGTACGGTGAGCGTGGCGGGTGACGGCAGCTACATCTATACGCCGGATGCGAACTACCACGGGCCCGACAGCTTCACCTATACGGTGAGCGACGGGCAGGGCGGCAGCGTGACGAAGACGGTGTCGATCACGGTCACGGCTGTGAACGATGCGCCTGTCGCTTCGGGTGACAGCTATACGACGTCAGAGGATACGACGCTGCTGGTTGCGGCGCCTGGTGTTCTAGTCAACGACAGCGATGTTGACGGCGACAGCCTGAGCGCGGTTGTGGTGACGGGCCCGGGGCACGGAACGCTGACGCTGAACGGTGACGGTTCGTTCACGTATACGCCGGACGCGGATTACCACGGTTCCGACAGCTTCACGTATAAGTCGAACGACGGCCAGTCCGACAGCGGTGTTGTGACGGTGTCGCTGACTGTGACGGCTGTGAACGACGCGCCGGTTGCGTCGGACGAGAGCGTTGTGACGAGCGAGGATACGGCCTTCACGGGAACGCTGACGGCGACGGACGTTGACGGGGATACTTTAAGCTTCAGCAAGGCGAGCGATCCTGCGCACGGTACGGTGAGCGTGGCGGGTGACGGCAGCTACATCTATACGCCGGATGCGAACTACCACGGGCCCGACAGCTTCACCTATACGG
The DNA here is from genome assembly GCA_041397645.1 of Hyphomicrobiaceae bacterium. Lineage (NCBI taxonomy): Bacteria > Pseudomonadati > Pseudomonadota > Alphaproteobacteria > Hyphomicrobiales > Hyphomicrobiaceae > Hyphomicrobiaceae bacterium. The sequence goes on along the minus strand of JAWKWE010000004.1, from coordinate 2,504,160 downwards.
TGAGCGACGGGCAGGGCGGCAGCGTGACGAAGACGGTGTCGATCACGGTCACGGCTGTGAACGATGCGCCTGTCGCTTCGGGTGACAGCTATACGACGTCAGAGGATACGACGCTGCTGGTTGCGGCGCCTGGTGTTCTAGTCAACGACAGCGATGTTGACGGCGACAGCCTGAGCGCGGTTGTGGTGACGGGCCCGGGGCACGGAACGCTGACGCTGAACGGTGACGGTTCGTTCACGTATACGCCGGACGCGGATTACCACGGTTCCGACAGCTTCACGTATAAGTCGAACGACGGCCAGTCCGACAGCGGTGTTGTGACGGTGTCGCTGACTGTGACGGCTGTGAACGACGCGCCGGTTGCGTCGGACGAGAGCGTTGTGACGAGCGAGGATACGGCCTTCACGGGAACGCTGACGGCGACGGACGTTGACGGGGATACTTTAAGCTTCAGCAAGGCGAGCGATCCTGCGCACGGTACGGTGAGCGTGGCGGGTGACGGCAGCTACATCTATACGCCGGATGCGAACTACCACGGGCCCGACAGCTTCACCTATACGGTGAGCGACGGGCAGGGCGGCAGCGTGACGAAGACGGTGTCGATCACGGTCACGGCTGTGAACGATGCGCCTGTCATTGGCCCGTTCATACCGCCCAAATCAAGCGACGGTCAGACGATTGAATTCGACGTATCTCGGTTAGTAAGTGATGTTGATGGTGACCAAGTTACCTACACAGCTTCAGGTCTCCCGCCAGGCTTGGCTATTGACCCGAACTCCGGCGTAGTATCCGGCACCTTGAAGCATGATTCTTCGAACAGCGGTCCCTATACTGTAACGTTTACCGTCGACGACGGTCACGGCGGCAAGACCACACGTACGGTGGATTGGTCGATAGAGAATCCGGCGCCGATCGCGCAGAGCGATACCGCTTCAACCGTAGCTGGGCGCGCCACGGTTATCGACGTTCTTGACAACGATACCGACCCTGATGGTGACCCTATTTCGGTTGTGGCGGCGCAGGCGGCCCACGGAAGCGTCCAAATTCTCGCGGACGGCTCGCTTCGGTACACACCGAAACCCGGGTACATCGGAAAGGATCGCATCACATATTGGATAGATGACAGCGACGGTGGCCGAGCCAAGGCATTCGTGACCATCGATGTCGCAGCGAACGACTATGTCTACCAATCAGAGGTCTTTGGCTTCGAAGGGCCTGAATGGCCTTCGTATCCCGAAGCAATTGCTCCGCGGGAGGCGCTAGTCGCTGACGGCGCGGTCATCGAAGCTGTTTTTGACATTGAATCCCTGCGATCAATCGCTGGCAGCCTTGGCGCCGATGGTGTTGTGCTTGCGTCCGTAAACAGCGCCAGGTCACTGAACGGTATCTGCACCCTTGGCAACAGAGGAAGTGTGTTAGAGGTCATCGCTGCCGAGCGGTCCAGAGAGTTAGCCGCAAGAGCCGGGCTGGCCGACGTTAGGCTCTTTCGAATGTCCGAACCTCTTCTCGGCTTCTCCATGCGTCACAACGTGCCTGGCAATCTAGGCGGCCTCAGCGATCGCGAGCAGATCGTGATAGACAGTTCGGTGTGTGACGGCACTCTAATCATTCAGATTTCGAATACGATAGAGGCCGGAACCCGTCGTATCGTTGATTATCGCGTGACGCGCAGCGACGGAACCGAGATTCCGGACTGGCTGCAACGCGCCGACAATGGGCTCTTTATTGGTCGTCGCGCAGCCGACGCAGAAACCCTGAAGCTCAAAATCGAAGCCGTTTATTCCGACGGAACCGTCGTCATCGAGCGGGTAGAGATTGACGCCATCACTGGCGAAATCCGGCCGCAAAACTGGAAGGAAGGCCTCAATACGCCACGCTTATTCAAGGACCAGATCAACGCGCCCCCGATGCTGACATTTGCACAGATTGAGTCGTTGGGTAAGGCGTTGACGCCTTAGGAGATCTGCGACCCCACGCTTTGTCGTTGCCGCGCTGGTACGAGCTTTTGGATGGCGACGATCGATACTACGCTACGCAGGCAACCGAGCGCGATGCGAAGTTTTCGTCGGCCGAATGGTGCTGGTGAGTAGCCCGACGGACGTCGCGACGCTCGAGTGGGCTGCTGCGTCCACTTCCCGGCCACCCGTCGGGAAGAGTTTTGATCACGAATCCGGCCTTCAAGTCTCTAAATCTGACACACATCCGTTGATGTGGGACAGGAGGAACTTCGCCGACCCATTCCACTTGGCGAGTGGGGATTCAGCTGTCTCCAACGCGACGGTGCGCGCTCGATCGAGCCTTTCAGCGCTATTTTGAGCGCGTAGGCTATGTGGCATGCATCGAATCAGCGAGTGAACGGCCTTGACCAGGATTTTCGTCGCGTGAACGCTGCGGCTATGCGAACATCATCTGCCCGGTTCGCGAGATTTGGGGAGAGCACAAAGTTGAGGGTGTTGCACGACGATGAAACCGCATCGAGGTTAGAAGAGGTTTAGGCCATGCTACAGGCTTGGGTGTCGATCGGTTACTTTTTCCTTCTCGCAATCCTCGTGCTTGCGTTTAGCTTGTGGCGACGGGGGAATGCAGTATTGGCAGTCGCTGCGCTCGTCTTGGGTATCCCGCTCTGGTTTGGATGGGAATACGCACGCCCAACATGGACAACGGGCGTCATCACAGGAACGGAGGTACGTCGCAGCGATCCCGATGCTCGCGGGAATACGTCCGATGTCGAATATATCTACATGCGTAATCGATCCGACCGAGGGCTTGAACTCGTCAACGACGATTCCTGGTGGTGGCTGAAGCGGAACAGCGAGCGTGTCTTCAATGATGCGAAAACCGCCCAGGCGCGCGATACGGAAATGACGCTCATGTGGAATCGCTGGCGATCCACACTCTTCAGTTGGTATCCAAACGTGATTGCGATCGGACCCGCTGGCTCATGGCCGTTTTGGTCGCTGCGCACGATCGTCTTCTATGGCCTTTCTGTTATCCTGTGGCTCGGCTACTTCTACGCCTTCTTCAGACTGAGCCGATCGACGACGTTGCCACCGACCCATGCGGATGAGTGACACGGAAGAGGCTCGTAGCCGCCACCTTCTTGGTGGCCACCGTTGCTCACATTGCTCTAGTGAGGGCTAGTGGCATCTATTCGGCCGCTGCTGTTTGCGGCTTTGCGCGATGAAGAACTTTCTGAAGGATGGCAACTGCCTTTGTAATTTCTTCTTCATGGATCGACGAGTAGCCGAACAGAAGGACGTCATCTCGCGCCTTTGGATTGAAATCGAACGAGGCTCCGCTCTTCAAAGAGTACACCCCAACGCCGTTCTGCCGAGCACTTATCTGGACGATGCTTGCGGGCGGACAGTTTTGCGGCAGCCGCCAAGTTAAATGCAGACCTGCCGCTGTTCCTGAAATAACCGGGTATTCAAACGTCGCGGTCAACGCTTTGACGAGACAGTCCCGCCGCAGCTTGTAAGCGTGCTGGGAGCGGCGCAAGTGTCTGTAGAAGTGCCCTTGGGATAGGAAATCAGCTAACGCGGCTTGCTCCAGCCAACTTTGGCCGTTGCTCATTTGCGCCTTCAGCATCCGCGCCTTGTTCCAATACTCCCGAGGGAGCACGGCAAAGCCCAATCTTATGCCTGCACCGACTGATTTTGAGAACGTGCCCATGTAGAAGACTTTGCGACTGCGGTCGAGGCCGGCAAGTGCCGTTTGGGGCGGGCCGTCGTAGCGAAAGTCACTATCGTAATCGTCTTCTATGATCAGGCTGTCGGTTTCCTGCGCCCATTGCAACAGCGCGATACGGCGTTTGAGCGTAAGCGTGACGCCCGTTGGAAACTGATGCGAAGGCGTGACGTAGAGGAGGCTGCCTTTGGTCTGAGGCAAGTCGTCAACCCGAAGCCCATCTTCGTCGACGGGAACAGGGTGGATCTTTTTTTCGGTGCTCTGAAACAGGAACGACGCACCCAGATAGCAAGGATTTTCGATGCACAGCTGTGTCGTGCGATTGGCGACGAGGCGATAAATAAGGTTTAGCGCATCCTGTCCGCCATTGGTGACGATGATCTGCTCTGGCGAAACATGCATACCTCGCGCCTGCGCAAGATGATTTGCGATAGCCTCGCGCAACTCGGGCAGCCCTGCGGGATCGCTATAGTCGGTAAAATGACCGCTTCCCGATGAGAGCCGCTTGTTGATCAAGCTGCGCCATGTCCTGATTGGAAATAGCGCTGGATCCGACCGGCCGACCCAGAAGTCGATTGCGGGACGGTCATTACCGCCGCCGGGGCTTCCGGCGAAACACAGGACTGGCTCGGCCTCGTCATCTTGTGGAACATCGAGAAGCCGTTTCTGCGGTACCCCCGAAACGAGTAATGTCTCCTCCGGAAGAACCTCGCAGACAAATACGCCGGCGGTGCCTCGCGAACTCGCATAGCCTTCGCTAATCAGCCGGTCATAGGCGAGCGAGACGGTGTTTCGAGAGATGCGATAGGACTGAGCGAGGTGGCGGCTGGGGGGCAAAGCGCCGCCGCCTTTCAGAACGCCGCTGAGGATGAGTTCGCGCACCTGCTCAAAAAGCTGGGCCTGAAGGGAAAGGGCAGCCTCTGGATCGAGCGACAGATTAAGGTCCAAGCCGGATTTTCCTCGAACCGATACTTCTTCGTTTGGCCAGATAATAGAGCAATTTTCGGGGTCTCTCTAGTGCCAAGAACCGCTGTTTAGTGGTGCCAAGGTGAGGGAGTGCGACTGCAAAATCAATATGTCAAACTCCTTGGCCCTATAAATTTTTTGCTTTTGGCACTTGGTTAGCGCCAATTCTTCGGCTTTTCTGAAGCCACGTGGCTTGCGCGACCGGCGCGCTGCGCAGTCGAAACAAGTAAATGCGAGGAAAACCATGAACGAGCGTGTCTCGACGACAACGTCCTTCGGTGCTTGCCCTCATGACTGTCCCGATACCTGCTCGATGTTGTTCGAGGTGGAAGGGAACAAACTCAAGAGCGTGCGGGGCAATCCCGACCATCCCATGACGCGCGGCGGCCTGTGCGTGAAGCTCAAGGATTACGAGTCGCGCCACTATCACCCTGACCGCGTGCTCTACCCAATGCGGCGGACCGGGCCTAAGGGTTCCAAGCAGTTCGAGCGCATCACGTGGGATGAGGCGTTGGACGAGATCGTGTCGCGCTGGAAAGATATTATCGCGGAGCACGGTCCACAGGCGATCATCCCCTACAGCTACCTCGGACATCAAGGTCTGGTGCATGGCCTTAATGGTGGAGATGCGTTTTTCAACCGTCTTGGTGCGACCGTATGCGAGCGCACATTCTGCGGTGAAGGCTCCTGCACGGCCTGGCTACTGACACTAGGGCCAACCGCTGGCGTCGACCCGGAGAGCTATATCCACTCGAAGTACATCGTGATCTGGGCCTGCAATAGCGTCAGTACTAATCTCCATCATTGGGCGATCGTCAGGGATGCTCAAAAGCTCGGCGCAAAGGTCGTTGTCATCGACGCCTATGCATCGCGGACCGCCAAGGAAGCCGACTGGCACATCTGCCCGAAGCCTGGCACCGATGGCGCGCTAGCAATGGCGCTCGTCAACTCGATCATCGAACAGGGGCTCGTGGATCAGGACTATGTCGACAATTACACGGTCGGGTTTGACGAGTTGAAGGAGCGGGCCAGTACGCGGACACCGGAGTGGGCGGAGAAGATCACCGGTGTTCCTGCTGCCGATATCAAGAAGCTCGCACGCGAATTGGCTACGACACAGCCGGCCGCCATCCGCATCGGCGTGGCTCTCGAGCGCCATTACGGCGGCGGCCAGACTATTCGCGCTGTCAGTTGCATTCCGGCATTAACCGGTGCCTGGCGTCACGTTGGAGGTGGGATCACCCAATTCTCGGTCTGGGAACATCCCTACAAGTTCGACGTCATCTGCCGCCCAGACCTGATCCCGCCGGGAACGCGCGTGGTCAACAATCTTCAAATTGGCCGCGCGTTGACGGGCGAGATCCCGCTCGACCCACCGATTAAATCCATGATGTGCTGGAATTCGAACCCCGTTACGCAGGCACCGGAGACGGACAAGATCGTCAAAGGACTGATGCGCGAGGATCTCTTCCTCGTCTCTGCCGAGCACTTCATTTCAGACACCGCGTCCTATGCCGATATCGTGCTGCCTGCATCGATGGGCGCGGAGATGGAAGACATGATCCTGTCTTGGGGCCATCTCTATCTCACCTACAACGCCAAGTGTGCAGAAAGCCCGGGAGAGGCAATCCCGAACAACGAAATCTTCCGTCGGCTTGCGGCCAGGTTGGGCTTCGAGGAGGAAAACTTCAAATGGTCGGATAGCGAGTGCCTTGAGAACTATGTCGATTGGTCGGCACCCGCGTGCGAAGGCATCGATCTCGACTATCTGCGCAAGCACGGGTATGCGCGGCTAAATGTTGGCACCAAGGATGATCGCGCGCGTCACAAGGAAGGGAACTTCCCAACGCCAACTGGCAAGTGCCATTTCCTCGTGGAAGGTGCCAGCAACTTCGTCGCTGGTCCTTTCCGTCAAATGTACGAAGGCTTCCAGCCTGGAGAGCCGCTCGACTCGCTTCCCGATTACGTGGGCCCGCGCGAGACGGCAGCCACCAATCCAGAACTAGCAAAGAAATATCCGCTCAATATCGTATCGCCGAAGAGCCACGGCTTCTTGAACTCCTGCTACGCCAATATGGAACAGAAGATCAAAGGGCAGGGTGATCAGTTCGTTCTGATCAATGCAGCGGACGCTGAATCGCGCGGTATCGTCGAGGGAGACCGCGTGAAAGTCGAAAACAGTCGCGGTGCTTTCAAGGGCGTCGCGCGGATTACCGGTGACGTCAATCCGGGCGTTGTGGTTGCTTCGCTGGGATACTGGCGTCAGCTCAACGATGGAACGGTCAACAGTATCAGTTCGGCAGAATTTACGGACATGGGCCACGCGCCCTCGTTCTCGGACAATCTTGTGCAGGTGAGCCGAGCCAACTGACGGGAAGTCTGGCGCCGTGAGCGATCGGCGCCAGACGCCTCAGCCCGACAGGCACGTCTTGAACCAATTCTGGCGTTTCGCCGGTCGTCCTCGGCCGGCACGGCCCTCTATTGTGAGTTTCGCAGCCATGAGTGCATTCACAAGTGAACGGGTGCAATCGGTCCAGCATTGGACCAATACACTCTTCAGCTTCCGAACGACCCGCAGTCCGTCGCTACGCTTCGAGTCCGGGCAGTTCGTCATGATTGGCATTGAACACAATGGACGCCCTGTGACCCGCGCGTACAGCATCGTCAGCTCGAATTATGATGATCATCTGGAATTTCTGAGCATCAAGGTTCCCGATGGTGCGCTCACTTCCCGCCTACAGCATATCGATAGGGACGATGTGATCCTTGTTGGGAAAAAGCCGACTGGGACGCTTCTTATCGATCACCTGCGTCCTGGCCGCAACTTGTACCTTCTTGCAACCGGAACCGGCCTTGCGCCCTTCATGAGCATCATCCGTGACCCGTCCACCTACGAGCGCTTTGAGCGAATTGTGTTGGTGCATGGATGCCGGAATATCGCTGAACTCGCCTATTCCGAGACTATTACGAGCGAATTGCCGAAACACGAACTCATAGGGGAACTGGTGCGCGAGCAGCTCGTCTACTACCCCACCGTTACGCGTGAGCCTTTCAAGAACCGCGGACGCATTACGGATCTCATGAAGTCGGGCCGATTGTACTCGGAAATTTCCACACCGAGCCTGTCAGCAGACCTCGATCGGGTCATGCTGTGCGGTAGCCCTGAGATGCTGCACGAAATAAAGCCCTACCTCCTGGATCTGGGATTTCACGAAGGCAGCGCGAGCACCTCCGGGGAATTCGTCATCGAGAAGGCATTTGTCGAGAAGTAGCGATATGCCGTTAGCGTCCAGAAGGCTGAGCTTAAAAGCGCCTGGGCCAAAAGTGTTCGTACAAAGAAAATCAGTTCAAGCCGGGCGATCAGTATATTGACTACATCGTCGGCGTCGGTCGCTCACCGCCAGCAATGCCTCCAACTATTTCAATGTCCTACCGCCGACGGGCGAGACTGCGCTCTTTGTCGGCTCTTCCAGTGGCAACGACTACGAACAGCGCCTTTCTCAACCGGGCGACTATCGTGTCCGGGTATACCTGATGAGGAATGCCGCGCGGCGCAACGAGAGTTCGCGATATACGATTAAGATCGGTGTGACGGGCGGCGGCACTGCAGGTGGCGGCTCAGGAGGCTTAGTCCCAATCGAGGACCTCAAAGGTATGGACGCTGTAAAGGCGATTGACGCCATGACCTCCCGCGGTTTTGCTGGGGTCGATGAAAGCCAAGCGGATGGCGGCGCCAAGATGAAAACCGAAAAGAACAGCGATCTATTCACCGTCACCATCGGTTCTGAGCGGTTTGAGATACCGGAAGCCGTGATGGCAGGCGGCTGACGCATGCACGCGACTAGGGCCGACATTTTACCTCAAGTTTTGACACGGCCGGGGCCGGCCAACCAGCTGACGCCCCCAAAACCTGAACGATTGTCAGATCCATGCCGGGTTCTGGGTGCTTCCATCAAAGCTATCGTTGTCAGTCGCTATGGCCTATGGCAATGGTTCCGCGCCTGCCTATACTTATGCTTATAGTGCAGCGGGCAATCGTATAAACGTTCTCATGGAGCAGGAGCCTTGCGGACGAACTACCTCATGGCGGCCGCTGGGGCCATTGTGCTGGGCGGCCTTGGCTATTTGTTTTTTGGCGGCAACGGCACCTCTTTGCCCGAGGATATCGCCTGGGGTAACGGACGCATTGAAGCCGTACAGGTCGATGTTGCGACCAAGATCGCAGGGCGCGTAGAGAGCGTGAGCGTGCGCGAAGGCGACCTTGTCCGACAGGGCGACGTACTTGCCCAAATCGACGTGGCGCAACTCAAGGCGCAGGCTCTGAAAGCTGAAGCTGACATTGCCAGCGCGCAAAGCCAAGCCGCAGCAGCTGAGGCGGCAATCTCCCAGGCACAAGCACAGCTCCTCCTCGCCGATCAGGAGCTGGCGCGGTCCTCAAGCCTCGTCGACAAGGGCCACACCTCAAAGGAGGTCTATGATACCCGGGTCAGTCAGAGCGCGGTCGCAAAGGCAAATGTGGCTTCGGCCGAAGCGATGCTTGTTTCTCGACAACGCAGCATTGATGCGGCGCGTGCGGTCGCCAAGGAGATTCAGACCGAAATCGACGACTGCACATTGAGGTCGCCAACAGTCGGACGTGTGCTTTATCGGTTAGCCGAGCCCGGTGAGGTGGTCGGCGCGGGTGGCAAGATTCTGACGCTTGTCGATTTGTCTGACGTTTACTTGGAAGTCTTTCTTCCTGCGGCGCAGGCGCACCGTGTGAATGTTGGTGCCGAAGCCCGCATCAAGCTGGATGTGATAGATGTGGCGATTCCTGCGACGGTCAGCTTCGTCTCGCCGGAATCGCAGTTCACGCCGAAGCAGGTGGAGACCGCGAGCGAGCGTGAGAAGCTCGTGTTCCGAGTGAAGGTGCGCGTGCCGTCCGAACTGGTGATGAATTACATCGAGCGCGTGAAGACCGGCGTTCGCGGTGTCGCGTATGTCAGACTTTCGCTTCCACCCGGAGTGGAGCCGTCGCCCTGGCCCGACTTCCTGCAGAAGCTGCCGCCAAGTCATCCACCGGCTGCGGCGGAGCCTGCCAGCGATGCGGGTAGCGCAAGTTCACCTGGCAGGCCTTGATCGATCATAACTTGAAGCCGGTTTCATGAAGCCTGAGCGCGATCCGATTGTACGCATCATGGGCGTTACGCACGTCTATAAGACCGTTCGTGCCCTGTCGGGTGTGACGCTCGATGTGCCTTCGGGATGCATGGTTGGTTTTCTCGGGCCCGATGGTGTCGGCAAATCGACATTGCTCGGTCTGATTGCGGGTGCGCGCAAACTGCAGGTCGGCGAGCTCGAAGTTCTGGACGGCGATATGGCGTCTAGCAAGCACCGACGCGAAGTTGGTCCGCGCATCGCTTACATGCCGCAGGGGTTGGGCAAAAACCTCTATCAGGAACTGAGTGTCGAGGAGAACCTCGACTTCTTCGGAAGCCTCTTCGGGCAGGGTTCAGCAGAACGCCGCGCGCGCATCAACAGGCTGACCAAGGCAACGGGTCTGTTCCCTTTTCTCAACCGCCCTGCGGCCAAGCTCTCAGGCGGCATGAAGCAGAAGCTAGGGTTGTGCTGCGCGCTGATTCACGATCCGGATCTGCTCATCCTCGATGAGCCTACAACGGGTGTCGATCCGCTTTCGCGGCGTCAGTTCTGGGTGCTCATTGACGCGATCCGAAAGGAGCGGCCGGGAATGAGCGTCATCGTTTCCACCGCCTACATGGACGAAGCGGAACGCTTCGACTGGCTGGTGGCAATGGACGCTGGCCGCATTCTCGCAACCGGCACGCCTGCACAACTCAAGGAGCAGACCGCGACGACCGCCCTTGAAGCGGCTTTCGTTCAATTGTTGCCGAAACATCGGCGCAGGAAGCAGGGAGAGCTTGTGATCCCACCGCGGGAAATGGCGGATGGCGTGCCCGCGATTGTCGCAAAAGGGCTGACGCGCCGTTTCGGCGGTTTCACCGCAGTCGATAACGTCAGCTTTGAAATCGAGCGCGGGGAGATTTTCGGCTTTCTTGGATCGAACGGCTGCGGCAAGACCACCACAATGAAGATGTTGACTGGGTTGCTGCCGCCCACCGAAGGCGAAGCCTTCCTGTTCGGCAAGCCGGTGGATGCCAACGATATCGAGACGCGCAAGCGCGTCGGGTTCATGTCGCAGTCGTTTTCGCTCTACGGTGAATTGACCGTCCGCCAGAACCTTATGCTTCATGCCAGGCTCTTCCATCTAAGTGCCGCCAAAACGACCGAGCGCATACGCCAACTCGTGACGCGCTTCGGGATCGCCGATCAACTGGATGTGCTCGCTTCGTCGCTCCCGCTCGGTATGCGCCAGAGGCTTTCACTTGCGGTTGCGGTCATCCACGAGCCGGAAATGCTTATCCTCGATGAGCCGACGTCGGGCGTTGATCCGGTGGCTCGTGATGAGTTCTGGGAGCTTCTCGTAGAACTGTCTCGCCGGGACAAGGTGACGATTTTCATCTCCACGCACTTTATGAATGAAGCCCTCCGCTGTGATCGTGTCTCGCTGATGCACGCTGGGCGGGTACTTGTTTATGGCCAGCCAGCGCACTTGGTAGAAGAAAAAGGCGCCGCGTCTCTTGAGGATGCGTTTATCGCCTATATTGAAGAGGCCTCCGACGAGACGGCAGAGCAGAACGTTGCCGCCGAAACTCTGACGGTGCAACCCTTAGAGGCCGACACAGCAAGCGGGAATAGGGGTGAGGTTTATCGATTCAGCTTGTCGCGTCTTCTGGCCTTCAGCTATCGCGAGATGATGGAGGTTCTTCGCGATCCGGTTCGCCTCGCGTTCGCATTTCTTGGCAGCTCGATTTTGCTGATCGTCATTTCTTATGGCATTTCGCTCGATGTGCGCAATCTCAACTTTGCCGCCATGAATCTCGACCAGACGCCGCAAAGTAGGGACTATTTAAGCAGCTTTTCCGGGTCGCGTTATTTCATCGAAAAGCCCGAGATCAAGTCGCAAGATGAGCTTGAACAGCGCCTGAGGTCCGGCGACATCACGCTCGCTATCGAGATTCCGCCTGACTTCGGGCGAAACCTGAAGCGCGGACAGCCGGTCTCTGTTTCAGCCTGGATTGATGGCGCAAACACAACGCGCGCGGCGACGATTGCAGGTTATGTAACGGCCGCGCACGTAAAATATCTGACGGAACTGGCGCGCTCCGCCGGGGTTGACGCAAACGCGGCGGCAAACGTTTCCTTGGAGCCGCGCTACCGCTACAATCCTTCATTCGAAACGATCTACTCGATTGGGCCGAAAACGCCGGCCATGCTGCTCTTGTTATTTCCCGCCATTCTCATGGCGGTCAGCATGGCGCGCGAGAAGGAGATTGGAACGATCACCAACTTCTATGTCACGCCGACCAATCGGATCGAGTTCCTCGTCGGCAAGCAGTTGCCCTATATCGTCATCGGCGCCGTAAACTTCTTGGTGTTGACGCTGCTCGTTGTCTTTCTTTTGCAGGTGCCCCTCAATGGCTCATTCATTACGCTTTTCCTGGGTGCGATACTCTTTATCTCCGCAACCACGAGTTGGGGGCTCTTGCTTTCGTCGTTGACAAGTTCGCAGGTCGCTGCCGTGTTTGCCACAAGCATCCTATCGATGCTACCAACCATGCAGTTTTCCGGCATGATACAGCCGGTCTCGACGCTCGAAGGTGGTGCGCATGTTGCCGGACTTCTGTGGCCGGCGACGTACTACATGCACTTGAGCGTGGGGGCCTTCACCAAGGGATTGAACTCCAGCGATCTTGCGCTCGATCTCATCGTTCTTGCCGCATATAGCCCACTTTTCATCTCGCTTGCAGCGTTCTTCCTGAAGAAGCAGGAGGCGTGAGGGATGCGGACCTGGACGAACATCTTTTGGCTTGGCACGAAAGAACTCCGCAGCCTGTTCAGCGATGCAGTGATGGTTGGTCTCATCATCTGGGCATTCAGCTTTTCCATATATTCCCAGGCTACGGGAATGACGGACGACGTGCACAACGCTTCGATCGCGTTCGTTGACGAAGACAGATCGACGCTATCGCGTGCGATCCAAAATGCATTCTATCAGCCATACTTCCAGCGTCCCCAGGAGATCTCTGCTGCGAGCGTGGAAGATGCCATGAACCGCGACAAGTTTACGTTCGTGGTCGAGATACCGCCAAAGTTCGAAGAGGACGTGCGCCATGGCCGACGGCCAAGCGTACAGATCAATATCGACGCGACCGCTGTGGCTCAAGCGTCTCTCGGCGACAGCTATATCCAAAATATCGTGCGCAATGAAGTCGATCGCTTTGTTGCGAGATCCGACGAAAAATCCACCAGTGCCGTCACACTACTTGAACGTCTGGCTTTCAACCCCAACGGTACCGCCATGTGGTTCCGCGCCATCGTGGCCCTCCTCGATCAGCTTTCCATGATCACCATCGTGCTGACGGGTGCAGCTCTCCTGCGCGAACGTGAGCATGGAACGATCGAGCACCTGCTCGTCATGCCCTTGACGGCGTTCCAGATTGCCATGGCCAAGGTTCTTGCAAACGGTGTGGTTATTCTCACCGCATTCGCGTTGTCGCTGACGGTGGTCGTCACCGGAATTTTGCAAGTGCCGATAGCGGGCTCAACGCTGCTTCTTCTTGCGGGTACGTCTGTCTACCTGTTTGCCGCAGCGGCAATCGGCATTTTTCTAGGCACCGTTGCGCGAACCATGGCGCAGTTCGCTCTTCTCATGATCATGACGATCTTGCCGATGATGATGCTTTCGGGAGGTGTCAGTCCCATCGAAAGTCAACCGGAGTTGATCCAACCCGTCACGTGGCTGCTGCCTTCGCGGCATTTCATGGCATTTGCCCAAGCCGTCGTGTTCCGGGGGGCTGATTTTGGCATTGTTTGGCCGGAATTTGCCAAGGTCGCCGGTCTCGGAGCGGTCTTCTTTACAGCAAGTCTGGCCCTCTTTCGCCGCTCTATCGCCGTTAGCCAATGAGACGTTAAATCCGCTTCCGAGGGGTGGGGCGCCGTGATATGCCCTACTGGATGTCTGGGGAGACGGCGCGGTTGAGAAGTTTTCGGCAATTTCTGGTTTCGCTACTGGCGCTGATTATCGGCTTCGCGCCGATGACGACGGCCCTTGCGCGATGCAATCACGCCGAAGGATCGATGTCAGCATCGGTTGCGCTGTCAACCCATGCTCATATGCCCCATATGCACGACAGCCATTCCATGGAGACTTCGGCTCACGTTCAGGGCAAGAGCGGCGGCTGCAATCATCCCAATACGTGCGCTGCATTCTGCTTTGCGAAATGTTTCCAACTTCTCGCGGTGACATCTTCTGAGCCTAATCACCTGCAACTAGCAGGCATCCGGCTGGTGCCACCGACACCGCGACAGCCAGCAGGCTGGACGCGAGCGCCCATTCCGCCTCCCCCAATAGCCTGATCTACAGTGAGCGATGACAGCTGATCGTGTTGCGCGCGAATAAACGCGCGAGCACGCGGTTGCACGCAACATTTCCTCTACAAACCGTCTGACAAGGTTCGGGCCAATGAAAGTTGCCACGTTTATGCGGGCCGCGCTTGCGGGCGCGTGCATGATCTCGGCTTCCGCCGCGTTTGCGGCCGCAACGGACTACGCATTTGAAGCCGCAAAGACCAGTATCGCTAACGGTAAAGGAAGCGAACTGGCTGTTCGTTTGGTGCACAAGCAAACAGGCAAGCAAGTTGCCGGAGCGATTATCTTTCGCTCGCGGCTAGACATGTCACCAGATGGCATGGGCGACATGACCGCCAGCCTCCAAGCCTTACCGTCGAACGAGGCGGGTGTTTACCGCTTCAAGGCCGATCTGACGATGGCGGGGCAATGGGCATTGAAGGTGATGGCCAAGGTGCCGGGTGAAGCAGAAACCGTCCAGGGCTTTGTCGTCTTTGATGCCAAGGACTGAAGGAGCGATGCGATGAACAAGACCTTGTTTGCGGGCATCGCCACAGCGGCGCTGGTAATTTCGGGCGTGGTTGGCTATCGGCTCGGCACCGGAACCTGGCCCGAACTAAGCCGTGTTTGGCCGCCGTCCATACAACATGCTTCGGATCGTGCGCACGAGGAGCGCAAGGTTCTCTATTGGAAGAACCCTTCGGATGAAACGGACTATTCAGCCACGCCGAAAAAGACCGCTGACGGTCGCGATTATCTGCCAGTGCACGACGACGAAGAAAGCGACTTGGCGCAACAGGGATCGACAAAGCCCTCCGAAAACCGGCCGGTTCTCTATTACCGCAATCCCATGGGGTTGCCTGATGTCTCGCAGGTGCCCAAGAAGGACGGCATGGGAATGGACTACATTCCTGTTTATGAGGGCGACGAAGACGATAGCGGCATCGTCAAGATAAGCCCCGTAAAAGTACAGCGCACAGGCGTGCGAAGCGAACCTGTCGTTTTGCGCAAGGTGGCCCGGCCTGTCAGGGCACCAGGCATCGCCAAGCCCGACGAGCGAACGCTCTATTCGGTGACGCTCAGGGCCGACAGTTTTATCGAAAAGCTCTACGTCAACGAGGATGGCCGCCACGTCGAAAAAGGCGAGCCGCTCTTTCGCATCTATAGTCCCGATATGGTGAAAGTGCAGGTCGATTACCGCATCGCGCGCGCGGCGGGAACGACGAGAAGCGATGCGGGGGCCATACAGAGGTTAGCCAATCTCGAGCTTCCACCGGCCGTTATCGAGGAGCTGCAGACGTCCGGTGAGCCGGTCTTGGCGTTCGATTGGCCATCGCCCATCGCCGGCTTCATTCTCAAAAAGAATGTGGTGGAAGGCATGATGGCCAGGATGGGAGATGAACTCTTCCGCATAGCCGACCTCTCCAGCATTTGGGTGATTGCGGACGTCTCCGAGCAGGACATTGGTCAAGTGGCAATCGGGGACAAGGCACGCATTTCATTTCGCGCCTTTCCCGGGGAGACATTCGAGGGGCAAGTCACCTTCATCTTGCACGAGTTGGACCCGCAGACCCGGACGGGGAAGGTGCGCATCCAGCTTGCCAATCCAGAACACCGCATCAAGCACGAGATGTTCGCTGATGTGGATATCGAAACAAATCATCAAGAGGCCAAGCAGCTCGCCGTCCCTATGTCCGCTCTCATCGACAGCGGTAAACGCCAAGTCGTCATCATCGATCGGGGTGAAGGTCGCTTCGAGCCGCGCGAAGTGAAAACAGGGCTTCGCGATAGTGCCTTCGTTGCGATCAAAGAAGGCGTGAAGGAGGGCGATAAGGTCGTCGTATCGGCGAATTTCCTCATTGATGCGGAAAGCAACCTGCGCGCGGCCCTCGCGGGCTTTTCGGATGAACCGGCCAGCAAAGAATCCGATGCTTCTGGCGGCACAGCTCACGATGACACGCATTCGCACGATGAGGCAAAGCCATGATCGCCCGTATCATACGTTGGTGTGCGGGCAATACCGTGCTCGTCCTTCTGTTGACGACGCTCCTGGCTGCAGCGGGAGCAGTTGCAGTAACGAAAGTGCCGCTCGATGCCCTTCCGGATCTCTCCGACGTTCAGGTCATTGTTTATACCGAGTACAGCGGCCAAGCCCCCCAAGTCGTCGAGGATCAGGTCACATATCCCTTGTCGACGGCGATGCTTTCAGTTCCGAAATCCAAAGTCGTGCGAGGCTTCTCGTTCTTTGGCGCTTCTTTCGTCCACATTATCTTTGAGGAAGGAACCGATATCTATTGGGCGCGCTCTCGCGTCCTTGAGTATCTGTCAGGTGTCGCAAAGTCTCTTCCGCAAGGCGTGACGCCTACACTTGGGCCCGATGCCACGGGCGTCGGCTGGGTGTATCAATATGCCGTCATGGCGGCCAGAAGGACGCTGGCGGAACTTAGAACGACGCAAGATTGGCAAGTGCGATTCGCGCTCTCGAAGGCGGAGGGCGTCGCTGAGGTCGCCAGCGTCGGCGGATTCGTGCGCCAGTACTCTGTCGTGGTGGACCCGCAGCGGCTACGCTCTTTTAATATTCCTTTGGCGCGCGTACGCGACGCGATCCGTGCCGCGAACATGGATGTGGGCGGGCGTGTCGTTGAGCTTGCCGAAACGGAATTCATGGTCCGCGGGCGTGGTTACATCAAGGGTGTCAGCGATATCGAGCAGGTCATGCTCAAGAGTGTCGATGGCACGCCGGTGTTTCTCAAAGACGTTGCGCGCGTCGAGTTGGCCCCAGACGAGCGGCGAGGTCTGAGTGAGCTCGACGGAGAAGGGGAGGTGGTTGCGGGCATTGCTGTGCAACGCTTCGGACAGAACGCATTGTCCGTCATTGACAACGTGAAAAAGAAAGTGAGCGAGATCAGCAATTCTCTTCCGGATGGAACCAAGATCGTTCCCGTTTACGACCGCTCCGACCTGATCCACCGCGCCCTGTCAACACTCAGATCCACGCTTCTCGAAGAGTGCGTTATCGTAGCAATAGTCTGTTTTATCTTTCTTCTGCATGTGCGCAGCGCATTTGTGGCGATCATCACGCTCCCAATCGGTATTCTCGCCGCCTATTTGTGCATGTGGGTGCTTGGAATTTCATCCAACATCATGAGCCTCGGAGGCATTGCGATTGCGATCGGTGCAATGATCGATGCCGCAATCGTGTTGGTGGAAAATGCGCACAAACATGTGGAACGCGCACCAAAGGACAAATCCCGCATCAGCGTACTTGTCGAAGCGGCATCCGAGGTGGGGCCATCTCTGTTCTTCTCGCTCTTGATCATCACCGTGTCTTTCCTTCCAGTTTTCGCGCTGGAGGCACAGGAAGGTCTGCTGTTCAAGCCTCTCGCTTGGACCAAGACGTTCTCAATGGCTGCCGCCGCCTTGCTCTCCATTACGCTCGTACCGGCCCTGATGGTGTTGTTTATTCGCGGACGCATCGTGCCGGAGGCGAAGAACCCAGTGAACAGGTTCTTGCTTTGGATCTACCGGCCGATCATCAATCTTGTCTTGCGGGCGAAGGCGCTCATCATCATCTTCGCGCTCGTCATGCTCGCGGCGAGCGCATGGCCCGCTCAGAGGCTCGGCTCTGAATTCATGCCCACGCTGAACGAGGGCACGATCATGTACATGCCGACGACGCTTCCGGGCTTGTCGATGACCAAGGCGGCCGAACTTCTCCAGACACAGGATCGGATTATTAAAACTTTTCCGGAGGTCGAACACGTGTTCGGGAAAGCGGGGCGCGCTGCTACTGCTACTGATCCCGCGCCGACCGAGATGTTCGAGACCATCATAACCTTGAAGCCCGAGGAGGCCTGGCGGCCTGGCATGACGGTCGACAAGTTGATTTCGGAAATGGACAAGGCATTGCAGTTTCCGGGCGTGTCCAACGCTTGGACCATGCCGATCAAGGGTCGCATCGATATGTTGGCCACCGGAATCCGAACTCCGGTTGGTGTCAAAGTCATCGGGCCAGATCTGCGGGTGATCGAGAAGCTGGCTCGCTCTATCGAGAACGCGGTCAAGACGGTGCCGGGTACATCAAGCGCGTACGCTGAGCGCATTATGGGCGGCTATTACCTCGATATCGAACCAGATCGCGGCGCCCTCGCACGATACGGACTGGATATTGCCGACGTTCAACAGATTGTCGCATCTGCCATTGGCGCCGAAACGATCACGACAACCATCGAAGGGCGCGAGCGCTATGGCATCAGCATACGCTATCCTCGCGATGTTCGATCGGATCCTGTCTCGATCGCTCACGAGGTACTTGTGCCCCTCGCTAACGGCGCGTCGATTCCACTTGGGCAGGTAGCGAACATCACGCGCACACAAGGACCAGCGTCGATCCGAAGCGAGAATGCTCAGCCTTCGGCGTACGTTCTGGTGGATGCACGCGATCGGGATCTCGGAACATACGTGGCGGACGTGAAGAAGGCCGTTGAGGCGCAAGTCAAATTCCCGCCGGGCTATTACGCGGTTTGGAGCGGACAGTTTGAGTATTATGAGCGAGCCAAGAAGAGGCTGGCAATCGTCGTGCCGTTTACGCTCCTGATCATCCTGGCGCTGCTCTATATGAACTTCCGGCGGATGACGGACACCTTGATCGTAATGCTGTCGCTGCCGTTTTCTCTGATCGGCGGCCTTTGGCTCGTGTGGTGGATGGGCTTCAACTTGTCTGTCGCTGTAGCAGTTGGCTTTATCGCGCTCGCGGGCGTAGCGGCCGAGACCGGAGTCATCATGCTCATCTACCTTAATCACGCGTTCGAGGCGCGCAAATCGGAGGCTGTATCGGAGGCCAGGGTTCTCAGTCAAACAGATTTACATGCGGCGATCGTCGAAGGCGCGGTAGAGCGGGTGCGACCAAAAATCATGACGGTAGTCGCGATCATGGCAGGTTTGCTGCCAATCCTATGGAGCCACGGCACCGGGGCGGAAGTCATGAAGCGTATTGCAGTTCCCATGATCGGCGGAATGGTTTCTTCCACGCTACTCACATTGATCGTCATCCCGGCGATCTATGCGCTGGTCAAGCAGCGAGAAGTATCGCGCGCTATCCAAAGCAGCTCAAGTGAAGCAGCAAGCCGCGGTGGCTAGGTGTTCGTAGCACTCAATCGGCTACGAACAATATTCGCGATGACATTCTCAATGGGAAGCCAGGCGAGCGCATAGGCCCAGACTGCGAGGGCGTATTTCCAACCCAGCGGTGTGATGAAGATACCGTAGACTGCAATCAAGGTCCCAAGAATTTGCGTTGCCTCTGTAGTGAGGAACAGCCGTGGGTTCGGCCATGGCTGCTGCCAGAACCAGCCCTGACTTCTGGCGACATAGAGGGTCAAGTGGCCTGCGACCAAGAGTTTGAGGAAGATGAGAGTTTGGATTGTCTCGCGTGGGATCTTTAGGACTGTGTCGACATACCAGAACAGCAGGAACGTCTCGATCACGCCGACAAAGCCGAGAGCGGTGGAGAGTATCAACACGCGCCGCATGTCCCATTTGACCGGCGCTTTCGCCGTGGCCGCATTGTCGTAAGCGATGGTCATGATCGGCAGGTCGTTCAGGATTGCAAGCAGAACGATCATGATGGCGGTGACCGGATAGAACCTGAAAATGAGAATCGACAACGTCATGAAAAGGAGAACACGGATCGTCTCGGCAATGCGAAATGTGGCGTAGCTCGTCATTCGCTCGAAGATCCGCCGGGCTTCTTCGATTGCCGATGTGATAACCGAAAGACCAGATCCGGTGAGAACGACGTCAGCAGCCGCTCGAGCAGCATCCGAAGCCCCGCTCACGGCAATGCCCGCATCGGCTTGTTTCAACGCGGGTGCATCGTTGACCCCGTCGCCCGTCATCGCAACCAAGTGCCCGCTGTCTTGCAAAGCCTTGACGATCTTGAATTTGTGTTCTGGCAGCACACGCGCGACGCCATCGACGGCATCAATCCGGCGAGCGATGTCGCCGTCTTGATCGAACAAAGCTGCTGCCGATTGGATGTTGCGGCCAAGTCCGAGCTTTCCGGCAATCTGGCGCGCAATGGCTTCGTGATCGCCGGTGATCATTTTGACGTTTATGCCCATGCTGCGCGCGCGGGCAATCGTTGAAGCGGCATCCTCTCGCGGGGGATCAAAAATTGGAATGACGCCGAGATATGTCCATGGGCCACCTTCGTGCTTCTGAGCAACGCCAAGGGCGCGGTATCCGTCATTGGCAAGGTCGTCCACCTCGCGCTCGCAGGCTTTTCTTTCGTCGGGTGACAGCGTTACGAGGTCCAGGATGACCTGGGGTGCGCCTTTGCTGAAAAGATAGGTGTCGCCGTTCTTTGCTGCGCGTGCTTCAGTGCGCTTCGAGATCGGATCGAACGGGGTGAACGCAAGCATCTTCCAGCCGTCCAACGAAGCCGTTTTGCTCTGCGCCGCCAGGACAGCTCCATCGATAGCATCGGGGTCATCTTTGTTGGAGGCTAGCGCTGCCGCAAGCAACAAGTCATCATCGGTCGCGCTAGCGGTGGGTCGCAGATCAGAAATAGTGAGTTGGTTACGGGTGAGCGTACCTGTCTTATCGGCACAAAGAACGTCCACGCCAGCGAGTTCTTCGATGGAGACGAGACGCGAAACGATGGCCTTCATCCGGGCAAGACGCTCGGCGCCGACAGCTAAAGTTACAGAGAGGACGGTCGGTAGGGCAACTGGGATCGCAGCTACGGTCAGAATTAGAGCGAACTGGATGGTCTCGATCAGCCGCTCATGTCGCCAGACGGCGAAGGCGATAATGATCGCCACGAGTACGAGGGTGGTTGCAATCAGGAAGTTTCCGATTTTCAAGACTGCGGTCTGAAAGTGCGAATGCGCTTGGGCGCTCTCGACAAGTTGTGCAGTCTTGCCGAAATACGTCTTCATGCCTGTCGCGGTGACGATGGCCTGCATTTCACCCAGCTTGGCGATGGAACCGGAATAGGCGCTGTCGCCAGCGCGCTTGTCGACGGGCAGTGATTCACCGGTCAAGGCAGACTCATCGACACTGAGATAGTCACCCGTCTTGAGGACAAGATCGGCGGGAACGACATTGCCCAGTTTCAGAGCAATAACGTCGCCGGGGACGAGATCGCTGGCTGGAATGTTCTGCCAGGTGCTGTCGCGAAGCACACGAGCCGAAAGCGCCAAGCGCTGTTTCAACGCTTCGATGGCGCTGCCGGCTTTGTGTTCTTGCCAGAAATCAACGCCAGCGTTGACGAGAAGCATGGTCAGAATAATTGCGAAGTCGGCCCAGTCACCGAGAAAAGCCGAAAGGAGCGCCGCCGTCTCGATCATCCAGGGGATCGGCCCCCAGAAATAGTGCATCAGACGAGCCAGCGCGCTCGTCTTTTTTTCTGCGAGCGCATTGGGACCATATTTAAGCAATCTCGCGGCTGCTTCCGAGTTGGAAAGGCCGATTTTAAGATCGGTTGACAAGTCGGCAGGGGGGACGGCAGGCGGTTTTTGATCACCGCTTGGCGTAGCCTCAGAGGTCTTCTCTTTGCCGCGTTTCGTCAAGTTCATGCTGCTGCGGCTTTCGAAATGATCCAGTCGTGCGCCTCGGCGAGCTCCGCGTTTGAGAATACACGCATGGCATGGTGAAAGAACGGGACGAACAGGCGCATGGTGTCCCTTATCCAGCCCACATCGGTAACAACGGCGATACGCTCGAACTTGCTCCAGTTTGAGATGCCGGTTCTCATATCGGCCCAAGCGGCGCCGGCGCTGAAGCCAGTGTATTCCGGTCCAAGCTCGTAGAGCATGCGCACTGAATCATATTTCGCAATCCGCGCATTGAGTTCGGGAATAAGCGTCCTGGCATAATCATCCGCGGTGACCTCCCCTTTGGCAGAAATAGCGAGAACGTCATCGGGATAGCCTTTGAGTATTTCAAGCATCGCGTGTTCTCCTTTTTTCTGACGCCGGACCGGGGTCCTTCTAGACGCCGTTTGCCTTGATCCAATTCGCAATCTCGGGCCACGCCTCCTTCAAAGTGCGCGAGCCCATGAACAAGCCGATATGACCGCCGGGTACGAGTTTTTTCGTAATGGCTCCCTTTGGTGTTCCCAGCAGTTGTTCGGCCGCAAAGACTTGTTCGCGTGTTGTTATGTCGTCGCTCTCGCCAGCGAGGAGATAGGCCGGACACTTCACATCATTAAGCGAGAGCTTGCGGCCAAGCCCGATGAAGTCCCCCCTCGCAAAGACATTTTTTTTGAAAAGCAGGTCTATGGCTTGGAGATAATACCTGCCCGGCAGGTCGATTGGATTTTCGTACCAACGCTCAAAGCGCTCGGTTCGGGTAATGTATGATTTGTCTTCGATATGTTCGTAAAGGTCGATGTACTTTCCGAGGTACTGTTCGCCTGGGTGCATGTTTTTCCAGCCGGCGAGCATGTTCTGACCAAGCATGCGACCGCCGCCGGCATCGACCATCCTCTCGTAGAATCCAAGCGGCAGTTCGTGCGCCATACGCTTGATCGGGCCGTTTCCAGCGTCAGTGTCAATCGGCGAGCCAGCGAGAACGAGGCTGGCAACCTTGTGCGGGAAGCGGGATGCATACATTGCCGACATCCAGCCACCCTGGCACAGACCTACGAGATTGACGCGTCCTCCCAGATCGTCAACGGCGACATTTATTTCGGCAAGATACTTGTCGATGTTGAAGTTGCTCATATCGTTTGTTGCGCTTTTCCAATCTGCCACCAGCACGCGCGCGATGCCGCTCGTGAGAAGCGTCTGCACAAGGCTCTGTCCTGGAGCATAGTCGGCAATAGTTGAGCTATGGCCGGCGTAGGGCGCGTCGACCAGCACGGGAACCACTGCTTTCGCGGGATCCTTGGAAAAGTCTCGAAGCCGCATGGTGTCGAGATCCAACTGTATCGTGTTGGAGGTCGCCCAATCGGGTGGCGGCGGATTTTCTATGGCTTCGGCTTCAGCGAGATAGCGGATGTTGTCTTCGACGAACTTCAATCCCGCTTCTTGAAACTCGATCGCGGCGGCCATGGGCCAGAAGAAGGGGACGCTATGTTCCTGTTTGATCGGCTTCGCTTTAGGTTTCGTGTCAGAACTTGGGGCAGTGCTGTTGTTTTGAAGCATGCCGATCTCCTATTCATTGTCGTTTGGGATCGCCGCGTGGGCTGACGAGCTGGATTGTGTGGGTAGCTACCATCCGTTCTTCGTCGGTTGGAACGGCCCAGACGCTGACGCGGCTCTCTTGCGTAGAAATGCGCTCGCTCGAATGTTCGTTGCTCTCTGCGTCGATATGTATGCCAAGCCAGGTTGATCGATCGCAGACAGCCTTGCGGATGGCGGCGGCGTGCTCGCCGATGCCACCGGTAAACACCAGCGCGTCTAGTCCGCCTAGTGCAGCAGCAAGGCTGCCAAGCTCCAATGAGATGCGGTGCACGAATAGTTCGACCGCTTCGCGTGCTTGATCGTCCTGACTTTCGAGCAATACGCGCATGTCGCTGGAGATGCCGGACACGCCCTTGAGACCGCTCTCATTATAGAGCAAGTTCTCAACGTCGCTCGCGCTCCAGCCCTTTTCGCGCATCATCCAGATCAAGAGTCCAGCGTCGAGTTCGCCAGGACGAGTGCCCATGACGAGGCCGCTGAGAGGGCTGAAGCCCATCGTCGTGGCAATGCTCTTGCCAGAGCTGAGCGCGCACATACTGCTGCCGCTGCCCAAGTGCGCGACGACGGTGCGGCCGGCGGCAGCCTTCGGGTCCAGATCGGGCAGGCGGCTGGCGATGAATTCATAGGAAAGCCCGTGGTAACCGAAGCGTTGCGCACCAGATTCGGTGAGGCTTCGCGGCAGGCCATAAAGTCGGGCGATGCGCGGCATCGTACTGTGGAATGCAGAGTCGAAGCAGGCGACCTGCGGCTGGCCCGGGTGCAATTTGGCCAATATTTCTATTGGTTCGAGATTGCGGGGTTGGTGCAGAGGTGCGAGGGGGATGAGAGTTTGGAGCTTTTCCAGAACGCTGGGTGTGACGATTGCGGGAGAGGAATGCGATAGGCCGCCGGTGGCTACGCGGTGGCCGATGGCGATCAAGCTCCCCGGGCCGAGATGGCTTTCAATCCATGCTACGGTTTCCGCAAGCAGGTAGTGGACACTCACCTCTCCAGTGTGGAAGTCGCGATCGGCCAGTTTGTCGCCATTGGCGTTTCGTGCGCTAAGGTGTGGAGTGGCTCCGATACCGTCAAGCTCGCCAGAGATCTGCCGCACGAGACTTGAGGTGAAGACAGCAAACTTGATGCTGGAAGAACCGGCATTGACGACAAGGATGTTTTCGTTCGTGCGCATCAGATCAACTTCAGCTTGCCTTGCCGACGGCTGCACCTTCTGGTTTTTGACTTCGTGAGTGCGCGAGAAGCGCTGCTACAGCGCATGACGCGAGACGGCTCTTTGGGCTGTCGGCACGGCTCGTCAGAACGATGGGAACACGTGCGCCGACGACGATGCCAGCAGCCTCGGCATCTGCCAGGTACTCCAATTGTTTGGCGAGCATGTTTCCCGATTCAAGATCCGGAACGACAAGAATGTCGGCCCGGCCTGCAACGGGTGAATGAATGTGCTTGATTTTGGCGGCCTTGAGGTTGACCGCATTGTCGAAAGCCAGCGGCCCGTCGAGAGCGCCGCCGGTAATCTGGCCGCGATCGGCCATCTTGCAGAGGGCGGCGGCATCGAGCGTGGATTGAATTGCGGGAGTAACAGTCTCGACGGCGGAAAGAATCGCGACCTTAGGTTCTTGAATTCCGACGTCGTGTGCGAGTTCAATGGCGTTCTGCACAATGTCGACCTTATCGGCGAGCTTTGGATAAATATTGATAGCAGCGTCTGTAATGAGCAGCGTGCGTGGATAGCTCGGTACATCAAGAACGAAAACGTGGCTGATCCGGCGGTGGGTTCTAAGGCCCACATCGTCCAGCATGACCGCATGCATGAAATGATCAGTATGGAGGCTCCCCTTCATGAGTGCGGATGCCTCGCCCGTGCGGCACAACTCTACGCCCTTAGCAGCGGCTTTCTGATCGTCTTCAACATCGATGATGCGATAGGAGTCGACATAAAGTTTGCATGTACGAGCCAATTCTTTCATTCGCTTGGCGGGACCGATGAGAATGGGCTCGATCAGGCCAGCCTCTGCTGCCTCGACCGCTCCTTGAAGCGCAACGTCACTCAAGGGATAGACCACTGCCATTGCTGGAGAAGGCAGACCTCTGGCGCGGTCGATGATGCGTTCGAAGATGTGGTGATGACGACGCATGAAACCTATCGAACGACGGAGGGAGGAAGGACGTGTTCTTTTAGTTGGTTATCTTTGCGCCCTATTCAAGCGGCCGTTATGCGTCAGGATGACCGGGGCGGTCGCGAATATCGGTATTTGCTGTAAACAATCAGGAAGCATTAGTGCCGCGGACCTTACGGATTGGCAAGGTCTTGAGGTCGAGCGCTGAACGATGCGTGATGAGCCGCATTCACAGCGGTTCATCACTGCAGTGGCAACAATCTGCTATTCAGGAAAGATTACTTTCCAATCGTTCTTCATATCGACAACCGTCCATTGGTTCACTGCCGCAGCGTCGAGTGCTTCATCGAGTTTGCCAAATGTCGATTTGCGATCATAGGCGTATTCGCGTTCCGCATCGGTGTGATGCACGATCAGTCCGAAGCGTCTTCCGCCTTGGAGCGTCGTCCATTGCAGCATCTGCAAGTCGCCATCGGAGTTGCCGAATGCTGCGATAGGCACACGGCCGATGTACTGATTGATGCCCACAGGTTTTCCGGCCTTGTCGTCAATGAAGTTCAGTTCGGCGAGGCGCATCAGGGTAGGCCGCCCATCCTTCATCTCAAATGCTGTCTTGATCGATGATCCGACGACTTGCTCTGGAGGGATGCCATACACCGACATCGTCCATGGCCGCATGAATTCAACGCCGCCTCCGGAGGTGATAAAAGTCTTAAAGCCGTTCGCCCTGAGATAGGCGAGCAACTCCAGCATCGGCTGGTAGACCAGTTTCAAGTATGACTTCTTGAATCTAGGATGTTTGGCTGTTGCAAACCAATCGGTGACGATTTTTGAAAATTCGTCGGTCGTCATGCCTGCATGCGTTGCCATCACGAGCTGGAGAAGGCCTTTCTCTCCGGACTCGGCAACGGTTTTCATGTCGCCTTCAAGAACGGCTTTGAAGGGCTGCGTATCCTTCCATTCAGGATGGAGCGGCTCCATTGCCTTTACCCGATCGAGCGCGAACGCGAGCTGGGTGTACATCGGCTGCTCGGTCCACAGCGTCCCGTCGTTGTCGAAGGTGGCGATGCGTTCTTCCGGTGCAACGTAATCGGGTCCGCCCGAGGTGGTGACGGCAGTGACGAAATCGACAATTGATGCCTTTGTGGGGCCGTCGTTCCAGGAGGGCAGAGGATCCTTATCGTCGGCGAATGCCAAGCCGGGGACCACGAAGGTCATCGCAGCAGCTATCGACGCTGCCAAAATGTTGCGGCGCGTGAGGAACTCGAACATGGACACTCTCCTTAGCAACTCGATCGGCAAAGATGGGGAGCGTCCATCAAGTATTTCGTGGATCGCTCGCCACAAAGTGCGGGCCATCTAAACAGTCTAGTCGATCCCGGATCGACGTCAGTACCTTTTTGTGAGCATGTTTCGCGAGCCTGCACTGCAGCGCCAATACAACTAGTCAGCGAACCGTGCTTCATTCTCTGACGCGTCGCGAGACACACTCCCCATCAATAAAGCGAACGATGGGCGCCTTTCGCGCCCATCGTTCATTGTGTAAAGCAGGTCGAAATAAGGACGGCCAAGTCACGTACGGCTATCTGTAGCGTCTCCCTAGCACCCCTTGCCAGCTGGCTAGCCAAAAACGCAGAAAATCAGCGAATTACCGCCATATCTGCGATTATTGACTTAGAATTCCTTCATCTGGATGAGAGCGTTGGCCTCTGCGCCGCCCATTTCCTCAGTGTCAACGACGCCGTCGCCGTTCTTGTCGGCCTTCTTGAAATGGTGGTTGACGAGTCCCTGGAATTCGGTGGCGTCGACCGTACCATCACCATTGGCGTCCAGCTTCTTGAAAACATTGCCGCCAATTTCTGCAGCCTCTCTATCTCCCAGGCTTTCAGCCATGGCAGCGCACGGAATGGAGACAGCAACAATTGCAGCGGCGACGAGAAACTTCAGCCTCATTGGATCCTCCTGAATATAAAAAGTGGATGAAAGTACCTCAATTTAGCAAAAGAAGGAGGCCCTTGAAACTTATATTTCTGCAGAGTGATTAATTAAAACCAGTTGCTGGCACCGGTCATGGTTTGCTCCGTCAGACTTGATCTCTGCTTGCGCGCGGTACGAAGGTCAACTTCGCAGCAGGTGGGATATTAAGATAGTTCGGCCCAGCTTTATCAAACTGTCAAAAGCCATTCTCATCTCGATGATCATCGAAGATGAAGGTGACGCTCGATGGCGATGAGAAGTGCGATCCGTCGGTTGAGCCCACATTGTGGAGCTGATCGCTGAACTATTTCGCGTTTCGAGCGGCATTCGAATAGTTGATATATTATTACATTTATCCGACGGGATGTGTCTCGCTTCAGTCAGCCAATTAGGCGTTAAAAAAAGAGTGCGTATAAGGAGCATATATTTTGAGCGTGGCGCGTATTTGGGCGCTGCTAAATTCAGGAAGTGGGCGCCCCTCTGCAGCCCGGTGCGAAATGTTGCCCTCTGACAATAGGGAGCCGGGTTGCGCTGCCCGGATGTGGCGTCCATGGCACATGGCTCCTGCCAAAAACTATGGGTCGAACCGTTCCAGCAAACACAGAACTGGCTCGGAGTTTGGAATGGGCCTACTCCTACCGAACATTTTCGAGGGGGCTGCTGGTCGTGCTGTGCGGGCGGGCGAGAAATAACGAAAGCGGGATTTGGCACTCCGTTGCGACGTTGCTCGCAATTGCGGGGTGTTGGGGTAGCCTGACTATGCCCGCGGCGGCCGGGGAGCCGGTTGTCAATCCTTCCCTCACCAAGACCTGGGTCTTCAATGTTGGTGCGGTCTTTCAAAATTTGGATGGCGGTGCAACGGCGGACATCAACGGTGGTGGAGGCGGCAGCGTAGGCTTTTCGCAGATTGGACTCGACGAACACAGTACGTCGGTGTTTGCAGCGGCCCGTTGGCGCTTTTCAGATCGCTGGCGGCTCGACTTCACCTTCGACACGGTTGACACCGATGGCAGCCGTACGGTGAGTCATGACATCGAGTTCGGCTTCATTACAATTCCAACCAGTGCAGCGGCCGACAGCTCGCTTCGGATCCGAAACTACTCAGCCTTTGTTGGCTACTCATTTGTGAAGGATGAGCAGTCCGAGTTTGGAGCCCGTCTCGGTCTTACGATCCTTGATGCAGGCTTCTCATTGCAGGGAACCGCAACCGTGCTTGGAGCATCGGGGTCGACGGAAGAGCAGCGTGCGGACGTTATCGGTCCGGTTCCAACGATCGGGCTCTACGGCACCTATGCCCTCTCGAATAGGGTAAGTTTGGAAGGCTCTGTAGATGGCCTCGTGGGAAGCCTGGGTAGCTACAGCGGCCACTACGTCGCCGCGATGGCCAGCCTGAACTATTGGATTGATGACACGTTCGCGGTCGGACTTGGATATCGCTATGTCAATGGCAAGCTAGAGCACGAAGGCAACGTTCTCACCAAGGGCGTCGATATCGAATACTCAGGCCCCGTCGTGCAGGGCTCAGTTGGCTTCTAGCGCTGCGGGCGTGCGAGCTCGCGAACGGAATTTCTCAAACGTCTCGCATTATACGACGGGCAGGGCAAACGGTGTGTCGGCCGTTGGTAGCGTGTTGGCGCGAATTTCGCAGCCGTAGGTCTGGCTGAGGATGCTGGTGACGACGATCTCATCTGTGCGTCCGCATCATCGCTCATGCAGGCGGCAAGGCCCATGATCGCCTGGGCCAGAGCTCCAATCGCAAGCCCGACGAGCAGAAGTCCAGCAGTTGAGAGCTGCGTTGGATGGTCTGCAAGGCAAACATCAATCGATGCTTCTGGGAAGTTCCAAGCTAACTTGGTACGACAGAGTATGCCAGGATTGCTGCTGACGACGCGACCAAGCAATACGGGGGCGGCAGCAGACGCCCGGCGATCCCAGCCAGCTCAATTGGGGAAGTTGCCAATGAAATGATTGCCGTCGGTGTCGACGGTATCGACGGCCAGATTGAGAGAAGGGCTCGCCGCGAACGTAAATCGCAGATTTGGATTGGCGGAAATCGAAATACCAGCCGTCATTTCAAAGACGTTGCGATCCGATGAGTCGACCTTGATCTTTTCGATGAAGCGGGCGGGAATTGTTTGACCCGTTTCTGCGTTGCGCTGCATGCCGTTGAAATTTGGATGTCGCACCATGACCTGAGCCTCGGGCAACCAGGTAGAACCAGGCGCGGGCGCGAAGACTTTTATGCGGGTTTCGCCCTCGTGAGAGGCGCTATCAACATCTTTGGGACTGGGTGCCGAGCAACCGCCAGCAGCAACGACAGTTTGAGCGGCCATGTAGTAATGCCCGTCCGCTGTTCGCATGACGGCTCGAACGGGCGACTGAGTATCCATTCGTACGCGCGTCGAGAACAGTCTGCGGCCGGACAACCCGGCTGCCGGGCCAAAATCTATCTTTGCTGCGAGCGGCGACGGATTGTTGTCGATGATCAAAAAGAGCTGAGAGATCTCACCTTTGTACGTATCTGAGATCGATACGCTCACGGGAACAACGGCGGGGTCGTCGGCCTTCTCAGGTGCGGCGATTGAGAGGATGGAGGGGTTCTCCTCAATGGCGACATCGCCGATGAGTTCACTCTTGATGCCAGCCCAGGTCTCGTCCTTCGCTTGGGCGTAGAACGAGAAAGCAAGCATGCAGTATGATGCAAGCGACACGAGTGCCGCTTTGGAAAGGAAAGTCAACTCCGTCGCCTTTCGATTATTGTGCCGCGGGCGCCAAACTCCACGGGCCATTTTCGAAGCTGGCCAGCGATTCAGGATTGGCAAGCGCCTCGGTGTTTTTGACCTTTATGCCGATGATGGTGTCACGCACGGCAAGCTCGGAGATCTTGCCGGACCGAGTCCTGGGAATATCTGGAACCGCGTGCACCAGAAACGGCACATGGCGCGGGGACGCTCCATGACGAATGCGAGTCTTGATCTGATCGATGAGTTCAGGAGTGAGCGCTTCACCCTGTTTCATGACAACGAACAGCAGGACACGAACGTCTTCAGCCACGGGCTGTCCGACAGCAACTGCGTCCTGAACCTCAGAAATGCCTTCTAGGACGCGATAGATTTCCGCTGTGCCAATGCGGACGCCGCCAGGGTTCAACGTTGCGTCGGAACGGCCATGAATGATGAAGCCGCCATTCTCAGTCCATTCGGCAAAGTCGCCATGGTGCCAGAGCCCGGGCATCCGGTCGAAATAGGCGGCGCGATATTTTGCGCCGTCAGGGTCGTTCCAGAATCCAAGCGGCATCGAAGGGAAAGCGTTGCGGCAAACGAGTTCACCCTTTCCTTGCTTGAGGGATTGTCCATTCTCATCAACGACGTCAGGGTCTAATCCAAACGCTGGTCCCTGGATTTCTCCACGCCACACTGGCTTGGTCGGATAGCCGAGCACAAAACATCCGCAGATGTCTGTTCCGCCAGAGATAGAAGCGAGGTGCACTTCATCCTTTATGGCGTGATAGACGTAATAGAAGCACTCGGGAGAAAGAGGCGATCCCGTCGACAGGAGGACTCTCATGGGCGCGAGGTTATGTGTGTGTCCGGGGCCTAGCTGCTGCTTCTTGATCGTATCGATGTATTTAGCCGAAGTGCCAAAGTGTGTGCAAGATTCCCTCTCTGCGTAGCGCCACAGAGAATCACCGGTCGGATAAGTCGGGGAGCCATCGTAAAGCAGCAGGCTGGCGCCCGTGGTCAAGCCTGATACGAGCCAGTTCCACATCATCCAACCCAACGTCGTGAAATAGAACAGCCGATCCCCTGGCTTAATGTCGGTATGGAGGATTTGCTCACTCAGGTGCTTGATCAGGACGCCGCCTGCACGATGGATGATGCATTTGGGGACGCCCGTCGTTCCTGACGAGAAGAGAATGTACAGAGGATGATCGAACGGAAGGCGCTCAAACTGTGGTTCAGATTTTCCGGCTTTCTCCAGCGCGGCTTCAAATAGTTCGGCACTGCCGGGTTTGATTGCGTTGATGCGGTCCAGCAGCGCGCTGGCACCGCCGATATAGTTCACGACGTACACACGCTCGACGCTTGGGAGGCGTTTCAAAACAGCGAGGATCTTGTCGGAAACATCGATTGTCTTGCCGGCATAATAGTAGCCATCGGCGACCACCAATACCTTGGGCTCGATTTGGCCAAACCGGTCCACGATACCTTGCTCGCCGAAGTCTGGAGAACATGATGACCATATGGCGCCTATAGAGCAGGCTCCGAGAAAGGCGCAAATTGCGTCAGGAACATTGGGAAGGATCGCCGCGACACGATCCTTTGCCGCGACGCCGGCCGCGCGCAGGACACGTTGAAACGCGCCGACGTTAAGACGCAGGTCATTCGCGCTCAAGCGTGACTTGACCTTGTTCTCTCCCCAAAAGACGATTTCCTGATCCGTCTTCGAGAAGCGCAGCGCGTTTTCTGCATAGTTCAACGATGCGGATGGAAAGAAGCTCGTCTCTTCCAGGCGTTGGCCTTGCTTGATGAAGGGCGCAGCACCCTTGTCGCCAATGATACCGGCATAGTCCCAGAGTTCAGACCAGAACTCGGGGCTGTTGGCAACGCTCCAGGCATGGAGCTGGTCAGCATCCATCTCGCCATGGCGAGGCGCCAGGAAATTCAAGAACGATGTTAGCGCGCACGAAGCTACGCTATCGGGTTCGGGAGTCCACAACGGTGGTCGTGACATTCAGGGTCCGTCCAGCAATTTTACCAATCTGCGAATTGCGACTCTCACGAGCGCCCTCTCATAAAGAGCAGATAGGCGCGCGTGACAACAGCGCGCGTGATGAAGGCGTGCCTCCGAGAGTGCACACTTGATCGTATGAGAGAGTAGATGCGGCGCACAAAGTGCACAAGACCGGGAGCTGTGCGCTCTTAGACATATTTCGCATCACGCTAGTGCATGCCGCGGCGGGGCAACCCAACTTACGTCTTTAGCCGACGTGCTGTTCTGCGCAGCGTCGCCAACCGGGTCACAATAAGCCCGGACAACAACAATGCACTCCACAGCGAACTATTCTCGGTAAAGGAGGAATTAATGAAACGACCCATAGGGCTGGCAGCGCAATTGCTGCTCGGCGCATTCGCTGCTACGGCATTCTCTGCCGTTGCATCAGCACAAGATGCGAATGGAAACTGGACAGAATTCAACGGCGATTACCGCTCCTGGCGCTATAGCCCCCTCGATGAAATTACCAAAAACAACATTGGGAAGCTCAAGGTGGCCTGGATTCACCAGCCGGGCGACATCACATCTGGCATTCAGGTGACGCCGCTGGTTATCGACGGCGTCATGTATTACATCGCTGCGAACAACCGCGTTTATGCGCTCGACGCAGCCACCGGCAACCAACTTTGGGACTATATCCCGGAGCTCGACCCGGATCACATCAAGTCGATCTTTGCTTCCTACAATCGTGGCGTTGCCGTTGGTGACGGCAAAGTCCTGTTCGGCACGTCGGACGGCCGCATGATGGCGCTCGACCAGAAGACGGGCAAGGAAGGCTGGCAGGTTCGCTTGACCAACCCGAAGGAGTGCCACGGCTGCAACTTCACCTCGCCTCCCACCATTGCTGACGGCGTTGCCATCATCGGCAAGACAGGTGGTGACCTTGCTCAGCGCGGCGAGATTTATGGCGTCAACATCGCCGACGGCAAGCTGCTTTGGACGTTTGAAGTGCTTAAGGACGATCCTAAGAGCTGGCCTGGTAACACGCGCGAGACCGGCGGCGGCGGCGCCTGGATGCCGGGATCCTACGACCCGAACACGAAGCTCTACTACGTCGGAACGTCGAATCCTGCTCCGGACTTCCGCTCCAGCATGCGTCGTGGTGACAATCTCTACACTTCCTCGCTGATTGCGCTCGAACCAAAAACAGGAAAGCTTGTTTGGCACCATCAGGAAGTGCCCAACGATTCCTGGGACTTCGATTCCCAAAATGAGATCGTGACCGTCAATCACGATGGCAAGGACATCATGTTCCACCTCAACAAGGGTGGGTTCGTGACGGTCCTCGACAAGAAGGACGGAAAGGTTCTCAATGTCTGGAAGTTCAGCGAGAACGTGAATTGGGTTGACGGGATCGATCCGAAGACCGGCGCTCTCGGCAAGCGCCACGAGCCGAACGACGGGAAGAAAGACATCTTCTGCCCAAGCGCTCTTGGTGCTCGCAGCATGAACGCCGGTTCGTACAGCCCGAAGACCAAACTGTGGTATACGAACGGCTTTGAGCTGTGCAACTCAGCTCAGACGGTCGAGACCAAGATCGGGGATCTCGCATTCTCGCAGCCCTACTTCTCGACCAGCGAATTCGAGTTCAATCCGCCTCCGGGTGGCAAGGCCTATGGCTATCTCAAGGCATTTGACCCCTTGACGGGAAAAATGGCTTGGCGCGTCGACTATAAGAACCCCGGCCTCGGGTGGGTGTTGGCGACGGCTGGCGGCCTTGTCTTCAACGGCGATCCTGAAGGTTGGGTGCATGCCTACGATGACGAGAACGGCAAGGAACTCTGGAAGTTCAACACCGGTTCAGGCATCCGCGCCGGCATCATGAGCTATAAGGCCAATGGAAAGCAGTACATCGTCGTTCCGTCGGGCTTCGGTTCGCTGTTCCCAGGCTTCGCCTCCAGCGTCTTCACCGACTTCAAGAACGTTCGTGGCGGCGCCGCGGTAATCGCGTTCACCGTCGAGTAAGATTGAACGCACGATCGAGTAGCAGAGACGGGGAGCGCTTTTAGAAGCGCTCCCCGTCGTCGTTTGAGGTCGTCAGCAAGGAGGCGCGGGCGCGAGCGGTCGCCCTGACTCATAAGGTTCAGTCGTTCCTACTCTGCTTGAATGAAGAAGCCGGGCCGTGTTCGATCCAACCAAAAGGCTTCAACACGGGCCCTAGTTTTTTTGCGAATAGCGCGCCAGACCGAATGCTCGATAAAGCAGAGCAGGGTTTAAATAAATTCTGCGGCAATACATTTTCGCCCGAGCCGTTATCTCGGAATAATCTGACGTTCCGGTGTGTCGCAGATATTTCTGCGCCAAGTGCCGACTGGAAAAGCGAAAGGGCCGCATTTGCGACCCTCTCTTTGCATTGCGCAAGCTGTCAGCTTGTCCGAACTGCAGACCGAATTCAGCGATCGAAAAAGCCGCTGAGGTGGGCGATTTCTTCTGCGGATGGACGGCGCGGCGTGCGGAGAAGCTCAGCCGGTGACATGTGTTGGCGCATGCTGAAAGCGATGAGAGCAGCCTGGACGCGATTGGTGCACCCGAATGCTTGAAAGATTGCGCAGACGTGTGCCTTGATCGTGGACTCCGCGACAGACATCATCGCTGCAATCTCCTTATTGGAGAACCCGAAGCTCAACAGCGAGAATACCTTGCGCTGCTTCGGCGTCAGTGATCGTACACTGTCGGTTGCGTCGATCTTTCGTGTCGTTGGTGGATACGTCGTCTCATTCAGTGTGGCGGATGCCGCCGAAAATGCCTGCCGCATTTTGTGGTGCGGTTTCTGAGCCATTAGTGCGTCGAACTCAGGCATATCGTCCTCTCTGAGGTAAATCTAGGCGCAGCAAAAAATCCGGCGAGAATTTGGCTCAGCCGTGCATTTGCTCGGTTCTTATGAAAGTGGGGCCCCGGAAAGGTAATCCGGAGCCCCGATTGTGATGTCAGCGAGCCATAGACAGCACGGGCTGTCCGGCCTTGTCGCGCAAGATGCCGCCGGGCTTCTTCATGCCCAGTTTCCTGCGGAACTCGTCAGCACTGAGCGGTTCGCGACCGAGGAGGCGCGCCATCTGGCTGAACTGGTACCAAGTATCAAGGTTCTTCTTGATCTTCTCATCCTGGTGCGGGAAGCGCCAAACGGTATCTTCCATGCCGATGCGGATGTTAAGACCAAGCAGCATGGCGAACGTAGCGAGATACGTGCCGGCGCGGCCGGATGCGCAAACGACGATCTCGGACTCGCTGTCGATCTCTTGGATACGGTTGACGTAGTGCATCAGCACTTCAACCATCGCCTTGGGGTTCTGCATGGGCGACCCGCCCGGAAGGTTCGGCAGGATGACCCAATAGTACGGTGGCTTCACTGCGCCGGTCTTGATCAGGTAGCGGTCGGCGTTGTCGATGTCACCGTCGCTGTAAACCGCGATCTGCGCTTTGCAGTTCAGCTCGTTCAAGATGCGGGCCTTCTCGATCATAACGTGAGGAGGCTTGGCAAACAGGGTATCGCCACAGAACGCCGCGACGGTGTTGATGGGGGTTTCGTCCATCAGGCCGTCCTGCAAGCATTCGATCATCTTTGTCCATTCGCCCTTCTGGAAGGGCACCATGCAGGCGCTGACGATTCGATCGGGATAGTACTTGCGGATCGGGTCGATCACATAGTGGAATAGCTTGGGGCAAAGAATGTTGTGGCCGTCTTCGCCGCGCACGTGAACGTGGATGTTCTGAGCGCCGGCGTCGGCACAGGCGAGGGCCTGATCGAGAATTTCGTCCGGAGAGACCGGATGGTTGGGGTTGCCCCGTTTGCTGTAGAAAGCACCCGTAATAGTTTGGGTGATCATAATCTTCTCGGGGATCTTCCACTTGTTCTGAACGGTAACGCCCAGGCCATACTTGGTGGATTCAGGGTCAATGGCCTCTGGCAAGCCATAGGGCATCCATATGCACTGGAAGTCTTTATTCTCTTCTCCCAGCGGGTTAACCGGCTTTTTCCATTCCTCTATGTAGTCCCAATTTACCTTGTCTTGTGGAGATTTTGCATCCATAGCCGTTCCTCCTAGCGCTTTACGGGGCTGTTCTGTGTACCCAGCAGCAAGCTAGCGCGGACCCTTCAAGTTGCCCTTGGATGTGCGTGCACGAGCACTTGGCTCTGAGCGTAAAGCGCGCGATTTTTGTTCTTTTGCACTCTCAGACAAATCCCCATGCGCTCGATGCCGGTGGAAGAGCGTTTGACGCACCAATACGAAAGCTTCTAGGCTGCGACTAAAAGAGGCACGCCAAGCTTCCGATCCGACCAATCGGATTTCCCCAGGGAGGGGATGAACGTGAGAGAGCCGCATACCGAGCCTGTCCGGGAGGATTGGTGGACCACGGAGGCCGCCGTCGTCAGCAAATCTGCTGCCTGGGAGCAAGCGCTTAGAGACTGCTACCTCGACTGGGAGCTGACGAAGCCCGTCAACGACGAGTTTCATGCCCAGATCAGGCAAAAGTATCTGTCAGAGATCAGACTCGTCGAGTGTCAGTGCAGCCCTTGTTCGGGGCGGCGCGTGCTTCGGCGAACCACCCAGGAAGGTGAGCCCTTCGTTGGCATCCAGATCGTCGTGGATGGGGGGGAGAGATTTAAGATCGGTGACAAGACAATCTCGGTCTCGAAGGGCGATGTCGTTTTCTGGAATAGTTATGAATCCACGGAGTTCGAGGTGGTGGAGGACCTGCACAAGGTCACTTTATTGATGCCTCAATCGTTGCTCGAGTCTCGTCTCGAGATGGGCATCCTCATTCGCGGCGGCATCGTCAATACGAACACCGCTTCGGGCGCGATGCTCTATTCTCACATCTGCGCACTCGCTTCGCAGTTTGCCAACATTTCCGACGAAGAGATTTACGGCATCAAGTGGTCCAGCATCGAACTGGGTGCCGCCACGGCTGTTTGGCTGCAGCAACCGATAATCAGTCCTTCCAAGGAACACACGCGACGGATCCAAAGATATATTCTCGCGCAGCTTCAGAATGCCGATTTGAGCGTGCAGAGGATCGCCGACGACAACGGAATTTCCGTTCGCTACGTGCACTCGCTCTTCAGAGCCCTTGGATGCACGGTATCGCAATGGATCATGGAACGTCGTCTGGAGCGTTGTCGAGATGCGCTGGGTGCGCGTCGCGACGGACGCGGCGTTGTTAAGGATGTGGCTTTCCAGTGGGGCTTTAACGATAGTGCCCACTTCAGTCGCGTATTCAAGAAGCGGTTTGGGCAAACTCCGATCCGCTATTGGGAAACGGTGCATGGCCCTCTGTATTGTCAAGAAATTGCAGAAGGCTTCTAGAGCATCCCGGCAGAAAACTCACAATTCACATTCTTGTATAAAAGGAGGGGGCGCAGAAACTGCACCCCCTTAAGTTTATCCGTACCTTAGAGGAAAGGCAGGCAACGATCCTTAGATAAGAGAACGCGCGCACTGATGGAACAGATCGCTATGCTGAGATCGACGGACGAGAGCGCAAACGGATTTCCGATGCGTTGAATCAAAGGTCCGCTACGCGATTTTCGCGATGCTACTGCGCTTGTCTGCGCTGAAGAAGCCTGGGTTCGAAACTATTGTTGTCGGTATCGCAATCAGCCGATCATCGGCAATGGAGGAACCAAAAAATGAAGCCCAAGGCACAAGACATCTACGTGCAAATGGACGATACCCCATGGGCCCCATTCGAGGGGTTTGCCGAAGGTGGGATCAAGTGGCGCCTGCTGAATGTTTGCCCAGAGATGGGGTCTTGGACGGCAGTATTTGATTGCCCCGCAGGATCGTCGTTTGCAACGCACATTCACACCGGCCCAGGCGAGTATTTCCTGTACAAGGGCAAGATGGATATTCGTGGCGGTGAGCAGAATGGCGGTGAGACTGCCCGCGCACCAGGTTATGGATTCGAAGCTTCGTCAGCGCGCCACGACCGCACGAACTTCCCCGTCGACAGCGCATTCTACATGACGTTCCTCGGCCCGCTCGCATTCATTGACGAGAAGGGTTCGGTCATCGCCAACGTTGGCTGGTTTGAAGCGCAGCAGGCATGGAACGCATTCCTGGAGCAGTCCGGACAAGCCAAAAAGGCTTCTGCGGCCTAATCAATCCGACGTCCACTAGCGCATGGGCCGTCAGCCACCTCCCGCTGGCGGCCCTTCAACGCAAGGGATTTCATCCTTAGCGCTGTGTGTTTGGCCCCAAAACTCCAGGGGAGTCAGGCCGAACTTCTTCTTGAAGACGCGGCCAAAGTAAGTCGCGTCGTTGAAACCCCACTGGAAGGCAACATCCTTTACGAGACCGCGTGAGTCGCGGCGAGAGGCCAGGGCATCACGGCATCGTTCCAGTCGCCGATCCATGATCCATTGCGAGGCGGTGGTCCCAAGGGTGCTGAACAGCGAGTGGATGTAGCGAATAGATATACCATTCTCTCTCGCAATTTTGGCAAGCGAAAGCTCCGGATCCTGCAGATTGCTAAGGATGTAATTCTGGATGCGTCGCGTATGTGCTTGAGACGGAGTCATGAACGGTTGCTGGAGCCAAACAGCGGCGGCCGCGCCGAGTTCCACCGTGGACCACTTTATTCCGTAGATTTCTTGCGGCGCGATTGAGGTGAAGCGCTGGGCCAAAGTCTGGATATGGGAATAGAGCAACGCTCCCGTGGCGCTCTCTGTGTCGACGATACCGCCCTGGATAAGCAAACCTAATTCGAGGCGTGCCTCCAGAAGTGCTTGAGGAACCAGAAGCGTGATTTTGTGGAGCTCCTCAAGAACCTCGAATTCCGTTTCTTCAAAGCTGTTCCAGAAGACGACATCGCCTCTGGATACGCGGATTGTCTTATTGCCAATCGTGAAGCGCTCTGAGCCCGATAGGACGATCTGCATCCCGATGAATGGCTTGTCCTCCCTATTTGTCTGGCGGAAGACACGGCGCCCGGAGCAAGGGCTGCAAATACATTCAATTAGATCGAGTTCGTCGATGGGGCGTTTGCGGAATCGTGCCTTGAAATCCGGGCCGACTGGCTTTGTCAGTTCCCAATCAAGATAGCAGGTGCGTAGCGCCTCTTCCCAAGCAAACGATTTGTCCGCCGCGTCTTCAAGAGAGTTCCACTGACCCTCGCTGTGTGAGTTCAGCCACCCTCGTGGTGTGGCCTCAAGGTCCAACTTACGACCCATACGTTTGCTCCCGGTAGCAAAGTCGTTGGCTGTCTATTTTTATAGCATTGCATGTGATCTTGGCCAAACATCCGCGCTGGCCAAGGCAAAGGGACCTGACAGACACGCAAAAAGCACCAGACAATCGTGTAGCGTGTTGCAATTGTAAAGGGTTAGCGCGATGGGGCAGTCAGTTAAATCGCACCGCCGTTTTTTCTTGTTCAAGAGCAAGAAACAGGAGGCGAACGGGGCCAGCCCTATGGCTTAACTAGCGTCGGGATTGCCACTTGGCAAAGCCAACGTCTTGGCGGCTTACGGCGCGGGACTTCAAGGAGCTTTGCTGCGCTGCCGCAAACACGAACGCACGGGTACTGCCCGAGAGCTTGATACAGCGAGACGCTGACAATGAAGACCGCCCGCAAGACTGTCCTGCGCGCCCAACGCGCAGTTTCGATCCCTCCAACACAAAGCCTGGATGCGATCTATTGGCAGGCACTTGTCACGCGTGATCAGACCTTCGACGGTAAGTTCTACTATTCCGTCAAGAGCACCGGCGTCTTCTGCAGGCCTTCATGTGCAGCGCGATTACCTCGGCGGGAGAACGTGGCGTTTCATTCCTCGTGTCGCGAGGCGGAGGTTGCGGGGTTCCGCCCCTGCGAGCGTTGCAGGCCCGAAGAACTATCCCTCCATGAGCGATATGCCGTCAAAGTAGCAGAGGCCTGCCGTTTGATAGAAAACGCGGAAGAGTCACTAAAGCTCGACACGTTGGCGGCGGCAATGGGGCTGAGCCCGTTTCACTTTCATCGCATTTTTAAGTCGATTGCGGGTGTGACGCCGAAGGCCTATGCCATCGCGCACCGTCAGAAGAGGTTGCGCGACAGCTTGAGAAAAGATCCCACCATAACCAAGGCGATCTTCAATGCCGGATTCAACTCCAGCGGGGGCTTCTATGCTGACTCAGAGAGCGTGCTTGGCATGAGCCCCTCCGATTTTCGGTCCGGCGGAGCAGGAACACAGATTCATTTCGCTGTGGGACAATGCTCGCTTGGGTCGATTCTAGTGGCCGCCAGTGCCAAGGGAATCGCCGCGATCCTCCTGGGGGATGATCCGGAGACGCTGGTTCACGAACTTGAAGACCGCTTTCCCAAGGCGACACTCGTTGGTGGCGACCCCACGTTTGAGGGCGTCATGGCTAAAGTCGTGGGGCTGGTCGAAACCCCAGCGAACGGACTTGATCTTCCGCTCGATATGCGTGGGACGGCTTTTCAGCACCGCGTTTGGCTAGCCCTGAGAGAGATTCCGGTCGGCACGACGGTGACATATACGCAGATTGCAGAGCGCATCGGCATGCCCAAGGCCGTGCGCGCCGTAGCTAGCGCATGTGCCGCGAACAAGATTGCGGTGGCCATTCCCTGCCATCGCGTGATCCGTAACGACGGTGCGCTGTCTGGCTATCGATGGGGCATTGAACGCAAACGAGCGCTCATTGCACGCGAGGCAAAGTAGTAGTGCAGGCGCGCAGGACTGCGACCTTGGAGACGTAGGTGCCGTCTGCATTAGACTTTTTCTGAGCTTTGTATGCGACAGTGGGATCCATCTCTCGGCTGATATGCCACATGCTCGTGTCTTGATGGTGAAGTGCGCTCGCGACACGTTGAGGAGACTTACCGGTGAAACCGACGCGAGGCGTACATGTTCTCTCTTGAAAATAAGAAAGGGCTCATCCTTGGCATCGCAAATGAGCATAGCATAGCGTATGGGTGTGCGAAGGCATTCAAGGCGGCAGGCGCTGACCTCGCGATCACGTACCTCAATGACAAGGCGGAGCCGTATGTGCGCCCACTTGCTGAAGGACTAGGTAGTCCGATCATTGTTCCGTGTGATGTAACGGTTCCTGGTCAGCTCGAAGCCGTATTCGCGCGGATTTCCGAAACCTGGGGACACCTCGATTTTGCCGTGCACTCGATCGCGTATGCGCCGAAGGATGATCTGCACGGTCGATTGACGGATTGCTCCGCGCAAGGGTTTGCGCTTTCGATGGATGTGTCAGTCCACTCGTTTCTGCGGATGGCGAAGCTTTCCGAACCTTTGATGCGCTATGGCGGCACTCTATTGGCGATGAGCTACTACGGCGCAGAGAAGACAGTTGCTAACTACAACCTTATGGGCCCGGTCAAAGCCGCACTCGAAGCAAGTGTGCGCTACCTTGCTGTAGAATTGGGTCCCAAGCAGATACGCGTGAACGCTTTGTCGCCTGGGCCCATGAAAACGCGCGCGGCGTCAGGTATTGCGCATTTCGATCAATTTCTTGATACCGCGATTGCTGCTGCCCCCGAGCACAAGCTGGTGTCGCTTGACGACGTTGGCGCATATGCCACGTTCTTGGTCAGTGACGAGGCCCAGTCGATCACCGGCAATGTTATCTTCGTTGATGCGGGCCAACACGTCGTTGCTTAGCACTGTGGTGTAGAGCGCAGTCGCGGCATTGCACAAACGCAGGACGCGTTTCCAATAAACATTTACGTTGCGTTCGGGCGCCTTGCTGGCCATCTGGCCTAGTGACGCCTACGCTGGTTGCACTGTAGGTTCTCCCCTCCAGTAATGGCTGGATTGAAAGGGAGGGATAGCTCATGCGCCGTGCGATTGGTGGCTTAGCGTCGGTCTGCGCGCTTATCGGTTTCTTGATCAATCCAGTTGCAGCGCAAGAGGCGCAGTCTTCCAAAAGCGGTATCGTTGAGGGGATGTCTGTTGAGCGTCTCGGGTGGATAGCAACGTCGATGGACCGGGAAATTGCTAAAGGCGTGTTTCCCGGCGCTGTCACGCTGATCGCTCGCCGAGGCGAAATCGTGCATTTCGCGGCGCACGGATATCTCGATGCGGCCAAAACCAAACCGATGAATAAAGACAGCATCTTCCGCTTCGCATCCATGACGAAGGCGATCGTCACGACTGCAGCGATGATGTTGGTTGAGAAAGGTATCATCAAACTCAACGATCCTGTCGCCGACTATCTGCCGGAATTGAAGGATCTCAAAGTCGAAGTTGCGAAGGCGGATGCAAGTGGGCAGGTGTCTTACGATGATGTTCCGGCTGACAAGCCCATCACGATCCAGGACTTGATGCGGCATACATCGGGATTTTTCTACACCTTCACCGTAAAGTCCCAGCGGCTGAAACAAGCCTATGAGGCAGCCAATATCGAGGGGAGCGACGCGGACATCTCGGGCGACGAGATGCTAAAGCGTCTGCATGAAATTCCCTTGGCCAATCAACCGGCGAACAACTTCCTCTATTCCGTCTCCATAGACGTTCTTGGTCTCCTTCTGGAGCGCGTGACAAAGCAACCGCTCGACGTTCTGCTTCAGGACACGCTGATCGGTCCCCTCGGCATGACTGACACCGCGTTCTGGGTGCCGGCTGAGAAGGCTGATCGGATTGCCGAGGTTCCCGACAGCGATCCTCTCAAGAAGCTTTCATTACGGTTTTGCAGAACGCAGGACGAGATCAAGAAATCATACTTGAAGGGAGGAGCCGGTCTTTGCGGAACTGCGCAGGACTATTTCAAATTCCTGCAGATGATCGCCAACGGCGGTGAGTATGAAGGCAAGCGGTATCTTTCGAAAAAGACGGTTGAGTTCATGCTGCAAAACCACCTCGTGGGCATGGGTGGCTCTACAGAGTCATCAACCGGGCCAGGGTATGGCTTTGGCTTGGGCTTTGCCGTGCGCTTGCAGGATGGTTTTGGATGGAGCCCGGGCTCGAAGGGCGACGTGATGTGGGCGGGCCTCTTCGGCACGAGCTTTTCCATCGATCCCAAGGAGCAGCTCGTTTTTATTTTGCTTACTC
Source organism: Hyphomicrobiaceae bacterium (assembly GCA_041397645.1). Classification (NCBI taxonomy): domain Bacteria; kingdom Pseudomonadati; phylum Pseudomonadota; class Alphaproteobacteria; order Hyphomicrobiales; family Hyphomicrobiaceae; species Hyphomicrobiaceae bacterium. The sequence continues at coordinate 2,460,982 of JAWKWE010000004.1, read as the reverse complement.
AGGGCGCAACGGCGCGACTGCAAAGCCGACACCTCTTCAAAAACCTCGTTTACGGTGCAGTCATGGAGTAAGCGGAGTTCGCTTTCTGCGTTTTAGGTGTGGCTGGTCACCTCTTCGCGCGCAGCGAAGGATAAATTAGAACGCTGGCGAGGGCGGAGCAAATCAGTACGAGCGATACAAGCTCCCTCCAGCCGACTGGTTCGCCCAGGATCAACGCGCTGGAATAGACGCCGACGATCGGTACGGCGAGGGTGCCCATAGCCGCAATCGAGGCAGGAAAAATGCTCACCAGTTTGAAATAGGCCCACTGGCAGAACACCATCGGTAGCGCAAATAGGTAAAGCATTGCGACAATGGCTTTCGTGCTCAGTTCAGTCACGTGAGGCGTTGGCTCAAAAAGCATCGCGACGATCGTTATAGGGACGGCCGCAGCCGCGAGTTGCCAACCGACGAGCGTGGAAATTGGTGTCGTCCATTTGTACTTCTTGAATAAGACCGTGCCGATCGCCCATGCCAAGGCAGCAGCGAGCATGAACATCGCGCCCACCGGCGCGGTGCCAAAGACGATGAGGTCTTCTCCGATAAGGACCCCAAGCCCCGCCACACCAAGAAGCAGGCCGACAATCTTGGCGCCAGTGATAGGCTCATCAAGGAAGATCGCGCCGAAGAATGCGGCCCACACCGGCATTGTAAAGGCGATGATGGACGCTCGGCCAGCGGGCATCAGTGAAACGCCATAAGCCGAGCACACCTGCCAGCCCAGCATTGCGAAGAATGACACCAGCAGAAGTTTCGGAATTTCCGAGCGACGCACGAGCAGCGTATTGCCCGACAGCTTGGCGACCGTCAGAAGGCCGATGGCTCCGGCCCACACGCAGGTCGCACGAAACCACCAGACAGGGATCTCCGCCACAGCGATCTTCATTCCGGGCCAGTTTGCGCCCCAGAAGAGGGTTACGCCAGCAAGCAGTAGGAAGCCGGTTTTGGGCAGACGTTCGCCATGGGTGAGGGATAAGGGCGCACCACTCATCGACAATGACCTTTGTATGGGGCGGGGCGCTCCCAAATCGAGCGCGAGTCCCAGCACGTAGATTGTTGCGACTGGAAAGACAAGCATCAACACGGTCTAAGCACATGCAAAGAACTCTTCGTTGATCATCCCTCGTGCGATGGTATCGACTGCGTTGCGATCTGCGGATAGGCACTACGGCGTAAATTGCGTGGCAAGACTGTGCGGGATTGCTTAGGCTTCCACAGGTGAAAATGAGGCGCTGAACCCAGTCGGGCAGCCACGGGATAAAGGACATGAATTCATCCGTCCGGATAGGACATACGACTTGTCCGCACGACTGCCCTTCGACCTGTGCGCTTGAGGTCGAGCTGTTAGCCGACAATCGCATAGGTCGCGTTCGCGGAGCCAAGGAGAATTCTTACACAGATGGCGTCATCTGCGCCAAGGTGGCGCGCTACGCCGAGCGTATTCACCATCCCGATCGGCTGCTTTACCCTTTGCGTCGCAAAGGCCCGAAAGGCTCTCGCTCATTCGAGCGCATCAGTTGGGACGACGCTCTCGATATCACCGCGCAAAAGCTCCTAGAGGCTGAGGAGCGCCACGGACCCGAGGCCGTGTGGCCTTACTTTTTCGCCGGCACGATGGGGCTGGTCATGCGCGACGGCATCAATCGCCTGCGGCATGCCAAGAAGTACAGCCAGATGTACGCCACCATCTGCACGACACTGGCTTGGTCGGGATACACCGCCGGGACAGGCCGCCTGTCTGGCGTAGATCCGCGCGAGATGGCCAAGTCCGACCAAATCGTGATCTGGGGTACAAATCCGGTCAACACTCAGGTCAACGTCATGACCCACGCGACGCGGGCAAGGCGCGAGCGCGGTGCCAAGATCATTGCCGTCGACATTTATCGCAACGGCACTATGGAGCAGGCGGACGTCGCGCTTTGCCTGCGGCCTGGAACGGACGGTGCATTGGCTTGCGCGGTCATGCACGTTTTGTTTCGCGACGGATACGCGAACTGGCCTTATCTCGAAAAATATACCGATTGCCCGCACCAGCTTGAGGCACACCTCAAGGAGAAGACCCCGCTTTGGGCCTCTGAGATTACCGGGCTGAGCGTCTCGGAGATTGAGGATTTTGCGCGCCGCATTGGCACGACGCCCAAAACCTATTTCAGGTTGGGCTACGGCTTCTCGCGTCAGCGCAACGGCGCTCACAACATGCATGCCGCGTCTTGTATTCCCGCGATAACGGGAGCGTGGCTCCACGAGGGTGGAGGGGCTTTCCACAACTCGGGCGGGATCTATCATTGGGACAAGACCCTGATCGAAGGTAACGACTTGCGCGACCCAGATGTTCGTCTGCTTGATATGAGCCGGATCGGGCCGGTCCTGACAGGTGACCAAGGTGACTTGGCAGGCGGTCCGCCGGTCACCGCGCTTTTCATTCAGAACATGAATCCGGCGCAAGTCGCGCCCGAGCAGCGCAAGGTCAAAGCTGGGTTTATGCGTGAAGATCTGTTTGTCTGCACTCATGAGCAATTCATGACGCCGACAGCGTGCATGTCGGATGTCGTGATCCCCGCAACGATGTTCCTGGAACATGACGACGTTTATCAGGGCGGCGGGCATAGTCACATCATGCTTGGCCCCAAGCTGCGTGAGCCGCCGGGGGAGTGCCAATCCAATCACGACGTCATTTGCGCTCTCGCCAAGCGACTCGGCGCATCGCATCGCGGTTTTGAAATGACAGCCGCGCAAATAGTCGATGAAACGCTGCAAAATTCGGGCTGGGGCACACTTGAGGAACTAGCCGAATACAGGTGGATAGACTGCCAGCCGTCTTTCGAACATGCGCATTTCATAGACGGCTTTGGCTATCCAGACGGCAAGTTTCGATTCAAGCCGGATTGGACGACGCTGTCGATCGGTCGCCAGAGCAAGATGAGTGGGCTGGCGCAGACCGTGCCGAAATTTCCCGATCATTGGAACGTGAACGAAAACTGCGACGCTGAGCATCCTTTCCGCTTGGCAACGTCTCCTGCGCGGAACTATCTTAATTCCACGTTCAATGAGATGCCCACGAGCAGTGCTCGCGAAGGTAGGCCTCACGCCAAGATTCATCCCTCCGATTTGTCGCGGCTTGGATTGTGCGATGGCGCAACGATCAGAATGGGAAACCAACGCGGAGAGATTACCCTCGTTGCGCGTGCGTTCGATGGTGTGCTGCCTGGCGTTGTCATCGTGGAGTCTATTTCTCCAAACGGTCAGTTCGAGAGAGAAGAAGGGATCAACACGTTGACGAGTGCCATTCAATCAGCCCCGTTTGGCGGTGCGGCCTTTCACGACAATCATTGTTGGATAAAGCCTGGCTGAATAAGCCACTCTGTGCGTCGGCTGGATATGACATGCATCTGTCATTATCCCGTTGTCGAACGTTCGTGCTCAATACCTTAGCGGCTTGGAACATTGCGCCTGCGTTGGGCGTTGGTCATGTCAATGCAAGTTCTTTGCACTCTGCTTGATGCAGATGTTTTGCCAACAGCGGGGTAAGCAAATTGCTTCCTACAATTGACGCCTAGTATGTGCACTGATATATGAAAGAAATTCTAGGCGTTTCATAGGGTTAATGGGTGGCCTTCGTGTCGGGTGTTGCATTAGGCTCTGCCTATTTACTAGCCATCGGTGCATGCCTAGTTGGATGTGCGAAGCTAGCTGATAATCTGGCCACGACCGTTGCACCGAAAATAATGGCGCTCGCGAATTCGCCTGACCGCTCGCTTTCGCGAGCCGAGAAGCGACTGCAAGACTTGGCTTATGTGCCCGAACCACGTCCCGTGCGCCCGCCGGTTCGCGCCATGACACCTCCTTATATGTCGGCAGTTTCGTTGGCCGTCGCCTTGGATCACGCCGAAACCGCCCGCATGGTTCGCATGATGGCGATTGAGCACGTCTTGGTTGAGACGGTCGCCGCCGTGGCCGTCGCGGCGGCGCAGCCCAGTGAAGAGATTCGCGCCAGGACGGTAAACGGCTTGGTGCGGTATGCGCGGAAATCAAAGTCCCACCGCGTAGCCCGTGTTGGATCATCTAAACGGGCTCTGATCGCTTCGGCTAAGTCTGAGCGCCGCGAGGTTCCAAGGACCAACACGCAAAGCGTAGAGATCCCGCTTCCAGGCACTTCACTACAACCCTCGCGGTTTCACGCCGTAACGCCCGGCGCGCTTATGTTCGCCGGCTTCATCGAGCGGCAGTCGTAGCACGACAGACGTTCAATTGTTGATAGCCATAGATTTGGGGGAGCGAATGCTCAAACGGTTGATAGGTGCCTTTGTTTTCGCAAGTGCAACCGTTCTTGCTGGCGGTGTTTCTGTGTTGCCGACCACGGCAAGAGCGCAAACCACTGCGGGCAGTGTACAGGATTTCCTGCGAACCACGATTGACGCTGATGCTTCACGGGTGGAGTTCATGGACGATGAGCTTGCGCTCAGAAGATTTTATGCCAACCGCGATTTCAGACCGTTCTGGTACGATCAGACCGGACCGACACGGGCCGCCGTCGCAGTCATCGCCCAGTTGGCGGATGCAGAAAGCTGGGGCCTCAAGGCTAAAGACTTCGAGCTTTCACCTCAAGCGCGAGACACCGGTTCGTCACGTCGAAGCCCCCAAGAAGTTGCTGCTATCGAATATGAGCTGATGAATGCCGTGCTTCGCTATGCTCGTCAGGCCAGTGGTGGGCGTATTGTTGCTCCCGATCGTGACTTGTCGGATTTCCTCGATCGTCGGCCCGAGCTGCCCGACTCCATCGACGTGATCGACAAGGTGACGTCGGCAGCCGATCCGGGCAAGGCCTTGCAGTCGTTCCAGCCGCAGCATGAGCAGTTCCAGAGGCTGCACGCCTTTTACGCGAAGACAAAGGCCGAAGCGGCCAAGATTGCCGCCACTCGGATCGACCCACGCGGACCGATGCTTGTGCCGGGAACGCGCAGTGACGAGATTGCAAGGTTGCGCGCGCGTCTAGGCGTTGCCTCGAATGGGGATAACACGCTCTACGACACTGATCTCAAGAATGCAGTGAAGGCCTTTCAGCGCTCCAACGGTCTCAGCTCTGACGGTCTTGTGGGCCGAGGGACACGCGCCGCGCTCAGCCGCGATGCGAGTGCCAATCTGGATTCGGTTGTTGCGAGCATGGAAGAATGGCGCTGGATGCCGCGCGATCTCGGCGCAACCCACCTGCTTGTCAATATTCCATCGTTTACAGTTCAGCTCGTGCAGAATGGCAAGACGACCCTCACGGAGCGGGTGATTGTCGGCAAGCCGGCAACGCCGACACCAATCTTTTCCAAGCCGATGACGACCATCGTGATGCGACCGTCGTGGTTTTTGCCGGACTCGATCAAAGTCGAGAAGCTTCTCTCAGCCGCGCGTCGCGGTCGCTCGCTCGAAAGCGAGGGCATAGTTGTAAAGAAGGGCAAGCGCACCGTAAGCAGCTGGAAGGTGAACTGGGAAAAGGCGAACCTGTCGGCTTATTCGATCTATCAGCCGTCTGGCGATGGCAATGCGCTGGGCGATGTAAAGTTCCTCTTCCCCAACAAGCATTCGGTCTATCTGCACGATACGCCCAACAAGTCTCTCTTCCAGACCAGCGAGCGGCTCTACAGCCATGGTTGTGTGCGACTGCGCAATCCGGTGAGTTTCGCTCAAAAGCTCTTTGACATCGAAAAGGGTGAAGGTGAACTCGATGCCAAACGGCTTGCTGACAGCGGGCCGGGCAACAACGAGATTACGCTCGATAAACCAATTCCCGTTCATGTTGGCTACTTCTCAGTTTGGATCGACGATGACGGTCACGCGGAATTTTATGGAGATCCCTACGGCCATGACGAACGCGTGACGCTTGCCCTCGACGGTCGCTGGAAGGAGATCGATAAGGGACCGCGCCATAACACGGAGCCGGACAGCGGCTTGCTCGCGGGCGCCAGATTGTCTGGCGGTTCCGATGTGTCTGATGCCTCAACCGCGCGAGCTTCCCGGCCATCAGTCCGTCCCGGGAAATTTGTTCCTCCTTTCGGACTTCTTGTGACGCCCACCTCTACATCGTCTTCGGGCGGGCTTTTCTCGCCGCCCAAGGCGGCCGCTAAATCGAGCCAACCGAGTAATCCGCGGCGGCATAGTGTCGGCGACCTGATGACGTCTGCATTTGCACGCTGACACGTCGCCAATTCAGCCGGAGCAATCAGGGCCGTGTCCACAGGGACACGGCCCTTTTTTGCAGCTGTGTGGACGGTCGTGCGTTCGCGGGGCTATTCTGTTGGAAGGGCATAAGAGGGAGGCGCAGCCATGAGCGCGAAGACGGAGTTTCTCAAACAGCTCGCAAAATCGGGCGAGTTGAAGAAAGTCGCCGCACCTCAACCTATGGCGCGAAAGCGCGCCGCTGAAGGCGGGCTGGGTCGTGGCGTATCGGCTGAAGCGCCGTCGGCCGACGCCGTTGAGGAGCGTGCGGCGCCTCCCGCGCTCGTGCCCTTTGCGGACATGGACTACTGGTATCTCACCGCGCCGATGCGTTGGCATGTTCCTGGTGTGACCCCGTGCGAGGTTGTCGTGCCGCAAGGGTTCACAACCGATTTCGCCAGTGTGCCGAGTTCGTTCTGGTCTTGGATGCCGCCGATAGGCCGGTATGGGCTGCCGGCCATTGTGCATGATTGGCTTTATTGGGATCAGGCGGGTGAAAGACGCGATGCCGACGATGTATTCGACGGCGCGCTGGCCGAACTTGGCGTTCCGGGGTGGAAGCGATTTGTACTGTATCGGTCGGTCCGGTGGTTCGGCGGGAGATATTGGGTCGATAATACGCTCGCAAAGGCCCGCGGCGAGGGGCGCGTTCTAAAAATCTACCCCGACGACGCGCGCATCAGCTGGGCGGATTGGAAGACGCGGCCGGGCGTTTTCGGCTAACGCACGAACGCGCTTCGCGCATTACAAAATCACGCGACGCTTCGGGCTTCGCATTCGGAAAGCGTCTGCGGAATCATCTCTGCAGGCACCGGTTTTGAGAAAAGGAACCCCTGCATCTCTTCACATTGCGCTATCTCTACAAAGCGCAGATGTTCTTCAGTTTCCACGCCTTCTGCCACACAGGCCATGCCGAGGGTGCTGGCGAGATCGCTGATCGCCTGCACAATGGTGATACTATCCACGTTCTGCCCTAGGTCTCGCACGAAGCTCTTATCTATTTTTATTTTGTCGAAGGGGAAGCGGCGCAAATAGCTCAGCGAAGAATAGCCTGTCCCGAAGTCGTCCAAGGCGATCGCGATGCCGAGGGTCTTCAGCTTGGCTAGCGCCTCCCAGTTTTCCGATTTGTCGTGCAGCAGGAGTGTTTCGGTGACTTCAAGCTGCAGTCGGCTCGGAGAAAGGCCCGACTCTGTGAGGGCCTGTTTCACGATTTGCTCAACGCTCTGATTGGAGCTGTAGGTGTTTGTGCGAAACTGCGCCGCCGATACGTTGACCGACACGGCGATGTCGTTCGGCCAGGTTGCTGCGGTATGGCACGCTGTTCGTAGCGCCCACGCGCCCATATCCGAGATCAAGCCGGTCTCTTCAGCCAGGGGGATGAATTCCGTCGGAGGAACGTAACCCAATTGGGGGTGGCGCCATCGCATGAGCGCCTCGAATGAGACGACGCGGCGCTTTTTCACCGATAGGATAGGCTGATAGTAGAGCTCCAAACTGGAATCGGCGACGGCTGCTTCAAGATCGGATTGAAGTCGCCTTCGCTTGGTCAGTGCATCGGCCATCTTTCGATTGAAGAATATGGCTTTGCCACGCCCTTCGGCCTTGGCGCGGTAGAGTGCGATATCCGCTGTTTTCATGATTGCGTCCGACGCCGAGCCATCTCCGGGCGCAGTAGAAATGCCGATGCTCGCACCGACCTTGACCCAGTTGCCAAGGACCAGGGCGGGTTCGCTGATAACTGCGTTGATCCGAGCTGCGACACTCGCCAGAATTTCATGCGAAATGTCGCGGCCACGGACGATGACAGCAAACTCGTCCCCACCGAGCCGCGCGACGAAATCCGTTTGCCGCACTGTTCGCTTGAGCCTGTCCGCGACGACTTTGAGCAAGGCGTCGCCGGTCGGGTGTCCTTGCGTATCGTTGACCTCCTTGAAGCGGTCGAGATCGATCCACAGAATCGCAAACTCTCCGCCTTCTCTACAGTCTGCAACCGAGCGTTCCAGCTCTTCAAGGAAGCTGTGCCTGTTGGCGAGACCGGTCAACGCATCGGTCTGGGCAAGTTCGGAAATGCGCTCCGCGCTGCGCTGATTCTCGGTGATGTCTTCGTGGACGTCCACCCAGCCACCTGTCGGAAGAGGACGTGTATTGATTGCGTAAATGCGTCCGTCCGGCAGGTGATGGATATCGGTGAATTCGTCTCCAGCGCTGATACGCTCGGCATGTTTTTCCAGCCAGGCATTGACATTGATTTCTGAGGTCTCTGGCGCCTCGGATAGGTTATGGAGTGCCCAGTAGCGCACAATGTCCACAAAGGGTGTTGATGCTGTCGTTAGACTGTCGGGAAGGCCATACATGTCACGAAGGATCGTATTGCAAACGATCAACTTGCGATCCGTGTCGAACATCGATAGCCCGCGAACCATGTTGTTCAGGGCGAGATCGACGCGGGCATTGAGAGTGGCCACCTCCTCGTGCTTCTGGCGCAGTGCTATGGCGTTATCTTTGAAGACAGACACTGCCCGCGCCATTTCGCCGATTTCATCGGTGCTCTCCAGCATCGGGATCGGCGTTTCGATCTTGTTTTGGGATAACGCCCGCATCGCATCGGTAATTTTTCTGATGCGCTCTGCGATGTTGCGCACGGCCGCAATGGTGAGAGGGCCGACGAGAACCGCTGCGAAGAGCGCAGCCAACAGCACCCAGTTGACGAGGGCTCGCACCGTTTCGGTTAGATAAGCGGTATCCTTGTTGGCGTTGCGAAGGTTGATCGTCCGGTATGTTACGATGCGTTCCTGGATGCGCTTGGCAATCCGCCCGTAGTCGTAGACGTTCTTGAGCGCTTCATCCTGCGCGAAATTTGCAGCCAGATAGAGAACACGACGGCCGAGCTTGAAGAATTGCGGAAGCTGGCGTTCGACTGGATCCAGGAAGCGGTTTTCATCCTGCGCGACAAGGTCTTGGATGTGGTCCGCAATCGCCTCCGATATGCGCCGGTCTTTATCGACGCGGATTTTGTCGAAGGTAACGGGAGCAGCTTCTATGATGCGGCGATGACGCTCCACCAGAACGCCGAGTTCTGCGGAGCGCACGACCGCTACCATTGCCTCCGAACGAATGTGCTCGGCCGTCGCTCCAATTGATTTGGCAGAATGCAAAGCAGCGACGCTGAGCCCGCATAGGGCAAGCCCCGCCAACACCGCGACGAGGTTCAATTTCGTCGCGATCCTGGGGTGGGTTGTCAGCGTGCCCAGGTTCACAGTGGGTCTCTTTCCTGGATGGCTTTGGTCGCGCCGATAACCGCCTTTACCTTTGCGCTTATCGGCGCGCGTGCGATGAACGTCAGCGTTTGGACAATTGGCGTTTCAATCGTGATCTCTGGAAGCTTGGCACCCTCGGCAAGTTTGTGCTGGGCAATGCCGATCGCGCCGGGCTCCTGCGCGACGACTTGAACGACATGCCTCGCACTTTCGGGGCGAATTGAGCCACCCGCGCGAATGGGTCCGTCGTCCAGCAGTTGGCTTCGCACCGCCACCACGGTCCCGCCTCCGTCTTGCGTGGCGACAACGCGGATCGGGATATCGGGACCACCGACTTCGCTCCAACGCTTGATCGTTCCGCTCAAAATCTTGCGCATCTGCTCGTTCGTCAGCGACTTGATGGGGTTGCTGGGATGGACAGGAAAGCTGATGGGAACGCTGGCGATGCTGAAAGCCTGCAACCGGTCGTAGGGAAGCTCCGGCGCAATCTTGCGGGCAACTTCGATCTCGCCTTGCATGTTTGCTGAGATCATCGCCAGGTCTGCGCGCCCTTCGAGCAGCGCGATCACGCCCCAGATGGATTTGTTCGGCACAACATCGATGCTGGTGCCGGAAGCCATTTCGATCGCCGCCAGATTGGGCTTAAGCAGGCGATCAAAGAAGGTTGTCGAGCCTTGAATATGAATCTGCTCTTGCGCCGACGAGACTGTTGTCCAACTGGCCAACAACGCAAAAGTCATCAGTGAGAGGCGCAGTAGAGGTGCAGGTGGGCGAAGCCTTGGATGTGCAACGTGGGGCATGGGTGAAGCAATCTCTGTGTAGGAGCGAGGTGAAACCCAAGGACAATTTCCTGGGGCTTTTTATGCGTCACACAACTTATACGAGAAGAAGGTAACTATTCGCTTGCCAAGAAAACGGCGTGCCACCCGAAAACGCGGGGGCTCGGCCACCAGCCGGTGCGCACTTCGATTGAATTTGAAACGAAAGCTAGCGGGACCTTCAGCGTGATTTTCATGCCTCGGCGCTAGTGTTGGGCCTGGCTCGACAGAGGAGTGAGTGAAATGACGTGGTTCATGTTGCGCGCGGGATGGACAAACACCGCTGCGATTGCGGTGTTTGCAATGTTGCCGGTGGTGGTCACGCTGGTCGGCGGACTGGCGGGCTGAAACGCAGTCGTCACTCGGCCGCGCTTGCGTAGGCAGCTCCCGCGGGAGCAAGGACCTCAACGTGTCCATCCGCGCCAAGCCGGATGAGGCTACCGGTCTGGATTGTCTCCAGCATGTCAGCGCCAACAATCAGAGCCTTCCCGTGCTCGCGCGCGACAATTGCCATGTGACTGAGCCATCCTCCGATAGAGACAGCCGCGCCGCCTGAACGCAGAAGTTCGGGCAGCCATTCTGGATGAAGGAATGGTGCAACGATGATCTCGCCGTCTCTCAGGCTTTCAATCGGGCGGCCTTCTTCAGCTTCGATGGCGCTGACGACACGCGCGCGGCCCATGACATCTGTGCTGCCCGAGACACGCTGCCCCTTCGATGCGGTCTTCGCATCTGAAGCATCGATACCATGCAATCCCTCCAAGTGCGCCAACGTTAGCGAACCGGGTAATGGCAACCGTTTGGAATAGCGCCGATATGTAATGGCTCGGGCATGAGCGCATGCGGCGAGTTCTTCGGTGTTTTGAGCATCGAGGCGTTCGATCTCATCAAGCGTCAGATGGAAGATGGAACCAGAGAGTACGTATCGCTCATCAAGGGCTAAAAGGATGTTGCGCAGAACCGCAAGTTCGCGCAGGGCATGATGTTTGGCGTCTTCTTTCAAGGTTTGCAGGGAATTCGCCAGTGCAATCTTGTCTGCGATTGCAGGCGGCAAAATTTGTGCTGCGGGAGTTTCGGCATTGCTGTGCGGTGCCAGCGGCGCGCGCCCATGCGCATCGACGAGCCTTTGAGCCCTGGCGATAAGCTGTTGGCCTTCCGAATAGCGTGGATCGGCCAACTCGTAGTCGAGCGCCGCGCGGTGTCCGATCAGGTCATTGAGGGTATTGACTGAGCCGCGTCCTGCGTCGGAGAGCGCGTCGGTCAGGCGCTGTTCAAGCTCGGTAGCTCCCGCGCCGGAAAGGTGAGCGGCAGGATCGTATCCATTTTCAAGCAACGCATCGCGAGCGCGATCGATGGCGAACTGGGCAGCAATGTTGACGCGCGAAACCTCTGCATGGGTCTCCTCGATGAAACGGCGTCTCACGGAGAAGAATGCGTTCTGAAGTTCGTTCGTTGCGAGGCGATTAAAGTCCGTCGCCTGCAGCAAGCGGGTTTGGGCAACGAAGGTGGGAAGAAAATTGTCTCGAAAATTGCGCTCTACATCGGGCAGAGAACGCTCCAGCCGGCTGATGGCAAATCGCGAGATCTGCGGCGTGCATTGAGCCTGTACGGTGACATCCGTGTAAAGCCGACCGAAGACAGTGGTATGAAGCGGCGGGCCGTCTTCGCTGAATGCGGCATCGAAGCCGAGGCTGCGCAAAGCGAGATCAACGCTACCCCCGCTGCGCCACATGTCGTCGAGAAGCGAAAGGGAGGACTGGGTGGGCCGTGGCAGCAGTTCGGCGACGTCGTCTCGTTCGAATATGGGCGTATTGGCATGCAACTTTTGCTGATGAGCCGATAAACGTTGGACCAAGCGTCGCCGTTCTTCGCGTTCGCAGACATCGCCGAGATTTGCTGTCACATCGCGAGCCTGCAAGATGACGTAGCGCGCACCGTCGAACGCCCATTCGATATCTTGCGGGCAGCCGTAGACGGCTTCAACGCGGTGTGCGAGCGAGACCAACGGGGCGAGGTCGATGGGAGGAGTCGTTTTTCCTGAAATGGCGCCGCTGATGCGTCCAACGCGGAAAGCCTGCGGCGTTGCCAGGCCGGAGACCAGTTTGTCGCCCGTGCCTTCCACCATCTCGATCTGCATCTGTCCCGGCTCTTCGATAGCCTCGGTGAAAAGCACACCCGCATACCGAGCGTTCACCATGGGTTGAATGAGAACGTGTCCAGGATGTCCGCCTGCGCCCTCCAGGTACGCGCTTGCGTTTGCGTCTCCGAAGGATGCGCAGACCTTAAGTATCGCGTCGGCGAGGTTTGCCTGATCGCAGTCGAGAATGCTCTCGAAGACGCCTGCGAAGCTCATCGCGTTGCCATCTTCTAGAGCCCCTGAGCTGCGAACGGCCAGAGGGCGCTTTCCGAAATAGCGCCAGATCGCTTTCACGCGAGCCCTGCGACAGCCATCGTTGACTGAGCTGAAATTCGCAAGAAATTCGGGAGTGAGCACCAAGCCGGGCGGAACCGGCAATCCGGCTGCGTTGAGTTGCGCAAGGCGCTTGGCCTTGTTGCCAGCGTCTTGGAGGGCGTTAGCGTCGGAAAGGGAAATGACACCGGGCGTGTTCAGTCGTGCCATGGCTATGCGCTGGTGCGCGTGCATCGCCGACGCTTTGAGCGTGCTCCATCCGGGAAGCCCGGAGACGAAAAAACGCTGAACTAGAAGGAGTGCAGCGCTTGAGGCCATGTACAATCCTGCGGCGGCAGGAAGGATTGCCGCGGCGGCAAACAGCAGTGGTACCGCCAGGAACCAGACGATCGCTGCCTGGCGGCGGGAGTTCACAAAGGCAATCTGCAGATAAATGCCAATGAGCGCGGCAAACACCGCTGGTAGACTTTGCCATGGATCGGAGTGGGCGAGATCGCCGATCCAGAAGAATTGCGAAGGCTTGGCTTGTGCAACTTGGATCGCAGCGTCAACAGCGAGTGCGAGGACGGGCAGGAAAAGCAATGCCACAAGGTTGCGGCCAGGCGTCAAACCGGCGCGTTTGTAGACGGCGCGCAAGGCGCGCGCGAGGCGCTGCGGATCGCCCGCTAATCTTGTCTTGAGATCCGCAACCTCGTCCTTGATTGCATGCGTCGCAAGCTGATCGCGCTCAGCCTTGAGTGAAAACGGCATGACGAGCAAACGTGAAGCGAGCGCCATCAAGACAATTGCCCACGCTAGGCCCGTTTTGTCCGTCAGGGCTGCGAGAGCGGCGGCAAGGGCGTCGCCCGCGCGCATCCAAGCTGTCTTGTTTTGCGCAGCAAGCAGCGCTTCCACATGCGGAGGGCGCTTGGAAGGCGCGAAATACTCCCATGGCACGGTATAGCGTCCGCGAAAATCACGCCCGGCGCGTGCCAAAGTTAGTCCCAGGATCTCGCCATAAAAGCAGCTGCGGCGGTCGTAGCAGGGCGCGATGATCGGCTTGGCGGGCAGTGCAGAGATGCGTGCGGCCAATTCGGAAGTTGGCGTTGGGCGAATTGGTAGGTTGATTGCGTGGGGAAGATGGCCGCTCGCAAATTCGCCGGCATATCGCACATCAACGAATGTGGCACCTTCCTTTTCGACCAGCTCGTGGACTCGTTCAGTATCAAGCAGCGTCGTCTGGCTTGGAAAGCTTGGAAGTGCGCGCAGATCATTGACGCTACGCGCTTTCGATCCGTCGAGACGACGGCCTTCAGCCAGCCATTTCTCCAGTCCTCCGGCAATAAATCGGCAGTCTATCCCCTTCGCAGCAAGCGCCTCGCATGTTTCCGCACTGCGGTTGCCGTTATGGCAGATGAGCAGGTTCGTCTTGTTCGCAAGGTCGATGTGAGATTGCGGCAGATCGGGGAAGCGGATTTTAATCGCGCCGGCGAGTGATCCCATTTCGGTCTCAGCGCTCTCGCGGATATCGAGGATCTGCCATTCCTGCGATCTGTGCTCAGCAACGTCTGCGATGATCTTCGCGGCCTGGTCGGTAGACAGTCCTCGCGGATGAAGGATCTGCTTTTCGTAAGGGATTTCTTTCAACAGAGGGTCTAGTGTTTGCCCTTCGGCGGCCTTTGGTGTGGGGCGCAGCAGCGTTTGCTGCAGGCGGTTGCGCTCGCGCGTGGCACCTTGTTGGTAGGCATAGATCGCTGATCCGAACCCAAGGACGGCAGCAGCAAAGCACGCCAATACAATGTGCCCTGCATGTCGCGCCCGAGAACCCTCCGACCGGCTAATTGCGTTCATGCGCGAACCAAGCGCGAGTGCCCCACCGCCAAAGATCGCCGAGAGCAAGGCAGTCAATTGCGAAAGGCTGCTTAGGGAGCCGACCACCAATTCCGGAGAAGGGATTGCCAGCGCAGGCGTGGCAGAGGCCGCAACGAGAAGTCCGGTAGCAAAAATCGTGCGGATGGGTTGTGCGGCAAGAAACGGAGGACGACGCAGATTTGGGTGCATTGGTCTACCACTAACAACAACCTAAGGTTGCTTTAAGTGATCGATTTGTGTCATTTAAGCAAGAAGATTTTGGTTAACAGAGAGTTAATATGTCATTAAACGCAACCTGTGAGGGTGGTGTTGGTCGTGGGAAATATCCATTCGACGGCCGCGAAACTGCAGCCTTGTTCACCGCGCGGGCTGTTGTCTCAGCTTCTCAACGTGCCCGCTATTGGCGCGTCAACGTGCGGCGCACGGCGTCCTGCCAGCCCGCATATTTGCGCGTCCGCTCCGCCTCGCTCATGGCTGGCGAAAAGCGGCGATCGAGCGACCAGCTTTTCGCAAATTCCGCCGGCTCAGGATAGAAGCCGATGTGCAGCCCGGCGAGATAAGCTGCGCCGAGTGCGGTCGTCTCCAGTACCTGCGGACGATCAACCGGTGCAGCGAGGATGTCGGCGAGACGCTGCATGGTCCAGTCGGAGGCGACCATGCCGCCATCGACGCGCAACACGGTTTCGCGCGCTGCGCCCCAGTCGGCGCGCATGGCGGAAACGAGATCGCGAGTCTGATAGCAAACCGACTCCAGTGCAGCGCGCACGATCTCCTTGGGACCAGTGCCGCGCGACAAGCCGTAGATTGCGCCACGACATTCTGCGTCCCAGTAGGGTGCGCCAAGACCTACGAAAGCGGGCACGAGATAGACATCCTGATCGGCATCGGCCTCAGCTGCCATCGGCCCTGTCTCGGATGCGGTCTTGATGATGCCCAATCCATCGCGAAGCCACTGCACGGCCGCACCGGCAATGAAGATGGAGCCTTCCAGCGCGTAGTGAACTTGTCCATTGATCGCGTAGGCAACCGTCGAGAGTAGGCGGTTGCGTGAGAAGACGGGCGCGGTCCCCGTGTTGAGCAGGGCGAAGCAACCCGTGCCGTAGGTGGATTTGACCATTCCAGGTTCAAAGCAGGCTTGGCCAACGCAGGCAGCCTGCTGATCGCCGGCAACGCCTGCGATAGGTATGGCAGCCCCGAGCAACTCTGGATCTGTTGTGCCGAAGTCCGCGGCACAGTCCTTGATTTCCGGTAACATGGAGGCCGGCACGCGGAACAGATCGAGAAGGTACATCGACCAGCGCTTCTTGTTGATGTCGTAGAGCAGTGTGCGGCTGGCGTTGGTGGCGTCCGTTGCGTGTACTTTGCCGCCGGTGAGCCGCCACATCAAAAAACTATCGACGGTGCCGAAGGCGAGGCGGCCTGCGTTTGCTGCCTCGCGCGCGCCAGGAACGCGATCGAGAATCCAAGCTACCTTAGTTCCGGAGAAGTATGGATCGAGTAGTAGGCCGGTGCGCCGCGAGACGGTATCTTCGAGGCCGGCGTGTTTCAATCCTGCGCAGATATCTGCGGTGCGCCGGTCCTGCCATACGATAGCGCGGTGGATGGCCTTGCCTGTCGTCTTATCCCACACCACCGTTGTTTCGCGCTGATTGGTGATGCCGATGGCTGCGATGTCGGTTGCCGTGATGCCGGCGTCTGAAATCGCCTGTCGGCAGGTCGAGATTGTGGTCTCCCACAAATCTTCGGGTTCGTGCTCAACCCAGCCAGAATGCGGATAGTGTTGCGAGAATTCCTGTTGCGCGATCGTTTTGATGTGGCATTCGGCGTCGAACAGGATGGCGCGACTGGATGTGGTGCCTTGATCAATCGCAAGGATGTATCGTGTCATCTCGCTCCCCGTCTGCACCGCATTTCTCAATTCGCCTCGGGGCGACGGATGCGGGTTTATGACTTAGAAAAATCCTAGAAGTCCGGACGACGACTATGCCATGGCAGTTGCGCGTCCGGCGAGCCATTCTGATAGTCCTGCGGCCTGCTGGGGCGTCAATCTCAGTCCCATCTTTGTGCGACGCCAAAGAACGTCCTCGGCCGTGCGGGCCCACTCGTTGTCGATTAGATATTGCACTTCGCGTTCCGATAGTCCGCCACCAAACATCCGGCCGAGTTGATCGGCGCGCGCGACACCGTCGACGATCTGCTTGGCACGCGTGCCGTAGGTGCGAATGAGACGCGAAGCGTGTTCCGGTTCGATGCCCGGCGACATTGACATGAGGGCCCGCACCTGTGCATCGACGCCGTCCACTGGGAAGTCACCGCCAGGTAGGGCGGCACCTGCGGTCCAGGGCGCACCTACCGGCATGACTTTCGAGAGAATCTGCAAGGCATCTTCAGCAAGTCTGCGATAGGTTGTGATCTTGCCGCCGAAGACGTTCAGCATAGGGGCAGCTCCCCCGTTGTCGTCGAGTTCGAGAACGTAATCGCGCGTCGCCTCTTGAGCGGCGGATGCTCCATCATCCAGCAGAGGACGGACACCCGAATAGCTCCAGACGACGTCTTGGGGCCTGACCGGCTTTTTGAAGTAGCCGCTTGCCAATCGGCACAGATAGTCGATTTCACTCGCGTCGATCTCTGCGGCACCTGGATCGCCAATGTAGTCGACGTCGGTGGTTCCGATCAGCGTGAAATGATCTTCATACGGGATGGCAAATACGATACGCCGGTCGTCGTTCTGGAAGATGTAGGCTTTGTCGTGCTCGAAGAGTCTGCGTACGACGATATGGCTGCCTTTGACCAAGCGAATGCGGCGTTTTCCGTTTTTTCCAGCTCGTGTGTTGAGCACCTCGTCGACCCAGGGACCAGCGGCGTTGATCAGCGCACGGGCTTCGATTGTTTCGCGCGCATCTTGGATCTTGTCGTGAAGATCGATGGTCCACGACTTCGGCCCGCGTCGCGCTGAGACGACCTCGGTTCGCGTTCGAACAACGGCTCCGCGCGCGTGCGCGTCCATAGCATTCAGAACAACGAGGCGCGCATCGTCCACCCAGCAATCCGAGTATTCAAAGGCGTGCGTGAAACGCTCCTGAAGCGGCTTCCCTGTGGGTGACTGCCGCAGATCAATGCCGCGCGAGGCGGGGAGAATTTTACGCCCGCCAAGATGATCATAGAGGAAGAGGCCGAGCCGTATGAGCCAAGCGGGCCTGAGTGCGCTGTGATGCGGAAGCACGAAGCGCAGCGGCCAGATGATGTGCGGGGCCATCGCGAGCAGAACTTCACGCTCGGCTAGGGCTTCATGCACCATCTTGAATTCGTAGTGTTCCAGATATCGAAGGCCGCCATGAACGAGCTTGGTCGATGCGGAGGATGTGCCCGATGCAAGATCGGCTTTTTCCGCCAGTAGCACTTTGAGGCCGCGTCCGGCCGCATCGCGGGCTATGCCACATCCGTTTACGCCGCCGCCGATAATCGCAATGTCGTACACTTGGGCCAGCTCGCCTTCGGGAAAGGGCAAATGGTTTGGAAGGCCTCGCACGGGGCGACTTAGGCTCTTCCTGACGAACCCGGCGCGCGTCGGCCGGGGCTGAGAAGCGAAGATTATCGCAAGAAAACGAAATTTCAAGCCGATCCAGGCAGGGCAATCTCAACTTTGTGCTCCCGGCAGATGGCTGCGAGCGCCGGAGGCGGTGCCCGGTCGGTTACGAAATAGTCGATTTCCGATAGATGACCGATGCGTACGGGCGCAGTGCGCGCGTACTTCATGCTATCGGCAACGAGTATGGTATGGCGGGCGCATCCAAGGATCGCCTTTGCGACTTTGACCTCGCGATAGTCGTAGTCCAGTAATGAGCCGTCCTCGTCGATGGCGGAAGTGCCGATGACCGCATAGTCGACCTTGAATTGGCGGATGAAGTCCACGGCCGCCTCGCCGACGACGCCGCCATCCGAATGGCGCAACACCCCACCAGCGACGATGACCTCGATGCCTGCGCAGCCGATTAAAATGTTTATAACATTGGTATTATTAGTGATTACCAATAGCCCATGACGATGCCGCAGTGCGGTGGCGACTTGCTCTGTCGTGGTTCCGATGTTGATCAAAATCGAAGAGTTGTCAGGAATGAGCGCAGCCGCCCTTACGCCGATCAACCGCTTCTCCTCCGTCGCCAGCTGTCGCCGCGCTTCGTAGCCGTAGTTTGCAACGCCGGAGGCGATCACCGCGCCTCCGTGGTAGCGCTGCAGAACGCCTCGTTCGCATAGGTCATTCAAGTCCTTGCGGATCGTTTGCGGTGTCACTGTGAAGCGTTCTGCCAGCGTCTCGACGTCGACGCGACCTTGCTCGCGTGCGAGCCGGACGATTTCCTGTTGGCGCGGTGAAGTGGTCAACATTCGAAGCTCTCCCTGTCCGGTTATGGTAGCGCGCAATATTCGTTTTTTCAAGTTTTCGAGTGCATTCGAAAGTCTTGCGCCGCACAATCTCTCTGCTGCAATGCCGCAAAAAAGCCAGCGGACAACGCATCAAATTGCGTTTTTTCGTTTGATTTCCGTGCTTTCATTTTTCGCTAGGGCTTTGCGATTGACACGCGTTTTGTTTCACTTGATAGTTTTAAGCTCTCTGTGCCCTGGGAGGTGAAAAAAATGAGGAAACGCATATCCGCCGTAGCAATGATTGCTGCGGCCATATCTTTGTCCGCCCCGGCGTTTGCCGGCATGGACGAAGCCAAGAAGTGGGTCGAAAGCGAATTCCAGCCTTCGACTCTGTCCAAAGAAGAGCAGATGAAGGAGATGGAATGGTTCATCAAGGCCGCCGAGCCCTTTAAAGGGCTCGAGATCAACGTGCTGTCGGAGACCATTCCGACGCACAGCTACGAGTCGGAAACGCTGGCAAAAGCTTTCACCGAAATTACCGGCATCAAAGTCAATCATCAGCTGCTCGGCGAAGGCGAAGTCGTGCAGGCAGTGCAGACCCAGATGCAAACCAACCGCAATCTCTATGACGGCTACATCAACGACAGCGATCTCATCGGAACGCATTCGCGGTTGCAGAGCGCTGTGAACCTGACGGACTGGATGGCGGGAGAAGGCAAGGACGTTACCAACCCAGGGCTCGATGTCGACGACTTCATCGGCAAATCCTTCACTACCGGCCCGGACGGAAAGCTCTGGCAGATTCCAGATCAGCAGTTCGCCAACCTCTACTGGTTCCGCAAGGATTGGTTTGACCGCAAGGACCTCCAGGAGAAGTTCAAGTCCAAGTACGGCTACGATCTCGGCGTTCCCGTCAATTGGTCGGCATATGAGGACATCGCGGAGTTCTTCACTAATGATGTGAAGGAAATCGACGGCGTGCGCATCTACGGGCACATGGACTACGGCAAGCGTGCACCCGACCTTGGCTGGCGCATGACCGACGCGTGGCTATCGATGGCGGGTTCGACTTCGCCTGGCCTACCCAACGGCCGTCCCATCGATGAGTGGGGCATCCGCATGGATAAGGGAAGCTGCAATCCCTCCGGCGCATCGGTGGCGCGCGGCGGCGGCACCAATGCTCCGGCTTCCGTGTTTGCCATCGCGAAGTGGGATGAGTGGCTGCGCAAGTACGCACCTCCCGGTGCTGCCGACTACGACTTCTATCAGTCGCTGCCGGCTCTGAGCCAGGGCAACGTTGCTCAGCAAATCTTCTGGTACACGGCCTTCACCGCTTCGATGGTCGCGCCCAAGAAGGATGGCAACAATACAGTTGATGACGCCGGTAAGCCGCTGTGGCGGATGGCGCCTTCGCCGCATGGTCCGTATTGGAAAGAAGGCATGAAGCTCGGCTACCAAGACGCCGGCTCATGGACTTTGTTCAGATCAACTCCGGTCGATCGTCGAAAGGCAGCTTGGCTCTATGCACAGTTCGTCATCTCCAAGACGGTTGACGTAAAGAAGAGCCATGTGGGTCTGACGTTTATCCGCGATAGCACGGTGAACCATAAGTCCTTCACGGACCGTGCCCCCAACCTTGGCGGCCTGGTTGAATTTTATCGTTCGCCAGATCGGGTGAATTGGACGCCAACCGGCATCAACGTGCCTGACTATCCCAAGCTTGCGCAGCTTTGGTGGCAGCAGATCGGCGATGTGAACTCCGGTGCATTCACGCCTCAGCAAGCCATGGATCGTCTCGCGGGCGAGATGGACCAGATGATGGCTCGAATGGAGGCGGCCGATAAAGCCAATAAAACCTACGGCGGGTGCGGCCCGCGTCTCAATCCTGAAAAGAAGCCCGAGGATTGGCTCGGCAAGCCTGACGGCCCCGCCGCCAAGCTCGCCAACGAGAAAGAACCGGGCCAGACGATCGCCTATGATGAGCTGATCAAGCGTTGGACCAAGAACTAGAGGTCAACAACGCAAATGCGATTGTACCCGGGGCGCTGACCACGTTGGCGTGCCCCGGGGTTTTTCATCCCGTACGATCAGAGCGTTCCAAAAAGCTCAGAGGCCATGTCGCTAGAACTAAGAAACATAACCAAGCGCGTTGGCGCCGATACCTTCATCTATGAAACAAATCTGGTGCTGCCGGATAACAGTTTGAATGTCCTGCTCGGCGCGACGCTGGCTGGTAAGACTACACTCATGCAGATGATGGCCGGGCTGGAAAAGCCCACGAGTGGAGAGATATGGTTTCGCGGGGAGAATGTAACCGGCGTTCCTGTGCAGAAGCGCAACGTCTCTATGGTCTACCAACAGTTCATCAATTATCCGAATTTCACGGTCCGCGAAAATATTGCAACTCCCCTGCGAGTTGCCGGAATGAGCGTCCAGGAGATTAACCGCCGCGTCATGCAGGCTGCTGAGCTTTTGCGTCTGACCCCGATGCTGGACCGCAAGCCGTCACAGCTTTCGGGCGGTCAACAGCAGCGCACGGCAATCGCTCGTGCTATCGTTAAAGACAGCGATATCATCTTGTTCGACGAGCCCCTCGCCAACTTGGACTACAAGCTGCGAGAGGAATTGCGCGACGAGTTGCCGAAGTTGTTCGCGGAGCGAAATTGCATTGTCGTTTACGCAACGACAGAGCCAGCAGAAGCCCTGCTGTTCGGCGGCAACACGGCAACGCTGCATGAAGGCCGTATCACCCAATTTGGCCCAACTGCAAAAGGGTATCGACATCCAAAGGACCTAGCCTCGGCGCGGGTGTTTTCCGATCCACCGATCAATACCCATGCGGCAGTCAAGACGAATGGCCAGTTAAAGCTTTCGGATGGCCCGCAATGGGCGCTCGGCTCAGCGGCGCGCAACATCCCCGATGGGGATTACACCATCGCGATAAGGCCTCACCACGTTACGAAATCTAGCATCGCCGCCAACTCAGCAACTATCGCGGGGCGCGTGTTGATTACCGAGCTTTCGGGGTCCGAGAGCGTTATTCACTTCAAAGTAGGCGATGAGACCTGGGTTTCACAATCGCATGGCATACACCCTGTCGAGGTCGGCACGCAGACGCAGCTCTATGTCGATACCGATCAGATCCTCTACTACAAGCCAACTGGGGAGCTGGCCGGCTGATGGCAAAAATTTCGTTTCACGAGTTGGCGCACGCTTATGTTCCCGAACCGTCTGCACCGGAGCACTGGGCGCTGAAGCCTATGACGCTAACGTTGGACGATGGCGGCGCGTATGCTCTGCTGGGACCATCGGGCTGCGGTAAGACGACGTTGCTCAATTTGATTTCGGGGTTGCTCATTCCAACCAAAGGCCGCATCGAATTCGACGACGTCGACGTCACGCACAAGACGCCGGAAGAGCGCAACATCGCGCAGGTGTTCCAGTTTCCTGTCATATACGACACCATGACGGTGTTTGACAATTTGGCATTCCCTCTCCGCAATCGCGGCGTCGATGAAACAACCGTCGCCAAGCGGGTGGATGAAATCGCCGGGATGCTCGACCTGTCCGGCACGCTGCGGAACCGGGCTTCTGGTTTGACGGCGGATGGAAAGCAGAAGATATCGCTCGGGCGCGGTCTGGTGCGTTCGGACGTCAACGTAATCATGTTCGATGAGCCGCTTACGGTGATCGACCCGCATTTGAAGTGGGAGTTGCGATCCAAGCTCAAGGAATTGCATCTGCGTATCCGACGCACCATGATTTATGTCACGCATGATCAGACCGAGGCGTTGACCTTCGCGGATAAAGTGGTCGTGATGAACGATGGCGAGGTAGTGCAGATCGGAACACCGGTTGAGCTGTTCGAGCGGCCGCACCACACTTTTGTTGGCCACTTCATCGGATCTCCTGGCATGAACCTCATCGCGTGCGAGGTGTGCGATGGTCAGGCATTGGTCAACGGCACAGAGATCGCGACGGAAAATGCCAACAAGTACCGAGGAGGCGCTCAAACGCTTCAAGTCGGCATCCGCCCGGAATTTGTGAAATTTTCTACCGATGGCCTACCGGTGCAGGTGACCAAAGTCGCGGATGCCGGTCGCTTCAATATCGTATCGGCCCAGGCTGGAGATCAGCCGCTGAAAATTCTCGTGCGCCAAGGAGCGGCCATTCCGTCCGACAATGCAAAAGTTACCTTTGATGCATCACGCGCACGGATCTATGCCGATGGTTGGCTCGTCGGCGATGCAGCGCGAGGAGCTGCCCGATGAAAAAGACGTTCGACAACAAGGCGTGGTTTCTCGTTCTGCCCGTCTTCCTGATGGTGCTTTTCAACTCGCTGATCCCTCTGATGACCGTAGTCAACTATTCGGTGCAGGAGACGTTCGGGAATAACGAATTCTTTTGGTCGGGCACGCGCTGGTTCGAACAGGTGCTGCACGATAGGCAATTCCACGAGTCGCTTCAACGTCAGTTGATTTTTACCGGCTTGGTCTTGGCCATCGAGATACCGCTTGGGCTTGCCATCGCGCTGTGCATGCCGCGCAAAGGGCCGTGGGTATCGGTTTGTCTTGTGCTTATCGCGCTACCGCTGCTGGTGCCGTGGAATGTCGTTGGCTCGATGTGGAACATCATGGCGCTGCCAGATATCGGGCTACTAGGAAAGGCCATCAACGGTTTGGGCATTCCCTATAACTATACGCGCCAACCGTTTGCGGCCTGGTTCACGACGGTGCTCATGGACGTGTGGCATTGGACATCCCTCGTCGTTCTGTTGTGCTATGCAGGCCTCGTTTCGATTCCCGACGCCTACTATCAGGCGGCTCAGGTGGACGGCGCCTCGCGCTGGTCGGTGTTCCGCTATATCCAGCTTCCGAAGCTCAAGCACGTGCTGACGATCGCGATCCTGCTCCGCTTCATGGATAGTTTCATGATCTATACTGAAGTCATCGTTCTCACCGGGGGCGGTCCAGGCAGCACGACGAAGTTTCTGTCGATCGATTTGGTTCAGAAGGCGCTTGGGGGATTTGACTTGGGCCCGGCCGCAGCGTTCTCGATCGTCTATTTCCTTATTATCCTGTTCCTGAGCTGGCTGTTCTACACGCTGATGATGCGTGGGGAGGCGAAGTGATGCGCTGGCGCTATTTCATTCTATTCGTCTACATTCTGTTCTTGATGCTGCCGATCTATTGGCTGCTCAATATGTCGTTCAAAACCACGAACGAAATTCTGGGAGGGTTTAGTGCCTTCCCGCGCGAGTTCACGTTTGCGAGCTACAAGACAATTTTCACAGATCCGAGCTGGTATAACGCCTACATAAATTCCATCACGTACGTTCTGATAAATACCGTGATTTCTGTAATGGTGGCGCTGCCCGCCGCATATGCCTTCTCGCGATACAATTTTATCGGCGATAAGCATCTTTTCTTCTGGTTGCTGTCCAATCGTATGGCGCCTGCTGCCGTGTTTGTGTTGCCATTCGTCAATCTGTATTCCGCGGTGGGGCTGTTTGATACGCCTTGGGCGGTCGCCTTGGCACACACGCTCTTCAACGTGCCGTTAGCGGTGTGGATCCTGGAAGGATTCATGTCCGGTGTGCCCAAAGAATTGGACGAGACCGCTTACGTCGACGGCTATTCGTTTCCAAGCTTCTTTGTCAAAATCTTTATTCCAACAATCGCTGCAGGCATCGGCGTGGCGGCATTCTTCTGTTTCATGTTCTCGTGGGTCGAGATGCTTCTAGCCAAGAACCTCACGTCGGTAGCTGCAAAGCCAATCGTTGCGGCCATGACGAAGACGGCGAGCACATCCGGCTATGAACTTGGTCTGCTTGCTGCCGCTGGCGTTTTGACACTTATCCCGGGTGCGATCGTCATCTACTTCGTGCGCAACTACATCGCCAAGGGCTTCGCGCTGGGTCGCGTCTAGGACAAGGAGATAGACATGGAAGGCACGACATTCTTGTCCTGGATGGCCTGGACCGTACCAACTGCGCTCTTCTTCTTGTTCATCGCGTGCTGTCTGATCGCGATGACAGTTTGGGAGATCCTGGTGCCAGGCGGCGATCCACGTCACGGCGTTCTTGGACTTGATACAACCCGGGGAGATCGGCTTTTCATTTCGCTACTGGGGAGCGCGTTCATTTGCCTGGCGTGGCTCGGCATGTTCGGTGGCAATCTGTGGCCGGCGGTGGCGGTTTGCGTGCTCTACGCGCTTGCAGTTTTTCGCTGGGTTTAGTCCGAAAACGGTGTTCAGTGGCAAGATTCATGCTTCGCAAATGGCATAGTCTCAACACGGGATCATGATGCCATGGGAAGCGCACACTTTCGCAACTACGTCTCGATGATCAACCGCATCCACCTCGTCGAATTGATCGACGTGCACACAACAAAGCGCACGCAACCCAAATTCCGCGCATCTCTTGTCGTCAATCCGTTGACAGGCGTTCCCTATCCTTGTCAGCAGCATATACCGGCGACAAGCGCGGTTGCTTGATAAATTGCCTTGGTGCCGCAAGGTGCCTGTCGGCGCATCCAGAAATACGAAAGAGCGCGTCATCCCGAGATAGGAATGATGCGCTCTTTGTACTTAGTGTCTCGCATTGGTTGGGCCTGAGGTCGCTGCTAGCTTCACAATGGAGCCATGTCGGCGGTTTGGCGGGTGGCTAGGGTCGGGCCGATTGTCGATGACGGACGCCAGAGGCTTTAAGATCCGGCCGCGTCGTCGCGCAGGGCGGATGAACAAGATTGACTTTGCTAAAGCGTTGCGGCCGTCCGCGATGATGCGGCCCGGTCGTTTACCTTCTGACGCTGCTGCATCATTCGTGCGCGTGCCTAGAGTTATCCGGCCCTGTGTCATCCGGCGATGTATCCGTGCGTTTGAAGACGTCCAATTCGCGTGCCGGCCCGAGAGGGAGTTGCTATGCGCGGCATGCGTATGCGCTGGCTTTCGCCTGCGCTCGCGCGGACCGCAGAGGCGCTTGTCGCTCCCCAGATCAAAGCCATCAGCACATAGAAGTGGCGCCAATGGTCGGTATCGATGATGATTCCCTCGGCTGCGTTGGCCGCGAAGGTCGCAAATGCAATCAGGACGAATGGCTGCCAGGGTGTACGCTTGAAGCACTGGCGCAGACCCAGAGCCAGGGTCGACAACACCATGATGAGATACAGCCCCGATCCGAGCCAGCCCGTTGCCAGTGTAACGGTGAGGTAGACGTTGTGCGCTTCCTCGTGATGGTAGAACGGCGAAAACTGCGCGGCACCGATGCCAAGCGGATTATCAAGTATGAGGGCGCGCGCCTTCTGCTGTCCACCGAAGCGACCTTCAGGGCCCACGTCGTAGCTCTGCGTTACGCTGGCGCGTTCTTTGACCAGACTGGCGACACTGTCGTTTTGCAGCGCGCCTGCAACGACGCCTCCGAGCGCGGCGGCACACAAAATCGCCAGAAGCGCAATCTTCTGCCGCCTGCCGTTGGTTGGCGCAGTGAGGAAAGACAGTCCCAAATAAATACCCGCTGAAACGACGAGGTTTATCCAGGCACCGCGCGAGAAACTCAAGAAGACGGCTAGCGCCAGGAGTCCTGCCAGCATCAACGGCGGCAAGGCGCGCCGCAGGGAACCTTGAAGTGCGATGTGAACGGCATACAAGATCGGAGGTACTAGGAACGGGCCGAACACATTGGGGTCCTTGAACGTGCCAGACGCACGTCCGAATTTTGTGAATATTTCAGCGTTGGGAACGAGTGAGAAGTAGCCGGCGATGCCTGCCAGAGCCGCGATCACGGCGGCAACGGTGATGGCGCTGAAAATGAGCTTGATATTCTCGACCGGGCGAACGGCGATAAATCCGGCGATTGTGAAAGTGAAACCGCCCAGGAACAAGGAGACGAGAGTGTGGGTCACCGCCTTGGACGTGTCTTCAGCGAAAGTGGCAGAGACCAAACCGGTTGCCGCTATTACCGCTGAAACGAGGAGAAACAGAGCAAGCAACTTTGGTACGCGCACCAGGCCGATGACAGGCAGAAGGACCATGAGGCCGAGTGCCATACCATCTGTGGGGCAAGGCTCGGAAAACACCACGCCACTCGAGGCGAAGGTCAGCCAAACAAGGGCAAGGGCAGCCGTGTGAACGAAGCTGCGCGGCCTTTCGGTGGCCTCATCAATGCGCAGCACGCTAAGTGATCGTTCCAACATGAAACCCTCAAAGGCAGTGTTCTTGTTCGCGCCGTTAAGGATGCAAGGACCGGGCCCCAGCTGGTGATGTTAAGCCGGGCCAAGACTTGGGGTGAACAAAACGTAAAGCGGCGGATCATTCCGCCGCTTTGTTCAATTCCCAGGCATAAAATTGCGTCGCGGTTCAGTAGGCGTTCTGCGTCGACAACAACGACATGGGCGTCTTCAGCAGAATGTAGAGATCAAAGAACACGCTCCAGTTCTCGATATAATACAAATCGTGCTCGACGCGCTTTTCGATCTTCTCTCGCGTATCGGTCTCGCCGCGCCAGCCGTTGATCTGCGCCCAGCCGGTAATGCCTGGTTTCACTTTGTGGCGGGCGAAGTAGCCGTCCACGACTTCGTCATAGAGTTCTGTGCCCGCCTTGGCCTGTACAGCGTGCGGGCGCGGACCAACAAGCGACAGGTCGCCCAGCAGCACGTTAAAGAGCTGCGGCAACTCATCGAGGCTGGTCTTGCGGATGATGCGGCCGACACGGGTCACGCGCGGATCGTCCTTGGTTACGAGCTTGGCAGCCGCGGCGTCGCAGCGGTCGGTGTACATCGAGCGGAACTTGAAGACTTCGATGAGCTCATTGTTGAAGCCGTAACGCTTCTGGCGGAAGAGAACGGGACCACGGCTGTCGAGCTTTACCGCCAGCGCGACGAGTGCCATGACGGGCGCCAGGAGCGTCAATGCGGTTGCACCGACGATCTTGTCAAAAAGCCACTTCGAGATCGTTCCCCAATCCGCGATGGGCTTGTCGTAGAGATCGATCATGGCCACTGAGCCGACGTGCGAGTAGGTGCGCGGGGCAAAGCGCAGGCCTGTGGCGCGAGCAGGCATTTTGATGTCGGCGGGCAGCACCGAAAGCACCTTCGACAGCTGCAAAAGCCTATTTTCGGCCGTAAGCGGGAGCGCGACGATAACCAGGTCGAGGCGCGTGGTGCGGCTGAAAGCAAGCAGATCATTGACGCTGCCAAGTCGCGGATAGCCGCCAACCAGGCGCGGTCCGCGCTTGTCGTCACGTTCGTCGAAGATGCCGGCAATGCGCACGATCTGATCGGTATCGGCCTCAAGCTCGGCAATCAGCTCTTCGCTGACGGGGCCCGCTCCGTAGATCACGGCGCGTTGGTAGAGGCGGCCGTTTGCGGCCAAGGAACGCATAATCCAAGCGAGGATCGCGCGGTCGGCGATCAATGTGGTTGCGCCCGCAACGTACCAGGTTGCCAGCCAGACGCGCGAGACGTGTGCACCGATCTTCAGCAGGAACAGCGCGACGATCAGGGCCGCGAAGGTGGCGCTCCAACCCAGCATAATGCGCGGAACGTTGCGCATAACCGAGGAGAAGGTGCGCAGGTTATAAAGACCTAAGAGCTGGAAAGTGATTGTCGTGATAGCACCGGTTGCGACGATCGCCGTCATGTAGCGCGCGCTGCCGACGATCCCAGGTTCGTTCACGTAGGCGATAGCGATGAACAGACCAGCCAGGGTGATGAGGACAAAATCCATCGCGCGCACGCTGCCACAGACGACCACCGGCGAAATGCTTGACTTCGGGTTTGCGCTAGCGTCGCAGAGGCGAGCGGTGGCAAGCGCCAAGCGCGGACGATAAGTGTTGGAGTGGTTTGCCGGGAGAGTTTGAAGAGTGGCAGGCATTTTCAGTCTCGAGTGTTCAACATTGCGATTTCGAGACTTGAGCAAGCATTCCGTGTGCCAATGGAGGTTAACACACGAGCTTTGAGACGCACCGCCGCGTTGTTAGGTTAAGCATCTCTTAATGCGTAGAACGCCAGCACGGCATCGGCCATGGCCGAGACCGTGAATTTACTCGCGACGTTGTCTTTCAGCCGCTGGGCGCGTTGTGCTGCGGCTTCTGGATGATCAAGGCATTCGCGCATGGCCTTCACCAATGCTGGAACGCTGGCTGGAGGAATGAGCTCGCTGTCGGTTCCTGTGGTGATTTCAGGAATTCCGCCGACGTCGGTCGAAATGAGCGGCACCCCTGCAGCCGCGGCTTCCAGCACAACGTAGGGGAAGCTTTCGGCCAAGGATGGAACAACCATTGTCCTACCCAGGGACAACGCGGTGCGGGCAGGTAAGGCTCCGGTGAATCGCAAACGGTCTTGAAGACCGAGTTCCGCCGTCTTTGCTTTGAGTTTGGCCTCCTCCGGCCCCGATCCCACGATTGTCGCGGTCACTGGCGAACGCTCGTTGAGCTGCGCCAGCGCATCGAGCATGTGGTCCATGCCTTTGATGGGGCGCAGCTCACCGATGAAGAGGAAGTCCGTGGCGTCCGGCTCAGGCGTGTGAGCCATGAAGTCGCCAGGGCGCAGGCCGTTATGAATGACGCGCTGTGGTGCCGGTCCATTGCCGACGCGATCACAATAGACGCGGGCCGCATAGGCGCTTTCAAAGATCAGTCCGTCTGTGAAACGCTCCAAAACGCGTTCTAAACTCAGCAGGACTGTCGACTGGGCAGTACCGGGCCGATAGTTCAATGTGCCGCCATGCGGCGTATAGAACGCCTGCACGGGTTGGCCTTGTGCTCGTAACGCCCGACGCGCGAGACGTGCATAGGCGCCGCCCTTTGCTCCGTGGCCATGCAACACGTCGAGGTTCAGCGGTCTGGCGTGATCGAGGGTTGCGCGCGCGGCTTTATAGTCGCCTAAACCCGGCTGCCGGCTGATCGGAATGCGCGCGACGCCGAGCGTCAACAAGGGCGCGATCTCAGCGAACTGGACGCTGGTCAGAGCATTCTGAACCGTACTGTCCGTCAGCAAACCCACGTCATGACCGCGGCGGGCCTGCTCGCCAGCGAGATCAAGAACATGGCGGAACAATCCGCCGATGGGTGCCCTGAGGCAGTGGAGAATACGCATGGCGTTACCCTGGCCAGGACTCTGGCTCGGTTCCGAAGGACTTTCCTATCTGGGTCTCAGAGGAACCTTTCAAACACGTAAACCGTGTCGCCAGCCTTCACGACGTAATCGCCGGGTGCTTCGATCTGTTCAACCAGACCGTTAATGCGGCGCGTAATACGAAACGTCCGTTGGCTTGCGCGTTCAGTGTAGCCGCCAGCAATGGCTACCGCCGTCTCGACGGTCATGCCGGAGACGTAGGGGTATTGGCCCGCGTTGCGAACTTCTCCCAGAATGAAGAACGGGCGGTTCTGCTGGATATCGACGGTGACGTGGGGATCCTTGACGAACTCAGAGCCCAGTCGCGCGCGGATGGTCGACTGAAGCTGTGAAGTGGTCTTGCCGCGTGCGCTGACATTGCCGATGAGGGGAACGGCGATCTTGCCCTCGTGGTCGACGATATAAAGCCGCGACAGATTGGGTTGGCCGTAGACAAAAATGCGCAGCCTGTCGCCGGTGTCGAGCAGGTAAGGGCCATCTGTGTCGGCGACCGCGTGCGGACCGGCCAGTTCGACGGGCAAATGGGTAGGCTCACCCCAGGCGACTTGGTGTGCTTCTTCCACAACGACGGGTGGGGGCGGTGCGCCGTAGTCGTCGGCAGGAAGCGGATTCGACACCAGCAGGGGCTCGGAGAAGAGGTTGCCGCCCGGTACGCCAGCACAGCCAGCAAGCATGGCAGTAGCCGCCACGGCCAAGACCCTTAAGCGCACACACATGACAGACTCTTCCCGACTTTCAGAATACGAACATCCTCAAGTTAGTCTCCGAGGGTTAAGAAAGGCTGAGCACGCGCCCTTTTTTGAAACGGTTAAGCCGTTGCTAACCTTCAGGCTTCTTTATTAGCGACTCAGAACACTCCCCTCAGCCCATGCCGAGTCGACCCATGCCCGCACGCAGTGAAGCGTCTCCTGACGACATCGAGATGAGTACGATATTCGGGGCTTTGCGCCGTAGCTTGCCTCGTCTCGTTCTCTGTAGTGCCGCGGTCGGCGCGCTCGCTTACGGCGCTCTGATGCAGGTTGCACCGAAATACCAGTCGCAGGCTGAACTTGCGATCGTCGCGAAAGGAGCTTCCAGCAGCTTCGCAGATCCCAAAACATCGTCGCCAGATTCGCTGACGGTGAAGATGGACAAGGAGGCGATCAACACGCACGTGCGCGCGCTTCAGGCCCCCGAGTTGGTCTCCAAAATTGCTGACGAACTCAAGTTGAAGGACGACCCTGAATTCAATAACGCGCTAGGTCCCATAGATATGCCCGATAAGCTGATGCGCATGGTTGGCATCGGCGGTCCGCGTCCGGGAGAGAGCGAGCACGACAGAGTCCTCAACGCGCTCTTCAGGCAAATAGAAGTCTATTCCGCAAAGGAGAGCCGGTTTATCGGTGTGCGGGTGTCGTCTATCAAACCGCCCCTGGCGGCCCAAATCGCTAATCACCTGGTGGAAGCCTATCGCAACTCGCTTGCCTCGGCTGCTGCTGAAGAGGTTGATGAGCAGCAGACGGTTCTCAAAGGCAAGATCGACAAACTGGTGCCCGAAGTGGCCGCAGCTGAGACCGAGGCTGAGCGCTATAGCGGCGAGATCAACGTCTTTAAGGGTGGCGCACAGAACACCGGCCTCAATGAGCAGCAGCTTTCGGAGCTGACCGGGGAACTCACGAAGGCGCAGTCTGCGCTGGGTGAGGCGGAGGCTCGGGCCAAGTCCGCGCGCGAAATGGCGAAGGCCGGATCGGCAGATGCGCTGCCTGACGTGCAGAAGTCGCCTCTCATTCAGAACCTCGTGCAGCAACGTGTGCGCATCGAGCGGCAGATCTCCGAGCTTTCAGCAACCCTTCTGCCTGGCCATCCGCGTATGCGTCAGCTCAATGCCGATCTTTCGGGATTGAAGCGGCAGATCTCAGTTGAAGTCGCAAAGCTCGTCGAGGGCTTGGAAAAAGAGGTCAAGGTTGCGCATGACCGCGTTGCCCAGATCACAGCAAGTCTTGAAGAGGTCAAATCGCGCGTCGTGAGCCAGGCTCCCGAGGAGGCGAAGCTGCGTCAGTTGCAAGCCAATGCAAAAGCAAAGCGCACCGAGCTTGATAATCTGCAGGCCCAGCTCGAAGCCAATCGCAAGCGCCTCGACACACGGGCTCAGCCGGTCGAAGCCCAGGTCATTTCAAAGGCATTACCGGCCAGCTTCCCTATCTCTCCGAAAAAGGGACAGACGGCGGCTTTGCTGGCTTTTGCCACGCTCCTGCTGGGAACGTTCTGGACGATCACCCGGGCGCTCTTTGATGGCGCGCGTAGCGGGGGCACAAGCGCGGTTCCGGTTCAAGAAGCCGTTGAGTTGAAGGCCGAACCGACCCTGAGCGCCAAGCCTTCGCCTAAAGCGGTGGCGGGCGCCGCGGCTGGAAAAACAAAAGCTCCAGCCTTGTCGGCCCCAGCATCCGAGCCCAGCAATGAAGGTGGGGAGCGTTCTGTCGCTGAGATTTCAGCGCGCCTCAGTGCCGCCACACCGGACCAGGGCGGATTCCGCACGTTGGTCACGGGCGAAACGCCCAACGTCAAGAACGTGGGGCGCGACGCAATCGAGTTGGGTAAGGCGATCAGCGCGAGCGGGGGGCAGGTTATCGTCGTCGATTGGAGTCCCGGTGTACAATCCGGCATAGCAAGCATGACCGGAATGTCAGCTGATGTTGGGCTTTCGGAGTTGCTCTCGGGCCAGGCGACGTTTGGGGACATCGTGCAGCGTTTGCCAGAAAGCCGCGTGCACTTCATCGGCAGCGGCGCTCCGATCAAGCAGGTCGATAAGATCGATCCCGACCAGCTCAATCTCGTGCTCGATGCACTCGATGAGGCGTACGATCACATCATCGTCGCTGGTGCGCATGACGATGCGCGGATGTTGTTTGAGACGATCGAGGGCCGCTTCGACGCGGGCATCCTGTTGCCGGATCCCAAGAAAAAGCCAACCGTCCTGCAGGACGCGCCTGGAACGTTCCTGGGGTTTGAGGTCGCGGGCATCGACATTCTGACGATGTCGCGCGCGGTGCCGACGGGCGTGCCAACGCAGCGGCTCCTGCGCGCCACGCGCAAGGTGGCCGGTGAAGCGGCCTGATGTCCGACTGCAAACTCTGATATCAAGATCGTTAACCAAGTCGGCAATGCCACGGGCGGATTTACCGTCGTGCGCACACATCTTGCAAGTCGGCATTTACTTCGTCGATCCATAGGTCGGCGTATCTAAATTCTGTGAGTTGGCCGATTACAATGCTGATGAATTCCAGGAGCTTCCTGAAAGCGGCGCTGAGCGCTATGCACTACACCGGGGTCGATGAGCTAATTGCTCCGTTTACCAGCGGCAATGGCGTAATTTTCATGCTCCACCACGTTAGGCCTGAGCAAGAAGAAGGCTTCGCACCCAACCGGATTTTGCAAGTCACGCCCGAGTTTCTTGAGAACGTTATTGTCCAGGTGAAGGCCGCCGGATTCGACTGCATCTCAATCGACGATGTCCCAGAACGGCTCAAGTCGCGCGACAGCGAACGTCCCTTCGCGGTCTTTACCCTTGACGATGGCTATCGGGACAATCGTGATCACGCCTACCCGATTTTCAACCGCCACGACGTTCCCTTTACGATTTATGTTCCCGCCGACTATGCGGACGGAAAGGGAGACTTATGGTGGCTGACGCTTGAGGAAGCCCTCCGCCGTCTGCCGCGGGTCGAGGTCGACTTGGCTGGTGATATTCACGAATATGATCTCGAAACCGACGCGCAGCGCACATCGGCCTTCGATACAATCTATTGGCGGCTACGTGATCTGCCCGAGCACGAGGCTCGCTCCGTCGTGACCGAGTTGGCTCGTGCGGCGAACATCGACAAGGCCGCCCTGTGCCGAGATCTCGTGATGACGTGGAAGGAATTGCGCGAGCTTGCGGTCGATCCTCTGGTTACGATCGGGGCACATACTATGGGCCACTATGCTCTTTCAAAGCTTGATGCGACCAAGGCCCGCCAAGAGATGGCGGAGAGCATCGCGCGCATTGCAGACGAACTCGGCAAGCCATGTCGCCACTTCAGTTATCCATACGGTTGCGAGTCTTCAGCGGGTGAACGCGAGTTCGAGATGGCGCGCGATCTGGGGATGGCAACTGCTGTGACGACGCGCAAGGGGCTGATCCACACCCATCACTACGATGAACTCACGGCACTGCCGCGCCTCTCGCTCAACGGCGATTTCCAGGATGAGCGCTATGTGAAGGTTCTGCTGTCAGGGGCGCCTTTCGCGCTTCTTAACGCCGTGCAGAGGCTGAG
This sequence comes from Hyphomicrobiaceae bacterium, assembly GCA_041397645.1. Lineage (NCBI taxonomy): Bacteria > Pseudomonadati > Pseudomonadota > Alphaproteobacteria > Hyphomicrobiales > Hyphomicrobiaceae > Hyphomicrobiaceae bacterium. Next base: position 2,426,617 of record JAWKWE010000004.1, on the reverse strand, counting down.
GCGTCAGACGTATGAAACCCCAAAAGCCATCGCGAGTTGATCTCTTCGCCGCACATCTTGGATGTTCTCGTTTTTTGGCTTGACCGGATGACGCCCGAGGGGTGATGCAACGGCCATGTCAGCGCCTGCTTCAACCCGTCTCGATCTCAGGATGCTTGCCGAGGGCCTTGTTGGCAGTCGAGCACGGGCGCGTGACCTTATTCTGCGCGGGTTTGTCATGGTCGATGGCGTGCCTTGCGCGAAGCCTGCTCAGACGGTTCCTGCCGGAGCCTCGGTCACGCTTGCTACCGGAACACCTGAGTTTGTGTCGCGCGGGGCAGAAAAGCTCGAAGCCGCGCTCGAAGCGTTCGGGTTCGATCCGTCCGGGCGTGTAGCGCTGGACGCAGGAGCTTCAACCGGTGGATTTACCCAAGTTCTCCTGAAGCGGGGCGCAAAGCACGTTTATGCCGTCGATGTCGGGCGGGCTCAGCTCCATGAGGGCTTACGCACGGATTGCCGCGTAACGAGTATCGAGGAATTCGATATTCGACAGATTAGTGCCTCTCACGTCGGCGCGCCCATAGAAGCGCTGGTCGCAGATCTTTCATTTATATCGCTGATCAAGGCCCTGGACGCAGCGATGAAACTAGCGGCACGTGGGGCATTTCTGGTGGCGTTGATCAAGCCGCAGTTTGAGTTGACGCCCGCCGACATTGGCAAAGGCGGGATCGTGCGCGATGAAGCGGCGCGCGCCCGAGCGGTGGAAAATGTGCGTGCATTTGTGGAAAAGCAGCCGGGCTGGCGCGTCTGCGGTGTGGTTGTCTCCCCGATTGCAGGTGGATCGGGCAATGAAGAGTTCTTGCTCGGAGCTTTGAAGGATGTCTGAGGTTCGCGAATTCGAGATTACCCGAGTGGGTGCCCAAGGAGACGGCGTTGCGGATACTGAGGAGGGAAACATCTTCGTACCCTTCACCCTCGCTGGCGAAAGAATACGCGCTAGTGTCGATGGCACTGCGGGACATCTTATTGATGTCCTCAAGAGCAGTGGAGATCGCGTCGTCCCGCCTTGCAGGCATTTTACTGTTTGCGGGGGGTGCGCGCTTCAACACATGGATAAACCGGTTTATCTAGCGTGGAAGAAGGAACAAGTTGCGGCCGCGTTTCGTGCGCGCGGCATAGATGCTCCGCTCAATGACGTCGTTGCTTGTCGTGGGGCGCGTAGGCGGGCGGTGCTCAGCGCGCGCGGCATCGGTTCTGGCGTGCTTTTGGGTTTCCACAAATCCGGCTCACACGATCTCGTCGATCTTGATGAGTGCAGCGTCCTGCGCCCGGAGATCGTGTCGGCCTTCCCGGCCATGAGAGAACTGGTGGCGCCAGTCTTGTCACGACGCGGCGAAACGCGCGTTATCGCAACGTGGACGATGGGCGGGCTGGATGTGGCTCTGGAGGATGTGGCGGCGAAGCTGACACCGGAATTGTGCGCCGCGATTGCTAACGTGGCGTCTGCGGCGAGGATTGCGCGGGTCAGCATCGATGGTGATCCGGTTTACGAGGGGTTGACGCCGTCACTTCGCTTCGGCCGCGCGGAGGCTGTGCCGCCACCGGGTGGCTTCTTGCAAGCAGTGGCCGAGATGGAAGACGTTCTGGCGCAGTTGATTGGCGACGCCGTGGGAAAATCGAAGGCGGTGGCTGATCTATTCTGTGGAGTTGGAGCATTTACGTATAGGCTCGCTGAGCGCGCCAAAATTTTTGCGGCCGACAGCGATAGGCGCGCCATCGCAGCACTCAACACGGGATTGAAGAAGGCAACGGGTCTAAAACCGGTCGAGGCGTGCGTGCGCGATCTATTTCGCGAGCCGCTCTCGGCAACAGAATTGCGCGATTTCGATTGCGTGGTTTTCGATCCGCCACGCGCCGGAGCGGATGCGCAGGCAAGAATGCTGGCAAAGTCGAAGGTCAAGACTGTCGTGGCAGTCTCGTGCAATCCAGCAACTTTGGCCCGTGACGCTCGGACACTGATAGATGGTGGATGCCGTCTGGAAAGCGTGACGCCGGTGGATCAATTTCTCTATTCCGCGCACATTGAAGCGGTGGCGATATTCCGACGCTAAGCGTTCGTCGCGAGCAGGCGCGCGACAAATGCAGGAACGACCTGCGTTGCTGGTCCGTAGATCGCTTCGGCAAAAAGGCTCGCGCCCTGCGATGGTTCGAGGTTCAACTCGACGGTGTGAGCGCCAGCTTCGCGCGCGGCGGCGACAAATCCGGCAGCGGGATAGACGTTTCCACTGGTCCCGATGGAAATGAACAGATCGCAGGCCAGAAGCAATCTGCCGATCTTCTCCATGTGATAGGGCATCTCGCCGAACCAGACGACATCCGGCCGCATGCCGCCTGATTGGCCACAGGCAGCACAGAGCGTTTCGACTGACATGTCGCCGGTCCACGGCTGGCGATCCTCGCAATGCGCGCACAAGGATTTCATCGCCTCGCCGTGCATATGGATCAGCCGTTCTGTACCAGCCGCTTCGTGCAGGCAATCGACGTTCTGAGTAACGATGGTGGTTCCGGGATGTTCGCGGCTCAATTTACCAAGGGCGAGGTGCGCGGCGTTCGGCTTGACATCCGCATGGGCACGGCGGCGCATGTTGTAGAAATCGTGAACGAGGGTGGGATTCTTTTCAAAGCCTTGCGGGGTAGCTACGTCGCGCCAATCGTACCTCGACCAGATGCCGCTGGAGTCGCGAAATGTGGATAGTCCACTTTCGGCTGAGAGCCCCGCACCGGTAAGCACGACGATGGACTTGTACTGCGGCATAGCTTGGGCTTTCGTCGTTGGGCCGGAAGGGTTAGTTGATGCAGGTACGGCTATAGCCTCGGAGCGCATGGTTTGAAAACATTATTGAGCTGGTCGAGTGGGAAAGACAGTGCCTGGTCGCTGCATGTCTTGCGGCAAGATACCAGCATCGAAGTTGTGGGACTCGTCACGACGGTCAATGCCGCCTTTGATCGGGTTGCCATGCATGGCGTGCGCAGAGAAATCCTAGAAGCACAAGCCGAGGCGGCCGGACTTCCTCTCCATGTCGTGGAGCTACCGTGGCCATGCTCGAACGAAGACTATGAAAAGCGCATGGGAGCCTTCGTTTCCGAAGCACTCGCCGCAGGCGTGGAGGCGATGGCGTTTGGCGATCTCTATCTGGAGGACATCCGCAAGTATCGCGAGGACAAGCTGTCGGGTACAGGGTTGAAGCCGCTCTTTCCGCTGTGGCTGCGCGATACGCGCGCGCTTGCAGATGAAATGATCGCGGGAGGATTGGAGACATGGATCTCCGTGGTCGATCAGAAAAAGCTGGACGCCTCTTTTGCCGGTCGCCGGTTCGATGCCTCGTTCCTTGCGGATCTTCCGGTGGGCATTGATCCATGTGGAGAGAATGGGGAATTCCACTCCTGCGTCACGGCAGGGCCGATGTTCTCGAAAGCCGTGTCGGTCAAAACGGGAGAAACCGTCGAGCGCGAGGGATTTGCGTTCGCGGATCTCGAGCTGTGTCACTGAGGACGAAGAACGGTTTTCTCAGCTCCCGCACTGCCCTCGATGGCGCAAGAAATGATCGGCGAGCACGATTGCCATCATCGCTTCACCGACGGGCACCGCTCGGATGCCGACACACGGGTCATGCCGCCCTTTGGTGACGACATCTGTATCTTTGCCGTTGCGGTCGACGGTCTTCCGCGGCGTGAGAATGGATGAGGTGGGTTTGACCGCGAACCGGCACATGACGGGTTGCCCTGTCGAGATCCCGCCTAGGATTCCCCCAGCGTTGTTGGAAAGGAAGTGCGGTTTCCCGTCGTTGCCCATTCGCATTTCGTCGGCATTCTCTTCACCCGTCAGTGCTGCCGCCGCCATGCCAGCGCCGATTTCCACGGCCTTGACCGCGTTAATCGACATCATCGCGGATGCGAGGTCCTGATCGAGCTTGCCGTAGAGCGGGGCGCCCCAACCAGCCGGCACGCCTTCGGCCACGACCTCGATCACCGCGCCGACGGATGAGCCATCCTTGCGAACCTTGTCGAGGTAGGCCTCCCAAGTTGCAGCAGCTTTCGCGTCGGGACAGAAGAAGGGATTGTTGCCGACTTCGTCCCAATTCCAGTTGGCGCGATCTACGGCGTGAGGCCCGATCTGAACGAGGGCGCCGCGCACGGTGACGCCGGGCACGACCTTGCGTGCCAGCGCGCCTGCCGCCACGCGGGAAGCGGTCTCGCGCGCCGAGGAGCGGCCGCCCCCGCGATAGTCGCGGATGCCGTACTTGGCATCGTAAGTGTAGTCGGCGTGCCCGGGGCGATATTTTACTGCGATGTCTCCGTAGTCCTTGGAGCGCTGGTCAACGTTCTGGATTTCGAGCGCAATCGGTGCGCCGGTCGTCACCTGCCGCCCTGCGTCGTCCGTGAAGACGCCGGAAAGGATCCGCACTTCGTCGGGTTCGCGGCGCTGGGTCACGAACCGAGACTGCCCCGGCTTGCGCTTGTCGAGGAAAGCCTGGATCTCGTCAGCTTCGAGCGGGATACCCGGCGGACAGCCGTCGATCACGCATCCAATCGCCGGGCCATGGCTTTCACCCCAAGTGGTGATACGGAAGAGGTGACCGAAGGTGTTGTGAGACATCGAAGGGCTGCTTGTTGAAAATGCTGGCGAATGCCCGGCTGCGACCCGCTAGGTGCGCCATCTGTCCAACACAAGTCGTGTTGCAGCCATGCTTCACTCTTCCTCTTAGGTGCCGACACCGCGCCCGGCAAGCCTTCTTGCTGGGCAATTTGCGTGACAAGCGCGCGCGACGCAGATTATTTGGGCAACAGTACTGCGTTCGCCGTAGGTTCCACGCTTGCAATCATGGTCTTTACGGCATGACCAGACACGTCCGCATCGCATCAGCAACTTGACCGAGCACGCACTTCTGCCCGAACGCAGCCTGCGTCGCATCGAAGGATCAGATTGAGGAGCGCTGTGGTCCTTGCGGTCCGAAGTGGACCGAAGTCCTGCGTAATTCGTAATGAAGTCCAAAGTGTTGCCGCTCTCAAGGCTACCTTTTGAGCGCGCATTCAGGCGGTTTGTGTGTCCGGACTGAGCACCTGGACCCGCGAACGGCCCAATAAGTGATGCTCCTCTAAGAGAGGGGCGAAAAGAGCCGGAGAGCCGCTTCTCCGGCTCTTTTTATTTTGTCGCTCGCTCAGCGATTGAGATTGTCAGCAGGGTCGTGGCATCGTTCAGCTCTGCCCGGTTGCCACCGACGTCGGGGCCAAGACACAAGGGCCATGACACAAGGGCCATGACACAAGGGCCATGACACAAGGGCCATGACACAAGGGCCATGACACAGGGGCCATGACACAGGGGCCATGACACGGGGGGCATGACATGGCGAACATTGCTCGGTGGAGTGCTGCTGCGGTGCTGGCTTCAACCGTGGCGTTGAGCGGTTCGCGCGTGGCCCTGGGTGAGCCTGGTGTGACGTCAGCTGAGCCCATGGTTGAACCGGTTAAGCGGGTGGCGCCCAAGACGCCGGACTTGAGCCCGTCGAAGTCCGATAAAAAGCCTTCGAGCAACGCAGGCTCCAACAAGCCGCGCAAGGTGGATCTCGTCGGAGCAAAGCCGAATTGCGATCAGGGCTACGCGCCTGACAGCGCAGGCAAGAGCTGCGTGAAGATCGCTGGAGGCAAGGCTAAGAAAAAATCCGGCAAGAAGAACTAGCGCCTGACCAAACCGTCTCGCGATCTGACGGGAATGGCGAAGCAAAGTCCCGCCACTACCAATTTACTCGGGCTCAGTGTCCCGTCAGAACCAGCGTCTTGATCGGGATGATGAGCGCTTGCACGCGAAGCAAGAGGGCATGTACGACGCCCGTTGCGTCGACCATGTGCAGAGACAGGCTCTTTAGAAAGCCGGACTTGGCGATTTCCTCTTCATGATTGGAGTACACGTTCGCGACGCAAGCGCTGCCTGGCGTTACTTTGTCCAAGCCGCCTTCATAGAGTGGATCGAGAGCGACGGTTAGCGTGCCTGGGCGCGTAACTTGCTGGCTGTCTACGATCTGGTCACTGGCGCGAAATTGACCGGCTGCGATTACTTCTTGCACATCGGTGACAACCATGGGGATGACGGCCAAGGGGTTTGACATGCAGACGGCTTCAGCCGCCATCCCCGGCCGGATGACCTGGGCTTCGAGCTGGGAAAAGCCAGCACGAAGCCGGCGCTTCCCATTGAGCCCTTCAGGAACAAGGATGCCTGCAGGACGGAAGGGGTTTACATAGTCGCCGACCTGCAGAACGAACTGTACCACGGTTCCCGAGACTCCCGCATAGACCTTGGTTTTCTCCAGATCCACCTCAGCCTGCTGAAGGGCAGCCTCCGCAGTCGCCTTCTGTGCGATCAGAAGGCTCGACACTTTGTCCTCCGCGGCCTGCTTTGCGGCCTCTGCCGCGGCAAGGCTGCCCTTACGCGCATCGACAACGTTTTGAAGCTTCTCCAGTTCACGTGTGGCTACGACGTCGGCATTGCGTTTTCTCAGTTCCGCCTTCGTGTCGTACTCATCGATAGCCTGCTGCAGAGCGCCCTTGGCCTGCTGAATCTGCCCCGCCGCCCCGGTAATCTCCGAGCGCGCGACAACCATTGCGGCATCCAGTTCCTTGATTGATCTCTTCGCGGACTCGACGGCCGCTTCCTGCCGGCTGCTCTCCAACTTGAAGATCAACTGCCCCTGCTTCACCTTGTCTTCAAGCTGAACGTAGACCTCTGCCACACGACCGTTGACTTCCGGGATGATCGGAATGGTGCGGTAGAACGAAGCGACGTTGGTTGATGAAGGGTGGAAGTAGAAAATCGTCGTGATCAGCAGGATGGTCAAAATCAGACACGCGGTGAGGCCCCAGCGAAGCTGATACCAGACCGAATAAACCGTGATCTCATGGCCGATCCGCTTGCCTTCGTAGTAATGGCGATAGAGGTAATCGGGGAGGACTGTGAGCAGGGAGCACAAGAAGAGTTCAAGCATCTTTTAGGCCGTCTCCTTCCCGGCTTTGTCCGTAGCTTCAGATTCGGCTTTGGCGGTTTCTGGCGAAGGGAGGCTTTCGGCAGTCTCAAAGGCCAATTTGGGCTCGCGAGGCGCCTCGATGCCTGCGATTTTTTCGAGCGCGCGGGAGATTCGCCCCAGCGGCGTGGCAAAATCTGGAAGGTCGATCAGCGCCAGCAGAAGCCCGGCAACCCAAAACAGGTGGACGTGCGTGAACAAGGACAGCAGTCCGAGCACAGCGACGATTTCGAACTGGAGCTTTTTGTGCCCAAGCCTCTCAGGCAAAGAATGGAGAGTGAAAAACATCACCCCTAGCAACGCCACGGCGCCGAGAAGGCTTAAAGCTGCCAGCGTCATCAGAGGATCTGAGCCGTCAGCCCCAGGTAGAAACCACGGAACGTGGTCAGTCAAAGAGGCATGAACGCCGGATTGGGAGTCGTCCATGTCGTCCCCTCTTGACATGAATTGATAACAGAGCGGCCGAGCCAGCGCGCGCCAGCCTATAACTTCACGGGACCGAACTGCAAGACATTGAAGTCGGATAATTGCTGCGCAATCTTCGCTAAAACCATTCCATTGTCATATTTCGGAGGACCAGGATCTTATCCTGAGGGACATCGAGGATTGGAATATCGGATCGATCGAGTCCCAACAATGCGCCGCGTGCGACGCGCGAAACACCGCCATGTGTCACGGCGACGGTCGTACGATCCAGAGCGTTGATCCACGCTGAGATCCGATCCATCAGGTCGGCATAACTTTCGCCGCCGTCGGGACGCCAGCCGAATGGATCGGCTTGCTTTCCCGCTACGCCTTCAGGATCGGTCTGTGGCAGCTCCGATGCGAGATGCCCCTCCCAGTGACCGTAGTGCAGTTCCAGCAATGTGGGGTCTTGCCGAAAACCAAGCGGATCGACGCCAATTTCTCCCCGCAAGATTTCCATCGTTTCTCGCGCCCTCGATAAGGGGCTAGAAACGAAATCCGCTTGCGCGATGGCAGGGAGTATCGTGCGCAACGTAGCGCCGTTGCGCGCCGCTTGTAGGCGGCCTGTCTCGTTTAGGGGAATATCAGCTTGGCCCTGGTAGCGGGCTTGCTTGTTCCAGTCCGTCTCGCCGTGCCGCACGAGGTAAAGCGTGACGCCTGGCTTGAGATGCGCCGTCTTTTGGACGCCTTCGCTCAAGGGGCGTCGCTCTTGACGACAGAAATATCAGGGGCGTCCTCGTTTTTCATGCCTTGGACGTGATAGCCGGAGTCGACATGATGAATTTCGCCGGTGACGCCGCGTGAGAGGTCGGACAGCAGGTAGACACCCGCACCGCCGACGTCTTCGATCGTGATCGTCCGACGCAGCGGTGAATTGTACTCGTTCCAACGCAGGATGTAGCGGAAGTCGGAAATGCCCGAGGCAGCAAGCGTCTTGATAGGGCCTGCTGAAATCGCGTTGACGCGGATACCGTTCTTGCCGAGATCGGAGGCCAGATACCGCACCGAAGCTTCCAACGCAGCCTTGGCGACACCCATGACATTGTAATGCGGCATGACCTTTTCGGCGCCGTAGTAGGTGAGCGTCACGAGCGAGCCACCGTCGGTCATCAGCTTCTCTGCACGGCGCGCAAGAGCCGTGAACGAGTAACATGAGATGAGCAGGCTCTGAGTGAAATTTTTTTCCGAAGTGTCGACGTAGCGGCCATCGAGCTCATTCTTGTCGGCAAATGCGATGGCGTGAACGAGGAAATCCAAACGACCCCAGGTCTTTTCCAGCTCGGCAAATACCGCATCCATAGAGGCTGCATCCGTCACGTCGCAGGGAAGGACAACCTTTGAGCCCAGTTCGACGGCTAGCGGCTCGACGCGCTTTTTCAGGGCGTCGCCCTGATAGGTCAGCGCGATCTCTGCTCCCTGGGCCGCGCAGGCCTTGGCGATGCCCCAGGCGATCGACCGATTGTTGGCGACACCCATGATCAGACCGCGCTTTCCGGCCATCAAATTTCCGGTTGCCGGGCCCGTGTTCGTCTGAGATGCCGTCATCGGCTTATCGATCCTTGAGGTTGTAGGATATTTCGGGTTTAACCCGGCGCGCATCCTACACAAAAGGGCGGCCCGGTCCAGATCGAGGAGCGGGGCATGGCAGCGCAAGCCGGCGCGCTGTCCAAAACTCTGAAATATCTATATTATATTCAACCATCGAGTTGCCAGATGCCGTCTGGCATGCGGCAGGCGATGGCTTCGGTCTTGCTGGTCGTATCGAGGGAGTTGAGAATGACCACGATGTGCCGGCAGACTTGACCCTCGGCATCCTTGAAGGAGGACGTGGGCTGTACGATGCCCGACAGAAGCCCGTGGCTGCGGTGCCAGACGTAGGTTGAGCCGTCTGCAACCTGGCTCAATGCCAATTGAACGCTCTCCAGGGCCGCGATCTCGTCCTGGATGCCGAGAGTGACCCGAGAGGGTGCGTTCAAGCGGGCAGGTTTGGGCCGCTGGGTGCTTTGCGAAGGTGGGCAGGTGCAACTGTCGTGCGCGGCTTTGGGAGCCTTCGCCTGCCCGGCGCGAGCAAAAGTCGGTATCAAAAGAATGGCTGAGACCAGAAGAAAGGCCGTCAAGCCGGTGGCATAAATCGAAAATAGTGACGGGCGTGCATAACGCATGAAGAGACACTCAACGAACACAACGCTACAGGAAGCCGCGACAGGCGGACTTGCTCGCAAGTTTGCGCGGGTTTGGTTAATAGACGATTTCAGTCTGTATCGATCGGACGAAGAAGTTGCTGCCTGTCGGTGGCGCGCAAGAAGGTGACGAAGACGCATGAGCACAGCTGAAGCGAGCGACAGAGAAGGTTTCGCGCCCACGGACGATCCCTTCGATCTTTTTGCGGAGTGGCTGGCTGCCGCCACTAAAAGCGAGATCAACGATCCCAATGCAATGGCAGTGGCAAGCGTGGATGAAACGGGCTTGCCGAACCTGCGCATGGTGCTGCTCAAGGGAGTGGATGGTGCGGATGTGCCTGAACGGGGGTTCGTCTTCTACACCAACTTCGAGGGTGCGAAGGGTCGCGAAATTCTCGCACATCCCAAGGCCGCTCTTCTCTTTCACTGGAAGAGCCTGGAGCGTCAGGTTCGCGTCCGTGGAATTGTGACGACGGCCAACGCCGCGGAGGCCGATGCCTATTTTGCCTCGCGCCCGCGACTAAGCCGCATTGGTGCATGGGCATCCAAGCAGTCGCGTCCGTTGGAGGGTCGCTTCGCGCTCGAGGCCGAAGTCGCGCGCTATACGGCCAAATATGCGCTGGGTGAGATCCCGAGGCCTCCCTACTGGTCGGGCTTTCGTGTAACACCTGTAGAGATCGAATTTTGGATGAGTCGTCCGTTCCGTTTGCACGATCGCGTTGTGTATCGGCGTGCCGATTCGGCCACCCCATGGACGAAGACGCGCCTTTTCCCGTGAGCAATCGCCGCCACTTCGCCTTTTCGACCAAATCGCGGCTATGGTGGGGGCCTGATTTCTCTAAATCTGAGGGAGCTTGAGACGGACCCGTGGCCGTAATCTCGACCCGGATAGAGTACGCCGCCGACCAGCCGCCATCACTCATGGCGCGTTGGGCGAGCCGCTTGGCGTTGTTTTGCGTCATCCTGCTTGTGGTCGCGTTCGTCCTGCATCGGGTGTTGTCGATGCCCACGCCCATCGCGGCCAATCTGGCCGGAACCTCCTTTGCTGGCGCGGTTATTACTATCGTTATGGCGCTTATCGCCGGGCTGGACATCTGGGTTACGGGTCGTCGAGGGACAGCGCGGGTTGTTGTTGCGCTGGCGATGTCACTTGCCTTGCTCGCTCTGCCTGCAACGGCTTGGCTGGCGAGCCGCGACTACCCCGCGATCGCTGACGCGACGACGGACACAGTCCATCCGCCGCAATTTGACGTGACCGCTAGCGCGCGCGGGGCTGGCGACAATTCCATCGTCTATAACGCCGACGTGGATGGACCGCTGCAGGCCGCCGGGTACCCTGACCTGAAAACATTGGATGTCCCGCGCTCCGCTGCCGACACGTTCGATGTCGTTCTGCAGGCTCTGACAAAGCTCAAACTCAAGCCTCTAGCGGAGACCGCGCCAGCCGATGCGCGCGACGGCGCCGGAACCATCGAGTTGACGGAACGTACACTCATCATGGGCTTCAAGGACGACGTCGTCATTCGGGTGACGGGAGACGATAAGTCAGCGCATGTCGACGTGCGCTCCGCTTCACGCTACGGCCGCAATGACCTTGGCCGCAACGCCAACCGCGTGCGCACAATCCTGAAAGAAATCGTCGGTCGCCTGGAAGCAACAGTACCCGCGCAGCATAAGGCCAAGGACGCCGAGGATGCGGGGCAGAAAATCAAACGACCCTCAGCAGGGCGTCGGCTGAGAACAAATCCTCGTACTGGATCTCGCCCTTCTCGGCCAGCATCTCAACGTGCGCTAGAACGGTCAGCAAGGCCGCCGAGATAAGAGCTTCGGCGATATCAGGATAGACCGCCGGCAAGATCTCGCGGGCAGTCTTGGCGCCATCTCTTATGGCTTTGGAAATCGCCTGTTCACGCATCCGTCTGTGCAGCAGGTAGGCCTTAAGCGTGCGCCTGGGCTCTTCCACACGCCCGCCGTGGCCGGGCAAATACACGCCCGCGTCCTCGTCCATGAGCTTTTCCAACGAGCGCATGTAGTCCGACATGCGCCCCTCCGGTGGTGCAACAACGGACGTGTTCCACGCCATCACGTGATCGCCGGAGAAAAGGGCACCGCTTTGGGCATGTTTGAAGCAGAGATGATCCGGCGCATGACCCGGCGTATGGATCGCGCTGAGCGCCCAGCCGTCACCTTCGAGTGTCTCGCCGCCGAACAGCTCGACGTCGGGCGATATATTGAAATCTACGAATTCGCGCCCTTGCGGGGCGCGGTCCAACGGAATGGGCACGGTGGATGAGCGGCGCATGGCGCACAACTTTGCGTTCGTTGCTCCCTTCAGCGCTGGGATGCCATCGACGTGATCGCGGTGGGCGTGCGTCGAAATGATGTGCGTGATCTCTCGCCCGCCCGTGGCCTGCAGAATAGCAGCAAGATGATCCTCATCTTCTGGGCCAGGATCGATAACCGCAAGCTTGCGCGTTCCGACGAGGTAAGTGTTGGTGCCCTTGAAGGTGAAAGGGCCAGGATTATTGGCCACGACCCGCATGACGCCGGGAAGAAGCTCGGCTCCCTCGTCGTAGTTGAACGTCATGTTTGTCTTGAAAGTTGGGCCTTCCATGGCGTGCTCGCAATTTTGGAGGCGTCCGCGCCGGCCCAGACTTGAAAAAGTATTGGTCGGAGCGAGAGGATTCGAACCTCCGACCCCTTGCTCCCGAAGCAAGTGCGCTACCAGGCTGCGCTACGCTCCGCACCGACCAACAGCCTGACGAACAAGGCCGTAAACTCTCATCGCCCGGGAAAGGCTGGCGATCGAGTGAGGCGGCTTTATAGCGGTGAGGTTGCCGCCGGGCAAGGGCCCTGGGGCAGTCTGCCGACTGGTTCCGCTACTATGCCTCAAAGTAGGGTCTTTTGCATGCAACTCCAAGCCGTTAGTTGAGTTCCCCGGCGGGCAGCGGATACGGGTCTTGCGCGGGCATTTGGCCGCCACAAATTGTTCCGCCTCGCCATTGCCCGGGACCAGTGAAGCGCATATGGTGCCGCGCTGCGCCGGGCCCTCAGCGGCCCGCGGCGGACATGGTGGGGTGTAGCCAAGTGGTAAGGCAGCGGATTTTGATTCCGCCATGCGGAGGTTCGAACCCTCCCACCCCAGCCACTTCTTCCCAGCGATAGTGGGAGAAGTCACACCGTAGGATTAGCCAAGCTACGCGCATTGATACGTTCTTAAGCGCAGCGCTTCGCGTCACTTGGCTTCCATCCCGGTGGATAACGCGCTCACTGCGCGCCCAGGTCGCGTTCGAATCAGGCAGTGCAAGTCTCTTGCGCGATGTCACGGCGGCCGATGGCGAAGAAACCACCTCCTGACCAGCTCAGTCTTGATCTCGTTTTCACCGCTCCGGTCGCACCCGCGAGCGCGCCCAAGAGAGTGCGTCAGGCGAAGCAGGAGCCTGTGCCGGTTGTCGTGCCCGAGCCGGAGCCGGTCGCTGAAATTCTCGCGCCCAACGAGCCCCATTGGAAGGCGCACGAAAGCGCGCAGCGTCGCGAGACAACGGCCTTCGATCTGTATCAGCGTTCCGTCAAGGACACGCGCAACCTAGTGTTGACCGCGTTCGTCGTTTCGGTCGCGATCGTCAGTGTGAAATTCAACACGACTTCTATTGATACGCTCAGCCTGCCGGGCGTTGATCTCAAGGTCAGTGACCGGAGGGTGGTGACGGGGCTCTTGGGGATGGGCGCGCTGTTCTTCGGAGCGTGGGCGTTGCTATCGGCTTTCAGCACCTGGGGGCTCTGGAAGAAATGCGGGCTGTTCTATCAGGAGATCGTCCGGCCGTCATCGCACCCGCTGTTGGTTCTGCTGTTCCGTTTCGTGTGGGTGGCCGGAGCGGTCTTTATGACTGCAGCGATAGTCGTGAGCGTAGTCTATTCGTTTGAAGACATTTGGTACGTGTTCTTTGGAGCGCCGGAGTGGATGCCGGACTGGTGGGAGAAGTCTCAAACGATCCAGCGCAATTGACGGTCGCTGCCGCAGTCCGCCCCAACGAATCACCTAGCCGTCTTCGATGCCTCGTTGGTTGTTCGCGCTTTTGATCGTGACCTCACTGCCGCCGCTCGCGTGGTTGGCGTGGTTCATTTATCTCCGGTTGACGGTCGGCGTTCCTGATCCTGCTTATATTGCGGCGGCGATGGGAGTTGTTGCGGGGCTGTTTGTGCTCGCAGGGTCTTCGCTTCGCGAGGCATTTTTGGAAGCACCGTGCCGGTAATCCTTCCGCCGGCATTCTCGCTGTTGTGTCGATACTCTTGGTTGCTCTAATCGCGCTGATGCGTGAGATGGGTGAGTTTGGGCCGGACGTTTACGGACCTTATGTGCCGATCTTCAAGGTGGGGTTGGCGCTGACCTTGCCGTTTGGGCTCGCGTTGGTCTTCGCCATGTTGAAAGTGAAAAGCTGAAGCGTCGTGCCGCATCAAAGGCCCGTGAAAATACCTCGGCCTCTCGACGTTCAAGCGGTCAAGTGGCGTCGGACAGCATTTGGAGGATCCAAATGCTGTCCGCGCCTATTATTAGCTGTCATGCTGCGATGCGGCGGGGACACAAACGAGGTCGCGAACTCGAAACTCCGTCCTGCCAAGGCTCAAGCATTAAGTGCAGATTAGCTGCGTATTGTTCTCAGCCGATTAATTTGCACTCTATGCGCCAGACCATCCATACGAATTTGCCCATGACTTAGATCAATGAAGCTAATAGCATCGTTAGCCAAATCGCCTAATTATCGGCGACGAGTGAGGTGTAGATGCCTAAATGCGTTTCGTTGCCTCGCGAGAGTTCAGCTTGGTGATCATTGCATTGATCGGCACTGACCACTGATCACCAACCCAATCGTAGGACGACTCAGTGTTGAGAGTATAGGTCCAGCCGCCGCTGGCGGCGTAAGCGACAAAAGGCTGGATAAACGTTGTACTAACATCGGCACGATCTTCATCTCCGGCGAATGACCAGACGTGATTTACGAGAGCGCCGACCGTCCACGGCCCTGTTTGTTGTAGTACGACCGCGGTTGGGCCAGCTGCCCATTTCCCGCTGGTCAGCAGCTCATCAGTTCCCGTGCGCCAAAGGATGGCTGGACCAGCGCCCCAGGTAAAGCCGTTGACGGTCTGCGGCACGAAGAAGAAGCTTTGCAGCGTGTCGCCCAGGCCGAACTGGCTGCCCGAGCCCGGAAAGATATCGTCCTGACCAATCACGGGCAGGATCGTGCGAACGACCATCGTCCATTCGCTATCGAGCTTGATGGGCACGACAGGCTGAATGTTTGTCGTAACGCGATCCCCATCCCGGTTTGGGCCGATGTTGGTATCGTAGTTCACCTGGACGGGGAGCAGTGTCAGCGAAGCGATCGGATTGGATAGCTGCTTTTGGATATCGCTGTCGTCGGCGCGTGCGCCCGAGCCGAGACACATAGCAAACCCTAACGACAAAGCCAGGCGGGGAATATCTTGAGCGGTGAACATCTTACATCCCTTCGCAATCAGGGTGCGCGTGCGTCAAATAAGAGAATCAAATGCGAGATTTTCGACTCAAAGTTTATAGGCATCGCGAGCTCAGCACACCTCTCCAGGCGCTGGCAGCGAAAACTTAACGCGCCACTGTAGTACCTGGGCCGCACATCCCCTGCCCGCCACGTAAATCTCATCATTGCCTCCAAATAGGGCTTCGCAAACAACACTTTTTGCGCGAGGGTGGCCCCGCACCTAGCCATACCGATGGGTCTCAGCAATTTACTTTAGAAAAGTGGCTCCGATGGAAACCAGCGTCATTCGCACAACTTGTCCGCGCGATTGCTACGATGCTTGCGGCATGCTCGCGAAGGTGAACAGCAACGGCATCGTCAGTATCGTAGGCGATCCCGGACACAGCGTTGCCCACGGTGCGCTTTGTGCCAAATGCTCGATCGTCTACAACGGCGTCTGGCGCAATCCTGAAGTGCGTTTGACTAGCCCCCTAAAGCGAACCGGCAAGAAAGGCGCAGGTCAATTCATCTGTGTAACCTGGGATGAAGCGCTAAGCGATATCGGCCGTCGGCTGAATGCAATTCGCGAACAGGACGGCGGCAACGCCATTCTCCAGACGCACTACACCGGCACCTGCTCGCTGATCGCCGGCGTTTTTCCCTTGCGTTTTTTCAATCGCATCGGAGCAACCGAAGTTGATCCAGACACGGTCTGCAACAAGGCAGGCCACGCCGCACTGCAGCTCATGTATGGGGAGTCGACCCGCGGCTTCGATCCGCGGACCATTGACGGTGCGAAATGCCTGATGGTCTGGGGCGCCAACCCTTCCGCCGCGGCACCCCACGTTCACGAACATTGGTTCAGCAATGCGCAGGTTCCCAAGATTGTCGTAGATCCCATTCGGCATGAAACTGCAGCGGCTGCAGATCTTCACTTGCAGCTCTACCCAGGGACCGATGGCGCTCTTGCGTTTGCAATGCTGCATGTCATCCGCGCCCGCGGACAGATCGACCAAGAATTCATTTCTGCACACGCTATCGGGTGGAATGAGATCGATGATCAGCTGGAGGCATGCACTCCAGCTTGGGGCGAGGCTGTAACCGGTGTACCGGCGAACCTCATCGAGAAGGCCGCACTCACCTATGCTGATGGGCCCTCTCTGCTGTGGATGGGGCAAGGCTTCCAACGCCAGACCTACGGCGGCAACGCCATGCGTGCGGTCGGTCTGCTGCCCGCTGCCACGGGCAACATCGGAAAGTATGGCGCGGGTTTCCTCTACCTCAATGGATGGGACACGCGCGGCATAGACCCAGCTTATCTGTCAGCGGCCCACTTGGCCTCCGATCCTGCACCTTCCATCAGCCACATGGATCTCGCCGAGCATCTCGAAGGACCGGCCACGAAGGCGCTCATTACCTGGAACAACAACATCGCAGCATCGAGCCCGGAGCAGCGTAGGTTGCGCCGCGCGCTCGAACGCGACGACCTGCTTCAAATAACGCTGGATCTCTTCCAAACAGATACGGCCAACTTCGCCGATTACGTGTTGCCGGCTGCAAGCTTCCTTGAGTTCGATGATATCGTTATGTCCTATTTCAATTCCTCGATCTCGGCCCAAGCCAAGGCGATGCCACCGCTTGGAGAGGCGCTGCCCAACCAGGAGATTTTCCGGCGCCTTGCTGCCGCGATGGAGCTGACCGAAACGGAGCTGTTCGAAACAGACGCCAGCCTGATCGGAAACCTTCTTGATCAAGCCAAACCTGGCCTAACCTTCGATGCGTTGGCAGAAGTCGGCACGATCTTCCATCCGCCACACCCGACAGTTCAATTCGAACGACACGATTACCGCACGCCCTCAGGCAAAATCGAAATGACGAGCGACGCCTTCGTCGAGGCCGGATTGCCGCACGCGCCCTTCCCTTCCGCCGAGGCCCGGCCCCAGCAAGGGGACTTGCGACTGTTGTCACCGGCATCCGAGTGGCTGATGAACAGCAGCTACGGCAACGACCCGAAGATCCTAAAACAACTGGGACACGACCAGGCCTTTCTGAACCCCAACGAGGCGCTTGGACGGGGAATAAAGAGCGGATCTGATATCACGCTGCGAACAGAAGTCGGAGAGATCACTCTAAAGGTCGCGGTTTCAAACGACGTCCCCATGGGCGTGATACTCGCGCACAAAGGCCGATGGTCAACAGAGGGAGCTGAGAGCAACGTCAACGCAATTAATCCGGGCAAGAAAGCAGACCTTGCCGGAAGCTGCGCCGTTCACAGCATCAACGTTTCTCTGATCGCCGTGTAAATTGAAACATCGGCTACCAACCTCCATCACGATGCGCCGCGCGACGCCGTGGACTAAGGCTTCGTCTCGACGATCGCGTCTGGGCCGCTCAGGTTTGGACTGCCATTTAGCTGGTCAAAAAAAGTGCGATAGCGCCGCTGCATAGTCTCCAAATCCAACCCTTTATCCAAGACAGTGGCGCGGGCTGACGATCGAAGTCGCATCAGATCTGCGGCAGACCCAACAATGCTCCGAAGCAAGTTGGCGATTTCGTATGGACGCTCAGCTGGGACAAGAAAACCGTTAACGTTATTCTGAATTAGCGTGCGCAGGTTGCCCACGTCCGTAGCGGCGACCGGATCGCTTGCACAATATTTCTTTGGAGACGCAGAAGTCCTCCGCGTGTGCGAATGACCAAGTCCGGCGCACTGAAGCGTCGCTGACATTTCAGCGCGCGGCAGCAGCGGTAAACGAAAAGTAAATGCGATCGCGAAAATTACGTCAGCCATCGGAACGTAGCCTTATATCGGGTTCGCTATCTCTATCGATGCAAGTTAAGTGTGCATGCGAGGGACTATGGCTACGATCAACGGAACGTCCGGGCAGGACGTCATCGTCGGAACGGCGGCGAACGATGAGATCCACGGTGGCGACGGCAATGACCGCATCAACGGCGGCGCTGGCGACGACACAATCTATGGCGACGCAGGCAACGACACGTTGACAGGTGACGCGGGCAACGACGCGCTATATGGCGGCGACGGCAACGACGGCTTCTTCGGGGGCGGCGGCAACGACACCATCTATGGTGGCGCCGGCAACGACACGATGTACGGCGACGGCGGCAACGACGTCTTCTATGGCGGCGAAGGAAACAACACGTATTACGGCGGCACCGGAGATGATACCTTTCACGTGACCCCTGGAACCGGCTTCAACATCGTCGCCGGTGGCAGCGGAAATGATAGCCTCGCGCTCGAGTTGTCATCCGCACAGTTGACACCGGCTATACTTGCCGATCTTGCGACGCTCCAACAATGGGTAATAGACAAAGCTGCCGCTGCGGGATCCCTTGCAAATCAGACATCGCAGACGACTGCCGACGTGCTCACGCTGAACGCGCTTCAGCTTTCGATCAACGCCGTAGAAAGCGTCATTTTGTATGTCGACGGGATCGCCGCACCGATCACCGATCTTCTCAATCACGAACCCACTGCCGATGCGAACGTGTCTCTGAACACCAACGAGGACACCGCCATTTCGGGCAACGTCGGTGCGACCGACACCGACGAGGATGCACTGAGCTTTGCGGTCAGTTCTGGCCCTGCCAATGGCACGCTGACACTCAATTCAGGCACGGGCGCCTACGTCTATAAAAGCGCTGGAAATTTCTCTGGCAATGATAGTTTCGACATTATGGTCTCGGACGGCCGTGGCGGCCAGACCATGCAGCACGTTGAAGTTGCCATCGCAGCGGTCGCAGACGCCCCAACGCTATCGGTTGTCAACGTAACGCTACCCGCCGGGCTTACCATAGAAGGGACGGCGGCGAGCGAAACACTGACCGGGTCCGACGCCAGTGACGTGATCACCGGTGGCGCCGGCAATGACGTCATCAACGGCGCTGGCCTCAAGGTGATGAGAACCTTCGCGCTTGATATCGCCTCCGCGCTGACTGACACTGACGGCTCGGAAACTCTTGCGATCCAGATTGCCGGTCTGCCAGCGGATGCGACCCTTTCTGCAGGTGTACACAATTTCGACGGCTCTTGGACCCTCACCGCCGCCGATCTCTCCGCACTGATGATGACCGCATCAGCAGTTGCCGATTTCACGCTTGACGTCACCGCGATGTCGACGGAAGCGCAAAACGGTCAAAACACGGCTGTTACAAGGTCCCTTAGCGTCACCTTCACCGGCCTCGGCAATAACGATATCCTTGACGGTGGCGATGGCAGCGACACGATCACAGGCGGCACCGGCAACGACACGCTGATCGACGGCGCCGGAAATGACAGCGTTCTAGGCCGTCTCGGCGACGACACCTTCATCGTCGGTTCCGGCAATGACATCTACGACGGTGGCGACGGCTCCGACACGCTAGACTTCTCAGGCGCCATGTCGAGCGTGAGGGTCGATCTGTCGAGGGGCCGGGCTTCCGGTCAGAGCACTGGATTAGACAAGGTCTACTCCATAGAAGGCGTTGTGGGTTCGTCCTGGAACGACAGGCTATATGGCGACAGGGGCGACAACTTCATCGATGGCGGCGCAGGCAACGACACGATCAATGGCGGCAGCGGCAACGACACCCTGATCGGTGGCGATGGCAACGATCGGATCGGCGCGAGCACCGGCAACGATGTCATCTTCGACGGCGCAGGCGACGATAGGGT
Source organism: Hyphomicrobiaceae bacterium (assembly GCA_041397645.1). NCBI lineage: Bacteria > Pseudomonadati > Pseudomonadota > Alphaproteobacteria > Hyphomicrobiales > Hyphomicrobiaceae > Hyphomicrobiaceae bacterium. The sequence continues at coordinate 2,406,747 of JAWKWE010000004.1, read as the reverse complement.
CAATGCTGGTTCTGGAGACGATGTCGTCTTCGCCGGATCGGGCAAAGACATCTACTACGGAGGCAAGGGCCTCGATACGCTCGACTACTCGTTTGCGGACATCGGGGTCACCATTGACGCGGGTCGACACACCACCACTGGGTTCGCCAACGACCGCTTCTCGGGTTTTGAGAAGTTTGTTGGGTCGGCGTTCGACGATACATTCCTGGGCAGCTCGTCGAAAGATACTTTCATCGGCGGTGCAGGCAACGACACCTTCCGCGGCATGGGTGGCTCGGATTTGTTCTCTGGCGGTGCCGGCGCCGACACCTTTGAATGGGCTGTCATGGATGTCGTCTCTGGCCGTAGATACCTCGGCCACGACACGATCAGCGACTTCACCTCCGGGTCCGACAAGCTCGATCTGACCGCCTTTAACTCCACGCACGGCACCAACTTCCTGCATATGCAGGATACAGCGTCGGGGACGATGGTCTCCGTTGAGATCGGCTCGAAATCTTATGATCTCGTCATGCTGCAGGACGTGCACGGTGTCACGGTCAAGTCGCTCTTCGATGCAGGATCGATCATTGTTTAGGGGTCTGCATTTGCTTGCCTCACAGCTCGCGCCTGCGACCTCTGCGTCGTCGAACTCAGTCCAGCGCAATCCCATTTTTTCGTGATAGGCGGCTTAGTCCGTTTTTTCCCGGGAAGGCCCATCAAGCTGACTAAAGATTGTGCATCAGCCGTCCGATTATCATTGCGCTGTGCATAAACCGGTGACTGCGTCTTCAAGCACTACGGCATTCGCAAGAATCGCTTTTCTTCTCTCTTATAGGGAGTGAACGGCGATGAACGCAGCGGGAGAATTCCACGTATCAGCCGGGAACGCGCGTCCGGCGCAGCCAACCAGTTGGCTTGCAACCGGTATTGCGGTGCTCGTTGTGGCTTCGATAGTAGCCCCAAAATGTTTACACACGCTCATGCCGCTTCTACTGGGTCTGTTCGTCGCCGCGCGAAACGTTCCGGTTTTGCCTCCTCAATCGGTTCGGACACTATTGCTGCGTTGCTGTCTCAATCCACTTAGCTGGCTTATTGCGGGTTTCCTCGTTCTGCGTGTGGCGACCTCGCCAGAACCTCTGCATGCATTCAAGATCATCATGATTGCAGCAGTTTACGGCGCGATGGCACTGCTGATCTTGCGGCTCGTTAGGAAGCGTGAGCCATTCAATATGGGGCTGATCCGCCGCGCACTTGTCATTTCAGTATTCGTCGGTGCTGCGTATATCGTTTCTGAGCTGCTCAGCGGCCTTTCGCTGATGACCGGTGCACTCAACGACGTGCCATGGCTCGCAGGTGGCAATAAACTTCATTTTATCATTTCCGGTGAAACAATCGAGGCGGTGCGCGACTACGTTCTCAACCGCAATGTAGCCGTGCTCAATTTCCTGTTCTGGCCGGCCCTTCTTATAGCGGTTGACGATAGACGCTTTTGGAGCGCGGAAGCCGCGCCTTGGGTTGTTCCATCGTTATGTGTGGTCGTAGCCGCCGCGACTTTCCTGTCCTATCACGACGCTTCGAAGGTGGCTCTTATCGCTTCGGCGTCAATTTACGGTCTGAGCAGATACTCGCCGAGATTAGCCAGAATGGCCGTCACGGCAATATGGGTCACGGCATCCATCGGCGTCGTGCCCGTTGTCAGGTATTGCTACGCGCACGGTCTGCAAAATTCCGAAGCCATTCCAGGATCGGCTCGGGCCCGCGTCGTGTTATGGAATTACGAGGCCGAACAGGTGCCGGCCCACGCATTATTCGGCAAAGGCATCGATAGCGTGCGCTACTACGATGAACTCGAAGGCCCGAGCGCAGAGACGATTCCAGGTGAAGTCTCGCCACAACGAAACGGCCGACACTCGCACAATATCTTCCTGCAAGTATGGTATGAATTCGGTCTCGTCGGCGTCGCGCTGTTCATGTCGGCCGGACTGCTTGCGATACGTCGGATCTCGCGCGTTAATCCAGAGGATCTACCATTTGTGAATGCGTCTTTCGTCACGTGCATGACGATTGCATCGTTTAGCTGGGGCATGTGGCAGACTTGGTATATTGCTGCGGTCTGCTTCGCCGCATCGGCGATCGCGATATCTCTTCGGAAATCGAATGGCGGGCCTCTATTTGTCGCTGTTCGTTTGCGGAACATGTCGGCTCGAGGGCAAGCGCCAGCGCTGGCGCTCCGGGAAAACTAGAATTCGGGTGTCGACCGGCACAACACACAAAGCGAATTAGCCATCTTAGAGTATTTCGTGTCCATCACCCGTCACCAGCTTACTTTCGTCGCCATCCTGGTTGGGCTATCGGCTCTTCTTTTCGCAGCAGTTCATTACAGCTTGAACTGGCGAACGAGGGCCATGCTTCTGCAGCAGGATCCGGCGCGACTGGAGCGGCTCGGCCGCCGGCTGATCGTCGGCTACAACGATTTTGCTGAGATAAAAGATCTGGTGGCGCACCGGGCGGTTGCCGGTGTCTACGTGACAACGCGCAACGTAGGTGGTCGGAGCGTTTCGGACATCGCCAGGGATATCGCGCAGCTTCAGGATATCCGGGCGAAACAGGGGCTGCCCAAGCTGATCATTGCGGCAGACCAGGAGGGCGGTCTCGTCTCGCACCTCTCCCCACCGCTCAACGACCAGCCTTCGTTGGCGGAGATTATTGCGCCTATGAACACAGATGACGAACGTCGGGCCGCGGTCAGCCGGTTCGCTGAGACGCAGGCGCACGGGCTCAATGCCATCGGCATCACCATGAATTTGGCACCCGTCGTTGACCTCCGGCCCACTTCTACTCTGCCAAACGACGAGCTATCGCGGATTTACGAGCGCGCGATTGCCAGTGACCCGCAGTTGGTGGCGCAGGTCGCGAGTTGGTACTGCCACGAACTTTGGCAATTCGACATAGCGTGCGTCCTGAAGCACTTTCCGGGGCTGGGTCGCGTTACCAATGACACCCATGTTGCCGCCGGTGAAATCCGTACCGATGAAGAGCAGTTGGAAAGGAGCGACTGGATACCGTTCCGGCAGGTGTTGAAATTGCCGGGCGCTGCCTTGATGGTCGGCCACGTTCGACTTGACGCCGTAGATCGCGCAAGTCCAGCGTCGTATTCTCCACTCGTCGTCACCGGGCTCTTGCGCCAGAAGTGGCGATATGACGGCCTAGCCATCACCGATGATCTTGGCATGGGGGCCATTACGGAAAGCGTTGACGGCATCGGCACGGCTGCGGTGCAAGCGCTCAACGCCGGTATTGATTTATTGCTCATCGCCAAGGCCAAGAAAAATTTTGACGCGGTATTATCCGCCCTAATCGACGCGGATGCGACCGGCAAGATCGATCGATCGCAGGAGGCCGCATCGCTGAGACGATTGTCCGCATGGTCGCAAGCCTTCTCGGCGCGACACTAAGTCGGTGAGTTTAGGCCGCTTCAGCAAGGATCATCCCTATCTGGCCTTCTAACCCAGGAGACAGATGACGCACCGAACAGGCGGCGATCTCACAGTCGCGGATCGACAGGCTCGCTTTCGAGAGCGAGAACTCCGAACACACATTCATGCACCCGGCGGAGCGGCTCACGCGCAACAAATCGCTCCAGCGCTTCAAGCCCTAGCGCAAACTCGCGCGAAGCCAAGGAGCGCTTGGCATTGAGGCCGCGTTTGCGCAAGCGGACGAGGTTCTCCTCACTGTCATAGTCGGGGCCGTAGATGATCCGCAGGTAGTTTTGCCCGCGGCATTTTACGGCGGGCTGAAGCAATCGGTTTTCTCCACCGCGCGCGAGAAACAGTTCCGGCTTCACGACCATACCTTCCCCACCGGCATCCGTCATTTCCAGCCACCACGTGATGGCGGCTTCGCGCGTCTCTGGTCGTTCGAAGTCTACGAGCATTGTGCGCGTCGCCTGGAACAGCCGATCGTGAGCTGCAAGGCGGGCGAGCGTCTCCATATGCCAGACGTGGCTCCTCTCACTATGCACCTTGCCTTCGCTGGCCAGGATATGGAATGGCGCGATGCACACGCCGTCGAGCCCGTTAACCGGCCAACAGTACTGGCGCACAGCGGCGCTGAACGCATCGACGCGGACGAGCCCGTCAGCGAAGCGCGCATTCAGACCCGCGCGCTCGTAGAAGCTCAACGCCTCCGCGGGATGTTCGAGAAAGCCCGACTCCTTCGATGTTTCGCAGGGCGACATTGTGGGAGGCAGGTAGATAAGCCACCTGGGGTCCACGGCAAAGCGAACCATAACCTCAAGCGCTGCGGCAATGTCGCGCCCGAAATGATTTTCTCGCGCCACGTAGTTGTGGCGACAGTTCACCGCCTGCACTCCGATCTGGAACGGCGGCAGATGTTCGCCAAGCACGCGCAGTACTGAGCGCGACCGCAACGACGACGTTCTAGAAAGCCTACTTGGTGCAAAACAGCTCGATAAAATCGATCTTTTCGATCGCGTCCAGCTTGCTTTTGTTGTCGAGACATGCCGCACGTCACGCTCCTTGAGCGAGGCAGGTCGCCGCTTGTTTGCGGCCTCGCGAGAAGCGAAGTCCTCCACCAACGACGCCGACCGGCTGAAGAAGTACCTCGCTCGGTTCGGATTGAGCTGGTCGGAGGTAAATGAAATGTGCTTGGTGAAATAGGTCTCATGGAAATCGGCGTAGGTGGAAACGTCCGCGGCTTTGCCATGCGTTCAGGGCTTGATCGCGGGCACTAGCAATTGCAGCAGCCCGCCACCTCGATGTAGCCGCAGCGTCGCGGTAACAACGTACTAAGAGCCAGGCAGCCCTTGCAGAATGGCCACGTCGTACAAACCGGCGCTTGGTACAAATCATTCCAAACAACGCAATCGATCGTTCAAGCCCCTCAGGCTGAGCAGCTCGATACTCCCATCAAAATGAAAAGTCGTATCCGGCTTAATAAAAATGGGAGGAAATATGTTCTCATCGTCATCCAGCACGGCTCCGTCGACCTCAACAAAAACGTATGATGCCGTCGTCATCGGCGCCGGTGTCGCGGGTCTTCATGAAGTGCATCTTCTTCGGGAGCAGGGCCTGAAAGTCCGTGGCTTCGAGGCCGGGTCGGGCATCGGCGGCACGTGGTACTGGAACCGCTATCCTGGCTGCCGCTTTGACTCTGAAGCCTACATCTACCAGTATTTCTTCTCGCAAGAGCTCTACAATGCCTGGAGCTGGAGCGAGCGTTTTCCCGCTCAGCCCGAGATCGAGCGTTGGCTGAACTTCGTCGCCGATCGTTGCGATCTGCGTAAGGAATTCGAGTTCAATACTCGGGTCGAAAGCGCCCACTATAACGATGCGACGGGTCGTTGGACGGTCAAGACCGACAAGGGCGATGTTATCGATACCCAATTCTTGATCACGTGCTGCGGCATGCTCTCGGCGCCGCTGGACAAACGTTTTCCTGGCCAGGAGACATTCAAAGGTCAGCTGTATCACACGGCGCGCTGGCCAAAGACCCCTGTCAATTTCGCCGGAAAGCGAGTCGGCGTGGTCGGTAACGGCGCGACAGGTATCCAGGTGATTCAGACGATCGCGTCCGAAGTCGGCCACATGAAGGTGTTCGTGCGCACGCCGCAGTACATCATCCCGATGGTGAATCCCAAGTACTCCGCCGCGGACGTGGCCGCATACAAGACCCGCTTCGACGAACTCAAGACCACATGCCCGAACACGTTCACTGGCTTTGAATACGACTTCACGAACGGCGCCTGGGGAGAATTGACGCCTGCGCAGCGCGAGGAAGTCATGGAGCGCATCTGGAACGAGGGCTCGCTGCGATTGTGGATAGCTTCATTCGCAGAAATGTTCTCCGACGAGGATGCAAGTGAAGGCGTGTCGGAATTCGTGCGCAAGAAGATGCGCGAGCGGCTTAAGGATCCGGTGCTGTGCGATCTGCTCATTCCGAAGGACTATGGCTTCGGAACGCACCGAGTTCCGCTCGAAACGCGCTATCTCGAGGTGTTCCACCAACCGAACGTCGAGATCGTGAGCGTCAAGAACAACGCGATCGTCGAGGTCGTCCCGGAAGGCATCAAGCTCGCAAACGGTCAGGTGCATCAGCTCGACATCATCATTTTGGCAACAGGCTTCGATGCTGGCACCGGCGCATTGACGCGCATCGACATCCGCGGACGCGGAGGACGCCAGCTCAAGGACGATTGGGGTCGTGACATCCGCACCACGCTCGGCATGCAGGTGCATGGCTATCCCAACCTCTTCACGACGGGCGCGCCGCTCGCCCCATCCGCTGCGCTCTGCAACATGACGACGTGCCTGCAACAACAGACCGATTGGATCGCCGAGTGCATCAAGAATGTGCGCAAGATAGGCGCAAAGACGATCGAGCCGACGGAGCAGAGACAGGACGAGTGGGTCGCTCATCACGACGAACTTGCGAACGCCACGCTCGTTGTCCGTACGAACTCTTGGTACATGGGCTCGAACGTCGAGGGTAAGCCGCGCCGGCTGCTTTCGTATATCGGCGGCGTAGGACCTTACAAACAGCGTTGCGATGAAGTTACGCAAGGCGGTTATCGCGGCTTCGATATCCAATAGTCATGGATTGCGACAGCCACCTCAACTTCTCGATGGGCAAGGTAAGGGTGGCTGTTCTTTTCTTACAGGTCTGGAACCAAGATACGTGTTCATGGCGCCTATACTTGATGATTTGGCGGGCAACGACTTTGCGATGGCGCGCGTGGTTGAATTGTGCCGCAAGATTGCAGATAAGGATTTTCCGCTCCTCATTCTCGGGGAAACTGGCGTAGGAAAAGATACGCTTGCACGTGCGGTTCACACCGCCAGCAATCGATCACGAAAGCCATTTGTTGCCTTTAATTGCGCCGCGATTCCGAGCACCCTGCTGGCCAGCGAACTTTTTGGCTATGCTCCTGGAACGTTCACGGACGGTGCAAAAAGCGGTTACGCCGGCAAGCTCGTTGAGAGCGGCGGCGGAACCTTTTTTCTCGATGAGATCGGCGACATGCCACTCGATATGCAGGCGTATCTGCTGCGAGTACTCGAAGAGAGATCGGTCAACCCGCTCGGCTGCAACAAGAGCATCCCACTCGATATTCGATTCATCAGCGCCACTCACTGTGACTTGCTTGGCCTCGTTGCACAGGGACGGTTCCGCCAAGATCTGTACTACCGTATCAGCGGCGTGCGCGTGATGCTGCCTGCCTTGCGCATGCGACAAGATCTGGGGCATGTCATCGACCGCATGACCGCCGAGGAGGCCAAGGTTCAAGGTAAGGACATTACTTTGAGTTCGCGCGCACGGGATATTATGTGCCGGCACGACTGGCCAGGTAACTTCCGGGAATTGAAGAACCTGCTTCGTGTAACGATATCGTCGTGCGAACGCCCCCAAATAACCGTCGCCGATCTGCCTCATCCGTTGGTGGAATTTGCCAGCGGGAGTTATCCTTGCTGAATGAGCCGCCTGAACGAGAAGTAAGGCTGGATGAATGAAAGACGCTTATTCCTGCGCGCAACGACAAGCTCTCAAGCCCGCCGATCTCGTCGAACTTAGAAAGCTGACACCGCAACAATTGCGCGTGTTCCTTCTGATTGGCAAGGCTCTGACGAACAAGGCCATTGCTCAGGAACTCAACATTGCGGAGACAACCGTCAAGGCGCACGTGTCGGTGATCTTCAAGCTGGCCCGTTGCCGAAATCGTGTCGAGGCGGCCCTGTTGGCGCACCGTATGCATCACGCCATTCCCGATGACGTCGAGAGGCTGAACGGGGAGGCAAGCGTGCCAGCTGACCGCTCCGCCCGAGCTTGTGTCATCAGAAATGCCTGTCGCGCCTGCGCGGGCAATATCATTCCAAATCCAGAACCTGAATGTTCTAGAGCATATCGCCCCAAGTTCCGAGACTGCCAGCCAGAAAGCCGATTGAACGGCCAAAGAAAGTTCGGGAGGACAACATGATTGAGAACGCATTTTATTCGCAAGATGTGCATGGACCCTACAAACTTCACAACATCGGCGACTTCGTTCTCGAAGACGGTGGTACGATCCGCAACTGCCAACTCGCAGTCGCCACCTATGGCACGCTAAATGCCGCGAAAGACAACGCGATACTGATTCCGACTTGGTATTCCGGCACTTCTAAGATCATGGCCGACGTATATACAGGCGCAGGCCGCGCGCTCGATCCCAGCAAGTACTTCATTATCATCATCAATCAAATCGGGAACGGGCTATCGACGTCGCCACACAACACACCGCTCCCCGGCGGAATGGGGAACTTCCCGAAAGTCCGGATCAGCGATGACGTACGGGCGCAATACAAGGTGCTGACGAAGGACTTCGGCATTCAGCGCCTAGCGCTCGTAACCGGCGGCTCAATGGGCGCGCAACAAACTTACGAGTGGGCGGTACGCTTCCCTAACATGGTGGCCCGAGCGGCACCGATCGCCGGAACGGCGCAAAACACTACCCACGACTTCCTTTTCGCCGAGACGCTTATAGAGGCGATCACTTCGGATACATCATGGAACAATGGCTTCTACTCACGCTCCGAATGCGTGCGCGAAGGCCTTCTACGGCACGCAAAATTGTGGGGCGTAATGGGCTGGAGCACCGAATTCTTCGTTCAAAAGCGATATCAGCAGCTCGGTTTCTCTTCCCTTGAGGATTTCACGATCAACTTCATGGGCGGGTATTTTGGCCCCATGGACCCCAACGATCTTCTGGCCATGGCTTGGAAGTGGCAGCGCGGCGACGTTGCGCGAAATACCAACGGAGACTTGAGCGCAGCGCTTCGCCGCATAAAGGCCAAGACATTCGTTATGCCGATTAGCCATGACATGTTCTTTCCGCCGGCGGATTGCGAGAGGGAGTGCAAGATGATAGCCGGTGCTGAATTCCGACCGATCAACACGATCGACGGGCATCTTGGGCTTTTTGGAACAGATGCTACGTTTGCAGGTCAGATCGATCAACACCTGAACGACTTGCTGAGCATGCCTGCTTAACTGCTTGGCTAAAGCTGCCATAGGCGATCGGAGACACGAGATGATAAAAGTCAGCGTAATGTATCCCTACACCTCGGGAATGCGGTTTGATCACGACTACTACCGCGACAAGCATATGCCGCTGGTCAAAAACAAGATGGGCGACAAGTGTAAGTTTTACACGGTCGACAAAGGCATTGCCGGTGGCGCGCCCGGCGCACCCCCCACCTATATCGGCATGTGTCACATCTTCTGCGACTCGGTCGAGGCGTTCCAAGCCGGATTCGGCCCAAACGCCGGCGACATTCTGGCGGACATAAAGAACTACACGGATGCAACGCCGGTCATTCAGATCAGCGATGTGGTGGTCGGCTGACGGCAACAACAGGAACTACCAGCGTAACTTGCTTGCGCTGTGGTTCCCAGAGAACATGACCACGCTCGCTACGTGTTGGCGTTTTTCCGGTACTCACCGGGCGTGATCTTGAACTCGCGCCGGAACAGCCTCGTCATGTGGCTTTGATCCGAAAAGCCGCAGCTGGCTGCGACGCATTTCAACGGCGTGTCGCCTGCCTCAATCATGCATCGCGCTCGCTCAAGGCGGCGCAAAGTAAGATATACATACGGTGGACAGCCGAACGTCTCGTGGAATTGGCGGATCAGATGAAAAACGCTAATCCCTGCCACTTTTGCTATGTCGGCGAGGCTCAAATTTCGATCGAGGTTTCCTTCGATGAATTCTTTCACCCTCTTTGTCTGCAGGGGTGACAAGCCGCCTCTGGCCTGTTTGGCTTCGCGAAGCTCTGCCGCATAGTTCCGCAGAAGATGCACGCACACTTGGTTTGTAACCGCCTCGACGAACAAGGTGCCGCCGAGCCCGCCGGTGTTCAACTCGTTCATCAGCGTCGTCATGGCATTGATCAAAGCAGGATCGTCGGCTCGCAGAATATCCTGTAACTCGACGACTTTGATATCCCGACCGTAGGCATCGCTGGCGATTTCTGCAACTTTCTCCGGCGAAATATAAAGGTGCTGCACTTCAATCGGCACGGACCAATGCCAATGGGAATCCGTCGAGTGAGTCAAAAGCGAAACGGTACCAGGGCCAACTTGCTCATTTCGCCATGGACCACACACTTTGCGATTCATCGGGGTGAGCCCGTCGCGATAAACCACGATCACGTAATCCCGCATGGCGGGAATGGGGACGTCCAGCGACTGATAGTGATAGCCGCGGACCCGTACATCCTTCCAGTTTTGAGAAGCACTATCGACGGTCAGTTCGCCTGGAACCCAGATCGGCAGCTCCTCGGGTGTAATCAGCGGCATTACGGTCCTCCGTCGCCGCTCGGGACGGCGTGAAGTGCATTTCCTCTGACGCGTCCGTGTGCGCAGGTAGATGCCAGCGCCCGGTTTGCTTTTTTGCAATCTCTGGCCTCGCCAGCGGGCGAGACTAAAGATTTGATACAGGTCAAACGTCGTGCGGCATTGTATCACGATGCCGAAATTCTTATCACGATATTGCTTTTCTGAAGCGAGCGAGAAGCCAACAAGAGCAGCTAATTCATTACTTTTCAAAGCGGTATCAGGCTTGGCTGTGTTGAGACGTCGGTGTGTTTATTTTGCTCAACGCGCCCAGTTTATCAGCTTGTCAGCCCGCTACGTCGGCCATTATTGCGTCGGCGTCGGATAGCTGCATGACCAGCTATCAAACGATTTCAGCCGTAGACACTTCCCCGCTTGCCACGAGATTTTCAAACTGCTCTTCGGGAGTCCGCGGAGCGCTGTGAGTTGTCTCATGGAAGCTCCTAGTGTGCGCCTGCCGTCTCCATGCCGTGCACATAATTGGGAGACCAATCAGGTAGTATGTGACGACGATCACCGGTACGAGCTGACAAAATTTCAAAGTCCAAGATCTCGACGATCACTATGCGACGGGAAGCAATGGCGGAGAAAGTCGATCCGACGCTGGTCCGGCTGATCCAGGAAGCCTTCGCTGTTCGCGATGACGTATTGGCCGATACTAGCGAGACGTTGAATGCGATCACTGCGCGTCGCGGGAAGAGCAAAGGGTATCTCACCGCTCTGATGCGCCGCTGCTACCTCGCCCCGAGCATCATCGATGACATACTAAGCGGTCGGCAGCCGCCAGAACTGAGTGCCAAGCGTCTCTTGAGAACCTCGGCAAGTCTGCCACTCGACTGGTCGTCTCAGCGCGCGCACCGCAGGTTCACCTCGCGGTCCCAGCAGTCGCGTTTAGAAAAATTCCGCCCGCCCCGAAAAGTCGTGCCAGAGATATTCTGTCAGGATCGGCCTGCGAAGGGAGGCCTCCCGTCTCAGGACCCGCCTCGACACTGGCCACGCCGGTAACCCACGGAAATGAGGCGGCTTTCAACACCGCGCGGTGCGAACGGGAGAACCCACGAAATCGGTGAAAAGGCTGGCTGTGCTGGCAGTCTGGCGCGAACGGGTCTCAGTATGTCCGGGCCAATAACAGGGAATTTTCCGCATTTTCGGCGCGTTTACCCAGAACTCAGTCGCTAATTCAGGCGAAAAGTGGGGCTTCAGCGCGTCAATTCCCTGCATTCGGATCAGGTAATATTGTGACGCGGAACAGTGAACGTCAGCAGAGTAACAGCGACATTATTCTCGATAGCAGGCGACCTTTGAATCGAGTGCCTCTTAAGGACGGCCAACCGCCAGGCACGCCGACTTGGACTCGGAAATCTGCTGTTTTCTTGTCGATGCTGGAAGGTAGCGCATGGCCTAATTAGTCGATCGCCCGATCGTCCGGGTGATAACGAGTGAGCTGACCATGAAAAAACCAGCGAAGCGCCTACCCTACCGCACAGCACTTCGGAGATGCATCGTCTCGATGCCGATCGACAATGGCGTCTTGGTCGAGCCGGAGGCTTTCATCCGCGAAGGCACTGAAGACATGCTTTCGCATTTTGCGAACTCAGATGAGGAAGTCCTTTTCGCAAAGGCCACCCTCGAAATCGTGGTGAAGCTGCCAAGTCGCAACTGACCTGGACAATATTTGAGACGAGCACGAAGCGGGGGCGGCCTTGTCGTCCCCGCTTCAAACTTGTTGGCTACCCTGAGGGTCCTTCTAGCGGCGTCAACGAAACTTTCGCTACTTCGCATCTGACCACCAATGGTGAACAGCCGGCAGGCTGGCATGCGGTTTGCTTAACGACGATAATGAAGCCTCTGAGTTAAGCGCCATGGCCAAGAAACCGAAGATCGTTAACCGTCGCAACGTCGATCTCAGCCCTTTCGCCTCGGCCAAGCGCAAGCTTGAGGCCGATCCCAAGGCTTGGGTCGAGACGACCTATCTGCACGCTTCAATCAAGGCAAACGCTCGCGAACCCATTCCACGAATTGTGCTCGACCATCTGAGCGAACGCCTCAACGGTAAGGCAAAGAGGCGGCAAGGGCGTGGACGGACTTCTGCGAAAAACAGTTCCAGCGAATGCGCGAGCGATCTCAGCCCATTCGCCTCCGCTCAGCGCAACCTTGAGGCCGATCCCAAAGCCTGGATCGAAACCAGCTACCTTGTCGTTGAAATCAAGCGGAACGCTCGCGAACCTATTCCACAAATTGTACTCGCTCATCTGAGCGATCGCCTGGACGGCAAGGCCAAGAAGCGTCAGGGCCGCGGGCGGATTACCCCTGGCCGTCAGTTTACAAAGATGTTCATTGCCACGAGTTTTGACCGACGCGAATCTTGGTTGGCGTGGCGACAAGCCGCGTGTGGGCTTGAAGGGTGGCGACGAATTCGGAGAGCCGAATGGTGGCAGGGCCCGCCTAGCGAGCGAGCCGCCCGCATGGTTCAGGCACGTCTCAAACTGAACATCGGATGGGAGCGGGTGCGGAACATTGCCTACGAGGTGAGGAAGGCCTCGCAGAAAAAGGCCTGACCCGCTGTTGAGAGAAAACTCTCGATTTCTCGTCGATGACCGTGCTGTGACAGTCCAATAGATAAGAAGGTCGAACTCTGTCTTTCGGAGCCCCGACCTATGTCTGCAAAGCTCGCCATTGAGCACGTCGCCGTTGCTGCCCTTAAATCATACAGCAGCAACGCGCGAACGCACAGTCCCAAGCAAATCGCCGAGATCGCATCGAGCATCAAGGCCTTCGGCTTCAATAACCCGGTTCTCATCGACAAGGCCGGGACCATCATCGCCGGCCACGGCCGCGTCGAAGCCGCGAAGAAGCTCGGCTTGGCTACCGTGCCGTGCTTGCGCCTTGAACACCTCACCGACGCTCAGAAGCGCGCCTACATCCTCGCAGACAATAAGCTCGCCGAGAAGGCCGGCTGGGATCGCGAGATCCTCAGAATCGAGTTGCAGCATTTAACGACGCTTGAGCTTGACTTCGACGTCACGATCACAGGCTTCGAAATGGCCGAGATCGACGTTCTGCTTGGCGAGGCTGAGGCGAAACCCGACGCAGACGACGTTGTGCCGCCACCGGCCGACGGTCCAGCCGTCACGCGGCTCGGCGACCTCTGGCAGACCGGCGGCCATCGCTTGATCTGCGGCGATGCGACCGACCTCGAAACCTCGGCGCGCCTGCTCGATGGCGCCAAAGCGCAGATGGTCTTCACGGACCCACCCTACAACGTGAAGATCGATGGCCATGTCTCGGGCCTCGGCGCGGTCAAACACCGCGAGTTCGCGTTTGCGTCTGGTGAGATGACGGAAGCCGAATTCACGGCCTTTCTTGAGCGCGTTTTCGCCAACCTCGTTCTTCGCGCCATCGATGGCGCGATCCATTTTGTGTGCATGGACTGGCGCCACCTTGGCGAAGTTCTCGCCGCTGGCGGCCGGACGTTCAACGAGCTCAAGAACATCTGCGTCTGGAACAAGACCAACGGCGGCATGGGGTCGCTCTACCGCTCACAGCACGAGATGGTCTTTGTCTTCAAGAGTGGCACCGCGCCCCATATCAACAACGTCGAACTCGGCCGCCATGGCCGCTACCGCACGAATGTGTGGACCTATGCCGGCGCCAACACCTTCAGCGCGACGCGTGAGGCGGACTTGGCGATGCATCCGACCGTCAAGCCGGTCGCGCTTGTCGCGGACGCCATTCTCGACTGCTCGAGGCGTCGGGGAATCGTCCTCGATGCGTTCGCCGGCTCGGGCACGACGCTGGTCGCCGCCGAGCGCACGGGCCGACGCGGCTATGGGATCGAACTCGATCCCGTCTACTGCGACACCATCGTGAAGCGCGTGAGTGGCGTCTCGGGTGTCGAGGCCCGCCTTTCGGCGACGGGGCAGACATTTGCGGAGGTCGCGGCCGAGCGGCTTGGCGAGGCCGCCTCTGTGCAGAGCGGGTGCTCGGAGGTCTCATCATGAGTGCCGAGGATGACGACAAAGTCGGCTACTGCAGGCCTCCGATGCACAGCCGGTTCAGACCAGGTCAGTCGGGTAACCCGCGCGGCCGACCGCGCAAGAGCCGCAGCATCGAAGCCATGATCAAGCGCGAGCTCGATCAGACGGTCGTGCTCAAGGAAGGCGGCCGCGAGATCCGCTTGAGCAAGCGCGAAGCCTTGATCAAGCAACTCGTCAACCGCGCCATCAGTGGCGACCAGAAGCCAATGCAGCTCGTCCTCGCGCACCTCGAGAAGCACAAGGACATCGAGCCCTTCACAGCGACAGAGGCGGATGACGCCGAGTTGCTGAAGGCGCTCGGATCGCCACCGACAGGAGACGACAATGACCAAGGCTGAACAGATCAAGGCGCTCTACCGGTCGAACTTCTCGGCCTTCTTGAGATTTGCGTTTCGGGAGCTGAACCCCAAGACGGCACTGGTCGACACCTGGCACATCGATGTGCTGGCTGACTATCTGGAGCGGGTGGCCAAAGGCGAGATCACGCGGCTCATCATCAACCTGCCCCCGCGATGCTTGAAGTCGCTGGCGGCCTCAATTGCGCTGCCGGTGTGGATGCACGGACGCAATCCCGAACTCAAGATTATGTCGATCGCCGGCTCGCGTGAGCTGGCCGGGGACTTCGAGCGCGCGACGCAAGACCTTCTGCGGTCGCAGCGTTGCCAGGCCCTGTTTCCGCATCTGAAGCCCGAGGGCCGCGGCGGCAACCTCTATCTGCCTCATGGCGGCCAGCGGATCTCGGGCGTGGTTGGCGGCATCCTGGTCGGTCGTGGCGCCGACCTCATTGTCGTCGATGATCCGATCGCGCCGGCCCGCGTGCACGACGAGCCGCGCCGTCGGGCCGTCAACAAGTGGTTCGATGCCGAGGTCATCCCAAGGCTGAACGATAAGGACAAAGGCCGGGTCGTCGTCGTCATGCAGCGGCTGCATCACGAGGATCTCAGTGGCCATCTGCTGTCAGGCGAGCTGCCATGGACGCACCTCAACTTGCCGGCGATTGCCACCGAGCACGAAGAGTGGAAGCTGTCGCGCGGTGGCGTCATCACGCGCCAGAAAGGCTATCCGCTGGCGCCCAAGATCGACAGCTGGGTGCCCCTCTACCGTCGCATGATGGACATGGGGGCGTATAATTTTTCCGCGCAGTATCAGCAGAAGCCCTACGTGCACATGAACGACGAGGAGGTGCGAGGGGGCTGGTTTGCGCAGCCGGATGAGTTTGGTTTTCCGATGAGCGCACTGTGCAAGGTACCCGAAACAGCCATCTTGGCTTACGAGCTTTTCGGGATCGGTGATCGACATCCGGCCATGCCGGCGCGTGAGATGTCGCGCGAGGAATGGGAGCGGTATGCTGTTTGGACGATGGATTATCAACGGCGCTTGCAAGAAAATCCGAATGCCCCGTGGGGGCCGCCGGAGAACGAGGCGGCGCTTCTGGCCGAGTATCGGGCAGGTCCGACTGCATATGTGCAGGAGCCGATCGATGATGACGATCCTTATGCCTTCAAATAGGCGATCGATTGCCGTTCCTCACGCTGGTCAATCGCTCGATCTCCTAAAGAGCCGAGCGTGTGCGTGGGCCAGAATCCACGTCAGCAATTTTGGCCGTTCGCGCGCCAATTACATCACAGAGTTCCTTGCGCATCGGCCGGCTCTACAGGCACCTCCGACGGCTTACGGAAGCGAAGAAGTGCTAGGTCGCGGTACAAAGCGTAGAACACTGAGTACACGTGGCGTTGGTGCGGGCAGGCCAGCGAGAGGCTTCCCGCCAGGAGTGCAGACCAAATTCAGACGCCGTGTGGCTGTCGTCTGTCGCCTCCGCACAATGATTCAATGACCTTTTCCAACTTTGCTCGGACAAACGCTGCCTTGTCGAGTAGCGCGGGATTGTCGATGGCGGCCATCGAGGCGACCGGGTTGATCGCTGCCACCTCGACGCGCCCCGGTGCCAGCTCCTGAACGATGACATTGCAGGGAAGCATCGTTCCGACCTTGTCCTCGAGCTTGAGCGCCTCGTGGGCCAGCGCAGGGTTGCACGCTCCCAGAATGCGGTATGGACGAAACTCAACGCCGATTTTGCTCTTGAGTGTCTTCGTCACGTCGATCTCGGTGATGTTGCCAAAACCCTGCTCCTTGAGCTTCTCGGCCGTCAGAGTGACGACGTCATCGAAGCCCATCAACAAAACCTTGTTGAAGTAATAACTCATGTATTCTCTCACATCATGCAACAGCCCATGCCGAGCAGCATATCAGCCTTCTTTTTCTGGTCGTCATTCAGAACCTTGTAGAGCGCTTCGGTTGCTGGCTTGAGCGCATTCATGCTGTCCATCATGCTCTGCATAGCCGTGGTATGGGCGTTCATACGGTCAATGGCCGTGCCGCCCTGCATCGCCTGCATCATCGTCGTGTGCATGCTTTGCATGGCATCGCCGCGAGCCTTGACCGCGCTCACGTAGCCGTCCCAAGCCGCGGCCTGCGTGTCGGTGATGCCCAGTTCGGCCTTCAGATAGGCAAGACGGCCTTCCATCATGGGACCCATGCCCATCATCATGCCTGGTCCCATGCCCTGACCCATCATACCCATACCCATCGGCATATTGCCCGTCATGCCTGGGCCCATCATCCCCCGCATACCCTGACCCATCATGCCCATTCCCATGTTGCTGCCCATCATGGGACAGCCACCCATCATCCCCATGCCTTGACCCATCGGCATATGCTGACCCTGTTTTTGGTCTTGAGCCAGCGAACCAGTCGCAGCCGCTGCCAGGAGTGCCGCTGCGATCACCCATTTACGCATGGTCATGTGCTTTACTCCTCAATGCTACGTCTTTCTTTCTGATTTCTTCATTGTGGCTTGCTTGCAGGAACCGGTCATCGTTTCTTAAGTCGGTGTCAGCGCTCCGTACTTGACTTGGATCAAACCTAACCCAACCAGCTCTGCGCGGGTAACCGCAAGCGTCAGCGTATCATGATACGCTCACTGCCATTTCTAAGGAAACTGAAATCCTAGGAGATAGATTCTGCGGCATTGTCCGAACAGCTCGGATCTAAATTCGGAACCGCGGAATAACGCGGATGTAGACCAGCTCGCTGAGCAACTCCACCAATGTCTGTGCCACGATCACTGCGGGGATGACTGGGATTGCGCCTGGGACAGAAAGCGCCAAGGGCAGGATAACCAGCGAATTGCGCGTCGCAGCACTGAACGCGACGGCTCTGCCTTGATCCGGTGGAAGAGAGAATGCGCGGGCGACAAGCCAGCCCGCCACGGGCGCGACCAGCGCAAAGGCCACGTAAATCGGCACCACCTTCATCACGCTGCTTATGGCAGGGCCGAGCTGCGGCACCACCGAGCAAATGACGACGAACAAGACCAGGGCTGTGGCTGGGACCGGCAGGATACCAAGTGCGGCCACCCCTATTTTTGCGGCTTTGACCCTGCGTTCGAGGACTTGGAAGCCCGCTGCAAGAAGAAGTGGACCGGCTATCAAGAGGGCAAAGGCGTGAACGAAGGGCCCTGGCTGCACCAGAGCGGCGGCATCGTCTCCAACGAAGGCGCCAAGATAGAGCGGGAGCAACGCCATCTGTGCTAACAGCAACAACGGAGTCGAGGCCAAAAGGGATTTGGCGTCGGCGCGGCCGAGGTGGGAGAACGTCACCACGTAATCGACGCAGGGCGTTAGCAGAACGAACAGGACCCCTATGACGAGCAGCGGCTCCCTCGGCAAAAAAGTAATGAGCACTGCGACGAGCAGCGGAACCACAATGAAGTTGCCCACGGCCAGCGCGGACAGAAAGCGGACATCCGTGAATGCCTTTCCAAGATCCGCGAGCGGCACCTGGAGAAAAGTCACAAACAGCATCAGCGCAAGCGTCGGATTAATAAGCGGCTCCAAGGCGCCGCTTCCCGGCCATGCCCAGGAAACAGCAAGTCCGAGAACGACGCTGATGAAGTACAGGGCGACTTGATTTTGCTCCAATGCCTCGCGGATAGGATAAAGCTTCATGGTGTCATCGTCTCATGGCTTCAGGGATTGGCATGCGGCTCAGATGCGAGTGGTAACATGCAGCAACCAGGGCGGCATGACTTGCTCAACAGAGGTTTGAAGTGCACGATCGGTCTCCCCGACAGGGTCATTAGGCCCGCCAAGACGAGAAACACGCCGAGGACGAGCTTGAGGCCTTCTGCGGTCAGCGTGACGCGCCCAGGCCAACAGCCGTTGGCCAGCGCCGCCGTCCAAAGTGACGGTCGGTAAATTTGAAGGGCTGTAGTCATCGTGCAGTCCCTCGCGACGCGATATCGTCATTTTTGCCGAGCGATGTGATTGCCAGCAGGACGATGACGCCGACCGCGATTGCTGCATCCGCGAGATTGAACGCGGGCCAGTGATAGTCCCAGACATGAAAATCGAGGAAATCAACAACCGCGCCAACGCGAATACGATCCAAAGAGTTGCCAAGCGCGCCGCCAATGATCAATCCGAACGCGGCGGCCTCCCACCGGGTGGTTGATCGGATCAGGAGAAACCCAAATAGCGCAACGATGACGAGCGTAATTCCGGCCAGAAGCAAAGGGCGGTCCGCGAATGTCTCAGCGAACATGCTGAAAGATACCCCTTGGTTAAAACTGAGACGCAGATCGAAGAATGGCAGCACGAATTGGACGCTCCCACGCTCAAGCGCCGCTAACGCCATCAACTTCGTGGCTTGATCCAAAACGAAGGCGATAAGGATCGCCGCCAATCCGAACAGTCGTGTCAGGCGGGGCGGTGCCAAGGTGTCCATTGCGCTGCTCATGCGATCTCCTGAGACGATGCTGTCGCTGCCGGACGAAATCGCAGCAGGCGCAACGCATTTGCGGTCACCAGCACGGTGGCCCCTGTATCTGCGAGGATGGCCATCCACAGCGAGCTGACACCGAGCAGTGTCGTGACCAGAAACACGGCCTTCAGCCCGAGCGCGAGCGCGATATTCTGCCAGATATTCGATAAGGTCGCCCGCGCGAGACTGACAAGTTCAGCAACGCCGGTGACATGGTTGCTGAGCAAGGCTGCATCGGCGGTTTCCAGCGCGACATCGGTCCCGCCCCCCATCGCGATGCCGACTGAGGATACCGCAAGGGCAGGCGCGTCATTGATGCCATCCCCCACCATGGCCACTGGGCCAGCCGTCTTGAGTTCAGCAATGGCTTGGAGTTTTGCTTCAGGCAACAGCTCGGCGCGTACATCGAGGCCAAGGGCGCTGGCTATGGCTTGACCCGTGCGCCGGTTGTCGCCGGTCAGCATGATGGTGTCCACGCCGAGCGCCTTTAGCCACCTGATCCCGGCTACGGCATCGGGGCGCGGTTCGTCGCGGAGCGCAATAAGGCCGAGCGCGCGCTCATTCGTGGCCACGATCACGACTGTCTTTCCTTCCGCCTCAAGCCGCTGCACCACGCTCTCGAAGGAAGGGGGCAGCAGGTTAAATTCGGCTGCATGACGCGGAGAGCCGACCGAGATAAAGCCATCGCGCAGACGCGCGACAACGGCTTTGCCTGGAACCGCAGAAGCGCCGCCGAAGGCTTCTGGTATGGTGAGCCCGCGCATCTTGGTCGCTGCGATAATCGCAAATCCGAGCGGATGGCTGGACCCCTGCTCGACGGCGGCAGCTTTCGCCAGCACCTCACTGTCGTCGCCTTCGATGGCAATGACATCGGTCACCTGTGGCTTGCCAACGGTTAAGGTGCCAGTCTTGTCAAAGGCGACGGTCTTGATCTTGCCGAGAGTCTCCAAGGCTGCACCGCCCTTGATGAGAAGCCCGCGTCGGGCCCCGGCCGCTAAACCGGAGGCAATGGCGGCAGGCGTAGAGATAACAAGCGCGCAGGGGCAGGCGATGAGTAGGGTAGCAAGGCCGCGGTAGATCCAGGTTTCCCAGTCTGCCCCAAAGAGCAACGGTGGTATGATGATAATCAGCGCCGCAGCGACCATTGACGCTGGCGTATAGTACGCTGCGAACTGGTCGATAAAGCGGGCCGTAGGCGCTTTAGAAGTCTGTGCCTGCTCCACCAGATGAATGATGCGCGCGATGGTGTTGTCGGCTGCGGTCTTGGTGATTGATATCCTGAGCAAGCCGTTGCCGTTAATGCTGCCGGCATAGACCATCGCCTCAATAGTCTTAAGGACGGGAACCGATTCGCCCGTGACGGGGGCTTCGTCGAGTTCCGACGTCCCCTCGATGATTTTTCCGTCTGATGGAACCCGGTCGCCGGGTCGCACCACGACGACATCGTCGACACGCAGCTGTTCGACGGGCACTTCCCGCACTTCGCCATCTTGCTCGATTTTGGCGGTACGCGGCACCAATCCGATTAGTGCTTTGATGCCAGCCCTTGCGCGACCTGCCGCAACGGTCTCCAGAAGCTCACCGACGGCAAAGAGGAAAATCACAACCGCTGCTTCCTCGGTCGCGCCGATGGCAACGGCTCCGGCCGCCGCTACGCTCATGAGCGTTTCGATGCTGAAAGGCGTGCCAGACATGGCGCCCATGACCGCGCGGCGCGCTATGGGGACGAGACCAATGACGGCGGCTGAGAGATAAGCGTAAAATGAGAGGTCGGGTGCAACCCAGGCGACAATTGCCGCCGCTGCAAGCAGGACTGCGCTCACAAGGACAAGTTGCCCCTTGCGCGTTTGCCACCACGGCCGATCAGCCCGCTCGGTCAAATGGGTCGAGATGACCTGCTCAGTCGCCAGTGCACGCGGCGTGTAGCCAAGGCTGCGGATCTTGTCCTCTATCGCTTGGCGCGAGCTCTGATCCGCGTCGTGGTTCAGGTCCAGCGTCTCGGCGCCATAATTGACGTTGATGTCGGCAACGCCGGGGAGACGCTTCAGGGCGTTCTCGATCTTGAGCGCGCACGCGCCGCAATCCATGCCCTCGACGCCCATCTTGAGCGCGTGGATGTTTGTTGAGGGTCGTTCGACAGCTGTCACGTTTTTTGGACTTTCTCTCGTTATGAGATCATACTGCACCCTGTAGTAACTACAGGGTCAACACTTATGAGTTCAGGCGTCCTCACGATCGGCGATTTGTCCAAAGCAACCGGCACCAAGGTCGAGACGATCCGCTATTACGAGCGGATCGGATTACTTCCCGCCCCTGATAGGACGAGTGGAAACTACCGCGCCTATGGGAAAAGCGATCTCGGTCGACTGAGCTTCATTCGTCGTGCCCGCGATCTGGGTTTTGGCCTGGAGCAGGTGAGGGAACTTCTGGGTCTGTCGGATCAGAAGCAGCGTTCCTGCGAAGCTGTCGATGTCATCGCTCGCGACCATCTCGCAGACGTCGATCGCAAACTGGCCGATTTAAAGGCTCTACGGCGCGAACTCGACAGTATCATCCGCTATTGCGGTCGCGGCACCATTGGCGAGTGCCGAATTATTGAAGCGCTGGCTCCGATCGATCCACGGCATTGATGAAAGCCGATGGTGGAAACGCTCCTTACAGCCTGGCCTAGTGCAGCCCGTGCTGATCGCGCCCGTCACGGCAGTCCGTTCGCTCGGTCTGCAACGTGACATGATCAATACTAAAGCGTTCTTCGAGCAGCTCGGCTGCTTTCTCGCGAACTTTATCCGCGTCCGGCGCGTCCCCGAGCACGAGATGGACCGATAAGGACGGCATCTCAGAACTCAGTGCCCACACATGGAGGTCGTGAATGTCACGCACGCCGGGGACGGCGCGCAACGCCGTTTCGATCGCGACCACGTTGATGCCTTCGGGCACGCCTTCCAGCAGAACGTTCATGGTCTCACTAAAGAGCTGCCACGTTCGCGGCAGCACCCATAATCCAATCGCCACGGCAACCAGCGGATCGACCCAACGCCAACCGGTGAGCCAAATGATTATGGCAGCGGCCATGACTCCAATCGAGCCGAGCATGTCGCTCCAGACTTCCAGATAGGCGCCTTTCACGTTGAGGCTCGACTGTGCGTTGCCTGCCAGCAGTCGCATGGCGGCAAGGTTCACGAGAAGGCCGAGGAACGCCACCACGAGCATTGGTAGGGATTGGATTTCAGTTGGGGCGAGAACCCGCTGGTAGGCTTCATACAGAATGTAGGCAGCCACACCGAACAGCAGGATCGCGTTGAAGGCTGCGGCAAGAATTTCGAAGCGGCGGTAGCCGAAGGTCCGCCGGCTGTCGGCAGGCCGTTCGCCCACCTTGATGGCGGCGAGAGCAATCGCGAGCCCGGCAGTGTCGGTCAGCATGTGCGCGGCATCGGAAATGAGCGCCAGGCTGCCGGTCAAGATACCGGCCACCACCTCGACGACCAGGAACGTCCCTGTCAGCGCCAGGGCTTTTGTCAGCGCGGATGCGCTGGATGACGTATGCCCGTGGTCGTGACCGGCGCCCATCTGATCTCCTCGTTACGGAAATATAACTGATGTGCATACAGGCAACACCTGCCTTGCCGGATTGCCAAGCAGCAGAAAATCTTGATAGTGCTTCTGGATGAGGAGTCTATGATCATACCATGCGACGATCCTTAACCGTTTTGCTGCTTGCGCTGTTTATCCCGGCCACCGTGGTTGCCGGGTCGATGCGCTTGTGCATCGGCAACGACGGCCACCGGATGGTGGAGTTCGTCCACAGCTCCATGCACCACCAGAACGACCATGTCGTTGACGTTGCGCCAGAAAAGGCTTCGCAAACTGTCAGTCTGGAGAACGGCCCGGATTGCATCGACATCGGTCTTCAGGCGACGGCAACGGTCACGTTCTCCTCGATCAAGAAGCAGTCGACGGATGACGGCGGTGATTCGCCGCTGCAAATCGGAACCACACCTCTCGTGTTCCAGCCGGAGCAAATCCTTGTCGCTTCGAGCAGCTATGCTGTGGCGCTGTCCGGCGACCCGCGTCTTGACGCCTTGAGCACGGTTATCCTCCTCATTTAGCGCCTCCCGTCTGATCTTTGGCTGCGCACGTCGGCACACTTGCTGACGGCGCAAAACTTGATTCGATGCCTGGGGGCCCTATGGCGAAACGTTCTAAATTTTACTTCTGGCTGGCTGTGGCGATGGCCACGGCCTGCTCGGGCTATGGCGCAACGGGCGAAGAACTTTCCGGCTGGAGCACGGAAACGGCAGTGTCCGGGGAAGCCGGACCGGTAATGTTTCCATCAGTCAGCGCTACGTCGACCTTAAGCTATGAAAACCGTCTGACGCTGCGCGACGCAGTCAGCCGGACGTTGGCTTACAATCCCTCCGTTCGCGCGGCCTACCACGAAATTCAGGCTCGCGATGGTGAAGCCTTTCAAGCCTCACGCCGGCCCAATCCAGAGTTGTTGCTGGAGGTCGAGAACTTCGGCGGCTCAAAGGATAAGCGCGACTTCGATGTCGCTGAGGAAACTGCCAGTCTGACCCAGCTCATTGAACTCGGCGGCAAGCGCTATGCGCGTCTGCAGGCCGCTCAACTCGAGACGTCCCTCGCCACGTGGGACTACGAGGGCATCCGCGTCCAGATGGCGACCTTGGCCGCCCAGTCGTTCGTGGACGTGCTCACCGCGCAGGAGCGGGTGAAGGTCCTGGGTGAGTTTGTCTCGATAGCAGAGAAGACGCGCAAAAGCGTCGATGCCCGCGTCAAGGCCGGCAAGGCCAGTCCGATCGAGCTGGATCGTGCTTTGGTGGCGGCCGCGCGAGCCAAGGCCCTTCAGGGTGCGGAGAAGGCGCGGCTGGATGCGGCCAAGCGTAAGCTTTCGACACTATGGGGTGCGCATGCGCCCGATTTCGGCGCAGCAGCTGGCCGGCTTGGCAACGGTATTAGCGTGCCTTCCGTTGAAGCATTGAAAACCTTTCTCGATAGCAATCCAACGCTGGCGCGCTGGAGTGATGAGGTTGGCCGCCGTGCCGCCCAGGTGAATCTGGAGAATGCCAAAGCCATCCCCGACCTTCGCGTTGGTGCCGGGGTGCGTCAGTTCAATGAGAACGACTCCACGGCGATCGTCGCGTCCGTAGCGATCCCGCTACCGATTTTTGATCGCAATGACGGCAACATCGCCGCCGCCGAGAGCCGACTTGCGAAGGCGGAGACCGATGCGCTGGCTGTGCGCGACGAACTTCTGCGCGCGCTGATTGAGGCCGTTGGCGATCTTGAAGTCGCGGCGACGCAGCTCAATGGGTTGAAGCGCGATGTGCTGCCTGTGGCGCAGACGGCCTTCGATCGCACCAAACTCGGCTACGACGAGGGCAAGTTCGATCTGTTGAATGTGCTCGATGTTCAGCGCTCGGTGTTCGAGGTGCGGCTCGATCTGCTCAATGCCCGCGCCGACTACGAAAAGGCACGGGTCAAGGTCGAAGCGCTTATCGGGCGCGACATCAAGGAATTCTAGGAAAGCGTTGCTAAATGAAGTTCACCTCGAAACTTACCCTAGCCATTGCAGCAGCTCTTTTGGGCTTGTTCGTAGCGTATCGCGAGACCAGCTCCATGTGCGGACCCGCGAAGGTGGATGCGCATGGGCATGGCCACGGTCATGGAGAAGAGCAGGATGCTGACCATGCGGCTGAGGGCTTCGGCGCGAAGGTCTGTGAGGACGGATTCGTCCGGGCGGTTTGGGAATCGATGTGGCCTTCTAGCCCTGAGATAGCACCGGTTGCGAAAGCCGACGGCGACCACGCTAAAGAGGCTACTAGTGAGAAGGATGAGCACGGTCATGCCCACGGCAAGGAAGAAGGTGAATCGTCGGAAGGGCTGATCAAACTGAGTGCCGAACAGATCAAGGCTGCAACAATCGAGATGCAGCCGGCGGCTTCCGGCAAGCTCAGCAAGGAAGTCGCTGCTCCAGGCCGGATAACGATGAATGCCAATGCCCAGGCCCGGGTTGTACCCAAACTGACCGGTACCGTGGCGAGCGTTGATCGGCAACTTGGCGATACCGTAGCTGTTGGCGATCTTCTTGCCACGATCGACAGCCGCGAAATGGCCGATGCAAAGGCTGATTTTCTGGCGGCGTCGCGCACCGAGGAACTGGCGCGCTCAACTTATGAGCGGGAAGAGCGACTGTGGAAGCAGAAGGTGACCGCGGAGCAGGAATACCTCGCCGCCCGCAACGCTCACGCAGAAGCCAAAATCAGGCTCGATGTTGCGCATCAGCGCCTGCACGCAATCGGACTCTCTGACGACGAAATTAAACGGCTACCCAAGATCGGGGACGAGAGCAGTTTTCGCATCTACGAGCTGCGGGCGCCCATCGCCGGTCAGGTCACCGCGCGTGACCTGGTGCTCGGCCAGACCGTTGGAACCGACAAAGAAGTGTTCACGATCGCCGATCCGGCAAAGGTCTGGATTGAGTTAGCTGTTGCGCCCAATGACCTGTCGTTCGCCAAACAAGGTCAAATGGTGCGCGTGCAATCGGGCACTAGGCAGGCAAGTGGAAGGATCTTCGCGCTGAGCCCCGTGATCGATGCCGAGACCCGCTCAGCCAAGGCCATCGCCGAACTGGACAACGCTTCAGGCATCTGGAAGCCCGGCGACTATGTGGATGCGCGCCTCATCGCGTCAGAGCAGGAAGTCGACATTCTGGTGCCCGCTGGCGCCATTCAGACGGTCAAGGGGTCCAAGGTGGTGTTCGTCAGCGAAAGCGGCGGCTTCCGTGCGCGGCCGGTGACAACGGGCCGCGAGGATTCGAAATACGTCGAGATCATTTCAGGGCTCGAATTCGGCGAAACGGTCGCCACCTCCAACACCTTCACGCTCAAGGCCGAGCTCGGCAAAGCCGAAGCCGAGCATGAGCATTGAGGGGGAGAGAACCGGCCATGATTGAACGCATCCTGAGTTTCTCCCTCACCCACCGCGTGCTGGTGGTCTTGCTGGTTGCCGCCGCGTCGGCATTCGGACTCTATTCGCTGCAACGGCTGCCGATCGACGCCGTGCCGGACATCACCAACAACCAGATCCAGATCAATACGGAAGCGGCAGCGTTGTCGCCCTTTGAGATCGAAAAGAACGTCACTTTCCCGATAGAGACTGCACTCGCTGGAATACCGGGGCTCTCCTACACGCGCTCGCTGTCGCGCAACGGGTTTTCGCAGGTCACGGCGGTTTTTGAGGACAACGTCGACATCTACTTTGCGCGCGCCCAGGTGTCGGAGCGGATGAACCAGGCTAAAGCCAACCTGCCGGCGGGGGCTGAACCACGCATGGGTGCCGTTTCGACCGGCCTCGGCGAAATCTACATGTGGACGGTCCATTTCGAACATCCTCGCGGCAAGGGTGCGGAGGTCAAAGACGGCAAACCAGGCTGGCAGAGCGATGGCAGTTACTTGACGCCGGAAGGCCTAGTTCTGCGTAAGGATTTCGAGTTTTCCATGTACCTGCGCACGGTGCAGGACTGGATCGTCCGGCCCCAGCTTAAAGGCGTGACCGGCGTTGCCGAGGTGGATGCCATCGGCGGCTACGAACAGCAATACCAGGTTCAGCCTGATCCGCAGAAGCTGTTGTCCCTGGGGCTGACGTTCACCGATGTCATCAACGCGTTGGAGCGCAACAACACCAGCGTCGGTGCCGGATACATCGAGCAAAAGGGCGAATCCTACATCGTCCGTGCCGACGGGCGGCTGGAAACCGCGACCGACATCGGCAATGTTATCATCGCCAATCGCAACGGCGTCCCGGTTCACTTGAAAGACGTCGCAGAGGTTGGGATCGGCCGCGAACTGCGCACCGGTTCGGCCAGCGAGAACGGGTATGAGGTGGTCGTTGGCACCACGATGATGCTGAAGGGCGGCAACAGCCGCATCGTTTCAGCAGCTGTTGACGAGAAAATCAAAACGATCTCCAAGTCACTGCCGCCGGATATCGCCATTAAGACCGTGCTCAACCGCACAGTCCTGGTTGATGCAACCGTCAAAACCGTAGTCAAAAACCTCGCAGAAGGCGCGCTGCTGGTTATCGTCGTGCTGTTCCTGATGCTCGGCAACCTGCGCGCCGCACTCATCACCGCGCTGGTCATTCCCATCACGATGCTTTTCACCACGGTTGGCATGGTGGAAGCCGGGATTTCCGCCAATCTCATGAGTCTTGGCGCACTCGATTTCGGGCTCATCGTCGACGGTGCGGTGATCATCACCGAAAACGCCCTGCGCAGACTGGCCGAGCGTCAGCACCACGAAGGCCGGCTGCTCAACGTCTCCGAGCGACTGCACGAGGTGATGGTCGCCAGCAAGGAAATGATCCAGCCGTCAGTGTTCGGGCAAATCATCATCATCACCGTCTATCTGCCGCTCCTCACCTTCACCGGCGTGGAAGGTAAAATGTTCGAGCCGATGGGACTGACCGTCATCATTGCGCTGCTCGCCGCATTCGTCATGTCGCTGACCTTCGTGCCTGCCATGATCGGGCTGTTCGTGACCGGACGCGTTGAAGAAAAAGAAAGCGCGATCATCCGTTATTCCAAGCGCATGTACGAACCGGCGTTACGCAACGCGCTGGCCGACAACACCAGCGTCATCTGGATGTCGGTCGCTTTTTTCCTGTTCTCGCTGTTCCTGTTCACGCGCCTTGGCCAGGAATTCATCCCGACACTGGATGAGAAGAACCTCGCCATGCATGCCATGCGCATTCCGTCAACGTCACTCTCCCAGTCGCAGGAGATGCAGTTGAAGGTCGAGGCAACGGTTCGTGCGTTTTCCGAAGTCGCGTTCGTGTTCTCCAAGACAGGCACGGCGGAGATGGCATCGGACCCGATGCCGCCCCACGTCTCGGATACCTTCATCATCCTGAAGCCTCAGTCGGATTGGCCAGATCCGAGCATGACCAAGGCTGAGCTGGTCGAGAAGATTGCGGCGGCCGTCGGCCTGCTGCCGGGCAACAACTACGAGTACACCCAGCCGATCCAAATGCGCTTTAACGAGCTGATTGCAGGCGTGCGCAGCGATGTGGCCGTCAAGGTGTTCGGTGACGACTTTGACGAGCTTGGGACAACGGCAACCAAGGTGGCATCCGTGCTGCGGCAAGTGCCGGGCGCGGCCGACGTCAAAGTCGAACAGACCACGGGCCTGCCCATGTTGGACGTCAAGCTCGATAAGCAGGCCATATCTCGTTACGGCCTCAACATCGGCGATGTCCTGGACGTGATCTCAATTACGGTCGGCGGGCGGGAAGCGGGCCTCGTGTTCCAGGGCGACCGCCGGTTCGACATCCTCGTGAGATTGCCGGACAGGCTCAGAGATGACCTCGAAACCCTGGAAAATCTTCCTGTACCGGTGCCCGATACGGACGGCGACTCCGCGAAGACCTCCTTCATCCCTCTCAAAACGCTGGCCCGCTTCGTGGTCGAGGAGGGCCCGAACCAGATCAGCCGCGAAAACGGCAAGCGCCGCGTGGTCGTTCAGGCGAATGTGCGCGGGCGTGACATTGGCTCTTTTGTCGAAGAGGCGCAGCAGCGCATTGATACCGAGGTTCAGGTGCCTCCAGGCAACTGGCTGGCCTGGGGCGGGCAGTTTGAAAACCTGCAGGCGGCGCGCAGTCGGCTGATGATCGTCGTACCGGCGTGCTTCTTCATCATCTTCCTGATGCTGTTCACCGCATTCGGCAAAGTGCGCGAGGCACTACTGGTGTTCTCCGGCGTGCCGCTAGCGATTTCCGGCGGCATCCTCACTTTGTATCTACGCGACATGCCGTTTTCGATTTCAGCGGCAGTCGGCTTCATCGCGCTGTCCGGCGTGGCCGTACTGAACGGTCTCGTCATGGTCACCTACATCAACCAGCTGCGGCTCAAGGGCATGCAAGGCGAACTGGCCATCATCGCAGGCGCCATGACTCGCCTCCGCCCGGTTCTGATGACCGCGCTGGTCGCTTCGCTCGGCTTCGTTCCGATGGCTATTGCGACGGGGACGGGCGCCGAAGTGCAAAAGCCACTGGCAACTGTCGTCATTGGCGGGCTGATCACCGCCACACTGCTCACACTGATTGTGCTGCCGGCGCTCTACAAGCGCTTCTGCCTCAACGAAGAGTTCACCGCCGAAGCCGAACCAGAAACCCAAACTGCAAAGGAACATGTCGCATGAGCGTCACCCGAACGATCCTGGCTGCCGCAGCCTCTGTCGTCGTTGCCCTGTCATTGCCTGTGATGGCCGAAGAGGGCCACGACCACGGCAAGGGCCACGAGCATGGGAAGGAGCACGCGCACGGGAAGGACGAGGCCCACTTCAAGGTAACGCCACCGGCCAACGTCAAAGAGGCCTGGACGTTAATCACGGCGAAGTTGACCGAATCCGAGACGGCCATTGGCGGCAATAAACTGGCCGGGGCTCATGAAGCGGGTGAGCACATGGAAGCGGCGGTGCACACGCTGCAGGAGAAGTCGGACATGGTCGCCGAAGGATCGAAGGCCAAGCTCACCTCTGCGCTCAAGCAACTCGATAAGGCTGTTGACGAGCTACACCACGGCGCCGAGCACAATGAGGCTGATGCTGCCTCGACCGCGCTAACGAAGATCAAGGGGCTTTTACCGCTCGTCGAAGGTCTTTACCCGCCCGGTACCCTGAAATGACACCAGCGGCCCTACGGGCCTGTTGACGACGGAGTGCGCGTTTCATGCCTCTTGCCCTGACGCCGAAGCGCTATCTGGCCATCCTTTTGGCAGGCCTTGTTTGCGTGACAGGCGCGTCATTGGCTCCAGGGGTTCCGGCTGAACGCGGAGAGTCTGCTGAGGCCGCCGACTTCGCCACTATCCATGACCGTGCCGCATCCGACTACATGAAGGGCGAAATGGATCGGGCGTTGGCAGGCTTCAACGCTGCGATTGCACTCAATCCGGCCAGCGCCTTGGCCTACTACAACCGTGGCAATGTCTATTATGCGAAGGGAGACTACATCGCGGCCGTCCGAGATTTCACCGAGGCCCTGAGGATCAGCCCCGGACTGCCCTACGCCAACATGAATCGCGGAAACGCGTTGTCCAACCTCGGGCGGCTTGATGAAGCCCTTAACGATTTGGACGAGGCGGTTCGCCTACAGCCCGACGTGAGCGACAGTTACTTCAACCGGGCTATCGTGCATGTGCGCCGCCGGGAACTTGAGCAGGCGCTTGCCGACTACGAAAGAGCCATCAGCCGCGACGCTGAGGACCAGGAAGCGGCTGCGGCGCGACAGCGTTTGGTGGACCTGCTCGGTGGCGCTAGGGATGGCGGGCTGGCAACGGTCGACACTGCCAAAATTGCAACGGAGATTGCCCATGCACGACAGGTCGAGCATCTTCTGCGGCTGGTCGCAAATACCTGTATCGCGCACGGCGAGAGCCTGGAAGGCCTGAAGACCCTTGCCCTGGTTGGCAAATGGAAACCTGCTCCGAATGAAGACCTGACTCGCAGAAGTGGCGCCGTTTCCCACATCGATGGAGGGTGGACGTTCCACGACAGGTTCGGTGCGTATGCGTTGGTCCATTCGGAAAGCAACCATAAGCCCCCAGTGTACGTCTGCTCGCTCACCACCCAGCCCGTCAGCCCGCATCTCGTCGACGATGTAAAGGCGGGGTTTGAGGCACGTTTTGGCGTGGCGCCACACGACACGCCCGCATGGCCGGGTCAGCAGGTGACGCGCTATCAGCTTTCGCATGGCAAGGACAGCTTGCTCGCCGCGCTGGCTTTTACACCGAAACACGGCGCGCTGACCTTCCGCATTTATTTGGGCAATCCCTGAAAGGAGGTGACGCGACTGACAACCGTCACGGCAATCAAACGCGGAACAGGAGTATCCCTATGATCAAGCCAATCATCATCGCGATTGCGACGGCATCTCTTTTTACAGCGGCGGCCCTTGCGGGCGAGGAGCACGGTCACTGCTCGGGCCCGTCCGTCTGTCAGGGCGATGCCGCGTGCGAAAAGCCGGGCTGGAAAGAACTGACAAAGGACGAATGCGCGAAAATCGACGGCGCCACGTTTGAGGCATCGTCGCACGAAGGTGAAAACCAAAAGGACGCCGATCACGACCACAAGAAGTGACAGCCAACGCTAAAGGAGGAAGTGCCATGAGGAAGCAAAGTTTCGCAGTCATCCTCGCCGCTACGCTTGCCGCATTTGGCGGGACTTCAGCCGCAACAGCGATGGTTCCGGCCGGCAGCGCTCGGATCGCTCTGTCCCAGACTAGCACGTCCGATGTTCAGCAGATCCGACATCGGCACCGCCGTCATTGGCGGCATCACGGTCACCGGAGATGGGGCCACCATCATCGCCGCTCGTGGAGGCTCCGCCACCGTAGACATGGGTACTATGGATTTGTGCCGCGGATCTACATCTGGGGCGGCGGGCATCGCCATCGTCACCACCATCATTGAGCAAACGGACGGCGGCGTAAGGGCGCCGTCCTCATAGGAGAAAAATCATGACCCGACCTTCCCTGTTTGTCTGCACGGCAGCGCTGTTCGCCTTTAGCGTCACATCCGCAACGGCACATGTCATGCCTTGGCGTGATGGAGAGTCTCGCATGAAAGGCTTTGGCCATTGTGCCAAAGGCCCCTGCATGAAGCGAGCTGATTTCAGTGCGAGAAAACCGCACCATCATCACGGAAACCAAGTCACGATGGGCTCCAACCGTCACACCGCGCACTGCGGTTATGCTGTGAGATGACCAGGGTGACCGATATGGTGGAGTCAGATTGTAACGAGCACCCGTGCGGTTGCCACAGCACGCCGAAATTCGGCGGCAGAAACTGCACGTGTTCTTCATGGACCTTCCGCACTCGGACGCGCCATTCATCAAGACGTATCCGGCCGAGAGAACGGAAGCGTTCCTGGGCGGTCACGTCTCGGCATTCGCGTTCTTCGCCAGCCGTTCGGAGACCGGACAAGCCGGTGCGCCGCAATCGATCCACTAC
This sequence comes from Hyphomicrobiaceae bacterium, assembly GCA_041397645.1. NCBI lineage: Bacteria > Pseudomonadati > Pseudomonadota > Alphaproteobacteria > Hyphomicrobiales > Hyphomicrobiaceae > Hyphomicrobiaceae bacterium. Next base: position 2,374,500 of record JAWKWE010000004.1, on the reverse strand, counting down.
GCCAACACCAAGCTGGCAGTGGCGCGAATTCTGGGCGACGGCACGCGCGCTCGGACGCAGGCGTTCACGGGACTCGTCAGCCATTATCTATTCCGCGACCGCTTCGGCCGCCCCGGTAAGGGCAACGACAAGGGTACGTGCCAGTACAATCTTGCTTGCGCGCTTGCGGCGCGATGTTGAAGCCGAAGTCCGGCGATTGATGCGTCACTTCTGCTACGGGGATTTGCCTTGCCCGCCAATCCAGGAGGAGCATGCAGGTCATGGTGCTGCGTGCTGTCACGGCTCCGGTGCACCGGGCTCGGATTGAACGTACCACCGGCGCATTGACGCAAGGATGGCAAAGACAGCAGCTGGCACAAGGAGCCACTGCGCGAGCGGTGATACGCCGATCTGGTAGCTGAGTATCTTAACCGTCGGCATCGCCGGACGATAGCCCCATGATTGGCGGACATAGATGTTGAGCCACTCGCTGTAGGCCGTGTAGGCAATTCCGAGAGGGATGGAGAGGGAGGCGACCTGAAGCGCTTGCGCGCGAGGCCAGCTCCAAGCTCTAAGCAGCACGACCGATGCCAGCAGGACATTCAGCGCGATAAGAAAATCGCCACCGGTACAGTGCAGAACGGCGAAGGCCAGCTCTGTGTGCGATGCAGTCTGCCAGAGAGAATAAAGCGGCAGCTGTACGATCTCCCAGAGAAGGTGACCGGCCGCGGATACGCCGGCGTAGAGTCCAAAGGTAAAGACCCGCTCGCGCCATCGCAGGCTCACGGTATGCCGTGCTGCCCGCTTCGGGACCTTCACCGGAAGAACACGTATTTGACGAGGGCGGCATCACCAGAACGACAAGCGCAACCACAACGATGTGCCCGAAGCCCATGCCCCACATCCATCCGTCATTCATCATGTCACTTGCTCCTCCGCTATCGACGCCGATCTCCATTCCGGCTGAAATCTAACAAGTGGGTCGATCTCCGCGTGAGCGGAGGAACCATGGGGATGCCGCCGCCGGGGATGCGGTGCGGGGTCGATCTCCGCGTGGGCGGGGCAAGGGGCGCAGGGATCGTCACGCAATGCTCTCGCTGCAGCTCACCGGGCTGGCTGTTCCAGGGCCGCGATCCGTTGCTTCCGATCACGGTGCGCCAATTGAACCGGGCCTGTCACATGGCGGCCGACGCCGCCGGGCTCGGTTCCTGGGTGTCGCCGCACACGCTCCGGCATTCCTTCGCGACGCATCTTCTGTAGAACAGCATCGATGTGCGGGTGATTCAGGTGCTGCTCGGGCATGCGAAGTTGGATACGACGGCGCGCTACACGCAGGTCGCGACTAATCTGCTGCGCTCGATCGAAAGCCCGCTCGACCGGTTGCTGCGACCGAAAGATGGACCGCCCGCTTGAGCCGGCCCCTTGGCTCGTCCAGCATTGGAGGTCGCGGACATCTTCCGCGACCACGGCCCCGCTTGGCGTGACGCCAACCGCGGCCATCTGAGCCTCGGTCAGTTGAAGGTGATGAGCGCGATCGAGGACTGTCACACGGCAGCGCTCGGCGGGCATGTCGCGCGCTGCGAGAACGCCGTGTGCGGCTTCACCTCCATCGCCTACAACTCCTGCCGTAACCGTCACTGCCCGAAGTGCCAGGGCGCCCAGGCGCGCGACTGGATGGAAGCGCGTGAAGCGGATCTGCTGCCGGTGCCGTACTTCCATATCGTGTTCACGCTGCCGGCCGAGATCGGCGACATCGCCTATCAGGACAAGGCCGTCATCTACGACGCGCTGTTCAAAGCCAGCAGCGAGACGATGCTGACCATCGCTGCCGATCCAAAACACCTTGGCGTGAAGATCGGCGTGACAGCCGTACTGCACCCTTGGGTCTCGGCGATGACGCAGCATCCTCACGTACACATGACCGTCACGGGCGGCCGCATCTCGCTCGTTGGAACGAGGTGGATATGCTGCACTTTTACTCCGGCCCGCCACTGCAAAATCTCTCCGGCGTCGACAGTGGCCATTTCGCCACGTTTCCAACCTTACGTATACTTACAGCGCCGTAATTATTGACCAATGAAGTAGACATATTAAACACGCTCTAAGTGCTCGAGACCTTGAATCTCGAACTTTGGGGGGAAGTTATGGGAATCCATTTTAGGCGGATGACGGCCATTATCGTGCTCGCTGGCTCGGTGAGCACGTCTGCCGCACTCGCTGGGCAAGACGCTAATTACGTCCTCTACAATCACCACATGGAGGAAGAGGGCGCCGTCGAGGTCCAGGTCTTTTCCGATATCGGTCGTGTCGGTGACGGGGAACCCAACTACACCGCCCAGCTTTTCGAAATTGAATACGGCGTGACCGATCTCTTTACGACGGCCATTTATCTCGAAGGCGCGAAGACCTTCGACAGCGGCGATGACTATGATTTTGGTAGCTTCCGCTTCGAAAACCGTCTGCGACTTTTCCGCGAAGAAACGCTCTTAAACCCCGTTCTTTATGCCGAATACATTTACAAGCGCCCAAACAGCCGCTTCGTCAAGGATGTGGTTGGCCGCGTTGACGACGAGGAAGAGGAGGAAGGAGAGGAAGAAGGCAGCGAGCATGAGGTGGAGACCAAGATCATTCTTGGTCACGACTTAAACAGCAATCTCAACGTCGCGTTCAACACCATTCACGAAGTGAACCTTGAAAACGGTCACTGGGCCTTTGGTTACGCTGCTGGCCTGAACTATACATTCTTTCGCGCATACGACGCGCCGCCATCCCTCAGCTATTTGAGCGAACGAGGTGTACAGAAACTGACGCTTGGTCTCGAGTTGTTCGGAGGTGCTGGCGACTCGCCAATGGGTCTAACACTTGATGGCAGCAAGACCGAACAATACATCGGCATCGGGCTGCGTGCGGACCTGAAAAATGAAATTCATGTCGGCATTGGCGGCACATTTGGCCTCACCGGACACAGCGAAGACGCCATTTTTCGCTTGACCGCAGGGATCGAATTTGAATGACAGTCAGGAAAGGCAGTAGGATGCAGGCATCGCACTTCGATCCGACCACATTTAGGGCCGTTGCCGAAAAGCACCGCTGAGGTCTGGGACCCGTTCCTCCGCGTCTTCCACTGGGGACTCGTCGTATCCTTCGCCGTAACGTATTTTACGGGCGATGAAGCGCGCGAGGCTCACGTTGTCACCGGCTGGGCCGTCCTCGTGCTGATCTTATTCCGCGTGTTCTGGGGTTTCGTCGGTCCTACACATGCGCGCTTTGCAGTGTTCGTTAAGCCGCCAGCCGCCACATACGCTTACCTACGTCAGGTCGCGCGCGGTGCGGAGCCGCGCCATCTTGGGCATAACCCCGCAGGTGGCGCCATGGTGGTGATCCTTCTGCTTATTACTGCCGGCACGGGCGTGGTCGGCGTTCTGCTCACAACTGACGCCTATTGGGGATCGGAAGCGGTGGACACGCTCCATAGCCTGTTTGCCCATGTGACAGCAGCTTGCGTCGCCATTCATATTGCTGGCGTACTGTTTACAAGCGTTCGCACTCGTGAAAATCTCGTTTGGTCAATGGTGACGGCCGTAAGCGGCCAGCGCGGGAAGATGATGTTTCGTGAGCCGAGAGCAATCTTTTCCTTTCTGCGTCGGCCATAATTTCAAGCATGAACGGCGCACGTGCAGACATCGCATTAGCCGCAGCGGCATAACCTCTTGCCCATTCATTTGGTAGGCAACAAGTTCAGCTTGGGGTCAAATTCGTCGTTTGGCTGTCGGCTGTAATTCGTCCGCTCGGCCCCTGGCACCGGTCATAGATTTCCTTAACTGAGGCTGCGAATTCGCGCGTTAGCAGCGAAATCAGGCCTCGACTTCTGCCGCAAAGGACGCATTGGTGGCGGCACAGGCGCCGATTAGCTGGGGCGCCGAATTTTCAGGGTTCGCCTCGCGGAACGCGGGGCTTCGGGTGGTGGGAGCGCCGAGGTGGCGCAACCCCGAAACACCTGGAGCCCACCATGTCCACAATAGAAGCCCGCGTCCCAAGCCACGCCAAGAAGCACGCGCCAACGGCGCCCGCCAAATCCGCAAAGACCAAATCTGGCGCCAAGTCTCGGCCGGCGCCAGCCGAAAATCGCTCTGCTGCACGCGATGAACACCATACCGAGCGCGTGACGAAGCATGATCGCGTGCTGGAGCTCTTGAGCCAACGCAACGGCGCCAGCATTCCGGAAATGATGGAAGCAACTGGCTGGCAGCAACACAGCGTGCGCGGGTTCCTCGCGGCAACGGTCAAAAAGAAGCTCGGCTTCACGCTCATATCGTCAAAAAGCGAAGGCGAATTGCGTCGCTACAAGATCGACACCAAGCGCGGTCGCTGACATGAGGCCAGTCTCGATAGACATCGCGGCCGAGTTGGTGCGGCTCGAAGCCCTGAGCAACTTCGAGCTGCGGGCAGAATGGCGGCGGCTGCATCACATGCAGCCGCCGAAGAGCCTGTCCCGCGATCTGCTTCTGCGCGGCATCACCTACAAGATCCAGGAGAGGGCATTCGGCGGTCTCCCCAAGTCAGTTCTGCGAAAGCTGACCGGTGCAGGGCCTGACGCAACTTCGTACGAACACCGCAGGGCGGCGCCCTGCACCGCGGTTAAGCCGGGCACGCGGCTCGTGCGCGAGTGGAATGGGCAGACCCACACCGTCCTCGTCCACGCGGACGGTGTCGAATGGCGCGACAGGCGATACAGGTCACTTTCGGTCGTCGCGCGCGAAATCACCGGCGCGCACTGGTCCGGACCACGGTTCTTCGGCCTGACTTCGAAGAAGGGGGCCGGCGATGGCTAACGCCGATCTGGATGCCATCCGACGGGCGTTTGCCGATCTGACCGGCCTGTTCGAGGACGCGGCGCTCATCGCGTCGGAGGGGCAAGGCGTCAAGGTCCTCGATGTCGGACGCAGTCAACTCAGGCGCATCTCGAAAACGGTGAATCAAATCCGGCGTCGCCTCGCCCTTCTGGAGAGGCGCCTCCAATGAAACGGCTCAACTGTGCCATCTACACGCGCAAGTCCTCCGACGAAGGGCTCGAGAAGGAGTTCAACTCGCTCGACGCGCAGCGGGAGGCCTGCGCTGCCTACGTACTTAGCCAGAAGCATGCCGGCTGGGCGGCACTTCCAGATCTCTGCGACGACGGAGGGTTGTCGGGCGGCACCATGGAGCGTCCTGCGCTCCAGCGGCTACTCGCCGACATCACGTCCAGCAAGGTGCAGATCGTGGTCGTCTACAAGGTCGACCGGCTGACGCGGTCACTCTCTGATTTTGCGAAGATCGTCGATGTGCTGGACTCTCATAGCGCCTCGTTCGTTTCTGTGACGCAGTCGTTCAACACCACAACATCGATGGGCCGGCTCACGCTCAACATGCTGCTCTCTTTCGCCCAGTTCGAGCGTGAGATCGCGGGCGAACGAATCCGCGACAAGATCGCCGCGTCCAAAGCCAAGGGCATGTGGATGGGCGGCAACGTCCCGCTCGGATATGACGTCAAGGAGCGCAAGCTGATCGTCAATAAAGCCGAAGCCAAGACGGTGCGGATGATCTTCCGGCGCTACGCCGAACTCGGGTCGGTCCGGATCCTCGCGGACGAACTTGCCGGGCTTGGAATCGTGAGTAAGTGCCGGCAAGGCGCCGGCGGCGTCCTTGCGGGTGGCAACCGTTTTTCACGCGGCGCACTCTACACCTTGCTGCAAAATCCAATCTATCGGGGCGAGATTGGACATCAAGGGAAGGTCTACCCCGGTCAGCACGAAGCGATCGTTGAGGCCGAGAACTGGAAACTCGTCCAAGAGAAGCTAGCTAGCAATCGACAGGCCCAAGCGCTTGGCGTGACTGCAGAAGAGCCGAGCCTGCTTGCCGGGCTGATCGTGGACGGAGAAGGACACCGCATGACGCCGACGCATGCCGTCAAGAAGGGCCGACGCTACCGGTACTATGTCTCCACAGCGCTGATAACGGAGGCTCGTTCGCTTCATGAAAAGGGCTTGCGCGTGCCGGCAGGCGACGTCGAGGCGCTGGTTCTCGAACGGATAAGAGCGTTTTTTGCTTCGGAACAAGACGTCGGTGAGACGCTGTCAATTTTCGGCCTCGACGCTGCCACGTTTCGCTCGTCACTCAAGAAGGCCGACGAACTGACACACGGCTGGGCGGCCTTGCCGTCGATCAAGATTCGCGAACTCGTCCGGTCGATTATCGCGCGCGTGTGTGTCCGTGTCGATGAAGTTGTCGTCAGCCTCAACCGGAAAGAGATCATAAGAGTCCTAGTGGGTGAAGCATCTAGAGAGCTGTCTGGAGAACATCTCGACACAACTGAACTCCGCGCCGAGGCCAGACTGCGCCGCGCCGGAAAAGGCATTCGACTGATTGTTGGAGGCGGCCGTGCTGCAAAGCCGGATCGCCACATGATCGCTCTGCTCAGAAATGCGTATGCGACCCGCGATGCCTTACTGTCAGGACGCGATGCAACCATCGACGCACTCGCGCAGCGGCTTGGCGTCAAGCGCGACTATCTTTCGGCGCACATGCGCCTCACATATCTGTCTCCAGGCATTGTAAGAGACCTCTTTGAAGGGCGCCAGCCTGAGGACCTCACAGCGGCACGCCTCATCTCCCTTTGCAAAGACTTGCCCCACGACTGGCAGCTCCAGCGGGCCGTCCTCGGTTTCGAGTCTCGATAGCACCTGCCACGTCCGCAAAACGATGCGAGTCTGACCGGCCGAAAAAGGGCGACAGAGATAAAACGGGCAAAGAGGCGACGAACCTCGTGCAGAGACGGGAGTGGCGTACGGGATCGGAAAACTGACGTCGACAAGGCCCGGAAAAGACGCTAGATTTCCGCCTACGGAAATGACATAATATGCAGCAATATCAATTAGTTAGATGGTGGCTGACCGACCAGGATTCGAACCTCGACAGGCAGAGTCAGATTCACCCTACCCAACCTACAGAAAACACTAAGAAAAATCAGGGCAGGAACGGATATCGCCCGGGTGAGACGCAGAGACGAGCGGCGTCCGACTGCCCGCTCGGTATCGGCCGCACACTCGGAAGCGAGCCACTTGGCGCACCTTGAACTATACCCCTAGGGGTGATATATAGGTGCGGCTCTAAGGAGATGCCAGTTGCGGGTTTTCGCCACCAAGGAGTTTGCCCGCTTCGCTCGCAAGGAACGCATTGGATCGAGCCAACTCTGCGAGACCGTGCTCCGTGCCGGTAGCGGATTGATCGATGCCGACCTGGGTGGCGGCGTAATCAAGCAGCGCGTTGCGCGGCAGGGTCAAGGACGATCTGGCGGATATCGCACGATCATTGCATTTCGATCGGGCGACCGGAGCATCTTCATGTACGGCTTCGCGAAGAACAGCAAAGCCAACCTCTCGGATGACGAACTCGAAGTCTACCGTCGGCTCGCGCAGGCCTTTCTCCAAGCCAACGCAGCCACGCTGCAAAGACTGGTTGCTGCGGGCGAATTGAAAGAGGTGGAGTGTGATGACCAAGAAGGGGCTTAAGTACCGCAGTGATGCGCTGGCCGTGGCTCACAAGACAGCTGCCGGACTGCATCGTGCTGGAGTAATCGACAAGGGAACGATGCGCGAGTTCGACGCGTCGTGCCTGACAACAGTCGAGGATTTGTCGCCAAAAGCAATTCAATCGATCCGCGAACGCGCTGGTGTCAGCCAGGCCGTGTTCGCGAGCTATCTCAATGTAAAAGCCAAGCTTGTCAGCGAATGGGAACGCGGGGAAAAGAAGCCGAGCGGGCCATCCTTGAAGTTGCTCAGTCTCGTCAAGTCGAAGGGGCTTGAGGCGATCACTTAGCCGTCAACAGCATGCGCTGCAAAAATGGGGGAGCTTCTGCTGTTCCCCAACTTGCGGAAGTGTCACCGAGCCGCCCCTACATCGGCTGAGGGCCACGAGCAGTCTTCGCCCTTGTGGCGTCGTCGTGGTCAGACAACGTTCGTGTTCGTGACGACGTCAGCGCGGGGCTAACGGCAGTACTTGAGCTCGCTTGCCGCAGGCCTACTCGAAGTCCAAGCCCTGTCACGCCTCTAAATCAGCGTCATCGACAGGTTTCCGATTGAACACCTTTTGCCCGGTGAGCATCGCCGAGACGATGCCGCCTCCCTCGCGCAGCTCCGTGACAACCACGCCTACCAAATGGATGAGCGCAGCGATGAGCAACGCATAGAAGACCCAGTAGTGCATGGTCACGTATGGCGACCGGAACGAGCGCATGGCATCCCAAGCAGCCGGATCTATGCCGGTCTTGTCGTACGGGACGATGGTGGAAGGATCAACGCCCGGCGCCGCAATCCAAGCGGCAATCCAATTTCCGAACGGCGGATAGTAGATGTCCGTTCCCGCCAGCACGAGACCGGTGGCGGCCTGCACGAGGAGTAGGATGAACAGGAAGGTCACCATCGCGCGTGCAATGGGATTGTGGCCCAGATAGGGTCGTGCGTCGCCCTGCTTCAGTCCTTGGATGTAACTCTTGCACTCGGCAACGTACCCGGACCGGAAGGGAAGTATGGCTGGCCATCGCGCATGCCGGTTGCCGATGAACGCCCAGACGATGCGCCACAGCAGGTTGAGCGCGAAGACGTAGCCGATCCAAACGTGGACCGACTTCAAGAGGAGTTTGCCAGCGTCGGTAACGCCGAGTTCTTTGTCGTAGAGTATGGCGGTGCCGATGGCCGCCAAGACAAGAACACAGGCGACGTTGATCCAGTGGAACAGCCGCGTCGGCGCGTCCCATACTCGGTAGAACTGGACGTTTCCCATTGGCATCTTCCTGACACTCCTCACCACCACTCGGCTCCGTCGGCACAAACAATAGCCGGCTAGGACGCGGCGGCGTTGATACCAGTCAAGGCAGCGCTCCCTAGTGCAACAGATGGCAGCTGACAGGTAGCTTACGGCATCCATCAGCGTCCCGACGACTATGCCTTGCTAGCGTCCGTCTACCCAATCAGCGAAATCACCGCTTTTTGTGAGAGGAAACACCGCAATGCAAAGAAGCTCAAGCGTTTCAGACAGCTATAATGCTCTAATGGGAGCAACGTCCACGTCGACGACACATCGACGTAGAGCGGCACGGGCGGTGCCACTCACGCAAGCGTTCCTCACCCGCCGTCCGTCAATTCCGGCACAAACAAGGGGAACTCGGGGCATTGCGGCCACGCCTGCATCGTTCCTCGATCACTTTAGTTTTCGGAAATCGGACGTCGCGATGCTGGGACTGACAGCGTTGTGGTGCGTGATGGTATTGGCCGAACGGCTGCTCCCTATCTGAGCGGCGACTCTGTCACCCCGAGGAGTTGAAATTCGGGGTCAAAACTTGCCGGGTAGCTCACGTCCGTGGCGCTGCCGGTCTTCCCTTGGCAGCAGACGACGTGGTGGCTCGCAAGGAACGGGAGAGACGGGCCAGGAGCTGCCAAGGCATTGGCCAAAGTTTCCGCTAGAAGGTCACCTTCAGACCGCCAAGAGAGGATATCTCTAGCGACAGCCCCCGGTCATACGCCGCAAGCACATCCTGCACGATCGCCAGACCCAAGCCTGCGCCATCCGGTCTCTGATCCAGACGCGCCCCGCGCGCGCGAACCCACTCCCTCATATCTTCCGGGACTCCGGAACCATCGTCCTCGATCGATACGCGCCCATCATCGGAGGCGCTGATCCGGACTTTGGCGCGGGCGTGACGTCTGGCATTGTCGAGTAGGTTGCCGAGCACCTCTGCCGCGTCGGTTCTGTCCATGGCGATCTTGAAGTCTGCGGCCAGATCGATTTCGAACGACAGTCGCTCTCCCGGTCCGCTTCTGCGCTGAATCGAAACGAGCGATTCGACAAGCGGGCCAAGTAGTGTCGGCGGGGGACCGCCAAAGCCACGCTTTCCGCGAACGCGCGCTCGCGCCAACTCCCGTTCAATGTGCCGGCGCATGGTTTCGCAGACTTCCTCAATCCGACCGGCAATATCGGCATCGCCGCGCGCCCGGAGGGCGCGGACGTCGGCCGAGAGTGCCGACAGCGGCGTCTTCAAACCATGCGCGAGATCGGCAGCGCGGCCACGCGCGCGCCCAAGATCGGTTTCCTGCGCCTTTACGAGCGCATTGATCTCCTGCACGAGCGGCGTGACTTCCGACGGCGTGGCGCCTTCGATCGCCGTGGCTTGTCCTTCGCGGATGGCCGCAATGCCTTCGCGGACCCGCGCCAACGGTCTCAACCCAAGACTGACCTGGACCCACGTCGCAACGGCAAGGACAAGACCCAAGAGCGCCAGAGACGGAATAAGATCATCAGTAAACGACCGTCTCGCTGCAACGATCTTGGCCAGATCGGCGGCGACGACAAGCCGAATTGGCAGCCGGGTCTCATTGAACTTGAGAAGGACCGTTCTCTCGACGGCGAGCAGCGTGCTGGCACCGGGTCCCACGACGCGATGATGATGCACCTCGCCGGGCGACAATGCGTCGTGGGGTAGCGGTATCGTTGCGTCCCACAGCGAGCGCGACCGCACCACGGCTCCGGCCGGCGTACCGAGCTGCCAATAGAGTCCGTACAAGGGCTCGGCGAAGCGCGGGTCAGCCGGTTCGCGCGTCAGTTTCGGCAGGCCCGTCGCGTCCAACTCGAGTGCGGCGATCATCTGGCGCAGATCGACTTCGAGATCATCGGCGAGCGACCGCATCACATGGCGTTCGAAAAGGACGCTGAGGCCGAGCCCTGCTAAAACAAGTGCGGCGAGGATGGCCGCCGCGCCTCCGGCGGCGAGCCGTAGCCGCAATGAGCCCGGCTTCACGACGCAGCCTCTTCGACGATGTAGCCGAAGCCTCGCCGAGTCTTGATGAAATCGCCGCCGATCTTGTGCCGAATTCGCGCTATCAACGCTTCAATCGCGTTGGAGTCATAGGCATCCGCTGAGCCGTGTATATGCTCGCTCAGCTCACCTTGAGGAACGACGCGGCCGATATTGTGCATCAGGTAGGCAACGGCACGGTATTCGAGCGGCGCCAAATCGACCGGGACGCCGGCCACGCTCACGCGCATTTGCCGTTCATCGAGCATCAGATCGCCCGCCGTTATCAGGGATGACGAGTGTCCGCTCGATCGCCTTACGAGCGCTCGAATGCGCGCAATCAGTTCTTCCATACGGAAGGGTTTGGGCAGGTAGTCATCGGCGCCAGCATCGATGCCTTCCACGCGCTCCATCCAGCTGCCGCGTGCGGTGAGTGCAATGACCGGCATATTGCGCTTGGCGCTCCGCCACTTCTTGAGCACGGCCAATCCGTCCATCCGCGGCAGACCGAGATCGAGAACGACGAGGTCATAGTCCTCTGTATCGCCGCGAAACCATGCGTCCTCCCCATCGGCTGCGAGGTCGGTCAAATAGCCGGCAGTCCGGAGCGCACTGCAGACATCCGCGGCAATCCTCAAATCATCCTCGACGACGAGAACGCGCATCATTTGTCCTCGATTCTTGAGATCTCAGCGGTTGCGGCATCGACGGAGACCTCGAACATGCGGCCTTGTCTGTCGAGGACGCGAAACTCGTAGACCCAGCGGCCGTCCGTGTACTCAGCTTCGACACCAACGATCTCACCGGGCAGCTTGGGTTGTACAAACTGCAAGACGTCGACGAGGGGCTTGATCTCGCCGCGCTCGACCGCTCCTCGAATTCTGTCATGCCGGTGATTTTCGTCGCCGCGTTCGTCATCATCTGCGAAAGAGGGTGCCACGGTTCCAAGCAGGGCCGTCAAAACCAGTAAAGCAAATTTAGGAGAGCGTCGCAGCATATTGATTGATCTCTGACAAATGTCCGTCCCGACGCTACGGCCGGTGACCTGACGAAATGCTGACGGCTCGCATCAGGAGGCGGTCACCCGCCCTGCTGCATAAGGCGTGCATGTCGCCCATGAAGAGGCGGCGTGATGTAGCAGAAGGAGACAACATGCGCACCGCTCCAAACCTAGCCGTCATAGCCCTGGCAATCGGCCTTGCCCTCACCTCGAATGCGTTCGCAAGCGAGGACGAAGGCTGCACCAAAGCTCCAAAGGAGCAATGGCTGACGCTCGAACAGCTCAAATCGAAACTCACCGAGCAGGGATACAAGGTCAAGGAAATCGAGTTCGAAGACGGCTGCGCGGAAGCCGACGTCGAGGACAAGAACGGCACGAAGTCCGAACTGAAGCTCGACCCCGTGACCGCCAGCGTCGTCAAATCGGAAGACTCCTGACCGCTCGCCGCCGCCGACAGGGCACCTGCATGACGCGGGGTTACTCAACCAAACAATGCAATAAGGAACATGTCATGAAGAGAACTATGATCGCCGCCACTGTCTTTGCCGCACTCAGTGGAAGCGCATTGGCTGAAAGCTTCGGCAAGCCCTGTACCAACGAGCCGAAGAGCAAGTGGATGACGCTCGAAGCCATTGAGAAGATCGTCAAGGATCACGGCTACGTGGTTGCCAAGTCTAAAATGAAGGGCTCGTGCGCTGAGATCTATGCGCGAGACACCGATGGCAAGCGCATCGAGTTCTTCATCGATCCGGCGACGGGCAATCCCGTCGGCACCGTATGGTCGGCCCTGCCCAAGAAGGGGACCGCGTCGCGATGAATTTCGAACGATCGGAAATTGCCGGCGGCCCCATGCCGCCGGCAACAATGAAGGTGTGGGACCCCTTTGTCCGCATCTTTCACTGGAGCCTCGTCGTGCTTTTCGTGGTCGCGTTCTTGACCGGCGACGAGATCGAATGGCTGCATCTGACGGCAGGCTATGCAATCGCCGCACTCGTTGCCTTGCGAATCGCATGGGGTTTTGTTGGTCCCCGCCACGCGCGCTTCACCAATTTCGTCAAGGGGCCGCGGGCAGTCGCCGAATTCTTAAAGCAGAGCGTGCGACTGCAAGCCCCCCGCGTTGTCGGACACAATCCCGCCGGCGGCTGGATGATCGTCGCGCTCCTCGTCATGCTGGCGGGGCTTTGCATAGCCGGCACGCTCATGACGACAGATGCGTATTGGGGTTCGAAAGCACTGGAGGAAATCCATGAGGCGTTGGCGAATGTGACGCTCGCTCTGATTGGGCTCCACGTCTTTGGTGTCATCGTTGCGAGCGTCGAGCACGGAGAGAATCTCGTGAAGGCCATGCTGACGGGCCGGAAGAGATCGTGAGCGTAGATACTTCGGCTGAGGGTCAGTCGCGCCGTTTCTGACGCAGCGAATATCATCCGCTCAACATCCAAAATCGATAGCACGCCTTCGTTAACCGACGCGTCCAATTTCGCGCGCTTCGGAGCGAAATCAGGCCTCGACTTCTGCCGCAAAGGACGCATTGGTGGCGTGACGGGCGCCGGTTAGCTGGGGTGCCGAATTTTCGGGGTTCGCCTCGCGGAACGCGGGGCTTCGGGTGGTGGGAGCGCCGAGGTGGCGCAACCTTGAAACCCCTGGAGCCCACCATGACCACAATGGAAGCCCGCGTCTCGAGCCAGACCAAACGAACAAAGTCCGCAACCTCTGCCAAAAGCGAAAAGCCCAAGGCAACTGAAAAGTCTTCTTCAAAGCACACCGTCGCAAGCAAGGTAGAACCCAACGACGAGCAGCATACCGCGCGCGTCACGAAACAGGATCGCATCCTGACACTTCTGCGCCGGCGCGACGGCGCCACCATCACGGAAATGATGGAAGCCTCGGGCTGGCAGCAGCACAGCGTGCGTGGGTTCCTCGCAGGCACGATCAAGAAGAAGCTCGGCCTCGCACTCACGTCGTCGAAGACCGCGGGCGGATTGCGCCGCTACCGCATCGACACAAAGCGCGGTCGCTGACGATGGGCGTTTCGTTTCACACCGACCTCGAAGCCAAGCTTATAGCGATCGAGATACTCGGTCTCCCAGAGCTGCGAACAGAATGGCGGCGGCTTTATCGAAAGCCGCCGCCACACAGGCTCAGTCGTGATCTCCTGATCCGCGGCATCGCCTACAAGATCCAGGAGGCCGTTCACGGCGGGCTTTCAAAGCCGACCCTTCGGCGTCTCAGAATCCTGTCCGATCAAAGCGCCTCAGGTGCCGAACGCAAGCTTGAACGGCAGACCGCTTTCAAGCCCGGAACGAAGCTGCTGCGCGAATGGAACGGAACAACCCATGAGGTTCAAGTCTTGGCCGACGGCTTTGAATGGCGCGGGCAGACCTACGCTTCCTTGAGCAAAATCGCCGAGGCCATCACCGGCGCACATTGGTCAGGCCCGCGCTTCTTCGGCTTGAGAGCGCGAACTCAGTCGCCGACCGCCCGCTTGCGGGAGGGCAAAAATGACTAATGCCTCGACCGCAACGAAAGCGTCGCGCTTGCGCTGCGCAATCTACACGCGAAAATCTTCTGAAGAGGGCCTGGAGCAGGATTTCAATTCTCTCGATGCGCAGCGAGAAGCGTGCGAGGCCTATATCTTGAGCCAGCGCCACGCCGGTTGGCTCGCCCTTCCTGAGATGTATGACGACGGAGGCATTTCTGGAGCAACTCTCGAACGGCCGTCCGTCCAACGTCTTTTCAATGACGTCCGTGACGGCAAAGTTGATTGTGTTGTCGTCTACAAGGTTGATCGGCTCACCCGCTCCCTGGCAGACTTCGCCAAGATCGTGGAAATATTCGACGCGTCGTCCGTCTCGTTCGTCTCCGTTACGCAACAGTTCAACACAACCTCGTCCATGGGGCGCCTGACGCTCAACGTGCTCCTTTCCTTCGCCCAATTTGAACGCGAAATCGCCGGTGAACGCATCCGCGACAAGATCGCCGCGTCCAAGAAGAAGGGCATGTGGATGGGTGGCTACCCGCCGCTGGGATATGATGTGCGCGACCGAAAACTCGTGATCACACCGCACGAGGCAGAAACTGTCAGGCGCATCTTTCGGCGTTACCTCGAACTCGGTGCTGTGTCGGCCTTGAGGAACGACCTCAGCCAACAGGGCATCGTCTCCAAACAACGGATCGACAAACACGGCAAGACGACAGGTGGAAAGCCATTTGCCCGCGGGGCGCTCTATCATATGCTCAAGAACCGGATCTACCTCGGCGAGATCGTCCACAAGGACAAGGCATATCCGGGCGAACACGCGCCGATCATCGATCGACCGCTCTGGGATGCGGTTGCGAAGCGGCTCGAGGACAACACGCATGACCGTGAGGCCGCCGCTGGAGTTCAAGAGGCTAGCCTGCTGACGGGCATTCTGTATGACGGAGATGGTTGTCGCTTAACACCGAGCCATGCCGTAAAAACTGGCAAGCGCTATCGGTATTACGTATCCAACAACTTGATCACGGGGCCGAGAGCCGAAGCACCACGCGGTCGCCGTATCCCGGCGAGCGATATCGAAGCGCTTGTCGGGAAAACGATCAAGGACTTCCTTTCGTCGGGCCCCGCCGTCCTCGAAGCTCTTTCTGAAATCGGCTTTGAAAAGGTGCCAAAGCAGCAAATCTTAAGTAGTGCTGCGGACCTCGCGGGTGGTTGGGAACAGCGGTCACCAACTGAACGCAGAGTGCTGATCCGGAGGATCGTCAGTCGGGTCGTCATTCAACCAGGGCACATAGACGTCGAGATCGACCGGTTGCACGTCTTCTATGCGCTGACGCAACCCGGAAAGCCGGAGGCCAGGAGACGCGGCGAGATTGGCAGCGGCCAGGACCCTATCGTCTTGAAAGTGGACGCCGCATTGAAACGCGCAGGACAAGGCATGCGACTCGTCGTGCGCGCTGCGACAGCGCAAGCACCGAACACCACGCTGATCAATTTGTTCGTCAAAGCTTTTGATGTCCGCGAAAAGATATTCAACGGGACCGGCGAGAGCATCGAAGCATCCGCGCGGCGGATCAAAACGAACGCCAACTACATCACGGCACTTCTGCGGATCAGTTTCCTCGCGCCAGATATCGTTGCAGCGGTGCTCGACGGTCGTCATCCGACGACGCTAACGGCGAGGAACTTCATCACGAAGACACACACGTTGCCTCGGGAATGGTCGCTTCAGCGACGTCACCTCGGCTTCCTTTGATGCAACAGAGGCGAGACTTCGCACACTCAGCGGAGAGCGAATCATGGCACGTTTTCAAGATTGAAAAACGGACGAATAGCGCACGCGCTTTTGGCGCGAACCCGCAGCACGAAAAAGGCCTCGAGAGATAACCTCGTCGTGTAGGCGGCATATCCCGCGAATTGACGTCTCTCATCGCGGCTCAGTCACACGCACACCGCGCTAACCGTCGGAAGTTAGGCGCCAATTCACTATACGACAAAAAGTCTTTTTTACAGCGATATAAATGGCTTAGACGTTGGCTGGGGTGGGAGGGTTCGAACCTCCGCATGGCGGAATCAAAATACGAGACAGATAGAACAAAGCAAGATAATTCAACGTGTTAGCTGGGCGCCCGTTGCAACAATTGCCCATCGGATCAGCACAGTGCGGGACTAAATCCCGCAAAACTTACGCAGAAGTTTGCACCGCAGTCTTCATGGCCAGTAAATCCGATTGTCCGAGCGATCCAGGCCCCCGAGATCTTGGCCTTAATCTTGTCCTTCGCTCCTACATCTCAAGATTTGGATTACCTTTCGCTATCACTCGCAATCGTGTCACTGAGGCACCTGGAGGAACCGGCGTCTGTGGCCTAACAGTTTGGGGCTAGATAAAGTGGTTGAACTGCTCCAAGCAATTCGACCAGCAGCCGGCCCCTGAAAAGTGCCAGCCATGCGCGGTAGGTTGCATTAAAATGTCTGCACCTCACACGGTCGACAACACCGATTGGCTAAAGGCTTGTGCAATTATTCTAGTTGCCATTGACCACTTTGGGCACTTTTTTGTCGAAAACGATTCTTGGTGGAGCACGCTAGGCCGTATGGCAGCTCCTCCATTTTTCTTCCTCATGGGCTATGCCAATACGCGGCAGGTGCCGCTAAGTTGGCTTTCACTCGGTTTGGTTCTCACGGTACTTGAAAGCTGGAACGAAGACTGGAATTGGGTCTCGCCGAATATTCTACTAAGTTTCGCATTGATCCGATTGGTGCGCCCGTATGCCGCGCAATTCATTGAAAACTTTCAATGGCTCGCTTTCACTGGAGTAATTTGTTTCTTGGTTCTAGCGCTGCCCCTCACATCGAACCTCTTTGACTATGGCGCAGAGGGTTGGCTTTGGGCACTGTGCGGACTTTTGCAACGTATGTATGTGAACTACACTTCAGCTTCCAAAGTGGTTGGAGCAAACTCTATGCCGCGAAACGACTCGCAGCGGCACTTGAGCGCCATGCGCATACTTGCTTTCCTCATCACAGTACCGCTCTATGTTTGGTTCGAGCAAATTGAGTATTCTTTTTCGCAAGCTCAACTGGCAGTCTTTATCGTTGGAATAATTGTTCTATCGCTGGCCCTCGTCCGGTTTCGTCGCGGCGCAAGTCCCATTCAACCACCTCAATCGATGACAGCAATGCTTCGTTTTGTCGGAAGGTACACCTTGGCGATCTATGCCGTTCAACTTGCCGTATCGGAGCTGATCGTTGGACTCTGGCCAGACGCAGGGTTGTGACCCTTGCCACCGGCACTGATGTCAAAACCAAACATTGCTAAGCGCTCGTGCCTGCTGCGAGGGATCGGACAATGATCGATCGCGACCCTGTGAGAAATTTTGAAGTCTTCTGGAAAACCTTTTTCGAAAGATATCCGTTTTTCGAACTGAGGCGAGTCGACTGGGTACGGCAATACCAGATCTATCGACCGCGCATCACGGGTCTGACCACAGATGCGGAGCTATTCGATACGCTGTGTTGCATGATCGATCCCCTGAACGATGGACACGTGGAGGTCAAAGCCCAGATCGATGGTATGAAACGCCGCTTCACAGCGGAGAAGCCAACTCGGTTTCATACTGCGCTTGGCAAGGATGGTGTACGGCAGCTATTTCAGACGACATCGAGAACGCTCGTGTCCAACGGATTTGACGTGCCAGCCCCCACAGAAGCCTGGGTGCTTCACTACGGACGCTCCGAGAGCATCGGCTATTTGCGCATTTTAGAGCTCGAAGGGATCGGTAAGAAGAAGCTTTCAACTGCACTCAATAAGTTGCAGCAGGACTTTTCCAGCCTCAGGGGCTTCATCATCGACATTCGCGGCAATCCCGGCGGCGACGACAGCACAGCCATCGCGATCATCAACCGCTTCGCAGACCGTCAACGGGTTGCCTTCCATAGGCGGACGAAGCTCGGTTGTGGTGCGAACGACTGGTCGCCCCTCAAGACATGGCATTTGGAGCCGCATGGCAGTCCCCGCTTCGTTGGTCCCATTATTCTTTTGACATGCGACGCGGTCTTTAGCGGCGGCGAGGCGTTCGCACTTGCCTTGCGCGAGCTCCCCAACGTCACGATCATTGGAGATCATACGAACGGAATATTCTCATACACTCTAGAAAAGACCCTGCCCAACGGCTGGGATTATTGCCTCTCCTATCAACAGTACCTATCTGCAGACATGGTTTGCTTCGAGGGCAGGGGTGTGCCGCCTGATATCGAGTTGTTGAACACCAGGGTTGACATCGAAAGGGGGATCGATCCTTTAATTGTTCGCGCGCTCGAAATCCTCACCCCAGTCGGGTCATAATCGCGCGCGCAAGACGAGCGATGTGCAACCGTCTGTGCCGTCCACCGGATGGACTTGGATGCGACCGACATCGCCGAAGGCCGCCGGTGCGCAGATAATTCGTGGGGAAGGCTTGAGATCGAGAACGAAAGTGGAAAGACCGTAGGGGATGCCTTCGCCTATCGATTTCAGTGCTGCCTCCTTCGAAGTCCATAGACGGAAAAAGGCGCTTCTACGCTCCGCGCCGGTCAAGGATAAAATGGCTGTCGTCTCGCGCGCCTCGAAGTAGTAGCGGCACATCTCCAAGTCCTCAACGTCGTCAGCCGAATCCTCAATGTCGATCCCGATGTCGTGGGTTGACGACCAAGCGCCAACGAAGCCGAGCCGGCACGCGGAAAAACTGAAAGAGTATTCGGGACGCCCTGCAAGATAGGGCCGCCCCTTGGCTGTCCAGCCTAAATCGAGGTCATGAAGCATGTCTGCACACCCAAGTGCATCGTACACACAATATCGCTGGAAAGATCGGCGTTGCTGGAAACGCTCCCGATCGGCATCTGTCAGGAACAGCTCAGACTGCCGTTGCTCGACATCGGGCAGTAGCGATGCACAGAGTTTTGATACCTCCGGTTCACGCGACCAAGGGGCGTATAGAACACGGATGGTCGCACCCGCTATCTCCGGCGTACAATCACGCGCGCAGCTCCGGAAGTGGCGGTCGACCTCGGGCCGTTGAACTTTTGATGTGGGGAAAAGTGCCTGCCTCATTGAGCGGCTTCCCGGCAAGTTTCAGCAGCAGCAAACCCAACGGGACTTCCTTCGTAGGTTCCCGTTGGCAACGTCATCCCCTTGAGGACCAGCGAAAGGGGCATCACCGAGGTCCCCGGCTCGACATTCACGCCTCCCATCACCGTGGCACCGAAGGCGATCGAGCAACCGTCAGCTAGATGGGTCCGCTCAACCTTCAGAACCATGTTCTCAAACGTGTGGAATTGCATGAAGCCCCCCACGACGCAGTCAGCTCCAAAGCTGACCGCATTCCAGTCCGAGCATTGCATGGGTTCCGTCACGAGAGTTCTGGGACCGATCCGACATCCCATCGCTCTCAGAAGCGGATTTGCGAGGACGGTGCCCGCAGCCAATGCCAGATATCCCCGGCACCAGACGAAGAAGCAGTCCTGAGCGAAGAAGTAGCTGAAGTGCCTCCAGGACCAGAACGCAGTGCGATGATCTCTTCCCCAATCGTTGCCGACAAGTATTCTCTTCGCTCCCACGCTCAGCAGAACGATCGCAGCCTCCGTGATGAGAATAGCCGCGATAGAGCAGGAGACCGACCCGGCGCCTGTCCGCAACAAAGCAATGAGTGCAACCGAGAACACGAGGAGCTCAGTCACGCGCTGCAATCCGATGCCGACGAAGTCGTTCAGCAGAGTTCGAGCTAGAAACAGTGGAAAACTCGGGAGGCAGTGATCGGCGTTCTCCTCCTCGGAAGATGCGCTAGCAAATCGCACCGGCGGATTGCCCGCCACGACGATGGGTTGCCCGGGACGCGTGCGGATCTGCCTCCGGAAATCTATTTCGCTGCACGGCGTGGAAACGCCGAGTAGGAAGTTCGACGGCATTTGGCCATGCTCGATGACGCAATTGTTGCCGCTGAAGAATTTGCGCGGCATGTCGACGTGGCGCAGCGTGAGGTGGTGCGGTCCGTAGTCGAGCATGTTCGTGAAGCTACCGTTAGACCAGAAGACCTCGGCGTGGACACGCGCCGTCTCCGGGACGAGATTGAACATGATATCGCATTCAGAACAGCCCAGCCGGCTGAATCGCACGCCAGCAAGCGACCTCAAATACTGGCCAGTAAGCGTCCACGTCCATATGCGTTGAATGGCATTCAGCATGTTGATCCGGAGCATTAGAAGCGCTCCGGCTAAGCTGTGCGTGTTGTGAAGTCCTGGACGTGCGGCTGTCACCCGCACGAAAAGACAGCCGAGGACCGAAGTGACGGCGATGGTGAGCCAAGTGGTCACGAACGCGTAAAGTGCGAGCCGCCACATCATTTGAAGCAGTGGTGCATGACTGAAGTAGGTAGACGACTCGTCGAGATCCGGCAGCGGCGTAAAATCGCGCGCAAGCCAAGCGATCATTGCGGCTGGTGCCACGGTGACAGCGATGTTGGCCAATATCTGCATCGCGATGTTGCAACTCTCCAGCAACCAGATTGGGTAGGAGATGCGGGCGACACGCCGGGGGCGATCCAGATCGATAAACCGGCCAGCCAGTCGGGCCGGCCCACCCTCCCACATCTCGTTAGGGCCGGTATCGCGAAGAATGGGAGTGAAGGGCGTTACCCACGTGCCTTGTCCGACCCTGACGCCATTGCCGACGGCCGCGCGCATGCCGATTTTGCAGCCGCTCTCCAGATCGATCTTCCCGATGTGGAGTTGCTGGCCGGTCCATCTCACCGGCTGGATGTAGGCCCCGGTTTGGATGGTTACGTCATCATCGATGCATACAAGTTCAAGCGGACCCCTTATTACCGCGTCCTGCGCGCACTGCACATTGCGGCCGACCCGTGCGCCGAGCTGTCTTAGCGCGAACGTCATCAATGGCGCGCTTCGAAACATCATGCTGAGCTGTCGGAGTACGAGGGCCTCCATGCGGGCGAGGCACCAGACGCGCAGATGCATCCGGCTCCATTTCGGATAGATGCCCGCTGTGACCTTGCCAGGAAGGAAGCGCTTGATAGAAAGCACCCACAGCAGCGTCGCAAACGGCATCGACAGGCCGACAAAATAGAGCCCCACACCGACTGCGAGGAATTGAAAAAACGTGCCTGCGACGAAGAAAGCACCGATCTCAAGCATGCTCACCGCGACAACCAGCGAAATCAGGCCTGGCGAGATTAATAGCAATGCGAATGCCAATTGCAGGGCCGTGAATACTGCGACCGGCAGCGCATTATCCGTGGCAGAGCCAGACGGCGATTGGCGCTCAATCGCTTTGGCCGGAATGGTCGGCGCAGCGGCCTGAGACGCCTGCCGGGGGCGTTGCGCAACCTTGCGGGGCGTATTGCAGTCACTCATCAGTGCGCGGACAGGAATGGTCCATCCGGCGCTTTGCAGCTTAAGAGCCAAGCGCGCGATGACGATCGAATGGCCACCGGATCGAGCAAACTCGTCGTCCCATCCGATCGGTGTTCCAAGGACGCTCCTGCAGATCGCGAGCACCTCGACGTTATCGAGTTCCCGGGCAACGTTGGCTTGTGAGAGATCGTCGGTCGCCGCCCCATCGAGAAAGCGTGCAGGTGGTTCAACTGTGCCTGCACTCTGCAATAACTTAGGAAGTTTGCTTCGGTCGATTTTTCCCGACACTGGCTTCATGACAAATTTTTCGACCAGGACAATCCTGGACGGGACGGACGGTGCCGGAAGCTGCCGTGCAAGCGTCGCGGTTATGCGCGCGGCCCATTCTTCCGGCGCTGCGGCAACCTCAGCTTTCGTTCCGTTGCTGAGCGAGGGGGCAAGGACAAAAGCTATGAGCGCCTCGTTCTGGTAGTCGAGTACTGCAGCTTCGATTTCGTGAAACTGGGTTTGCAGCATGTCCTCAACTGCTTGAGCCTCGACGCGGTGTCCGCGTACCTTGAACTGCGTGTCTATTCGGCCGAGGAAGTGCACCTGCTGGGTTTTGATGTCGATCACGCACTTGTCGCCCGTTCTATACAAACGCCCGAACGTAGGGTGCTGAATGAACCGGCTTGCCGTCTGCTCCGGCAGGTTTCGATATCCGCGCGCCAAGTGCACCCCGCCGATACACAGCTCTCCAACCTCGCCATGCGGAACAGGGTCGAGCTTATCGATCTCTAAAATGACGTAGGTGACGTTGGGAAACGGCGAGCCAATCGTGATCGGCTCGCCGGCCTTCAGACTCTGGCGGCTGGTGTCTGTGCTTGCCTCTGTTGGGCCGTATGTATTGATGATCTGCCGCCGTGCCCGCGTCCAAGGTTCTACGAGGGCGCTCGGGAATGCCTCGCCGGCCGGAACGATGTAGCGGCACAGCGGATAGGGCAGATCCACCTCCGGTGTCGGCGTCAGAGTGGAAAGAAGCACTGGTGGGCAGAACAGCACCGTCACTTCCGCCGCCCTCAGGATCGGGATCAGATCGGGGCCGGAGCGCACCTGATCCTTCGTCAACATCACCACAGCGCATCCAGACACCCATGCACTATACATTTCCGAGATGCTGCCATCGTAGCCAAGCGATGAGGTTAGCGTTGTCGCATCAATGCCGGGCACGAGATCGAAATAGTCGGCATAGCTGAGCGCCAGATTGATGTAGCCGGCATGTGGAGATTCCACACCCTTGGGCATTCCCGTCGTGCCACTTGTGTAAAAGATCGTCGCCAGTCTCTGTGTCGGGTCATCGAGCCACGAAGGCGGGAGAGGCGGCGAGACCTGCTTGGGAAGTTTCGAGATGTCGAGCGTGGGCAGGTCGCGATAGCTGTCCTGGCCCAATGTTAGAACGACGACCGGGTTCGCGTCCGCGATCATGTGCGTAACCAGGCTATCCGGGAGCGTGGTGTCGAACACCACCAGTGTCCCACCCGCTCTCAGAACGCCGAGATGAGCCGCCACGATGTGCCAGCTATCCTGGGGCATCGACAACGCAACAACTTGATCGGGGCCGGTAAGAAATTGCGATAGGGCAGCGGCTATCGTATCGGCGCGCGTATCGAGCTCCCGGAAGCTCAGCGTCTCACCTGTGTGGGGAATTTGAAGTGCGGGATGGTCGGGAAAGCGGGCGGCCGAGCGGCTGAAAACCTCGCTCAGCCACCGCGCACCTCTTTGATGTGGGACCTTGTCGTAGACACTTTCGTCAAAGATGTCCCTGAGGCTGTAAGGACAGGTATCGAAAGGCTCGTCCCTTACAGCTTTTGCAGTCCACAGATACCGTCTCCACGCCACGTAGGTCAGCAATACCACAGTTGCGAAGATGGTTGCTGCCAGAGTCAAATGTGCCGTCCTAGCTCGAGGTGGTGACGTACTATAAGTGGGACCTCATCCGACGTCTCTTCGTCAACACTTAGTCCCAGGTCCTAATCGAAATAGCGCTCCATCTTGCCGCGGCGGCGGACGTCAAGTGTCACGCAATGGGGGCCGCCACCCAATAACTTGGAGTGGCGCAATTTCAGGGGGATGACATCCAGGCCGTGCTTCTCAAGCAGCTTAATGAGCGTGGGCTGATTGCGATCGACGACCACGAGGTTCGGATTGATGCTGAATGCATTCATATCGATCCAATCGCTTCCGATGCTTCGCGAAATGTAGTCGGCGCTGTGGCGGTCCGTGTTCTCCATGGGAGGGCTGTAAATGACCTTCCATTGTTTCAACACAGGCGGGATGGTGTCGTCGTTAAGGCGGCCCGGGTTACATAAAACAAGGCCAGGCCGCAGAGCCACCAGCGTTGAATCGATATGGCTGCCGAAATATACGTCCTTGAGAAAATGAACGCGAAACTTGTCGCCCAAAATCGACTGCAGCCACTGTCCGCCCATCTCGTTGCCCGTGCCGCTGACGAGATAGATCAGGTCCAGGCCAAAGCGCAACACATTGGCGGCGTCAAAGGCCGGCTCATCGTTGCGTGGGGTGGGTCGCTCTAGATCTTGTCCCTCGAAGAGCGAGTCAAGGAGCCGTGGTTTTGGGGCACTGTACCACCGCGCGCCCGATTTCATGTAGTCGATGAGGAGTGAGCGATAGCTGAAGGTTTCCTGAGCGCGGCTGCGAATGACGTTTGGCGTTTCTATGATCTGATCGCCAACGACCATCATGATGTCGCGGGGACAGTAGTTGTAATAGCCCTCTGCTTCCCAATCGATGGTCGAGAACTTCGCGTCGTGGCGCCAAGGATCGGGTCGCTTCACCGTGACACCGGCCTGCTCCAGAAGCTTGCAGAATCCGGCGAGATCCTCCTCAGTTTCCTCGATCACTTGTTCGGGGAACGGCCCGCGTGGAAGGTCTGCCATGGAGCGGTCGGAGAACTCGGCTAGCTGCGAGCTAAGATCCGGCGTCGGATACCGAGCGTTTAGTGGATTGCCGACTATCACCTCCTCAAGCGGATCCCACTCATTGCAGCTCCACACGCGCGACCTAGCCGAGTGAACTCCGCCTAGCTTCGAAGCTCGATCCGCAACCTCAGCACGATCGTCGATCTCGACAGATTCACGATGCATTATTACCACCTTTCAGAGTTGCTGAAGAAGCTTGGCAGCGCAAGTGCGGAACCTTCCGCAACAGCCGTGCTAAGCACGATGTCACTCACCGCGATATCGAGAATACCCATTCCGAAGGGCGAAAATATTCTCGGTCGATCGTTGTCCAAGCGAACCCGTCGATCCAGAACATCTACCAGTGTGCCATGTACGAAGTCTCGGCTACCTGTCGCAATCTCACACAGGTGAAGTGAGGTTCGCGCCTTCAAGCAGTGGTCGACGTCGTCCACGATATTCTGGGAGGCAAGGATCACAGGCACATCGATATCGCGCAATGAAAGATGCAGGACGGTTGGCTTGTGACTAAAGAGGCCGACGTCCGAAAGATATGGCTCGCCGGTGGTTGTCGTGAATATAATGAGATTTGCGCGCACGGCGCTCTCTAGCGCACTTACCACTTCGGACGCGACACCGTGCTCATCTGCGAGCCAAGCTCGGAACTGCTGAGATTCTCTTGGATCGAGATCGAACAGCAACACTTTTTGGAACTTCCATTTCCTGTAAAGCAGCCAGCGCACTGTCTCACGGGCTATCACGCCTGTTCCGACAATTCCCAGCGTCCCCTCGTACGGATTAGGTGTTAATCGTTCGGCCGCCAAAGCTGCCGAGACGGCAGTGCGCGTGGCGCTGATCAAAGATGCCTCAAGGCAGGCTATTGGATAGCCCGTCACGGCGTCGTTTAAAATCTGCACGGCCGATGCGCGTGCCAAGTTGGACTGTCTGTTGTCGGGAAAGCTGGAAATCCACTTGATGCCGCTCTTTTGGATCGATCCTCCAAGATGAGCTGGAAGCGCGATGATGCGCGCATTCGGCCTGTCGGGAAATCTCAGAAAATAACTATCGGGGTTAATCGCGTCCTTTGCCGCATAAAGCCGGTAAGCCTGCTCGACGGCCTCGAAAACAGCGGACCGCTTTCTGGCGATAGCGTCTTTGACCGCGGAACCTGGTACGATGTAGAAGGGCGGAATTGCAACCACGCGTTATTCTCCGGCGGCTGGCGCGACGACCTTCCGTTCCATGCCGATCGTGGCTTGAACCCAAGCCGGGTCATAGACTGTGTCGAGGTACTTGTCGCCAAGATCGGCCGATATCGCGACGATCGTGTCGCCATTTTTAAACTTCGGTCCCATCTCGCGTACCGCGGCCAGAACGGTTCCTGTGCTTCCACCGACGAGAAGATGATAATCGCGCACGAAGGACAAGCACATTTCTATCGTCCTGGGCTCGTCGATCGCCATTACGAAATCGGGGTTCGAATAATTGGCCAGCTTGGGCCGAACGCTGGTCCCGATCCCGGGAATATTCCTCTTGCCGGATCGTCCACCGAACGTCACTGAACCCACCGGCTCAACTGCAACGATTTTGACATCAGGAAACTTCCGTCTGAGTTGTTCGCAGATGCCGCCGAGCGTTCCTGTTGTGCCCGCACCCACGAAGACCCAGTCTACCTTGTCGAACTCGTTCGCGATCTCGTTTGCTGTTTGCTCTTCGTGGACCTTCGTATTTGCGAGGTTTTCGTACTGATTGAGCCAGACCGCGTTAGGATTTTCATCCAGTATGCTGTCAATGATCTCGAATCTGCGTGCGAGAAAACCGCCATCCGGAGCACGGTCGTCCACCACGATCACTTGTGCGCCATAAAGCTCCATGCCGCGGATATTCGCCCGCGTCGCGTTGGAGTCAGTCACGCAAATGAACTTGTACCCCTTGATGGCGCATACCAGGCTCAGTGCGATACCTAGATTTCCCGACGAGGATTCAACGATCACAGTTTCGCCCGGTCGGCCGATCCCGCGCTTCTCCAAATCTTCGATCAGCCCGATCGCCGTTTTGACCTTGATTGATCCGGTGACATTGAATCCTTCGAGTTTAAGAAAAATGTCATGCCCTGCAGCGAATGAACGTAGACGGTAAAACAAGTCGCGGAAGATGATGTCCATCGGGGAGTTGATTATCATTTGATATCCTTTTTGGACGTTAACAGAACGAAGTTTGGCAATCAGCCCGTCAGTATTCAGGGTGGCCTTCGGTACTGGGCTGACAGCCCAGATAGTGGCCCGCACGACTTTGGTGGCCGCTTTGCGATCACATTCATTTTCCCTTGATGGGACGCGAAAGCGGGTTGGCCGTGTTACCTGGAGCTGAGCGCGGCCGCGACGGCGGCTTGGCCTAGCGATATGCCGCCGTCGTTTACGGGAGTGGCGCGGGGGATGAGAACCTTCGCGCCGCCCGCTTCCAGGCCAGCTGAAACGGCTTCAATGAGTAGCCTATTTTGAAAGACGCCTCCTGACAGGACGATGGTGTGGACGTCGTGCTCGCTGCTAAGCCTTGAAGCGACCTCGACGACCGCCTGGGCGATGCCACGATGGGCGCGTATAGCGATGATGTCTGCATCAACGCCCATTTGCATATCCTGGAGCAGCGCCTCCCAAAAGGGGCGCCAGAGTATGCGGAGCGGTTGTCCCTCACGGATAGAGAATGGATAGCCCGCTGCACCGTCCCTTCGACACGACTGGGCTGCAGCTTCCAGCGCAATGCTGGCCTGTCCTTCATAGGAAACACGTTGCGGAAAGTGGCCCAGGACAGCCGCGATCGCGTCGAACATTCGTCCTGCCGAACTTGCAGGCGGAACGTTGACCCCAGCGTCGATCATGCCGAGCAGAACAGGTGTTTGCCGCGTGCGCATGAAGGTGGCAAAGCTGTTCGCAGCATAGTTGGTTTCAAAGGATTTCCATCCAAAGGCGCGATGGAGGTGCGCAAATGCATTGCGCCACGGTTCGTGCGCCGCTCGGTCTCCGCCAATCAGTTCAACAGCATCGAATGCGGCCAGCCGCTGATAGCCCGTCAGACGAGACAGCATGAATTCGCCGCCCCAAAAATCGCCGCGATCGCCCATGCCAAGTCCATCAAGGACGATCCCGAGAACGGCCTGGTCACCGTACTCTTCTCCGTATTCCGCGACTGCCGCAGCAATATGGGCGTGATGATGCTGAACCTCGATGATCTGCGCGCCGCAGTCCTCAGCTAGCGTCCGCCCCCACTTTGAAGAGAAGTAGTTGGGATGTTTGTCGATGGCGACAATCTGCGGCTTGAATGCGAAGATATGCCGATAAAGATCCAGAGTTGCTCGATATTCGCTATGGGTCTCGACGCATTCCAGGTCACCAAGATGTTGGGAGACGATGGCGCGTCCGTCGCCTGCGAGGCAGAATGTTGATTTGAGCTCAGCGCCCATGGCTAAGATTGGTGGTGCGTCTTTTAGGGTACGTTGCAAAGCCAGCGGCTCTGGCGCGTAGCCTCGGGCCCGGCGAATGATCATCGGCGCGCTATTGGCTACCATCATCACGCTGTCGTCCAGGCGATTGACGATCTCGCGGTCGTGCATCAGGAACGCATCGGCGATTGCGGCAAGTCCCAGTCGTGCTTCGTCATTTGAAATGTATTGCGGCACGTCGCTTGTATTTCCAGACGTGAGAACGATTGGGTGATCGAGTTCTCGCATCAGCAAATGATGCAGCGGCGTATAGGGTAGCATGAAGCCGAGTGCGGGCTGGGTTGGAGCTATTTGAGCAGCGAGTTTCCGCGCTCCTTGTTTTCTGCGCAGTAGTACGATTGGTGCGCTCTGTGAGCGCAAAATCCTCTCTTCCTCGGTGCTCATCTCCACATAACAGCGAATGTCCCGCGCATCGGGGGCCATAAGAGCGAATGGCTTATCGTAGCGATGCTTGCGTTGGCGCAAGGTTGCGACGGCATTCGCATCGCGCGCGTCGCAAGCTAGATGAAATCCGCCGATCCCTTTGATGGCGACTATGGCGCCCTGATCTATCAGTGCGGCGGCATGGGCAATTGGATCACGGCCTGATGGAGGGTCGAGCCTGCCCCCTCCGTTGGTCTCCAACCAGACTTTTGGGCCGCAAACGGGACAAGCGTTGGGTTCAGCATGAAACCGCCTATCTGCGGGGTCGGTGTACTCGCGCCGACAGTCGGCGCACATGGCGAAGTAAGACATGGAAGTCGCTTGCCGGTCATAGGGTACGCTTTTGACGATCGACAGGCGAGGACCGCAATGAGTGCAATTGGTGAAGGCGTAGCGATAACGGCGGTTCGATGGATCAAGAATTTCCTTCAAGCATTCCGGGCAGGTCGCGGCGTCCGCTACCACGCCGGTCGTAATCCGCCCACATATGCTTTCAGAGATTTTGAAGCCGTGCGTGTGTTCGCGGGCGGGAAGAGGGCGGCGCTCGACGGACGCGACGCGGGCAAGTGGCGGCGCTTGTGTCTTTAGTGCAGTCTCAAAATCGTAGAGCGCGCCCGCGTCACCCCAGGCCCGGATCAGTACGCCGTCTCCGTCGTTGAGCACTTCTCCCGAAAGTTGGTGCGCGGTCGCGAGTCGCCAGACCGTGGGCCTGAAACCGACACCTTGTACGAGGCCACGAACCCGGAACTCAGCACCCTCGATTATCATCCGCAGGGCTCCTAGTGTACTGTGCAGACCATGCACGGATCGAACGAGCGCACGATGTGTTGGACAGCAACAGGCTCACGCTCGCCTTGTTGAACCGGAGCATTCGCGAGTGCCTGTTCGCATACGCCCGGCTTGCCGCTTCCATCGCGCGGAGAGAAATTCCAAGTCGTCGGAGCGACGATCTGATAGTTCGCGATATGGCCGTTCCGGATTGTTAACCAATGTCCAAGCGCACCACGTGCCGCTTCAATGAGACCGCTGCCAGATGCTTCGTCCGGCATTGCTGATTGCGTGAAAAATGGCTCTCCCGGTCTTATCCTCTGAGTCCATTCTTCGATGGCTGGTATCAGGCGTGCGATCTCCAAGAGCCGCGCTACAACGCGAGCCATGACGCTTCCGCCTGTTTGTGAAACGAGATCGCGCGCAAGTGGGTGGCCATCGATGACCTGTCGAGCGAGAGCGCCGACCTCCATCACCTTTCCGGACAGACGCGGAGCCTTGCACCAAGTGTACGCGCCTGCGGCTTCGGCATTGGGAGCGGTTATCCCTTGCGATGGATGGCGCGGTTGATCGCGATGTATCATCCAGGTGTTTGCGCAGTCCTCACGGATCTCTCGGGCGTCGAGTTTTGCATCGCGGCCGCTCTCGTGGACCCCGCGCTGGAAGTGGTGTTCTCCCCCAACTGCGTAAGCGCCGAAACTCAAAAAGCTATCAGTTCCACGCCCGAGCCGATCAAGTCCGAGGCTGCGGGACAGTCGCAGAAACGCGGCGAAATCGCCGTGTGAAGGTCGAACTCGATCACACCACGCATCGAGTTCGCGGGCGGATCCCAGTGATGCAACGATTTCGAGTTTGTCGCCAAACAGGTGCGTTTCGAGAAATCGGCGGAAGGTTGCAAGCGTCGCCAAGACCCGTGCCTGACCGGCAGCATCGATGGCGTGCGTGGTGCCGCCCGGTTGCAATCCCAGTGTGTGCGGCCAATGGCCAGCGAGCTGTCCCATGATGTGCATGAAGGCCGCGCGCGCTGGGAGCATGTCGCGCGGTGCGCTGCCTTCCACGGCTTTGAAGCGCTCCGCCACGCGATCATGCCATGGCTCACCGGCATATATTGGTCGGGCAAAGTCCGGCATGAAGAACAGGTAGAAATGGGTGAGGTGGTCAGCGATGTTCTCAGTGGCAAGGATGATGTTGCGCGTCAGCGCGCCGTTGAGCGGTGGTGTGATGCCCTGTGCGTCCGCAAGGGCTTCGGCACATGCGAGCGATTGGGCGACAGAGCAAATACCGCAGATGCGTGGCGTAATGACGAGCGCATCGCGTGGATCGCGACCAACGAGCATCCGCTCAAAGCCTCGATAGAGCGGAGAGTTGATCCATGCTGCCTTGACGCGGTTGTCCTCGATCTCAAGTGAGATTTCGAGATCGCCCTCGACACGATTGAAGGGTCCGACGACGCGGCGGGTCATTTGACCTTCTTCCCTTTGCCACCAGCCGGTGGCGTCACGATGGTGTCGGCAACGGCGTTGCTCTTTACGCGATGAGGAGTGGCGGCTTTAGAGAGGGCGGCAAGCGCCACGAACCAAGCCTTCGGCATATCGGTCGGCAGGCCTGTCGGAATGCCAGCAAGTTTCGGTGTTTCCAGGAAAGGGTGCGATGGGCGTTCGAACTCCGGCTCCGTGCATGAGATGCAAGGGTAGCCACCGCGCGTGCACGACCCTTGGCCGTTCCAAAGCCTAATGTTGCAGTCCGCGTGGACTTGCGTGGCCATGCATCCGAGATGCTCCATAAGGCACCCAAGGTTGGAAAGCTGCTCAGCACTAGCCTTGTACTCGTAGTACTCATTGCGCGGGCATCCGTGATGGACGAGATGGTTCGTGTAGAAGCGCGGTCTGTTGAACGGATCAAGGTCGGCTGCTGAGAAGGTTCCCCTCCCCAATTGCAGAAGCGTCTCTACGACCCAGTCTGGATGAACCGGGCAGCCGGAGATATTGATCACCGGAAGTCCTGATTTGGTGCGGAAATCACCGCCAAGAAGACCACCGAACTCCGCACCATCCCAGCTTAGGCCGGTGGCTTCGACTTCGTTTTTCCCGGTCGCTGTAATGCCGCCAAAGGCAGCGCACGATCCTATCGCGAGGACAGTGTCGGCAAGGCTGGCAAGCTCTGCGATCAAATCTTTCATCGGGCCCGCGCCGCCTGCACGCATATGGAAACGTCCGGTGCCGTTGGGGCCTTGGATGACGGAGCCCTCAAGACAAAGGAGGTCGAGAGGCGTCGTTCCAGCGAGGATTGAAGAAAGGATGTCGTCCAATTCCGCGCCCGTCGGCTCGCTCAAGGATGGATGCCAGAGGATCTGGATTCCGGCGATGTCGAGCGCGGTCAAAAAGTCGGGATTTTCAGCGCAGATCAGAGATAGCGTACAGCCGCCGCAGCCACCCGACTGCAGCCAGAGCAAGGCTTTGCGCGCGCCGCGTTCTCCATTAGCCGCCATCGGATTTTTCCTTCAGAACACGCGGAAGCTTCAAGCTGAACAGCGCGCCGCCCGCCGGGTGATTGCGCGCCTCCAGCTTTCCTCCCAATTCTTCCGCGAGACCATAGCTAACGTAGAGTCCAAGGCCTGTACCCTCTCCGATAGGCTTGGTAGTGAAGAAGGGATCGAAAATGCGCGGCATTGCGTCCGCGGGGATACCGGGGCCGTTGTCGTGCACCTGAATGGTGACGCCTGTCGGTGAGGTGGTCAGCGAAATGTCGAGACGTGGGTCGGCTATACTGGCTGTTACATCAGCGGCGTTCTGCACGAGGTTGACGATGATCTGATGTACGGGACCCTTGCGGCCCGACAGCTCAAAGACCTCAGGCATATCGAACACGACGTCAGGTTTGTTGCGGGCCGCCTTCATCACCCAGCTGACAGCCGTGCGAACAATCTTTGTGATGTCGAAGTTTTCGGCTGGTTCCGATTGCGTGCTCGAAAAGCGGCGCAGATCCTGCACAATATCGCTAACGCGTTCAGCGCCCTCCAATGTGCCTTCGACGAGCGGCTCAATATCGGCCAGAACGCGATCAATCTTCAGGCGCTTGCGCAGCTCCTGCAACGCTTCGGGTCGGTCGCCCCTATCGATCGCCTGAAGGTAGGTTGTCAGACGTTCTCCATAGCGCTTGAGCGCGTGCATGTTGCCAAACACGAAACTGATCGGGTTGTTAAGCTCGTGCGCTACGCCAGCAACAAGGCGACCAAGCGCCGCCATCTTCTCCGACACGACGAGCTGTTGCTGAGCCTGGCGAAGTTCGCGATGTGCGATGTTCAGGCTCTCATAGGCGCGGCGCAATTCGCCTACAGGCCTTCCGATGAGCACAAATCCAACCGGTATGCCCTTATGGTCCAGCCGTTCCGAGCAATTGACGGAAAGCGGAACCGGGCGGCCTTCGGGCCCCCGCAACGCCACTTCGTGATCGGCAACGCTGTCTCCGCGCAGAAGTTTGTCTAGGAAATCTTCGGCGGAGGGTGGTGCGTGCGCAAACAGGCTCATCAACGGAGCGCCAACGATGTCTCCTCCTAAGCGTCCCGTCAGCCGCTCCAACGCCGCATTGCCACGTTCAATATCGCCGTTACGATCACAGACGATAAGAACGTCGGTCATGGCGGAAAGGACGCCATCGATGAATTGCTGCGCTTCCTCGAGTGCGACGTTCTTATGTTCCAGTTCGACTTGATGATCGACGAGATCGGCGTAAACAGCATCCATCTTCTGGATGACCTCGATCCACGCCTCCTCACCTTGCGGTGAAAATTCGAGCGCGGCCGCCACGCCAGCATCCGCAAGCAACGGATGTGTGTTGCCCTGATTGCTGGCCGCTTTCAGCACTGTCAAGGCCGCCTCAGCCAGCCGGCCTTCTGCGCCCTTCGGCATCCAAACCTTCCACCTTCTCAAGCCCGTAGCGTTCGAGTTTGCTCCTAAGTCCGACCCGCGACAAGCCCAGTTCCTTAGCCGCCCGGCTCTTGTTCCAACGATGGCGGATAAGTGTCTCGCGGATCAGGCGCGCTTCGACGTTTTCGACGCGCTCGCGCAAAGTGCCATCCAGCGACCCAAAGAGATCGACATCATCATCATCGTCTTCATCCTGAGGGGCCGCGCGCAGAATGCGTGAGGATAGTAAATCAGCGCCTATTTCTACCTTGTCCGGCGCCATGACAAGAAGTTGCTGGATCTCGTTTTGCAATTCGCGGACGTTTCCCGGCCAATGGTAGGCCATCATGCAGGAAATAGCTTCATTCGAAAGACCATGCACCATTTTGCCGAGCTGCTTTTGCGCTCGTTCGAGAAGGACGCGGGCAAGAATGGGAATGTCGCGGCGTCTGTCTCGCAGCGCAGGGACGTGCACGGTAACGGCCGACAAGCGATAGTAGAGATCTTCGCGAAAACGTCCGGAGCGAACCTCCGCTTCGAGATCTTTGTTGGTTGCCGCAATAACACGAATATCTACTTTGTGGGTTTGACGGCTGCCGACGGGGCGCATTTCGCCCTCCTGAAGGACGCGCAGAAGTTTCACCTGGAATGCCGGGGATACCTCGCCGATTTCGTCAAGGAATACGGTCCCGCCATCGGCTCTCTGAAATAAGCCGATATGATCGCCGACGGCTCCGGTAAAGGCGCCGCGCTTGTGGCCGAACAATTCGCTTTCTAAGAGCTCGCTCGGCATGGCAGCACAGTTTTCGACAACAAACGGCTTATTCCAACGCAGGCTGTTGTAATGCAGGGACCGCGCGATCAGTTCCTTACCCGTTCCGGACTCGCCGGTGACAAGCACTGAAATATCATAGGGTGCGATACGGCTGACGCGGTCGCAGACCTCGTTCATCGGACTATCGGGACAGCGCACGATGCCGTCGTCGCGTTGGAAGCGAGACTTGAGGCCGTGACGGCGCTCATCCAAAACGCTTTCCGCTCGTTCCGTCGACATCTTGAGTTCGACAGCAAGTAGTTCGTTCTGTCGTTGCAACTCAAACAATTTTGTAGCGTTTTTGAGAGTCAGAATAAGGTTTTCGGGCTGCCAAGGTTTTGTGACGTATTGGTAGATCCCGGCTTCGTTGATGGAACGGATGATGTCTTCCGAGTCGGTGTACCCAGAAATGATCATTCGAACGATGTCGGGCCAGCGGTCGCGCACGATCTTGAGGAACTCGACACCCGAGACGTGCGGCATTCTCTGGTCGCAAAGGATGACCTGAACCCACTCGTTCTCGAGTATTGTCTCGGCTTCCTCGGCGTTTGTTGCCGTCTTGACGTCGAAGCAATCTTCAAGGATGCGCTCCAGGGCCTCCAGGCTCCGCTGCTCGTCATCGACGATCAGGACTGTGGGCAATCCTGTCATAGGCGATCTCCGCAAATCATCTTTGTTGCCAGATGCACTTTACCGGATCTTCTTCAGTCAGCAGATTCGCGGCAGTTGTTCACCGACCAGCCAATCCACAATTCGGTTGCCGCCAAACTCGGTCTCCATTTGGACAAAGCCGTTGCTGTCGCTGACCACCTCTCCGATGATGGCGGCGTCGCGGCCAAGCAGGTTCTGCTTCATGGCCGCCAGCAAGGCTTCCGCGCAGTCGGCGGGGCACACGGATACGAGCTTTCCTTCATTTGCGATGTAAAGGGGATCAAGTCCAAGAAGCTCACATGCGGCGCGAACCTCGGGCTTGATCGGAATGGCGCGCTCGATAAGCCGCATTCCGACCCGTGATTGGTGCGCAATCTCGTTGAGTGTTGTGCCGAGGCCGCCGCGTGTTGGATCTCGCAAGCAGCGTAGAGATGGAACGGCGGCGAGCATATCCGAAACGAGCTCGTGAAGAGCTGCCGTGTCGGATGCGATCTCCGTTTCGAATTCGAGATTGGCGCGTTTGGAAAGAATAGCGATGCCGTGATCTCCGATCGATCCCGACAGGATAATCTTGTCGCCGGGCTTCGCTTTGTCGCCTGACACCTCGATGCCGCTAGGCACAAGGCCTATTCCGGTGGTGGTTATGAACACGCCGTCGGCTTTTCCCTTCTCCACGACTTTGGTGTCGCCCGTCACGATCGGAACGCGAGCGGCGCGAGAGGCTTCGGCCATGCTTTCGACGATGCGTTCGAGGTCGCGCAACGGATAGCCTTCTTCGATGATGAAGGCGGCCGAGAGATACAACGGGCGGGCCCCCATCACGGCCACATCGTTGATTGTGCCGTGAACTGCAAGGGAACCGATATCGCCTCCGGGAAAGAAGAGTGGTGACACCACATGTCCGTCGGTGCTCATAACCATTCGCCCCGCCGCAACATCGAAAGCGGCACCGTCATTACCCTGTGCCAGCAGTTCGTTGGAGAAGTGACGCGCGAAGAGTTCGCCGACCAGCTGTGCTGTCGCCCGGCCGCCACTGCCGTGCGTCATATCAATGCTGCCTCCGGCAATGTCGAGGCGGCCTGTAAATCGACCAAGCATTGTCATTCGGCCGCCTCCTGCTCAGGTCCGGGTTTCCCACCGGAAGTCCGGAAGCGTCCATAGGTGTAGTAGGCTGCACAGGCCCCTTCGGAAGACACCATGCATGATCCGATCGGATTCTCAGGCGTACATGCGGTGCCAAACAGTTTGCAGTCGGTCGGCCTCTTGGCACCTCGAAGAATCGCCGGACATTCGCAACTCTTTGCATCCTTGACTTTGCGCGCGGTGATGTCGAAGCGAGCCTCGGCGTCGAAGTCGGAGAATTCATCGCGGATGCGAAGTGCGCTCCGCGGCACTTCGCCGAGGCCGCGCCACTCGAACGTATCGCGAAGTTCCAAGACCTCGGCAACGATGGCCTGCGCCTTGGCATTTCCTTCGCGAGTCACGACGCGGACATATTCGTTTTCGACCTCGTGCCGCCCTTCGTTCAGTTGGCGGATAGCCATTAGAGTCGCCTGCATGACGTCGAGGGGCTCAAAGCCGGCGATGACAACCGGCCGCTTGAAGTGTTCGGCTGCGGCTTCGTAGGGTTTGCTTCCGATAATAGAGGACACATGCGATGGTCCAAGGAAGCCGTCAATCGCAACGGTTCGATGGTCAGCGACTTCGGGGCTTGAAAGGATGTGTGCGACGGCAGCCGGAGTTAGAACGTGGTTGGAAAAAACCGAGAAGTTCGTGATGCCCTGGGCCTGCGCCTCCTTGATTGCAACTGCCGTGGGAGGAGTGGTTGTTTCGAAGCCAATCGCAAAGAAAACTACTTGGCGGCCTGGCGTCTCGCGAGCGATGCGCAATGCATCGCGAATGGAATAGACCATGCGAATGTCGGCGCCATCGGCCTTTGCCTTGATGAGGCTGCGCCGTCCAGAGGCCGGAACGCGCATCACGTCGCCATAGGAGCAGACAATGGCACCATGTCTTTCGGCCAGTTCTATCGCGCTATCGATGCGCCCAATTGGAAGTACACAGACTGGACAACCCGGGCCATGCACGAACTTGACGTTGGGTGGCATCAAGTCCTGCACGCCATAGCGGAAAATTGCGTGCGTATGCCCGCCGCAGAATTCCATGATGTTGTAAGTGCGCGAGGTATCAGCCTCTCGCGCGATTGTAGCAGCGAGCTTGCGGGCGAGATCTGCATCGCGATATTCGTCCACGTATTTCATGGGGCGAACTCCTCTATCGGGTCCTCGCCTGCTTGTTTGATCAATGCGAGCGTGCGTGCAGCTTCGTCGGGCGATACCTTGTGGAGAGCAAAGCCGACGTGCACGAGGACGAAATCGCCTGGCGCCACGTCTTCAAGAAGCGCGATCGATATTTCCTTTTTTACGGGGCCAAGAGCTACAATCGCGGTGGATTGTTCGTCGTTGATCGACACCACTTCAGCAGGCAGCGCGAGACACATAGCTCAAGCTCCTTGTGCTGAAACGGCCATGGCGAGCGCTGGGTGGCCGGTCATTGCCATCACACGCGCCGCTCTGATCCATTGAACGAATGTATCGAGGCCTTCGCCAGTCTTGGCGGATAGCTGCACGATTTTGATTGCGGGATTGACCTTTCGTGCGTTGGCGATTGTTGCCGCCACATCAAAGTCGACGTGCGGAAGAAGGTCCGCCTTGGACAGGATCATAAGATCTGCGGCATGAAACATGTCTGGATATTTGAGTGGCTTGTCCTCGCCCTCCGTCACGGAAAGAATGACGACCTTGTGGGCTTCGCCAAGATCGAATGCGGCCGGACAGACCAGGTTGCCGACGTTTTCGATGAAGAGAACTGAGCCATCGCAAGGCGCCAGATGTTCAAAAGCATGCCCAGTCATGTGCGCATCGAGGTGACAGCCCTTGCCGGTGTTGATCTGAATGGCAGGCGCACCGGTGCGTCGGATGCGATCGGCGTCGTTGGAGGTCTGCTGGTCTCCTTCGATCACAGCAACGGGCATCTGCGGCAGGAGTAATTCTATTAGTTTACATAAGAGAGTTGTCTTACCTGACCCAGGGCTCGAGACTAGGTTGAGCGCGAGAATGCCATGCTTTTCAAACGCAGCTCGATTGTCCGCAGCATAGGCGTCATTCTTGGCGAGGATGTTCTGCTCGATTTCCACCATACGGGTTTGGCTAAGGCCCGGTGCATGTGCGCGGGCAGGGCCATGCCCATAGTCGATCACGCCGGCATCGAGATGATGGTGATGGCCGTGATCGTGGCCGTGGCCGTGGGAATGATCTTGATGGTGGGAATGATCGTGATGGCTGTGCTCGTGCCGGTGGCTGCTTTGGCCATCGGCGTGCGTATGAGCTGGATTGGCCGCTTTTGGGGTCTGATTGCCTTCGATGCGCGTTTCACCGGCGCTACATCCACATACGGTGCACATCACTCCACCTCCAGCTCTTTGATACGCATTTCATCGCCTGACGACATCTGCATTTGGTGTCCACCGCAACTTGGGCAGGGATCGTAGCGATGGTTCACCGGAAAACTCGCTTCGCAATTCAGGCACCAGGCGACAGCCTGTGGCGTACAGATTTCAAGTCCTGCATTCTCGGCGAGCGTTCCCTTGGTCACGACATCAAACGTGAATCGCAGGGCTTCAGGCTCGATGGTCGAGAATGGCCCGATCTCCAGGAACACCTTTTTTACGCGCGCGAATTTCTGGCGGGTGGCTTCCGATTCAAGAATGTTCAGAATGCTCTCTGAGATCGCCATTTCATGCATCAGGCAACCCTCACGTCAAACGCGACGCACGGATCGAGAACGGCTAAGAACAGCTTCGCCCGTTCTGCGATGTTTTCCCCGGATGCCATTGCCATCAAAGCGTCCGCTGCTATGCCCGCGGGATGGAAGTTCCACTCAGTCGGCGCCAGGATCGCATAATTGCGAACGATATCCTGCTGAATTCGCACAGCGTGGATAAGGCGGCCGCGCACGGTCTCTACTTCGCTGACACCGCATTCTGTGGCGAAATGGTTAGATTCAAAGTGCCACGGAACGTCCTGGAAATTCTCGTTAGCCAGGGTCCTCTTCATGATCTGCGGCAGCAGGGCAAGATCAATCAAGCGGGCGGCGATGCGGGTAAGAAGTCCGCTTCCGTAGGCCCGGTATAATTCTTTGATGAGAGCCTGGTCGGATTGGCGGCTCAAAGCCGTTGTCTCGCAGCATCCACCCTCCCACTCGGGCATGGCGGTGAACGTCTGTTTGCGTTGAGAGAGTAAATCTGAGGCTAGCGGGCTGGCGCACCCGCGAGGGAGCGAACGCGTGGTTGTCGATCCGGTGTGAGCCCAGTGCGCGCGTAAGACGCCTGTTGCAAGTTTTTGCGCGGGCGTTTTGTCGTCGGCGGCCCAGTCGTCGAATGCGGAAGCGGTTGTTCGATCAAGAAACTGCGCGCACGGCTCGCCCAACACGGAGGTATGAATGAGTCCATCAAGCTCGCTGATGGCTGCAGAGACATCGGCTTCGTTCAGGACAACGTCGGCGCCAATCGTTAGCGTATTGTTGCCACGGTCAATCGCGCGTTGCAGTTTTTGATATGTGCGTAGGATTGGAAATGAATCGCCTTCCGAGCCGTTATCTCGGGCAAGTTGGGCCCAGTCTCGTGCGCACGCGATGAGATGTTCACGCGACGCTTCTGCCAGGATAAGAAGTCGTCGGGCGGTTCGCAAGGAATGCGGGACACATACGCCGGAGGCAGCTGAAACGGCTTGGGCTGCTGCTGCGCCCTGCGCCATACCGCAAACCGAATAGAGCAGGGGAATGGTCGCGACGACGTGTTCGGATTTCATGCCGATCAGCGTGCGGGCCAACCCGTGCGGACGGCTCGACGAGATCGTCACCCGCGGAGTTTGGCCCGCGCGAACAATCGTTATGTCGAGCCGACCCTCCGTTCTCATGTCGCGTTTCCTTCCGGAGGGTTAGCCCGGCCGGAAAGGAAGCCGCGTCGTGACAACTGGGTTGGCTTGGCTTCAGCACTATCGGCTGGAGGAACAGGCGTGGCTCCTTCCTGAGTACCGCTATCAACTTTCTGCTTGTCGTCATGATCTGGATCGAGCGCTGCGTCGAACAAGGCGTCGAGCGAAGCCGATGCTGCGATGCGGGCCGCTTCGTGATTTTCAAATTCAAGAACCGGCGAAAACAGAGAGCACATGAGATAGCGGCCGACGTCGCCCTCTTCGCCTGCAATGAACTCGAAACGTCCCGCCGGGAACCGATGTAGCATCTTCTCACCGATCGGGAGGGCCGCCCAATTCGGCGGATTGCGCTGCGGCAACAGGATTAGGTTTATGAACCAAGGCGTGATTAGCGCACATAGCCAGTGACCGTTCCATTCGCGCAACCCGACAGCTTCTACGGTAAGCCTTGGATTGAGGATGGGCACGCCGTCCATCCGCTCGCGCCAGACCTTTGTAAACGCGGCTTCGAGCCTAGCGGCGATGTCTTCGAGATTACGATTGTGCGTCATCTTCCAGCACCATGAATCCGGCTTTGTCGCCATCGCAGTTTGGACACGTCCAATGTTCGGGAAGCTGGGAGAACGGCGTGCCTTTTGGTATCTGCCAGTAGTCGTCGCCTTCAGCAGGATCGTAGACGTGCCAGCAAATCTTGCACTCAAGTTTGGTGCGGTCAGAAAGCCGGCTATCGTCGCCACCGTAAGAGCCTGCGAAGAAGCTGTTGTTCACTGGTAGATCTCCAGAATTGTCCGCAGTCGATCCGCGCTGTCTTTGAGATCTTCAGGGGCGGCGCATGCAACATCGGGAACCGCGACGACCTCGATAGTATTCAAGACGATCGCGTCGCGGGAGTTGAAGTAGCGCACCCACCAGACGTTGGCTGTAGAGGTGGATGTGATGCGGCAATTGCCGTAGCCGCGAGACAGGATCGTCACCAAACCCGGACCCAGGCGCTCTTCGAGAAAGCTCAGATCTTCATCCGTCTGAGGCAACAGCGTCAGATTGATGACGTGAGCTGGGGCGCCGGGCACGAAATTCGCGATCTTGTCGTCAAGCTCGGTGACGAGCGCGGGAGCGTTGAGGACGCCCTGGCGCAGTGGTCCGTGGTGACTTCGCAGGCTGCCAAGTGTTGAGCTGCGGGCCGTATCGAGCACGGTGGACGGAAACGCGCCGACCTCGATGACATCGCGCACCTGATGGCCTTCCGAATCGGTCTCTTGAATGCGCCAAATACCGGCCAACACCGATTCCTGAACTTGCAGGGCTGTACCGGCGACAACAGAAACTTCGCCTTCCCCAAGCGCTTGATCGATGAAGGCACGGTTCTGTGCATCTAGATCAGTAATGTCGATATGCTGGGTCTTGCTGGGATCGGTACTCGCCGACTGCGCGGCATCCGCAACCGATTGCAGCAGCGCGAGCGCTTTCGAGATATCTTCTATCTCTTCGGGTTCAGGCAATGACGGCGCCGAATAGGTGCGCATCGCCTTGGGCATTTCCATGTATTGCAGTTCGGTGCCATCGTCTTCCGACGGCTGGGATCCGGGGCCAACTAGAGGTGACATGCCGGTCATTGGAAGTCTCCTTGTTGCGCGTTATCAGCGTCCCGTTTTAGGCCGTTGCTGTAGCAGCCTTCGGGAAGTTCAAATTTTGGGATGGTGACATCGCGCGCCAGGATGGCGGGAATCTCCGACAGGTAGTCCTGCCAATCGAGGACGCGGGACAGATGGCCGAGATAGCCGCCTTGGCGCAGAAAGACGATCGTCGGGAAGGCATTGAACAGATACCGCTTCTGCAAAGTTCGTTCCGACGCACTAGCAACGAGAGCCGGTGCGATGCGCGTGCCGTAAGCCTTCATGATCTCCGGCAGAATAACAGCAACGTCGTTGCTCTCGACGAGGCGCTCCGCATCGCCGGGAAAGAAGAGAAGCGCGGTCTCGTGTGCGGCAAGGAAGGTATCGACCGTCGTTTCATCCACACATGCGAAGCCGTGACGTGTGATGAGGGCCTCGATCAGCGGAGTGGTCATGGTCTTATCCCTTTCGCGTCATCGAATTGTTGTGGGTTTCAGGTGTTCTGGCAGTTGCGGTTCGCGGTCGGCAAGATCGGGGAACAGCGCGTCAATATCCTGGCTCGAAGGAAGTCCCGACATGGCAAGATCGAGTGCTCTTAAGGCCTTACTCACAGCTGAGGCGTGGTCGGCTGTGACGACCTCGCGGGCGGCATCGATAAAGACCAGCACCCAGGTGCCCTCCGGTTGATCTCCAACAAGCTTCATATCGATGTGGCGGGTCTCGCCCTGTCCGCGACAGACAGCGAAGCCTTCTCTAGCTTCGATAACCTGCATGGGAAGACCGATGCACATTCAGCTTCTCTCCCGGTCCGGGTCTGCTGATGGGGAGAAGACGACACGAGCGTCTCCGTGTCGGTAGGCTTCGTGTTCGGCAGGTCGGTCGCGTTCATAGGCGTCGAGGGCAACTTCTGGCGATGAGAGAGTCACGCTTTCCGAAAGCGGTTCGGAACGCTCCTGCGCGTTGATGCCAAAGCGGGCGAGATAATCGATCGCGTGAGAGATCGCGGGTGCAATCTGCGCCTTGACTGATGCGCGTAGCGAGCCGCCGTAATCTTCGAGTTCCTCGGGCTGTACTCCGATAAGAAACAGATGCTCCGGCAGATCCCCAAACATATCGGCAGATGCGAGGACATCCTGGAAGCCGGTCTGATGCAGACTCATCTTCTTGGCGCCCAGGAACTTGGGAACCTCGCCATCCTCAACGAGCTTCAGAGTGCCGGGTGCAAGCCCATAGTCGACGGCGTCGAACACCACCAGGATGTCAGCCTTGCGCACGTGCTCAATCAGATAGAGGCCCTGCGTACCCCCATCCATCACGGTCACGTTGGATGCAAAGGTATGAGTGCGATTGAGCGCTTCAGCCGCGCGCACGCCAAACCCTTCATCGGCCCACAGCAGGTTCCCGATCCCCAGGATCAAGACGTTGCGTTCTTGCTCCATTGCACACCCTTCTGGATGGAGTGTTGCGTTAACCAGTGCTAAGCAACTAGCAGGCCAACTTGTCGCCTATCATTGTTTTCAGTGGGTTATGTCGCATGTGGGACGGCTTGTCGTATCGGATTGAAAGGAAAGTTACCACCTACGCGGCATTATTGGAAACTAACTTGCCATATGCATCGGGCCGATGTCGGAAGCTGGAATAGTGGCGGCCAGCGATGGTTAGTCTCCTTCGCACATGCAAAAACTCCGCCCTCGGTGGAGGACGGAGATAGGTTCTCAGTCTTGGGATCGCAGTGGAGCAGTGCTGATCGGCTTTAGTGGTCGTCGTCGGCCGGACGCTTGTCCTTGAAGGTGCGCCATCCGGAAATCATGGTCGAGAGGATGCTTTGTCGGGACATGATGTCTTCGCGCACGGCCGCATAGACATGGACCATTACGAAGATCAGGATCACCCACAT
The DNA here is from genome assembly GCA_041397645.1 of Hyphomicrobiaceae bacterium. Taxonomy (NCBI): domain Bacteria; kingdom Pseudomonadati; phylum Pseudomonadota; class Alphaproteobacteria; order Hyphomicrobiales; family Hyphomicrobiaceae; species Hyphomicrobiaceae bacterium. Next base: position 2,331,292 of record JAWKWE010000004.1, on the reverse strand, counting down.
CCCTAAGTGATGGTAGGTGTGCACCCACTGGCTGTTGCCGAACAACGGCATCACCCAACTGGTGAACATCGTATACTGCCAGGAATCCATGCCCGCTCCTTCTCCGTAGAGAGCAAGGCCCGTGATCATCATGAATATGACGCCCCACACGAACAGGACGTGCATGGCGAGGGTCGCAAGCGGATTATGACCGATGTACTTCTTCGGCTCCGAGGTCGCGAACAGGTACCACTTGATCTCATGCCAGACCTCGCCCCACCATTCCTTATTGAAGATTGGCGGGGTAAAGATTTGCCTGGCATGTTCGTTTCCAGCGAACGACCAGTAAATCCGCAGCAAGAAACCCACAATGAGTATGTACCCGGCTGCGAAATGGGCAAAGCGTATGTAGCCCATAAGGAAATGCGCGCTTGCTTCGCCCGGCATGGTCGGCAATGGCGAGCCGATGAAATATCCGGTCAGTGCAAGTGTTAGAATGGCCAGTGCATTGATCCAATGCCAGAGCCGTAGAGGCCCTTCGTAGACATAAACGGCTTCCTCGATTTGTCCGGAAGACTTCGCTGCTTTCGACATGGGACCCTCCTCACGAGGCGAGCAGATAGGCGCCGGCAACTGTAAGTCCGGCGCCGATTGCAGGAGCGGCCAAACGCACCTGCATCAATGCACGGCCTATGCCGATGCCGGCTACATGAAGCATCGCCGTCGTGATCGCAAACCCGGCCATGTAAGCCCCGACCGCTCCAGATGCTTCGGCCCCGTGCGCGTAGCCGTGGCACAGCGCGAACAAGCCGATCAGACAGCAGCCCGTTGCGACGGACAGCTCGACTTTCGCCAGGATGAGGAGGCCGAGTGCGGCGACGGACAGGGCAATGCCTGTTTCAGCGAACGGGAAGCCCGAGCCGAAGAAACTGAGGACTGCACCTGCCAGCATGGCAAGCACGAAGGCAATCGGAGCGGCGGCCACGTGTGTCGACTTTTTGAATGCAAGCGCCGACCAGAAGCCAACCGCCAGCATCGCGAGCATGTGGTCGATACCAGTCAGAGGATGCAGAAAGCCCGCCGTCAAGCCTGTGTGAATATGCCCGGGGACACCGGTGTGCGCGAGCGCTGGGACCGTGCCGAGCGCCGCAAAGGCGAGGCCCGCATATGCTATTTTTGCAAGTAGTCTCATGTGTTTTCTCCCAGTGCTCAGCGCACTTTGATTTGCGTGAGTTCCTGCCCGTCCTCGCTCATAACGTGCGTAGAGCAGGCAAGGCAGGGATCGAAGCTGTGCAAGGTGCGCAGAATTTCGACCGGCTCTTCGGGCCGTTCCATCTTGGTGTTCATGAGGGAGGCTTCGAAGGCGCCGATGTTGCCTTCGTTGTCGCGTGGGGAGCCGTTCCATGTCGTCGGCACGACGCACTGGTAGTTATCGATCTTGGTGTCCTTGATGCGGATCCAGTGTGCCAGAGCCCCGCGCGGAGCTTCGGTGAAGCCCACTCCCTTGGCTTCCTTGGGCCAGGTAGAAGGTTCCCAATATTCGACGTTGGCCGTCGAACTGTCGCCAGCCTTGATGTTGGCGACCAGCTTGTCGAGGAAGTAGCGCATCTTGTATGCCGACCACTGGCACTCCAAAGCTCTCGCGGCTGTACGGCCCAAAGTCGAGAACAGCGCATCCACCGGTACATCGAGCGTCTTCAGCACCAGGTTGATCTGTTCGGTGATGTCCTTGTTGCCCTGCGCATAGCCCACGACGTAGCGAGCCAGCGGCCCGACCTCCATTGCATGCCCATTCCAACGCGGCGCCTTGATCCACGAGTATTTGGCGTCTTCGTCGATCTGCTCGATGTTGGTCTTGGTTCCCTTGGCGTTAGGGCCAAGCTGGTAGTTTGGCTCGGTAACGCCGTCCCAGGGATGTAAGCCTTTCTTCTCGTCGGCATATTTGTACCAGGAGTGAGGTACGAATTCCTGGATCTGTGTCGGGTCGCGTAGATCGACCGGATGAACCTCTTTCAGATTGCCGTCGATGATTGCGCCTGACGGCATCAAAAGGTTTGTCGGGGAATAGTCGTTGGCGTTCTCGGGAATATCTCCGTAAGCGAGGACGCACTTGCCGGACAGGCCGCCGCCATAGAGCCAGCCCTTGTAGAACTGGCCGACCGCCAGAAGATCTGGAATGTAGACGTCGTCGACGAAGCGGATGGTTTGCTCGATGATGGAGCGCACCATATTGAGGCGTTCCATGTTGACTGCGCCAACAGAGCCCACTCCGTCGACATTGATCGCGCACGGTACACCCCCCACGAGCCAGTTCGGATGCGGGTCCTTGCCGCCGAAGATGGTGCGAATGCGCATGATGGTGGGCTGGAAGTCGAGTGCCTCCAGATAGTGCGTCGTTGCCATAAGGTCTGCTTCGGGTGGGAGCAGATAGGCAGGGTTTGTCCAATATCCGTTGCGGAAGGGGCCCAACTGGCCGCTTTCAACAAACCGCTTCAGCTTGTTCTGCACGTCGCGGAAGTAGCCGGCCGAGGCCTTCGGGTGGTTGGGTGAAACCTTCTGCTGTAACTCGGACGTTGCTTTGGGGTCCGCCTTCAGAGCATTGACCGGGTTGACCCAGTCGAGCGCGTGCAGGTGATAGAAGTGCACAAGGTGGTCGTGCACCTGCAGGCAAAGCTGCATGATGTTGCGGATAGAGTTGGCATTCTCGGGAATCTTGATGCCGAGGGCGTCTTCGACCGCGCGCACCGAGGTGAGGGCGTGCGTGCCTGTGCATACGCCGCAGATGCGCTGCGTGAACGCCCAGGCGTCGCGCGGATCGCGACCCTTGAGAATGACTTCCAGACCACGCCACATAGTGCCGGTTGAAACCGCGTTGCGGATGATGTTCTCGTTGTCGACATTCACTTCGCAACGCATGTGGCCTTCGATGCGGGTAACGGGATCGACGACGACGCGCTTGCCGGAGGTGTCGAGGCTAAAGCCGTTGGGTGTCTGGGCGTTCATTACTCATTCCCTCCGTTATTGCGCGCACGCTTAATGGCGCTGACGGCCGCGTGGGCGGCGACAGCCGCGCCTACGACGCCGGCCGCGGTCTTGCCGACGTCGTCGGCATTGGCTTCAATTCCGAATTGGTTGATGTCGGTGAGGCGATTGTAGAAGGAGCCGTTGTCCCAGAAACCGTCTTCCGAGCATCCGATGCAGCCATGGCCGGACTGAATGGGGAAGGAGACGCCGCCATTCCAGCGCACGGTGGAGCAGGCGTTGTACGTTGTGGGGCCTTTGCAGCCCATCTTGTACAGGCAGTAGCCCTTGCGTGCACTGTCGTCGTCCCAGGCTTCGATGAACTGGCCGGCATCGAAGTGTGGGCGGCGGTAGCATTTGTCGTGAATGCGCTGGGAGTAGAACATTTTTGGACGGCCCTGACGGTCAAGCTCGGGCAGTTTCTCGAATGTCGCGATGTAGGTGATTACCGCAGTCATGACTTCCGGGATCGGCGGGCAACCGGGGACCTTGATGATCGGCTTGTCATGTATGACGTGGTGGATCGGCACGGCCTTGGTGGGATTGGGGCGCGCTGCCTGGACACAGCCCCACGATGCGCACGATCCCCACGAGATGATGGCCTTGCAGTCGGCGGCGGCCTTCTTCAGCTGATCGAGATAAGGCTTTCCGCCGATAATGCAGTACATGCCATCGGCGTTGAGCGGGGGATTGCCTTCGCAAGCGAGGATGTAATTGCCTTTATATTTCTCGATGATCTCATCGACGATGGCTTCCGCCTGGTGACCAGCCGCGGCCATGATGGTGTCGTCGTAGTCCAGTGAGATCATCGACAAGATTACGTCCGAGGCGAGCGGATGCGCCGAACGGATGAAAGCCTCCGAGCAGCACGTGCACTCCAGGCCGTGCAGCCAAAGCACCGGAGTGCGTGGCTTATTTTCCAGCGCGTGCGCCATTCGTGGTCCGAATTCAGGCGCAAGACCCAGTGAGGCGGCGGTCAAGCTGCAGAACTTCAAGAAGCTGCGTCGCGATATGCCCTGGCGTCGTAAGACGTCGTAAAATGTTTCGGTCATGGTTGGCGTTTCTCCCCTGCGGTGCCGCCGCGTGGACGACGTGCAAGGAAGTTCAAGAGCAACAACCGGGCCAGACTGCCGTTCGTATGAGCTTTCAATGCTTTAGATGAAAATTGAGCGAGTGAGAGAACGAGAGTTGCGGCAAGTTGACTTGCACCCTCCAACGCGATTGGAAGGTTTCTGACCGCACCGGCTCTCGCGTGATGATCGGCTTTTGGAGGCCGCTTGCTCGCGTTTCAAGAGACCTTTCGAAGACCTCTTTGCTCAGTCAATAGAGGTCTGCAACTTTGTGCGCGAACGAGAAAGGGCTCGGCGGGAAACGTTCCTTCGCCAAGCCCTGTCGTTGTCAGCATCGATATTCGTTGCGCCGCAGCGCGGCGAAGAACGCGGCCGCTTAGAGGTGCTCCTTGAACCACGCCGTGGCCGCGCCAGCGGCTTTGTCGAAGTCCTTGACGTATGCATCGAAGTGTCCGCCCTTCAGGCAGATCAATCGCTTTGGATGCAGCGCCGTCTCGTAGCCGGCAAGGGCTTGGTCAGCCACTGTTAAGACGTCGCCGGTAGCAACAATCATTTGTATCGGTGTTGGAGCGACAAGCGGCAGGTAGGCGCCCGGTTCGTACTCCATGAACATCTCCACCGAGCGCAGAGTGACCTCATTGCGCCATGCTGGGGCTCGTTTGGATGTGTCCATGCAGAAGGCATAGCTATCGGGCGTCGGCAGGGCCGCCGGATCGAGGGGATTTTCCGCAACGACCGGTACCATTGCCGGTGCCTCTCCCCGGAGGCGCGCACGTCTGTCGGCATCAAACCCTTGCTGGAAACCGCCGATGAAGTCGGCGCGGATCAGCCGACGGGCATTTGACCAGCCGGAGATCAGCGGAACCTGGACCGATACGCATTTGATGCGCCGGTCTATTGCGCCGACGACAATGCCGTGCGAGCCCGAATAGCTCGTTCCCCATAGCCCGATACGGTCGGTGTCAGTCTGCGGGAGTGTTTCGGCAAACGTAATGGCATCGCGCCAGTCGCGAACTTGTTGCCATGGATCGATCTCCAGGCGGAGCTTGCCGTCGCTGGCGCCAAAATTGCGATGGTCGTGAATGACGGCTGCAAATCCGTTGGCAGCGAAGTGCTCGCCGAAGCGATCGAGATAGAATTCTTTCACGGCAGAAAAGCCATGGCACATCATGATGGTCGGGTACTTACCCTTGCCGGTATCGGGTACGTAATGCCAACCCCTCAAGGTCGTGCCGTCTTCTGTCTTGAACTCGATATCGGTTCTCATTGTTTTTTGATCCAGTTGCTAACGTTGAAATGTTCATCCAACTCCAGTTAATCCGAAACGGGGGAGATCTGAATGAGCATGAAGTATTGGCGGAGGGCGGTTCGAAATGGCTGGCTCGGGGCGCAAGACCGACGGGACAAAAAGAAGCCATTTCCCGAAAACACTTCAGCGCGCTCCACATATCGTATAGCGTTTGCGAAACGCGACGTTACTTCGGATCGATTGGTCCCTTAAAATCGACCGAAAGCGATTTGATGTAGGACACGATTTTCCAAATCAGATCATCGGGAATCGAGCCACCCCATGGCGGCATGACGTTTGCGCCCCGCGTTCTACCGTTGACGATCGTGTCGTGAATGAATTGGGGATCCCAGTTTGAACGTTCGGTGAAGGACTTCACCTTACCCGCGTTGCCTTTTGAGCCGTGGCAATAGGCACAGGCGGAAACGAACTTGGCTCGACCCTCGGCGATCCAATCAGATCTGCGCAGATCATCATCGGACGGCCGCGGAGCAGCTTGCGTTGCAGGCTCTTCAGCGGCGCGGCTTATTGTGGTCTGAGATGGGTTGAGGAAAAGAAAAAGGGCAAGGAAACCCAATTCGGGCCGGACGTGCTTCATAAGACGATACCTTTGTTGCTTCAGAACCGGGAAAGCCGAGCTGCGTTTTTTACGCATCTTTCGAGAGTGCTCACTGCGGCGAACGCGGAAGACCGACGCTAGAGTTTTTGGTTGTAAGTTGAATGCCTCAGCGAGAGAGATCGACTGTCTCAGAGTGAAGGGAGACAGTTACCTGATTGACCCATTTCGCATCCGCGGAATGAGGATTCAGTCGCTCCGATCCTCGATAAGTTGCGGGATGGATCAGGCGCTGGAAGCAAGCTTCGCTGCATTGCAATCGAAAATTTCTGCTGCAAAATTTATCGGCTCGCTGTCAGCAACGGCAAAGCGCTGGGCCGTTCCGGCTTGGGGCTTAAGCACAAAGAACATAAGTTCCTGTGAAGAAAAAATAATTCTTCAAGATTGACGGAGATTGACAACGCATCTAGGTAGATCGGCGCTGGGATCTTTGTGTCCCGAAGATGTTGACCGGTGCGGTACCTCAGCCGGTCCTCGGGTTAGACCTCAACAACATGAGCATTCCGGCGGTGCCGGATCACACGAAAGGATAGCAGATAACCATGAGCGGAAAATTCGGCATTCGCGTCGGAGAGGCATTAGTTGCGGGCGGTCCGCCCGGTACAGCCGCCGAACCCGAGGTGGCAATCGGCGAGATGGACGGCCCCTTCGGCACCGCCTTCGCAAATCTGCTCGGCAATCAGGTCGTTGGTCACTCACGGGTTCTGGCGCTGATGAACACGGACGTGATGGTACGTCCCGCCACGATTTGTGTAAGCAAGGTCACAGTCACCGACGAGAAGTACACCAACATCCTAATGGGCACGGTTCAGTACGCAACGTCTATGGGCGTGCTAGATTCAGTCCGTGCCGGAGACATTCCGATCGACAAGGCCAACGACATCGGCATCATCGTGTCCGTGTGGCTCAATCCCTCAATCGTGACCGTCAAGGACCTCGATCACAGGGTTCTCTTCAACATTCATCGCGAGGCAACAGCCAAGGCCATCAAGAAGGCGATGCGCAACGAGCCTTCGATTGAGTGGTTGCTGGAGAACCAGGACAAGATCATTCACAAGTACTTTGAGAAAGGTCTCAAGGGCGAAATCTGACCGATCAGAAATAGCACATTGCTATCTAAGGCCGGTTGCGGAACCTTTCGCGACCGGTCTTTTTCTTGGTCATTAGGATTTCCGATCGTATCCCTAGCGTTGGCTCATCCTGAGGCTCTTGATATCCTGCGGCGCTGTTGCCATTTCGGAAGGTCCATTCGGGAATTTGAAGATAAATGATCAATCGGACCAGCAAGCCGTCATTGACCTCCGCGCTTTCACTGGCGCTTCCGCCGTCCATCATCAACACCGGACGGACGCTTAAGGTCGGCTTTTTGGGGCCGTTGTCAGGAAAGTTGAAAAGCTGGGCAGAGCCCGGGTACCACGGCTGTCTTATCTGGAAGGATTGGGTGAACGAGAAGGGTGGCGTGCGGGTTGGCAACCGTCTCTACCAGATCGAAATCGTCGCCCATGATACGAGGTTTCAGAGCGAGGAGGCTTTGATTGGCGCCCGCAAGCTCCTCCTTGAGGATGGCGTCGAAATGCTCTTGATGCTGGGTGGTAACGATATGTCGCGCCCGTTGCGCGACTTTATCAACCAGCGCAAGGCCCTCGTCACGACCCTGCTGCCAAGCGATCTGACGCCCGATGCACGGACCTTGATTGCGCCGAGCGAAGTTCATCCAATCTACAATGTCACTGGGGTGGATTGGCTGGTGCGCGACGATCCCGGACTGCGCACAGTGGCGATGTGCACGCAAAACGACGAGCATGGGCTTCCCTCGATCGCGACATACCGCGCAGCTTTCGAAGCCGCCGGCTTGAGGCTCGTCGACGAGCATTTGTTTCCGATCGAGACCACGGATTTTACGCAAATCATCGCGCGATTGCTGGAGAAAGAGCCCGATATTCTGTGTTGGGATACGGCCTATGAACCGTTCGTGCATGCGATGACAGTCGAGGCCTACAAGCGTGGCTTCAAGGGTAGGCTATTGTCGTGCACCTGCGACAACTATCAAGCATTGATCGAGAAAACGAGCCCGAAGTTCATGGAGAACTTCGTGTTCCAGTTCCCCGATTTTGACGATCCAAAGCTCGACGATCCGCGCATCAACTTCGCCCAGCCAAAGCGGTTCTATGACGAGTTCTGCAGGCGTTATCCGGGCGAATGGAGCGCGGTTTCGTGGGAGTATGCAGCGACCCTCGAAATGTGGAAGACCGCCGTTGAAAGCGCGCGCACGGTCGCGCCCCTGTCGGTCCTGGCGATGATGAAGATGGGCGGTAGGGGACATCACGTCTTCGGATGGGCGACGTGGTGGGGGCGCGAGCTTTTTGGCATTGACAATGCGCTTGTCGGCGAATGGCCAGTCGTCACCATTCGTAATGGCCGCGCACGTATTGTTGATTTCGTCGATACGCGGGCTTGGTGGGCCGCCAACAGTCAGTACTTGATCAAACACATGCGCGCACTCAACCTGATGTGGGACCAGCGCGAAGAGTTCAGCGTGAGTTCAGCAGATCATCTTGATGCCCAGCGATGAGCAGCTTCATGAATTCAACAGCACTCTCAGTGTCACGATTTTCAAGCGCATTGTAGAGCGAGCGAAGCCGCGCCTGGTTTTCGACAATGCGCTCCGGTGACAGGGACTTTACGCGCGTGGCACACCAGCGCGGCTGGCGGCGAACTTCATGGATGATCGTGTAGATGGTCAACAAGAGCCGGTTGTGAGTTCCTTCAGCAATAGCCAACAAAAACTTCTTTTCGAGATGCGCGAATAATTCCGCGTTGGTGATGATGCGCTCGATCTCTTCAAGAATTTTTTTGAGGTTCGCCAGATCGCGCACCGACATGTAGAGCGCTGCAAGTCGAACCATGTCGGGTTCGATAATCGAGCACAGGACATTCATTTCAAAGGGTGAGGCGGTCTCTGCAATGGCGGAGATATTGAGCATCTGTGCACCGGCCGGATCAGACGTTGCGATCTGGCCATCCTTCTTCGCACTATAGGCGACGAATGCACCACTGTTGGCGCGGCGCGTTACGATTCCGTACGTCTCAAGAAACTCGATGGCTTGCCGGATGACGGCGCGGCTCAGGTGGAACTCCTCAGCAAGATCGCGCTCGGACGGAAGCCGAGTTCCGTAGGAGTATCGGCCCTTGTGGATCTGCCGAAAAAGTGCTGCCGCGACAGACTTCACGCGCTCCTTGATAAGAGGGTGATTTGCCGTGCTGGCTTCCCACGGCGCGATGACATCTGCGGAGGAACTATCACCGTTGGACGACGTGTCTAGCTGGCCCGGATGCGTGATTTCGTTCATTTCGGTCCTCGTTTTCCTGCCCCGCGCAGGGTTGTTCACTGCGGCAATAGCGTCCGCCCAAAATTTGAGCCGCGCCGGGTCGGCGGGTTTTCGCGCTCACACATAGGTCCAACCGAGGCGTTCAACCACCCTCTGAAGGATTTTAGCTCGGTCGAATCTGGTCGAAATCAGCAACTTCTCTGCGACATCGAGTCATTTTTAGACCATTTCAGACCATTGGTCAAACACTGATTAAGTTCGATTTTTCAAGCCGGAATGTCGCACGCAAGGTGTGATTGCCTATATTTTGCGCCGCACAACGTTTCTTTATGATAAAAAAATTTGCTGACGAGCGTCGAAATTTAGTTGCACGAGGTTTTTTCTGGTCCTAGTTTAGCTCCAAAGTGGTCCAAAAATGGTATAAAGTGGATCATTTTGGTTCCGTAAGGGCTAAAAAGAAACCGGAGGAGAGTGGGTATGGCGCGCAATCCGAAACACGACATCTTGTTTGAGCCGATCAAGATCGGCCCGAAGACGATGAAGAACAGATTCTATCAAGTCCCCCATTGCATCGGCGCTGGGTCGGAAAAGCCGGGTACGCAAGCCGGACATCGCGGGATGAAGGCAGAGGGTGGTTGGGGCGCTTGCTGCACTGAGTACTGCTCGATCTCGCCGGAGTCGGACGACTGCCACCGCGTGTCGGCGCGCATCTGGGACGAAGGCGACGTCATCAATCTGCGTCACCTCAACGACAGTCTTCATAAGCACGGAGCTCTCGGCGGCGTCGAGTTGTGGTACGGCGGCTCACATGCGCCTTGCATGGAATCGCGTGCCATTTCCTATGGTCCCACTTCGCAGGCTTCCGAATTCGAGTATCTGACGTACTGCCACGAGGCCGATCTCGACGACATTGCGCATCTGCAGAACCTTTATGTGGAAGCTGCCAAGCGCTCTGTGCAGGCGGGCTTCGACATCGTCTACGTCTATGGCGCACACAGCTATCTGCCGCTTCAGTTCCTTTCCAAGTACTACAACCGTCGCACGGACGGGTACGGCGGCTCATTTGAAAACCGCGCGCGCTTCTGGATTGAGACGCTTGAGAAGGTGAAGGCGGCGGTCGGTCATGAAGCAGCCATTGCCACGCGTTTCGCGGTCGACACGCTGTATGGCGCCGATGGCGTCGAAGCACTCGATGAAGGCATGAAGTTCATCGAGCTGGTCGACAGCAAAGGCGTTCTGGATCTTTGGGATCTCAACGTAGGCGACATCGCTGAGTGGGGTGAGGACGCAGGTCCGTCGCGCTTCTACAAAGCGGGCCATCAGCGCAACTGGACGGACGATTGCAAACGCGTCGCCAAGGTTCCGGTTCTCGGCGTCAGCCGCGAAACCAGCCCCGACGACATGGCAGCTCGCCTCCGCGAAGGCCGCCTCGATATTCTGGGCTTCGCCCGCCCCTCGATTGCCGATCCCTTCATTCCCAAGAAGATCGAAGAAGGTCGCTACGAGGACATTCGCGAGTGCATCGGCTGCAACGTCTGCATCTCGCGCTGGGAAATCGGCGGCCCGCCCATGATTTGCACGCAGAATGCGACCGCTAACGAAGAGTATCGCCGCGGTTGGCATCCTGAGAAATTCTCCAAGACGAAGTCGACGTCCTCGGTGCTCGTGGTTGGCGCCGGCCCGGCAGGCATGGAATGCGCGCGCGTCCTGGGCGAGCGTGGCTATGATGTTCACTTGCGCGAAGCAGACACCGAAATTGGTGGCCGCATCCGCAAGGTTGTCAAATATCCGGGTCTGGCGGAATGGGGGCGCGTGACGATCTATCGTCAGCTCCAGCTCCAGAAGCTCAAGAATGTCGAGGTCCACACGGGCGTCGGTAAGATGAGCGCTGAAGACATTCTCAGCTACGGTGCAGACAAGGTCGTCCTCGCTACCGGCTCCCATTGGGCTGGAGATGGCCTCAACTTCGTCACGCACTCGCCGGTCGAGGGTGTCGATTCTTCTCTGCCGTACGTTTGCACGCCAGAGCAGATCCTGATGGAGAACAAGCCGGTGGGCGACAACGTTCTCGTTGTCGATTGCGACGGCTACTTCACGGGCGTCTCGATTGCCGAATACCTGGCGGATCGTGGCAAGCACGTTAAGATCCTGTCTCCACTGAAGGGCGTCGCACCTTACACGCACTTCACGCTGGAGGCACCGAACCTGCATCGTATGATGCATGAGAAGAAGATCCACGAACTGACCAGCCATTGGCTGACCAAGGTCGAGCCCGGCAAGGCTACCGCGTACTATCTGTTCCGCGATGGCTATAAGCGTAACGGCGCACCAAAGACCGGTGAGCTGCCGCGCCGTGCCGGTACGGAGGTCGTCGAGGTTCCGTTCGATACGATCGTCATGTGCTCCGCGCGTGTTCCCAACGATAGCCTTTGGCGTGAACTGTCTCGCCGCAAGGACGAGTGGGAGAAGCGCGAGATCGAGGCGATCTATCAGGCAGGCGATTGCTTCGCTCCTGGCCTCATCGCTCAGGCGATCTTCGAAGGGCACCGCATTGCGCGGGAGTTCGAGTCCTCCAACCCACAGCGTCCGCAACCGTGGATCCGCGAGCGTCAGGTGTGGGGACACGAGACCTTCCCCAAGCTCACCGACCGCGAAACGATCGGCTGATCCTGATTTGCCCGAGCCGGACGCAATCCGGCTCGGGCATTTGCTTTGAGCACGAGTCTGGTCCGCTGAGGCCGACGCAACTTTTAAACTTCTAGGCCGCGAGCCTTTGCAGGATTAGGGGTAATCTTCCGTGGAATCGCGTGTGCTATTTTGGGGCATCAACACGCACCAGCTGATCATGTTCTACATGATCGGCACGGCGTCGATGTTGATATTCCTCTATGGCGCCTACCGCCACTTCGCCAAATATGCCCGCGGCAAATCCCTCGTCGGACCACTGGAGTTCAAGGATCGCCTTTCTCGCGCGCTAAGTGACATATTCTCTCATCGCACGCTACGCCGTCGAGATCGGGCGGCGGGTGCAGCCCATAAGGGCATCTTCTACGGTTATCTCTTCGGTGCGATTGCAACCTCGTTGTATTTCATCGAGGTCGATATTCTCAAGCCGTTGACGGGGATCACCTTCGTCAAAGGCAAATTCTATCTCATTATGAGCCTGTTGCTCGATCTAGGGCATTTGGCGCTCATCATTGGACTGATCTACATGATCGTCCGACGTGGCATCCTCAAGCCCAAGAAGCTCGAATACCTGCGCAGTTACCGTGGAGAAAAAGATCTGCGCGCAGACGCAAAGGCGTGGAGAATAGAAGATTGGATCTTCGTCACAACTTTGCTGATCATCGGATTTGGCGGCTTTCTGCAAGAAGCCTGCGGTCTGATTGTCGATCAACCTGCGTGGGCGGCGTGGTCGCCGGTTGGCTATCTGTTGGCCAAGGCCCTCACGGGAATGGGCATGTCGGTTGAAACCGCCGCTCACATCCGCGCTGTGAACTGGTGGACGCACGGTATACTCGCGCTTGCCTTCACTGCCGCCATTCCCTGGTACAAAGCCAAGCATGTTATATCGGCAGTGGGGTCGCTGTTGATGCGCGATGCCAAGCCTCTTGCACTCCTTCCGCCCGAGCCGAAGGATGCGGAAAAGGCCGGCATCGCTTCTATTTCTGATTTTACCTGGAAGGATATGCTCCATCTCGATGCCTGCACGAAGTGTGGGCGTTGCCATGAAGCTTGTCCTGCACGAACGGCCGGATATCCGCTTAGCCCGCGCGACTTCATACTCGATCTGCGCGAATACAACGACGACGCCCAGGGCTGCCCGACCGCGGGACTGGATCTGGTTGGCGGTGTGATCGCGCCTGAGACGTTATGGGCCTGCCGTACCTGCGGAGCATGTCAAGAGATCTGCCCGGTGGGCATCGAGCATCCGTCCTTGATCGTGCGTATGCGCCGACATTTGGTGGAGCAGGGCACGATGGACCCGCTCCTGCGCAACACGATCACGGTCATCGGCGATACCGGCAACAGTTTTGGCGAAAACTCCCGCAAACGGTCGCAATGGACGAAGGCGCTTGAATTCAAGGTAAAAGACATTCGCGAAGAGCCAGCCGAAACGCTTTGGTTCGTTGGCGACTATGCTTCATTCGATCCTCGCAACCAGAAAGTCAGTCAGACGGTCGCGCGCATTTTCAAAGCGGCACGCGAGGACTTCGCTCTTTTGCACGAGGGGGAAAAGACCGCTGGCAATGACGTTAGGCGGGTTGGAGAGGAAGGGCTCTACGAAGAGCTTGCCGCGCACAATATCGAGCAGATGGATGGTGCCAAACCGTTCAAGCGCATCATCACAACTGATCCCCATAGCTACAACACGATCAAGAACGAGTATCCCTCGTTCGGCAAAGTAGCACCCATCGAGCATTATACCAGCGTCCTGGTCGAGCTGCTGAGCAGCGGACGCCTCAAAGTGAAGAAGCCGCTGAATAAGCGCGTCACCTTCCACGACCCCTGTCATCTCGGCCGGTTGAACGGCGGCTACGACGCGCCCCGCAAGGTGCTCGAACTGATCGGATGTGAACTCATCGAGATGCCGCGCAATCGCGATAACTCGTTCTGCTGCGGCGCTGGCGGTGGGCGCATTTGGATCCCCGATACGCCCGGCACGCAAAAGCCCTCGGAGAATCGTGTGCATGAAGCGGCCGCGCTCGGTGGCATCGACATCTTCGTTACCTGCTGTCCAAAGGATCTCACCATGTTTGAAGACGCACGAAAGACGGGAGGGCACGAGAACGACTTCGTTGTCCAGGATCTGGCGGAGCTCGTAGCCGAGGCAATTGAGCTGAAGTCCATCAACCTGAAAGACCTGCCACCTCTCGCCGACCGCATCGTCAAATCTGTTGCGACCCAGATTGCAGACACCGTGGCCGCAAAACTGGATGCCGTTCTCTCGGCGCGGCTGGCCTCGATTCCTGCGGTCGCGACTCCTGCCGCAGCTCAGCTTACGTCTGGTCCTGCGGCGTCGGTCGCTACATCCACGCCAGAACCGATTGCTGCGCCCGTGAGCGTGGAAGAACGGAAAGCAGAAGCGACGATCCCGTCTGAAGTTCCGGTGGTGGCGAAATCCAACGACGCAACACCGCTTGCCAGCGCGTCGCTTCCCGATACGCCCTTTAAGCCTGTCTCATGGGACACGCTCTCGCCGGTGGTTCCCGCCACGTTCGAAGGATACGAAGCCCCGGCCAAGACCGGTCCGCGCATACTGGTCACGATCAAGCACGTTGCGAAGCTCGGCGATGAATACGGCTTCACCGACGATGGCCGCGACGTACGCCGCGAGTTCATGGAATTCTCGTTAAACGAGTGGGACGACGCAGCACTCGAAGAAGCTCTGCGATGCATCGAGAAATTCGGCGCTGGTGAGGTCGTTGCCGTGACGGTGGGCGATGCTGATGCCGATGCGTCGCTGTTCAAGGTTCTGGCCAAGGGCGCACATCGCGCGGTGCGTATATGGGATGAGTCCCTCGCAAACGCCGATCCTATCACGATCGCTCGCGCTATCGCCGGAGTCGCGGCGGCTGAATCGCCGGATCTTATCTTCTCCGGCGTGCAGTCGGCAGACCAGGCGCATGGCGCAACCGGCACGGCGCTCGCGCGTATCCTCGGGCTTCCGCATGCCGCTGTTGTTGTTGGATTTGATTGGGACGGCAAAGGGCCTTTGCAACTCGCTCGCGAACTCGAAGGCGGCTTGCGCCACACGTTCGATCTGCAGGCGCCCGCCGTCGTCGCAATTCAAACCGGCATCAACACGCCTCGCTTTGCAACCATGAAGATGGTCAAGCAGGCAAAGCAGAAGCCGCTAGTCGTTGTCGATGGCAAGAACGTCCAGGATGGCAGCGCAGGCTATCAGGTTCGACGCATGTACATACCTGAGCAATCGAAGGCCGAGATGCTTAGCGGCACGCCGGCCGAGGTCGCCAAGTTCATCGCAACCCTCATTCGTGAAAAGAAGGGAGCCTGACATGGCTGGCATCCTCCTGTTCGCCGAGCATCTCAACGGTGCTGTTCGCGATATCACCAAGGAAGCTATCGGGGCAGCCGCCTCGGTAAAAGACAAGCTGGGTGGACCACTTGTCGTTGCCGTCATTGGTCAGAGCCTGGATGCGATGGCCGCCGAAGTGGATCTGGAAGGCGTCGACGAGATCGTCACCGTCAAGATGGATGGCGATCATTTCGATCCACATATCTATGAGGAATGCGCGCTTCAGTTGGGCAAGAAATATCGCCCGCAGCTTATCCTTTTCGGTCACACCGTGAATGGCATGGCCTGCGCGTCTGCAGTTGCTGCCCGGATCGGAGCAGGCTTTGCAAGCGATGTTCTCGCGCTTGCAAGTGATGAGAAAGCCATCGTCGCAACGCGGGGCGCTTACGGCAACAAGGTCAATCTGGAAGTTGCTTTCCCTGGCCGGGAGATTGTCGTTTTAGCGTTACGCGGCGCGACTTATCCGGTTCCCGAAGGCAAAGGGAGCGCAACGCGGTCGAGCTTCGAAGCCGATCTGGGCGATGCCGCCAAGCCAATGCAACATACCGGCTATATCGAAGCGCCGCCGTCGGACATCGATATCTCAAAGGCCGAGTACATCTTGTCCGTGGGGCGAGGCATTCAGGAAAAGGATAATCTTCCTCGCTTCGAGAAGCTCGCCGATAGGCTCGGCTTCACGTTCGGATGTTCGCGCCCGATCGTCGATTCCGGCTGGCTGCCTAAGCCCCATCAAGTCGGTCAATCCGGCAAGGTTGCTAGTGTCTGCAAGGTTTACATCGCGCTCGGCATCTCGGGCGCTGTGCAGCACCTGTACGGCATGAAGCACGTCGACACCATCATAGCAGTCAACACCGATCCTGAGGCGCCGATCTTTAACGTCGCGACCTATGGGGTTTGCATGGATCTATTTGAGCTGACGCAAGAGTTGGAGGCGCAGTTCAACTGAGAAGAAGTCGGCCGGTGGAACGACTGCCGGTCATCTCTAAGGGCCATCAAGAGCCTGAGCGAAGAAAAGAACAAACAATAAATTAGAGCAAACGTGGAAGAGATCCATTTCGGAGGAGTATCATGACATCCATACGCAGCGGAACGATCAATGATCCAGCACCAACTTCAAGTACGGAGTTGGTGCGTGGTATCGATTGGCGAGGAGCGTTCTGGGTTGCCAGCGGTGTGCCGGCCCTTGTTTTGTTCTCCATCGGCGGCATTGCCGGCACGGTCGGAAAGGTGGCGTTTCTGGTCTGGACTGTGTCCATGATCATGGGCTTCATCCAATCCTTTACTTACGCAGAAATTGCAGGTCTGTTTCCCAATAAATCCGGCGGCGCTTCGGTGTACGGCGCCGCCGCGTGGGTTCGCTACGCGAAGTGGCTTGCTCCGATGTCCGTGTGGTGCAACTGGTTCGCATGGTCGCCAGTGCTCTCGCTCGGTTGTTCGATTGCAGCTGCGTATATCCTGAACGCTTTTGCCCCCATCCCTCCGGCTGATGCTCCTGCGGTACTTGCGTGGGTCAAGGCCAATGCGGGTTCTATTGCGGCCGACAGCCCGCGTGTCGTTGAGTGGCTTGCAGCCAATGCCGGTAAGACCGCTGACGATGCGATTGCTGCTCTGTTGAGTGCAGACGGCATTACCGCGGTGACGCCTCACATCCGCGATTGGACGCTGGCATCTGGCACGCTTGGACCTGTGCACTTCTCCTTCAACGCTGCATTCTGGATTGGTGCGCTTTTGATGCTGCTCACCTTCGCAATCCAGCACCGCGGCATTGCGGGTACAGCAAACGTTCAGAAATACATTGGCCTGTTGGTCATCATTCCGATGCTCATCGTCGGCGTTGTTCCGATTCTGACCGGACAGATCGATTGGTCCAACTACACACCGTTGGTTCCGCTGAAGAATGCCTACGTTCCTGAGATGGGACAATGGGACATTCCTGGTTGGACGCTCGTCCTGGGAGGCATGTTCATCGCCGCGTGGTCGACCTACGGCTTTGAAACCGCGGTCTGCTATACGGCCGAATTCCGAAATCCGGGTTCTGATACGTTCAAAGCCATCTTCTACTCCGGCCTTCTTTGCCTTCTGCTATATACGCTGGTTCCGTTCACGTTCCAGGGTGTGCTTGGCATTGACGGCATGCTCGCCGGACCGATTGTAGATGGTTCGGGCGTTGCGGAAGCCATGGGCCACATGGTCGGCGGCAGCGGCTTCATGACGAACATCCTCGTGATGATGATGATCCTGGCTTTGTTGCTGTCGATCATGACCGCGATGGCCGGTTCGTCGCGTACGCTCTATCAGGCATCCGTCGATGGTTGGTTGCCGCGCTACCTGAGCAAGACGAATTCGCATGGTGCTCCGACTGCAGCGATGTGGACGGACCTGTGCGTCAATCTCTGCATTCTTGCCATTGCCTGCGCGGATGCGACGAGCTTCTTCTTCATCCTCGCCGTTTCCAACGTTGGCTACATCATCTTCAACTTCCTGAACCTCAACTCGGGCTGGATCCATCGCATCGACAATGCGCACATCCATCGTCCGTGGAAGGCTCCCACGATCTTGATCGTGCTCGGCGGCGTCTTTGCCTTCGTCAATGCAGTCTTCATGGGCGCAGGTGCCAAGGTTTGGAACCCCAACGCGTTGTGGGCAGGCCTGTTCACGGCTTCGTTGATCCTTCCGGTGTTCTGGTTCCGTCACCACGTCCAGGATGGTGATCGCTTCCCAGACCATATGTATGAGGACTTGAACATCACACCAGGCGAGATCGTGCATCGTAAGGCGGGCATTCTGCCGTACCTCACGCTCGCTGCGGGTCTAGCTACGGTGCTGATCGCCAACTGGTTCTTCACGCTGCCAGTTTGACGTGATGTACTCAAAGGAAGCCCGACCGGTCACTTGGTCAGACCGGTCGGGTTCCAACAACCAGGGTGGCGAGCATACCTCCAGTGCCACCCTGGTCGACCCACAATTCGAACGCCGACGACCGGCCGTCGAGCATGAGGTCATGCAGAGGAGTTGAATAAGACGATGCTGGTTTCCGGAATAAAAAGTCGACCCGTGTACCCCGGGCTTGAGCCAGATCCCTACGCGAAGCAGAATCTGATTGTCGCGGATGCAGAGGGCGTCAAGGCGGTCGCTGATATGTTCAAGCGGGCGACGGCTGAATTCGCAGAGCGCTCGATCCTGCTAACTGCGGGGGCTGCGGACCTCGGCGCATTTGGTGACGGGTTGCGGCCTGCAAACATCTGGGCGATGCCGTCGCTTGAAACCGCGATCAATCGTCTTGCCGTTACGCTGTCACAAGCGCGCATGGGGTTGCGTCTGTACGTTGCTGGTCCCGAACCGCTGATAGCAAGAGCAGTTCAGACTGCCATGGATCATGGCATCGAACACCAATCGATTTTGACCGAGCACCGCGGTTCGACAAAGCGGCGCGTGCAGTGCGTGCACTGCAAAGGCATAACAGATGATGTGACGACGAATCCGGTTAAATGCGCTCACTGTGGCACCTTGCTTCTCGTGCGCGATCATTTTTCGCGCCGGCTTGGCGCATTCATGGGCGTGCGCATCGACGCTGAAGCCCCCGGTGAGCCCGTAGAGTCCATGGGAGATTTTAAATGAGCAGAGCCCAGCAAAATGTGCGCGTTGCACGCGTCGACACTGTCGCGGAAGATATCAAGCGCTTCGAGTTGGTGAGCATGAACGATGAGCCGTTGCCCATCTTTTCGGCAGGTTCACACATCATCGTCACAATGCGCGAAGGCGAGCATGTCTGGCGTAATCCCTACTCCATCATGGGGGCTACCAATGACAACCGCGGCTACGTGATCAGCGTGCAGAGATCGCGGGAATCGCGCGGCGGTTCGGTCTATATGCACACCAAAGTAGAAGTTGGCACCAAGCTGGAGATCAGTGAGCCGGTCAATCTTTTCGCTTTGGCCCATAAGGCGCGCAAGCACATATTTGTTGCCGGCGGGATCGGCATCACACCGATGCTCGCTATGCTGGACTTCTGTAAGAAAGAAAAGGCGGCCTGTGAGTTGCATTATGCGGTGCGGTCAGATGAGGCTGGCGCGTTCTGCAAGGAGCTTTCTGAAGAGGCCAATCACGGCGTTCATGTTTACAGATCCAATCGCGGCGAGCGCATCCCGCTTGCGGAGATTCTGAACAATCAACCGCTCGGGACGCATCTCTACGTTTGCGGCCCCCAACGCATGATCGACTGGGCGCTCGATGTTGCAAAACACGAAGGCTGGCCCGTGGAGAATACGCATTTCGAGCACTTCAGCGCTCCCCCTCCAGGCAAGCCATTCGAGATCACGGTGCAGAGCACAGGCCAGACCATTGAAGTTGGTGATCATCAAAGCGCTCTAGAGGCTTTGGAACAAGCTGGAGTGGATGCGCCGTATCTCTGCCGCGGCGGTGCGTGTGGGCAGTGTGTGACGCGGGTGGTCGATTGCACCACCGAGCTACTGCACAACGACCACTACCTTACGGACGAAGAAAAGAAAGAAGGGAAGCAGATTGCAATCTGCGTGTCGCGCGTCAACGGCGGTTGCCTGACGCTTGATCTGTGATTGGCTACGCGCTCAAGGAAGGTTCAAGGCCATGAATAAGGTATTCAAGAACGAGACGTTTCGCGACGACTACACGTTTGCCAATAGCCCTGAAGGCATTGCGCGTTTCCCCTTCCCGTTCTGGGAAGACAAGTACATGTACTCCGTGAACATGGAGCCGCATGTAACGGCCGGTGCCAAGGGATCGGTTTACGAGTTTCCGATCGATGTGGACGAGCATTACGTTTCGGATATGCGCGACCGCGCGATCGTTCTGGCGGAAGATCCGCTGCGCTGCCAAGCGTTGCCTCACATGATGGCTGCGCAGTGGGACACGCTCGAACTGCTCATGACGTCCATGGCTGATGCATACCCAGAGCACTTCACATTGGAGCGCAATGGTGACGATTGGCATTGGATCAATCGTCCGCTCGGCATCGATCAGCGTTTCCGTTTCGGTGATGAATCGACGCTGCCTTACGAGCCGATGGAATACATAACGCGGCAATGCCAGGGCGATTTTGCTATCCTCGACCAACGCGACAATAATCTTTGGATGGACGCGGGCATCGCGACCTCGCAGGCCGACTGGTCGCTGGATTTCGACATCGGCATGAACTTCATGGAGTGGCACGGTCCGGTCCCGTTGGCCCACGAGGTCGGAGTGTTCGATCGCGCGTTGAAGTTCCTCTTAAACCTGCAGCGCGGCCGTCCGGTCCGTCGTCTCAACTGGACGATGACGATCAATCCGCGTCTCGATACCAGCCCCGAAAACTATAACACCTGGGGCATAGACCGGGCATCGGTCACGCCTGAGAATGTCGGAGACAAGGTGCACCTGCGCGTGGAGTTGCAGGCTTTGTGGCGATTGCCCCGTTCGAATGCCCTCGTGTTTTCGATCCGGGCTTATCTTCTGAAGATGAGCGAGCTTGTTACCAATCCGGATTGGGCGCGCCGCTTCCATCGCGTGCTGAAGTCGCTGCCGCCTGAGCTCATCGATTACAAGGGATTGACCCGCTACCACCAGACCACTGTCGATTGGCTGTCGAAGTATGACGACGGCAAGCCGACACCGCCAGGATTCCTGATCAAGTAAATCGAAGCGCCAAGCCGCAACCTCGAGGTTGCGGTGCAGAGAAATAACGTCAACAAAAACTGGAGAGTAAGTCCGATGAACGCAATGACGAAAGAGCGTAACTCGGTTCTGAACAGCCGGCACAAAGCGCTGGGTTCAGACCTTTCATCGTCTTGGAACGACATGCCCATTCCGCAGAACTATTCTGCTTGCCCCTATGAGGAGACAGAGACGGTTCGCAATTGCGCCGGGCTGTTCGATGTTTCCGCACTCAAGATCGTGAACGTCGATGGACCAGATGCGTTGAAGTTCCTCAATCACATTCTGACCAGTGATGTTTCGAAAGCTAAGACCGGCGACTCCCACATCAGCAATATCGTCAACGAAAGTGGCGCGTTGATCGACGACGTTCTCGTGTACGTAGACGGCGATGGCAAATATCGCGTTTCCCACGGCGGCGGTGCCTTTGAAGAAGCCGCTGCTGCTGCGAAAAGTGGCTTCGACGTGAATTTGGCCCGCGACAACGATATTCATATCATATCGCTGCAGGGGCCCAAGGCGCTCGAAGTTCTGGCGCCGCACACGCCGATGAAGCTCGCGGAGTTGCCCTACTTCCGGCACGAGAAGACGACCATTTTCGGCAAGCCGGTTTCGATCGCCCGCGGTGGCTATTCGGCCGAGCGCGGTTATGAAGTGTTCTGCAGCGCCGCCGATGCGCCGTTCATCTGGGATTCGATCCTGGAAGCAGGCAAGGATAAGGGTGTTAAGCCGGTCTCCTGGTCGTGCCTGGACATCATCCGCGTTGAAGGCGGTCTGCTGTTCTTCCCCTTCGACATGACGCATGGAGATACCACGCCGTGGGAGGTCCGTGCGGATTGGACAGTCGATATGTCCAAGCCAGACTTCATCGGCAAGAAGGCGTTGGCGGACAAGAAGGGCAAGGAACGTTCCTTCATTTCCGGCCTTGAGGTTTGGCACAACGAAGCGATCTCGCCGTTGGCCAAGATCTACGCCGATGGCAAGGAAGTCGGTACCGTCACCAGCACCACGTTCAGCCAGCATCTGATGAAGTCGTTAGCGATGGCTCAGATCGCGCCGGCCTACACCAAGTTGGGAACAAAGCTGAAGGTGGTCGATAACGGCAAAGAATACGACGCCACCGTCGTGCAGATGCCGTTCTACGATCCGATGCGTCTGAGAACGCATCCAGCAGCTTAACTCAAAAGCTCCTGTGCTGGCCGGATCATTTTTCCGGCCAGCACCGCAATTCGTCCGGCCAGGCGGTTAGCGCAGCAGAGTCAAAAATGGCAATGAATTCTTTGTATGCCCAGTTGGGGGGTGAACATGTCGTTCGAGAACTCGTGGAGGTTTTCTACGACATTGTTGAGAGTGAGCCGGAAGGGCATGCGCTGAAGATTCTGCATTTGCGAGGGCATGGAATCGCTCATTCGCGCATCGAGCAGTTCAACTTTCTGACCGGCTTTTTCGGTGGGCCGAAGCTTTACGCCGAGAAGCACGGGCATTCCAATGTTCGCAAGATGCACGAGCACGTTGAGATAAATTCTGAGGCGCGAGATGCGTGGCTCAATTGCATGACGATGGCGCTCGATAGGGTGAAAGTCGGAACACCGGTAAAGGAAGAAATCATGCGGCACTTCCGGGTTGTTGCGCACAACCTGCAGAACCAGGAGTAACGCTGCATTTCAATTGCTTTCAGGCGCGGACTTAAGGCGAATTCACGAACACGGCACGCGCACACTTCTTCCCCGTGCGCAAACTTGGCCGGGAGCCGTGCAAGGCTCCCGGCCCCTTTATGCCTTAGGTGAGGCGTCGAACCCTAATGAGCAAACGCCATGTCAATGAGCCAACGGTCTGAGCTGGGCCTTTCGGATGCAGTTCGAAGGCACGCACTCCGCTCCAAGCGCTGGGGCTTTATCTTCGCGCTATGGACGGCGGTTCTCTGGGGCGCATGGTACGTGCCAGGCACGGCGCTATGGTATGAGATGCCTTATGCGGGGATTCCGGAAGGCGACCAGGTTCTGCGTTTGACAGCCACAGCGGTTATGACTTTCATCCACGCCGTCGCCGTCTTCATCTTCCTTCTGTTCTGGAATGGTGCTCTCGGCAAAATCCCCGATTTTGCTCGCACATTCGTGCGATTCAGCAAGATCTCAAAATGGTATGCACTCGCCTCGATCTGCGGCGGGCCGATTGCGATCTTTGGATCCTACATGGCGATGGGCTTCGTCGGGCCCGTTTTCGCAGCGGTCACGTCGCTATTCTATCCAGTCTTCGGTGCCATCATCGCGCGCTATTGGTACCGCGAAAAGATCACGACACATGCGGCCATCGGCATGTCTTTGATCATCATAGGTGGCGTAGCGATCTACGGGCCTGAGCTCTTTGGTCAGGGCGACGCTGGCAACGAGCATGCTTGGCTTGGCTATGTCGGGGGCCTCATGTCTGCAGTCGGTTGGGGGGCGGAGGGCGCAGTTGCCGCGCGCGCCATGGACGTATCGGATCCCGACGCAGGCATTCAATGCCGCTTCACGTTTGAAGTCATCTTCTGGGGTCTCGTGATCCTGCCGTTGATGGCACTGGTTGGGGACCTGCCCGTCCATCGGCTCGTTGCCGAGACATTTGTGGAGGGCAGAGCAGTCGTTTGGATCGTTCTCGCCTCGGTCTGTCATGCCTTCTGTTACACGTGTTTCTATAAGAGCTTTGGCCTGATTGGTGTGGGCCGC
The DNA here is from genome assembly GCA_041397645.1 of Hyphomicrobiaceae bacterium. NCBI lineage: Bacteria > Pseudomonadati > Pseudomonadota > Alphaproteobacteria > Hyphomicrobiales > Hyphomicrobiaceae > Hyphomicrobiaceae bacterium. Next base: position 2,307,577 of record JAWKWE010000004.1, on the reverse strand, counting down.
GGCGAAGCAATCGGCAATGTCTACGCGGTATTTGCGCTTTTGTTTATTGCGGCCTTCACACTTCAATTTCCGCCCGTCTACTTCATCGTGGGCTTGGTCTTTGCCGTCGGCGGCAGCTTCGTGATGTTCCGGGAACCCGCAGAAGCCCTCACCACATTGCGCGAGGGTGAGGCCGGAGGGGCCGCATCATGAAGATTCATCAGAAGGGCTTTTTGCTTCAGCAACTCAGCCGTTCCGACAGGCTTTGGGACGAAGAACTCGTAAGCCGCCTCCTGGCCTATTACGGCCTCTCGGGCGCTTACTGGGAGAACAACACTCGTGTGACGCTTGATGAGTTGACTGCGGCCGGATTGATAAAATGGGTGGATCGCACGCTCAGTTCCGTCCGCGGTCAGCCGCGACTGAGCTTCGAATATGAATTGACCGAGTTTGGCCGTACCCGCATGCGCGATACAGGGTTACTCGAAAAGGAAAGCATATGACGAATGCTTTTTGGGGATATGCAGGAGCGGACGTTCTTGCAATCGTTATCATCTCAGCCGGGAGCGTGGCTTGCCTCGTCAGCGCTTGGTTGTTTGTCAAAAATTACGGCGACTGATGCTCCGCGCCTCCAGGTCAACCGTTGCGCGCGAGTCGGAGCGCATCGGTGATGATCTTGTGGTGATCGAAGGCAAGATCTACCTCCCTCCAATTGGCGACCCAGGCGGCCTCGCGCGCATCGTCGCCGCCTTTGACGCGGCCTGAGCGAACTGAAGCGAAGTATGCAACCGAGCAAGTTGGCCCCCGAGGATCGCGCCCGGGCTGGGAATAGACGCCTACTAGCCGAATGCGTTTCAGCTGAAGGCCGGTCTCCTCCAGCACTTCGCGTCGGCAAGCATCCTCGACACTTTCTTCTCGGTTGACGAAGCCTCCGGGCAGCGCGAACTGTCCGCGATACGGAGGTTTGGCGCGCGTTATGAGAAGGATACGGCCATGCGCATCGCGCACGACGCAATCAACAGCCAAGAGCGGCGTCTTAGGGACGGCCATGTTCGCAGCCCTTCTGGGCATGAGGATGATCAGACGACGTCGAGAGAAATTCCCATACGCACAAGTTCAGCTAGCGTGCGCGCAGCCATCTTGTTCATGACCCACGTGCGATGGATTTCCACGGTTCGCGGGCTAATGCCGAGCCGCGTCGCGATTTCCTTGTTCGCAAATCCCTGAACGAGAAGTGCCATGGTTTCGCGTTGACGATCGGTCAGCGAGTCATAGCGCTCTTTCCACAGCGCTGTCTCTTCCTGGATGACCTTGTTCTCGACCGCCTTGTTGATGGCATTGCCAATGGCGGCGATCAAGCGTGAGGGATCGAACGGCTTTTCGATGAAGTCGAAGGCGCCACCCTTTATGGCGTTGACCGCCATCTCAATGTCGCCGTGTCCAGTCAACAAAATGATGGGACGCGCATCCTTGCGCGTTTGCAACTCGCGCATCAGGTCGACACCATTCATGCCCGGCATACGCACGTCCGAAAGGATGCAGTCCGTGTCGGTCTGAGAATCCAGAAGCGATGCGGCATCCGCATGACAATCCGTTTCAAAGCCTTGAGATTGGAGCAGCAGCCGTATCGAATCGATGACGGCAGGATCGTCATCAACTACCGAAATGCGTTTCTTCATGTCCTGCCTCCTTGAAAGGGAGAATAATTCTGACGCAAGCCCCCGTCGCCGCCGACGCAATCGTCAAGCGTCCCCCGTGCGCTTCCGCGACCGTGCGCGCAATACTCAATCCAATCCCCGTACCCTCCGACTTGGTCGTGACGAACGGTACGGGACGTTCAGTATTGACGCCAGGTGGAAATCCCGGCCCTTCGTCAGTGACCGAAATAGCAAATTCCGGCCGGGTTTTCGAAGCTACCCAACTCACGACGATGCCGATTGCGCCGTGCTGACCGATGCCTGCCATGGCATCCGCAGCGTTATTGACGAGATTATGCAGAGCCTGAGTGATCTGCACACCATCAATCCGCACGAGGGGGAAGCCCGCTGGTACTGTTATACGCAACGTTATGCCGCGTGATGCAAGATCAGAAGCCATCAACTCGGCAAAATCACGCAACAGATCGTCGATGTTGACGGGCGCAATGTCAATGGTGCCCTGATGAAGAAGATCTCGGATGCTCTTGAGTACGTTTGCCACGCGGTCGCTTTGCGCATTGACCTTCGCAAGGCTGTCGAGTGCCAACTCCATATTGTTGTTTTGAAGTGCAGAGCGAGCAACCGTGGCATAGGTGCGCAATGCCGTCAGAGGTTGATTGATTTCATGCGTGATGCCCGCTGCGACTTCGCCTGCCGCACGCGTGCGCATGGCGCGGTCTAGCGCGCTCTGCTGATCCCGAATGCGCGTCGCAGCATTCTCACGTTCAATGAATATCGCGCCAACCAGCAAGCCGGTCAAAGCCACGGCGAACATCAAGACCTGCAATACGGTAAGGCCAGGATCCGTGCCGAAACGAAATTCAGCGCCGATCAGCAAGCCGATCTGGATAATCAGAATCGCAATGGCCGCACCCGCCGTGCCATAGCTCAGCGCGATCCACAGAAGCGGCAGGAATAGTAGGTAGAAAAGCTGGAAGGCAGTTGCCTCCTGGTATCCGAACACGACGATCAGGGCGCCGATCAAGGTGGCGATCTGGAAAGCTGCATCCAGTCTCGGCGTTGGCCAGGGACGAAGGGACGCAAATATCAAGATCAGAGGTGTGATCGTGAGGCAGCCGATCACATCGCCAATGAGAAGGCGCCAGGCAACGTGGCCGAAGTCGCCCCGCCCCAATTCCCCGCCGAGCGCAATGATGATCGTGAACAGAAAGGCGGCCGCCGCCGCTGCCGCCATGATGGCCATCAGCAGATTAAGAACGTCGCGCACCGATTGCAGTCGAGGATCTATCAGCCCCTTTTGGCGCAGCGCCGTGCCGGCGATGAAGAAGGCGCCGCCTGACACGACCGAGGTTGCAAGCTCCAGCCCAAAGCCCATAGGCCCCCCGCGCAGAAGGTAGTTGGTTATGAGCTGCGCAATGAGAAAAAAGGGAGCTGCAACAATTCCGCCGAAGTAGGCCAGCGCGAGGGTCAGCCCGATCTGCGGATTCCAGGGGGTGACGCCGAACGTGCCATAAGGCTTTACGTAGCTGATTAGGTCCAAGGCAATATAGGCCGCGATGTACGCGGCGCCAGCCGTCATAAGCCGCTTCAACGGCTCAACCGCTGTCAGAGTGCCATTTCCGTTATCGCGCATGAGCTTAGAATGGTTGCCTTCGTACCCGCTGTCGGCTTGCTGCTCGGTGTTGGCTGCAAAGCCCCCTTGCAGCTTTACCAAGCGTCGCGCCGAACCGAAACCGCCGGGAGCGAGATGAGGATATCTCGTAATACGTATTGTTACCTAGGTGGCCGCAGCTAGGTAGCGGGCTCGAATTGCCGAGGAGCGCCGTTCCCATGTATTTTCACGACCATAGCAGCGGGGCCGGGGATTTTACGAACAGGGGATGATCTTCATGATCAAAGAGAACTTCGACGCCGATGCAGACGCCGAGGTGGTTCTGCCATCGGCCTATTCCTACGGTGGTTTCGTACAAGTGCGCGTCGCTAAGCCGATGGAGCGCGATGCGCCCACGGCTGTCACCCCCGAAATGGATCTCGTGGCGGACACTCAGGATCCTGCCGTTCTTGCAACCAACAAGCCTTCTTCAGAAGACGCCTGAGGAGGGCGAGACATGAAACACGCAACGCTCTTTTATAAGATGCTGGTCGTCTACGTGTTTGCTTTCCTGGCGGCCATCATTTTCCCGACCAATTGGGAGGTCGACGTAAAGACCGCCCAGGCTCCAACCAAGGTGATAACAGCTTCTGCACCCCAGGGCGCAGTTCTAGTTAAAGCCTCCACTGCGGGCACCATTACGCCAGCCGTGTCGCATGCAGTCGCAGCGGACGAGCCAGTTACGATCAGCCACTAACACCGGTCTGGCGTAAAGCGCCACCGGGATTGAAGCCGAGTTAAGAAGTCATGTCCAAGGTGCTCGTTGCGGTTGAAGGGGAAGAGCAGGCAGGCGCCGCAGCTCGTTACCTGATTGATCGTGCGCGAAACAGTGTGGGCGGCTTCTTCATGATTGCGGGCGTGCAGCCCGCGCGGACGGGAACAGGCTGTGATCTTGTGCGCCAGATCTGCGATACTGCAGGGCCCTGGCTCGACGACGCTGGCATTCGCTATGAGATCTGCTCGCGTGTGGGCGATTTTGGCGACGTGGTAAGCGCATTGTCGCGTGACGAGACTTACAACGAAATCGTCATTATTGCCCAAGCCGAGGACAGCTTCAAAGCGACCCTGCAACGCCTTCTTGGGCTGAAGCCGCGTAACCCCGTTCGCAGGATTGCGGCCCGGGACGGGACCCCCGTCACGTTGGTCCGCGCTCCTCCCTCGCCCAATATTTTCAGCCTTTGATCCCGTGCGGCGTGTGGGATTTTGACCTGGACCTCGGTCGGCCGTATAGCTGCGGCGACTGGTGTCGCGGGTTTGAGCGGCTTTCGGTGCCCCGATAAAATCTTGGTCCAATGGTGCATGTTGCAGTCCAGCCCGCCGCAAGTAGACGTGCCGCGAACGCAAGTGAATATGATCCAACACGGCGGGATCGCGCCTGCCCCGACGTGCGGGCGGCATTTTAAGCGTCTCCTCATTCTCTTTTCGGCCTTGGTCGCGCTCGTGCCCTCCGCAGCGCCGGCCGACGAGGGCCTGGACCGTGCGGTCGGCAAGGCGTTGTTTGACCGTCAATGGGTGCCCGCTCCGTCTTCCACCAAGGCCAACGACGGCCTTGGACCGCTTTTCAACGCCCGCTCTTGTGCCCAGTGCCATTCAGCGGCAACCGCCGGGCGCATCGAAATCATGCCTGACAAACGCCTGCTGTCGCGGGGGAGCGTCGTGCGATTGTCGAGACCCGACGGGTCTGGCGATCCACACTACGGTCGGCAGATCCAAACCCACGCCATTCCGGGATTTGGCTCGGAGGCGGAGGCGCTCCTTGATTGGAGAGTAGAGTCTCTGGCTCTGCGCGATGGTAGTCATATCGAGCTTCGTCAATCCAAACCCGCTCTGGCCGGGCTTGAAACGCCGCTCGCTAAGGAGACGTCCCAAACGCTGCTTCTCGCACCAAGCCTGAAGGTTGCTGCCCGGATCGACAAGGTCGATCTCGAAGCGCTAGGTCGAGATGCCCAACCTAATTCGAAAGGACGTTTGTTGCGCGACGCGCAGGGTCGTATTTTGATATTTGGGCGTAAGGCAACCGAAGGAGATCTTGAAGGCGCTATAGCACTCGCCTTCAGCCGCGATCTGGGCCTTTCGACTCGTCAATATCCCGAACCCAGTGGCGATTGCACTCCCGAGCAAACCAAGTGCCGTGAGGCGATCAACGGCGCGGATGCATCGGGCGTAGAGATCGCCAAGGAAATTGTCGATGCGATCGCGGCCTATGTGCGCGGTCTCGATACCGCCTATACGCCTCCCATCAAGGATGGCTCGGCCGGCGCTGGAGTCATGTCGCAGATCGGCTGCGATAGCTGCCATGCGCCATCTTTGCCCGCAAAGGGTGGGGGGGAAATATCGCTTTTTTCCGATCTCAGGTTGCACGATTTGGGTGACGGCCTGGCGGGCCTTGCGGAATCCAACGGGCAGCGACCCAGCGAATGGCGCACAGCGCCGCTCTTGGGGCTTGGCGAACGCTTGCGCGCTGGCGCCACGTTGCTGCACGACGGCAGGGCGCGCAATATCGACGAAGCTGTTCTATGGCACGGCGGCGATGCCAAAGACGCTCGTGAAAGGTACGAGAGCTTGTCGCCAGATCAACGCCACGCGCTCGAACGCTATCTTTTGGGTGAATAGGAAATGATGAAGCAGGCTGTCCGCGCCGCGTTTGTGTTCGGCCTCTTTGCTGTGATTGCGTTGGGGGTAACGGCTGAAATCTGCGCTGCCGATGACGCGCATGATGTCACTAAGCTTCCTACGGTGTTTGCAGAAAAAGTGACGGGCCCACGTCTGTCTGGGCTCAAGGCCGCGTTCGTGAAGCAGGCGGAAGTATGGGAAGAGGGGTGCCAATCGCAACGGAAGCTTCGCGAGGCCTTCGACGTAGCCAGCGATGCCTGGGCGCAAATGGAGATGTTCAGGTCAGGTCCGCTTTCGCGTCAAAGCCGGCAGGAGCGTATTTTCTATTGGCCTGATCCGCGCAATGCCATTTCGCGTGGACTGAACGCGTTGCTGAGCGGTTCGGGCGAGGAGGGACTGAAGCCAGAGGAGATTGCTGGCGCCAGCGTGGCGGTTCAAGGCTTACCTGTGTTGGAACGACTGCTGTACGGGGGTCGTGGTTCGGTGGATGAAAAGGCGACGCTAACCGCGCGGCAGTGCGCTGTGGGTACGTCTATCGCGCGCAATCTCCGCACCATTGCGACGAACGCGCTGGCGGAATGGACCGCTCCCGAAACAGGAGACTTGGAAAAGATCAAGTCGGCAAGCGCCAAGCCCGACGAGGCCAAGGAAGCGGCTGCCGCCGTCCTTGGTGATATAGCCACCGGTATCCGTCTGGTCGAGGACCGTAAGATGCCGCCCATCTATGGCGGCAAGGGCGTTGTGCCAAATCCCAAAAGTGCAGAGAGCTGGCGCTCCAAGCGGAGCGAACGCGATATAGCTTTGAACTTGGAAGCGTTGGCCGCCGCGCTCAAGGTGGTCGAGCCATTTGCTCCGGAGGCGGCAGCAGCGGCGAATGAGAAACTTGCTGACGCCGCGGCCGCCCTTGCCGGGCCCCCAGATCCCAACAGGGCCGTGACCATCATTGCGGCAATCAACAACGCCAAATATTACGTCATCGATGTCCTGCCGGGAGAACTTGGATTGACCTTGGGGTTCAACAGCATGGACGGAGACTGACTAGGGTCAATGAAGTGCGACATGGTACTGCATTTGATTGTCTACCAATTAAGTCATAATGCAGCGACGCACGCATTTGTCCCGTGCCTGGAGCCGTAGGTTCACGAGCCTTGGAAACGAACTCACGATTGAGCGCACGTGAAGTGCGCAGGCCACAGCAGCCATCCGAGAGCGGCGGCCCTACGTGGTATCGCACGTCGACGCGCCAAGCCGTCGTCTCCGCTAGTGTGGTCTTTGTGTGTGTTCTCGCGGCTGGGATGATGGCTGGGTCGGGCAAATTCGCGCTCTCCAAGGAACCGCCGACGAAGCTTGATACCGTCGAGAAGCTTGGGGAGGCTTTGTTCTTCGACTCCAACCTGTCGAAGAACCGTACGCAGGCCTGCGCAACCTGCCATTCTCCCGATCTTGCCTTCACCGATCCGCGCGAGTCGGGAGAGGCGGGGCGCTCCGTTTCGATGGGCGACGATGGTCATTCGATCGGCGATCGCAATACGCCGAGCGCAGCCTACGCGATGCTGACGCCCGACTTCCATATCAACGCGCAAGGCAAACCCGTCGGCGGCCTGTTCTGGGATGGGCGCGCGCGCACGCTCAGCGATCAAGCCATGGGGCCGCCGCTCAATCCGATCGAGATGGGTATGCCGGACAAGAGCATGGTCGTCGCGAGGTTGAAGGAAAACGCTAATTACGTGACGGCGTTCGGAGAGTTGTTTGGCAAGGATACTTTGAGCGACGACGACAAATCTTATACGGCGATGGCCAAAGCTATCGCTGCTTTTGAACGAACGCCGATGTTCTCGCCGTTCGATTCCAAATACGATCGCTATCTACGGGGCGAGGTGAAATTGACGGATCAGGAGGAGTTGGGCCGTGTCCTGTTTTTCTCCACTCAGTTCACCAACTGCAGCCGGTGTCACAAGCTCAAGGAGTTTGGAGGCGCGGAAGGTGAGACGTTCACGAACTACCAATATCGAAACACAGGCACGCCAGTGAATGTCGCGGTGCGCGCTTTGAATGGCACGAAGCCGGGCTATGTCGATACTGGGTTGGAGCAAAATCCAAACGCGGCTAACCCGACCAACGCAGGCTTGTTCAAGGTGCCTTCGTTGCGCAACGTTGCCGTCACCGGACCCTACATGCATAACGGCGTATTCAAGGATCTGCGGACGGTCGTGAAGTTCTATAACAAGTACAACTCGAAAAACCCGCGCCAGCAGATCAATCCGGAGACGCAAAAGCCATGGGGTCCTGCGGAGGTTCCCGATACGTTATCAAAAGAAGATCTTGAAACTGGGTCTGCGCTCGACTCAAAGCGCATAGATGGCTTGGTTGCGTTTCTGAAGACGCTCACGGACAAGCGGTACGAGTATCTGTTGAACAAATAGGAAGACGTGGGATCAGAAACCGTTTCGGTTCATCCCTAGCCGCTCGGCTCAGTAGTCTTCGAGTGTGTCTCGCAACATCAGCGGCGAACATACGCCGGATAGAAATGCCGCGATCGCGCAGCCAACGAGCGCGAGAGACTCAAGATCAAAAGAAATTCCAAACGCCATTCCCGTCAGCGAAATCATGGCGACCCAGAAAACAGCCGTAAACAGAGAGGCGAAGGCGACCCCTGCCACCTTCGGGGCAAGACTCTCTGTCTGTGCAATTGTCCGGCTCGCTGATGTCATTAACCTGTCTCCACAGCCCTGCGTGTGTGGGGCGCTCAAATTCTCAGGGATTCGCCAATTCTACGCATCAAGCAATGTTGAAACTCAACAAATTACTAAGGGCCATTGTTCCGTGAGTTGGCGCTTCTTTCAATCAGTAAATAGTTCCTTACCCACCGTCGTTCTTGCTGCACCGCAGCAGTGTTGACGTCTCGCTTTTGTTTTGAGCGGGTATAAGTGTGCACATTGATTCTTTGGCAGGAATGCATGCGCGAGATCTATGATGTAGCGATTCTTGGGGGCGGTCATAACGGTCTAACCGCCGCTGCGTATCTCGCAGATGCGGGATGCAAGGTCGTTTTGCTCGAGAAGAATTCAGCCGTCGGCGGCGCGGCTTCGACGGAAGAGTTTGCGCCCGGATATCGCAACTCCGTTGCTTCGTACACGGTTAGTCTGCTCAACCCCAAAGTCGTTCGTGATCTCGACTTGAACCGCCATGGCCTGCGCATTGTGGAGCGCCCGGCGGGTAACTTCTGGCCCATCGACGCACACCGCTCGATGCATCTCGCCTACGGTTCACGTTCGTTGCGCCAAAAGGCGATGGCGGAATTTTCCGCAAGAGACGCGGAACGCTATGCGGCCTATGACGATGCGCTAGATCGCGCTGCAGATGTGTTGCGCGATCTCGTAACGCGAACGCCGCCCAATGCAGGCGGAGGGCTTCTGGAACTCATCAAAGGCGGTACCGTTGGGCGGCGCATCTTGAAACTGACGCTCGATGAGCAGCGATTCCTCGTTGATCTGTTCACGTCAAGCGTAGAAGCCTTCCTGGATCGCTGGTTTGAGAATGACCACATCAAGGCGGCCTTCGCGTTCGATGGCATTGTAGGGGCCTATCTGCCGCCCTCGGCGCCGGGGACCGCGTATGTGCTTCTGCACCATTGCTTTGGTGAAGTGAACGGCAACAAGGGTGTTTGGGGCCATGCCATAGGCGGCATGGGGGCAATCTCGGCCGCTATGGCTGCCTCTGCACGTGCGCGGGGCGCCGAGATCCGAACCGATGCGCCGGTGGGCGCGCTGCTGATGGACGGTGGCCGCGTGGGCGGCGTCGTTCTCAAGTCAGGAGAAGAGATTCGCGCTCGCGCGGTCGCGGCAAATATTCCACCCAAACTTCTGTTTCGCGATTTTGTGCCTAACGGTGCGGTGGCCTCTGAAGTGCTGGCGGCCTTCACGGGCATGACGACCGGCTCGGGCGTCTTTCGCATGAATGTGGCGCTGGATGAATTGCCCGACTTCATATGCAAGCCTGGAAAGCAGGCACAGCCGCACCACGCTTCGGGTATCCTTTTTGCGCCGACCATGGCCTACATGGAGCAAGCCTATATCGACGCTCGTCAGCTTGGCACGTCGCGCGCGCCGATCGTAGAGATGCTGATCCCATCCACGCTTGACGACACCCTCGCGCCGCCAGGCAAACACGTGGCAAGCCTGTTCGTGCAATACGTGGCTCCGCGCCTTCCCGCACCGCGAAGCTGGGCAGGCGGATCCGAAAAAGAGGCGTTCGCCGATACGGTCATCGAAACGGTTACGGCGCAGGCGCCGAACTTCAAGGCCGCGGTCGTTGGGCGTCAGATTTTGTCGCCGCTGGACCTCGAACAACGCTTCGGACTAATTGACGGCGACATCTTCCATGGTCAGCTTGGGCTGGGGCAGCTATTTTCTGCCCGCCCGGTGCTGGGTCATGCAAACTACCGCATGCCGGTTCCTGGTTTATATCTCTGCGGTTCGGGCGGGCATCCAGGCGGTGGCGTTACCGGCGTTCCAGGCATGAACGCGGCGCGCGAGATTGCCAAGGATCTGCGCTTGCGTCGGATTTGAGCAGCAGGGGGTCTCAGCGGGGCTTTGTCGATGCATATTTCGTTTCCAATCCCTGTCTTGCGGATTTTCGATGAAAATTCGGCTCGAGCCTTTTACCTCGATTATCTCGGCTTCTCCCTGCATTGGGAGCATCGCTTCGAGCCCGACATGCCGGCCTACATGCAGATATCGCGTGGAGATTGCCTGCTGCATCTTTCCGGTCACCATGGGGATGGATCGCCCGGTGCCAAGCTGAGGGTGCCGACCGACGATGTTCACGCGCTGCTTGCAGAATTACGCAGCAAGCCTTACCCCAATCTGCGCCCCAACATCGAAACCCCTCCCTGGGGTGGGGAGGAAATGACACTGACCGATCCGTTCTCAAACCGTTTGACCTTCTTCAAGGAGATCAGTCTCGGTTGATGCCGGCTGCGGTCACTAACGTTCACGCCATCGGATATGCGCATCAATCAGACGCTCGACATCGACGAAAAGGACATTGAGGAGCGTTTCGTGCGCGCCTCCGGACCTGGCGGGCAAAACGTAAATAAGGTTTCGAGCGCGGTGGAGCTTCGCTTCAATCTCGCTGCAAGCGATTCCATTCCGCCAGCCGCCAAATCGCGTCTCGTCAAGCTTGCCGGTCGGCGGCTGACCGACGAGGGCATTCTGATTATTCAGGCTGATCGCTTCCGCACCCAGGACATGAACCGCTCGGATGCCAGAAAGCGCCTTGCGGAATTGATTGCCAGTTCGCTCGTCGCGCCCAAGCCGCGGATCAAGACCAAGCCGACGCGCGCTTCAAAGGAACGGCGTCTGAAAGCGAAGACAGAACGTTCAGGTGTCAAGAAGCTGCGCCGTGTGCGCCATGATCACGATTGAAGTCAGCAAAAGCGCACTTCGAACCTACCCGCGCCTTCCGGCCGGCTCCCCGCGGGGGAGTCGGAAGGCGCAAAAAGAAAGACAAAACGATGCCGAGATTTGCCGCGAACCTGAGCTTTCTTTTCAACGAGGTCGCGTTCCTCGAACGGTTCGCGGCAGCCGCTGCGCAAGGCTTCAGGGCATGTGAGTTCATGTTCCCATATGATTTCGAAGCATCGAGATTGCGTGAGAAGCTCGACGAAGCAGGCATGAGCCTTGTTCTCTTCAACGCCGCGCAAGGAAACTGGGACGCGGGTGAGCGCGGCATCGCGGCGGTGCCAGGACGGGAAGCCGAATACGATCAAGCTATCGCTCGCGCGGCCGATTACGCGCGCGCACTCGGCAATAAACTTATTCACGTTATGGCGGGATTGGAATCTCAGGGAGCAAGTCGCGAAACCTTTATTGCCAATCTTCAACGCGGAGCAGATTGCGTAGCGGCCGACGGTCTTACGCTCATCATCGAGCCGATCAATACGCGCGACATGCCTGGCTATTTCTTGAACCGCACGGGACAGGCACTCGATATTCTGTCGGCGGTCGGACGCAAGAATGCCGGCCTACAGTTCGATCTTTATCACCGCCAGATCATGGACGGGAATGTCGAGGGCGGATTGCGCGAAGCGCAAGCCTTCATTCGGCATATGCAGATTGCGTCTCCGCCCGATCGCGGCGAGCCGGACAAAGGAGAACTCGATTTCAAGCGTCTGTTCGACGTCATCGATAAGAGCGGATATGGCGGCTACATCGGACTTGAGTACAAGCCGCGCAACGGAACGGTGCCGGGCCTTGCCTGGGCGAAGGCGCTGGGCGTGAGTTTCTCATAAGCCAGCGTAATCCCATTCGCGCCTACCTGCCGGCTCTCCGCAATGAGAGTCGGAAGGCGCCTTTAAGGATCCTATTCGCGCCTTCCGGCCGGCTCTCCGCAAGGAGAGTCGGAAGGCGCCTTTAAGGATCCTATTCGCGCCTTCCGGCCGGCTCTCCGCAAGGAGAGTCGGAAGGCGCCACTAAAGAGACATTGGCGCGCGCCGAGGGACTCGAACCCCCAACCCTCGGACTCGAATTCCGATGCTCTATCCAGTTGAGCTAGGCACGCTTGGCGCTGTGATAGCCTGAACCAGTGCCATCGCCAAGGGCCTGTGTGACAGTATGTTTCGTCAACCTCACCTCGCGCCAGCGGCTTTGATATAATTGAAATGCAAGGTCCGATAATCCAAATGCTGGCTTGGACGAGATTGAAAGGTTGGAATTCCCGTGACTGTCTGCCCCTGCGGCTCCGGCCGTTCCTTTGAGACTTGCTGCGAGCCCTTCATGAAGGGCGAAACCCAGCCCAACACCGCCGAAGCTCTCATGCGCGCGCGGTACAGTGCTTATGCACTCGGTAACGTTGAATATCTGGGCCGCACGTTTGCGCCATCGTCGGGCGCGGAGGCACACGTCAAGGCCGCCCAAGATTGGACGGCACGGGCCAAATTCAAAAGGCTCAAAGTGCTCAAGACGACCAAGGGCGGGCCCGACGACAAACTGGCCGCCGTTGAATTTCTGGCGACATACGAGGAAGACGGCCAGCTTTGGGAGCATCACGAGGTCTCGGAATTTGCCCGTGATGCTCAAGGCCATTGGCGGTTTATTGCGGGCGAAGGCCATCGACATGCGGCCGGCGAGGGACATGCGCATCATCACGGCCACCACCATCATGGTCACGAGCATAGTCACGCGCATTCACACGCCGGGCACACGTTGCGGCGCGCATCCCCTAAAGTCGGCAGGAACGATCCCTGCCCCTGTGGCAGCGGAAAAAAATTCAAGAAGTGCTGCGGAGCGGAGGGCTGAAATCCGATCCAGTAGCCACTCGCGAGGCGCAAAGCATGGATAGTCATAGAGAGACGCGGTCGTGCCAGACAAGATCATCACGCCGATGCAGAAGCTGCTTGCAGGCCCGATCCGTCCAGGCAGGCTTGTCTGGATCGGACTGCGGCCCGAACGCCGAGCTCCGCCGGTCACGCCCGACATCGCAGAGCTAATCGCTCGAACCGGCATTGTCGGCGATCGCTACAAGACCAGTAACGATGGCGCACGTCAGGTCACGTTGATTGCCATGGAAAGCCTGGCGGCTATCGCGGCTTTCCTCGGAAAGGAATTCGTGGACCCTCGCGATCTTCGCCGCAACCTGATGACCAAAGGTATCAATCTACAGGCGCTCAAGGGACAGCGGTTTCGTGTCGGCGCGGCCGTTCTGGAGACGACGGGTGAATGTGCCCCTTGCGGCCGCATGGAGGTAACGCTGGGGGCAGGCGGCTATAATGCCGTTCGGGGGCACGGTGGCATCACTGCGCGCATCGTTGAAAGTGGCGTTGTGCGTCTTGGCGATGCGATCGAGCGCCTGGATCCTGCCTGAGATCGGCCTGAACCGAGCGATTGGATTCCGATAACCGCGCGCATCGAAAAAATTGATTGGTAGCGGGAGGCGGACTTGAACCGCCGACCTAAGGATTATGAGACCTTCGCTCTAACCACCTGAGCTATCCCGCCACGCCGAACGCTCGCGAGCGCCGGAAGGCCCGTCTATAGGGAGGACTGGCTCGGACTGTCAAGACGACAGTCTAGCAGGCCTGCCAATAGGATTAGGCGCCTGAAACTTAACGCGGCGGTTTACTCCGCTGCGAGGGGATGATGGACGGCATTCTGTTCCTTCTGGAAGCGCATCATCGTGAAAATGCCCCAGGGGCGCAGCGATCTGCGATCGGTCAGCTTAAGGTTGGGGCAGCCCATCACGCGCGACATCTCGAATACGGAGTGCCAGCCAACGAGATCGGCGAACGGGGCCATTCTGCGCTCAACCCAGCCGCGAACGCCTTCGTCCTGGCTGAAATGATTGACGAGAAGAACCTGGCCGCCGGGTTTGCACACGCGCGCCAGTTCATTCATCACCTTCTCCGGCTCGGGCACGACGGTGATGACATACATCGCGACAACCGTATCGAACGAGTTGTCCGCGAACTGCAGATTGCCGGCATCCATCTCGTACAGACCGGCGATGTTGGTAAGCCGCTCAGACTTTACCCGCTCGCGAGCCTTCTGGAGCATCTCTGGCGCAAGGTCGATGCCGGTGATTTCAAGATGCGATTTGTATTCGGGCAGCGAAAGGCCGGTGCCAACGCCGACCTCCAAAACTTTGCCGTGCGAGGCATTGATCATCTCGACCGCATGGCGACGACCAGCTGTAGAGATTTTGCCGAAAGTATAATCGTAGACCGGAGCCCAACGGCGATAAGCATCGCGCACGTCGTCGTGGTCCATCTGATGGGCCAGGGCAGCAGCAGATTGGCTTTGCGATCCGCGAACCATGCTCAGCAACTCCTTATCACTCACGTCGATCCTCCCTCGATGGGCTTTGCCCAATCACGACACTATTTGGCGTGCCGATGCGTCACGCAGGTCCATCTTGGCTCCGCCGCTCTCGGGCAAGCCCAGTCCTGACGTGAGCGTCTTGGCAATCCAGCCCCCTCCCAACACGCGGGCAGCTGGTCCCCCATTATCGTAAAATACACAAGCTTGACCCAATGCAACACCTTCCTCGCCGTCGCACAGAACCACTCGAACGGTGCCATCGTCGTCGCAGAACAGCGAAGCAGGGCGTGGCGTCTGCGACGATCTGTTACGAACATATATAGACATTCCATCCTGGGCGACGGCGTTGAGCGGCCTGTCCCCGAGCCAATTCACATTTCTGAGGATAAGGCTCTTCGTTTGGAGTGCTGAGCGCGGGCCGACGATCACCTTGTTGCGGTCGGCATCGAGCCGCACGACATAAATCGCCTCGGGGCCGGGAATTTTCAGGCCACGGCGCTGGCCTACAGTGTAATGGATGATGCCCTGATGGCGGCCGAGAACGCGCCCGTCGACATGCACGATATCGCCGGGTTCAGCGGCACCGGGCTTCAGTTTGGCGATCACGTCGCTGTAGCGCCCGGCGGGCACGAAGCAAATGTCCTGGCTATCGGGCTTATCAGCGATGGGCAGCGCGAAACGGCGTGCGACATCGCGCACTGCCGGCTTCAGCAATCCGCCAATAGGAAAGCGCAGGATTTCGAGCTGGTCGCGGGTGATTCCAAACAGGAAATAGCTCTGGTCGCGCTCGGGGTCCACGGAACGCGCGAGGATAGGGCCCTCAGGGCCTTCAAGCCGCTGCACATAATGGCCCGTCACCAGCATGTCGGCCCCAAGATCACGGGCTGTATCGAGCAGGTCGCGGAACTTGATCTCGTTGTTGCAGGTCACGCATGGGATGGGCGTTTCGCCGGAGACATAGCTCTCAGCGAAGCTGTCGATAACCTTGGCTGCGAAGCGGGCCTCGTAGTCCAACACATAATGAGGAAATCCGAGAGCCTCTGCAACCCGGCGTGCGTCATGGATATCCTGCCCGGCGCAGCAGCTGCCTTTACGCCCCGTGGCTGCGCCATGGTCGTAAAGTTGCAGGGTGATGCCGATGACGTCGTGCCCTTCCTCCTTCATCAGTGCGGCAGCCACAGAGGAGTCAACGCCGCCGGACATGGCGACGACGACACGCTTCTTGGTGCCCTCGGGGCGGATTTTGGGCTCAGGGTTCAAGGTTGCCTGCTCGAATTCACAAGGTCAGAAATCGGCCGGGTCTCATACTTATGGGCACGGCCGAGCCCTAGATATGGTCAATCCCGACACAAAACTAGCCGGTTCCGCAAGGAACCAGCGTCAATCTGCTTCATTATTCCAGGATTTGAGCCGGTTGCAAGGCGAGTTGCTGCCTCACCGGGCAGGTATTGCCCGGCAATTAATTAAACTGGCCCGGAAATCGCTAAGCAAGATCCAAGGTCCCTCCATTGCTTCGAAACGGGATGGATCTTGGTGCAGCCTTAAGTCGGAAGCTGGATTAGCACACCCATTTATGCCATGTTTACTCAATGGGTTAGGGCTAATTTAATAGCAACCGGTTACAACAAACTACTGGTCAAGAGTGTGTATCGAGTATCATGACCGAACATCAGATGAGAGCGCGCGGGCGCTACGTAATCGGCCCTGACGGGTCCCCGCTGACAGTTGCAGATCTTCCCCCGCGCGATACCAAGCGCTGGGTGATCCGGCGAAAAGCCGAGGTGGTCGCTGCCGTGCGCGGCGGTCTCCTCAGCATGGAAGAGGCGTGCGAGCGCTACAAACTGACGGTCGACGAATTCCTCTCTTGGCAGAGGTCGATCGACAAGCATGGCCTGCCTGGCTTGCGCGCTACGCGCATTCAGGACTACCGCGAGTAGGTAAAGGCCAGTCTGACAATTTTAACGGGCGGTGCTCAGGTGAGGGCCGCCCGTTTGGTGTCTGTTAAGCATACCCATACCGCGTTGACCCCCGCCGCCCGGGATAATCGGGTTAACGGGCATGTCGATTTCTCTGGGCTGGAGGTGCACGGCCGCGATCAGCGCCAGCGCCCGAAAGGTCAGGGCTGGTTCTTTGAAGGTGCCTTTACCGGCGCTTTGACCTTTGTCTTGGCTGCCGGCGCGGTCTTGGCTTGTTCAGGCGCGCCAGCTTCCGCCGTCCAACCGACGGCTGTCGAGGCCCCCTGGCAACCTTGGTCGCCTCGCGACCAGCGACCGACGTCGGCCGCCATGGCAGCGGCCGTTACCTCCGGCATTTTGAGATTTTCAGTGGTGACGGTCGCGTTGGCCTCGTTTTTTGGCTCAATCTTGATTCGGTAGGCTTTCATGCCGCGCGGGTTTGCCTGGCTTGGATCGCGGACGTGGATGATGATCTCTGCTTTACCTCCACGCGAGGGCGCATCCGCTTCGGCGTGGTATATGTAGTCTTTCTTCAACGGACCCGACGCGCCGAACCAGCATCCGACCGCACCGCGTGCGATGCGAGTATACAACTCGGTAGCCGAGCCTTCCGGGTCGGGTTCGGCCGGCGTTGTGATGGCGGCAACTGCGGGAATGTCGGCGAGCTTGGGTAGGCTGAGACCCGAGGACTCCGTTGCCCCAGTCGAAGGGCTGCCGCTCCCCAGACTGCCGCCGCCGCCGCAGCCCGAAAGCGCTACGATGATAGCGAGCGGCCAAGCTCCCCTGCAGCCATAGCGGACGGCCGTGCAAATAAACCGTCCGGATTTATCGGCGGCAGCCGCCATTCACCTAATCCCGTTGAGGCGCGCCATAGGATCGCCAGTTCAAACCCGTTTGCCTCGCCACAGGGTCGAACTCAAGGCCCTATCCACCTCTCGGAATGCGGCTTTCAGGGGACAAAACAGCGCAAAGGCGGCGCTTGTGGCACCGCCTCAACACAAAACCAGTATTAGGCGTAGGGAGCAGGCCCTAGCGCAACATCGCCGTTGTCAGACGTTCAGGGCGTCGGCGATGGCCGATGCGCATTTCTTCGCGAACCTCGCTCTGGGCAGCAAATCGGGCAAATTGCTCAGCGGCCTCATCGCGCTCTCGAATCGCTTCGGCGAGCTTATCGCGCATGGCGTCGTTGGAGGTCCGCAGATTATCGCGGCGCTGGGCCGCCGATTTGGCAAATGTCGAATAGGAGAAGTGAGCGCGATCCCGAATTCCGGTGCGATCTTCTTCGGCCTGGATCTGGCGATCTAGATCGGCCGCCATGGTGTCGAACTCGCGAATCATCCGTTCAAGGTCTTCGACCTTGCGGTTTTTCTCGTCCACCACGTGCTGGCGAATGCGCAGTGCGTTTTCGCGTGCCTTCATCGTTCGATACCCCAAACAAATTCGAACCTACGTTGGTCCTGTACCAAATTCCGTGCCAACGCAGTCAAAAAGCGCTGTGAACTCCAGTCGAATTCCCAAAGTCCGATACTAATTATAGCGATCCATGTCTCTCGACCAAGAGGCGGGAGAAAAAGATGACTTTGAAATTTCATATAACACTCTTCAATTAAGTTGCGGTAAAGCAACGCCATATCATTTGTCGGCCCTACATTCGGCGAATGCCCGAAATTTGCCATTAGCCCCCTAGGGTCAAACGGCGAATTCTGTTAGCTCTTGATTCGTATCGAACTTCGGCCAGAACGTGATCAAAGTGCTGGCCAGCTGGGGTGGGCGCCCTGGCTGGAGAGCGCGCGCGGGCGGGTCGAAGAGTGTCGAGGGGCGCAAGTACCAAAATTGATGTCTTTGCAGCGGGCTATTTTGGCACGAATAGGCGAGTTATGCCTTCTTTTGTGTCAAAGCGAAGCGGTGTGCGTAGGGGGGCGTTTCAAGGATCAGGCAATATTCCTTGAGATTGGCTTTTCGGTCCGGCGAAATGCAAAGACAAAATTAGGGTTTATTAACCTCTCGGCGCTAGATTCCTAACGATGGCTTAGCTCGAAGCAGTTCATGCGTTCTCTTACAGGGCGGAGAGCATACGGGACGCGGACGAGGCACGAGAGGATCGGCGCATGCGGGTACTACTAATCGAGGATGACAGCGCGACGGCTCAGAGCATTGAGCTAATGCTGCAGTCGGAAGGCTTTAACGTCTACACGACGGATCTTGGCGAGGAGGGGGTCGACCTCGGCAAGCTCTATGATTACGACATTATTCTGCTCGATCTGAATCTTCCCGATATGAGCGGTTATGAAGTCCTTAAGACGCTGCGCGTCTCCAAGGTCTCTACACCCATTCTCATTCTTTCGGGTCTGGCCGGCATCGACGATAAAGTCCGGGGTCTCGGTTTTGGCGCCGACGACTATATGACCAAGCCGTTCCATAAGGACGAGCTGGTCGCGCGAATTCAGGCTATTGTCCGCCGCTCCAAGGGGCACGCGCAGTCGGTCATCGAGACCGGCGACCTGCGCGTCAACCTCGACACCAAGACGGTCGACGTCAACGGCCAGCGCGTGCATCTGACCGGCAAGGAATACCAGATGCTTGAGCTGCTCAGCCTGCGTAAGGGCACGACGCTCACCAAGGAGATGTTCCTAAATCATCTCTATGGCGGCATGGACGAGCCGGAACTCAAGATCATCGACGTGTTTATCTGCAAGCTGCGCAAAAAGCTTCAGGCGGCCACGGGCGGAAAGCACTACATTGAAACCGTGTGGGGCCGTGGCTACGTGCTGCGCGATCCAGGTGACGAAGGCGGCATCGAAGCAGCCTGATAAGTTTGCGCCTGCCGGATTGCGGATGCAATTTTCTGGCGGGCGTGTTGGTTCCAAACAAGGG
This sequence comes from Hyphomicrobiaceae bacterium, assembly GCA_041397645.1. NCBI lineage: Bacteria > Pseudomonadati > Pseudomonadota > Alphaproteobacteria > Hyphomicrobiales > Hyphomicrobiaceae > Hyphomicrobiaceae bacterium. Next base: position 2,288,031 of record JAWKWE010000004.1, on the reverse strand, counting down.
GTGCGGCCTCGGCCGTGCCCCTTGTTCTGTTTTGTGGGCTGCCACCCACAACGCCGGTGCCGGCGATCTTTTCTATTCGGTGATGACGACAGGAGCGCGGTTGCCGCGACGCACTTCGGCTTGCCCACGGCTCACAGAGGTTCACCTACGATTTACGGGTTATTTGATCCGCCGCTCGTTGGCGGGAGCGCTGGTGGAGGCATTCCGGCTGCGAACCTTCGGCTCTAGAACCGAGAACTCAATACGGCGATTGCGAGCGTTTGCGGCATCACTGGTGCCCGAAACAAGTGGCTGCGAAGAGCCGAATCCCCGCGCGGAGATATGGTCCATGTCCACACCGCGATCGACCAAAGCCCACCGAACCGCATCGGCGCGCTTTTGTGACAGAACCTGATTATGGGATCTGCTTCCGCTCAAGTCCGTGTGTCCTTCCACCACGAGGCTGAAGCGGCTGCAGTGCTTGGCGATTTGGGCAAGCTTGTCCAGCAATGGATGGCTCTGGCGGTCGATTGCCGCGGAGTTGGAGCCAAACTGGATCATGGCCTGGCTCAACGCCTCAGAGAATTCGGCCTTGCAATCAGCGATCGGGTCGAGCGTCGACTTTGCCTCCGTCGCAGCAGTGGCAGTCGCAACGATCTGTGCAGGCGTATCGAGCGCCGCCGTTTCGATCCGAGCCGGTTCAGCGTGTTCGCTCGCCGGCTTGATGTTTGCGGCTTCGACCGGAAGATGTGCTCGTTCCTCCTCCTCGACGGCGGCTGGCGTACTCGCGACCATCGTCGTGGGTACGCTGTCGGAAGCTGGAGCTGGACCCGGCACGGGCGTAGCCGAAATAGCTATTTCCTGTTCGGCGTGGTCCGGTTCAGTCTTCAGCTCCTCGTTAGGCGATTGCGTTGCCGTCGCGGCAGGTGACGCATCGGCAATGGCTTCCGGCGCGGCCGGTGGTTCAATCGTGACGGTGCGCGCAGGCTCAGCCTCCGGTTCGGGTGTCTCGGCGACACTGTCAGAATTTGGGTCCGTGGACGTGGCCGAGGTTTCCGAGGCAACTTGAGCCATTTCCGGGTTGGTTGCAGTCTTGTTCGATGGCGCCGGGGGCTGATCGGCCGCCGTCGTCGGCTCAAGTGCCGCCGTGGTCACCGCGGCGTCCGTGTTATCGGCCCGTTCCGTGGCGCCGGTGATGATCGGAGGCGCCGGATACGGCATATTGGCATCGGCGCTCAGATAATAATCGGAGCCGCCGCCATCGCGCTCGGAATTTGCTTGCGCGAGCGAAGCAACAGCTTGCGGCGACAACTTCAAATGCGAGGATACCGCCGCGATAACCGGAGATCTGCCCATCAAAGGCCGCAAGGTCCGGCGCACGATGTCATAGGCAATCACCCGTTCGCTTTCGCCGGGAGCTTCGCCTTCGATAGTCGCAATTCCATCCGAGATAGATACGCGCGCCCAAGTATATCCGATGCGAGAGAGTTCCTGCGTGGCCTCTTGCTCGATTTGCGCGAAGGTCAACTGCGGGCTGTTCGCATGATTGTAAAGGACGGTCAGCGCCGCCGCTGATGCAAAGGTAGCCACAAAAGCTAATGCCATCGGGGGCTTTGAGCGAAGCGGATCGTATTTGCTCGGGCGCGCCATGCGTAAAAATCCTTAGGGCCTGCGAGCGGATGCTGTTGCCCTCAACGGCCTCGGGCGATTTTGAAAGACAATTGCGAACACAGTCAGACATTCGCAAAGGCCTGTGCGTGCAACAATTGTAATGCTGAGGGGATTCTCATTGTTTTGCAAACTGAAGTGCGTCGGCAACAACCGGTTTGCGCATGTTTTTCAGCGCGAAAGCTGAGACGGTTGGCGCGAAGTCGCCTGTTGCGCCTCAAAGAACTTTGCACCATGTGTCCCCGTGGACTACATCGTGCGAGATACGCCCGTGTCAGAAAGCATTGAGGATTACGCATGTCGCAAGCCGCACAGCCCGTTTCACCGCTCAAAGCGGCTATCGTGCAGGTTACGCCTTTCCAGCAAAATTGCACGTTGCTTTGGGATGAAGTCAGCAAGTCAGGTGTGGTTGTCGATCCGGGTGGCGATCTCGACGTGATCGAGCGCGCGATCGCCGAGACGGGCATGAAGGTGGAAAAGATTCTTCTTACCCACGGTCACATAGACCATGCGGGCGGCGCCGATGAGTTGCGCGAAAGGCTAGGTGTGAAGATCGAAGGTCCACACAAGGCCGACATCATCCTGCTTGAAGCTTTGGAGAAGCAGGGCAAGCTCTACCAGATCCCAGGCGTGCGCAACGTCACTCCGGACCGCTGGCTCGACGAGGGAGACACCGTAAAGGTCGGCGGGCATACTTTCGAGATATTCCACTGCCCCGGGCATTCGCCGGGTTCTGTTGTGTTCTTCAACCGCGCTCAGCGATTTGCGCTCGTCGGCGACGTGCTGTTCCAAGGATCGATCGGGCGTACGGATTTCCCGTATGGCGACCATGACGCCTTGATCAGCGCCATCAAGACCAAGCTATTCCCGCTCGGCGACGATGTGGCCTTTATCTGCGGTCACGGCCGCCCGAGCCAGATCGGCATCGAACGCAAGAGCAACCCCTTCTTGGTCTAACCAATACTTAGTAGCGTCGACCGCCAAAACCGAGCTCGATGCATCCGAAAATTCCGCATTCATTGCCGAGACCGCCGCGGCCAACCCACGGCGGGTTGTTATTGTTGATGCTGAAGTCGACCGTCTCGACGCGAAGCGTCTCCGAGCAGCTGCGGCGGCAGTATTCCCAGTGGCCGTCGGGAAGCTGAACCTGCGGCCCAAGATCGGTATTGCGGACGGCGCCGGTGACGCTGCCGTTGCCAAACCGGCTTTCCGCCGTGACATATGCCCCGTCTGGAACTGTGCGCCGAGATCTCGCGTCGGCTGGCTCACAGGCTAGCCCAGTTACGATGAGAGCAGGAACGGCAAAGAGCGCAAATCGCATAGGGTCTCCAGTTCAAACATATTTGCCGGCTCAGCCACCTTGAGGGGCCAAGCTCTATCGGGTCATCGAAATGTTGATCGCCTTGAGCGTTGAGCCGCCTGTAGAGACAGCGACCGAGTGCTGGCGGCCTGAAAGCGACAGCGACAGCGATCCGTTGATGCCGCCGGAGATCGCAAGGCTCAATTTATTGTTGCTGGCGCGGCCGGACACGGTGCCGGACTGGTTATACGTGCGCTCTTCCCAGTTCCCTGACACCGCGCCATCGGAATAGTTGAGATTGGCGCGGAGCTCGATCTTAGTGGAAGAGTTTGCGCAGCGAATTGACAAGCCCAAGGCCGATCCGCCACCGCCGTTGGTGTAATAGCCCTTGCAGCGCAGGCTCTCTTTCTTCCCGCCTTCGAGTGTCGCGGTGCCCGAGCCGTTCCATGTGCCGGCCAACGCCGGAAATGGATTTTCGGCGGCGCGCGCGCCGTATGGCAATGCGCCGAGAACAAGCATCGCACTGAGGGCAGGCAATCGCAAACAAGCAGACGTCGTGCGCAGCACAGCGGATTCCTCCGAGCAATTTTCAGAAAGCGAGGGATTATGGTCTGAGTTGGTGAGTTTGGCGAGACCTGCCAGGGCGATTTGTGTGGCTGAACTGCAACCATGACACACTGGCGACTCTGCAGCCGGGAAGAGAACGGTGTGAGGGTGAGTGTTGTTCCGCCAGTGCCGGGCTGCCGCGAAATAAGGCAGCAGCGTCGGCCGTATTTCCCCATTTGCGACAGCAAAAAGACGCGATCTGGAAGGAACAATAGCGTGCTGCTTCCGAACGGGCGGGGGCAACGGGAAAAACAAAAACCAATCGATCATGGGCCGTGCTGGCCGAACCTGGACGCGTGAGCGGGTGCACCGGGGTCGAGAGCCATCTGGGACTTGGCTGGATGCGGTGACGAGGGAGTTCAAGTGATGCGTATGGTAACGACAAAGGTATTGGGGCTTGCTGGTGGTTTAATCCTGGGCGGCGTCACCGCAAGCACGCTTCTGGCGGCAACCCCCGCTGATCCGCTCGCCTATCTCATGGGACGCTGGGTGGGCAACGCCATTCTCACGACTTCGTCCGGCCCATCGAAGTTCAAGTGCATCGTCACCTATCTGCCGCGCAAGGACGGACCTGGAATGCGCCAGAACATGCGATGCGACAACGGCCAGAATTTCAAATTCCACGCCGCTACGGATCTGAATGTGCAAGACGGCAAGGTCACCGGTGTTTGGAAAGATCCGATCAACGAGATCGAAGGTACGCTCGATGGCACCGTGACGGAGCAGGGCTTTGAAGTGGATCTCTCGGGTCGTTACTTCCAGGCCAAGATGGCGGTTGCCGGCCGTGGATGCGATCAATCAGTAAAGGTCATGCCGGTGCATGCGGATGTGTTCCGCGAACTCGCTGCGACGCTGAAAAAATGCTGATCTAAATCACTACGAGAACGTCGCGCTGGGACCATCTTCTCCACCATTCAGGTGAAGCAGTGGGTTGCGGCGCGCGCTCCGCGTTTGCGGGGCAGTTGGAAAGAAATATGTAAGGGATTTCGTCTTAAGATCGGCATCGATATTGGCCCTGACATATTTCGTTGCAAAGAGCATGTACGCATACAATCCAAGAAAGCTCGAAGCCGACGTCCTTCGCGGCTTGATGAGATTACCTGAATTCGAATTGAGTGGTTTTACTGCGCGCGCCGGGTTGACGGGCTGCGGCGTAACCGTGCTCAAGGACCGAAGCTTCTTTGGAAGCTGGCGCGCGTCAGAGCGGACGCTGACGTGGACCTATGCAAACGGAGGCGGCAGCGTCTACTTCGCTCAAACGGTCGAGCAAGCCATCCGTCATACCATGCTGATGGTGCTGCGTTCGCTCGAAGCCCAACGTCGGGCTGCTGCTTGACATCGCTTGTCACTGTTTGCGACTGGAAATCAAACAGCAGCGACTTAGTCAGAACGACGGCGTAATGCACCGCACCTGCGGCGCTCCCGCTCCGACATAGGCGACGTCTACGAGCAGATCGAACGTGGCCGGATTCCAAGGATCCGGATAGGTGCCGTCTGGTGCACCGAGCGACGCGATAAGGCGTGGTAGATCCGAGTGACGCCAGCAGATGACGCCATACTTACCGGCGAACCTTTGTTCGCGGGAGAGCATGTCGATCACCTCTTCCACGTCCTCGTCTCTGAAGTCTTCGATGATTTCGAGATTACACGCCTGGGCCAATGGCAGAAGCGTTTCGTAGGGCCGGTTGGAGCGCTTGGACTCGGCGGCAGCGATCAGGAAATCGGGTTTGCCAAATTGCTTCGGGATATAGGTCGCGAGGTTTTGCGCGCGCTGCTGTCCCTCGGCGGAAAGGTGCGGGTCGAACTTGTCGCCTGTCTTTTCGCCGTGACGCATCACGATGACGTGGGACGGACCTTGTCCAGCCGCGAATGGTGTGCCCCCGCTTACGCGTGTCCCACCCAGCAATGACCTCAACCAATCGATAAACGTCATATGGTCCCTCACTGGATGTGCATGTGCCTCGCGTTCATGACCGAGGCATTACGTTCCTAGTGCGATCTGTCGACTTGAATGTGGACGTTTGTTGATTTTCGCATTGATGCCGCAGACCTCAGCGTCCGGGCCGTCCGGTCTTCTTGGGTCGGCCTCGGCGTTTGGCTTTCTCGCTGGGATCATCAAACTCCACCGTGCGGGTCGGCAACCGGGGCTTCTCCGGCGCTTTGCCGCTCTTGAGCGGCAGCGAGGCATGTGGGCCCATCTCGTCGAGCGTCGGCTTATGCGGCCCGGCGACTTTCTCGCCGAACGCGCCAGCCTTTGTCCGGCTGTCGATCTTCGGCGCGCGCGCAGGAACAGGTCTGTCGGTGCCGGGCCCCATGTCGTCCAGTGACGGCTTCCTTACCCGCGAAGTTGATTGCGCATATGTCGGCTGGACAGGCTCGTATTCGGTCTTGATGCGCGAGCCGCCAGACGGCTTCTCCGGCGGAAGATTTGCGCTTGCCCCATACTTGCGTTCACCTCGATAGCCGCCGGTCTTATCATCGACGTCGGCCTGACGAGCCAGCGGATCGTCGGCAATGGCAAGTTCCGTCTCGCGCAATCGTTTGATTTCGTCGCGAAGGCGAGCGGCCGTTTCAAACTCAAGATCAGCTGCGGCTTCCTTCATGCGCCGCTCCATGTCCTCGATGACCTTCGCGAGGTTGTGACCGACCAGAGACGCATCCTCTTCGGCCAGTCCCGCATCGACGGTAACGTGATCCTGCTCGTAGACCGATTGCAGAACATCATGGATGTTGCGCTTGATGGTTTCCGGCGTGATGCCGTTTTCGATGTTGTAAGCGACTTGCTTCTCGCGCCGCCGGTTTGTTTCGGCAAGTGCGCGCTCCATCGAGCCGGTCGAGCTGTCGGCGTAAAGGATGACTTTGCCATCGACGTTACGCGCCGCGCGACCAATGGTTTGGATGAGTGATGTCTCGGAACGCAGAAAGCCTTCCTTATCGGCATCCAGAATGGCCACCAGTGCGCACTCTGGAATGTCGAGGCCCTCGCGCAACAGGTTGATGCCGATGAGAACGTCGAACGCGCCAAGCCTGAGATCGCGGATGATCTCGATGCGCTCCAGGGTTTCGATGTCGGAGTGCATATAGCGAACGCGGATACCTGCTTCGTGCATGTATTCGGTAAGGTCTTCGGCCATCCGCTTGGTCAGCGTCGTGACCAGAGTACGGTAGCCCTTCTTTGCAACTTGGCGCACCTCGTCCAGCAGGTCGTCGACCTGCGTCTTTGCCGGGCGCACCTCGACAACCGGGTCGATCAAGCCCGTGGGGCGAATAACCTGCTCGGCGAAAGCACCACCGGTCTGCTCAAGCTCCCATGAGCCCGGTGTGGCCGATACGAACAGCGATTGCGGGCGCATCGCATCCCATTCCTCAAACCGCAGCGGACGATTGTCCATGCACGAGGGAAGGCGGAAGCCGTATTCGGCGAGGGTTGCCTTGCGCCGGTAGTCGCCGCGGAACATGCCGCCGATTTGCGGCACGGTGACATGGCTTTCGTCGGCGAACACCAGGGCGTTGTCTGGCAGATATTCAAACAGCGTCGGTGGAGGGTCGCCCGGGTTGCGTCCGGTCAAGTAGCGCGAATAGTTCTCGATGCCCGCGCAGCTTCCTGTCGCTTCCATCATCTCCATGTCGAAAGTCGTGCGCTGCTCCAGGCGCTGCGCCTCAAGCAGCTTGCCGACGGCATACAATTCATCCAACCGCTGTTTCAGCTCGGACTTTATGGATTTGATGGCCTGCTGCAGTGTTGGCTTCGGCGTGACGTAATGCGAATTGGCGTAGAGTTTCACCAACGCGAGTTCGTCGGATTTTTGTCCTGTCAGCGGATCAAACTCGACGATGGATTCGATCTCGTCGCCAAACAGGGAAAAGCGCCATGCACGGTCTTCCAAATGGGCCGGGAAGACTTCCACCGTATCGCCGCGCGCGCGGAACGATCCGCGGATGAAGTTGGCGTCGTTGCGCTTGTAGTGCAGGGCGACGAGATCGGCGAGAAACTGGTCGCGTGACAGCCGTTCACCGACCCGCACAGTGAACGTCATCGCGGTATAGGTTTCCACCGATCCGATACCGTAGATGCACGACACCGAGGCGACGATGATCACGTCGTCACGTTCCAGAAGCGCGCGCGTGGCTGAGTGGCGCATCCGGTCGATCTGCTCGTTCACCGAGCTTTCTTTCTCGATGTAGGTGTCCGTGCGCGGCACGTAGGCCTCGGGCTGGTAGTAGTCGTAATAGGAGACGAAATACTCAACAGCGTTGTCTGGAAAGAAGCTCTTGAACTCACCGTAGAGCTGGGCCGCCAGCGTTTTGTTGGGCGCCAGGATCAATGCTGGCCGTTGCGTCTCCGCGATGACGTGCGCCATGGTGAATGTCTTACCCGAGCCGGTCACGCCGAGTAGAACCTGGCTCTTTTCGTGCTGGCTGACGCCTTCGACCAGCTCCTTGATGGCCTGAGGCTGGTCGCCCTTCGGGCTGTAGTCGGATACGAGCTTGAAGGACACGCCGCCTTCACTCTTTTCCGGTCGCTCTGGCCTATGGGGCATGAACATCGGCATTTCGCCGGAGACGAGCGGATGGGCTGCGATCATCGGTTGGCGCGCGATGATCTCCTTGGCGCGATCGGTACGCTCGTGCGGCTTGGATAGAATAGCGTTGAGACTGTCTGACAAACTTCCACCGCCCATGGGTGGCGTTGGAGCCCCGACGCCGCGCAGAGCGGGAAGTGACGACAAAACTGCTCTTGCGGATTGAACTGTTCCCGCTTCGGGCGGCACGTCGAACGCCGTTTGCGGCATCTCGGCAAAGCCGAGCGTCGCCGGCGTGCCGGCTGCCGTTTCCTGTGGCGGCGGCGTCGGCTTGCCGGACTTCGGGCGCGAGGGCCGCGGCTTACTGCCGGATTTGGATTTAGGAGGACGAGCCATGGCCGGGAATATGGGGGAGAGCCGGGGCCGGATCAATCGGGCCCGTTGTCAGCCCTGATATTCTCTACAGATACGACTGCTAGAAGACTCATCAGGAGCGTTGCTCTTAGTAGACGTAAGGTGCAACGTTGGGGCTGGAACGATGGAGCGCCACACAGGGCTTGAATGAGTCCGCCGATTTCATCATGACCAGCGCAAGCGCGTCGCGCTCGTCTTGCAGTTCCGCGGGATCCAGCCTGCCTTTGGCGTAGAGACTGGCTGCGTCGCTTGCGAGTTTGACATCGTCTGGCGTCGAGAAGAGCTGGGCCGCCTTCGCCAAGCCAGCATCGCCTTCGCTCCGGTACAGGTCGGTGGTCACGGCACGGCGTTCGGCGAGGTAATGGGCCAAATTATAATTCATGTTGTAGCGCATGCGGTTGTCACACCATCCCGATTGACACGCGCGGGCTGCATCGCGCGCTGCGCGACGCGCAATGCTGGCTTTGATCATCTTTGACGCTGTCTCGCTCGTACTGGTGCTGCTGGCAGCTGGACTTTTGAAGCATTGCACGAGCTCAGGCTCGAACGCCGGACGAGGATTGCCAGACTGCCCCATGACGGCGAGCCCCAATCCCATGCAGATGCCGTACAAGACCGGCATGCTTAATCTGTTAGCCAAGATCGTCGCTCCCTGCACCTTCGCTCAATCCGGACAGGCGTGGGCCGTGTCTGGGTTGTTCCGATTTGACCCGTTGAGCGGGTCTGCGAAGACGGGGGTGCAAGGCCTATGCCTTGGCTGGAGTAGGTCGTGCCGGAAAGGAGGGTAAGGGCCTCTGACGATTAAGGCGGTGGCGAGCACCGCCACGTCGGCGCAGACCGGGATGGCGACTTGTACTAAAGGCCGCGGACAAGGTTGCCGACCATCAGGGTCAGATAGGCAATGATGGCCAGCCAGAATTCCTGATGGGGAATGAAGCGCGGCATGAAGCCGATGCCGACCTTGGTTACGACCGCCAGCACAGCGAACACCATGGCGATGAGGAAGATTAGGAGCGTAGGTGGGTTGAGGCGCATTCCAACTTTCCCGCGGCGGCGATGCGGTTAATCAGGTTAGGCGGCTCGCCGGCTTGAGGCAAGCTGGCCCGGGCGCGCCTTTTTCGGGGCGCGTGGTCCACAAGAGCCAACTCGCAGAAGCTCAGAGGGTTCGGGCCGGACGTCCGGTGACGACCGCGGGCGGAGTTCCCGGGATTTCGATCACGAAACGGATCGAGCGAGCACTCGGGTCTGCGCTGGCATCGCGTGCGGTAACGAGCACAACGCGAGCATTTGCGGAACTTGTATCCACTCGGGTTGTCGTCGGCTTGATTTCGCTGACGGAGGTCACACGATAGTGGCGCTCGGTGCCATCAAGGGTGAAGGTGATGCGGTCGCCAAGCGATACGCCCTTCGACATGGCCACATCGCGCCCCATGGCGGTGAGCCAGAATTCTTCGCTACCGGAAATGGGGATGCTAGCAACGCCCACGTGTTGCGGCGGCACAAATGAGGCTTCAGCGAGCTTCGGCTCCGTGGGCTGCAGGGCGCGAGCGAAGCTTGAGCGAAGGAGGGTTTCGGAGCTTTGGGTCAGGACGGCGGCGGCGCCCCCCAGGATCAGCAATGCTGCTGCGACCGTGGCAGGCTTCAGAACGCGCGTCAGTCCTTGCGACATTCGGTTCTCCTCAAGTTCCTCGGTCTGAGTTTTCGCCCATTTCGTTGCGGCTGTATAGGTCTCTGGCACTTAACAGCTCAACGCACGTTCTATGCTCAACGTTTCAATACAACTAGGACAGAATTATAGCCTTCGGAACCAGCTTCGTGGTGGATGACATAAATCCCTGGGGACTGTTTTTGACGCGATTTGGCGATCAAATTCCCGTGCGTGCCCCATTATTTGGGGCTGTGATGGACAGGACGGCCTTTGGCGTAGGCGCGCCGCATATGGCGCAGAAACGCAAGATTGAACGCCACGAGGATGGAAAAGGCAAACGATAACAATATCCAAGCGGCGCTGAAGCTTGTGCGACGGTAAACGGCGTCGGGTGATTCAGGGGAGCTGGTCGTCGCGATTTCTACGATGGTGCGCTCTTCGGCGGGGTCGCCCACGGCGGGCGCAACCATGCTGCGGAATTGGGCTGCGGGGCCCGGAATTTGCGGGTTGGCGCTCGTAGGAGCACTGTTGAGGGTGACGGTGGCGATCATAAACAGGACGAGAGAAACGCCCGCATCGATGGCAGGCCGGACGAAGAACCAGCGGCCGCGTCCCCGGCGAACCGAGCGGCAGAAGGATCCGCGATCTTCGCCTGTGTGCTTGCTAATCGCCATAACTAGCCTCCCCGCAATAACAACTTCGACTCGCGCTTGAGCCTGACGGGAGTTGAGCGCGTCAGCATGGCGCCCGTTGGCCCACAATGTGGCGGTGGCGGTGCATTAGCTGCTGCAACGCAAGTAAGCGGCGCATGTTGCGGAATGGTATCACGCGACGAACTTACCAAAGCGTTACAGTGAACGGCGGTTTACGCAGAGCTGCCCACCAAAGGCCGTCTTGCGGTGCCGACCCGATGGCAGTAGCTTCCGCGCCGTTTATTTCGCACTAGCGAAATACTCGTAATGGCATATATCCCTCTCATAACCGCTCGAACACGTAAGGCCTCGCGACATGGGCTTCATCGCCGACAGCTTGAACCGCATCCAACCCTCCGCAACCATCGCCGTTTCGACCAAGGCCCGCCAATTGAAGGCCGAGGGCCGCGATATCATTTCGCTGTCGGCCGGCGAGCCTGACTTCGACACCCCGCAGAACATAAAGGACGCCGCCAAGAAGGCGCTCGATGCCGGCAAGACGAAATACACCGACGTCGACGGAATTCCGGAACTGAAGGCCGCCATCGTCGCCAAGTTCAAGCGCGACAACGGGCTCGACTATAAGACCTCGCAAGTCTCCGTCGGTACGGGCGGCAAGCAGGTGCTTTATAATGCGCTGCTGGCTACGCTGAATCCGGGCGACGAAGTTATCATGCCGGCGCCCTGCTGGGTTTCTTATGCCGACATCGTGCTGCTGGGCGGCGGCAAGCCGGTGTTCGCGGAGACGCGCCTGGAAGACGGCTACAAGCTGCAGCCGGAGGATCTGGAGAAGGCGATTACGCCTGCCACCAAGTGGTTCATCTTCAATTCGCCATCCAACCCCACCGGCGCGGCCTATTCGGCCGAAGACATCAAGAAGCTCACCGATGTGCTCCTGAAGCATCCCAACGTTTGGGTGCTCACCGACGATATGTACGAGCATTTGCTCTATGACGGGCTGAAGTTCGCAACCATCGTCGAGGTCGAACCCAAGCTGTTCGACCGGACCCTCACCATGAATGGCCTCTCGAAGGCCTATTGCATGACCGGTTGGCGGCTGGGTTATGCCGCAGGCCCTGAGGTGCTCATCAAGGCGATGTGCAAACTACAGTCCCAGTCGACCTCTAACCCGTCCTCTATTGTTCAATGGGCGGGCGTGGAGGCGTTGAACGGTCCGCAGGACTTCATCGCCAAGAATAACTCAGTGTTCGTTCAGCGCCGAGACCTCGTGGTCTCGATGCTCAATCAGGCGAGGGGGCTCGTTTGTCCCAAGCCGCAGGGCGCATTCTATGTCTATCCCTCTTGCAAAGAGGCGATAGGCAAGACCAGCGCGGCTGGCGTGAAGATCAATAGCGACGAAGATTTCGTCACCGCGCTTCTTCAGGAGGAAGGCGTGGCCTGCGTCCATGGCGCGGCCTTCGCGGGATCGCCGTCGTTCCGGATCTCCTATGCAGCGTCAACCGAAAGCCTCGAAGAGGCATGCAAGCGCATCCAGCGTTTCTGCGGCAACTTGAAGTGAGGCGTTGGTGGGCGCAGACGGGAGACCTTCGTCTGATAAGCCCGCGATGCCGGTGACGACCGATCTTGAAGAGCGGCAGGCGCGCGCGTCTTGCCGCTCTTGTCGCTTCTGGCGCGCCTCTTTAATCCTGACACTTGCCGCCCTAGCGGCGACGTGGTGGTTTAAGCCCTGAAGGTCATCGTCTTGGGCTGCACGCGCACGCGCACCCGGAAACTGAGAAGAGTGTTCCATGACCCATCCGCCCATCAGCCATTTTCCGGTCCCCGAGCTTTCCGGGCTGCCGGAAGACATCCGCAGGCGCATCCTCGGCGTACAGGAAAAGAGCGGTTTCGTGCCCAACATCTTCTTGGCGCTTGCATATAGGCCGGATGAGTTCCGCGCCTTTTTTGCCTATCACGACGCACTGATGGAGCGCGACGGAGGATTGAGCAAGGCTGAGCGCGAGATGATTGTGGTGGCGACGAGTGCCGCTAACGAGTGTCAGTACTGTGTCGTCGCGCACGGCGCGATCCTGCGCATTCGCGCCCGCAATCCGCTGATCGCCGATCAGGTTGCCACCAACTATCGTAAGGCCGATATCACACGGCGCCAGCGTGCGATGCTCGACTTCGCGATGAAGGTGGCAAAAAACGCCCAGACCGTCGAAGAAGCCGACTTTGTCGAACTCGCCACGCACGGCTTCTCCACCGATGACTGCTGGGATATCTCGGCTATAGCTGCCTTTTTTGCTATGTCGAACCGGCTCGCAAATTCGATAAGCCTGCGTCCCAATGAGGAATTCTACGTATTAGGACGCCAGCCGAGGGAAGCTTGACAGGTTCAAAAAGGGCCGCCCCTACTTTCCTGACATGGTATACGACGACGGGCAGCTTGGCGCTGTTGGGGGATTTCGATGTTTTTATCGACCAAATCGGGCTGGAGAGTTAGCCGCTGGATCGGCCTAGTCTATCTTGGTTTAGCGGTCATCTACCAGCCGGGCGCTGTGGGCGCAGAGCAACCAGGTGGCGATCTTACTCCTCAGCTTGCAGTGTTGTCGTCAGGCGGAAAGATAGCGGGTAGAAATATCGCGTCTGCGGATTTTCTCACCAAGCTCTATGCTGCGCTCGGCAACAGACTTGCCTGGAGCGATGAGCGCAATGTTGGAGCGTTGCGGACTGCTGTGGTCCGCAGCTGGGAAGAGGGGCTGTTACCGAACGATTTTCACGCTGACGCCCTTTCCAAGCCGACGATCGATACATTGCCGGTCGCAGAGCGCGACATTCTAATGAGCGATGCGCTCGTCCGTCTGCTCTATCAAATGTACTTCGGCAAGGTCTACCCGAACGCATTGGACCCGAGTTGGAACTTCGCCCGGCCCCTGCTTACGAATGATCCGCCCGAACTGATCTCCAAGGCCCTTGCCGAAGGCCGCGTTGCTCAGTTGATCGACGACGTGCGGCTCAAGCACCCGCTATATGCCGCGATGAAGGCCACGCTTCAGGCTTTTACCCAATATGAGGTCAACGGCGGCTGGCCCAGCGTTCCCAGCGGGCCGACGTTGAAACCGGGGACCGAAGATCCGCGTGTCCCCCAGCTGCGCGCGCGTCTCGCTGTCACTGGCGAATATTCAGGCCCGCGGTCCGACAGTCAGGTTTTCGATCCGCCTCTGGTTGAAGCGCTCAAGACGTTTCAGCAGGCGAATGGCCTGGATGCGGACGGCGTTGGCGGTCCCAATACGCTTGCTGCCCTCAACGTGACGGTACACGAGCGGGTGGAGCAGATCCGGGTCAACCTCGAGCGCGCCCGGTGGATCTTACGGCCACTGGGTGAGGAGATGGTGGCTGTCAATATTGCAGGCCAGCGACTGCACCTCTTCCTCAAGGGCAAAAATGTCTGGAGCACCCGGGTGATCGTCGGCAAGACCTACACCAAGACCCCGATCTTCACCGAGCCCATGAACCAGATCGTCTTCAATCCGACCTGGACCGTGCCCCGCAGCATCGTGCGTAACGAGATATTTCCCAAAGCGGCCGCCAACCCCGGCTACCTCAATGCGAATAACTACTATCTGACAGACAGCAAGGGTGGCGTTGTGAGCCCTTCGAGCGTGAACTGGAGTAGTTTCACCGGATCAAGCTTCCCCTACAGCATCGTTCAGAAGCCGGGGCCCCACAATGCGTTGGGGCAGGTGAAGTTTCTTTTTCCCAATAAGTACTCTGTCTATCTTCACGATACCCCGAGCCGTCAGCTGTTCGACAGGGCCGACCGAAGTATGAGCCATGGCTGCATCCGGGTTGAAGATCCACTTCATCTGGCAGAGCTGATCCTAGGCGATCGGCTGGGCTGGAGTAGGGAGAAGATCGACGGCATCGTTGCGACCGGCAAGCTCCAGAGCGTGGTGCTCAAGGACAAGCTGCCGGTGATGCTCCTCTATTGGACGGTCGATCCGACGTTTGACGGAGGCGCTCGGTTCTACAGGGATCTTTACAAGAGGGACGGAAAGCTGCTGGAGGCGCTCAACGCCCCATTCAAACCTGTAGTCCCCAAGTCATCGCCCAAGCCCGCAGCTGAGGCTCAGGCAGCGGCAGCTCCGGCAAAGCAAGAAGCCGGGCCTTAGGAGGCACTGAAAATAAAAAAAGCGCGCATAATTGCGCGCTCAGCGGGCAGGATCGAAACCTGCCGTTTCGACGGCTTTTCTCAGCCAGCCATCAGGCCGTGGCGCCGTTTACGAAGCGTCCCATAATCCAAGACCAAGCGTTTGAAACTTGGGAAGTCCAAGCCGGTTTGCTTGCTGCGGCCGCCAGAACCGGTTGCCAGACCGTCAGTGCGGTGGGCTCCTCAAGAGCCTCGGCACCGAACGTTTCGGGAAGATCGTCCTCTGCTACCATCACATAGCCCGCCGCATCTACAGCGGACATTAGTGCCTCGATACCCATTACTGCGCCTCGCGCTTTACAAGAGCCATTTTCCCTCTGGCCCGAACAGCGCGTCGATCTTGTGCCCATTTCAACCTCCAACGCTGTTGATTCACTATCTGGCTGATCATGCGTCCGAGCAAGTTATTTTTTTCCTATTTGTTACGAATTTTCATGCGCTTGGATTAGCAACTCGTGATGCGTCGCAAAAAATCTCAACACGGACCGCCTTTTATGTTCGCATCGCAATATGACGTCGTCACGAAACTGTGCGCTGCGCACCAGAAGATTTGATGTTGCGCGGCGAGTTGCGCTGGAGGAGCATCAAAGAGAGCCGCGCTCGTCCCACGAGGTGCGGGGTGCGGCCCGGACGTTGTCGCGCACCTCGCAAAAATGTGGGAGGCAGACCATGGGCAATTCAAGCGCCCCTAGGGGCGGAAACGGCACGCAAGGTGGCAGAGATGGGGTCCGCAGCGCACGCTGCATTGCGCTGATCGGGCCCTTCGCAAGCGGGAAGACGACGTTACTTGAGGCGATCCTCGCCCGTACCGGGACAATTTCGAGACCCGGCTCAGTTGCAGCCAAGAACACTGTTGGAGATGGTTGCGCCGAAGCCCGCGACCATGGCATGAGCGTTCAGCTCAACGTCGCGGAAGTGAAATTCCTCGACGATACCTTCAACTTCATCGATTGCCCCGGATCTGTAGAATTTTTGCACGAAGGCGCTCTTGCGCTGGCTGCGTGCGACGCAGCGGTGGTTGTGTGCGAGCCAGATTCAAGGCGGGTTCCAGCCTTGCAAATGATCCTCAAACGCCTTGAGGATATCGGTCTGCCTCACCTGCTTTTCTTGAACAAGATCGATGCCACCTCTACCCACGTGCGCGAGATTATCCCCGCGCTTCAGCCTGCGTCGGTCAAGCCTCTTGTGCTGCGTCAGATTCCCATATGGGAGAATGGGGTGGCGACCGGATACGTCGATCTCGCGTCCGAGCGCGCCTACGTTTATCGCGAGCAGGCCGAGAGTCAGATCATAGAGCTGCCCAAGGGCGTCTCCGACCGCGAAAAGGAAGCCCGCTTCGAGATGCTGGAGAAGCTCGCCGATTATGACGACGAGCTGATGGAACAGCTTTTGTCAGATATGACTCCGCCTAAAGACCGTGTGTTTGGGGATCTGACCAAGGAGCTGCGTGACAGTCTTATCGTGCCGGTTCTTCTCGGCTCGGCCGAGCATGGTAACGGCATTATGAGGCTTATGAAGGCGCTTCGCCACGAAGCACCCACGGTGGAAGACACCGCCCGGCGCCTCAAAATCGAGAATGCCAAATCGGCGGCCTACATCTTCAAGAACCTGCACACAAAGGCTGGCGGCAAGCTTTCGTTCGCACGCGTTTTGACGGGTGAAATTCCCGACAGCGCCACTCTCGTTGGTCGAAATGGCCAGGAAGAGCGAGTGGCAGGCATCTTCACTTTGAAAGGCGAGGAGACGACCAAACGCGGCGCCGCCAAGGCTGGTGATACCGTCGCCTTCGGGCGGCTGGAACATATCGCAGCCGGTGAGACAGTGACGCTTGAAAAGGGAGGGGTGGTGCAGATCGCTGCTCCGCCCGCGCCGCAGGGCGTTTACGCCGTTGGCCTTGGGTTGAAGGATCGCAAGGACGAGGTGAAGTTGTCAGCGGCGGTGGCCAAATTGCTTGAGGAGGATCCCTCGCTCAGCGTCGACCATACGACCGACACCCACCAGATCCTGCTATTCGGCCAAGGCGAAATGCATTTGCGTGTCGCGCTGGAGCGGTTGGCGCGCAAGTACGGCATCGAGGTCATCCGCGAACCGCGCAAGGTGGCCTATAAGGAGACCATTAAGGGGTCTGCGGAAATTCGTGCGCGCCACAAGAAGCAGTCGGGCGGGCATGGTCAGTTCGGCGATGTAAAGCTGGAGATTGCGCCCTTGCCGCGAGGTACCGGAGTTACGTTCGACGAGCGGATTACAGGCGGAGCGGTGCCTAAGAATTTCATTCCCTCGGTCGAGATAGGTGTACGCGACTATCTTGAAGAAGGACCGCTGGGTTTTCCGTGTGTTGACGTCGCCGTGACCCTCACGGACGGCTCCTATCATTCGGTTGACAGCTCCGACATGGCCTTCCGGCAGGCCGGTCGCATCGCGATGGCGGAAGGGATGCCGAAGTGTTCATCCGTCTTGCTTGAACCTGTCATGGCGGTGGAGATTGCCGTGCCTTCGGAGGCCAACTCCCGCATCAACGGCATCATCTCGCAACGACGGGGGCAGATACTAGGTTTTGATGCCCGAGAGGGCTGGCCAGGCTGGGACGTAATCCAGGCCCATATTCCTGCCGCCGAGATGGACAGCCTCATTGTCGACCTGCGTTCGGCAACGTCAGGCGTCGGGTCTTTCACCTCGCACTTTGACCATCTGGCGGAATTGAGCGGGCGTTTGCGAGATCAGGTGCTGGCGTCGCAGAAACAGGCTGCTGCTTAGGGCTGATCTCCATCCAGCAGCGGTATCAGAAACAAAAAGAAAGGCGGCTCAGAGCCGCCTTTCTTCATTAATTCATTCGGGGGAGCATCTTTGCGTGCCACTCAGAAATCAAGCAGCGCACGGGGGGAACTGCCTGTGGCCGAGCGACACGCAAAGGATCAAGCCGCGGCAACCCAGCAGCCCGATACGTATCCGAACGCGACTGCGTCAGGGTTCTTGCGCGCAGTCTCGAGGAGTTTTTCCGGGGCCTGAACATCCACGGCCTTGCCAGTCTTTTTTTCGGTCTTTGCGCCGTTCAAAAGAATGACGACCTTGCCAAGTAATTCGGCCTTTGCGCTTGTCATGACTGCCCTCCAGACATGAAAAACTTTTTCGGTGAGCAAACACTTTGCAATATACACACTGCGTCTCATACGGCGGCAGTGCTACTCCAATATGACACTCTCGGTTAGTTATTCACAGGGCTAACTCGCATGAGCGAAAATCATTATGCAGAGCACCAAACGAGTGCTGCCCTGCAAAACCCCGTGGTGATCTGACGTTTGCAAGGTGCCGCCGCAACTGGTTCAAAAGCTTGCGTGCAACGCCGCATTTCAAGTGGTTTTCGCGGTTCAATTCATGTCGAGTCAAATGCTGCAAGCGCGCATGTGTCGCACGAGTTTGATCAATATTTAGATCACGACAAATTTGATCAACTTGTGAAGTCTCAATGCTGGTAGAGGTCGCCCCACAGTTGAGTCAGGCGCGCGTCACGGCCACATCCGGCGCGATAGTATCGGTAACGGAGCGGATTCTTTTTATAGTAATCCTGATGGTAGTCCTCGGCCGTCCAGAATTTGCCAGCCGGCGCGATTTTAACGGCGATCGACTTAAAGCGACCGCTCTCCTCAAGCTCTTTCTTGCTCGCTTCGGCCTCGGCTTTTTCCGTCTCGTTGCCAGTGAAGATGAAGGGGCGGTATGCGCTTCCGCGATCGCAGAATTGACCCCCACCATCTGTCAGATCGACATGATGCCAGTAGTAATCCAACAGCTGCTTGTAGTTGACCTTTGACGGATCGTAGGTGATCTGAACCGCCTCGACGTGGCCTGTGTGGTTGTCATAGTTCGGATTTTCCAGAGTGCCGCCGGTGTATCCTGATGTCGTGTCGATGACACCGGGAAGGTGGTCGAAATCGCTTTCCACGCACCAGAAGCAACCAGCTGCAAAAACCGCCTTAGCGGTTTGAGCCGGGCGCGCACCGCTCTCATGGTCGGAAGGACCGCTCTCTTCAGCAGTAAGAGGCAGAACAATCGCGGTGGCAAAGAGCACGAGCGCCGCAAAGGCAATCGAGGCCAGTCTGGTCATGGCCATGGGCTTTCCTAGTTGGGGTTGAACTTGTTTCAGCGCGACCGATCATTGGTTATGTCAGACCGCGCCGCCTTCGCTTTCAAATGGAGAAAGGCGGCGCGAAACCTCTAGCCGGTGGCCTTGGGCACAAACTTCAGGGCGACACCGTTCATGCAGTAGCGCAGTCCGGTTGGCTGGGGACCATCCTCAAACACGTGCCCCAGATGGCCGCCGCAGCGACGACAATGCACCTCGGTGCGGGTGGTGAACCAGCTATTGTCCTCGGACGTGCCGACGGCATTATCGATCGGCTTCCAGAAGCTCGGCCAGCCCGTACCGCTGTTATACTTCGTCTCTGAGGAAAACAGCGGCAGGTCACATCCTGCGCAATTGTAGGTGCCGGGATCATATTTCTTGTCGAGAGCGGACGTGCCCGCACGCTCGGTGCCATGCTTGCGCAAAACCCGGTACTGCTCAGGTGTCAACTCCGAACGCCACTCTGCGTCGGTCTTGGTGATTTCGAAGCTCATATTCTTCTCCTGATCGGCACG
The DNA here is from genome assembly GCA_041397645.1 of Hyphomicrobiaceae bacterium. Lineage (NCBI taxonomy): Bacteria > Pseudomonadati > Pseudomonadota > Alphaproteobacteria > Hyphomicrobiales > Hyphomicrobiaceae > Hyphomicrobiaceae bacterium. The sequence goes on along the minus strand of JAWKWE010000004.1, from coordinate 2,268,416 downwards.
CGCGGACCTTCTCACCGTGGTAAGTGCAGCCGCTGCGGCCAAGCCTGCCTGGGCGAACTGGCGACGGGTGAACATCGTGGATGCTCCCTTCTTGATTGAAATCGCTAACGTCGACCGGGGCACCACTTTTAGCCCGACTGCCAACGCCGTCGATCCATATACGGCCCTGACGAGCAAAACGTTTCGCGAAGTCAGGTCCATAAATTCGATCACATGATCGTCAACTTAGTGAAGAGCGTTTCACGAGTTCAACGATTGAAAAATCGACCCGTAAATCGCGGCCCTTCAGGCTTTTGGCTCTCGGAGGGGAATGGGCAAGTCGAGGACAATATCTTGCGGGCTCAGCTTACATCGGTAGGCGAGCATCTCCACGCCGGCCGCGGAAGCTCGTGCGGCCGCCTGCGCGTAGGCGGTATCGATGTCGCGGGCGAGAGAGAAGCTCTCCGCGTCGGCCCTCTGAATGAGGTAGACCATCACGGCGCGATGGCCCTCGGCAACCACGTTCGACAGTTCGGCCAAATGCTTTGCACCGCGTTCGGTCTTGGAATCTGGAAACTCGGCCAGTCCCGGCTCGCGCATGAGGTGAACGTTCTTGACCTCGACGTAGCAAAGGCCTTTGGCCGGATCCTCCAGCAGAATGTCGACCCGGCTATTGATCCCGTAGCGCACCTCCCGTCGGAGGCTCTGATACCCGGAGACTTCTGGAATGAGGCCAGACGTGATCGCTGCGGACACAATGGCGTTGGGGTGTCCGGTATTGATGCCGACAAGCGTCGGGCTGGACCCAAGATTGGCTTCCACCATTTCGAGAGTATGGGCATACTTTCGCGACGTCTTTTCTGAATGTGACAGCCATACGGTGGAGCCGGGCGCCGTCAGGCCGAGCATCGCGCCTGTATTCGGGCAACTCGCGGTCACCGTCGTGCCGTCGTCGAGCATCACGTCAGCCAGAAAGCGCTTGTAGCGTTTGATGAGCTTGCCGCGGCGTAAGGGTGAGGGAAATTTCATGTGAGCGGAATAACGGCAGGTAATGCGCCCGGCAACGCGAAACTGCTAGAACACTGACAATTTAATGAGGCTTGACGAGGAGACGGCTCTTGGCTCGCGATTGTTTTCGGTCACCCACGTTCGTGGTCGCGCTGACGTTTGTTTTTCTCTCAGTTTCGATGCTCACGACGCTGAGGTCCCGCGCCGCTGAGCAATTGCGGGATGTCGAGATAGAGCGCATGACCTCTCCCGAGGTGGCGGACGCAATCGCCCATGGCTACACGACCATTATTATTCCCACCGGAGGCACAGAGCAGAACGGCCCGCACATGGTGCTCGGTAAGCATAACTTTATCGTCGCCGAAACGGCGCGCCGCATTGCACGCAAGCTCGGCAATGCGCTGGTCGCCCCGGTAATGACCTATGTGCCCGAGGGAGATATCGCGACGCGCGAAGGCCACATGGCGTACCCCGGCACGATCAGCCTGCCGCCTGCGGTATTCGTTTCCGTGCTGGAAAATGCCGCCGCAAGTTTCCGCGCCCATGGTTTCAAGACCATTGTGCTGCTTGGCGACAGCGGGCCCAATCAAGCCCCCCAGAAGCGGGTAGCAGACGCGCTTAGCGAAGCCTGGGCCAACGACGGGGTTCGCGTCATCCAGGCCAGTTCCTATTATGCCGACAATGGAGGCGAAGCCTGGTTGGTAGCGCAGGGCGAGACCAAGTCCCAGATCGGCACCCATGCGGGCATCCGGGACACATCCGAGCTGATGGCGGTTTACCCGGACGGAATACGCAAGGACAAGCTGGCTGCCGATGAAAAAGGCGTGGTCGGCGATCCCACTCGGGCCAGTGCCGAGCGCGGCGAAAAGCTCTTGGACTTGAAAGTTGAGGCGGCAGTGCGCGATATCACGGCTGGGATGGCGCGGCCATGATGCGGCCAGCCTTTTACCCGCTCGGAAAACGCGAAAGAACCTGACGCCATGGCACAGTCCGATGACATAACCGCCGCCCTTCTGGTCATTGGCGATGAGATCCTTTCAGGCCGAACCAAGGATAAGAATATTGGCGCAGTGGCCGATCGCATGACGCAGATCGGCATCCGGCTCAAGGAAGTGCGGGTGGTCGCCGATGACGAGGCGGACATCGTTGCTGCCGTCAACGCGCTGCGGGCACGCTATTCTTATGTGTTCACCACAGGCGGCATCGGCCCGACGCACGACGACATCACCGCCGACAGCATCGCAAAGGCATTCGGAGTGTCCATCGACGTCGACCCGCGCGCCCGCGCGCTGATGCAGGCTGCATGTGATGCGCGCGGGGTCGAACTGACGCCAGCGCGCCTGCGCATGGCGCGACTGCCCGACGGCGCCGAACTGGTGGATCATCCTGTTTCCATCGCGCCTGGCTTTATACTTCAGAATGTTATCGTCATGGCCGGCATCCCCGACATCATGCAGGTGATGCTCGATGCCGTGACGCCGCGTTTGAAGACGGGTGCGCGGATGCTGTCGCAGAGTTTACAGCTGCAGCGTGCGGAGAGCGCCATTGCCGACGTCTTTGCCGATCATCAACGCTGCTATCCCGATGTTGCAATGGGAAGCTACCCGGCGATGCACGACGGCAAACCGACGGTCGATCTGGTTTTGCGGGGTACAGATCCTGCGCGGCTGGCAGAGGCCTTCGAGACGCTGAAGGCCAAGCTGGCGCCATGATTGAGTTGAAATGAATTGTTACGTTTCGTGATCAATCCAAAGAAATCACTTGTAAAACAGGCGTGCATTGCGTCGCAACATCGGCGTCAATCCGCCACGGTGCGCTTGGGTAAATTTCTTCTCTAAGTTCCGCGGCATCCTTCGACGGGGTCAATCAACCAAGACCGTCTCGTGTAGGAGTTCATGGAGGACTGGCGCGCAGAGGCACGCGCGCAGAACTTGGAATTGAGGAGTTTCACCAATGTTGACCGCGTATGTCCGCGCCATCGCGGGCCGTTCGATGAGCCGTCCGCTCGCAGCCGTGCTTGTAGCTTCACTTGCAGCGCTTTCACCGCTCGCGGCCCAGGCCAAGGTGCCAGGCAAAACTTACTGCTTCAACCACGTCTGCCACACAGTCAAAACCATTCCCGAGATGGTCAAGCTCGTCGGTTCTGAGGAAAGCCTTTCGACCTCGTTCTATGATGATTGCAAGCGCGATCGTTACAATCCGTGCGGTCTCACTTCGTCGGGCGAGAAGTTTCATCCCAACGACGCAGACAACGCAGCAAGCCCGGTCTATCCCAACGGGACGGTGCTGCTGATTTGGAATCCTGCCAACGGCGAGGCCGCAACTGTGCGCGTCAACAACTCCGGTCCCTACTGGGGTAAGCGTAAACTCGATGTTTCGCGCGCCACTGCAGAAAAGCTGGGATTCAAGAACAAGGGTGTGGCGAAGCTGGTTGTGCGGGTGGTCTCCGCCCCGTCGTTGTCCGAGGCGCGCTACAAGAAGAACCGCCATTACGCCAAAGTGCCCGGTCATATGGGCAAGTACACCACGATGGCCGCTGCGAATTCGGCGATGGTCGTGGCAATGGCGGATATTTCTGCAACGAAGCTTGCAGCCGCTGATCTCATCGTAGAGCAGGGTCCGGCCGCTTCTGAAGACGAGAACGAGACGACGCCCGCCGATGGTTTGCGTGCAGCGGCTCGCCGCGCTCTCGGCTTAAAGCCCGACGTTCGCCGGGTTGCGCCCTCTACGCTCACGGCGCAGGAAATCTACACCCGCATTCGCCTAGTCTATTGATACAAGTCTATTGATCATCAATCGCCGATCCGAGGATCGGCGAAGGACGATCGCAGATCTAAGAGAAACGCCCTGGCAATACGCCGGGGCTTTTTATTGGCCGGGATTTGGATCGGTCAGCAACCGCTCTTTAGAGGCGGCAGTCAGTTGAGCGACATGCGCTCGCCGCGCGAACTCCGTTTTTGGGGCATCGCGGGTTGAAATTGGCGAGGAGGGCGGAGACGCTTCCACATCAGCATCCGCTTCGGCTCTAGCTGCTGCAATCTGTAGATCGATGGCGTTGCCTTCGATATTGGCAGCGCCGCGGGACGATACCATCTGCGTCTGATCGGCTTCATCGGCGACGAACAGATCGTAGTGGGCTTCAAGCGCATCAAGGAAGGCCGCTGCCATGTCCATCAACGGGCCGAGCGCAGCTTTTCGCGCGACCAGGAAGCTGTCATCGATGGTCAACTCGGCGGTGCTTTTCATACCAGCAGCATCTGGTGCGATGAGGCCGCGACCGCGAACATATGCAACGAGACCATCAGCAGTGTCGAAATCGCTTACGGTTGCGTCGCCGCAAGCCTCAACAGCATCGAGCAGAACTGCAGTACCTGAGGCGAACAGGTTGGCAACAGCAAAGAAGCGCTTGTCCATCTTTGCCAGGGCCTGGGCATGGTCGCGGGCCTTCAGGATGCGCGCGATGGCGATCATCTCAAGCCCGCGGATGTCTTCGACGATCGCGCGCTGGCGCTGTGGAAAAGTCTGCATGTTGCCCGGAGCATCGAGCAGCCGACGCCAATCTCCGCCGCGCGCGAGCAAATCCTCACCAGCCGCGAGCGCGGCGTCGAGGTGGTCTGCCAGCATGTAGACAGAGAGTGGAGTGTGCGGAGCCTCGGCGGCCATCATTAACTTTCCGGAAAGACTTTGCCTTACTGCGCTTTGTGCACCGATTCGCGTTTTGTACCCAAATGAGCACAGGCATTGCTGTGGCCGATTGGGGACAAACCTGTGGACTGTCAGCACCGGTTGGTTTCGATAGGTTGCCATTCCTGGCCAGCCCCGTTGCCTCCTCCCCTCAAGCCCTTGGGCGTGGACTAGGCAAGGTGCGCTGCTTGGCGGATCGTGCTAGAGCCCGGCTGTCCCGATTGAGACGTCGCTCCCACGACCTCGCATCATCGTATCCCTTCAAAGCGAAGACACCGCGTATGACGCGGCCCAGCCCAATGCCTACTCAGCTCAAATCCCTATCGATCGCCTCTTCATCAGGTTTTCCGGACTACACCCTTCTCGACTGCGGGGCAGGGCGGAAACTTGAAAAGTTCGGCAAGATATTGGTCGACAGGCCGGAAGCCCAGGCGCTTTGGACTCCGCGCCTTGAAAAGGCAGACTGGGGCAAGGCGCACGCGGTCTTTTCAGCCTCGGGAGAGGACGACGAAAAGGGTAAGTGGCGGATCGACAAACCGGTTCCCGATCAGTGGCCGGTGGTCGTCGATGGCGTCACGATGTTGTGCAAGCTGTCGGGGCTTTGGCATCTGGGGCTGTTTCCAGAGCAGCGCCCTCACTGGCAATGGATGCTCGGCGAATTGGCCAAGGTGAAGGGCGAACCCCCGCGCGTGCTCAATTTATTCGGATACACGGGCTGTGCGTCGCTGCTGGCCGCCAAGGCGGGCGCCGAGGTGACGCACGTCGATGCGTCCAAGAAGGCCATCGCGTGGGGGCGTGAAAATCAGGCGGCGTCCAAACTCGATAACGCGAAGATCCGCTGGATTCTGGACGACGCGGCGAAGTTCACCGCGCGCGAAGTCCGCCGAGGGCGTACCTACCACATGGTCCTGGTCGATCCGCCGAAGTTCGGCCGTGGGCCGGGCGGCGAGGTGTGGGATCTGTTCACCCATGTACCGGGGCTCATCGCCGACTGCGCCAAGCTGCTGGCGCCCAATCGAGCCGGTCTCGTCTTGACGGTCTACGCCATTCGCGCCTCGGCAATCGCTTTCGACCAGTTGTTGCGCGACACCCTCTCCGATCGGGGCGGCGCGTTCGACACAGGCGAGCTTGCCATCCGGGCTCAGAGCGGCCCTATGGTGCCGACGTCGCTGTTCGTGCGCTGGACGAGCGCGCCATGAGACAATGCACACCATGAACGACAGACCGCGCGAGCCCAAAGTTATAACCAGCCTCACCAACGACCGTATCAAGGCGATCCGTGCGCTCGATATGCGCAAGGTGCGCAAAGAGACAGGTTTGTTTGTTGCCGAGGGGGCGTCACTTCTGGTGACCGCACGCGATAACGGCTTTGTCCCTCGCACGCTGGTCTATCAAGCTGGAAGTGTCGACAGCGGCATCAACAAGGGACTCGTGAGCTGGGCCTTGAACGAAGGTACGGAGGTTCTTGAGGTATCTGCCCAAGTGCTGGGAAAGCTCGCTTCCAAGGATAATCCGCAGACTATGCTCGGCGTATTCGCCCAGAGCTTTGCGGGTGCGCCCAAGCTGGAAGACTTGCGCGCCGATCAGACATGGCTCGCCCTTGAAGAAGTCCGCGATCCGGGCAACCTCGGCACCATCATCAGAACCTGCGATGCTGTCGGGATGGCAGGCATCATCCTGGTCGGCAACTGCTGCGATCCGTATTCGCTGGAGTCGATCCGCGCGACCATGGGCTCCATCTTCTGTGTTCCCCTGGTGAGAATGACCGCGGACGGATTCATGGCCCAGCTTTCAAAGTGGCCAGGCGATGTCGTCGCGACGGATTTGAGGGCAACCGAGGACTTTCGCTCGGCGTCCTACGAGGGGCCGCAACTTGTCGTCATGGGAAGTGAGGGGCCGGGTTTGTCCGAACGGGTATCGAAGGCTGCGACGCGCCGGGTGAAGATCCCAATGTCAGGCCGCCTCGACAGTCTCAATCTGGCCATTGCGACGGCGTTGACGCTTTATCAAATCCGCAGCCCGCATCTAAAACTGTGATGCCGCACATCAGTTGAAGCACCCTGCCTGAGGCGCGCCGAGGACCACGTCATGCGCATCGAATATCATCGCACGCTAATAGCAGACAAAGTTCGTAACGAGGCTTTTTACAAGGCGCTTAAGGCCGTCATCGTACCAGGCAAGACGACGGTCGCGGATATTGGTGCTGGCACGGGGTTGTTGGGTCTGATGGCTTCCAAGCTCGGCGCCCGAGAGGTGTTACTGTTTGAAATGGCGGAAGTCGCGGGCATTGCCGCCAAGGTGCTTAAAGCCAACCGCGCGAGGAATTGTCAGATCATTCCGTGCCATTCGAGCGAGTTCAATGACCCGCCGCGCGTCGATGTCGTCGTTTCCGAGACGCTCGGGAACTACGCTTTCGAAGAGCACATGATTGCAACCTTCCATGATGCCCAGATGCGCTTTCTGCGTGACGGCGGTGTGATGATCCCCTCGGGCGTGACGCAGTTCGTTGCCCCCGTCGTAGCGCCGCGCATCGACAACGAACTGCGCGCCTGGGAGCGGGTCGGTCATGGCCTTGATCTGTCAGTCGCCCAAACCATGAGCCTCAACAACGCGTATGTGCGAACACTAAAGGCGGCCGAACTTCTGGATGGAATGGCGAGCGCGCGGGAATGGGACGCCGTTCGGCTGGGTGCCGACAAGCGTTCCAACCGCAAGGGTGAGACGAGTTGGAAACTGACCCATCCTGCGACCGTTTACGGGTTCGCCTGCTGGTGGCAGGCCGATCTGGGCAATGGCATCTCCTTGTCGACCGCGCCCGATGCCCCCCGGACGCACTGGGAGCAGCTCTATTTTCCGCTCCTGTCGCCCCTCAAGATCAAGGCGCGCGAAACATTGATGGTGTCGATCCGTTCGCAATCCAGCGAGGAGAGCGGCACGAACATGGCGTGGACGGCGGTGCATTTCGATGCGGCTGGCAAGTCTATGCAACGCCAGGTTCTCGACCTCGACAAGGGTTATCTGCCGTAGCCCCTTCTTGAGATCCGCCATTCGCTTCGAGCCCGCTCCGGTTTGAGCGATTGCCTAGGTTGTGAGGAAAATGCCGGCCAATTTTCGCCTCATTGGTTAGCGGAGCGTTTACGAAGGCTGCTTAAGATCCGGCGAGAGAATTAATCTCATTTCCTCGGGGTCGCATTCATGGCCTATCAGCAACTCTTTGCGCGCGAACTGAAACATTGGATGACGCCCGTCCAGACATCGGGTGCGTCACCAGTATCGGCCGATGCCATAAGCGCAGAAACACTCGGCGCTTTGCGTGCGATCCTTGTCGAAATTGAAGAGGCGAGCGTCTATATCGCGATTACGACGAGCATCGCGGGCGCATTGCATTGCGGGCGCGCGAAAGAACTTACGCTCAAACACCTGACGGGCTATCTGCCTGCGAGCCCTGAAGTCTATCGCCGTCAGATCGACACCGTTCTGGCGGCAAACATGCCGTCGGATGTTATCCTGCGCCTGCAAGCCTATCACGCACGATTAGGCTATGCCTTGCGGCTTTCCCAGGCGATAGCGGACGCGGGGCCTGCACCGTTTCAGACGATCCGTGGAGTTGAGTTTGAAAAGCTCAACGAAGCGTGGCATCGAGTCTGCGGGACGGCGCTGGCAGTCATCCCAGCTGTTCGGGAGCTGATGGCGTCGGTACGCTTCAGCCGTCCGCCGGTCAACAATGAGCACGCCGAAGCATTATTGCGGTCGGCGAAGGCCGGTGGTCAGCCGTGCGTCGCCGATGACGGCACCATGTGTATGCCGCGCTGGGCGGAGAGCCGCGTGCATGCGCGCCAGATCGTGCAGCGGCGCGCACGTTTGCTGACACCGCGCGGGACGAGCGCGGTTGTGATCGACAACGCTTCGCGCTCAGGCATCGGTTTAAGTGGCGTCGATGGCCTCGCCGTTGGCATGGCGCTGACGATAGAACTCGACACAGGTGAAAAACTTCCTGGCAAGGTCATGTGGGGACGCGCCGGACGCGCTGGCGTGATGCTGGACACGATGCTGGAATTCGATCACCCGCTGTTGGGAAGGGCCGGTGATGCTTCGGCAAAGAAGCCGCGCTGAAATTCTAAACCTCCAACTCGCACCATACGCAGCCGTGGTCCGAGGCGGCATGAAACGATTGTTTCATCTCGGGGTACACTTCCCACAGAGGCCTCTTGTTCGGACCCCAAATTCCTTTGCGCCACACACCGCCCGTCTTGACGCGCTCGAACAGGGCGGGCGAGAGCAAAATGTAGTCGATCTTGTCGCGCTCGGAACATCGCCCGAAGGTGCCGGGCCGTCCGCCATTGTCGAAATTCTTATGCGCAAAGATGTCCTTGAAGACGCTCTCGTGCAGCAAGGGCGCAAGCGGTGCGCTATCGGGCGTGTCGTTGAAGTCGCCGACAACGGCGACGAGCGATGCCTTTTCAAGTTCTAGCCGCTCGACGATGCGGCGAACGCTTTCCGCTTGCAGCCATCGTTTGCGGGCGGAAGAGTCCTGGTTGCCATAGCCCTTGCTTTTGAAATGATTGACGAGCACCCAGACGGTTTCGCGCGAAGGCGTGCGCACGCCGAACTCGGGGCAATCGCGGCTGAATACGTATTCGCCAAGCGTCGTGCGATCGTCGGCGTGGCTTTGCATCCATCCGATGTGGTGTCCGCGTCGGCTCATCAGCCCGACATCGATGCCGCGATCGTCATTGCCGTCAATCAGCATGATGTTGTCGAAAGGGGTGCCCCCAACCAGGGGGAGCAGCTGATGGGAGAACTCCCGCAGCGCCTGGCGGCCTTCGCATTCGATCACGGCGAGCACATCGGGATCAACATCGCGCACGACCTGGGCCGTATTGCGGGTCGCCACCTCGTTGATGATGTCCTTCTTCATCTCGAGCCAGCCCACCCAGTCGCCTCGTCCGCTGGCAACGATGCGCGTCCCCTTCAGTTTGGAGGAAACGATGAGCTGCCCGCGGTTCTCGCGCAGAATGACGTAGGGGCCGTCATTGGTTTTGCCGATGCCTAGTTCGCCCAGAAGCAGCAACATGCGCGACTTCATTTCGTCGGTGTAAGTGGGTTCTTCGAACAGATTGTTGAGTTCTGCAAAGCGTTCCAGGATTGGTGCGGCGGCATGCGGGTCGGCAAGGTTCAACGCCTTGGCGCGTGCAAACAGGTTCTCGACGTTATAGGTCGCAAGCCGCATCTGGGGCCTTTCGAAGACAAGTTGGCTGGCCAGCGCAGACTGGAGCTGGGCAGGTTGCTGTCTGTATAGGCACGAAGGAGGCGACTTAGGACACGCATCGGCGGGGCTTTCCACAGCTGAGATGCGAATCTGTAAGCCGCCTTACAGGCTTGTCTTCAAGAGATTGGAGCAATTTGCTAGTGCAACGGTTTCAAGTTTATACGAACCGCTCTAGACACTGGTCTTATTGATTGCTGCCCGGCTTTGGGGCTTCGCTTGTTTAAAGGGGATCTACGCCATGATGCTGCTAATCGTCGGTCTCATCATTTTCCTCGGTATTCATTTGCTGCCGACGTCCCCGCAGATGCGCAGTGGCCTTCTTGAACGGTTCGGGCCAGTAATGTATCGCGTCGTCTTTTCGCTGATCTCGCTGGCAGGGTTTGTCGTTATCGTCCTCGGCTATCACAAGATGCAGCTTCACCCCGGTAAGAACCCCGTCTTGTGGGATCCACCCGAGTTCATGCGTCACATCACCATGGCACTGATGTTGCCGGCGATGATCTTGTTGGTTGCATCTCAAGTGCCTTCGCGCATTCGCACAGCCGTAAAACACCCCATGTTGATGGCCATAAAACTTTGGGCGGTTGCGCATTTGCTCTCAAACGGCGACGTCGCATCCATTTTTCTTTTCGGGTCGTTCCTCGCCTATGCGGTCTACGATCTTATCAGCGTCAAGTCTCGTGGAGCACTAGGTCCGTTGGGGGCTAAGCAGCCCACAGGCATGCTCAACGACGTTATCGTTGTTGTGGCTGGTACCGCGCTGTATTTCGCGTTTCTTTATCGCCTGCACGAATGGCTGATCGGAGTTCCGCCGCTGCCCGGTTTGAGCGCCTAGCTTCCCTGCTAGAAATTAATCTAGCGGGTGAGAACTACAAACTCGGTGCCCTTGCCGGTTTCGTGGGAAGGATCTTTCTCCGAGATGATCAAAGATGTGCCCGGTTTTGCAAGTTCTGAAATTCGCTCCGCAACGTCTTGTGGGATGCGGATTGAGTCGAGCGCAGCCCGCACCGCCTCGGTGTTAAGTGGAGAGGTGATCGACACGGGCTGAGGCCGGTTCTTCTTCTTCTTCTTTCTGTCGTCATCATCGACAGCAGGACGTGGCGGTTGAGCGCTCACAAGCTGCCAAATGAAGTCGTTGCCCGTGGAATCGTAATCGAGCACCGTCAAGACATGAGTACCGATGGCGCCGGGAGGGTCGTCCACTTCAATCGGCGTCTCGAAAACAGGCTCGAAACCTTGGCGGATATAGATGCGCTGCGATTTGAGGCTGATAAAGATTGAAAGCTGGCGGTCGCGACGGCGGGCTTCTGCGCGCGCTTCGACCAGCGCGGTCTGAACTTTTCGCAACTCCACGACCGATTGTTTGACTTCTTCAATAGCCTGCGTCTTTGCCGCGTCCGCAGTTGCGAACGCCGTCTTGGCATCCGCGATCGCAAGCTGAGCTTCGGCTGATTCAGCGCGTGCGTCGTCGGCATCCAAAGTGAGATCGAGCAGACGATCTTCAAGATTGAGTTCGCGATCTGCAGGCGAAGCGTCCTTGTCGTCGCCTCTGTTCGAGCGCTTGCTGTTCTTGGGCGCGTCCTCATTCTTGGTCAGCCGTATGAGGTAATCGCGATAGGCGCGCGCAGCGGCCTCGCGTGCGGTTTGTGCATTGTCCGCTCTTTTCAGAACTTCCTCGAATGGCTTTCGCACCGATTGATAATTTGCTTCTGCGTCCTGAGCGGCGCGCAAGGCTGCCTTGGCCTTCTCGCTGGCTGCCGCCTTACGTTCCTGGGCGCTATCCATCTCGGTCTTGAGCCGCTCCAGCTTCTCGGTTTGCAGGCGCAATGCCTCTGCGCGTGAGCGTGGCTTGCCCGTGCTCGAAGGGGGGATCGCGCCTGCGACCAGGGAATGGAGCGCGGCCTTGTCGGCTGCCGTCGTATCATTCGAGGCAACCACCGCCCCTTGCGCATTAGCCCCCTGTGTGGGTGCCGGCGGATCGAATTCGGGTAGCGGCTTGAATAGCGTCGGATGTTCGAAGGTGCGGGGTGCGACTTCGTCATTGGTAATAATCACGCGGCCGCCGACGTCCGTCCGGCCGAAGAACGTCTTGGCGAAAGAGTAGGGCAGCCGCACGCACCCGTGTGATGCGCGGTAGCCTGGTACGACTCCGGCGTGCATCGCGATGCCCGACCATGTGATGCGCTGCATGAAGGGCATCGGAGCGCCGGCGTAGATATTGCTTTCGTGGTATTTCTTCTTCTCGAGGATGGAGAAGACGCCCGTCGGTGTGTCGAAACCACTGCGGCCGCTCGAAATGCGCGAGGACGCGATTTCCCGATTGCCGTCGAACAGGCGAAGCCGCTGCTTGCGCAACGAGATTACGATGGTTCTCGGACCGGCTGATGTTTCTTGAGCAGGCTCGTCTCGCGAAGTATTGCGCGAGGCTTTCTCGGCGGCTTCAGAAGAAACGCTGAGCACCGCGCTCGTGAAAAGACCAAGTGCAACAGCCGTCAACAGATGCGTTGACATCCGAAAGTTACGGCTGGCGGGTTGGATTGCGACGCGACCCACTGAACGACCACCCCGAAAAAATACTGACGCCAAACTTAGCGAACGAACACTAAGTCTTGGTTATCAGAGGTACGATGGAGGCTCAACAATTGGAGGGGTTTTTGATGCAACTGACTGTGTGGATGTGGCGTGGAATCAACGATTTGCCTGTTCACAGGTTCGACACGCCGAGATCATCGCGAATTTAACCAAGCAAAGCTTCAGTTTTCGCAAGGGCCGTGGCGCAATCGCTAAACTCGCCAAATTCGGCTTCGACGTTATGCGCCCTGGCGAGGGCGCGACCCAAGCCGTATGGTTCGCCTCCGGAAACAACAAGGCTCACTCAATCAGATGTCTCAGCATCCACCGCTCAAACGTCTTATGGCGCCCGACATCGCAGCGTTGAAAGGCGGCGCGCCTATTGTTTCTCTTACATCCTATCATGCACATACGGCTGCGATCGCAGACAAGTACTGCGATTTTCTTTTGGTGGGAGACAGCCTCGGCATGGTGATGCACGGCTACGAGACAACCGTGCCGGTGCCGCTCGAACTCATGATCATGCATGGCCGTGCGGTGGTGCGCGGGTCATCGCGCGCACTTGTCGTCGTGGACATGCCCTTTGGAACCTACGAGGAAAGCCCGTCGATCGCCTTCAGGAATGCGGCTCGCGTGATGAAGGAAACCGATTGCGGCGCCGTCAAGCTGGAAGGTGGGCGGCGGATGGCGGAGACCATCCGCTTCCTCGTCGAGCGCGGCATTCCTGTGATGGCGCACATCGGCCTGACGCCCCAATCGATCAATGTGATCGGTGGTTTCAAAGCTCAAGGCCGCACGCAGGATCAATGGGCCAGAATCGAGGAGGATGCGCAACTCGTGGCTGAGGCGGGAGCGTTCGCGGTTGTTCTAGAAGCGTTGGCAGCGCCGCTGGCTGACCGGATCACGAAGGCCGTTCCGATCCCCACCATAGGCATTGGCGCTTCTCCCGGGTGCGACGGCCAAATCCTGGTGATGGAGGATATGCTGGGGCTGTCGCCGAAAGTTCCCAAGTTCGTCAAAGAGTTCGGTGCGGTTGGCGCGGCGATCGAGGGCGCAATCCGCGGTTACGCCCAAGAGGTCAGGGCTCGCACGTTCCCAACTTCCGAGCACACCTACCAAATGAAAGATGCTGCTGGGTCTGGTGCGCAAAAGCCAGGCTCAGCGGCTCCGGTTCCGTCTCAAGGCGGGGGAGCCACGAAAAAGACGAAAAATCCAAGCACTTGACCCCATGTATTACGGTGATCTGGCTCTTCAATGCTGGATTAGTGGGGGGAAAGTTCGGTTAACGCTGCTCCGGGACCGGCTTGGGCTTGCCCTGCTGGCCCGCTCTAGTATTGATGCGGCCACAGTTTCGTTGGATCACTCCAGCGATAAGGACATTTCGGCGTTGTGCTCGCAGAAGAGGATAAGCCTCAGCAGGGTCCGCCGTGGAACAACATTCGGCACAGCAAGCCGGCGCGCTGCTGTCCAGTAAAAGAATGCGGGAGAGCATAAGGTATGGCTGACGATGGCGACTCGCTGTTGCGTGAAGTCGAAGAGGAACTCCGTCGCGAGAAAATGGAGAAGCTCTGGGCGCGCTATAATGGCGTGATCCTGGGCGCTGCCGCACTCTTCATCGCCGCCGTTGCCGGATACAAGTTTCTGGAAAATCGCCGTCTTTCTGCCGCTCAGACCGCTGGGTCTGAGTTCAATGCGGCCGTTGAGCTTGCAAATCAGAACAAGAGCGACGAGGCCATCAAGGCGTTCGAACACATCGCGGAGACTGGCCCCCACGGCTATGCTTCGCTCGCCAAGCTTCACATTGCAGGGGCTTACGTGAAAGCTGGCAAAACGCCGGAGGCTGTTGCGGCTTACGACGCGCTCGCAGCCGATGCGAGCGCAGATCCGCTGTTGAAAAACTTTGCACAACTCCAGGCCGCATCCCTGCGTATGGGAGAGGCGGACTTTACCGAGATGCAGAATCGGCTCAACTCGCTGACAGGGGATTCGAGCCCCTACCGGGTGAGCGCGCGTGAGCTTCTGGGTTTGGCGGCCTACAAGGCCGGTAAGTTGGACGAGGCACGCAAGCTTCTCGAGCCGCTGCTGATCGATCCTAACGCGACACGCGCTATTCAGGATCGCATAAAGATCGTTATGGCCGAAATCACGTCGGCCGAACTCGCCAAGGAGAAGGGAAAGACGCCGGAGCCCGCCGCTCAGGCTGAAAAGCCCGCAACTCCAAAAGCTGGTGAACCGGCCAAGGACGGCGGGACGCCGGAGAAAAAAGAAGAGTCTTCGGCCGAGAAGTCGGACAAAACCGAAGCCCCGTCCGCCGCGCCTGCCGAGGCAGCTGATCAGAAACCGGCGGCGGATGCCGGGGCCAAGGAAACGCAAGATGCAGCGCCAGCCAAAGACGCTGCGCCGTCTGAGCCAACAGCCGGGGAGGCTCCGGCGAAGACAGACGCTGAGGGGGAAGCACAAAAGGCCGATCCGGCCAAGCCCGCCCAGTAATTGCCAGTAAGCCGCGTCAAAAGATAAATAGCGCGCCGATTGTTCGGCGCCGCATGACGGCAGGAGCAGCAGATGTCCTTGGGGGACGGAACCAGACAAGTCAAAGGTTGGGTCCGCGGCGGCCTTGCTGTGGCGCTTATTTGCACCGCTCTTGTCTTGTCGGCCTGTTCGAGCGACGGCCCTTCGTTGCCGAAAATCAGCGAGCTCAATCCCTTCAAGGAGAAGCAGACACCGCTGCCCGGAAGGCGCATTCCTGTGGTGGAAACGACCGACAGCATCTCCGCCAATCTCGCCGCAGCCGATCAGCCGATCATTCTCCCGCCGCAACGGTCTAACGACAGCTGGCCGCAATCGGGCGGAGAGCCCAACAACGTGCCAGGTCACTTGACGCTGAATGGATCGGTCCGCCAGGTCTGGAGCCAGAACGCAGGCGAAGGGTCTTCCAAGGAAGGCCGCGTGATGGCGAGCCCCATCGTTTATGACGGCAAGGTCTATACGCTGGACTCGGAGGCAAATGTCAGCGCGTTCTCGATGGCCGGCGGCAAGGTGTTCTCAGTCTCTACCAGGCCGGAAAACGAGACCGGCGGTGGCGGCCACGGTGGCGGATTGGCGGCTGAGAACGGCCGGATTTTCATCGCTAACGGCTTTGGTATCGCCGGTGCACTCGATCCGGCAAGCGGCAAGTTCCTTTGGCAGAAAAACCTCGATTCACCCGTTCGCGCCGCGCCGACCGTATCAGGCGACAAGATGTTCGTCGTGACGGTGTCGGGACGCTTCTTCTGCCTGAGTACGCTTGATGGCGCCGAGATCTGGTCAGTTCGTGGTTTGCCGCAGCAGGCAAGTCTTACGACGTCGACGAGCCCTGGCGTTGAAGGCGATGTTGTTGTCGTTCCCTATCCCTCGGGCGACCTGATGGCGTTCAAGGTGTCGGATGGCACGCCGGTTTGGAGCGAGAGCTTGGCACGCACGCGCTCGACGTCACAGCTTGCGTCCATGAGCGATGCTTCGCGCCCGGCAATCGATGGCGGCACGGTCTACGCAGTGGGACATGCCGGACGCATGGTTGCGACCAACATCACGACGGGTGAGCGGCTGTGGTCGGTTAACGTGCCAAGTATGCAGACGCCTTGCGTGGCGGGCGATACCGTCTACATCGTAGATACCTCCGGCAAGCTGATGGCTTTATCGCGCGCTGACGGCAGCACACGGTGGACGGCGAGCTTGCCTGAAACAAGGACTTGGTCGGGCCCAGTTCTCGCAGGTGGCACGCTCTGGCTCACATCCAACAAGGGGCGATTGATCGGGGTCGATGCAGCCACGGGCAAGGTGGGCAGCGCAATCGACCTGGGCGATCCGGTTTATATAGCTCCGATCGTCGCGCAGGGCCGACTGTTCGTTTTCACGGATTCGGCAAAACTAATCGCTCTCAACTGAAATTTGGGCTAGGAACACGCAAATCCTGAGTGGCCCCCTGCGGGGCCCTCGCCGTTTTTGAGCCTAACGTTCGAGTTCCGCCCCGCTATGTCCCTACTTCCTGTCGTAGCCATCGTTGGCCGTCCTAATGTCGGAAAATCGACGCTGTTCAACAGGCTCACGGCAACGCGTGCCGCACTCGTGTCCGACATGCCGGGCCTGACGCGCGACCGGCGCGAGGGCACCGCCGACCTGGGTGGCCCCAAGATCCGCCTTGTCGATACGGCCGGATTGGAAGAGGCAGCACCTGGGTCCATTGCTGACCGTATGCGCAAGCAAACGGAAAGGGCGATCTCCGAAGCGGATCTGATCCTGTTTGTGGTGGACTCGCGCGCTGGAGTTACGCCCACCGACACCGCGTTTGCAAAGCTCGCGCGTGCGTCCGGAAAGCCCGTCATCCTGATTGCGAACAAGGCGGAAGGCCGACAGGGAACGGAAGGGTTCTACGACAGCTTCTCGCTGGGGTTTGGCGCTCCGCTGGCCATTTCAGCAGAGCACGGCGAGGGTATTGGCGATCTCGTGACCGAGATTGCTGCGGCGCTTGGACTGAAGTTTACGGTCCGCCGTCGCAAATCAACCGACGGCGAAGACAGCGAAGCCGCCGAACAAGTTCCTTCTAAGGAAGGTCCAAAGCCGATCCGCGTCGCCATCGTCGGGCGCCCGAACGCAGGGAAATCCACGCTGGTCAACGCGCTTTTAGGCGAGGATCGCATGATTACCGGGCCCGAACCCGGCCTCACGCGCGACAGCGTTGCTAGCGACATTCAATATAATGGTCAGACCATCCGGCTCTTCGACACCGCAGGTCTGCGCCGGAAGGCTCGCATCAATGAACTCGCAGAGAAGCTGTCGGCCAGCGACGCCGTGCGTGCCATCAGGTTTGCCGAAGTCGTTGTGCTTCTCATCGACGCCGAGCGCGCCTTCGAAAAACAGGATCTCACCATAGGCGACATGGTGACCAAGGAGGGCCGTGCGCTCGTTATCGCGGTCAACAAGTGGGATACTGTCGAGAGCAAGCAGAAGACCCTTCGTGAGTTGCGGGAAACGGTGGCGGAAAGCCTGGCTCAGGTGCCCGGGGTTCCCCTAGTCGCCATTTCAGCGCGTGCGGAAACCGGCCTCGACCAGTTGATGCGTGAGATCGCGAAGACTTATGAACTATGGAACAAGCGCGTTCCAACGCCGCATCTCAACCGATGGCTGATCGAGGCATTGTCGCGCCATGCCCCGCCGGCTGCGGCCGGCAAGCGCATCAAGATCCGATATGTGACCCAGCCTTCGACCCGTCCCCCGACCTTTGTGGCATTTTGTCAGCGCGCCGAGGTGTTGCCCAAGTCTTATCTGAAGTATCTCACCAATAGCCTACGCGAGACATTCGGCTTGCCCGGCGTTCCCATCCGCTTCAATTTGCGCAAGGGCGATAATCCCTTTGCCAAGAAATAGACGCGGAAGCGCCATGATTTGAGGGCCTGTCACCGCCCATCTGGTGCGCTATCCGGCGAGCCGTTATTTAGTGGTTTCAAGGCCAGCCCGATACGCAAACAGCGGGACGCCAATATAAGGACGAGTAAACATATGCGGAAATTGCAGACGACAATGAGCGTCGCTGTCATGGCGTTGGCTGTGATCGGCGTGTCGGCCACGGGTGCGCTCGCCTTCAGCAAGAAAGTGAAGAAGGCCTGCGGTCTCGACTATCAGGATTTTTGCGCCCAGTACGATCCGGGTTCGAGCGCCGTGCGTCGTTGCTTTGAAAGCAACCGCCGTTCGCTTTCGAAGGGCTGCGTGCGTGCCCTGGTGGATGCAGGTGAAGTGCCGCGCAAGTACCTTCGCCGCTAGTTTGCGGCGACAGGCGCGGCGACGCAGAAGATCGCCGCGCCATAAAGCGCAGCGGGCGGGAGCATCAGCAGCAAACATAAGAAGGCTGCCGAGCTCATCCGCCCACACGGGCGACAGCCGCACATCTGGCGCCGCTCCGGACCTCGATAAATAGTCGATCCGGCTAAGACTGCAAGTGCAGTCATTCCTGAAAATATGCTGTAAATCGGTTTGCGTGGCACTTGGATGCGTGCTGTGCGCCAAGTGCATCGCACAATGCTGCTTGGTGTTGCGGTGCGGTGAATGTTGCCGGAATTATCTGCCAGCGAAATAGGCAACGGGGAAGATCGGTGATGGCGGACAACCAAGCACATGAGGCTGGGGGCGGACCCGCCGAAGTTCTGTTCTATCATTTAGAGCGTCAGCCGCTGGAGCGTGTGCTTCCCAGTCTACTAACGCGCACGTTGGAGCGTGGATGGAAGGCTGTCGTTCAAGCAGGCAGCCAGGAACGTCTCGACGCACTCGATCAAGCTTTGTGGACTTACAGCGATGATAGCTTTCTGCCTCATGGGCAGCGCAAGGCAGGTTACTCATCAGACCAACCAGTGTTCTTGACGACAGGTTCCGAAACACCGAACGCGGCCGGCGTGCGCTTTCTCGTCGACGGCGCTACGGCTGAGACGTTCAATGGGTTTGTGCGCATCGTCTATCTCTTCGACGGTGGCGATCCCGACGCGCTCGCGATTGCGCGCTCGCAGTGGACAGCGGCCAAGCAGGCAGGTTGCGCGGTCACCTATTGGCAGCAGACGGAGGAGGGGCGCTGGGAGCGCAAGGCGTGAGCCGCCTTGACAGTTGACGCCGGCAACTCTCTACAAGCGCCATGAACTACCGCCACGCCTATCACGCAGGAAATTTCGCCGACGTGTTGAAGCACGCCGTGCTGGCGCTGATCCTGCAGTACATGACAACGAAGCACGCACCGCTGCGCGTCATCGACGTGCATGCGGGAATCGGCGCGTATGATCTGGAAGGCGTCGAAGCCAGCAAGACAGCCGAATGGCAAGGTGGCATAGGGCGGATCTATCAAGCCGAGTTTGCACCCGAGATAGCGGCCTTGCTCTCCTCCTACTTGAACGCGGTCGAAGCTCTTAATGGTGCAGGACCGTTGCGGCGTTATCCTGGCTCGCCGCTTCTGGCTCGCGCACTCATGCGCACGACCGATACGCTCATTGCCAATGAGCTGCATAAAGAAGATTTCTCCCTGCTCAAAAATGCTCTCAAAGGAACGCCCAATACCCGGACGCTCAATTTGGATGCCTGGATCGCATTGAAATCCCTCGTTCCGCCTCCGGAGCGTCGCGGGCTCATCGTGATCGATCCGCCGTTCGAGGCTGCCGATGAGTTTGCGCGCCTCGTTGAGGGGCTGTCGCAAGCCATTCGGCGCTTTGAATCGGGGACTTATGTCGTTTGGTATCCGATCAAGGAGATCAGAGATGTCAGCCGTTTCATATTGGATGTGAAAGGGTTGGGACTGAAAAAGGTGATAGGTGTATCGCTTGCGGTGCGTGCTCGCGCCAGCGCACCGGGCTTGACCGAGACAGGACTTCTTATCGTCAATCCGCCTTACATTCTTGCCAAGCAACTCGCGCAATTGATGCCTGTTTTGAGCCAGCAGCTGGCCGCCGGGCCAGGTGCTGGATTTGAGTTGATCGATTGGTCCCTGTAGCCGGTCAATCGCCAGTATCGCGCGTTTTTTGCTTTTGCTTCTCCCAAAAATAAAGCTTTCGGCTTGCAGAAAAAGCACGATTTTGCGTAACTGTAGGCGCTGTAGCCGGGTCAGAGCAGCCAAGCTTGCCGGTGACGTCTTTCGCCAATAGGTGCGTCCGAGCCTGGTTGCGGACCTTCTGGCGAAACCTGAGGCGCGCGGCTGGTCTGCTTCGCTGCATTTTCGGTGCGGGTGCAGAGGCGCGCCGGGACGGCCTCTTCTCGCACTCGCTTTCGCGTTTTCTAACGCGGAGGAATTTGAGGAGAGCATGCATGCGCCAAGTTGGCACCGTGAAATTCTACAACACGCAGAAGGGCTATGGTTTTATCAAGCCCGATGACGGTGGAAATGACATCTTCGTGCACGTCACGGCGGTGGAGCGTTCAGGTATTGGTGCGCTGATAGAGGGGATGAGAATCTCTTTCGAAACTGAGCCGGACAAACGCGGCAAGGGCCCGAAAGCGGTCAATCTCGAGCAGGCTGGATAACGCCTGCCGATCCGATTTTTCTCTTTTCGCTTATTTCTTTTGGCGTGGCGTTGCCGCCACTGCGAATTTTTAAAGTTATGTGCTCGCTGTTTTGAGCGCCGATTGCCAGATGCAAAATCTAAACTGCAGCGGCAAAGATGCTCCATCGTGCGCCACGATGCGGCGAGCAAATTCCTTTTTGAGGAGTAAGTTCAATGACGTCATTCAAGTGGATCGCCATTGCGGCGATCGCCGTCGTTAGTCCTGTCATGGTAAGTTCCGGCGCGCAGGCGGCCGGAAGTTGCGTCGCAAAGGCGGCGGAAGGGACCGGCGGCGACGAGAAGACTGCGAAATTCCAAGTCTACGAAGCATTGCTGCAAGCTACCGATTGGTCCGCTTGGGCGGCCTGGATGTCGAACGGCACGACGCCCGGATACAAGGTCAATCCCGTCAAGTATCGCTGCACCAACGGCGGCCTTGGCGTGACCTGTCGCGGCCAGACTACAATCTGCAAGCTCTAAAGACGGCGCCTTACATTAGCGAAGTACACTTCAAAACAGGGGGTAGTAACAATGAAGGCATGGAAACTTATGGCATTGAGCGCTGCCGCGTTCGCTGCCGTTTCGGCGTCTGGCGCTCAGGCTGGCTGCGTGAAAGCAGGCGGCGAAGCAACGATGGTCACCGAGGACCTCGCAAAGTTCATGGCCGAGGCCGCGCTTAAGAACTCGATCGCAGCGCATGGATGGAAAGCGGCTGGTCCCATTTCTACGAAGTGCGATGCGGCCAACGGCTTGCCGCACTGCCTTGCTCGCCGCAAGGCCTGCAGCTGATCGCACGCACCACAATCTATCGGACGACATGAAACGGCCCGCAGCACAAGTGCTGCGGGCCGTTTCATTCTTCCCCTAAACTGCCGCTGGCTACTTCGCCAACATGGAGCGGATCAGGCCGATGATTGCCATCAGCACGCCGCCGCCAACGCCGCCGCTCGCAAGTTGCGAGAGGATTGCCATCGGGTCCAAACCGGACGCGCCGGTTGCCATCGGCAGGTTGAGGAGCGATCCGAGGATCTGACCGCCAAGCCCGCCGCCGACGATTCCGGCGAGTGAATTGCCAAGGGTGCCCAGGCTGATGTTCTTGAAGAGTGCGCCTGCGATGTTGCCACCCAGTGCGCCACTGATCAGCTGAATAATCAGAGTTACGATATCCATGACATGTTTCTCCACGTGTTATGGGAGGAGCGCCTTTCGCAACGATATGCTCCGCTGTCGTGCGTCCTCCCGTTCCCCTAAGTGCACGCTACTGTGACAGCATGTTACAGCCCAGTCATCCAATGAGCATCTGCGCACGGATTTGTACGTTCGATTATTGGGTAGAGTGGTTAGAGGGTGACGCATGCGCCACAAAGCTCCGAGGCTGGTCCTTTTGACAGGGACAGTGGGAAACGTCGTTGCGAGTGCACCGTGCGCCGTAAGAAAGAGAAGAGTTTGGGTTCGTCCGTAGAAAGGGACTTATGCCGCTTCACTTCATTGCTGTGTCTTTTTCGCCGAGGCTGGCAAAAACTTGAAGTTGAGCACCGCTTTTCCAGTGACCTGTAACCCACAAGGGTCTCCCGTGCCCTGTTCACGCCATGTGACGGCCGCTATAGATATCCGGGAAAATTCCTAGTTTGCTTGCCGGAGCTTCCTTCATGCGCAAATCGCTTCTTTCGCTTACATGCGTGGCCGCCGCCGCCTTCAGCCTGTCCTTCGCCGATGAGGCGTCTGCGGCGTGCACGCGGCTGGGCTTCTCCGTCAACGATTACGGCAAGGATGGCCCCACCCGCGACGCTAAGCAATTGCTCGACAAGTACATTGCGAAGTGGGCTGGCGACAACGGCATCGCGAAATATACGACCGGCAAGAAAGACGTCACCTGCGAGCTGTTCTTGGACTTTGTTGTATTCGACGAGTACACCTGCCGCGCTGAAGCGAGCGTGTGCTGGGATGGCGCTCCAGTGGGGGGCGGTGGAAAATCCGCTGCTAAGAAGAGTGATGCTTCGATCGAGACGGGTTCAGTGAATAAGAACGAGCCAGCTGAAGCTGATCCGAACGCCGGAACCCCCGCTCAGTAAGGTGCAGGCTCGGGCCTGAGTTGAGCAGAATTTCGAAAACCCCCGTGCTTTGCGCGGGGGTTTCTCTTTTAGATCGACGGGTGAGGCTCAATCCTTTGCGCGCACGAGCATGTCGAGGCGGAGGCGATGGCGGTCATCGGTTATGAAATGCACCATAGCAAGGCCAGCTGCGAGGACGGAGATCGCCGTGGCCCCTGCAATCAGAAACATAATCATGATTTGATACTTCGCAGCTTCCACTGGATCGATGCCCGCCAGTATCTGCCCCGTCATCATGCCCGGCAGAGAGACGATGCCCGCGGCGGCCATTGCGTTGAGCACCGGCGTCAAGCCGGTGCGCATGGCTTGGCGCAGAATATCCTGGAACGCTTCGTAGCGAGTCGCACCAAGAGCGAGGCGGGCTTCGATAGTATTGCGTTCGCGCGTCGCGGCCGATGTCAACGTGTCGAGAACGAGCGTCACGCCGGACAGCGTATTTCCCGTCAATAGGCCCAAGATTGGAAGGAGGAACCTCGGCGCATACCAGGGGGCGGGCTGAATGACGGCAAGGGCCAGAAATGTTGTGACGAGCCCCGATAAAAACGCAGGGCTGGCGCTGAGCAGCAAGCCCAGCCATCCCTTGAGGCGGTGCTGTTGGCGCGTGATGACCTCGAACGTCGCGCCGGCGGCAACCATGGAGGCGACACCGATGGTCCATAGCGGTGAGACCTGCTGGAAGATGAATCGCAGCGCGAGCGCGACGGCGGCGAGCTGTACGATCATGCGGACGGCGGCGATCGCTAAGCTCTTTTCCAGCTTCAGGCGGTATGCAAACGAGATGGCGCCGTTGAGGACGACTAGCGTTGTGGCGATGGCGAGATCGGAGAAGGACAGCGGCACATACGATGTCATGGATGCACGCTTCTTTGATCGAGTGGCGAATTGGCGCTGCTTACGCCAAGGCGGGGCGGCGGCATACCAGGGATCGGGGCCAGCTGCAGACGTGCGTGGCCAAGCCGCGAAACCGGATTGTCGTTGTGGGCCGTGACGATCAGTGTTCGCCCAGCCAGAAGCTGAAAGCGAAGCAACTCGGCAACCAGCGCGGCTGTAGGCAGGTCGAGCGCGGAGAT
This sequence comes from Hyphomicrobiaceae bacterium, assembly GCA_041397645.1. Lineage (NCBI taxonomy): Bacteria > Pseudomonadati > Pseudomonadota > Alphaproteobacteria > Hyphomicrobiales > Hyphomicrobiaceae > Hyphomicrobiaceae bacterium. The sequence continues at coordinate 2,244,676 of JAWKWE010000004.1, read as the reverse complement.
CGGTTCGTCTAACAGGAGGACGGCTGGTTCATCGATGATGCCGCGGATAAGCGCAAGGCGTTGGCGCTGACCCGTTGACAGCGATGCGATCGGCTTGTCGAGCATCTCGACGTCGAGCCCAAGTGAAGTCACCAGACGCCGCAAACGGTCTTGGGCTGCATCGTCATTTGCCAAAGCGGTAAAGGCTGCGCGCGGAGTTTCCCCCCACCATTGAGGTTCTGCCGACAGATAGCGAACCTTCTTGCGCCAATGCGGTGCGGGCATCTCGTTACGCTCGCCGCCATTGAGGAAGACATGACCTGTTGCCGGATCGAGATCCGCGATGGCGCGCAGCAGCCTGGTCTTGCCGGATCCGGAAGGGCCTTCGACCACCAGACACTCCCCGTCGCCGACGGTGAAGGTCAGCGGCGGCAAGGGCGCGGCCTTGAGCTGTTCGATGCGCAGCACTGCGAAAAATCCTCGATCACAATCCGCTCAAGAAGCAGGCGCTTCAAAGAAGGATTGGCCTTCAATAGGAGGATCAAGCTTACGTGAGCCTGGACCCTAAGCGAAGGCTTGGGCGAGGATTAGCAGGCAAGGTGGCTTACGGCCAGAGATCAGCGCACGCGAAGCTCTTGAAAACTTCAGGCGGCGACTTGGATCTCGTGCAGCTTCATCTCGATGATGTCGCGATTGAACGGCTTTAGCAGGTAATCGTCGGCACCAGCCTTGAAGGCTTTGGTGACGTCGCTGACGTCGTTCTCGGTGACGAGGTAGATGATGTAGGGGCGCTTTTCCATACGCTCCCGCCGCAACTTCTGAATGAGTTCGTGGCTGCTTGCGTTCGGCAAGATCCAATCGAGGAGGATATAGTCGGGTGCGTCCGTGCGTGCGCGCTCCAGCGTCTCGGCGGCAGTCTCCGCCTCGCTCACGCGAAACCCGAGGCTTTCGAAAATCAATCGGCCGAATTGACGGATAATCGGGGAGTCGTCGACAATCAGAATATGCTTCATTGCGCGGTCGGAGCCTGTGCTTATCGCCTGGACGGAGCGTGAGCGTGCCAATGACGGGCGCAATATCGTGCCCGTTCCGGTTCGCTTAGACTCTGCCCGCCAAACTCCTAATGCTGGATTAATCCGTGGCACAAAATGCGCGTCACACGCATCTGTAGCTTCGGTCCGGACACGCGGGATGGCGCGATAATCCGGCAAACAATGCCTGGCGTTCTAACCCTGAGGTTTGGCGACGAGCAGAATGTCTGCCCCATCCTTGAGAATTTCCAGGCGCATATGAGCCGTCTGGGCAATCCTGTAGGTGTAGTAAGCTTGGATGCTCATGGCATCGAGCGGCGGATGATTGCCAGCCACGAAGTCGGTCAGGTACTGCGGGGGACGCGCGCCATTGCCTCGGCAACGCAACAGGAAGCTCGGCGTCTCAAACGACCCGCCGAACGCCACGTCGATCTCGCCGCCCTTTGGAAGGGCTGTAACGGCAGAAGCGACCAGATTGAGCAGCAACTTGACTTTGTCTTTGCCCATATGACCAGGCGCGCCGCGCCAGACGAGCTTGTGCTTGCCCTGCGTAATGCCGACGAAGCCTCGCGAGATCTGCTCAGCGGTCCCGAGGTCGATCATCGAACCTGCAGAGCCTGCCGCGCCGAATGCAAAGCGGGCAAACTGCAACCGCGCCGAAGCCTGTTCCGTCACATTCCTGATAACCGTGAGCGCATAAGACTTGGCCTGAACATCATCATCCTCGTCGAGGATTTCCAAGCCGTTGTAGATGGCGCCGACGGGATTGATCACGTCATGACAGATTTTGCTCGATATCAAGGCTGCCAATTCCAGATCGCTCGGGATAACGCGGCTGTTCATCGCAATTCCAATCGTCAAAAGGTGTCGGGGTTGGCGCCTAGTACTATAGTGTACACGTACTAATAGGTCGCAGCGGCAGCTCAAGCGCGACAGCACGACGCGAGCAAACAGGGCCGCTTGCAATTGGCCAGTACGCACTGATACATGCGCCGCAAGCCACTTGCCAAGCCCTAGCGTCTTTGCTCCGCCTGCGCTGGGTCGTTCTGAGCGGATATGAGCTATTGCGGCCACGGTATCAAAGACGTGAGGTCAGCAACGGCGCGCTTCATGCGAACCGGCGCGCTTCATGCAAGGAGCCTTTTCAAGGAGTTTTTTGCTGAGAGCGTTTGCATGGAACGTGGTGCGGGAAACTTCACCTATCGAAAGGCCGTACCGCCAGATTTGAAATGGAGAATGATGGCTGTCCCGGACGCCGATTCGCTGATCATGGGTTTGCTGCCTGCCGTGCTGGAGGCAGCGCGGGCGGAGCTGCACTATTTTTCGGCAGGCGTTACCGTTCTGTCGAAGCCGGATGCTTCACCTGTCACGGCTGCCGACCATGAGGCTGAGGCCATTCTCCTGACCTGTCTGGAGCGAAATTGGCCCAGCGTTCCTGTCATTGCCGAGGAACTTGCCGCAGCGGAACGGCTACCCCCCGAGGACGGCGATTTCTTCCTCGTAGACGCTCTGGACGGAACGCGGCACTTCATTCGCGGAAAGCCGGAATTTTCGATCAATGTCGGTCTCATTCACGCCCGCAAGCCGGTATTCGGACTGATCTACGTACCGCCCACCGGCACTCTCTACGTCACTCGTGCAGATGGCGCCGCATATCGTGCGCATGTTCCAGCAGAAGGAGCCGTGCCGGCAACTCTTGATGCCTTGAAACTTGAAAAGGTGCGAACACGGATAGCGGATCGTTCGCGCCTCGTGGCGTTCAATAGCCGAACCACCGGGGGAGCCAGTGCGGAGTTCCTTGCCGCGCTCGAGGTTCACGATGCGCGTCCGCTTGGATCGTCGCAGAAGTTCTGTCTCATCGCTGCGGGGGAGGGCGATATCTACGCGCGTTTCGGCCCTACTTACGAATGGGATACGGCTGCTGGTCAGGCCATTCTGGAAGCTGCGGGCGGGACGGTGACGACCATCGATGGTGGCGCAATGGTGTACGGCAAAAGTGCCGAAAGCTATCTGAACCAGAGTTTCGTCGCGTGGGGCGGACCGCCCTTGCTGACCGGTTTCCGGCGCTCCAAAGCCAGCGGTTAGCCGGCTGACGGCCTTCGCGGGGCTGCAAACAGTGTTTTTCAGGAGGTTCGGCCACACTTTGGCAAAAGTGTCAGGCGATTCTGAACCGAATCGGCTGGGTTGGGTAATCTGATGTTGTCCGCGCCGTTTGGGGTCGCGCGTGCAAGAGACCGTCCGGCTTGCCTCGAAAAGAGGGCTCAACGAGGGATCGAAGATGATTCAAGTGTGCTTCCCGCGCCGCTGGGGGTTCGCTCTGGCTAGCGCGCTGATGGCCGCGCTTCCCCACACAGCTTTTGCCGCAAACGACGCTTATTCGCCTTATGGATCAAGTGGATCCAGTACGGCCGGGCGCGGTGACGACGCTTATCGTCCCGATGAGATCCAGACTGCGCCGGAGACCTACGAGCCCGTTCGCCCAAGCGACGGCTCGGCTGGCGGTGGCTATGACACGTATAACGGCGGCAGTGGGTATAACAACGGCGGTGGGGGGTACAACGGCGGAGCTGCAGCGCCGCCGCCTCCGGCTTATGACAACGGCGGTTATGGCGAGCCCTACACTTCACCGAAGGCGGAACAGTATGAGCCGGTTCCTCCGCCGAGCGAGGGAGGACCGGCCGATGAGGGCAGCGGGCGCTACTACTCGCAGGGCGAAATCGTCAAAGCGGGTCACGGCTTCTTCGGCGCGGTATCAAAAGAGCTGGGTGAAGCCGTTGAATGGGCATTCCAAAAAGCCGGTCGTCCTAACGGGTATATTCTTGGCGAAGATGCTGGCGGCGCACTGATCGCCGGTTTGCGCTACGGCGAGGGAACGCTGTACACAAAGGATGCTGGCAACCACAAAGTATATTGGCAGGGGCCAACGCTCGGCTATGACGTCGGCGCTGAGGGCTCAAAGGTCATGGTGCTCGTGTACAACCTGCGCGACCCTGCCGAGATCTATGATCGCTTCGGTGGCATCCAAGGCGCTGCCTATTTCGTTGGCGGCGTCGGGGTGCAACTTCAAAAGTCTGGAAGCGTGACTCTTGCGCCAATACGCTCGGGAATCGGCGTGCGCTTAGGTGCCAACGTCGGCTATTTGAAGTATACGCGTAATCCGACTTGGAACCCGTTTTGAGTCGGCGCTTTGATCATAGGCTGTTTGACGGGAGCTTCGGCCTCCCGCCGGGCTTTTGTCGTCGCGTCGCCTAAGTGGCAGGAACAGGCCATTGATCACCGTTTACAACGCTATGCTTGTCCTTCTCGGCACGCTGCTGGCGGCGTTGGCGATGCTGTTCCTGATGCCGGCGTATCGCCGCCGTATTGAACGCTTCACAACCGAGCGCATCAAGCGGGCCCTGCCGCTCACCGAAGCGGAGATCCGCGCTGACAAGGATCGACTCCGGGCCGAATATGCGACCGAGGTTCACAAGCTGGAGATGAAGCTTGAAGAGGCGGGGCTGACGGGAGCACGTCAGAGCGTCGAGATCAATCGACGTGATGCCCGTATCAGCGAACTTGAAAATCTCCTGCAGTCGCAGAAGACCAACGTCGAGGAGCACCAGAACGCCCGCCGGGTGCTGGAGCAGACCATTCTCGATCGATTGCCGAAGGTGGAGGCGCGGCTGGGAGAAGCCCGCCGCATGCTGTTGCAACGCGATGGTGAGATCGCCTCGCTGACGCAGACAGGGGCCCGCCAGTCGGAAGCCCTGGAGCAGGCAAGTCAAATCAACACGCAGCTCACTCAGGAAACGCAACGGCTGCGCTCTGCACTAAACACACGCGCAGCCCGCAACCGCGAGGCCATCGGGGATCCGCGTTTTGACGGTGAGGTAGCGCTGCGCACCGAGATCGAGACGCTGCGTGCCAAATCGGAAGATCAGGCGCGGTTGATTGAAAAGCTGCAAGCAGCGGATGCAACGAGCCAGGATGGCGACCAAAAGGCAACTCAAGAGGCAGAAGCTGCAAGACTCAGGTCTCAGTTGGCCAAGGTTGAAGCCGAACTGGAGGCTCTGAAGGCCGATTCCGGCGGGACCGAGCGCATGGCCTCACTCGAGGATGAGAACCGCGAGCAGCTTTCCGAGATTGCACGGTTGATGGCGTCGTTGCGGACCTATGAGGACGATGCCAAGGATCGTCACGAACCTGACGCGTTGGCTGCCAAGGCCGAGATCGGCGCGCTGCAAGCTCAAGTCGAGGAGCAAAAGCATACCATTGAGGCTTTGCGTGCCGAGGTTGCCGCCGGTACAGAACGGCTAGCGCGGCAGGCGCAGCATTTCCGCGAGGAGATGCATCGTTTGAGCGTACAGTCTTCCGAAGGCGAGGGCGCTGCAGGCAAGGGCTCTGCCGAAACACCAAGACGTTCTCTGGCCGATCGCATCGCGCAGCCGCGAGTTCCGGGGCGCTTGGCCGAAGCGAGTGTGGAGGTTGTGCGTCCAGCGGCCAGCAACGGCAATGCTGAGGCGGCCCGCGAACAGCGAAGCGCAGGGTATCTGAAGGCCGTCAACGGCAATGCCGACGCGGCTCCTGCCCCGAGCGAGAAAGCAGCGCCCGCGCCACGCCGGGCCCGACTCTTGGAACGCATCTCCAATCTCGACAAGTCGGGCTGACGCAACGAGCCAAAGACGCCACCACGTCGTGGCGCTCTTTTAATGTCGCAAACTTCACAGCTTCTTTGTTGCCGACGGCACGTCGCTTTGCGGTGTCAACGCCTGCTTTGCCGGTTCGGACGGCTGTCGCGTGAAGCCCTTGAGATCGGATACCAGGCTTTCATCACGCGTGATATCGACCTCACTCTGACTGTAGCACGTCAAAAGTTCCGCGATGGAGCGGAGCGCATGCACGTGGATGCGTTCATAGCCGTGGCTGGCATCGACGCCGAACGTCACGAGCGCGGTGCGCACGTCAGCCCCTGCCTCGATCGCGGATGCACTGTCCGATCGATAGTAGCGGAAGACATCGCGTGTGAACCGGATGTCGTGCTGGCGGCAAAGCCCGATCAGTTTGCGCGTCAGATGATAATCGAACGGTCCGGTTTGGTCGGCCATAGCAATCGTGACGCCGAACTCGGAGGACGCCTGCCCTGGCGCGGAGGTTCCATTGTCAACCGTGACCAGCGAGGCGACGTCAGGCAGGAGAATGGAGGCAGCGCCATGCCCGACTTCTTCGGCGATCGTGAACAGCCAGAACATCTGTACCGGTGGTGGCGGTGCGTCCTTCATCGCCTTCAACGCCGCCAGCATGACAGCGACGCCAGCCTTGTTATCGAGATGACGCGATACGATGAAGCCGTTTTCGATGAATTCCGGTTGGGGGTCGATGGCGACGATGTCGCCGACAGCAATGCCCAGGCGCTCCAACTCTACGAGATTGCGCGCGTAAGCATCGACGCGCAGCTCGACGTGTGCCCAACCGATTGGTGCGCTGTCGATCTCATCTCCGAAAGTGTGCCCAGATGCTTTGAGGGGGATGATTGTGCCGCGATAGGTGCCTGTTTCGCTGAAGATTGTCGTGCGAGCGCCTTCTGCAAAGCGCGCCGACCAAGTGCCGATGGGGACGAGTTCGAGTCGGCCGTTGTCCTTCAAGGCTTTGACTTGCGCACCAAGAGTGTCGAGGTGCGAGACGATAGCGCGTGCTCCGGCCGTCTGGCGTCCGCTGAGGCGAGCACGAATGGCGCCCCGGCGCGTGAGATCGTAATCGACTCCGAGCCTTCCCAGTTCTTTGCAGACATGGCGGACGACGGTATCTGTGTAGCCGGTTGGGCTTGGAATGCTCAGCAGCTTGGCAAGCTGATCTTCAAGGTAGGTGGTATCGATGCGAAGCCGAGGCTCGATTTTCTTCACGTCGCTGGTCTCCTGTGAACCTCGCGTACAGCTGATGGAATGGATAGCGGAAAAAGGAAATCGATAAAACGCTCTGCTGTTGGTCTTGGTTCATGGTTAGCCAACCCCGGACGTTCGTTGGCTTCGATGAAAACATAGTTGGGGCTCTTTGGACTTTTCACAATAAGGTCTATTCCAGTCACGGGAATGCCGATAGCACGTGCAGCCTTAACGGCGGCTTCGATAAGGGTGAGGTGTGTTTCGCTGGTCACGTCGTGAATCGTGCCGCCGGTGTGCAGGTTGGCTGTCTTGCGGATTTCCAGTTCCAGCGATTGCGGCAGCACGCTGTCGAAGTCATAGCCTGCTTCGCGAATGCAGCGCTCAGTTTCCGCGTCCATCGGGATTTTGCTTTCGCCGCCGGTGGCAGCGGCACGCCTGCGGCTCTGGACCTCGATCAGTTGGCGTATGGTTGAGCGATCGTCGCCAAATACGCGGGCTGGTCGGCGCACCGCTGCGGCGACGACCTTGTAGTCGATGACGACAAGGCGCAGATCTTGACCTTTGAAATACTCCTCAAGGATCACGCTTTCTGAAAATGCGCGCGCCCGCTCAACGGCAGCTTCCAGATCTTCCGGCGTGCGGATGCCGACGGCAACACCACGGCCTTGTTCGCCGCGTGCAGGTTTAACGACGACTGCTGCGTGCTTTTCGAGAAATGCCGCGCGCTGTTCTGCATCGCCATCGGTCATCTGGTCCGGCACGACAACGCCGGCGGCTTGGACGATGCGCCGCGTCGCGCGTTTGTCGTCACAAATCGACATGGCGACCGCAGACGTGAACTCACTGAGCGACTCCCGGCAATTCACCGATCGGCCACCATAGGACAGGCGGAAGAAACCACCTTCCGCATCTGTGATTTCGACGCCAATGCCGCGTCGGCGTGCTTCGTCGATGATGATTTTGGCATAGGGATTGGGCTCACCTTCGACGGCTGGGCCTGCGTACAACGGTTCGTTGAACGTATTGCGTCGCTTTACGCTATAAACAGCAACGCGCCGGAAGCCGAGTTTTTCATAAAGTGCGATGGCCTGGAGGTTGTCGTGCATCACCGACAAGTCCATGTAGCTCGCGCCGCGCGCCTTGAAGTGATCGGCAAGCCTGCGGACAAGCGCTTCTCCAATTCCTCCGTGTGGCGCTTGAGGCGACACGGCAAGACACCAAAGCGATGAGCCTCGTTCGGGATCTCCGAAAGCGCGGGCATGATCGATGCCCATCGCAGTCCCTAGAATGACGCCGGTCTCGGCATCTTCCGCGACGATCACCGTCAGCGCGCGCGGGTCGCGTTTCGACCAGAAAAAGTCCGGCGACACCTGCACCATGCCGCGCGCCGCATAGAGCACGTTGATAGCTTCCGCATCTTCGCGCGTCGTCAGACGACGAATAACAAATGCGGGCTGGCGACGGTGGACAGAGCGGTAGTTGCCAAGGTCGAGGCGGTAGGTGTGCGAAGGATCGAGAAAAAGTTCTTGCGGAGCGGCCGCAAGCACGACGTGTGGATCGCGGACGTACAAGGCGATGTCGCGCTGTTCTAGACCTTCCGCGCGTAACGTGTCGACGAGTGCGTCCGTCGTTTCAAACGTATTTGCGAATATCAGTCGGCCCCAGCCGCAGTTGATGCTGGAATGCGCTATCATGGCGGGGTCGGGTCGGGCCGACGGGCCACTTGCTCCTGCCATTCGCACGCGCCGGCGCTGCTCTTTCGAGCGCTCCCGGGTTTTCTTGCTGTCGGAGGCGGTCACGCTATACCCCTTGGGTCTGGAGCCACATTTCAAGCAGGGCCACTTGCCAAAGCTCCGAGCCGCGTAGTTTCGTGATGTGGTCTTTCGGCGCTTTGAAAAGATCGTCCAGATATTCCGATCTGAAAAGCCCGCGTTCCTTCGCGCGCCGGCTGGTCAGGGCGTCGCGCGCCATCTCAAGGTATGGGCCCTCGATGTATTTCAAGGCGGGAACGGGAAAGTAGCCCTTGGGCCGGTCAATGACGGCGGCCGGAATCACGCGGCGCGCGGCTTCTTTCAATACACCCTTGCCGCCGTGCGCGAGCTTGTGATGTGCTGGAATCCGCTCGGACAGCTCGACCAGTTCGTGATCGAGGAAGGGAACACGCGCTTCCAACCCCCAGGCCATGGTCATGTTGTCAACGCGCTTTACCGGATCGTCTACGAGCATGACATTGGTGTCGAGTCGGAGGGCCTTATCGACCGCGTCGTCCGCGCCGGGTATGGCAAAGTGTGCTTCCACAAACGCGCGCGCTTCGTCGCGTTGCGGTAGATGCTCTCGGTTCAGGTGCTGCGCCAGCCGTTCAAAAGTGCGGTCGAAAAAAGCGCGGGCATAGTCACCCGCCGCATCGTTGGAGTTTGCGAGCGGAGGATACCAATGGTAGCCGCCGAACACCTCGTCCGCTCCTTGACCCGACTGCACAACCTTGATGGTCTTCGCCACCTCGCGCGACAACAAGAAAAAGCCGATGTTGTCGTAAGAAACCATTGGTTCGGACATAGCCGCGATGGTGAGCGGCAGGTTTTCCAGCATTTCGCTAGAGGGGATGAAGATCTTCTGGTGGCGCGTTCCGTAGTGCTTGGCGATGATGTCGGAGTAGTGGAACTCGTCACCTTTCTCGCCGTGTGCTTCTTCAAAGCCGATGGAATAGGTGGCGAGACCCGTTTGGCCTTCCTCAGCAAGCAGGCCAACGATCAAAGAGCTATCGACACCGCCCGAAAGCAATACACCTACAGGTACGTCCGCAACCATCCTGCGACGCACAGCAACGCGCAACGCTTCCAGCACCATGTCGCGCCATTCCTCGAAAGGACGGGCAACGTCCGCGCTGGTGCGCTCGAACCGCGGCGCCCAGAACGTATCGTCTTTCATTTTGCCGTCCCGTTCGATCACGCGGATCGTGGCGGGCGGCAACTTGCGAACACCCGACAAGATCGTACGTGGCGCGGGAACGACAGCGTGCCAGGTCATGTAGTGCTGAAGAGCGACGCTGTCGATCGAGGTATCGACATCGCCTGCTGCGAGCAGTGCTGGGAGTGTCGAGGCAAAGCGCAATCCGCCAGCGTGCTCGGCATAGTAGAGCGGCTTGATTCCGAAGCGATCGCGCACGAGCGTCACGCTGCCGCTTGCACGGTCGTGGATCGCAAATGCAAACATGCCGTGAAAGCGTTTTGGCGCTTCGATACCCCATGCGTGCCAGGCTTTGAGGATGACCTCGGTATCGCCAGTTGACGAGAAGCGGTAGCCGGCGGCTTGGAGCTCGGCGCGCAATTCCGGATAATTATAGATGCAGCCGTTGAAGGCGAGTGTGAGCCCAAGTTCGGTATCGACGAACGGTTGGGCCGCACATTCGGTGAGATCGATGATCTTGAGGCGGCGATGTCCAAGACCTACTGCGCCCCGCACTACGACGCCAGATCCGTCCGGTCCCCGCGGTGCCATGCTGTCAGCCATGCGCTCGATACTGGCGGCAGAAGCGTTCCGACCGTCGAAATTAATCTCGCCACAAAAGCCGCACATATCCTGGCGCACTCCTCTCGAATTTAACTTGACCTCAAATGATTAGAGCAATAATGATCAGACCTCAAGCGGTAATGCGCCGCACCTAAGTCGGGAGCCCTATGACGAAAGACGCTGAACTTCGGTCTCTTTTGAAGTCGGTCCGGCGGATCGCGCGGGCGGTTGATCTTCATTCGCGTCAGATTGACCGGCAGGCCGGACTAACGCTGCCGCAGCTGGTGGTACTGACGATCGTGAGGGACCTCGGAGAGGTTACGGGACGGGCGGTATCCGAAGAAGCCGACCTGAGTGCTGCGACCGTGGTCGGCATCCTCGACAAGCTGGAAGCCAAAGGGCTCGTAGAGCGCTATCGGTCTCGCACTGACCGCCGCATCGTGCACACTCGGTTGACCGAAAAGGGCCACGCAGCGCTCTTGGCGGCGCCGCCGGCGTTAGGCCACAAGTTTGAGCGTGCTTTTCTAAAACTCGCGCCAGATGAACGCTCCGCAACGCTCAAAGCGTTGCGGCTTGTCGCTGATCTAGCCTCCATGGAAGCCGCCGACGCCCTCGATGGTGCGAACGCTGAGGATGTCGTTTAGCGTGCTGAGCTGGTGACCGGCTTTGTCGGATAGACGGGACTAGGGGAAAACCGAATGGCTCCAGTTTACGTGCAGTACGGCTGCGGATTTTCCTTTGGTGAAGGATGGTTGAACTTCGATAGTTCTCCAACACTTCGAATAGAACGTTTGCCTGTCGTGGGAAAAGCGTTGGGACTGTTGGCTGGCAATTCGCAGCGCTTTCCTCGTCAGGTCAGTTACGGCGATATAGTTAAGGGAATTTCAGTTCCCGCCAACACAGTTCGCGGTGTCTATGCCTCCCATGTTCTAGAGCATCTCGCCCTTGAAGACTTCAGGAAGGCTTTGCACAACACGTTCGAGATGTTGGAGCCAGATGGCGTATTTCGGCTTATCGTGCCAGACCTGGAAGAAAGGGCGCGTCGCTACGTGCGCCAAGTGTCAATTAGAGTCGCCGACTCCAGTGGTGACTTTATGCGTACATGTCATCTTGGTCAGGAGCGGCGGCCGAGGACGCTGCTAAGTCGGATGAGATGGCTAATCGGAGGGTCAATGCATCTTTGGATGTGGGATGAGCCCTCAATAACAGAAGAACTGAGAAAGGTCGGCTTTATCGAAATCCGACGTTGCCGATTTGGCGATGCGGACGACGCAATGTTTGCTCGGGTTGAAGATCGCGGGCGGTTCGTAGACCCAACTTTGGATCTGCCGGAGCTTGCAATTGAGGCGCGTAAACCGCAACGCGCTTAACAATGACCGGCCAGTTGGGCGAGCAGCAGCGATGGTGCAAAAGACACCTTGCAACGTAAGCCCTGGAGGAAAAGCTGGCGCCCCGTAGGGGACTCGAACCCCTGTTGCCCACGTGAGAGGCGGGTGTCCTGGGCCACTAGACGAACGGGGCGCATCTCACTTGTGCCCGTATAGGGGAGTGCGCAGGCGCAATCAAGAGGACATGCGCGCCGAGCCTTGCGTTATTCATTTCGCGCGCCATGCGGCATATTCAAAGCCACCTTGCGAAGTGCTATTGGGCGTTTGGCAAGGCCTCCCGGGCCGTTACGTCCGCAATGCGCGCGCCCGTCTCAAGATCCAGGATCGTGATGCCTGACCCACGCGGCCCCTCATGGTGAACCGCCAGCCGATTGCCAGAAAGCGAAACGGAGACGATTTTCGCCCCCTGCGGCAGCTCCAACGTGATCGAGGGCCCCGCGGAAACACCTGGGCGGGAAATTGTGGCTGCCGGAGCTACGTGCTTGCTTGCTCCTGAGACGATGCGCGCGACGATGGCACCCAGGCCCGCTACGATGAAGAGCGTCATTACCGCAATAATGATCTTCAGGTTGCGCTGCAGGCGCATTTCGCGCATGAGAGCGGCATCGTCTGCTGCCGCGCTATTTGCGGTGCCAGTGTTGGTGGCTTGCGCCTCACCCTCGCGGGTCATGCCTTCCTCCTAGAACAACCAAAGCGATCACCGGCGGAAAGCCGTGCCCAAATCTCCTCGACCCAGCAAATCTCGATCCAAGACCGATCAGCTCGAGAGCCGACCGGTTGAAGAGCCGACTGCGCACGAGCCTATCGAGGACATCGACGCCGTCGAAGAGTTGACGGGCCCCGTTACTTTGACCGTGCCGCCTGAGGATGCGGGCCAGCGCCTCGACCGTTGGCTCGCCGGACGGGTGCCGCAACTCAGCCGCGCGCGGTTGCAAGCGCTCATCCGCGAAGGGGCCGTCACGTCTGGGCGCGAGACCATAGGCGACGGCAACTTGAGGGTCAAACCGGGCGACGTGTACCGCTTCGTTCCGCCCGACCCCGAGCCGAGCGACGTGGCGGGAGAGAACATTGCGCTCGACATCGTCTATGAGGATGCCGACGTCATCGTCATCGACAAGCCCGCAGGGCTTGTGGTGCATCCGGCGGCCGGTCATGCTTCGGGCACTCTGGTCAATGCCCTTGTGGCGCATTGCGGCGACAGCCTGTCGGGCATTGGCGGGATCAGACGTCCCGGCATCGTCCACCGGCTGGACAAGGACACATCAGGATTGCTGGTTGTCGCCAAGAACGACGCGGCTCACCAGAGCCTTTCGGAGCAGTTCAAATCGCATGGCGCCGACGGCCGCCTTGAACGGGTGTACAAGGCCTTGGTTTGGGGCCAGCTTCAGCGCGCTGAGGGCACGATAGATGCGCCCTTGGCGCGAAGCACGTCCAATCGCCAGAAGATATCGGTGACGCGCGGCGAGAGCGGCCGCCATGCCATTACCCATTATAGGGTACTCGAGACATTCGTCGGACCGCGCGGTGGCGTTGAGGCGAGCCTTGTAGAGCTGAGGCTGGAAACCGGCCGAACCCATCAAATCCGCGTGCACCTGGCGCATATCGGACATCCGGTTTTGGGGGATGCCACATATGGCGCCGGCTTCAAGACGCGCTCGGCGGTGCTGGATCAAGGGGCTCGGGCTGCACTGGAACAGCTCGGGAGACAAGCTTTACATGCTGCATCGCTTGCTTTCGAGCATCCAAGGAAACGCAAGCAGATGGTTTTCCAGTCAGAATTTCCTGAGGAGATTCAGCGTCTTGTCGACAGGCTGCGTGGGGGCGCTCCGGAGCCTGCCGGCGGCAGGGCACGGCGAGCGACGGCAAAGACGAATGCTGCCGCCAAGGACCTGAAGAAGGGCTAATCACGCAACGTTGATCGTTTGTCGCCGCCCCAAGGGGGTGAAATGCTGCGTCTAAACAATATGTAACGACCGCCGGAACGGGGTCGTCATTATCGTTGATACCGGAACTAGGAGCGGGATGAGCCCGTTCCGTCAGGGAGCCGCCACGAACATGTCCAGGGTTAGATCCCGCAGGACAGGGGGACGGGCGGTTGGAGAAAAAGTATGGCTTCCAACGCATATCCGACAATTGCTGGCGGATCGCTTGGGCTTTCCAAATATCTGGAAGAGATCCGCAAGTTTCCCATGCTCGAGCCTGGCGAAGAGTACATGCTCGCCAAGCGCTGGCAGGAACATGCGGACGCCGATGCGGCCGAAAAGCTCGTCACATCGCACTTGCGGCTCGTGGCGCGTATCGCCATGGGCTATCGCGGCTACGGTCTGCCTATCGGCGAGGTGATCTCGGAAGGCAACGTCGGGCTTATGCAGGCTGTCAAGCGCTTTGAGCCCGATAAGGGGTTCCGCCTCGCTACATATGCGATGTGGTGGATCCGCGCTTCCATTCAAGAATACATTCTGCGCTCGTGGAGCCTTGTGAAGATGGGCACCACGGCCGCGCAGAAGAAGTTGTTCTTCAACCTGCGCCGCGCCAAGAGCCAGTTGCAGGCGCTCGAAGAGGGCGATCTCAAGCCTGAGCACGTCAAGAAGATCGCGACCAAGCTTGGCGTTTCGGAAGACGATGTCGTCAGCATGAACCGCCGTCTGGGCGGCGATGCTTCGCTCAATGCGCCGGTACGCGCCGACGCAGAGGCTGGCGAGTGGCAGGACTGGCTTGTCGATGACGCACCGAGCCAGGAAGATCGGCTCGTCGAAAGCGAAGAGCTATCGCGGAGGAAGTCCTATCTGAAGAACGCGATGTCCGTGCTCAACGACCGCGAGCGTCAGATCTTTGAGGCACGCCGCCTTCGCGAGGACCCGGCCACACTTGAGGATCTGTCGAGCGAATTCGGCGTTTCGCGCGAGCGCATCCGCCAGATCGAAGTTCGGGCCTTCGAAAAAGTGCAAAAGGCTGTGCAGAACTCTGCCCGCCGCACAGAAGGGCCGGCAGCCTGACCATTTGGGCTGCTCTGGCCTGCTTGACGTAAAACTGTCATAATTTTAACGAGGAGAGGACAGCTACCGGCTGTCCTCTCTTTTCTTTTGCTCACGCGCCCGCCGGGGGCGCTTCAGGAATGCCCTAACGATGCGGCAGCGGTTTGCATTAGTCTTCAATCAGCGCGCCGGTTCAATCCGGCCGCTGCTGCTTGACCGCGTGCTGGCAAATCTTCGCAAGGCCGGTGCGCACATCTTCCCTGTGTCGGCCGCAAGCTCCGATGAAGCGACGCGCATGGTGGAGCAGATCGCTCGTAACGGTGACGCTGACGCGGTGATCGCTGCGGGCGGCGATGGAACAATCCGCGCCGTTGCAGCCGGGCTTTCGGGCACCACGCTCCCGGTTGGAATCGTCCCGCTGGGGACCGGCAACGTCATGAAATACGAGATCGGGCTGGGATCAGGCGCCGACGAGATAGCGCGTACGCTTCTCGACGGTCCCGTCATCACTGCCCGAGGCGGTCTGGTCAACGGCGCGCCATTCTTTCTGATGGCTGGCGCGGGGTTCGACGGCCGCATCGTTGCGGGTCTCAATCAGAAAATGAAGCGGGTTCTAGGCCGCGCGGCCTACGCCGTGCCGGTGACGCGCGCACTGATCTCGGGACCTGAACTCTTCGACGTCCAGGTAGACGGCACATGCTATCAGGCCAGTTGGGTGATCGTGTCGAACGCGGCCCACTATGGCGGCTCGTTCGTGCTCACCAGGCAGACGCAGTTAGGCGCCAACCAGCTAATCGCCATTATCGTGACGGGCAAAACCAGATCGGCACTCTTGGCCGCCTCTCTGGCGCTTGCCACGGGCCGGCTGCCCGACCCCAATACCTGTCCGAAGGGCGTTATCGTGCGCGCTGCGTCGCGCGTGAAGATCGGTGCTCAAACACCCGTCTATGTCGAGGTCGACGGCGACGAGGCCGGGCTGGCCCCTGTCGAAATTACGGGTGGGGGGCCGGAAGTTTGCCTGATTGCCACTCCCGCTTATGTTGCTGATCTCACGAACCGTCACACGAATCACTTACCATTGGCAGTGTGAGTGGTTGATGAGTTCTTAAGATCGTATTGATCTTTCGGCCTCTACAACACTGTGCGAGCGTCAGAGACAGCATAAGGGGTTCATGCCCACTTCTTCTCTGAACCGGATCCGGATGGACCGGCAGATGGCTTTGAATGGCGCGTGGCAGCAATGGATAGGGCTGCCCGAGGGAGCGTCGCTCAAGTCCAGGCTCGGCAAGGCTCACGTTCCTGTCCAACCCTCTCCGCATATCGGTTTTGAACCACGTTGTCCGTGCGAAATCCGGCGAGCCCGCGTGCCGGAAATTCGTGCGCGTGCAGGTTCAGGTCGAAGCTCCGGCCCGTGGCGGCCGGGTTGCGGACACTCGGAAGACGGAGTGCCTCATGCAGAAGAGCCTTTCTCGACCACTACGCTCCAGGATCAACAGCACAGGTGCACGCAATCGTTCGTCTCAACGGGACCCGCGCTGGTTGTTTCTTCTGCTCTGGCGTCAGCATAGCAAGCATCCCCCATGTAGGACTTAAATGAGCCTCAGCCGGAAGCGTGCGATGCATTCCGGCCAGGATTGAAATGAAAAGGCCGGCTCGCGACATGCGCGCCGGCCTTTTTGCTAGTTGTTCCGCTAGGACGAGCGGCTATTTTGGTCCGCTGTCAAAAATATTGTCCGGATGTTGCAGATTTAGCGAGCGTGCGCACAGACGCTACATGGGCAGTCGCGCGACCTCGGTGGAGAAATAGTTGTCGATGGCTTGGACGATGGAGTCTGCGACTTTCTCCCGCCACTCGTCCGATTTCAGGTTCCGCGCATCCTGTGTATTGGTGACGTAGGCAAGCTCGATCAGCACTGAGGGAAACTGAGCTGTCTTCAGAACACGAAACGCCGCCTGCTGGTCGGGCTCATCGCGCATTGTCGTGCTTTCGCTCATGTTCTCGATGACGGTTTTTGCGAACAGATCCGAGCGTTGCTGTGTGCGGGCGACGTCCCGTTCCGCAAGATCTGCAAGGATGTTTGCCACGGTCGCCGTATCGCCGTTACCCTGCTTCACTACGTCCATCTCGGTGGGTGACAGCAATTTTTCCGCAGAGCGAGAGGTGAGCGACTGTTTTAGGCTCACGGCGACCTTGTCGCGCAGCGAAAAGATTGTGGCGCCGCGTGCACGCTTGTTGGCGTAGTCGGCATGGATCGCGATGAAGAGGTTTGCGCCGTTGCGCTCCGCGTATAAGCGGCGCTCGTCGAGCGGGATGAAAACATCCGTGGAGCGCGTCATCAGAACCTTGTAGCGCCCCGTCGCCTCCAAATCCTCACGCAACACATGCGCGAACGCGAGAACAACGTCCTTTTCGACCGTACCGTACTTGGTGGCGCCGGAGTCCATGCCGCCATGACCGGGATCGAGAACGATGACGGGCTTGAATGCGCGCGCGGCACGCTCTTTGGGGCTGCGTGCGGGCCGGGGGAGTGGGGGCTGAAGGCTAACCGTGCTGCTGCCGTTCGGCGCGAACTGCATGCCTTTGCGCGATTTCATGGCCGCATCGACCGAAAGAATATCGAGAGCAAGGCGGTAGCCGCCCTTGGTCTTGTCCAACTTGGTGCTATCGACCACCACAGGCTGGGCAACGTCGATCACGATGCGCATGCGGCCAGGGGCGGCCAATCCAGCCCGGAAGGATTTTACCAGGCCGTGCGCTCCATCACGTCCGAGATCCGGCAGGCGCACCTTGTCGTCAGCCAGTTCCAGAACGACCCGGTTGGGATGGGAGAGCGCGAACACCTTGAATTCGACCTTGCGCTCAAGGCCGACGATGAAGCGCGTATAGACGGGGCCCTTGGCGACCGCCTCGGTGGCCTGGGCAGCGTTTGCCCCGGCAAGTGCTGCTGAGGGAACGTTAGCAGCTACCTGCTGGCCGGCGACTTCTTGGGCCTGCGCGCGCGGCGGCGTCGAGATCATGGCCGAAAAAGCCGCGACCGCGCATGCCAGCAAGCACACTCTCGAAAAGACAGTCACTTCGTATTACCCCCGTCAACGCGCACCCCCCGTGAAGGAATGCGGGACACAACTGGAGTGCCTGCTGAAAATGGCGTTTTGAGGAAAGCAGCAGGCCTTTGTTAAGCTTATCGCTCTTCGGACGTTAAGGGCGTGTTAACGGGTCGGAGCCGCAGGGGAAAGTCAGTCAGCGGATGCAATGCGTTAGGAACGGGACTTCGACCATCGTAGCGCCGTCGCATCGTCGCTGTCGCGCGCATCGACCCATGTCCCCTCTCCGGTGGGCCCAATTTCCTTTTTCCAGAATGGGGCTCGGGTCTTGAGGTAGTCCATGAGGAATTCGCAGGCGGCGAGCGCATCGCCCCGATGGGGGGAACAAGTGATTACGAGAACAATGTTGTCGCCGGGGTGAAGTTCACCCACGCGGTGGACGACGAGACTGGCAGAAAGTTTGAAGCGCTGGACGGCCTCCATCTCGATACGTCCGAGTTCAGCTTCCGTCATGCCGGGATAGTGTTCCAGCACCATGGCGCGAAGCGGGTTTCCATGGTTGGCTCCGCGCACCTTGCCGATGAACGTAGCCACGGCACCGATGCTGTCGTTGCCATCGGTCAGCAAGGAGATTTCCGCCGAGACATCGAAATCCGCTTCCTGCACGCGCACGCTCATCGGAGTCATCCCCCGGTGACGGGCGGGAAGAATGCGACTTCGCGGGCTTGTGCGATGGAGGCCTGCGGCTTGACGTGCGTATGATCTATCGCCGCGCGGACAGAGGCCGGATGGGCAAAAGCCGCCTCGAACTCGGGCCCGCGCGAACGCAAGAGTTCAACCAGGTCCGCGACAGTCGCAACGCGATCGGGAACCTTGACACGCTCCGTGCCCACGCCAGTCTTTTCGCGTACCCAGGCAAAGTAGCGGACGGTGATTTCACGTGTCGGTTCAGTCACGATTTGAGGTCCTAGCGTTCGATTGCGTGGCGGATGCCCGCCTTGAGATAATCGTAACCTGTAACCAGGGTCAAAAGCGCGGAGATCCACAAGATCACCATTCCAACCTCGGTCACTTTGCTGATGTAGACGCTGGCGGCTGGTCCTGCCAGGAGCATGGCGAGGGCGATGAACTGGAACGCGGTCTTCCACTTGGCAAGCTGGGTAACGTGAATCTTCACGTTGAGCTCTGCCAGGAATTCCCGCAGCCCCGAAACCAGGATCTCTCGTGAAAGGATGATCACGGCGGCCCACATCGACCAGCCGCTGATAGTCCGGTCATACACGAGCATGAGCAGCGCGGCCCCGACCAAGAGCTTGTCGGCGATAGGGTCGAGCATACGGCCGAGCGTGGACTGCTGCTCCCACATCCGGGCCAAGTAGCCATCCAGCCAATCGGTGATGCTCGCCAGGACAAAGACGCCGAAGGCCGACCAGCGGGCCGTGGCATTATCGGGAAAGAACATCAAGGCCACGAGCACAGGCACCGCCACAATCCTTCCGTAAGTCAGGATGTTAGGCAGGCTGGTTGCAATTGGTCGTCGGGCGGCTTGATCCATGGATTGTGGCTAACCCTTCCACAAAGCATCCGTCAATGGGCTGCTACCGATAATGCTACCGGAGCGGTCTAGACTCCCGGCGACACGACTGCCGTGACTAAAGGCATAGCCTTTTCGATCTGATGCTCCCGAAGCGCCTCGAAAACCGCCACCCGCAGGTCGGATTGGACCCTCACGCCCGAGGAAATATCGCCCAAAAACGCCCGCAGCGAGTACTCTGTTGCGGTCTGGGTGTACCCCTCAAAGACGGCAATTGGCGCCGGTTCGCTCAGGACATCGGGGTGAGCCTGCGCGCACTCCTGCAAGATGGCAAGAACCGTCCGAGGGTCGGCGTTTGCTCCCGCTGAGAACCGCAGAACGACGCGGCCGAGCGCGCTGCGGTGGGTCCAGTTCATCACCCTGCCGGTGATCAACTCGGAGTTGGGGACGATTAAGCTGGCGCGATTGAAGGTCTCGATCTCGGTGGAGCGCACTGAGATATTCTTCACCGTGCCTTCTTCCGTGCCAACCACGACCCAGTCGCCGACCTTAATGGGGCGTTCGATGAGCAGGATCAGTCCCGACACGAAGTTGTTGACAATGGACTGCAGACCAAAGCCGATGCCGACCGACAATGCGCCCGCGACAATGGCCAGGTTGGTGATATCGAAGCCTGCATATGAAACCGCGATGATCGAGGCGAGTGCGATGCCGGTATATCCGACAGCGGTATCGACCGAGTTCGCAACGCCTGGATCCATACGCGGCGCGACAAGCACGTTCTGGCGCAAGCGGCGCTGAACCAAGCGCGTTACGAACAACAGCGCCATGAACAGCAAGATACCGCCGAGGATGCGCACCAGAGAAATGCGAATCTGGCCGATCTCGAAGCCGAACAATGCCGCCTTCAGCCAGTCGCGAATATCAGCCGCCGCAAATCCCCACTGCAACAGCAAGACGGGAAGCAACGTCAAGAAAAGGATGAAGGTAAGAACCGCTTCAGTGAGCCACGCGAGCTGCCTTCTGCGAGGTTCATCCATGCCGAATGCATCGTGCAGGATGGATCCGACAGCGTGCCCCCCCTTCGTACCCTCGCGTGTGAACGCTCGAATTGCAAAGAATAGCAGGATGCCGACGAGCGCCACGATGCCCGTCATCACGACCTGTTGGGCAATGAAGCGGCCAAGCGCGACGTAGCCTGTAAGGCACGCGACCACGATTGCAAGCACGACAAGCCAAAGTGGAAACTTCAACCACCGGGGATAGCTGCGCGGATAAGGCTCCGAGCGCGGATGTCCCGTCGGCGAGAAGGGTGTTAGCAGCAATCCCGCGAGTACCGCGGCAAACGCAAGGCTTGAGATCAGCGACTGCACGACGCTCAAGGACAGAGGGAAGTACAGGATCTGGGCGAACTCGGAGAAGAACAGATCAAGACAATAGATTGCGGCCAGGATCTTGAGCAGTCGTCCGACCCGCCGCGCAGCGCGATCTGACAACGGTATGAGACGCCGCTGTGGCGAGTAGGGCGCAAAGACTGTCGAAACCAGGGCCGAGACGGCCGAAAAAATCAGTATCGCATAGAGCAGTGCGGTGGCGGTCGGCATCGTCGTCGGGTGATACAGCAGCCCGATGTGGTCCAGTCCGAAGTACAAGACAAGTGCGGTGAGGATGCCGGGCATGGCGCGCACCGGCGCAATCCAAGACCCCGCCGCCGCGCGTTCGAAGAATGTCCATTCGGGGTGTCCTGGCGTCGGACGGAATCGCGTCAGCCAACCGGCAAGCAACTTCAAAAATAAATACGTGAACGCCGCAGCCGCCAGCACGATGGACAGACGGCCTTTGCGGGTGTCGGCATTTCGCAGCCAGTCGGAACCATTGTAGCCGATGCGCCAGGATACAGATGGCCAGTCGCGAACGACGTCCTCCCAAAGTTCCGAAAACAGTGGGCTGGACATGCGCTGGGTGAGGCTCTTGACGAACAGCTCAAGCCGCAAGTCTGTAATCTTGTCGATGGCCTGCCGTGCGCGCCACCAGGTTACTTCGAGCGTTTTGATCGCCCCGGAAACCTCGGCGGCTTCAGCGCCAAGGCGGGCGCGCTCTGTGGCCGCTGTGGGTGCTTCAGGCGGATCATCCTTGCCGGGCGCCGGCCCAAGTTTGGCGATTTGGCCTTCCAAATCCGCCAGGCGCGGGCGCAAGCTGTCGGCTGTGCGGGTGGTCGAAGAAATCACGCCGTCGATATCGTTGCGCAAACGGCCGAGGTCGGCATCGACGTCCTTGATTGCGGAGAGCTTCTTCTCCGCACCATCCATGACGTCGGTTGTCTTTTCGATCGTTGTCGCGACCTCCGGCGGCAACGGGGTCGGTTTCGGTACAGGTTTTGCCGGTTGAGGCGGCTCGGCTTGCGTCTCGGGCGCCGGGGCTGGCGCACCAGCCCCTTCGGCCGCGGGAGCCGCAGCATCACCCGCGGGTACGGCGGCCGGTGCTTGTTGCTGGGTCTGTTGGGCCGCACCGTTCGCAGCCGGAGCAGCCGCAGCCGGTGCGGGCTGTGCTGCAGCAGGTGCCTGCTGAGGCGCGGGGGCTTGTGCTGCAGGCGCCTGCTGGGGCGTGTGTTGGGCTGGGGCCTGTTGTGTTGCCGCGGGCTGTGTGGAGGGCGCTTGCTGCGCAGCCGCCGGTTTGCTTTCCGCCGCCTTAGTGGTTGCTTTCGTACTGGTTGGCTTTGCTGCCGCTGGCGCCTTGGGCTGTTCGACCTCAGTTTGCCATTCGGTCTGGGCCCCTGCCGTCCGAGCATTCGACGCAACGTTGAAAGCTGCGAACGCAAGCAATGCGGCCGTCAAACAGGCTTTGCTTCGATGGAAGTTCATTGGCACCAGTAATCGAGTTTCGGGGGATTTATCGCCAAGCCTCTGATGGACCGGCAATGCGCGCCAAAATAGGGCGAAAGCGTCGCGGAAATCCACCCCACGTTATCTAACCGCACGGGAACGTTATCGGATTTCCACCAGAAGCATCTGTTTCAGAATGCCGCGTGCCGGCCGGAAACGATATTCGTCAACTTCGACGCTCGTTGAAGAAATCATAGATTTTCTGTGCCATTTCAGAGGAAATGCCCTCAACCTCTTTCAAGTCTTCGACGCCCGCGCGCGAAACGGCTTTTGCGGAGCCGAAATGCTTGAGCAGCGCACGTTTGCGCGTGGGCCCTATACCATCGATCTCGTCGAGCGGATTGGCGCTCAAAGCTTTCGAGCGTTTGGCGCGGTGGGTGCCAATTGCAAATCGGTGGGCTTCGTCGCGCAATCTTTGAACGAAATACAAGACCGGATCACGCGGCTCGAGCATGAAGGATTTGTCTTTGCCGGGGATGTGAAAATGCTCGCGGCCAGCGTCTCGATCGGGCCCCTTTGCCACTCCGATGAGCGCGATATCGTGAATGCCGAGTTCGCGCATCACTTCGCAGGCAATCGACAATTGGCCAAGTCCGCCATCGACGAAGACGACGTCGGGGCGGTCGGGAAAGATGTCTTTTTCCGGTGCCATATCATCATCGCCAGAGTTTTTACTCGTATCGTCTGCGGTAGATGAAGCGTCATCAAGAACCGTGTCAGGCGGAACATCGCGCGCGATCCGCCCGCTTGCGGCAAGCGGGATCATGCCGAGCGCAAGTTTTTTCATTTCGCGCGAGGTGTGTGCCGGAGGGGAGATGCGTGAGCCGCCTTCTTCGTTCGCCGGAGTTTCGGTGTGCGGTACGTCGCGCGTCGAACCTTCTTCGCTAGCTGAATCCGACGTGAGTCGTTTGAAGCGGCGTGCAAGCACTTCGCGCATCATTGCATAGTCGTCGCCTGGTGTGGTCGCATCCGACTTGATGTTGAACTTGCGGTATTGTCCTTTGACGAAGCCTTCCGGCCCGGCGACGATCATCGCGCCAACTGCATTCGTGCCCGAGATGTGACTATTGTCGAACACCTCAATGCGGCGCGGTGTGCTTGCCAGCCCGAAGCGTTCCGCCAAACCTTCGAGCAAACGTGTCTGCGAAGACGTTTCCGCAAGTTTGCGGCCCAACGCTTCGCGCGCATTGGCGATGGCATGTTCCACAAGAGCGGATTTTGTGCCGCGCGAGGGCACCCGGATTTCAACTTTGCGCTCTGCCTTTGACGTCAACGCTTCGGCGAGCAGGTCATGGTTCGGAATTTCGTGTGATAGAAGGATGAGCCGCGGCACCGGCTTGTCGTCGTAGAACTGCGCGATGAAGGCATCGAGCACGTCTTCCACACCGAGTGAGCGGTCTGCTCTGGGATAGTAGGCACGGTTGCCCCAGTTCTGTCCGGTGCGGAAGAAGAACACCTGAATGCAGGTCTGTCCGCCCTCTTGGTGGGCTGCGAATACGTCGGCCTCCTCGACGCCTTCAGGATTGATCGATTGATCTGCTGTGACGTGCGCCAACGCCCACAATCTGTTGCGGTACTTGGCGGCCGCCTCGAACTCCAGTTTGTCTGAAGCCTCGGTCATCAGGCGCTGGTACATCTCGCGCACGCTCTGACTTTCGCCGCGCAAGAAGCGTACAGCTTCGTCCGTCAGCTTGCGATAGTCCTCCAGCGAGATTTCGCTGGTGCATGGAGCGGCGCATCGTTTGATCTGGAATAGCAGGCAAGGGCGCGTGCGGTTCTCGTAAAAGCTGTCGGAGCAGGTGCGCAAGAGAAACGCACGTTGCAGCATGTTGATGGCGCGGTTGACGGCGCCAGCGGAGGCAAACGGTCCGAAGTAGTCGCCTTTGCGATTGCGCGCGCCCCGGTGTTTCGTCAACTGCGGTGCCGGGTGGTCGCGGCTGATGAGGATATAGGGAAACGACTTGTCGTCCCGCATCAAAACGTTGAAACGTGGCTTGAAGCGCTTGATGAGGTTGGCTTCGAGAAGTAGCGCTTCCGCTTCCGTGCGAACGGTTACGAACTCCATCGAATGTGTCGCCAGGATCATGCGCGCGATGCGATTGGTGTGGCCTTGCAAGCGCGTATAGTTGGCCACGCGCGCTTTTAGCGAGCGGGCTTTGCCGACATAGATGACTTCGCCCTGCGCATCGAGCATCCGGTAGACGCCCGGCGAGGCAGGCAACGTCTTCCAATAGCGCGCGATGACCCGCGTGCCGGCATCTTCGGCCTCCGTCGATTCAAGCTCGACGCCTTCTTCATTTGCGGGATCTTGCGTGACCATGGCGCCAATATTGGGCTTTGCCGGACCCCGTCAAGCCACAGCAAGGGGGCGGCAGCGCCACATTATGGCCATCGGAGGGGTGCGAGGTCGCCGCCAAGCTTTCCAATATCGTTTTTTGCGCGGATTTCCGGAGCTTGCCATGCGTTTGATCGCAGCTCTCATAGCTCTCGCAGTGAGCTTTTCGGCGGTGTCAGGACCGTTGCTGGCGAAGCAAAAGCAGCCAAGACCGTTCAACGGTTCTGAAGAACTGCTGTCTTGGATCAACGGCTATCGCCTCAAGCCCGAGCCAGACCGCCTGCCCGAGGCCATTAGGGCCATGATCAAATCCAGCGTGACCAAGGACATGGATCAGGCCGGCGTCTACATCGGATTTACAGCAGGCGTTATCGGCTCCAATCCGGATAAGGCGGAAGCGTTGATTACCAAGATGTTCCCGCTCGATCCGCAGGATCAGGTCTTGCTGATCAAAGCGATTGCCTATTCGGGACTGACCGATTGGCAGGAAGTGATGAAGAAGTTTGTCGAGCGGATGCCAGCGCGTAAGGTTCTGATCGACAAGTACCTGTTTGGTGGCAAGCCGACGTTGGAAAACCTGCCATTCGAGGAAAGCTCGTCGGCTATCGACATCAATTGGGGCTATTACTTTGCCACGGGCGCAGAAGCGCCGGTGCGCCGCATCGTGACGGTGCTCGCCTGGTCGCTTGACCGCGATAGTGTCGAAAAGCTGACGATCGGCGCCATGGCGAAGTGGACACTCGCGCAAAACGCCGCCCGCGATCCGGAGTTACTCTCCCTTTTGAAGGGCATCTCGTCGGATCAGGATGTGAAGGTCCGCGCGCCGCTTGGCGAAGTCATTGAAGCAGCCGAAACTCTGGAGCTTTCAAAGATCCGCAAAGAGGCGTTGGCCTCCATCGACGAACTTAAGGCGAAGGGCCCTGAAAGTACGCGTAACTTCAACTGGTGGGGTCAGGCGGGGCAGACCGTATTTGCACTCGGTTGCGTCGCGGCGGGCGCATTAGGGCAGGTTGAGGTCGGCATTCCGTGCGTTGTTGGCGGCGCGCTGTCGAACGCGGCTCTGAAATACCTTGGCCCTTCGGGCGGGAATTGATCCCGTCGCACGATGTTTCGGCCGCTGCGAACGCCAATACGTTGAGCCAATTGCCCGGCAGGATGTAATGATACAAGATTGTTGAACCATAATGCGATGTGGCTTCTGCTCAGAAGGCCGCTGAGCAGTCGCAACGCATTGCCACAGAACGAAAAAGGGAAACGCCAATGTCGTTGTGGATCCGGACGGAGAAGTACCACCTTGGTTTGCAGGAACGCGATGAAACCGCAGAAGCCGAAAGCTCTTTGCCGGTTCCATCGCAGGTGTTATCGAACGGTGAGTTCAATCCTTCGCCGCAGAATGACGTGCAGCGCAAGGTCAAGAGCCACATCTTGTCCGAGGCAACTGAACTCGCCAAAAAGAACAACGTCTCACGCCGCTCGTTCTTGCGCTCGGCGGCAGGGTTTGCGCTGTCCTTCTCGGTGATGAATGAGCACTACGGCAACGTGTTCGGCGCTTCTAGAGCTGAGGCGGCGGACGTCTCCATGGCGGAAGCGCGCGCGGCAGCCCTGCGTGATCAATTCATTTTCGACGACCAATTGCACTTCGTCTACGAAGGCTTCTCGTTCGAGGGCCTGAAGGCGCTGCGCAAGTATGGCATGGAAAAATGGGTCCCTGAGAAATTCCGCGACAAGCAAACCGAGTTCGAGCAGCTTCAGTTCGCCAACTTCTTGAAAGAGGTCTACTTCGACAGCGATACCAAACTCGGCATCCTATCGGGCGCACCGGCCGACGATGCAGCCAACTGGTTCCTCACCAACAAGGAAATGTACCGCGCGCAAGGCCTGATGGACGATCTGTGCGGCTCGCGCCGCATGTGGAGCCAGGCGATCGTGCGTCCCAACACGCCGGGCTGGCTTGAGGAGATGGATCGCTGTGCAGCAGAGCAGAAACCGATCAGCTGGAAGGGCTATACGGTGGGTGATCCACTCTCCAACAGTGACTTCCCCTACCGCCTCGACGATGAAAAGCTGATGTATCCAGCTTACGAAAAAATGGTGAAGTCGGGCATCAAGACGTTCTGCATTCATAAGGGGCTGCTGCCGAACGACTATGCAGATAACTTCCACGCCTGGAAGCACGCCATGGTCGACGACGTGGGCAAGGCCGCGAAGGACTGGCCGGGTCTGAATTTCGTTATCTTCCACTCCGGACTGAAGCCCCTGAACGACTATCCGCAGGATCATCTCGACAAGTTCAAAAAAACCGGGCGCATCGACTGGGTTTCGGATCTGGCCGAAATCCCGGCCAAATACGGCGTGACAAACGTCTATGCCGAATTAGGCAGCTGCTTTGCCAATTGCGTGATCTCTCATCCCCAGCATGCCGCAGGTCTTCTTGGTACGCTCATCAAGGGTATGGGCGATGATCACGTGATCTGGGGGACAGACTCTGTTTGGTATGGCTCACCGCAGTGGCAGATCGAAGCCTTGCGCCGGATGGAGATCCCCGAAGAGATGCGCGAGACGTTCGCGTTCAAGGAGCTTGGTGGTGACGACAGCGAGGTGAAGCGTAAGATCTTCGGCCTCAACATCTGCAACATCCATGGGTTCGATCCCAACGATCTGTCGAAGCAGGGCGTGAACATGAAGGACGACAAGCTGCAGAAAGCGAAGGAAGCCTACCAGAAGGAAGGTACGGATCGGACGAACGCATTCTACGGCTTCATCGACAACAAGGATATTTCGTTCAAGCGCGCGTAATGAGCGCACAGGACGGTTGAGTAAAAAAGGGCGGCAACTAGGTTTGCCGCCCTTTTTTCTTTTGCGCGTTGTGTTGGAGTGAATTCCGGCTCAGCCCGACGGGCAAATGGTTCGCGCTTTGGTGAGCGCGTCGTCCCTGCTTGCGTAAGTCCCAATCAGCTTTGCGCCGGGTGCTCTTTCCTTGGCGTAGCTCTCCAACATCGTATCTTCGAACCCGTCCAGCACCGTTAGTGCGGTCAGTTGGATGGCTCCGCTCGCGTCGGCTTGAACGAGCAGCGTCTTGTGTCCGCCATAGCTCGCGCTCAGGATCCGGCATTCTCCGAGCGATGCCGTGCGAACGGCGGTTGTGATCCGTCTGGCATCGTCAGACGGCGTATCTGAGTCTGGCATGATGCGGGCGGGAACGCTTGCGGTTTTGATGACGGGATCGACCGGACCGCCCAAGTGCGAGGGGGGCGTGTCGGTCGGCGCAATCCTGAAATGCGGAAGCTGCACCTCTCCGGAAGCGCCCGCCGAGGCATGTTGCGGATTGTCGTCGCTGTTTTCCAGCGTGCCAGCCGGGCGAGCCTGTTCACTCGCGTGCGCTCTGGTGTCAGCGGGATCATAGCCATCCTCCCGGGTCCAAAGCGTGCGCACGGGGGGGCGCCCGTTGTGACCCGGGGTTGGTGGCGTCTCTTTGATGGCGGCAGCGGGAGCTATCTGAGGTGGCGGCGTACGTGTTTCGCGCCGTGGCTTGTCTGCAGTGTTGGTGTTATCGCTCGTTTCTTGAGCGACGCTGCGCGAGGCCCAGGGAAGGACTTCTTCCGGACCCCCGAGGTGATCGGGTGCGGGGCCCACCAATCCCGCGTGCCGTTCATATCGGCGTACCGGTTTTGGGGCCGGTGGCGGCGCCATGTCGGCCGTTGCGGGGCCTTTGCAGTAGCCGTCGTTGAACAACTTGGCGACGATGTCGATGGATCGGGCATAGGCGCGGTCCGCGGCCCACCTGCGCGCGAGATCGCCGAACGTGACGGCACGGCGCAATCTTCGCGACTGGGCGATGATGTCGTCCTGGTTCTCACTGGTGCGTTTAGCAACCGGATCTTGCACGTGCTCGCCAGAGTAAGCCACGAGATGCTGGATCTGGGCGTGCACGCCGGTCTTGATGTCGGCAAATCGCTCGCCTGCAACACCGCCGCCTGTCGCGCCGATGCCGGCGAAATTATTCTGCCGTTCGTGGACGTCGCCACGCCTGCCGTCACCGCGGCGGTACTTCAGATAATTAGTTTCCAGAAGCATCTGGAAGAAGGCGTAATCCCAACGCACGTTCCAGGCTTCGCCGTAGTATTTGTACCAGCGCGCAATTTCTCCGTAGCGCGGATTGAGCTCTTCGTTTCGGTCTCGCAGAAAAGCCATCAGGCGCTCTGGCGATACGCAGGCAGGAACGCGGTTGTTTGTGTCGGTGCGGATCGGTGGAGCGGCTTGGACGGCCGTGGTCAGAAGAAGTTGGCAGACGAAGGCCGTAGCCACGCTCTGCGCCCGTTGTCTGACGCGCATACTTGCGTTCATCGGTGAACCCTCAAGGGCCAATTTCTAAGATCAGCCCTCGGGGCAGAGTTCGAACGCTTTGTCGAGCGCCTGCGTCTGGTTGGGAAATTCCCCGACCGTCTGCCCGCCCTTTGCGTAAGCGGCGATATAAGCTTCCGCTTCACGCTTGGCGGTCTGCTCGTTCACGTCGAGCACGGTGTAGTTTACCGTGTCGTCCGTGCTTGCCTTGATGATCATCGCATGAGCGCCGCCGTAGCTCGCGGTCCATACCCGGCATTTTGCAGGCTGAACCGCGTTCTTGGTGCCAGCACCCAGTGCTGCCGTCAGAACCTTTTGTTTTGGGGCGGCCTTTGTGCGCTGCTCGTTGGCGGCTTGTTCGAGAGCGGCTTGCGCCGCAGCAGTTTCAGCGGGCGTCTCGGCAGCTTCTTCCTGCTGCCCATTAATGATCTTGAAGGCCGGCTTGTCGCTGGCTTCGGCCGTGACCGGCTGAGCCGTGGCTGCGGCTTCTTCGGCCGTAAGCGAGCTTGCACCGAGGCTTGAGCGGACAAAAGATCCTGAGGCGCGGGCCTCTGCTACTGCGCGTTTTGCTAGCTCTGAGCCAGAAACGCTATTGCGTGCCTGCCCATCGTCGGCCGCCGCGGTCTTTGACGGAGCTGCCGTTTCTGGATGGACGAGAGCCATCATCTCGGGCTTGGGATCGGCCCCATGACACGCGCCCGAATAGAAGGCGTCGGCCACGTTCGCGATGTCGCGGGAATAGTTGCGCGATGACGGCGCCCATTTCTTTGCGAGCATCGTGTAGGTCATCGGCCCTTTGACGCTCTTCTGCCAGGAGTCGAGAACGCCCCATTCGCGAACCTTGCGGGTGCGTTCGGCCACCGGGTTGTCAACCGGGGTTCCGGCATACAAAAGCAGATGTTCTAGATGGGCTTGAACGCCCGTCGCGACGTCAGGGAAGCTTTCGCCGTGTTCTTTGCGGCCTGTAGCGCCAAGACCAGCGAAATTATTCTGGTCGGCGGAAACGTCGCCGGTGAACTTCAGATTGCCTGTCTCCAGCAGCATCTGGAAGAAGGCAATGTCCCATCGGATATGAAGCTGCTCACCAATGCGCATGTAGTCAGCAGCAATGGTCGAGAACTTCTCTGGCAGCGCACCGTTGCGTTGTTCCAGAAAGGCGGTCAGCCGGCCAGGTGTCGCGCAGGCGGGCACCGAGTTTCCGTCCGACAACTGGACCTGGGGAAGACTAGCGGCAAAAGCCGTAGCGGAGCAGGCGAACGCCGATACGGCGGTCGCCAAACGGAGCGCAAAACGCGCCCCATAGCGGCACATCATGGTTTCACCCATAATTACGCGACACCCTCAACAGGCGCCATACAGAACCAATTAAGGTTCTTAGGCGCTTAACCTTAACAAAGTGTTGATTGAGCCCCCGTGGCTCGCATGAACAAGGTCGCCGAGCATTGCGGCGTCAATGAGAACGTTACAGGGCGGACATGAGGCATTCGCCATTTGCGCCCGCAAAATCTCGTTCTGCACCAATGGCATCAAGGTGGGTGCTGAGCGGGGTGTATACATCTTTTCTGGCTACGGAGTTGGCCTCGAAAAATTTCAGGCGAGGTGTTGGCCTGCATCGAGTGCGATCATCTGCCCGGTCATTGACGGCGAGGACAGGATGAAGCGTACCGCAGCCGCGATTTCCGACGGCGAGGGGCCACGCTTGAGCAGCGTCGCGCACTGTTCGGCAGCGAAATCCTGCGGCGTC
Source organism: Hyphomicrobiaceae bacterium (assembly GCA_041397645.1). NCBI lineage: Bacteria > Pseudomonadati > Pseudomonadota > Alphaproteobacteria > Hyphomicrobiales > Hyphomicrobiaceae > Hyphomicrobiaceae bacterium. Next base: position 2,214,051 of record JAWKWE010000004.1, on the reverse strand, counting down.
TGATGGATGCTCTGCAGGACGGGTCCTGGACCGATGGCATTGACCCGAATCCGCGGACTAAGAGCCTGTGCGAGAGTTTGGGTTGCGGTCCAAAGGCCGGCCTTGGAGATTGTGTAGGAGAAGAAATCCGGCGTCAGCTTCCAGACCCGCTGGTCGATGATGTTGATGATGTTGCCTTCGGTCTCAGAGGGGAGGCCGCGTAGCATAGCCTGGGCCAAAAACACTGGCGCCTTGAGATTGATGTTCTGGTGGACGTCCCACGTCTCCTGGTCCAGCGTCTCGATTGTGTCGAGCATGAATTCGGACGCGTTGTTGATCAGGCAGATGGGAGCGTGTCCTAGCGCGTGCGCGCAGGCCTCCACAAGGTGCGCCACGGCCGCGCCATCTCCGAGATCGGCAGCGAGAGCGGCGGCCTTCACCCCGCTGCCGAGAGCCTCGATCTGGCTCACCAATGCGCGGGCTTCCTCGGCCGATTTGCGATAGTGCACGCCCACAGACCAGCCATGCTGTGCCAGGTCGAGTGCGATGGTCCGGCCGATCCGCCGCGCGGCGCCAGTGATCAACGCAACCTTGGGTGTGGTGTCTGACGATGACATATATGCCGAACCAAAGTGAGGGGTCGGGAAACTGAGAGGCGTTACGCCGCTCGAAGTCAACAGGATCGAACGGCGCAAGGCCGGTCTGTGCGCCTTCTTTGTCAACTGCAGTGAATTTTCCCCATTCCCACTGCTGTGGCGTCTTGCAGGAAATGGCTCTGTCGCTGGATATTGAGCGCAGATGCGAATCGGCAAAGGACGGGTACCCGTGTTGGCTCCCATCGTACTCATTTTCGGAATGATAAGTCTGACGGTGGCGGCCATCGTCTATGTCGTGCTGCCATCGTTGCGGCCGCCGCGCAAAGTCGTTCTTTCGGCCGATCCCGATGCGCCAAAGCCGTTTGGACCGGCCATGGCATGGATCGCCGTGCGGACGGACGACTTCGAAGGGGTGGCCGAAACACTGGAGCTTGAAGTCCTGGTTGCCGCCAACTGGGATGCGGGAGTTGGAACCATCTATGATGCGTCCCTGTCGGACGACCACATCTTCCTGTCGCCTTCGGTCAATGGTTGGACGTTTGTCGCGGGTGTACCGTTACCGCTGCCCGCGGGTAGGGCATTCGTCGACAAGCTGACGCCGTTGCTGCAGCAGCTGGGAGAGCGGTTTCGCGATGTACAGTACTTTGCAGCGTTTCCGGACGTCGACTTCTATGCCTGGGCACGCATCGAGCGCGGCCGCATCGTGCGCGCTTTTGCTGTGGGCGAGGAGGGCGTAATTTGGGACCGTGGACGCCAGTCGCCTCAAGAGCGCGCTCTGGGATTGAAATTGTACGAGGTGCGCGGCATCCGCGAGCGCAAAGGCGATGCTGGAGCGGCAATCATTCTCCATCCGACGCAAGAACAAGTCTTGCGCTTGGCGTGCGGATGGAGCCTGGATCCTTCGATGCTCGACAAAATCAACAATGTGCCCGCTGCCATCGGCGCTGTGGCCCGTGCGCCAGCCTCATGGCGCAGCGAGCGCATCCGTAAAGCAGCTTGAGGTTTTTCAGCTCATCTCATGATGGGCAGCGCCTGAGAATGCCAAAGCAAGATTTCCTATAGGACGCGCGAAGCGGAGCGTGAGAGTCCGGATCAATCCATTTTCAGGTTCAAATCGGCCGGATTGAGCGTGCCATAGTCGATGGCTGGTTCTTCGGCCTGTTTGTCGGCTTTCTGCCCCTGCGTCGTCGCAACAGCGGTTCCGCCTGTCCAGATCGCCGCGTCTTGTAGGCGGGGCTTCAGAGCGAGTTTGTCTGCTCGTTGGTTATAGCCCGCGTCTCGCATCAACGCGTCGGACCGTTCACCGCACTGCCCGGGTGACGTTCCACCGGAGGTGCGGTTCAATGTCAACGTTACGCATGGATCTGCTGCAGCAGTTTCCGTCAGCGCTGGCGCGGCTTCACCGGAAACACGCCCAGTTGTTTTGAAAACGGCAGCAACCGCAATCGGGGCGGCAGTGGTCGAAGCCGTTACTGTGACGGTCTGCACGCTGGGTTCGGTTGCCTTTTGCACGTTAACCGGGGCCACAGCTGTTCTGTTCCCGCGCGCAACGCGGGCGGAGCGAGCGTCATTCGGATGAAGCACAACATTCGACATGAACGACCAGAAGCCGACCACATGCCACGCCAGCATTCCTGCGATGAAACCCAATCCGCCCCAGACGAGCGGCGTCCAATCCCGACGCGCACGTGGCCGGGCAGTCTCCGGTTCCTTGACCGTCGCAAGGATTGGGGCGGCCTTGTTCTCGACGGTGGCAGGCTTTTCTGTTTCCTGGGCCGCTGTTGAAACTCTCAGCGATGGCGATGCTGACATCTGGCTGAGCGGCGGCGGCGGCGGGCGCACGGCGTGCTGGCCTGGGTCAGACTGTACTGCGCGCTGAACCCTCGCAATTGGTGCTGCAGCTGCCACGACATGCGCACTTTGCGGAGGGGGCAGACTAGCCTCGCACGCGGCGCATAGAGCCTCGGCATCTGCTTCGCCGAATGTGAAGACGTAAGGCCCGCCATCGGATCCGTCGATCTCATCGCTTGCCGATTTTACCGGGTGATCGAACTGTGCCAGCTGATCGTAAACGTCGCGCGTGTAGCGGCTATCGTCGCTCGTCATGCTGGCGTGCGGAGCGTTGAAGCGCCGCTGCGGAAAAGGCCAGATCTGATCGAGATCGATGTTGCGCATGCCCCAAGCCTTGAGAATCGTTCAAGCTCAAGTGTGTGCAGGATATGGCGTGCCAGCAAGCTCGCGCGTGGCATAGATGCTTACGCACTCAAGTTTTCCACAGGGAGAGTGCGTCACAAATGACGTTCGTAAAGATCCATTCGTGGACCGGGCAGCGGATTGGATCTTGGCGAATCGAATTGCGCACCAGGATCTGGGTTGCCGCGCGCAGTCGAACGCACCGGCGGAATGAAAATGCGCGAGGCTGAGCACATGCGCCGTTGATCCTCGTTGGCACCGCAGGCGCGCAGCTGTCCGTTCTTGGAAAAGCAGATTCGCACCTCTTTGAGGCGGTTTCCTTGTCCGCCGCAGACGATGGCGAAGTTTTCCGGCTTGAGACTTGGATTGGCTCGCATCAGGTCTAGCGCCAGCTCGCGCGGGGACACGGTCTGCTGTTCAAATGGATTTCTGTAGTTGCTTGGAATTTCGATGGAGTTGAAAAGCCTACGCGCCAGCCCGAAATAGGCATCGGGGGAGAGTCCAGAGCAGGTCCCATGCTTGCGATATTCGTGAATGACGAGCCGCGGGCTCGGCATAATATCCAGCATATTGTCGATCAGCGGCTGTGGTACGAACGGGCGGCGCGCGGTGCGGCAATCCTGCGGCCATCCGCGATCATATTGTGGCCACAGCCCATGGAGCACGAAATTGAAGCGCCTGCCGTCTCGCCGATTGCATTGCTGGTCGTCGCCGTCGTCGCTTTCGGCGCAATAAGTCGGGCTCCACGACAGCACCAGCGCGTAATAATCGAACTGCCCCGCCACGTTGCGCTGACGATCATCATCGCGGCCGAACCTGCTTTCGCGCTCTTGACCGTAACGGTCGCGGTACTGCGCTTCGGCGACGCCCGCCGTCGCGGCAAGCATGAGAGCGGCTGCCAGAAGACGTTTGATGATCGTGATGGGTATACGCATGGCGTCTTTCAATTTCAGAATATGGGCGGCGCAATTCGCACCGTAGAGTGTAATTGCGGCCAACTGCGTGCGTGTCGCGGGTCTCTTAAGCGGCTTCAGCGAATGCAGCAAGAATTCTGGCCCATGAGCGGGCGCCCTTTTTGAAGCTGGTAAGATTGTATTTCTCGTTTGGCGAGTGAATGCGATCGTCGTCGACACCAAAGCCAATGAGCAGGCTGTCCATGCCCAATCTGTCGCGGAACGATGTCACGATCGGGATGGACGCACCGCACCCCATCAGCACAGCGGGCTTGCCCCACTCAGCCTCTAGCGCGCGGGCGGCGGCCTGCATGGCATTGCCGCCAGTGTCAAACATGATGCCACCCGAGCCGCGCCCGTCGAGCCACTCGGCTCGGCAATCTGCAGGCAGGATCTTTTCAACGTAATCGCGAATCGCGACCATGGTCTTGTCGGGATCCTGACCGGGCACGAGGCGACACGTAATCTTGACTGAAGCCTTGGAGGGTATCACGGTCTTTGAGCCTGCACCCTGATAGCCGCCCGTCACGCCGTTGAATTCCAGTGTCGGGCGGGACCACAATTGCTCGACGATTGTGCGATCTTTCTCGCCGGCAGGAGTCTTCAGGCCAACCGCGCCAAGGAAGGCTTCGCCTGAAAGGCCGATCTGCTTCCACTGCGCCAATTGCTCCGGCGCGGGTTCCTTCACACCGTCATAGAAGCCGGGAACCGCAACGCGCCCATTGTCGTCATGAAGTGCTGCCATGACGTGGGCGAGTGCGCGAATAGGATTGGTCGCCGGGCCACCGTAGATGCCGGAATGCAGATCGCGCGAGGGGCCGTGAATAATGAGTTCTTCACCGGCAAGGCCGCGCAGCATAGTGATGATCGCGGGCGTGTCCTTATCCCACTGTCCGGTGTCGCACACAAAAACAAAGTCCGCCTTCAGTTCTTCGCCGTGGGTCTCAAGAAATGCTGGAAGCGAGGGAGATCCACATTCTTCTTCGCCTTCGATGAGCACGGATACGGCAATCGGAAGTTCTCCCGCGACGCTCTTCCACGCGCGGAAGGCCTCCATGAATGTCATGAGCTGGCCTTTGTTGTCCTCCGCGCCGCGCGCAACGATTATAGTTCCATTGTCGGGATCCTGCGCCAGCGTGGGCGAGAAGGGCGGGCTGTTCCACAACTCGAGCGGATCTATGGGCTGGACGTCATAGTGACCGTAGAACAAAACGTGCGGGATACCAGGTGCGCGTTTGGTGCGGTCATGGGCTACGACCATTGGATGACCGGAGGTCTCCACCACTTTGGCTTGCGCAAATCCGATGTCGCGCAATTGTTCGGCGCACCAGCGTGCTGCGTCGGCGCACTGGGTCTTGCAGGCGGGATCAGTCGAAATACTTTCGATCCTCAGCAATTCGAAGAGCCGGGCCAATCCTTCCCCGCTGGTTTCTTCGAGAGTGCCGAGGACAGCTGGCAGTTTGCTCATGGTATCTGATGTCTTCCGTCGGTTAGGTTTGCTCGATTGTTCGCTAGATTGACGGCTTCGTGCGTCTTTCGAGACCGTCGCGGACATATACCCTTTTTTCGGGGCCGCCATTGTGGCAAGTATCTGCCGCCAGCGACAGGCAATGCCAGGGAGGCCCGCTAGCTCTGATGACACACAGCTCCAGCAACGGCAAAAGGAAATGGGTCTACAGCTTTGCCCCGGGTAACGCCGAGGGTGATGCCTCCATGACCGAGTTGCTGGGTGGAAAAGGCGCCAATCTTGCCGAAATGGCGCGACTCGGCCTCAGCGTCCCTCCTGGCTTCACCATTACGACTCAAGCCTGCGCCGCCTATGTGAAGGCCGGAAAGAAATTTCCCGATGGACTTAAGGAAGAGGTGCTGGCGGCGCTAAATGCCATTTCCGCCGTCACCGGATCTGTATTCGGTGATGAAGCAATGCCTTTGCTCGTGTCTGTCCGCTCAGGTGCACGCGCGTCGATGCCGGGCATGATGGACACCATCCTCAACCTTGGCCTCAACGACAAGACGGTCGAGGGGCTGGCGAAGCGGTCTGGCGATGCGCGCTTTGCCTACGACAGCTACCGGCGCTTCATCCAGATGTACGGCGACGTTGTGCTGGGTTGCGATCACGGCGCTTTCGAGGATGTTCTTGAGAACTTCAAGAATTTGAACGGATTTGCTTCCGATCCCGATCTGGATGCAGATGCGTGGACCGAGATCATCGCCGAGTACAAGGAAGTGATCGAACGAGAAACGGGAGCGCCGTTTCCGCAGGACACCGCCACGCAGCTTTGGGGCGCGATTGGCGCGGTGTTCGGATCTTGGAACAACACGCGCGCCGTCACCTATCGCCGTCTGCATGCGATCCCTGACGACTGGGGGACAGCCGTCAACGTGCAGGCCATGGTGTTCGGCAATCTGGGAAATACGTCCGCTACGGGCGTTGCATTCACGCGCAATCCTTCGACGGGTGAGAATGAGATCTACGGCGAGTTCTTGCCCAACGCGCAAGGCGAAGACGTGGTGGCGGGCATCCGCACGCCGCAGCCGCTGCTCGCTGGCATCTCGCGCTCAGGCGTGTCGCTTGAAACCATGATGCCGAACGCGTTTGGAGAGTTGAAAGAGATCTTCAGCTTTCTGGAGCGCCACTATCGCGACATGCAGGACGTGGAGTTCACGATCGAGGACGGGCGGCTTTGGGTACTTCAAACGCGATCTGGTAAACGCACCAGCGAAGCCGCGCTCAAGATTGCCGCCGACATGGCAGAAGAGGGCTTGATTACTTCGGAAGAGGCTATTCTCCGCGTCGAGCCCAACGCGCTCGATCAGTTGCTGCATCCGACGCTCGATCCCGACGCACCCCAGGAAGTGTTGACGTCGGGCCTGCCCGCCTCTCCGGGCGCGGCATCCGGCGAAATCGTGTTTCATGCGGAGATGGCTGAGGCGCTGAAAGGCAAGGGCAAGGATGTCATCCTGGTTCGAGCCGAGACGAGCCCGGAGGACGTTCACGGAATGCATGCGGCGGTCGGAATCCTGACCGCGCGTGGCGGCATGACGAGCCACGCCGCCGTCGTTGCGCGTGGCATGGGCCGCCCGTGCGTGTCGGGTGCGGGTGCCTTGCGCATCGATGCGAACGCAGGAATCATGCGCATTGGCGCACGAACCTTTCGCGCGGGCGAGATCATCACCATCGACGGCAGCACGGGGCGCGTTCTTGCCGGTAAAGCCAAAATGCGTCCGCCTCAGCTTTCAGGAGCGTTCGCGAAATTGATGGGGTGGGCTGATGCCGCACGCACCGTCAAGGTGCGCACGAATGCCGATACACCTCGCGACGCCCGGCAGGCCAGAACATTTGGCGCGGAAGGCATCGGGCTGTGCCGAACCGAGCATATGTTTTTCGAAGAAGATCGCATTCTTGCTGTTCGGGAGATGATCCTTGCGACGAACGAGGATGATCGCAGACGGGCTCTCGCCAAACTTCTCCCCGTGCAGCGCGCAGACTTCGAAGAGCTGTTTGAGATCATGGCGGGATTACCGGTAACGATCCGGCTGCTCGATCCGCCGTTGCATGAGTTTCTACCGCACGAGGAGCGGGAAATCGCTCAGGTCGCGGCGGAGCTTAATACTGATATTATGCGGCTTAAGACGCGGATCACGGAGCTTGAAGAGTTCAATCCCATGCTCGGGTTCCGGGGTTGCCGATTAGGCGTGCGCTATCCGGAAATCACCGAGATGCAGGCGCGCGCCATCTTCGAAGCCGCAATTGCGGCGGGCAAGAAGTCCGGTGCACCGGTGCACGCCGAGGTGATGATTCCATTCGTCGTGTTCCGCGCCGAATTCGTTACCTTGCGTGCTGTCATAGATAGAACGGCCGAGTCAGTGGAGCGCGAGACGGGCGTCAAGCTGAGCTACGAAGTTGGCACCATGATCGAGTTGCCGCGCGCCGCGCTGCGGGCGGGTGAGATTGCAGAGGGCGAGGACGGCGCAAGTTTCTTCTCGTTCGGTTCGAACGATCTCACCCAGACGGCCATGGGGCTATCTCGCGACGACGCGGCCCCGATCCTTTCGAGCTATCTGGAGCGCGGCATCATCACCAACGATCCGTTCGTGACAATCGATCAGGAAGGCGTTGGTGAGTTGGTACGCATAGGCTTGGAGCGCGGGCGGACTGCTAAGCCTGGAATGAAAGCCGGCGTGTGCGGTGAGCACGGCGGGGAGCCACGCTCGGTGGAATTTTTCTGCGGCATTGGCATCGATTACGTGTCGTGCTCGCCTTACCGCGTTCCCATTGCACGCTTGGCGGCCGCACAGGCGTCAGTGCGCGCCAAAATGCAGAAATCCAACGGTTGAGGCTAAAGCAAACCGCCGCGTGGATTGTCGAAATCATCGAGAGGTCGCGGTTTCGGACGCGGACCGGCGTTCTTCGGCATCAGCATCAGCCATACGATGAGCGGCGGAAACAGGAAGCACCAAGCCATCCAGAACGATACGTCACGGTTCTTGGTGCCGGCGAAGACGCCCGCGAGCGCTGCTCCGGTCACGGCGCACAGGCCCCAAAGAACGATCCACTTCATGACGTCACACTCCGCTTTTCGCGCGACCGCCGGGAAAAACCCGCGCATCGTGCCACCGCACTGGGCGCTATAGCACAAGCCTTCAGGTGCGCGCCAACTATGGCGAATTCAAGCGCTGATGGTTCGTTTTGCGGGTTGCGCCTTGAAATCAAGCCCTAAATCGAGCACGGGGGCAGAGTGGGTCAAAGCTCCCACCGAAATGAGATCGACGCCTGATTTGGCGATTGCGCCCACCGTTTCGAGGCTAACGCCACCCGAGGCCTCGGCGAGACAACGCCCACCGATGCGTTTGACCGCCTCCTTGAGCTGGGATGGTGTCATGTTGTCGAGCAGAACGGCATCCACGTCGTACTTCAGTGCACGGTCGAGCTGATCGAGAGTATCGACTTCCACCTCGATCTTGACCATGTGGCCTGCAGTCTGGCGCGCGGCCGCCACGGCCTGCTCCACGCCTCCCGCGGCAACGATATGATTGTCCTTGATGAGGACGGCGTCGAACAAGCCGGTGCGGTGGTTGTGTCCGCCGCCACATCGGACCGCATACTTTTCGAAGGCGCGCAGTCCAGGCGTTGTCTTACGGGTATCGACGATGCGCGCCCTAGTTCCCGCAATCGCGTCGACATATTGGCGCGTGAGCGACGCTATCCCCGACATGCGTCCCATGTAATTGAGCGCGACCCGCTCCGCGGTGAGCAGCGCACGCGCATTGCCGGAAATCTTCGCAATAACGTCGCCCGGCTTCACGCGCTCGCCATCCGCAACCAGGATGTCGAAGCGAAAGTCGGGATCGAGTTGGCGGAACGCCTCTTCAGCGGGAGGAAGCCCGGAGACGACGCCCGCCTTGCGCGCGGCGATAACGCCTTGCGCGCGCGTGTCAGCAGGAATGGTTGCGTTGGTCGTGATGTCGCCGGTCAGCCCGAGATCCTCAAGCAGCGCAGCCTTGACAGCGCTTGCAATGAGCGGCGCTGGAAGCGGCGCAAGATCGATCGCGCGCGTCTTCATGGTGCGCAAACCGCGTTGGCGGCCGCAGCTGACGCGGGATGAGGAACCGGCTCGCGTTTTGGCAAATCTGCAAGGGTGATGAACGTCCGCTTCGCAAGCTCGGGATTGGCGTGCGGAAAGTCATCGCGGAAGTGTCCACCACGGCTTTCCTTACGCTTCAAAGCGGCTGCGGTTATGAGGCGCGCCGTCAGCACCATGTTAGCAATCAGAGGATCGTCCTTGCCGTCGATTGCAATAGCGTCGAGTGCGCGCAGTGCAAGCTTGAGCCCTTTGGCGTTGCGCACGACGCCTACGTGCAACGTCATGATGGCGCGTAGTTTCGCGATAAGCTCAGCACGTTTTGCCGCTTTAAGAGGTTTGGGTCCCGAGACGCGCTTAGGCACGACGAAGTGCCCTGCCTTTTCACTCGGAATGAGCGCTTTGATATCGGCTGCAGCATGACCGCCCAGCACGACAGCTTCAAGAAGCGAATTGGAGGCGAGACGGTTGGCGCCATGCAGGCCCGTTCCCGCCACTTCACCCACCGCCCATAGTCCGGGCACCGAAGTGCGTCCGCGCGCATCCGTAGCAATGCCTCCCATGTGGTAGTGCTCGGCCGGTGCAACCGGGATAAGGTCGTGCACTGGATCAATCCCTGCAGCGCGGCAGTGTGCGGCAACCGTCGGGTAGGCTTCATCGAAGCGCGCGCCAATAGCCTCGCGGCAATCCAGGAACGCACCGCGACCGGCGGTAGTTTCCGCGTGTACGCCGCGCGCAACGACGTCACGTGGCGCAAGCTCTCCGCGCGGGTCGATCGCCAGCATGAAGCGCTCGCCCAGTCGGTTGACCAGTGTGGCTCCTTCCCCGCGCAAGGCTTCGGTAGCAAGCGGCGCCGGGTCGATACCCGCGTCGATCGCCGTGGGATGGAATTGGACGAATTCGGGATCCGTGATCACCGCGCCGGCTCGCGCTGCCATGGCTATCGCTTCGCCGCGTGCGTAGGAGGGATTAGTGGTAACTGCATAAAGCGCACCGACACCGCCGGTCGCCAGGATGACGGCGCATGCTGGTACGAACTTGTAAGTGCCATGGCCGAGAGCTGCCGGGCGGATGAGACGCACGCCTTTCACGCGACCGTCCTCGGTGATGAGGTCGTGTGCCTCATAGCCCTCAAGGAAACGAATTGAGGGTGTCGCGCGCGCTGCTGCGATGAGCGCGTTCATGATCGCCCATCCCGCCCGGTCGCCCGTGACGCGAACGACGCGCTTTTCTGAATGCGCAGCTTCTTTGGAAAGAACGTAGTGGCCTTCCAGATCACGGTCGAATGGCACCCCGTAAGTGAGAAGATCGCGTATGGCGTCAGGGCCTTCGTCGGCGACCAGGTGGGCCATGGCTTGATCGACGATGCCCGCGCCGGCCGAAATGGTGTCGGCTGCGTGCTTATCGGTGCTGTCGCCTTCGCCGACCGCTGCCGCGATGCCGCCTTGCGCCCAGACGCTGGATGCGCCTTCACCCAACGGCGCGGCGGCAATGACCGTCACGGGAAGCGGCGCAAGTTTCAACGCCGTGTACAGTCCAGCCAGTCCCGCGCCGATGATGACAACATCACCCGGTCCCGGCGTGGTGTTCGCAGGAGTAAAGCCCTTGGATTTGGAACGTGTCGGTCTGGTAGCCATCGCAGTGCGTCTCCGCTGCTGAAACTCAGGCTTGCGATCAGTTCGTCAGGTTCACCATGCGCTCGACAGCCCGGCGGGCGCGTTCCGCGACATCGGGGTCTACCGTCACCTCGTATTGCATGTTGACGAGGCTGTCGTAGATCCCTTCCAGGCTGATGCGCTTCATGTGCGGGCAAAGGTTGCACGGCCGGATGAACTCGACATCGGGAGCTTCTACGGCAACGTTGGACGCCATCGAACATTCGGTGACGAGCATCACCTTGGCCGGCCGCTTATCCTTCACCCAATTGATCATGCCTGAAGTCGAACCGGTGAAGTCGGCCGCCGCGATGACATCGGGTGGGCACTCAGGATGGGCGATGATCTTCAGGCCTGGATCATCCTTGCGCATTTGCTCCAGCTCGGCGCCGGTGAAGCGCTCGTGAACTTCACAAGCACCCTTCCAGGCGATGACCTCGACCTTAGTCTGGCTTTGCACCCACTTCGCGAGGTACTGGTCGGGAATGCAAAGCACGCGCGGTGCACCGAGGCTTTCAACGACCTTGACGGCGTTGGAGGACGTGCAGGTGATGTCGCATTCCGCTTTCACAGCTGCGGACGTGTTGACGTAAGTGACGATAGGCACGCCCGGATAGGCTTCACGCAACATGCGCACATCTTCGGCAGTGATAGAGGATGCCAACGAGCAGCCTGCCCGCAGATCTGGGATGAGAACGGTTTTATCGGGCGAAAGCAGCTTCGAGGTTTCCGCCATGAAGTGAACGCCGGCCTGCACGATGACTTTGGCGTCAACGCGCGCGGCCTCTTTGGCCAGCTGAAGACTGTCACCACGGAAATCCGATACGCAGTGGAAAATTTCCGGCGTCATGTAGTTGTGCGCCAGCACGACAGCGTTGCGGATCTTCTTCAGCTCATTGATGGCTTTGATCAGCGGCGCATAGTGCGGCCATTCCATCGGCGTGACCACGTGCTTCACGCGGTCGTACATCGGCGCCATCTCGGCCTTGAGAGCGGGAGACCATTCGTATTTCGGTGGGTTGGCAAGCGGCGCGAAAGCCTTGCCCGTCTCGGGCAGGCGGGCAGGCGCGCTCTTGCGCGTGGCGGCGGTGCGGGCCGAAGCCGCGATCGCCTTTGAACCGCTCTTGGTCTGACGCACCGTGGTCTTAGAGATGGTTGCCAACGCGGATGCCTCCTTCAACTCATCGAACCGGCAAATGGCGATCTCTAGTCTCATATGCTCCAAACGAGCATTTTATAAGCCCAAAGAAAGCCGGCTTGCTGCCGGGCAATTCGTTTAAAATGCTCGATATGAGCATTCCTACCGTGCACTTAACTTAATGTATGTAAACGCGAATTTCCAGAGCCTCAAAGGTGCGGGTCGCAAGATTGTTATCTCGCGACCCGCATCTTGAAGCTTGCGCGTTTGAACAACGCTGCTGAGCCGAAAGAGTTCTATTGCGTGCGGCTTGGCGGCGCGGAAACGCGAACGCCGGGAGCCGGACGTTCCAAAAGAACCTCGCGGCGGAAGCGGAACAGCTTTGCGGGTCTGCCGCCTGTGCGCGTCTTCATCTCTCCGGTCGGCTCGACAAGGCCTGCGCCTTCGACGAGACGGCGGAAATTCTGCTTGTGCAGATGAGGGCCAAGGATTGCTTCAACCGTCTTCTGCAATTCGTACAACGTGAACTCGACCGGCATCAGCTCGAACACGACGGGCCGATATTTGATCTTGGCGCGCGTGCGGTTGATCGCCGTTGCCAGGATGCGGCGGTGGTCGAACTGCATGGGATGACCGAGCCGAGGCAAGTCGGACCATTCCTGCGCTGACGGGCGGCTATCTCGGCGGGCTTCTTCAACCAAGCCAGCATCGTAAAGCAGCTCATAACGCTCCAGCACCTTCTCCTCGTCCCAGGCTGTACCGTCGAGACCGAAGCAAATGCGAATACGTTCTGAACGCGCGATGGGACGTTGTGCAGCGGGGAGTTCGCCCTGGCGTTCGGCCCAAGCCTTCAGCCTTGGTTCGATGTCAGTCGATATGATCTCTGGCCGTCCGCGGCGCCAATCTTCCCAAGGGAAGTAGTGATACCAAGAGCGCCAGATGCCGCTTGAAAGTTCATTGCCTACGCGCGCTTGGGTTAGCGCCAGATAGCCAATGGAAACGACTGGCGGTGACGCGTCGCTGATTTCCAGATGACGGCCACGGTCGGCGAAAGTGTAGAGCTGCTCGGCATAGCCAAGATCAAGCCCCGTCTGCTCTTGCACCCAAGAACGAAGTCCGGTTTCCAAAGTGCGATGCTGACGCGGTTCAAACGGCCCAAACGGCAGTCCGTCAGTTGCTCCGGCGCTGTCGGGTTCTCCGCGTACGACGAGTGCGACGGGCTCGTTGTCGAGCACGGCGACAATCGCCGCCGTCAATCCGATCTCGACGGCAGATGGCGCAAGGCCATCGTTCTCCTGTGGGATCATGCGCTTCGATTTATCGGGCGACGGTTTGCCTCTACCTGCAAGTTCCATGTTCATAGGTCATATCTCCCCGTGCTCCCCAAGAGGCGAGCTAAGACCTGATCATGGCTATTTTCGGAATTGCGTGCTCGTAATTGGCAGATGGTTGCCGCTTTTTGGACGCAATTATGAATCGGACCAGAGCTGATTAAATCGATCTATAAAGGCCATTTCAGCTTGGTTTGCTGGCAGTGGCTCAAGCAAGAGCAGCTCGTGATGTAAGGTTTTAGGTATCTCAGGACGCCCAAAAAAAGATTGCGCTTCCTCGATCGCGAAGCCCGCAAGAACGGTCGCTTCGTAATACGCAGCGATCCTGTCGGCGTGCTTGATGCTCGTCGTCAGCTCCGAATTCTCCGCGATCGGCAAAGCATACCGGCGGTGAATTGCAGCAAGCAGCCGGTTCTCGAAAGCTTTGTAATCGAGGCCAATCGCGGCCTTGAATGGACTGATCAGGTCACCGATCACATATTCGGGAGCATCATGGAGGAGGGCCGCGAGAAGCTCTTTAGAGCCGAAACCGGTGTTATTTGCCTGCACGATGGCTTCCACCACGAGTGAATGCTGCGCGACCGAAAAAGAATGGGCGCCCGTCGTCTGTCCGTTCCACCGTGCTACGCGTGCTAATCCGTGCGCGATGTCGTCGATTTCGATGTCGGCGGGGTTGGGGGCCAGCAGATCAAGTCGGCGGCCCGACAACATGCGCTGCCACGCGCGCGGCTTGTGTTCGGGATCTTGGGTCATGTCAGGTTAATCAAGCTTTGCCGGGAATTTTGAGGGCACGCTGAAGTTTTGCGCAAGGATCGTGGCGAGGGCAAGAGACGAGATGGTCGTTGACCATGCCCGAAGACTGCATAAAGGCATAGACCGTCGTCGGTCCTACGAACCTGAAGCCTTCTGCCTTCAGCGATTTTGAGATGCGCTTTGAAAGGTCGGTCTGCGCTGGAGCGTCAGACAGACGTACCAGCTTGTTCTGTTGCGGCGGGCCGTCGAGATGCGACCAGATGAAGTGAGACAACGGCGTGTGTTTCGTCAGTGCCAAGTAGGCGCGGGCATTGTCGATGGTCGCTTCGATCTTCAATTTATTGCGCACGATGCCGGCGTCATCCATCAGCCGCGCAATGTCCTTTGTGCCATAGCGCACGATCCGCCGTGCATCAAATCCGTGGAACGCGGAGCGAAAGTTGTCGCGCTTCTTCAAGATCGTGAGCCAGGACAACCCGGCCTGGAAACCTTCGAGCACCAGCTTTTCAAACAGTGCGCGGTCATCGGTCAGGGGCACGCCCCATTCTGTGTCGTGGTAGCGTGCATATAATGGATCGGCGATGCCAGGCCATGGACACCTGAGCATCGTCGCTTTCCCGCTGCCGGAATTCTTACTGATAGTCGTTGCCATGTCTTGGAACTCAATGAATTGGCAACGACAGGCAAGCGCCTCGCCGTCGCTCAGGCAAAGCCCTTATTCCAGGGCATCCGCTTCAGGATATAGGCCATCAGGCAGAAGCCCGTAACACCTGAAAAGATCAATCCCAATCCAACGAATGCCGATAGGTAGTACCAAACTGGAGAAACGTACATGCCCAGGACGACACCTGCCAAGGCCATCGAACCTGCCACGATCATCACCTGCCGGATGATCTCGATTGGCGCTTTCTTCGCAGTAGCGGCAACAGGCAGGCCCGCCGCGGTCCAAGCGTCGATGCCACCATCGAGGATGTAAGATTCGCATTGCGTCTTGCCGGCGAGCTTGTCGGCGTTGACCATCGTGCGGTTGCCGCTCTTGCAGTGGAACACCACCACTTGGCCTTTCGTCGCAGGAGCGTTGCCAAGCGTGCCGAGTTTCGAGAGCGGCATGTGGCACGACCCCGCGATTTGTGCACGGGCGCGCTCATCCGCTTCACGAATATCGACAAGAACGGCCCCTTTGTCGATCAAGAGCTTGGCGTCCTTAGGCGAGATTTTCTGCATCGTTCCCATCGTTTTCGTGTCTCCTTGAACGTTAGGCGACCTGCGTACAGGCGCCCGCGCCGTTCCTTCATGACGCAATCAACTGTTCGGGGGTTGTTATATTAGCTAAATCTAATATCTTCAAGCAGGACGCTTGCTGCCTCCTGTCGCGGGGGGTAGGTGAGCATTATCGCAATAGTGGAATTGCCCGAGGAGAAGCAGAATGATCAAGGACTGGCAGGACTACATGAAGCAGCTTTCGCCCCATCTGCGCGAGCTTCGTGTCGGCACGTCCGACGTTATGAAGAGCTTCTCGGCGATGGCGCAGGCTTCCCTGAAGACCAATGCGCTCGACACCAAGACCAAGGAGCTGATCGCGCTCGCCATCGGCGTTGCGACACGCTGCGACGACTGCATCGCCTTTCACACCAAGGCAGCGATAGAGCAGGGCGCCTCGCGTGAGGAAGTAATGGAAACGCTTGGGCTGGCGATCTACATGGGTGCGGGGCCGTCCGTCATGTACGCCAGCCACGCGGTTGAAGCGTTCGATCAACTCAAGGCAGCGAAGGACGCCGCGAAATCCGCAGCTCCCGCACAAGACTAAATCGGGTTGAGCCCTTTCTCGCCTAACGCGCGGGGAAGGGCTTACGCCTTTTCGCGTTTCGCGACCGTTTCGGCGTAGCGCGTGAAGTCTTCATCGCAAACTTGGATCGGAGTATCCGCCGCCGATACGGTTTGTCCTGCTTCACGTGCTTCGGCATAACGATCGAGACGCAAAAGAGCCAAGCCATGAACGCCATCGACGGAGCCCGTACGACCTATGACGACGGTGCCGATTGTGATATCCGCGCCCGGTTTCAGGTTTGTCTCGCCAGTAATTCGGACCACGCGCTTGCGCACGACCGTCTTATGCTTCATGCGTGAGACGACTTCCTGTCCGACGTAGCATCCTTTCGCGAACGAGGCGCCGTTGAACCAATCGAAATCGGCTTCGTGCGGATAGGTGTCTCCGAATTCGTAATCCTTGCCGCCTTCGGGAACGCCAAGTGCGATACGCTGCGCGACGTAGGCACCGACGTCACCATTTGAGGGCGCAGCGGACGCTGCTGCGTCCCGTGGGGACAAGATACGGAGCCCCATCGCCTCATGTCGTGGATCGCGAAACGAAAGAGCCACGTTCGGGATGTGCTTGGCGATTGAAGATTCATCCTTCGCGACCCAGACGTCGAAGCGCTCCGAGACGTCGGCAATCGTCACCGCGGCGCGCAGTTTATAAAGGCTGAGGCGCTTGACCAGATCGGCGGCCTTCTCGCGCGCGACATCGAGGAAAAACCCGTCTGCCGTGCGCAAGGCGAAGAAGGCGAACAGGATCTTGCCTTGCGGTGATAGAAGCCCCGCGTAGGCCGCCTCTCCCTCGGCAAGGTGAGCAACCTCGTTGGTCACCAGACCATTCAAGAATTTCACCGCATCTGCGCCGGTGACGGCTACGACGCCGCGATCCTCCAGATGTGCGATAAATGGCTTATCCATGTTGTTCTAGACGCCGGTTGAATTGGGCCGACAAGTTACGTATGCGGGGCTAGAGACAAACGCAAGGCATGCGGGCGGGTAGCGGGAATGCGAGGTAGCGATGGCTGAATCGTTCGATTTGCTGATAAAGGGCGCGACGATCGTCAATCATGACGGTGAGGGCGTGCGGGATATTGCGGTAAAGGACGGCCGCATCGCCGCGCTGGGGCAATTGACCAACGCACAAGCGGCGCAGACGCTGGACGCCAAGGGCCTGCACATCCTTCCCGGCGTGATCGACACGCAGGTGCATTTTCGCGAACCTGGATTGACGCACAAGGAAGATCTGGAAACTGGCAGCCGTGGGGCGGTCGCTGGCGGTGTGACGGCTGTGTTCGAGATGCCCAACACCAAGCCGCTGACCACCACGGCGGAACTCCTGGCGCAGAAGGTGTCGCTCGCGCGCAACCGAATGTTCTGCGACTTCGCTTTCTATGTCGGGGGTACGCGGGAGAATGTCGGCGAGATCCCTGCGCTGGAGAAACTCGAAGGCTCCGCCGGCATCAAGGTGTTCATGGGCTCGTCCACCGGCGACTTGCTTGTCGATGACGAAAGCTCGCTTGACCGGATCATAGACAGGATATCACGGCGGGCGGCCTTCCATGCGGAGGACGAGGCGCGCCTGATCTCGCGCATGGGTGAGCGCAAGACGGGCGATCCCTCTTCGCACCCAGTATGGCGCGACGAAGAAGCGGCGATGATCGCGACGACACGACTGGTGTGCTTGGCCGAGAAGTACGGCAAGCGCGTTCACGTGCTGCACGTCTCGACCGCCGAAGAGATGGCGTTCTTGCGCGATCACAAGGAGTTCGCCACCGTCGAAGTCACGCCCCACCACCTCACGCTGGCTGCGCCTGAATGTTACGAGCGCCTGGGTACCTACGTGCAGATGAACCCGCCCGTTCGCACGGAACGTCATCGGGCGGCGATCTGGGCAGCGCTGGAAGCGGGCATCGTGGATGTGCTGGGCTCAGATCATGCCCCCCACACACGTGAAGAGAAGGACCATGCCTATCCCGCGTCCCATTCTGGCATGACAGGCGTGCAGACACTCGTCCCGATCATGCTCGATCATGTCAATGCGGGACGGCTGTCGCTGCAACGCTTTGTTGATCTTACGAGCCATGGTCCGCAGCGTCTGTTCGGCATTCGCGGCAAGGGCCGCATTGCCGCTGGCTATGACGCCGACTTGACCGTCGTTGACCTAAAGCGGCGCGAAACCATCACAAATCGCTGGGTTGAAAGCCGCGCGGGTTGGACGCCTTACGACGGCGTGACGGTGACCGGCTGGCCCGTTGGCACCTTTGTGCGTGGTCGCCAGGTTATGTGGGAAGGCGAGATCTTCAGCGGTGCGCAGGGGGCGCCGGTGAGATTTCTTGAGGGCGCGCGCTAACGCTGAAGCACGTTAATGGTCCTGGCATGGGCGCTGCATTTCTCCGGCAAACCTTAACAATCGTGCCGGAAATCGACATGTTCGCCACCGCCTATCGCAATGCTCTTTTTGCTGAAAACAATCTGACCTGGGGACAGGCATTCCTGTTGGCGGTTCCCGCGTCGGCGATCATGAGCGTCGGCATTGCCGCGTTGTATCTGACGAAATCGGCCCTGGGCATCAATCTGATGCCAGGGCCGTCTCCACTTCATGATCTGCTGTATTGGATGCTGGTCTAAGAAGCACCGATCGTTGATCGCCTTAGTTGGAGGCGATTGCCTTGGGCAGCTTGCTCACGACATGCACGGTGGTGCCGACGCCTGCAAGGCTGGCCAAGTGCACAACGTGGCCGTTGTACATCCGGATGCAGCCTGACGACGCGGCTGTGCCAATGCTCTTAGGATCGTTGGTGCCGTGAATGCGATATAGCGTGTTGCCCAGATAAAGCGCCTTGGCACCGAGTGGATTGTAGACACCGCCCGCCATGGATACAGGCAGGTTGGGCTTGCGCTCGCGCATTTCAGCCGGCGGACGCCAATCCGGCCAATCGACCTTCTTGGAGATCTTCTCGGTTCCCGTCCACTTGAAGCCCTGCTTGCCGACGGCGATCGGATAGACATAAGCCTTCGATGAGGAAACCGTGTAGTAAAGCTTGCGCGACGACTGGTCGATGATGATCTGACCGGCGCCGTATCCATGGAAGCTGACTTTGGGGGGTGTGATGGGCGAAATCTTGGGACGCCCGCCACCGCTCTTTTCTCCATCGCCGGAGAGAGCCGCCGCTTGTTTTTTCTTGAACTCGAAGCTGAAGGCCTCGCTGGCCTTGGCTTTCGGGGGAGGGGCCGCACGAGTGTACTTGTTGGGCGTCTGATACCCGTACTGGTCGTAGAAGCCCTCGTTCGCACTGGCATTGCCCGACGCGCCAACAATGGCCACGGCGGCGACGACAAGCGATAATCTCTTCATGATCCTAGGTTCCTAGATTAACTCAAACTGTGAAGAACCTCCGCACTTAACAACAGTCCTGCGCCGCTGGCCAGACCGGTATTCGTTTGAGGCGCCACAACTGTTTGTTTCTGGGGAGGTTAGCCTGGCCAAAGCTCGGCAATTTCCTCCCTCCCCTACGAGATCCCGGGAGACGGAAATAGAGGGTTCGCCAAAAGCTTATGCCAATCGAAAGGACAGGCGATAGGTGGCCGATTTCCGGTGACGCCGTGTCCCTGCGCTATTTTGGCTCTGCTTGCAGCTAACGACGCCGCCGCCCATTTCTTGGGCATGCCCTCGGCTCGTGTTGAACCCAACGATTAGACGCTCCCCTGCGCATTGGACAAGACATCGGCGGCCAACTACCACTAGAGCAGGGAAGGATTCGCCAAACGGGCGATTTTTCTTATCGGATGGTGCTGCACGAAAAGCCCATGGAATGAGGCTCGGGCAGTAGGCGGGCGGGGCCAATGCGGGTGGAACTAATCGCGTGATCATGGACTACATTCCCAATCCCTTCATCATTCCAGTGGGATTGTTCATTGGCGTCTTGGTCGCCGCCCCTGTTGGTCCGGTCAACGTCTTGTGCGTTCAGCGCGCAATCGAACGCGGCTTTTGGGGCGGCATTGCCGCCGGTCTTGGCTCGATGCTCGGAGACGGATTGATTGCGTTGTCAGCCGGCATGGGTGTGGGTGCGATCTCAGCTGCGGTTGAGAACTATCGTGCCGTGATACAGGTCGTGGGCGGGCTGGCGCTCATGGCATTTGGAGCTAAGCTCTATTACGCGACACCGCGCATCGCGGTTGCTCCCGTGCATGAGCATGAAACAAGTCTGCGCGATTTCGTATGGGACATACCGCAGACGTTCTTTCTCACCATTACCAACCCCGGCGCTGTACTTGGCTTGATCGCAATTTTCGGCGGCGTCTCGACATTTGTTGAGGTGCATTCGACCGTCGACGTGCTGCTCATGGTGGCGGCCATCATGACCGGCAGCCTGCTCTGGTGGGTTGGGCTATCTAACCTGATCAGCCGCCATCGCCACCGCATCGACGCGACGCGACTGGGCACGATCAATCGTGTCGCCGGAATTCTACTGGCGATCTTTGGCGGATTGTTGCTGGCTGAAGTCGTCTGGAAGGGCGGCCACTTCTAATAGTGTCGGAGATCGGCCGCCGCTGTTCTTATTATTGGTGGCGGCTTATTGGTGGCGCCGCTTCAAGGTGAACTCACCGGAGTCGATGCGCTGTTCCAGGCCACGGGTCAGCTTGACGACGGCATCTTCACCATACATCGAAACGAGATCCGTCAAGGCAGTGAAGAGCGCGGCATAAGCCATCTGCTCGGGTGCGACGCCGGTATCGGCGCCTTCGTCCCAAGCTGCAAGAATGAGGTCCAAGGCCTTGAGAGAAGGATTGTCCACTTCCAAATCTTCAAAAGAATACATTGCTTCCCCCCAACCAGAATAACACCACACACTCATCATCCTGTCCTTCCGTCATTTCCCCCGGCTGGCCCCTGCCTGCTCGTGTTTGGAAATTACGTCGCTCAGATGACGTTGCCTCCCTTTCTGTTTGAACTAGCATGCGCCAGGGCGAAAGGTGACCCCGACAACAATTCACAGTAAACTACCCGCCACGCACTCGCCCATTGGGAATTCTGCCGCGTCCTCTGCCACGCGCTTTATTGCGGAAAACTCTTGATCAATCCGTCTGAGAGTTCGGCGCCTTCGCTGATGAAGCGGGTAACGGCTGTCTGCGCCGAAGGCGAACAGGTGTTATAGGTGCGACTGTAGCTACGATACCCCTGGTTGAAGGCGCGCGTGAGCCGCGCCTTGCGCAGCGTGGTCGATCCCTCGGCATCCATCAGCTCTCGCATCCGGTCGCGCCAATACTGCCCCTCATTGGCACCGCACAACTCCCGCAAATAGTGGATGGCGCCCAGAATTTCCGACAGACGCATTAGCTTATCGTCGTAGGGTTTGGCCTGTTGCGCCGCGATAACTCCCGGCGTGGTTGCCCAGATGAGGCTAGCGGCGATAATGGTTGATATCAGTCCAGTCCGTGGGCGGCGCATCTGGAAGTTCCCGTCGTGGATCAAGCTGTGTTTGCGCTTGCAGGTCTTTGATGGCGTACCCGTTAGATGCCTTTTCCGGCAATCACGGGGCACAAGCCTGCCAGGACACATCGAAAATACCGGACGCCGCCTATATAGACCCTAGTGATCACGCAACTTTCGGGTATCCACCAAAGGTTCAAGACGAATGTGCTCGCGTTATAGTCTCACCGCGCCCCCTGAGGCCATAGGCAAGTTGTTCGCCGTCCCTATCGAGCACGGATTTCCACCGCGTTATAACATCGCTCCGACTGATCCGGTCTTGATCGTTCGTAACGCAGAACGGGGTGGGCGGGAGTTGGTTCTGGTACGTTGGGGGCTCATTCCGTCCTGGGTGAAGGATCCTCGGGAATTTTCGACCCTCATCAACGCGCGCTCCGAAACGGCGATCGATAAACCGTCTTTTCGGGGACCTATGAGGCATCGTCGATGCCTCGTGCCCGCCGACGGCTTCTACGAATGGACCGGAACGCGCGGCGACAAGCAACCTCATCTCATTCGCCGTAGGGATCGCGAGCCCTTTGCGTTTGCGGGTCTTTGGGAACATTGGCTAGGCGCCGACGGCAGCGAGATCGAGACCATGGCCATACTGACGACGGGCGCCAACGCTGACATGAGTGCGCTCCACGATCGGATGCCGATCATTATTGCGCCCGAGGACTTCGATCGCTGGCTCGATTGCAAGCCGGGAACGGCCGATTTTGTGCGTGATATTCTCAAGCCCCCACCGGAGGGGCTGATGGATCACATCGAGGTGGACCGACGGGTCAATAATCCGCGCAATGAGGGTGCGGGGCTGCAGACACCGGTACGCACCACGCTGCTTTGAGCAGATCGCATCGTGCGTAGGCGCGGCCGCTAAGCATAAGCAACTGGAAAGGTTGGCTGTTTTGGCGTTGACCAAGTTGCGAGCCAAAGCAGCGCGCCCCCTCGCGGCCCGGTTCATTCGCAGATAATGTGGGATAGTCAACAGCTTGCCGTTATCAGTTCCTAAAACCCGTGACGTGGGTCTGGGAAATAGGTGCTTGCCGTCTGACGCTCCCTCATGCGGGATGGGCGATGTAGAGGAGCACTGGGCGAATGTGGTCTGGCCACCGTCTGTGGCTTGGAGTTGGCGGTCGCGCGTCACGAGGAGACGAGTACACGATGACTTATCGGGGTGAAGATCTGGATCTGCGTACACCGCAAACGCTGGGCACCGGCGACGTAGGGGCGATGGGCGCGCGCTCTGGTCCGATCTGGGTAGACGACACGGTGCTGGCTTGCAGCAATCATGCGTTTGACATCGCGCTTGCGCATCGTGCCGGTGAGGTGCGGCTGGAACATTTGCTCAATGCCCTGACGCGCATAGAGGCGGCCGCCGAAGCCCTTGAGGCGCGGGGAGTGCGGGTGGCCGCACTTCGCCGCGAAAGCGCAACCATCATAGCGAGCGAAATTCCCGTCGGGCTGCCCAACGGCAAAGGGACGCCCCGCCGCTCCGACGAATTGGCTGAGGTTCTGCGGCTCGCTGCTGCCAATGCTGCGCGCCGAAACGCGCCTGCCAGCATCGAAGACCTTTTGTTCGTTCTGTTCGATCAGCGCAATGATCTGCCCGGCTTATCGCTGCTGTCGCGCCATACAGTACGCACGATCCGCGAAGCGCCCGAGCCGCTGCCGCCGGCAACGCGCTACGTGACCGAACCACGTTACGTCACGGCACCGAAGCAGACGGACATGCAGCGCATGTCGTCTGAGCCCGCCCGCAGCTATCGCGTCGATCTGACAGGCACGCCAACCGACAGCATTCAGAACTCTCGACTTGATGCGCTCGAGCAGATGGTTCGCGCGTTGAGCTCCGACATTTCGAGCGAGCGCCAGATCATGTCGGGGCTGCTGAAGGATTTGAGCAAAGAAACTCAGGCGCAGCGTTCTGACCAGGGACGCCTTCAAACAACGTTGGTCGATCGCTTGGGCACATTGGAGCAAGCCGTGAACCAGGGCCAGGCGCCTCATAGCGAGGCTCTTCAAGAGCAACTTTTGATTTTGGAAACTGCGCTCGAACAAAAGCTCGATGGTATAGCGCGTTCCTGGGCAACCTTGTCGGAACGGCTGCAGGCGATCGAATCTGCCGTGCGCGAGAGGCCCTTAGGCGGGGCTGTTCCCGCTGATCTTATGGACCGCTTGCGCGCCGTCGTCGATCTCAAGCCCATCGCCAACCGGCTCGACATCATCGAGGAAGCGGTGCTGTCTGGCGGGGCCGGAAAGGGTGGCGAGGAGGGTGTCAGTCGCCTGGAAGAGCGCCTGCGCTCCCTCGAAGCTGAAGTGGCGCGCGCCGTGAATGCAAATTCAGGCGGCCTGAGCCGGTTGGAAAGCCTGCTTGGCAATTTCGAGCATCAACGCGGTGAAATGATCAACGCGCTCATGCAGCCGGTGGTGGAGCGCGTATCGGCTGTTGTGGGATCAGCGCAAGCACAGCAGGCCAGCCTGAGTGACTTACTGACGAAGGTGGCTGAGCGCATGGGCGCGGTGGAGCGTGCGCTTGCGGCCGAGATTGAGACGGCCGCCACCAAGCACGAAGCCTATGCGCGTGATCTTGGAGAGGTGCACGAAGCCCTCATGAAGCTCAACCAGAACCAGCACACGCTTGCCGGTTCCATTGATCAGTGGCGAACGGACGCGGCCGGCGATCTGTCGGTAATTTCAAACCGCCTCACCAATCTCGACCGCGACAACGAACGCCCGATCGAGACGCTCAATGCGCTGTCCGCCCATATGGACACCATGAACAAGATGATGATCGAGCGTTATCATCGCCGCAATCGCTTCTGGTACTGGCTGTTTGGAACCGATGATTGGATTGGGGCCAGCTGGGCCTCGCAGGCCGCGGCTCTGGAAGCCGAGCGGCAGAAATTCAAATCGCCCAAGTCCGCCGACGCCTGATTACGACGAGGCGTTAAGAAGTGTGAATGTCGGACGGCCAGCTCCTTACGGCTGGCCGTTTTGCATTGTTTGACGTGGCGCATGAATTGCAGGGCTTGTCGTATGTCGAACCCTGTTCATAGCAATTTGGAACACACAGTTAACGCCTCAGCCAACAGGCGCGCGGCTACACGGCTTGCTGATATCCTCGCTCCGGAGGCAAACAATTTCGGCCTCGTCCGCCTCGCGATGGCGCTCGCCGTGCTCATCTCCCATGGATTCTTTCTTTATGCTGGAACGACGGCCGCCGAGCCGTTGGTCAGCTGGACTGGACATTCGCTCGGCGAGCACGCGGTCCAGGTCTTTTTCTTCCTCAGCGGCATCCTCGTCGCCCAAAGTTTCGATCGCAGCCGAAGTCTGCTCGACTTCGTGCTGGCCCGCGTCCTGCGGATCTTTCCGGGCCTTCTCATCTGCGTCTTCGTGACGGTGGTCTTCATCGGGCCGGCGGTAACCAGTCTGCCGATCTTTGCCTATTTCACCCATTCCGAGACGCTTGCATACGTGATCAAGACGGTATCGCTGTCGACCGGCTCGGCGACGCTTCCCGGCGTGTTCGAGACGGCCCCGGCGCCAGGTCTCGTCAACATGTCCTTGTGGACCTTGAAGTACGAAGTGCTTTGCTACGGCGGGCTGGCAGCTTTGGGCTGCGTAGGGTTGTTCAAGCCGGAGTGGAGAAAATACGCGGCCGCAGCCTTGGCGCTTGGCGTTGCCGTCGTCTTCATAGAACCTACCAAATCGGCCGACGCCTACACCGCAGCCGACAATATCCGCTATTTTTCGGTCTTTTTCTTCGCCGGTACGCTCGCCTATCTGATGCGCTCTGCGCTCTTCGTTCATGGCGGCGTCTGCGTTGCACTCTTTGTGCTGTTCGTGAGCGCTATCGGAACGCGGTTTGGCGTGCTGGCCACCGCCGGCTTCCTCGGCTACGCCACGCTTTACGTCGCAAGTCTTCCCGCTGGCCGCATGAGGTCGCTCGCTAACCGCTATGACGTTTCGTTCGGCGTCTACATTTACGCTTGCCCTATCCAGCAGGTGTTGATCGGCAGTTTTCCTGAAGCTGGTCCCGCCGCATTGATCGTGTTCGCCACAGCGCTGACGCTGCCTGTCGCGATGATCTCTTGGCTGGTGGTTGAGCGTCCCTCGCTTGAAGCCAGGAAACCGCTAGCGGCTATGCTGGGCGGGTGGCTCTCGTGGTTAGCCAACATGCGCGTGCCGTTTGCTCAGCGCATCCTGGCTAGTCGTTAACTTTTTGATGTTTTCCGCCGCATCCTCCGATTTCTGAACGCGAGCGTCTTGCGAGCCGCCGCGTGCTCGTGCATTGATTAAAAATGTGTGAAGGTCGGTGTTGGAGTTGTAAATGTTCCGCAGGTCGTTGCTGATCAATCTTGCGTTCAGCCTTATCTCGACCCTGGCGATGTTGGCAGCAGTGCCGACGCATTCCGGCCTGCTGGCGAGTGCGCGAGATAGCTTCAACGCCTATGCGCAGAACAGTGCGCTTCTGAGCCCGGTCGTTCACCGCGTGCTGAAGCCACACTAGGACTTCTCTGATCCGCGACGGTTATGAGCCAAAATTCCTGGCTCGATTTCAGCGCCGTTTCAGCGTGCGCTCAGCTGCACTTGCGACAATTGCGCAGGATCTGAAAATTCTCCCGCGCAATTCCCATATCTCAAACGAAGTCGCGCCGGGTGTAGGTGACGGCAATGTTATGGAGGTCGCAATGAACCTGTTTTGGAGGGCATCGGCAGCTGCGCTTCTCGCGCTCGGGCTGGCGCTGCCCCTTTCGCAATCGGCCGGCGCGGCGAACGCGCATGGCCCGTCTATGGCCGGCGGCCCGCGGATGGGTGGCGGTGGCCCGAACATGGGTGGTGGCGGTGGTCCACGTATGGGCGGCGGCGGGCCACACATGGGAGGTGGCGGCGGTCCGCACATGGGCGGCGGCGGTGGTCCGCGCGCGTTTCATGGCGCGCCTCCAGGAGGCGGCGGAGGCCCGCGCTTCTCCGGGCCGCGTGGGCCCTCACCCTCTTTCAAACCGGGCCCCGGTGGAATGAGTTCAGGCGGCAAGCATTGGAACGGTGGCAAGTGGAGTGGCAAAGGCGGCCCGCATAACGGCGGTCACTATCGCGGCAGGTATCCGCACTACCGTTACTACGGCTACGGTTATGCGCTCCCTTACTACTCCATGGATAACTACTACTACGGCGGAAGCTGCGCCTGGCTGTGGCGCAAGTGGCTCCAGACCGGCAATCCAAAATGGAAGTATCGCTACTATGACTGCATCGACTGATGCGTGACTCATAGTAGAAGCAAACGAGAGGCGGCAGGTGCTCAGGTGCCTGCCGCCTCTTTCAGATTAACGCGCGCGGAAAGTTGCTCGGCGGTTTCCACCCGTTCGCTGTAGCGATCTGTCAGATAATCAGAGATGTCGCGCGTCAGCAGTGTGAACTTCATAAGTTCTTCCATCACATCCACGACGCGGTCGTAGAATGCAGACGGACGCATACGTCCATGCTCATCGAATTCCTGGAAGGCTTTGGCAACCGAGGATTGGTTGGGGATGGTGATCATGCGCATCCAGCGGCCCAGGACGCGCATTTGATTGACCGCGTTGAAAGATTGCGATCCACCACAGACTTGCAGGAGAGCAAGCGTTTTACCTTGTGTAGGACGCACCGCCCCTGAATTGAGCGGGAGCCAGTCAATCTGCGCTTTCAAGATCGCACTCATGGCGCCATGTCGCTCCGGCGAACTCCACACCTGGCCTTCCGACCACTCTACCAGTTCGCGCAGTTCGCGGACCTTGGGGTGGCTATCGCTTGCGTCGTCGGGAAGAGGCAGTCCGCTCGGATCGAAAACTCTGGTGTCAGCCTCTAGACTTTCCAGAAGCCGGGCGGCTTCTTGCGCGAGTAATCGACTGAAGGAACGTTCGCGCACGGAGCCGTAAAGCAGCAGAATGCGTGGCCGATGGCTGGCGCGCGCACCAAGTTTGCCAAGATCCGGCAGATGGAAGGCGTCCGTTTTTATGTTGGGAAGGCTATTGTCGCGCTCGGTCACTTTTTGGATTTTCCCTTAGACTTGTCCTTGACGATCTCGCCGTCTTCCTTGGTGAAGGCTCCGATAGCAGGATTGTCGAGCAATTCGAGCACTAATTCGGAAGGACGGCAAAGCCGAGTGCCTTTTGGAGTTACCACGATTGGCCGGTTTATCAGGACGGGGTGCGCAATCATGAAGTCGATCAGCTCTGCGTCGGTCCATTTGGGATTTTCGAGGCCCAGCTCATCATAGAGGCCGCCCTTGGCGCGCAGGACATCCCGCGGGAAAACCCCCATAGCCTTGATGAGCTTCACCAGTTGCGCGCGCGACGGGGGGGTCTTCAGGTATTCGATGATGTTGGGTTCAGCCCCGGACTGGCGGATCATCGCCAGGGTATTGCGGGAGGTCCCGCAGGCAGGGTTGTGGTAGATCGTTATCGTCAAGGATGAACCTCCACACACTGTGAGCGGTTTAAAACCCAATCGCATGCTTGGCCAGCTTAGTCCAAAGTCTTGCGGAAACGTGTGACGGCGATTGTCATGGCGATCAGCATAAGCGCCGTCAACCAGACGATTTCGGTGGACAGAACGGTAATCCCTGCGCCCTTCAGCATGATCCCGCGCACGATGCGCAGGAAGTGCGTCAGTGGCAAGAATTGTCCGATCGCTTGCGCCCATGCTGGCATACCGGCGAAGGGAAACATGAAACCCGATAGTAGAATGTTGGGCAGGAACCACATCATCGACATCTGGATGGCTTGAAGCTGGTTTTTGGCGATCGTCGAGAAGGTGTATCCGACAGATAGATTTGCGGTAACGAACAGGGTGGTGAGACCGGCGAGCAGCGGCAAGCTGCCTTCGATCGGGACCCGGAAAACGTACACGCCGGCCGTGAGAATGATCGCCGCCTGGACGAAGCCGACGATGATATAGGGCGCGATCTTGCCGAGCATGATTTCGACCGGTTCCATCGGCATGGCCAGCAGACTCTCCATGGTGCCGCGCTCAACCTCGCGGGTCACCGAGAGCGAGGTGAAGATCAGCATCGTCAAGGTGAGGATGGTGCCAAGCAGACCGGGCACGATGTTGAGCGCGGTAATGCCCGCCGGATTGTAGCGCCGGTGTTGAATGATACGGAATGCGCTGCTGGCTGTTTGCGAGACGGGAATAGCGCGGTCCGCCTTTAGCGCGGACGTGATGATGGGTTCCAGAGCACCGAGTGCCGTCCCCGCCGCAACCGGATCCGTCGCGTCTGCAATGACGAGGATGGCCGGATTGTTACCCCGCCGCACATCGCGTTCGAAGTTGGCTGGAACCTCCACGCCGAAAAGGACCTTGCCCGACACAATCGCCTCATCCAGCTCCTTGCTCGATCGGGCCATGACGTTGATGTCGAAATACGAGGTGTTGCGCAGAGCTGCCAGGATGGAGCGGCTCAAATCCGTTTGTTCCTGCATGAGCAGCGCCGTTGGCAGATGACGCGGGTTGGTGTTGATCGCGAAGCCGAACAGTAGAAGCTGCATGAGGGGCACCACGATCATCGTGGCGAACGTGATGCGATCCCGCTTGAGCTGGATGAACTCTTTGACGAACATCGCTGAAAAACGCGCAAAGCTCGTCGAGCGGTATCGGGGAATTTTGGCCATTAGCCGCTCGGCTCCCCGAAGTTGTCGCGGCCCTGACGCATCAGATCGATGAAGACGTCTTCCAGGGAAGCCTCGGAATGCCGCCACTTCAGATTAGGACGCGCGCGATAAGGAGCGATGGCGCGCTCGAGCTTTTCCTTGTCTGCACCCGACACGTGCAGTGTAGCGCCGAACGGGGAAACCATGTCCACGCCATCCAGATCCTCCAGCTCTTGAGCTAGAGAATGAGGATCTTCAGCACCCGACACGGTCCATGTCACAAGTCCGGATTTTGCGACCACATCATCAATAGTGCCGTGCGCGAGCAACTCACCATAGGCGAGATAGGCGATCTCGTGACACCGTTCGGCCTCGTCCATGTAGTGGGTCGAAACGAGGACGGTCAGGCCATCAGCGGAGAGCGCATGGATCTCATTCCAGAATTCGCGTCGCGCCTTTGGGTCGACCCCGGCGGTGGGTTCGTCGAGCAGCAACAACTCGGGCTCAGGTAGAATGCACGCGCCGAGTGCCAGCCGTTGCTTCCAACCGCCGGAAAGCTCTCCTGCGAGCTGCTCCTGGCGACCTTCGAGCCCGAGCTTCTGCATGGCTTCCAGCGCCGCCCGCCGCGGGTTCGGGATTCCATAGATGCGCGCCACGAATTCGAGATTTTCGCGGATAGAGAGGTCCTGATAGAGCGAGAAGCGCTGCGTCATGTAGCCGACGCGCTGCTTGATCAGCCTGCTCTGGGTGAGAATGTCGAAGCCCAAGCATGTGCCGCGCCCCTTGTCAGGCGTCAGCAAACCGCAAAGCATTCGGATCGTCGTCGTCTTGCCGGATCCGTTAGGACCGAGGAAGCCGTAAATCTCCCCCTTCGGCACCTTCATGGACAGATTTCGGACCACGACCTTGCCGTCGAACGATTTCGTCAATCCTTCGACTTCGATAGCAATATCTGGCTCGTTTGGTGCAGTACTCACGTATGGCCTGCATCCTTGGAATTTGGTGTGTCGGCCTTGGAAATCTGTTCATCGTTTAGCACGGTTACGCTGACGGGTTGGCCGACGCGAAGCAGCTCGGGGTGGGTGGGGCGGGCCTCGATCAGGAAAACGAGTTTTTGGCGCTCTTCGCGGCTGTAAATGACGGGCGGAGTGAATTCAGCCTCTGGCGAAATGAAGCTGATGTTGGCCTCGATGTTCGCCGCGCAGCCGTCGCACGTAACGCTGATGCGCTGGCCGATCTTGAGCGTCGGCACAACGCTTTGGGGGACGTAGAAGCGCACCTTCATATTGGCTGGCGGCAGCAGCGAGACCACGGGACGGCCCGCGGGTACGACTTCTCCGTTTCGAAAGTAGATTGTTAGTACTGTGCCATCGGCTGGAGCAGAGACGCTGCGCTGCTCGCGGCGCCACTCAGCTGATGCGAGGCGTGACTGGGCCTGAGCGACAACCTCTTTGGCCGCATCGATGTCTTCCCGCCGAGATTGGAGCCGTGCAACGTCGATCTGCTTTTCCACCTCGCTCAGGGCGGCGGTGTCGCGCGCAAAGGCGGCTTCGGCGGCATCGAGCCGAGACTGAGCGGCAAATCCTTTTTCGTTAAGCTCCTTGGCGCGCTTTAGCTCGGGGCCCGATTGATCAAGCGCGGCCTGCGCGCGTCGGCGCTGGGCCTCAAGAACTGCGATTTCTTCGGGGCGTTGCTGAGCTGCTTGCGTCCTCTCCAGTTTGGCCTTGGCCTCTTCGACGGCAGCCTTTGCCTGGCGCCAGTCTGCGTCCTGAATATCGCTTTGAACGGAAAATAAAGGTGCGCCGCGCTTAACGGTCTGCCCCTCTTTCACATCAAGTGAAACGAGCCGGCCCGCTTCGTCGGGCCCCATATACAGAAAATCGCCTTCAACCCAGCCTTGCCAGTCCGACGTGGGGTCGGCGTTGCCAAGGCGCAAATATGCCCATCCGCCCACCAGCACAAGAAGGCCCAGGAGTACAATAAATCTGGTCCTCATCTTCCCGAGTGTCCTATCAATGATGTTGGCGATGTGCGTCTAAGATGTCGCGGCGGGAGCATGGCAGTGTTGGAAAAGAGGTCATTAGGACAGCGTTAATGACCGATCTTCTTGTGGTGCATACTGCCAATATGGGCCTTGCCTGCCATCAAGCTCAAGGGCTAGTCGTGTGCAATTAGCAAACATTGGCGCGCCTGCGGGGCGCCAGGGTGCTTCGTTCGATCTGCAAGCCCCGGAAAGGCGGCTTGCCTTGCAAAAAACCTGTCACAATTTCATCGTTGAGGTGCTACACCGCGCCACACGAAAATCAGATGGAGGCGACCATGTCAGAGTCCAATCAAGATGACCTAAACCGACTTCAAGAGCTGGGTCAGCGGATCAGCGAAAAGATCGCACACCTGGAGAAGCAGGGTGCACTTCTTGGACCTGAGCGCGAGGCGGCTGCGGATTTCAAGTTGCGCCATCTTCAGCTCGGAGAGCATGCCAAGAGCACAGAGGTCCGCGACGGTTTTGAAAACGATGTGGAGACGCTGAGATTGGCTTTCGAGCGTTGGTTGGCGCGTATCGATACCGGCGCGTGAATTTTTTGTAAGTCTTACAGACGAGAGCGCTGGGGCGGGAGAATCGCCTCGGCGCTCTTTCTGTTTGTCGGCCATTTGGCCTGATTTACTGGGCCGATTTTTTGTCCCTTGGGAAGAGACGCGGTCACGTGCGCAATCTCGACCGCGTGAAGTGTCTTACAAAATTTTAGGCTGTTCTCCACGTTGCGGAGAGGTTCGCCATGACAACTTTCTCCACGAAGCGCCATTCGTAAGATTTCCCTCCCGGCGCTCTTTCGATCCTCAAAGACCCAGGAGATTGCAAAATGACGAACAATGATGAGCACGCTACGTCAGCGCGCCCTGCTAAAACGGCGCTTGCGTCCAGACTTCTCATGAGCGTAGCAGCATGCGCTTTTCTAGTGGGAACGACCGCCGCGTGGGAAGTCCGGGCCGAAGCTGGAAAGCCTTGGCCTCAGGCATCAGCTCAAGCCACCGATCTTTCTCAAAAGGCCGGACAGACCGCAGCCAATCTGCCGGACTTTGCTTCCCTCACTCAGGCCGTGAAGCCCGCCGTCGTGTCGGTGCGCGTTAAAGCGCCTGCGGAGCAGCAAATGGTAAATTTCCCCAAGGGAAATCCCTTCGAGGGCACTCCGTTCGAAAAGTTCTTCAATCAATATGGCGAGAACAACAACGGACAGAATGGTGAGGGCGGCAATGGTCAGCAGCCCAAAATGAGCCAGGCGCTTGGTTCAGGTTTTTTCATTTCCAATGACGGCTACATCGTCACCAACAATCACGTCGTCGACAAAGCAGTCGATGTCGAGATCATTATGGATGATGGCACGCAGTTGCCGGCAAAGGTCATAGGGACCGATAGCAAGACCGACCTCGCGTTGCTGAAGGTTTCAGGCCGCGACGATTTCCCGTTCGTGGAACTGGCGAGCGACGCGCCTCCGATCGGCTCTTGGGTGGTTGCGATGGGTAACCCTTATGGCTTCGGTGGCTCGGTGACAGCAGGTATCGTGTCGGCCCATGGGCGCGATCTTGGTAGTGGTCCCTATGACGACTTCATTCAGATCGATGCCGCGGTCAATCGCGGAAATTCCGGCGGTCCGACATTCAACCTGCAGGGCAAGGTGATCGGAGTGAATACCGCAATCTATTCGCCGACGGGCGGCTCGGTCGGTATCGCGTTCGATATTCCCTCGTCGACGGTGAAATCCGTCGTTGAGCAACTTCATGAAAAGGGTCGCGTCGATCGCGGCTGGCTCGGCGTGCAGATTCAGCCGGTAACAAAAGAGATCGCAGACAGCCTCGGCCTCAAGGAAGCCAGCGGTGCGCTTATCTCCGAGCCGCTTGCAAACGGTCCTGCAGCGAAGGCCGGTCTGAAATCGGGAGATATCATCACTGCTGTCAACGGCACGCCCGTGAAGGACGCGCGCGGTCTGGCAAAATTTATCGGCGGTCTTGCCCCCAACAATGATGTGACACTGTCTGTTCTGCGTAACCAGAAGGCGGAGACATTCAAGGTCGAGCTCGGCGAATACAAAGATGAAAAGGTTGCTTCGGCCCAAGATGAGAGCGGCGATAAAGGCGACGTCGGAAAACTCGGCATGACCGTTGCTCCGGCTTCCAGCGTCGATGGCGCGGGCGAGCATGGCTTGGCAGTACTCAACGTCGACCCCGACGGCGAGGCCGCTGACGCAGGTATCCAGGCAGGCGATGTGATCTTGAAGATTGCCGGCAAGTCGGTTTCCTCTGCGCACGACCTTAAGACGGCGCTGAAGGAAGCTGGCGCCAACGGCAAGAAACACACACTTGCTCTTGTGCAGCATGAGAACTCTCAGCGCTTCATCGCACTACCTGCCTCCGTCGGCTAGTAGAGCCTCCACAAGCTGCGGATCGGGTTTGCACAGCGCCTGAGACGCACGCCGGGATCGCAGCGCTCCCCGTGCCGACCGGTTCCGGCGTGCTTAAACACCAAGGGTCGGACCTCATTGCCAAACCGCAATGGGGTCCGGCCCTTGTTCGTTGTTCGGCCCCTCTGAATTGGGAGACCGCCCCCCCCCCACGAAAACAACAATTCGTCTGTTCACTAGTGAACAGACTCTGGCGCGTGATCCGAATAGTGGTATTTTGTTACTTGGGTCCAGGCGCTGCTTTGGAGCGCGATCTTGAGGGGCTGACACGCAGCTCGCAGTACGGCGGTTTGCAGCCGCTTTGAAATGTGAAGGAAGTATGGGTCCAAGACGTCGTGCTCTGCGCCAGGCTACCGAGGCAGCGCACACAGCATTGGATAGCAAGCTCGTGCCGTTGGCGAGCCGGTTGGATTATGCCCGCTATCTGCTCGTCATAAGCGCGTTTCGAAGCGTGATCGAGAGAGAGATCGAACATCGGTTCTCTCAATATCCGCTGCAACCTCAGATGCTGCTGAGGGATATCGAATTGGACTGCGACGATCTTCGGCTTGGGCGCGCGCAACCCAACACTGATTTTGAGCTGCGCAACTGCCGCGAAGATTATCTAGGCACATTCTACGTATTGGAAGGATCGAGGCTTGGGGCCCGCGTTCTTTATTCGCAAGTTCAGGCATTGGGGCTTTGCGCCGATTTTGGGGCCAGGCATTTGGCCCGGCAGGCGGCAGAAGCTCCGAGGTGGAGCGCGTTCCTCAACGAGCTTGAGAGTGCAGAGGACATCGACGAGGAGGCCCTCGTCCATGCGGGCAGTAAAGTATTTGATTTGGTGTTGAGCATCGCAGAGGCGTACATCGATGCCGGAAAACGTTGATCTGACGACTTGCGACCGCGAACCGATCCATATTCCGGGAAGCATTCAAACGCATGGGTGCCTCCTTGTATGCGACGAGAACGGGGACACAATACTCCGCAGCTCGTTGAATATTGTTGAAATGCTGAAACTCGGTGGGGATCCGGCTGGCAAGTCTCTTTCAGAGTTGTTTTCTGGACCTGTCGTTCACAGCCTATTGAACGCTATTGCTAAATCGAAAGAGCCACGACGTCCGGGGCTGGCCCACCGATTGGACCTACAGGACGCAGGCTTCTTCGATGTTTCTTGCCACACCTGCGATGGTGTGACGTTGTTGGAGTTCGAGCCTGCGGCGAGCGAAAATGGCGATGGTCCACTGGATATTGCCCGGTCCCTGATTGCGCGCACACAATCACTTATGGATCGCGAGGCCCTTTTTGAGAAGCTCCCGCGATTTCTCCAGGCGGTTCTCGGCTACGACCGCGTGATGATTTACGAGTTTTCTGACGACGGCTCGGGCAAGGTGGCGGGCGAAGCTAAGCGACATCACTTAGAGTCATTTCTCGGGCAGCACTTTCCCGCGTCGGATATACCATCGCAGGCGCGTGCACTCTATTTGCAGAACACCATCCGTGTGATCTCAGATGCGAAGGGAGAAAGCAGCCCCATTATTCCGGAATACGACGCCTCCGGGACACCGCTCGATCTTTCCTTTGCACACTTGCGCAGCGTTTCTCCAATTCACCTGGAATACCTCCGCAACATGGGCGTTGCGGCGTCCATGTCGGTTTCCATCATCGTGGACGGCAAGCTCTTCGGTCTTGTTGCATGCCATCATTACGCACCCAAGGCGCTAGGGATGTCACGACGCATCGCTATGGAGCTCTTCGGAGACTTTTTGTCTCTGCATCTGACATCCATCCAGCAAAACGTTCGTGCGGACGCTACACGGCGTGCGCGCCATACGCTGGACGAAATCTTGGCTTCCACGGGATTTAACGAGCCAACGGAGGAATTTCTTCGCCAGTCTCTGCCAAAACTCAACTCGGTCCTCGATTCGGATGGCGTCGGTTTATGGATGAACGGCACTTGGTCCGCCCATGGTTCGACGCCGCCTTCAAGTGTGGTCCCGATGATGGCGAGTTTAATACGGGAGGTTGGAAGAGATGAGGTGTGGGCAACCAACGCTCTTCAGGCGCATCTGCCGTCGGCCGCAGAATTCGCAGACGCGGCGGCGGGTGTGCTGGCCATTCCGCTATCGCTGACCCAGCCAGATTTTCTCTTCTTCTTTCGCAAAGAGAAGCTCCAAACCCTGAACTGGGCCGGCGATCCTAACAAGACATACACAACAGGACCGCACGGCGATCGCCTAACGCCGCGCAAGAGCTTTGCTGTGTGGAAGCAGATCGTGGCGGGACAATCGGAATCTTGGAGCGTGGATGAGCGGACCTCAGCCCAAGCCGTGCTTCTTGGTTTGCGTGAGGTGATGATGCGGCAGAGCGAGATTCTCGCTAAGGAGCGCAACAGGGCCGACGCGCGGATGCGTCTTCTCAATGATGAGCTGAACCACCGCGTCAAAAATATTCTGGCTCTGATCAAGTCGTTGGTAAATCAACCGACCGGCGACAGCGAAAGTATCGAGGCATTCGTGTCCGGTTTGAAAGGTCGAATTCTTGCTCTCTCTCACGCGCACGATCAGGTGGTTCGCTCGGATGGTGGCGGCTCTCTGCGTCAATTGCTGGGGGCGGAACTTTCACCCTATCCGATGGAGAGAATGGAGCTGATCGGAGACGACATCGGCCTCGACCAGCGCGCCTACTCCGTCATGGCTCTCGTCGTCCACGAACTGGCGACCAACGCTGCAAAGTATGGGAGCCTGTCTAATCAAACCGGACAGCTCGCAGTGAACTGGTCGCTCAACGAGGAGAATTTGGAGATTGTCTGGAGGGAGGAGGGCGGTCCTCCTGTCTTCGAACCAAAGCGCAAGGGGTTCGGCTCGATTGTGCTTCATCGCTCTATTCCGCACGACCTGCAGGGAGGAAGCGAGATCGCGTTTCTCCCTGGCGGCCTAGCCGCCAAGATAGCCATCCCTGTAAGGTTCACATCGCGCTTGCACAAGCCCGTGCCAGCGCCGCCGCAAAAGACTGTAAGGACTGCGAAAGACGCCAAGACCATCGCGGGGCGCTCGATACTCCTCGTAGAAGATCAACTTCTTATCGCCCTGGAGGCGGAGGACATGCTCCGATCCTTGGGCGCGGGTGATCTGGTGGCCGTCGGTAGCGCTTCGGACGCGCTTCGGGCCATCGGTAATGCGCCGCCCGATCTTGCCGTTCTCGATGTCAATCTTGGGTCTAGCAACTCCCTCGCGGTAGCTGACGAGTTAAGGCAGCGGAAGGTGCCGTTTGTGTTTGCGACGGGCTATGGAGACATGGTTATGATCCCAGAGCATCTTCGGTCGGTTCCAGTGGTTCGCAAGCCATATACCGAGGAGACGCTCTTGTCTGGACTGCTGCAGGCTTCGAGCAGCTAAGTGAGGTCTTCAACCGTCGCGGCGTCCTGTCGGTAGTACGAACATCTATTTAGGCGTCGACACGCCTCCTTGATTGTTCTGGGCAATTGCAATTTCCCATCAGTGCAGCGGCTTAAACCCCAGCAGGCAGCTTGGATGCCATCATCTTCCTGCGGTCTAGCTTTCGGCCATCGACGATGAAAGTGCCGTCGCCCACCGCATGAACCGTGCGCTTCTCCTTTCGCGCAGTGTCCATGTAGGCGGCGACCGCCTGCAGTACGACAATATTGTGCTTGTCGACCATGTCGATGACTTTGCATTCGATGTTGGCCAGGCACTCCTTGATCAACGGGGCGCGGACGCGCTTAGCGGCAACAGCGGTAAGTTTGAACGTGGCGAATTTGTCGGTGTCGGAACCGGAGCAGGTTCCAATACCAATTGCGCGATCCAGGAGGTCGACCGTGGGAACGGCGACGACGCATTCGCCCGTTGCTTGCAGGGCCTTAAATGAGTGGTTCCATGCGCCGGTGGTGATGGCGAATACTGGCGTGAAGTCCATCACCATCGTCCAAGAGATGGTCATAATATTGCTGTTGGTGCCGTCATGGGTGGTCACGAGGGTGAGAGGCCCAGGCTCGATGAGAGTGAACGCCTTACTTAGTTTCAGGTGGTGCATGAAAGCATATCCCGAGCAGGCTGGGCTCTTTACGGAAGCGATCTCCGCGGCGATGGGGGCCGACGTCAGTCTTTCTTTCGCATCGTCATGATGTAAGCGATGACGTCTCTCAAGTCGGTGGGCTTATCGAACGAAAACTGGGGCATGTCGCGATGAGGAAAGAGGACGGTCTCAGCTAGCCGCTCCGCCGTTTGATGCGGCTTATTCGCTATCGCGACGAAACTTGGCACTTTGTTATCGGGGGGATCGGACTCATCGACAGTGACATCGTGACAAAATGAGCAGGCCTCATTTGCGACGAGCTCACCTTTGGCGAAATCGACTGGGCCTTGCTGCGCGCGCGCGGGGTCTGTCAGTATGGCTGCCGCGAAGAACCAGGCCATCGTGAACAACATAGACGGCCCATGGCCAAATTTCTTAAGCATTTATCCTCCCCTCGCTCAGGTGGCGAAGAAGTTCAAAGTTGTCCCAGATTACACGCTCCAGTTCATGACCGCGCAACATTCGTCTTCGCTGCGATAATGTCTGGCTCCTAAGGTCGCCATAGTATGCCCGGGTGGCGCACCGGTCCGGAATGGCAGAGAACTGAGCGAGTAAATTTGGTGCCGGCTGAGGGATTTGAACCCCCGACCCCCTGATTACAAATCAGGTGCACTACCACTGTGCTAAGCCGGCATCCTGGGTGGGCGCGAAGTGGCCTCCGGTTTCGGGAGCACGCGCAATTGTCCGCGGGCGTCTACCTGTTGCCTGAAATGGCCCGGCGCGACGCTAGCCCGAGGCGGGCTTATAGCCTCATTCAAGTCCGATAACCAGCCCCGAGGGCGCTTGGTCGCGCAAACAAATCGATAACCTCGAAACCTCCAGCCCGGTTCAGAGTATGGGGTCCCAAAATGCCCGAGTCGGGCTCAAATGCGATTGCGCCGTCGGTTTCTTCCGAAAATCCCTCCGGGTCGAGCCGCACGATGGCGCGAAGCGTCAGGGAGCTGCCATAGCCGCCACTGCAGTTCTGGGCCGGTCGCAACAGCCGCCCCGCTTCATCACGCCACACATGCCCGGCAGGTCGCGCTGCCGCCGCGTCGATGAGCACGGGGTTGTACGGATGCGTGTGCCAGGGGCCGGTCAGAGCTTCGGCGTAAAAAAGCGATAGCGCATCCCAGCTTGAACTTTGCAGACTGATAGTCCCCGCCGCGATCCACCACCGGCCCTCATGTCTGAAAATGGTCGCGTCGTGCAGATGTCCTTCGATGAGGCGAGCGGTCTTCTCCCATTCGTACGGAAAGCGCCTGGCGCGATAGAGATCCAAACCGCCCGACGCGGAGGACTCCGGCAGCATGTAGATCGTGCCCTCATGTGAAAAGACAAGCGGGTAGGAAAGGTGAAATTCGGTTTCCAGAACCGGCGTGACTTTGGACGGGCTGCCATCGCGCGCCAAAGTGAAGTGAGAGATGATGCCACGGCCAGTGGCCTTCGGCAGCTCTTCGATGAATACATGGGTCGTATCGCTATCGACGAACACAAAGGGATCGGCGAAGTAGCGAGTTCCTCCATCCTCCAACGTTCGGAATTTGTTGATCTCCAATTTTTGCGAAGCTGATGAAGTCACGGCCTCAGATGAGATCTTCCTCCAGGCGACAAACCACCTCGCTTCGTTGCCGGCGACAACTTCGGCAACGCGCCCCATCTTGCGGGCAATCCGCGCGCGCATAAGGCTCGTGGCCGATGACAGTATGGTAGAGCGTCCCGCAAAGGATCGCTTTGTCGGCAGCGGATCTTGCGGTCCTTCATCGTGGGCAATGCGATTAACAACGCGCACCAGCCCTTCCACGAGCCGCGACGAAATCATGTCCATCGAGACGGATGGCCGCCAGGGCGTTTCAATGGCGGGCGTGCCTATGAGCCAGACATGATCGCGCGAAATGGAGTCAGACACGCTCAATACCGGCGCACATTGTTGTAGTATGGCGTGAAACAGCGCGTAGTCCGTGAACGAGCCGTTATAGAGGGGCCGGATGATGCGACCCGGGTGGGTCTTGACCGTGCTGGCTGACGATACATCAAGCATGAGGTCGTAGGTCCCCCCGGCATACTGCGGCCAGGACGAAAACGCCTCACTGCGAAGCAGCGTGGAGAACCGGTCCATTCCCGCCCGTGCTCGCGCATGATCGTAATCTACCAAAGCCGTAAAGCTGGTGGGCAGGGGCTCGGGCGTGTCCCTAAATGAGACAGCGACCTCGTGCCCGGCATCGGCCAGGGCAGTCAGAAGCGCCAAATGCCAGCGGTAAAGCCGGGCAGCGTCGAGATGGACGCAGATTTGCATGGGCGAGAATGCGCTCCTGTGTCGTGCGGCGCAGGCGAGGCGCTTTGCTGCGCCTGCGACGCTCGCATATTACGGGACGTGCGGCTAGAGAAGAGCGTGCCGCATTTCTTTGCCCCAAGGGGCGTCCATACAAGTCAGCGGGCAAAATGCTTCTGCGTCAAACTCTACTGTATCTGCCCGCGCAGGTTCTTGGACCCATTGTTCAGTTCCTGTCGATCGTGCTGTGGACCTACTTTCTCGATCCGGTCGAGATGGGCACGTTCGCGCTTATTACAGCGGCGCAAGAGTTCGGCTACATCGCCACGATGTTCTGGTTCACGCTCTACACTATGCGGTATTTCGACCGGAACGCCGAGTCTCGGGACAAAGCTGCGTTCATGAACACGGAGGCTGGCGTCATGCTGGCCGCAGCGCTTGGCACGGCACTGGGCGTGATGTTGCTGCCCTTGTTCATCGACGTGGCGTGGTCGCCAGCCCTGGCGGCCGGTGCGCTCGCCTATTGCTTGTCGCGTACGCTGGCAACCCACCTCACAGACCGTGCGCGCACCGCGCAGGATACGTTCGTTTACACCATCATGCAGGTGAGCTGGCCGGTGCTGGGGCTGGCGTTTGGCGTGTTATTCGTGGAGCTGTTTTCTGCGACCGCTGCCAGCGTGTTATGGGGCTACGCAGTAGCGCAGGGTCTTGCTCTGGCTGGTGTCATCTCACGGTTGGGCCTTGGGTCGCGGCCCCATCACATATCTCCCGACATCGTTCGCACGGGTTTGCGTTACGGAATGCCGTTGGTCATAGGAGGTCTCTTCGTATGGCTTGCAAACAACGGTCTGCGCTTCGTGATCGAGCATCAGGAAGGCGCGGCGGCGGTCGGTCTCGTCACCGTCGGCTGGGGTCTGGGTCTGCGTGCGGCGGCGTTCGCCGCGATGCTTGTGACGGCGGCGGCCTTTCCGCTGGCGGTTGCGCGGTCACGCGAGAGCGGCATGGCGGAAGGACAAGCGCAACTCGTACGCAATGGCGTGCTGTTGCTCGCCATCCTGGCGCCGGCGGCCGGCGGGCTATGGGCAATTTCAGATCCCCTCGTCGAACGCATCGTCGCCGCGCCGTTCCGAGAAATGACGGCAGCGGTGCTGCCTTGGGCCATATTGGCCGGGGCTGCGAGAAACTTGCGTATTCACTTCGGGGAGCAAGTGTTTCTTCTGCGGGAAGAAACCAGAATTCCACTGGTCAATGACGTGCTCGATGGATTGAGCACGATCGTGGGCGGCGCCATCGGCCTGGCGCTGGGAGGTCTGCCGGGAAGCGTCGCGGGAGCGGCGTGCGGGGCAATCGTAAGCCTTTTGGTCACATTGTCTTGTGGGGCTTATTTGCACGGATTTGCTCTGCCGCTGGGCCATCTGATCCGCATTGCAACGGCTACCGCTGCGATGATCGGGGCTCTGCATTTCCTGCCCATGACGCCCACCGTTGTCTCGCTTGCGCTTGCCATCGTCACCGGTGCCACTGTTTATGGCTTGGCACTGGCCCTGGTCTATCCGGGCGAGATGAATACAGTGCTCGCGAAGTTTCGCGCGTTGCGTCAGGCCTAAGGGCTGGATATGAAAAATGTTGGGAGACAATCGTGGCGGAGTTGGCAACCTTAACGGCATCAAGATGCCAGATGCGTCGCGTTGTCCGGGGCTTTGCTTCGCCAACGGCATGATCTTGGAATAGTGTCGTCTTAGCTTGTGTTTCGCAGCCAATCGAAGCTGGCCGCAACGTAGAACAGTGAGTTTGTTATCCCATGCAGTATCGTCTTTGCGTCATACATTCCTTCGATCCACTCGGCGCGAAGGTCGGTGGCCTTGAGACATTCGTCCGGGACATGATTGGCCATCTGCCGGACGACTTCAGCTTTCTGATGATAGGTGTGGACTCTACGGGTAAACGCCCTTTGGGTAAGGTTTCGCGCGAAACGTTCCGCGGGAAGCCATTCGATTTTTTGCCCGTGCTTCATTATCCGGAAGACAAGGCGCGCGAGGCGGCCCGAAGCCTGAAAGACTCGATCAATTTCCAATTCATGCAGGGGTTATTGCGCCATCTGCCGACGGTGCGCCGCGTGCTGCGTGAGGTCCCGACGAGCGTCGATTTGCAGCGCGTGGAGTTTGCAACGCTTGTGAAGGGCATGGGGCTTCCATTCATCCAAATGCTTCACGGCGAAGGTGCGCCGAAACTGCAAATGGATTCCTTGCTCAAGAGCTACCGTTACGTTCACAACATCAACGAGTGGCTGGCGGTGAAGTCGTGCGACAAGTTCATGTGCGTGAATCCGATCATCACAGAACGAATTCGCCAGACCTATCCCGCGAATGCGGACAAGATCGGGACTCAATCGACTTGGGTCGATACCAAGACGTTCCATCCCGCACCGTTTCCAGGCGACGGCTTGCGTATCGCCTTTGCCGGTCGGCTTGATCTCTTCAAGGTTCCCTCCCTTATGTTCAAGACCATTGCGCGGCTGCGCGAGCGTCTGGGTGAGGGTGTTGAATTCCACTACATGGGCACAAGCGATCCCAACCGCTTTCCCGAATTCGATGCCATCCGTAGCTATTCCGTGCTGCACGGCTTCAAGAGTGCGCAGGGCGTTGCAGATGTTCTGTCAAATGTTCATGCGGGCATTCTGACCTCCGAATTCGAAGGTATGCCGTTCTCTGTTCTGGAGACACTAGGCTCAGGCCGCCCTGTATGCGCGATCCATCTTCCGCAGCTCGCCAGCGTCATAAAAGATGGTGTGTCGGGCAAGCTTGTGGCTCGCTCGTCCGAGCAAGATGATATGGCGGCGCGTCTGGCGGAAGCCTTTGTCGAGGTACACGAGGCGATAGCAAATGGAACGATCACGCCCGAAGGCGTGGCGAACGAGGTAGGTACTTTCACTCCCGAGTACCAGCTCGCGCGTGTCTACCAAAACCACCGCGCCATCCAGCGACGACGCTACGGGGATAACTCGGATTTGGCCGCCTAGTCGGTCGGCCTCCATGCGTCGGGATGTAGATTGCCTGGCCGGAACCTCAATGGCGCAGCCCGAAAAGTTTAGCGCGGCGGAGCATAAGCGAATGCTTCTGCAATCGCGTTCCAGGCGGGCTTACGTTTGAAGCTTGCATCGTAGGGCAGCGGCCGTGGCGCCGACCGGATCTCCATGCGGGTCTGCGTCGAAGGATCATTCATCCAACTCGTTGCATCGCAGAGCTGCCAAGTTTCAACGACCTTAACTGCCTTCAGCTTCAGCACTTCGTCCAGGTATCCGCGATACATCTGCGCAACTGCCTTGTCGCGAACCGGAATATCGCCGGGGAACTTGCTGTCGTTGACATCGAGTTCGGTGACATGAATCTCGAAGCCCAGCTCGGCGACCTCGTTCAAAAACGCGGCGAACGCGGGGAAATCATATTCTGCAGCCAATCGCAGGTGGCTTTGGAAGCCGACGGCGTCAATGGGCGTCCCTTGGTCTTTCAACCGACGTAGCAGGGCCAAGAGACTGGTGCGGAACGTTTCTCCATTTTCGTCGGCGGTTTCGCATTGGGCTTCGTTGAGGACGAGTACGTCGGTCGGGGCCGTGGAGCGGGCGGCTTTGAAAGCGCGCGCGATATAGGTCTCGCCAAGAGCGTTGTAGAACGGTCCTGCACGCAAGTTGCCG
The DNA here is from genome assembly GCA_041397645.1 of Hyphomicrobiaceae bacterium. NCBI lineage: Bacteria > Pseudomonadati > Pseudomonadota > Alphaproteobacteria > Hyphomicrobiales > Hyphomicrobiaceae > Hyphomicrobiaceae bacterium. The sequence continues at coordinate 2,170,482 of JAWKWE010000004.1, read as the reverse complement.
GGTTTGCCGTCCCAGGGGCCGATGGGTTCATTGATCACATCCCAATATTTGACCCTGCCGGAATAGCGCGACATGACGGTCTCGACGTGCATGTCGAGGAGATCCGGAATATGGCCTGCGGGCAAGCGGTGGATCCATTCGGGCACATCGTCGTCCCAGATCAGAGTGTGGGCTCTGACGGCCATGTTGTTTTGAGTGGCGAACTCGACGAGCTTGTCCGAACCGAAAAAATCCAGGGATTGGGCATTGGGTCGGAGCATGGAGAGTTTGAACTCAAGCTCGCTTGTCAGGATACGTGCGTCGCGTAGGTAGAGATCGCGATATTGCGCTCCATACTCGCGGTCGAGTTCGTGAACGGCGAAGGAGGCGCCAAAGAGGATGCCTTTCTTCTCGGCGAGGGCTGCCAGTCCCTGGGCGTCGTCAGAAGCGGCGCGCGGACAAGGCGCCACAGCGCACAAAGTTCCCGCTGCAGTCGCACCGATCAGCAGATCGCGGCGGCTCATGCTCGGGGAAGAATTCGAAGTCATGGCGTGCGCGCCGCAGCCGGGGCGGTGGAAGTGTCAGGGTCGAAAGCTGAGGCAAAAATCTGCCGCGCGGAGGCGAGGTCTTTGTCAGCGATCTCATTCCATCGTTCAATATTGCCGAGGGCTGCGGTCGCGGTCTGCGCGCGCCATTCGGGATCAGACGTCATGGCCAGGATAGTGCGCGCCGCTTCTTCCGGCTTGGATGGATTGATGAAGGTGCCTGATGCCGCAAGAACCTGCCGGAAGACCGGAGCATCGGGTGCGATGATGGGGAGGCCTGCGTACTGCGCTTCCAGCAACGGCAGACCCAGTCCCTCATCGTGCGAGGTGCACAGGTAGATGTCGGAAGCTTCCAACTCTTTCTTGACCTCCTCGGCGGGCAGATAGCCGTGGATCACCACGCCGGGATGAGTGGCGATGCGTTGGGCATCCTCACCCCAGCCCGGACGCCCGATAATGTGAAGTTGGGCATCCGCGTGTCCCATGGAGCGAAGTTGGTCGAGAACGGCAATAGCGGCGGAATAGTTCTTGCGCGGCTCTATCGTTCCGAGTGCGGCCAGCCGCAGTGGATTTGGCTTCACAATGCGCGCCTCACGGCCTTCTGCTGTGAGGTCGAATACATTGCCGACAAATGGCCGGTAAAGTCGGATCGTGGCGTCCTTACCGACGAAGGGGCGAAGCTCATCGCGCGTCTTCTCGGAATTGACCATGAAACGCTTCAGGTGACGAAGCGCGAAGGCAAACTGAGGAGCCATGTAGAAGCGCGCTTTAGCCGACAAGTCGTTCTTGCGGGTGATGAGAAACGTGTCGTGGACGTACATCCAGACCCGCCGCGATAAGGGTGCGAAAAGCGGCGAAGGCGGAAATCCCGGAAAGACGAATTGAGCCGATGGGTTCAGGACAGCAAGCGCAGGCAACAGAAACTGTTGGCGCAAGATCATGGAGGCGACGCCGTTGGCGCGCACGGGCACGATGTCGGCACCGTGGAAGTGAACTTGTTCGAACTGTTCGATCGAGATGCGCTCCAGGCCCGTCACGTGGCGGCCAGCGTGCGTCAGATCGAGATAGACCCGCTGTCGGTGTTTCTCCATTTCCGGCATCGGTAAAGTGTCTCGCTCTTGAGTGTTCAGGCGGCCGGCAGGCTTGTCGCCGGACCGTCCTGGTGAGTGGGCGGCACGATATGCGTGACATTCACGGTGCCAAGCACCTTATCGATCAGCTTTTCATAGGCAGGGACGCGAACGTCGAATGAAAACTCGTCAGCTCTGCGACGGCGCATGGCCGGGTCGCCGGGATGATCGAGCGTATCTTCGATAGCTTGGGCAAACTGCAAATCGTTTCCGACCGCAACAATACTGCCGAATTTGCCGTGCCGCAGGATCTCTTGCGGTCCGGCGCTTGCGGTCGCGACTACGGGAAGTCCGTAGGCCATGGCCTCGACGACGACGTTGCCGAATGGCTCCGATACAGACGACAGCACGAAGCATTTTGCCTGCGCATAGAAACGCCACGGCTCTTTGGAGTAGCCGGCCAGCGTCACGCGGTCTGCGATGCCCAGTTCATTTGCCAATGACTTGAGCTTCTTCTCTTCTGGACCTTTGCCGAGAATAACCAGCCGCACGGAGGAACGCGAGAGGCGCGCGAACGCACGCAAAAGGGTGGGGAAGTCCTTCTCAGGAACGAGGCGTCCGACGGCAAGAAGCACGTCGGAGCGGCGCGCAAGCTCCGCTTCGGTCGGCACCTCGGCGCTCTTCGGAAAGAATACCGGATTGAGGATGGTTGTCGTCTTTTCGGGGCGGGCGCCCCAACGGCGAACCAGTCGTTCGCGCAGTCCGTCGGAAACCGCCACCGTAACATCGGCTGCAGCACTCAGCATGGGCAAGCCGAAGTAGGTAGCGAAGCTTAGCAGCCCTGTGCGCCACTCGCAAAAGCCATGATAGGTGATGATCGTGCGCACCGGCGAATTCGCCAGCCATTTAGCGAGCATCAGCTTTGTGTTGGATCCACCAATGGCTGAAAGTGCGATATCCGGCTTTTCCTCGCGCAAGATTTCGGCCAGCCGCTTCACAGCGCGCCAATGTCTGCGCCCAATCGTGAATACGGGTATTGAGCTGTCAAGGTTGGCGCGATTCTCGTCGGCTTCGAAGTCCTGAACGAAAATCACGTCGTTGCCGCGGGCTTTGAACGCGCTGGCAAGACAAGACCAGAGTCGCTCGCCACCGCCGTCAACCAGGCCGTGGGTATAGAAGAGTATTTTTCTCGACATCAAGAGCCGACCTCGAACGTTCGCCAGCGGGCGAAACACTAAACCCAGCCTAATCCCGTAACCGTATTCTCAAGCCCCGCGAAGACGCGAAGCGCGTTGACGCAGAGGAGCCAGAAGCATCAAGTCCAAAAACAGGCTGCCACATTGCGCATAGCGCATGAACAGCCTGCGTGGGTTGGTGGCAAGTCGCCAGATCCACTCAAGTCCATTATCACGCATGGCTTGGGGCGCTCTGACCTGCGTGCCTGCGATAAAGTCCAGCGCGGCGCCAATACAGACAAGCCCAGACGACAATCCGGCCTGCCTTGCACGCTCCGCAAAAATTTCCTGCTTGGGAGCGCCAAGAGCAACGAAGACCAACTTCGCGCCAGACCGTCGAATGGTCTCTATGGCGGCGTCGGCCTCCGGTCCCTCGGGATCGAAGTTAGATGACGGAGCAAGCGTCCCAGCGATATCGATGAGGCCGTCGGTGCGTTCATTCAAATCGCGGCCAGCGCGCGCCATCACCTCCGCGGAGGTACCGAACAAGAAGATGGGCAGCTGCTCATGGGCTGCAGCTTCTGCAAGCGGAATAACGAGGTCGGCGCCCGTCGTGCGTTCGATCCCTGAGTTCTGTGCGCGAGCCAGCCAGGCAACAGGCGCGCCATCTGCTGTGACGATGCCGGCGTTTGCGTAGGCGGCACTGAAAAGCGGATTGCGCCGCATCTTGACAAGATGATCGAGATTGAGCGTGAAAACTGTGAAGGCTTCCCCGGCCTTTGCGCGATCGATCGTATCTGAGACGGCGCGCTCCAAGGTTGGGCAGTTGATGCCGCGTCCGTCAACGGATGCGAGATACGGCAAACTCGATGACATCATCTTTACGCTCACTCACCATAGGGCGCTGTGCAGGACATGCGCTCGTTACTGTTTGACACAAATTTTACATGACCCCATGGGCCTTTATGTCGCGCGGAGAAGACTGCATGCGCATGCCGGCTTCATCCGGGAGGCACTTGCTTGGACCTTGTGTGTCGCAATGAACCGACAGCTGTCCTCCATCATTCGCAATAGCAACTCTCATGCCTCGCCATTATCCCAGGGCGGATACAACAGTTCTGCGGAGGGGCGGGTATTTGGATTGGTTAAGCAGTGGTCAGAGGTGACGGCGGTGCAATCCGGTGTCGCCGCCGCAGACGTAAGGGTGATCCCGATTGATCGTGGACTACATCCTCTGGCTGTGGCTGTCGCATGAGGACGAGCAACATCAGAACGAGAATGGCCAATAGGGGTGTCTTTGCCGAGAGGCTTACAGAGGTCGAGGCGACCAGAAAGAAGAAGACCAGAACCCAGATCGTGCCTGGGCGCGTCGCGCGGACGATATCGCGGCAGAACAGAAACAGTCCGGCAAAGAAGACCAGGCCCGGGATCAGACCGTAGCTCAGCACGAATGACACCCAAAAACTTTCGATGCCGAAGTCGAGACCGTAAAGCGTGCGCAGTGTGGCAAGCTGCTCTGGGTCGGGCGCCAGCAGTAGCTCGCTCAATGGGATGTGCTTGAATAGCTCGAACATTTCGATACGAGTGCTGGCGCTGCCCCGATCGTCCAAGAAGCGTTCGATGAAAAGGTCGAAAAAGCCAGCTTCAGCCAGAGTTATGATGGTCAATGAGACCAGCGGAATTGCGATCAATGCGGCAATCAAGGTGCGGCGGTCGAATCGCGCGCCACGCAAAACCCCACCCGCGCGTGTCGCTGCCAGACCCAATAACATCACCAGCAAAAGGACGCTGGAAGCACGACCGCCAAAGACAACCATTCCCGCCGAGGCGATGACGAAGCCGCCAATCGCGAACGGGCGTGGCAGGTCGCGCGCGGCTCCAAGGGCGAGGGTCAGGATATAGGCGCCGGTGATGCTCGCGTTGGCTAGGGGATGCCCCAACAAAGCCGTCGAGCGCCAGTCGTCTTCGATAACTATCCCGTTTGCAACGAGAGGCGTGAGACGTGCGCCGACAGCAAACTCGATGATGCCGATGGTCGCGTTCACCATCATCAGGGTGTGAAATAGCAGCACAAAGCGGTCGGCTCTTTCTTGGCGCATGTCCTTAAACAGGAAGAACACGACGACGGGCGCCAGGAAGGTATCGAAAAAGAACGTAAACGGCAGGCCGACCACGCGAATGGAGTGAACGATCAATAGGCCAATCGTAATGAGAAAGACCAGCGTGCCGGGATAAGCCAGCAATGCGTTGAGCGTTGCGGTCAACGGATTGCGCACGTAAAGCGCCGACAGTCCCAATACGGCGAATGCGAGCACCGTCGCGGGATGAACTTTCTCCAGAGGGCCGCCGCCAGCGTCATCGTAGTTCAGCCCCAGCAATACCAGCGCCAACGGCGAAATGACCATGAACAGTACAGCAACCAGTGCGAGCCCCAGCCCCGGCAGGCGACCGTCGGGAGGAAAGTGCTGACGCGTCGAGTTGGGGACGCCCATCGTCAATCAGTCCTGATTTATTTCTGTGCCATCGGCCTGGCGACAGGATTGTCAGTGTGTCATTGCGAGAATGCCGCCAGTCAAACGATCTCCGGCAGGTTCCAGAACTTCCATGCTCTCGGCAATTTCCTCGCGTGTCGTCGCGGCATGGCGGGCAACCAGGAAGACTTCGTCAGCGGTGGGCAGCAAACACATCGCAGATTCGTCCTCCAGCAAGCCGCCCGCGTCGATGAAGACGAGATCGTAGCTCTGGATAAGGCCGTTAAGCCCCGCTACCAGACGACGTCGCTGCTGGCTTTTTAGGGTGCGCAGGTCAACGAATGCGAGCGGCAGAAACGCGAGCCCCGAGCGAGAGTCGCGTGCGGTGATTTCCGCAAGGTGTTCCTTGTTATCGAGCACGACGACGTTTTTCTGTTCGAGCGATGCGGCGAAGATGTTCGATAGGTCGGGCCTGTTCGAGGTCGCGTCTATCAACAGCACGCGCTCTCCCGCTAGCGCAGCGGCATATGCCAGGGCGAGAGCGGTGGCTGAATTTCCGGCCTCGGTGACAGGGGATGCGACAAACACGGTGTGGGGGCGTCCTGGACGTTGATGCGCCTTTATACGTGCAAGCAGTCGCAAGACGCTTTGCCGATAATGAGTGTGCGGCCCGCTCGACGTGTCGGTCAGCGCGGTGAGGAGATCGGAGAATTGCGCGGCTTCGACGCGATCTGGCGATTTACCGATGCGGAGTCGTTGCCAGATTGGACGCGGGAGCGGATCAAGTAACGGGAGGCTTGCCACCGCTTGGGCTGGAAGCGTCGGCGCAAAGGCCGCCGTTGTGCGTACCGATGCGTCGAAGTGGTCTCTAATCAGCGCTGACGCCAGTCCGAGACCTAAACCTCCGACGAGGCCCAACGCCAAAATCAGATACGTCAGCGGCTTTGACGGCTTTGCGGGGACGGATGGCGGGGTGATGATGCGCGCATCAGGTGTCGATACGTTCTGCTGCTCCTGGGTTTCCTTGGCGCGCGCCAGGAAGAGCCTGAGCAGCTCACGGCTTGCGGTTACCTCCTGCTCCAGTTCGCGCAACTTGATCTGTGCGGTGTTGGTGCGGCGAACTTCCTCCTCTGCGCGCTCAAGTTGGGCGGCTAGTTCGCGTTCACGATTTTCGGCAATCTGGTAATCGGCTTGCGCGGCGGTCGCCACGCGCTTCAGCTCAGCCTTGATTTGAGCCTTCACTTCGGCGAGTTGCGAGCGAACCTCTACAAGCACCGGGTGGCGCGGCTGAAGTTGGGAGGCTAGGGCGGCTTCTCTACGGGCGACTTGAGAATATTGCTCGCGCAGCTTTTGGATCAGGCCAGATCGCACGGCGTCCGGCAGAGTTTCAGCTCCGGCGCCGGAGTTGAGAGCCGAGACGATTTGTTCGTTCCGGGCCTTGCTCTCGGCGGTAACTGCGCGGGACGTAATGAGTTCGCCATTCAGCTTGGTCAGCTGCTGTTCCGTGACGATCCCGCCTTCAGACGTTAGAATCCGATTATCTCGTTTGAATTGATCGGCACGGGTCTCTGCATCGAGTACCTGTTGGCGCAGTTCGCCGAGACGCGCGTCGATGAGGGCATTGGCGCGCCTGGCTTCCCCGGTCTTGGCTGCGGTTTGGTCCGCCAAATATGCGTCGACGACAGCTTGTGCGACGCGCTGGGCTTTCACAGGCGAGGACGCTGTCACATCAACGTCAACTACGTAGGTTTTTTGTGCGCGTTTGACCTTGATGCTATCGGCCAGCGTATTGATGGCCTGCACGGTTGGATCGAGGTCTGCGATCGGTGTTTTCGGGACGATCAGCGCTTTGATGCGCGACAACAGACCGTGCCGGGCTTTGGGTGCGTATTCTTCATCCTGGTCGAGCTGAAGATTTTTGACCACACGCCGGAGAACAGCGTCCGACGTGAGAATTGAAACTTGGCTCTCGACGAGGGCAAGATCGGAAGCCACGCCACCTTGCACGATCTCTTCGGAAACAACCTTGCGCGCGCGCGGATCGACAAAGATAGAGGCCGTCGCCGTGTACAACGGCTTCGCGACAGCCAGATAAGCAAGCGAAAGAGTGATGCCCGCCAAAGTTGCCAGCAAAATCCTCCATATGTTGCGCTTGAGGATTCGGAACAGCCCGTCAATGTCTGTCGTAGCGTCGGAGGCCGTTGACGATGGCAGCTGAGATGCGACAGGTCGTGTGGAGTTGCGCAGCACGTGCGGCAAGTAAGCTGACCCCAGTCGCGGAACTATTTGTACCATTCTGAACTCGTCGTTACGCAAAGACACAGTCGGACGTACAGGAGCGGCACGCCGCATCCTGTTTACCGTCAACACGGCAGCAGGCCGGATTGAGGCAACCGGTATTGTGCAAGAGCTATGCCTTCGGTTGTTCGAAAACTGAACATCTGATTTGAGACCAAATTGTTTCCGTGGCATTTAAACATATATATCAAATGGCAGGAGATCCGAACGCAGTCTTGATATACAGCTTGACGAAGAGGGATATTGCGGGTGCCGGAGTTCCCTCCTCTGGCAATTGGAATTGCGGTGGTAGTGAGTGCTCGGTCGCGCTATTGAGGCTGGATCTCGGCCTGTTCTTCATCGTCACAACAGGTTCGGGCTATCCCGAGCATCATTTGCAGGTGGCGTGTTTCTCCTAGAACTGACGATGATCGTACTCGTCGCTGTGTCGACGGGGATCGGCTACCATTTATTCGTCTACGAGATGACAGGCGATATCGGCAAGTACGCCGGTATTGGCTTGCTCGCAGGCTTAGCATACGGCCTGACATTTCTGGTTCAGAACGAATACGGAGTTGAAGCACTCCTGGAAGGCCGCCGCAGCAATGGACGTCTGCTTTTGGTGTGGAACCTGGCTTTCGCCGCTCTGGCGCTGATAGGCTTTCTCACGAAGACGACCGCGATCTTCTCGCGCGCCTGGCTCATCATCTTTTACAGCGTTGGGTTGGTGACGCTGATCGCTCTCAACGCCTTTCTCCATCGCTCGATCGCAACGCTCATCGAATGTGGCGTCATTCTACCGCGACGTCTCATGCTGGTCGGTACGTCCGAGAGCCTGGCGTTCATGGAGCGCGAGATTGCTGATGGCGCGGCGGGTGCAGTCATTGTGGCTCGTCTTGTCGTCGTCGGCGATACGGTCGAGGGCCACGATTGGACCATGCAGCTTGAGGATGCCGTTCGAACCGCGCGCCTGGATAACGTTCAGGACGTGATCATTTCCAGCGGATGCAATGGCGCTTTCACGGAGAAGGCTGTCGCCGCCTTCTCTATTTTGCCGATTGTCGTGCACCTGGGCACTGACGGTTTGGTCGGGCAGTTCAAACATGCACGCATATCCCGGTTTGGCCGCAAGACGACTTTGTCGTTGACCCGCGAGCCCATTGGACCATTGCAGGCTGCAAGCAAGCGGACGTTCGACGTCGTGTTTGCATTGACTGCGCTTGTACTGCTCCTGCCGTTTCTGGGGTTGGTCGCTCTTGCGATCAAGATCGACAGTCCGGGCCCAGTGTTCTTCCGGCAGCGGCGACGGGGCTATAATCTGGGCGAATTCCGAATGTGGAAATTCCGCACCATGTCGACGCTTGACGATGGAGACGTCATCCAGCAAGCCAAGCAGGGCGACAAAAGAGTAACCCGCGTGGGTCGCGTGCTGCGCAGATTCTCGATCGATGAACTGCCGCAACTGCTGAACGTGATCGCGGGAGATATGGCGTTGGTCGGACCGCGCCCCCACGCGGTCGCCCACGACCGCTTCTTTGAGAAACGGATTGAGAAATACCCGCGCCGTCTGAACGTAAAGCCGGGGATCACCGGCTGGGCACAAGTTAACGGATTCCGCGGCGCCACCGACACCGATGACAGTATGCATCAGCGGGTCGAGCACGACCTCTACTACATCGACAACTGGTCGCTGCTGTTCGACGTCTACATCATCGTGCTGACAGTGATTTCGCGTAAGACTTTCCGCAACGCCTACTAGATTTCCGCTCGGAGCAAAGCCGCGGTTGTTAACGCTTTTGCAGGATTTACGCTGTTGCCAACAGTGTGTCTCCGGCTCAGAGCGGCGGTTTCGTGTAAATTTCCTCGCTTGAGAGATGCAATGTAACGGTGCCTTAGCTAATCTCCGGTAATGATTAGCGCAGTGTTTATCGCACGAGTGTGTCGAGGAGTACCGAGTAATGCGTTTCAAAGGCTTTTTGACGGCCGTCATCGCAGCGGCGACCGTCAGCTTTGCAGCCGCGAGCCCCGCAGCTGCCTTTCATTTAGATCGCCCTGATCAGCCGGCGGGCTGGGACCGGAGCCGCACGGTCCGGCATTGGGTCTATTATCCGCGCTATCATCATGTGTATCTGCGCGACAGCGTGAGCGATCCTTACGCTTACCGTTATGTTCCGCGCGGCTACTACCCGTACTACAACTCCGGATATTGGCGCCGTCCTTACATCGACCGCGCGCATTTTCGTCTGCCGAAGTATTACCGCGCCTGGGGTTCGACGAAGCCTGGTTATCATCACGTCGAGTGGCATCGCCGTCATTACGGTGGCCATCGCCGTGGCAACTGGTAAGTGACGCAGACACTTTGCTGCCGCGTCTCTTCCGCGTTCAGGTCACATTCATGTGGTGAGCGTCACGGTCAGGCTTGAGCGAGGATGATTCCTTAGGGGATCCTCGCGAGCCTGCATCGTGACGGTCCCATTTGTGGCCGCACTCGGAAAGCAGACCGGAGCAAATCTTATGGTCAGGAAATTCCAGCACGCCTTCATGGCGCTCGTAATGGCGTTCGGTTTCATGGCGTCCGCAGCACCGCAAGCGGAAGCCCGGAATGGAAGTGGTGTCGCACTCGGCGTTGCCGCCGGCATCATTGGTTTAGGCGTTCTCGGCGCCGCGCGGGCTCACGCCGACGAACGGTACTACTCGCGTTATGACGACCGGTGCTATTACGGGCACCGTGAATGTCATTGGACGGGGCGGCGCTGCTTTGAGAACAGCTGGGGCGACGAAGTTTGCCGCGGCGGACGCTATATCTGCGAACGACCTTTGATCTGCGATTGATCGCAAACTCGACGTGCAGCCTCGGTACGATTGCTGCGGGGTGCTGAGGCGCAATTTTCGAGAACGAGCATTACATGCGGTCCGGGTCCGGGGCCGCATTTTTGTTTGCCAGGACAGCTATGATCAACCGACGGTGGTTGATCAGCTCTTGGCCTTTGCGCGGGCTACCAGGGCGGCATGCAGCGCCACCGCAGCCGCATTCGACACGTTGAGGCTTGCCAGTGGACCGTCGGTCGTGATGCGGGCAAGCTGATCGCAGGTCTTGCCTGTCAACTCGCGCAGCCCCTTGCCCTCCGCCCCCATGACCAAAGCGGTTGGGCGCGACCAGTCCAGCTCTTCGATGGCGTCTTGAGCTTCGCCGTCGAGACCGACGACAAGGAAGCCAACCTCCTTGAGCTCTTCAAGAGCACGCGACAGGTTCTGTACCAGTGCGACGGGAATTAGTTCCAGTGCGCCGGATGCCGACTTTGCCAATACGCCGTTAAGGGGAGGGCTGTGCCGGCGCGTCATCACCAAGCCTGCTGCCCCGAACGCCGCCGCGGAGCGTAAAATAGCACCGACGTTGTGGGGGTCGGTGACTTGATCGAGAACGATGAGCGGGCGACCGCTGGCTTGCGCGACAAGATCCGCAAATTCAGGTTCAGGCAGGGGCTCGGTTTCCAGCATCGCCCCCTGATGAACGGTATCTGCCCCCAGAATGCGATCGAGATCGCGCGGGGTGGCCCGCTCGATGGGGTGGTTCAGCACGCCAACAGCTTCGACAAGGCGCCGCTCGGCATTTTCAGTCAACACGAGGCGGAGGACCTTTCGCGACGGGTTCTTGAGCGCCGCTTCGACGGCGTGCAGTCCGAAGAGACGCAAGGGGCCGTCTTCGCTACGGTCGCTGTCCCGGCGCGAGGCGTGAGGTCGCGCATGGCGTGTTCCGCCTGCGCCCTGGTGGCCTGACCGGCTCGGCGCGCCGGATTTACGGGTCCAGGGCCGCTGTGGGGGGCGGGGTCTGTCTTTGCTCACATTCAGGCCTTGAGGTTGGCGCGCGTCGGTCGAAAAGCGGTGGAATGCCCACGCGCGGGAGAAATCGGAGGCGGACCATGACGCTTTTCCGATTGACAGGAAAGCCCCCCGCGAACATAAGGCAGGCATTGAGGCCCTGCCTTTTCTCCGGCGGGGTCGCTTTCGTTTGGACGCGCTGGGCGTTATCGCTCACAGTTCTAACGCTTGTTGGTCATGGAGGGGTGCCCGAGTGGCTAAAGGGGACGGACTGTAAATCCGTTGGCTTCGCCTACGCTGGTTCGAATCCAGCCCCCTCCACCAATTTATTTGCGCGCCGCCGCCAAGCCTGCCCTGCGCCCAAAAACGTCCTTCCACCTGAATTCCTGAAATCATCGCTCATAAGCCTTTTGTGACAACGATCCTTTGCTTCAGGGTACTTGGGCAAGTTGCCGCATTTCCGTAGAGCCTCTATTGTCAGTCCTGGCGGATTGAATAGGGAACGCGGTCCTATGATGGTAAGGCGAATACTTCTCGTCTCGTTGGCGCTGGCGACATCAACTTGGAGCGCACTGGCTGAAGACAAGCCTGCCGCCGCAGCAGCGCCTCCGCAGCCTTCCGTTCTCGTTGAAACGATCAAGGAAGTTGACGTCGCGTCGTCGCGCTCCTTCACGGGGCGGGTCGAGGCGATGGAGAAGGTGAGCCTGCGCGCTCGCGTGGAGGGTTTTTTGCTCCCTCGTCTTTTCGCGGAGGGTTCGCGCGTCAAGAAAGACGACGTACTATTTGAGATAGATCCAGCTACCTACAAATTGAACGTTGCGTTGGGAGAGGCTAATCTTGCCAGCGCGGAAGCCGCTCGCGATCTCGCGCAGATCATACTCGATCGCCAGAACGATCTGGCAGCACGAAACTCTAACGCGATCTCTAAGCAACAGCTCGATCAGGCCAATGCAAATCTCAAGCAGGCCGTTGCCACTGCGAAAGCGCGCGAACAGGATCTGGAAAACGCCAAACTGCAGCTGGGCTACACGAAGATTGTCGCGCCCTTTGATGGAAGAGTTGGGCGGGCCACGTATTCGACGGGCGAATACGTCAACACGTCCAGTCAGTCGCTTGTCACGCTGGTGCGCGAAGATCCTGTCTACGTGACATTTCCTCTCCCGCAGGCCGTTCGGTTGGAGGTGCGTCGGCAGGACAAGGACAAATCGCAGTATTTCGTGCAGCTGACCTTGGCGGATGGATCGATCTATCCAGAAAAAGGAGCGATTGAATTTTCCGACGTGACCGCCTCCTCTTCAACTGATTCAGTGGCCGTGCGATCGAAGTTTGCAAATCCGAACGGCTTGCTTATCGACCAACAGGTCGTTCAGGCCAACGTAGTCAGCAAGCAGCCTGAGAAGAAAATTGTGATGCCGCAGTCAGCCTTGCTGCTCGATCAGCAAGGAAGCTACGCGCTTACGGTTGCGCCAGATGGCGAGGTCGGGGTAGCGCGGCTGACACTCGGCAAGCAAAGAGGGACGACAATTGTCGTAGAGGCTGGCCTCAAGGTCGGCGACCGGGTGGTGGTCAGCGCGCATCAGAAGGCGCGACCTGGCCAGAAAGTCATTGCGGTCGCCCAATCGGATTAACGGCTCCAACCCTGCGCGCGCTCGCGTGCAGTAATTTTTCACTCTATCAGGATCGAGGCCAACGCGATGATCTCGGATATCTTTATCAAGAGGCCGAGAATGGCGATCGTCATCGCCTTGGTCATCACGATTGCCGGCCTCATCTCTATTCTGTCCATCCCTGTCGCGCAGTATCCCGATATTGCGCCGCCGACTGTGCAGGTGGCTGCAAGTTATTCCGGAGCCGATGCCCGCACGGTCGAGGAAAGTGTCGCTCAGCCGCTGGAAAGCGTCGTCAATGGCGTCAGCGACATGCGCTACATGAAATCGACCTCGTCGAACGATGGCAGCTATACGCTGAGCGTCAGCTTCTCGCTGGCCGCCAATCCCGACATCGCAACGGTGAACGTTCAGAACAACACCAAACAGGCGGAAGCCAAGCTGCCAGAGGATGTTCGCCGTAGCGGGCTTTCGATCAAGAAGGTTTCAACCAGCCTCTTGCAGGTCTTTACATTCCACTCGTCCAAGCCCGAGCACGATCAGCTCTTCATCTCGAACTTCGTGACGATCAACATTGTCGATGAGTTGAAACGTGTCCCCGGAGTCGGCGATGTGGTGAACTTCGGTGCACGCGACTATGCGATGCGCATCTGGATCGATCCCGAGAAGCTCGCAAGTCTCAATCTGACTTCCCAGGATGTTATCGCTGCCGTTGCCTCCCAGAACACGCAGGCTGCTGCCGGGCGCATCGGTGCGGCGCCATTGTCGGAGGATCAGCGGCTCCAGCTGACAATCACGACAAAGGGTCGGCTGACGGATCCCGACGAATTCGGCAACATCATCGTGCGTGGTGAACTTGACGGGTCGGTTGTGCGCGTCAAGGACGTGGCGCGCGTGGAACTGGGCGGCAAAACGTACGATTCCATCAGCACATTCGATGGTAAGCCCTCGAGCCCTTTGGGCGTCTATCTCTCGCCTGGCGCCAATGCGGTTGAAGTCGCAAACGCGGTTTCCAAGCGCCTCGAAGATTTGAGGCCTCGCTTTCCTGAAGGCATTACATATTCTTACATCTACAACACGGCCGATTTCGTGGGGCAGATGATCGACAAGGTCGTTCACACGCTTGGCGAGGCGTTTGCCCTCGTGGCCCTTGTCGTGTTTGTGTTTCTCGGGCGGTGGCGCGCGACGCTCATTCCATTGCTGGCTGTGCCTGTCTCAGTGATTGGAACATTTGCGATCCTGCTCGCGGTCGGCTTCTCGGCCAACATGATCTCGCTTCTGGCAATGGTGCTCGTCATCGGCTTGGTCGTCGACGACGCCATCGTGGTCGTGGAGAATGTCGAGCGCATCCTGGAAGAGCACCCGGAGCTGACTGTTCCCGAGGCCACACATAAGGCGATGAGTGAAATTACTGGCGCAATTATCGCTATTACGCTGGTCTTGTTGTCGGTGTTCGTGCCGGTTGCATTTCTTCCAGGCAGCAGCGGCGTACTATTCCGTCAGTTCGCCATCACCATTTCCGCCGCGATGGTCATCTCCGCCATCGTGGCCCTGACGCTAGCGCCAGCCTTGTGTGCGGTTTTTCTGAAGCCGGGTCACCCCAAAGGCATCATGAAGACAATCACGGGTGCGATCAACGCTACCGGAAACGGCTTTGCATCGGTCGTCACGCGCTTGGTTCGCGTTGCCGCTGTGTCGCTCGCAGTCGTTTTCGCGCTTGGCTTGGCTACAAGGTTTTTGATGTCGGCGACACCCGCAGGGTTTCTGCCGGCCGAGGATCAGGGCTACTTGATAACGGTTGTAACCTTGCCGGCCGGTGCATCGTTAAATCGTACCCAGGAAGCGATGCTGAAGGCGGAAGCCATCCTGCGCAAGGAGCCGACGGTCGGCAATGTCGTTTCTATCGCTGGCTTCGATCTCTTGGGCGGCGGCAGTGCGTCGAACTCGGGCGTGATGTTTTCGCGTCTGAAAGACTACGATTTGCGCACTTCGCCGAATGCCCATTCGACGGTTGTTGCACCGAGGCTGACGCGCGCCCTTGCGGTCATTCCAGATGGCATGTTCTTCACGCTCAATCCGCCTTCTATTCCGGGCATGGGGACGACGGGTGGCTTTGAGTTCATGCTCGAAGCGTTGCAGGGCCAGGAACTGTCCGAAATGGCGGCGGTGGCGCGCGGGCTGATTTTGGCTGCAAGCCAGCGCCCGGAACTCACTGGTGTGTTCACGACCTTCGATGCGTCAACTCCCCAGATTCGTCTGACAATCGATCGCGACAAGGTTGCCGTGCTGGGTGTCAATCTATCAGATCTGTTTTCGGTACTGCAGTCGTCGCTCGGCAGCTACTACATCAACGACTTCAATAGTTTTGGGCGCACCTGGCAGGTCATGGTTCAGGCCGAGCAGGATTATCGTAAATCCATTTCTCAGATCTATGATCTCAAGGTGAAGAATGCTTCAGGTGAAATGGTGCCGCTGTCGTCGCTGGTGCTTGCAGATTTGGAAGCCTCGCCGCGCGCCATCACGCGCTACAACAACTATCGCGCAATTTCGATAACCGGAAACGCTGCGCCAGGGCACGGTGACGGTGACGCCATTCAGGCCATGGAAGAATTGGCGCGCACGACGCTGCCCAACGGATATGGTTATGAATGGACCGGCCAGGCTTTGGAGACCAAGGCCGCCGCGGGGCAAACCGGGATCGTCTTGGGGTTTGGCTTGCTGTTCGCCTATCTCTTCCTGGTCGCGCTTTATGAGAGCTGGAACATTCCTATTCCTGTTCTCCTGTCGGTTTCCGCTGCGATCCTCGGCGCTATTTTCGGTGTTTGGGTGATGGGCGCGAACTTCGATCTATACGCTCAGATCGGCACTGTTATGCTTATCGCGCTCGCGGCCAAGAATGCGATTCTTATCGTCGAAGTTGCTGTGCAGCTACGCGAGGAGGGCAATGACATCGTGCATGCTGCGATCCATGCGTCCCATCAACGCTTCCGACCCGTCATGATGACAAGCATCGCGTTTATCGCTGGGCTAGTGCCGCTCATCATCGCGCATGGTCCAGGTGCCGATAGTATGTATGCCGTGGGGCTGCCCGTGATCTTCGGAATGTTGGCCGCCTCGTTTGCTGGTATTCTTATCATTCCGATGCTGTACGTGACCTTCCAACACCTGCGCGAAGGTAACTGGTTCGGCCGGCGCAATGCGCGAGGCGAAGGCGATACCGCTCCGCCCGCTGCCACAAGTTGACGCCGCTGGAATGTCTGCCCACCAGGCATTCGGTTCGGGAGGTTATTGCACGCGCCGTCTTCACCTCTTAAGCATCGCTCAGGAGACAAACCGAAGGCCAGTCAGGGGGCGGGGCAGTGCCGGATTTCACCTCGGAGCGATTTCAACGCCGCGCATTGGTCTTCATCGCGTTGGCCGGTCTGACGTCGGGCGCGCTAGCGTGGGTTGCGGGTGCCCCGCGGTTGGCCCAGGCCTGCTGGGCGGCTGGCACAATTCCGGTCGTCATCGGTCTTTTTATCTCGATGGTGCGCGATTTGCTCGCCGGTCGGATGGGTGTCGACGCCGTCGCGTTCGTGTCGATGACGGCGGCCCTCGTTCTTGGCGAGAACCTTGCCGCTGTCGTTGTTGCGGTCATGTATGCGGGTGGCAATCTTCTTGAGGATTTTGCGGTTGCTCGCGCAGAACGTGACCTCAAATCGCTGGTAGACCGCGCACCGCGCCTTGCACACCGGGTCGTTGACGGGACCGTCGAAGATGTCGGCATCGAGGCGGTCGCGCCCGGCGAAATTCTTTTGGTGCGGGCGGGCGAGGTCATCGGCGTAGATGGTGTCGTTGTGGACGAAGGAGCGGTCATCGATGAATCCGCTCTGACAGGCGAACCCATCCCCGTAACGCGAGCGCGAGGTGAGGCGGTGCGCTCCGGCACGATCAATGTCGGTGAGACGTTCCAGATGCGTGCCACTGCGACGGCCAGTGAGAGCACATACGCCGGCATTGTCCGTCTTGTCACCGCCGCGCAAACGGCGAAGGCGCCCTTCATTCGCATCGCGGACAAGTATGCATTGTTGCTTCTGCCTGCCACGCTGTTGCTGGCGGGCGCGGCATGGATGTGGAGTGGCGACCCGGTGCGCGCGCTTGCGGTTCTGGTGGCCTCGACGCCGTGCCCCTTGATCCTCGCGGCGCCAGTAGCATTCATTGCAGGTGTATCGCGGGCAGCGCGCCGCGGCATTCTGATCAAGGGCGGTGCCGCACTGGAAGCCTTGGCGCGGGTCCACACGGTGATGTTTGATAAGACCGGCACGCTCACGGTTGGAGGCGCGCGCCTTGTCGCTGTCGAGGCAGCTCCCGGCGAGGATGCCGGAAATGTGCTGCGCCTTGCGGCTTCCCTTGAGCAGGCGTCACAGCACGTCGTGGCGGATGCAATCGTGGAAGCCGCACGCGCACGCGGAATCGCGCTGGTGCAGCCTCACGACGTTCGCGAAACCCGCGGATCGGGACTGGAAGGAATGGTCGGTGTTGAGAAAATCAAAGCCGGTTCCTACGAACTAGTCACCGGGGCCATGCACCCCATGGGATGGGCCGCGCGCGCTCTTCGCCGAGCCTCTTGGCGCTCCGCCTTGAGCGTATTCGTTGCGCGCGACGGCGATACTATCGGCGCGATCCTGTTGGCTGATGAATTACGCCGTGACACGCCGCGCGCCGTGCAAGGACTGCGTGCGAGTGGCGTGAAGCGCATCGTGATGGTCACGGGCGATCGGGCGGAATCTGCCGAGACCATCGCCGCGGCACTCGACCTCGATGCAGTTTTGGCCAACCGTGTTCCCGCCGAGAAGGTGGAGGCCGTTGCCATGGAGCAGCGCCAGCATCCAACGATCATGGTCGGCGATGGCATCAACGATGCGCCAGCCCTGGCCGCGGCCGATGTCGGCATCGCGATGGGTGCACGCGGCGCCAGCGCCTCGTCTGAAGCTGCCGACGTCGTTGTTCTAGTGGATGCGCTCGATAGGGTTTCCGATGCGGTGTCTATCGCCAAACGAGCGCGCGCAATCGCCGTGCAAAGCATCGTGGCAGGCATGACGCTCTCTGCAGTTGCGATGGTTGCGGCCGCGCTTGGCTACCTGACGCCAGTGGCCGGCGCTTTGACGCAAGAAGGCATCGATGTCGCGGTCATTCTCAACGCTCTTCGGGCGCTCGTGCCGCGCCGGGAATCCAAGCATCCTGTGTTGCAACCCGCCGCGAGCCGTGCCCTGCATCAGGGTCATGCTGAAATCACGCGTGCGCTCGACCGGCTGCGCGAGATCGCGGACGCGCTCGATGAGGCGATGGGGGCTGTCGCGATCGCTCTAATCCTTGAAGCAAACAAGATCGTGGGCGACACGATCGTCACGCACGAACGAGAGGATGAGGCGCTGGTCTATCCGCGGCTTGAAAAAATACTGCATGATGGCTCGGGCTTGGCTGCCATGAGCCGCGCTCATCGCGAAATCCTGCATCTGGCCAGAATGTTGGGACGGCTATCGCATTCCCTGTCGCCGGATGACGCCGACCATTATCTGATCCGGGACGCGCAACGGGTAATCGAGGCTATTGAATCGCTGGTGCGCATCCACAGCGCTCAGGAGGATGACATCTACGACCACGCGGCCGGCGGCGCGTAAGCGGGCTGATTGGAGATCAAACTTGTTGCCCGATAAGCAGGACATCAGCGCCAAAATGGGACGCGTTGCCGAGCTGGATGGACTGAGGGCCGTTTCCGTCATTTTTATTGTCCTTTTTCACCTCACCTACGGCCGCTTAAGCGGCGGCTTTCTTGGGGTTGACATATTCTTTGTGCTTAGCGGGTTTTTGATCACTGAATTGCTGGTGAGAGAATACCAATCGACCGGTAAAGTCGATCTGTTCAAGTTCTATATGCGTAGGGCGTGTCGAATATTGCCTCCCCTGGCCGTGTGTCTCGTGCTTGCGCTAATGTTTTGGCCATCCAATGAAGCAGGTAGGTGGCATGCGGCGGTCGCATCTCTGCTGTTCTATGCCAACTTTCTCGATGCTGAAAAGGCTGGCAGTGTAGGGCACACGTGGTCGCTCGCGCTTGAAGAGCAGTTCTATATTCTATGGCCGACTACATTCATCGTTCTCTTTGCAAGGTCACGCAGGGCATTAGCAGCGTTCGCTTGTTGCATCGTCTTTCTGGCGATTGCGGTCAGATATTCGATGCTTACTGCTGGTGTCGATCTTGATCGCATCTATACAGCGACGCCCGCACGAATGGACTCGCTTATGATTGGATGCCTGGCCGGACTCTGCATGCCGGAACTGCGTTCGTCAGTTTTGTCGATAGGACAGAGGTCGGCTGCGAGAGTCACGCTTGTTGCGTGGTTGGCACTGTTGGCGGCTCTGATTCTCGTATCCGACAACATGATGAAGACATTGCCACTGGCATTCAGTGGTTTTGCCTTGCTGGCAGTCACGTTCATCGTTTTCGTCCAAAGCTGCGCCAGTAACACGCAACGTTTTTTGGCCTCGCCGCAAATGCGATACATCGGAACACGATCTTATGGACTGTACCTCTATCATTATCCAATTTTTGCGGCGCTCGAACCGCTACGCGTGGAGGGCAATCTGGCAAACTATGCAGCGGTCAGTAGCGCAAAGATCGCACTTTCATTGCTGCTAACGGAGGTGTCGTGGCGGCTTTTGGAACAGCAAATTCTGAAGATGAAGAATAGACAGTTTGGCTATGGCAGGAATTTCAGAGCAGCGGATTTACTGAGGGGGTCGGGCAAGGTGCCAACTCGTAAAACGACCATCTGAACTTGCTTTTCGGCCAGTAAGTACCCTTGCGAGCGACTAAAGCCAATTTTCCACCGACGCGGCACTTACGGGCTTCACATTGTGCTCCGAAGCGTCTATCAAGCGGCTCCACGGGGCCGGATGGCAGGGGGCGCGAGGTTTCTTATTGTCGCCAAGCTGCTTAATTATTGAGGTTAGTCGGTCCGTGCGCGGGTGTAGCTCAATGGTAGAGCAGCAGCCTTCCAAGCTGAATACGTGGGTTCGATTCCCATCACCCGCTCCATTGCTTCCATAAATTGTCTCGACACGTGTCAGTGCGCGTCCCGCTTTGCTTGAGCGACGGCTGCAGCCTTGCGGTGGTGGCCGAGCTCCATTGGACGGATCGGATTTGGCCTGCGTTGGCTTGCAGCGTTTCGCGTGTTGAAAAAAAGCAGGCCCGTTGGTGGCGTTCTCTTGCTTTCACGCCAACGCAGGCATAGCCGGCTCGAAGTGCATCGCCTTGGTCCCCAGTTTGCAATGCCGTCGATGGCGTCGCTCCTCGCGTTTCGTCAGACAACACGCTAGTGTCGCCACCCGGTAGGCTGAGCGATCTCAGGAGGCACTATGATCGTCGTCACAACGAACGAAATCGAGGGATATCGCGTCGTGCGCCATCTCGGCATGGTCAAGGGTCTTACGGTGCGCTCCCGCTCCGTCGTAGGCAACCTGGGCGCGGCCATTCAGATTTTCTTTGGCGGCAACATCACCGTTTATACCAAGCTCGCCGAGCAGACCCGTCAGGAGGCATTCGATCTGTTGGTGAAGAACGCGCAGGAGATGGGCGCCAACGCGGTTCTCGCCATGCGCTACGACGCCAATGAGATCGCAGCGGCCGTGACGGAGGTGCTTGCCTACGGTTCTGCGGTCATTATTGAGCCGGTCCGCTGATGCCCGCCTTCGCGGCTTGAAGGCGCCGCGGATTCCCTTGGGCTAGCAGGGCAAAAGTTTGTGCGCTTCCGCATAGCGCAGGATGGCCGACCGCAATCCTGTTGCATTGGTTGCCGAGTGCGGCTTGCTGTTGGTCTGCGCCGTATCCGCGGCATAGAACTCGTCGGTCAATTCGGCGAGTTCCGATTCAAATCCTTCCAGGTCGCGATGACCAAGATAGGAAGCGGCGCGCTTGTCCCGGTCGCGCGGATAGGGTGAGGGAAAGGTTTTCATGGCGCGCTCGAAGAGCTGCGCTTGTTGCGTCAGGTTGAGCGCGCGCAGTCCCGCCAGTACTTCCGGCGCGAACGCCCCCGTTGAATTGAAGAAGAATTGGTGAATTCCACCGTTTTCGAATTCTGAACTGAAGGCATCCAGGGCGATGAGAGTCTGTTCTGGGAAGCTGAGCTTCGCCAGCCGTTGGGGAACGTCCTCGTCATCGGAGCCGGATGGGATTTTGCGCCAGAGATTATCGATCAGTATGCCGAAGCGCCGCTGAGCGCCGATGGCTTTTCGGCGCGCCTCGATGCGATGCCAGAGTTCGTCGCGCCTAGTGACGTAGCCTTCGAGCTCTTGGGCAAACTCGGTCCGTGAAGGGAATTGATTGGCCAGATCCAGAAGTCGGCGGTCGAAGTCGTTGTACTCGCCCTGGCCGTGCGCATAGCCGAAGAACTTCTCTCGGGCTTTCTCGTCGAAGGGGTAGTCTTCGCCGAACAGGGCCATTGCTGTGCCGAAGGTGTCGTAGTCTTTGTGAAGGCCAGCCTCCTTCAGCGCCGAGCGCGCTTGGGGCGCAAGCCCGCCGACGCGCATGAAAAAGAATGAATGCAGGCCATCGCGTCCGAGCCCATCCCAGAGTGTGTAGAGGGTCGCAAGGGTGCGGGTCTGCTCATCTACGCCCTTGAGAGCGTCTGCGAGGGCGGTTCTTGGATCGGTGTCGGCGATGGTCACCCGCACGCTGTACTCGGCTACCGCGTCAGCGATCAGGTCGAAAAAGGGGATCGCATTGTCGGAGCCTGCCTCCGTTGGGCTGGCGCGTAAGGGGCAGCCGTTGTCGGGTGCGCGCGGGCCCGAGGCGGTATCCGATGGCAAAATCCGCGTGGTGGCGGCAGGCGCGGTCTTTTGCGTATCCAGCGCGGTCTCGGGAGCGCCCAACGCTGGCCAGACCAGACAGAGGCAGCTCGTAAGGGTGAGCGCAACCATTGACTTTCTCATGCCGCGAACCATTTTATATATTTCAAAGGCTTGTGTCGGGTTTTTTGCCACAAAATGTGCGGACCAGGGGCCGATTTTGGCGTCAGCATGGCGGCGCAGCAAAATACCTAATGCAGTGGGTGACAAACGCTTAAACATAGTCTAAGGAGACGGGCCTTGGAACAATTCGGCCCAATGTAAGCACCGCAATTGTGGGGCTTTCTAGGGGTGTAGCTCAATTGGTAGAGCGTCGGTCTCCAAAACCGAAGGTCGGGGGTTCGAGACCCTCCGCCCCTGCCATTGCTCCCGGTCTGACTCGCGGCGCCGGCCCCGGAAACGTCCGAGGCAGGTTGCGGCGAGTTGTCGCATGCCCTATCAGGATTGCAGTTTAATGGCGAAGTTGAACCCGATCGCGTTTATTCAGGAAGTCAGGCAAGAAACTGCCAAAGTCACCTGGCCGACGCGCAAAGAGGTTTGGATCACGACTGTGATGGTTCTCATCATGGTCGCGCTCGCCTCTATATTCTTTTTGGTAGTCGATCAGGCTTTGAGTTGGATTGTGCGCCTCGTCTTAGGCTTGGGCGCCTAGTGACTAGCAGGCGAGAGGGCAAGTAAAGATGACGCTCGCGCAGCAACGCGAAGACAAAACGACGGTGCCTGGCACGCGCTGGTATATCGTCCACGCCTATACGAACTTCGAGCGCAAGGTGGCGGACGCCATCCGCGAGCGCGCGAAGGCGGGTAATCTTGAGCATTTGTTCGAAGAGATTGTCGTGCCGACCGAGGAGGTAGTGGAAGTCAAGCGTGGTCGCAAGATCCAGGCCGAGCGCAAATTTCTGCCCGGCTATGTGCTGGTTAAGATGAAGATGACGGACGCTGCGTTCGTCATGATCAAGAATACACCGAAGGTCACGGGCTTTCTTGGCGCCGACAATAAGCCGATGCCGATTTCCGAGGATGAAGCAATGCGCATCCTCAATCAGGTGAAAGAGGGTGTGGAGCGTCCCAAGCCCACGATCACTTTCGAGGTCGGCGAGAACGTCAAGGTTGCCGACGGCCCGTTCGCTTCGTTTACGGGCGTTGTCGAAGAGGTGGACGAGGAGCGTTCGCGCCTCAAGGTGGCCGTGTCGATTTTCGGACGGCCAACGCCGGTCGAACTCGAGTTCGGCCAAGTGGAGAAGATTGCAAGCTGATTGCCGCGCTAAAAGTCGTCTGTCTGAATTTTCGCAGGCAGATGGCGTGTGCAGTGATCGGACCGAAGCTACCGGCGGTTTCGCCGGGAATTGCCGGAGATGAAATCATCGTCGGCAATGACGTGCGGGAGGGCAAACGGACTTTCTTGAAAGTCCATGCCCGCTGAACCGCTAACCCTGGACCAGAGGCGCCTTCGCCAAGGCGCTTTGAGTGTCCTTCAGTGAGCTAGGGGAGACCATGGCGAAGAAAATTGACGGCTACATCAACCTTCAGGTGCCGGCAGGCGCAGCGAATCCCTCGCCGCCAATCGGTCCCGCGCTTGGCCAGCGCGGCGTCAACATCATGGAGTTCTGCAAATCCTTCAACGCCAAGACGAAGGACATCGAGCAGGGCACGCCCATCCCGGTGAAGATCACGGTCTATTCCGACCGTTCCTTCACCTTCGAGATGCGCACGCCGCCTGCCACGTATCTCATCAAGAAGGCCGCCGGTCTGCGCCCGACGGGCAAGGGCGGCACGGGCTCCAAGGAGCCGGGTCGCGCTGTGGCCGGAAACGTGACGATGGCGCAGCTTCGCGACATCGCGAAGGTCAAGATGAAGGACATGAACACCGACGATATCGAAGCCGCCGCGCGGACCCTTGCGGGCAGCGCGCGCTCGATGGGTCTCACGGTGGCGGAGTAAAAAACAATGGCTGATAACAAAGCAAAGCTTTCGCCCGAGCAGATCAAGGCGACACGTCTTGCCGGTGGCAAGCGCATGCTGGCCGTCAAACAGGGTCTGCCCGCGGGCAAGTCCTACCCTGTCGATGAGGCCGTCAAGATTATCAAATCCCGCGCCAAGGCGAAGTTCGATGAAACGGTCGAGATCGCCATGAACCTGGGTGTTGATCCCAAGCACGCCGACCAGATGGTCCGCGGCGTGTGCAACCTGCCCAACGGTTCCGGCCGGACTGCGCGCGTCGCTGTGTTCGCCAAGGGCGCCAAGGCCGATGAGGCGAAGGCTGCCGGAGCAGACATCGTCGGTGCGGAAGATCTGGTCGAGATCGTCTCCAAGGGCACGATCAACTTCGACCGCTGCATCGCGACGCCGGACATGATGGGCCTCGTCGGCCGTCTCGGTAAGGTGCTGGGTCCGCGTGGTCTGATGCCGAACCCGCGCGTCGGTACGGTCACTATGGACGTCACGGGCGCCGTCAAAGGTGCAAAGGGTGGCTCGGTGGAGTTCCGCGTCGAGAAGGCCGGCATCATCCACGCTGGCGTCGGCAAGGCTTCCTTCACGGAAGCGGCGCTGGTGGAGAACATCAAGGCGTTCGTTGACGCTGTGGTCAAGGCCAAGCCGCAGGGCTCCAAGGGCACATACGTCAAGAAGGTCTCGCTGTCTTCGACGATGGGCCCTGGCCTCAAGATCGACACGACGACCGTCGCCTCGGGCCCTGTGGTCTAAGGCACGACACGAGTTTCCAGGGCAACCTGGAATGCCCCGGGCCGGGGCTCTTCGAGCATCGGTCCGGTTCACTGTCCGAGATTGTGGGTGAGCCCGGCGGACTTTCCGCAAGGCTCCTAAGTCTCTCAAGACCGAGGGCCCGCATGAGACAGAAGACGGCTGGATCGCCGGGGCAACCCGATTATCCGGTTTGAACCTTCTGGGTCAGCACCGTGCCGCCTCTTAACGGAGGTTGCCGGTAGTAAGGACAGACCAACCGTCGCCCTCTTCGAAGAGGAGAGAGCGGCAAGGTGCAACCCCGCGGATCGGCTCGCAAGAGGAAAGATCCGCAAGCAGGAGACGAGACGTGGATAGAGCCGCGAAACGTGAGCTCATCGATAACCTCAACGGCGTGTTCAAGGACACGGGCGTTGTCGTTGTCTCCCACTATACCGGTCTCACGGTCGCTCAGATGACCCAGTTCCGTCAGCAGCTCAAAGCTGCCGGCGGCAAGGTCAAGGTGGCCAAGAACCGGCTCGCCAAGATTGCGCTCAAGGACACCGACTACAGCGGCATCGCCGACCTTCTGACGGGACCCACGGTCCTGGCCTACTCGAAGGACCCGATCACTGCCGCCAAGGTCTCTGTCGAGTTTGCCAAGAAGAACGAGAAACTGATCGTTCTTGGTGGCTCGATGGGCACCAACGTCCTCGACGCAAATGGCGTGAAGGCGCTCGCCGAACTGCCCTCGCTCGATGAACTGCGCGCAAAGCTTATCGGTCTTCTCAACGCGCCGGCGACCAAGATCGCCCGCACGGTCAAGGAGCCCGGTGCAAAGCTGGCTCGCGTCATTCAGGCAAAGGCATCGCAGGAAGAGGCCGCTTGATTTCGGGAGAGGCCTCCAAGTGGGCCTCGATGAAAAGCACGATTGGCAGCCACTGGCTGCACTCAACCAACTGGTTCAAACCGAAGGAAGTACATTATGTCGAAGATTGAAAAGATCGTTGATGATCTCTCCAGCCTGACCGTTCTGGAAGCCGCTGAGCTTGCGAAGGCTCTCGAGGAGAAGTGGGGCGTGTCGGCTGCGGCCGCCGTTGCCGTTGCTGCTCCCGCGGCTGGCGGCGCTGGCGCCGCTCCCGTCGAGGAGAAGACGGAGTTCACCGTGTTCCTCATCGCTGGTGGCGACAAGAAGATCAACGTCATCAAGGAAGTCCGCGCCATCACGGGCCTGGGTCTGAAGGAAGCCAAGGACCTCGTCGAAGCTGGCAACAAGGCTGTGAAGGAAGGCGTCTCCAAGGACGAGGCCGCCAAGCTGAAGAAGCAGCTTGAGGACCAGGGCGCAAAGGTCGAGCTGAAGTAATTCGGCTGGGTGTCCCGTCATCTTGTCGGGACACCCGCTCACTTGTGTTCTCCGCGATGCGCATCTTGCTCGCGGGGCAAAAGGAACGTCTTTCCGGAGGGTTCTCTTGGGATCGGAAGTCCCAAAAAGAACCCTCCGGTGAGCCGTTTCAAGAGGCTGATAAGGCCGACGGCATCGAACGACACGATTTGATTGCGGGATTCGCCCGCCAACACGAGCATAGGAGCGGACATGGCTCAGACCCTTCCCAGCCGCAAGCGTATCAGGAAGCAGTTCGGATCTATCGGCGAAGTTGCCGAGATGCCGAACCTCATCGAGGTTCAGAAGGCTTCCTACGACGACTTCCTGATGGTGAAGGAGCCCCCTGGTGGGCGTCCTGATGATTTCGGATTGCAGTCGGTATTCAAAAGCGTATTCCCGATCTCCGACTTCGCCGGCAAGGCGACGCTGGAGTTTGTGCGCTACGAGTTTGAGCCGCCGAAGTTCGACGTCGACGAGTGCATGCAGCGCGATATGACCTACTCCGCGCCGCTGAAGGTGAAGCTGCGCCTGATCGTGTTCGATGTGAACGAGGAGACGGGTTCAAAGTCGATCAAGGACGTGAAGGAGCAGGACGTCTACATGGGCGACATGCCGCTCATGACGTCGAACGGCACCTTCATCATCAACGGCACCGAGCGCGTGATCGTCTCGCAGATGCACCGTTCGCCGGGCGTGTTCTTCGACCACGACCGCGGCAAAACCCATTCTTCGGGCAAATTGTTGTTCGCGGCTCGCATCATTCCCTATCGCGGTTCTTGGCTCGACTTTGAGTTCGATGCGAAGGACATCGTATACGTGCGCATCGACCGTCGCCGCAAGCTGCCGGTGACGACGATGCTGTATGCGCTGGGCCTCGACGACGAGCAGATCCTTTCGCATTTCTACAACCACATCTCGGTCAAGGAATCCAAGCGCGGCTGGAAAATGCCGTACATTGCCGAGAAGTTCCGTGGCTTCACGCCCCAGTCCGACGTCACCGACGCCAAGACGGGCGAAGTCATCGCGCGCTCAGGTGAGAAGATCACCGCGCGCAAGGCGCGTGAGCTTGCCGAGAACGGTTTGAAGGAAATCCTGGTTTCGGCCGAGGATCTTTCGGGCCGCTTCATCGCCGAAGACATTGTTGATCTGGATACCGGCAAGATCTTTGCGGAGGCTGGCGACGAACTCGATGCAAACCTTCTGGCCGAGCTTAAGGAGCAGAAGGTCAAAGAATTCCACGTTCTCGATATCGATTACGTGAACATCGGCGCCTTCATCCGCAACACGCTGCACATCGACAAGAACGCCAATACGCAGGAAGCGTTGATGGACATCTACCGGGTCATGCGCCCGGGCGAGCCGCCGACCATCGAAGCGGCAACCGCGCTGTTCCACGGCCTGTTCTTCGACTCGGAGCGCTACGACCTGTCGGCCGTTGGCCGCGTGAAGATGAACATGCGCCTCGAACTCGATGCGCCCGACACGATGCGCGTGCTGCGCAAGGAAGACATTCTCGCGGTCGTCAAGACCCTTGTCGATTTGCGCGATGGCAAGGGCGATATCGACGACATCGACCATCTGGGCAACCGCCGCGTTCGCTCGGTGGGCGAGCTGATGGAGAACCAGTATCGCGTCGGTCTTCTGCGCATGGAGCGCGCCATCAAGGAGCGCATGAGCTCGGTCGACATCGACACGGTCATGCCGCAGGATTTGATCAACGCGAAGCCGGCGGCTGCCGCCGTGCGTGAGTTCTTTGGATCTTCGCAGCTCTCGCAGTTCATGGACCAGACCAATCCGCTGTCGGAAATCACCCACAAGCGCCGCCTGTCGGCCCTTGGTCCGGGTGGTCTGACGCGCGAGCGCGCGGGCTTTGAAGTGCGCGACGTGCATCCGACCCACTACGGCCGCATCTGCCCCATCGAGACGCCTGAAGGCCCCAACATCGGCCTTATCAACTCGCTGGCGACGTTCGCGCGCGTCAACAAGTACGGCTTCATCGAAAGCCCGTATCGCAAGGTCGTGCACGGCAAGGTCACCGACGAGGTCGTGTATCTCTCCGCCATGGAGGAAATGCGCCACCACGTCGCCCAGGCGAACGCCGAGATCGACGCCAAGGGCAAGTTGACAGGCGAGTTCATCACCTGCCGCTACCAGGGTGACGTTCTTCTCGTGACGCCCGACAAGGTCGATTATATCGACGTGTCGCCCAAACAGCTCGTTTCGGTTGCCGCCGCGTTGATCCCGTTCCTGGAGAACGACGACGCCAACCGCGCGCTCATGGGCTCCAACATGCAGCGTCAGGCCGTTCCGCTCATCAAGGCGGAAGCACCGCTCGTTGGCACGGGCATGGAAGATCGTGTTGCACGCGACTCCGGCGCTGCTATTGCCGCACGCCGCACGGGTGTCGTCGATCAGGTCGATGCAACCCGTATCGTTATCCGTGCAACCGAAGAGACCGACCCGTCGAAGCCGGGCGTAGATATCTACCGTCTGCGCAAATTCCAGCGCTCCAACCAGAACACCTGCATCAACCAGCGCCCGCTGGTGAACGTGGGCGATCAGGTGAAGTCCGGTGAGATCATTGCGGACGGACCCTCGACGGAGTTCGGCGAACTTGCGCTCGGCAAGAACGTGCTCGTCGCGTTCATGCCGTGGATGGGCTACAACTTCGAAGACTCCATCCTCATGAACGAGCGCGTCGTCTCCGAAGACGTGTTCACCTCGATCCACATCGAGGAGTTCGAGGTGATGGCTCGCGACACCAAGCTCGGGCCCGAGGAAATCACGCGCGATATTCCCAACGTTTCGGAAGAGGCGCTCAAAAACCTCGACGAAGCCGGTATCGTGTACATCGGCGCGGAAGTGCATCCTGGCGACATTCTCGTCGGCAAGATCACGCCGAAGGGCGAAAGCCCGATGACGCCAGAAGAGAAGCTGCTGCGCGCCATTTTCGGCGAGAAGGCATCTGACGTGCGCGATACCTCGCTGCGTCTGCCGCCGGGCGTCTCGGGCACCATCGTCGAAGTGCGCGTGTTCAACCGCCACGGCGTCGAAAAAGACGAGCGCGCCATGGCCATTGAGCGCGAGGAGATCGAGCGTCTCGCCAAGGACCGCGACGACGAATTGCAGATCCTCGACCGCAACGTCTATGCTCGTCTCAAGGATGCCCTGATGGGCAAGGAAGTCGCCAAGGGACCGCGTGGTGCGCGCAAGGGTACCACGATCGACGATGTGATCCTGGACGATATTCCGCGCAGCCAATGGTGGGAAATCGGTCTGGCCAACGAGAAGGCCCAGGGCGAGCTTGAGGCCATCCAGAAGCAGTACGAAGAGGCCAAGAAGGGCCTCGAGCGCCGCTTCGTGGATAAGGTCGACAAGCTGCAGCGTGGCGACGAGTTGCCTCCGGGCGTCATGAAGATGGTCAAGGTCTTCGTAGCGGTGAAGCGCAAGATCCAGCCGGGCGACAAGATGGCCGGCCGTCACGGCAACAAGGGCGTCGTGTCGATGATCGTGCCGTCTGAGGACATGCCGTTCCTTGAGGATGGCACGCCCGTAGACGTCGTGCTGAACCCGCTGGGCGTGCCGTCGCGCATGAACGTCGGCCAGATCCTGGAAACGCATATGGGTTGGGCCTGCCGTGGTCTCGGCCGCGCAATCGACGAAGCGCTTCAGAAGTTCCACGAGAGTGGGCAGGGCAAGGCTCTGCGCGACGAGATGACGAGGATCTATGGCGACGAGATCAAGCCGGCGGTCGAAGACGACGAGTTGGCCTCGCTCGCGGAGAACCTGAAGACCGGCGTGCCGATCGCAACGCCCGTGTTTGACGGTGCCCGCGAGAAGGACATTGTCGATATGCTGCAGATGGCAGGTTTCGACTCGTCGGGTCAGGTGACGCTCTACGACGGCCGCACTGGCGAGCCGTTCGATCGCAAGGTGACGGTCGGATACAAGTACGTGCTCAAGCTGCACCATCTTGTCGACGACAAGATCCACGCGCGCTCCATCGGCCCCTACTCGCTCGTCACCCAGCAGCCGCTGGGCGGCAAGGCGCAGTTCGGCGGTCAGCGCTTCGGCGAAATGGAGGTGTGGGCTCTCGAAGCATACGGCGCTGCTTACACGCTGCAGGAGATGCTCACGGTCAAATCGGACGACGTGGCTGGCCGCACCAAAGTCTACGAGGCCATTGTACGTGGCGACGATGCGTTCGAGGCAGGCGTACCAGAGAGCTTCAACGTGCTCGTCAAGGAAATGCGCGCTCTCGGACTCAATGTGGAGTTGATCAACTCCGACGTGCAGGCCGGTCCGGAGGGCGAAGAACTGCCGGAAGAGCCCCAGGCGCAGTTGCCGCCGGCAGCCGAGTAACCAGGTCCATAGCGAGAGCTTCGTGTCCCTGATGATGCGAGGCTCTCGCGACGCGATTGGCGGCGCGAGCCGCGAGACTTTACGGAATTTTCGAGGCCGATGCCCCCATCGGTCTCACGAGGAGAGAGCTGATGAACGAGATTACCAACATCTTCAAGACGCAGGCGCCGCTCCCGACCTTCGATCAGATCAAGATTTCCATCGCCTCGCCCGACGACATCCTGTCGTGGTCGTATGGCGAGATCAAGAAGCCCGAGACGATTAACTACCGCACGTTCAAGCCCGAGCGTGACGGCCTGTTCTGCGCGCGCATCTTCGGACCGATCAAGGACTACGAATGCTTGTGCGGCAAGTACAAGCGCATGAAGTACAAGGGCCTCATCTGCGAAAAGTGCGGCGTTGAGGTGACGCTGGCCAAGGTGCGCCGCGAGCGCATGGGCCACATTGAGCTTGCCGCCCCCGTCGCCCACATCTGGTTCTTGAAGTCGCTGCCCTCGCGCATCGGCCTTCTGCTCGATATGGCGCTGAAGGATCTTGAGCGCGTTCTCTACTTCGAGAACTACATCGTCATCGAGCCGGGCGTGACGCCGTTTTCCGAAAAGCAGCTGCTGACGGAAGAGCAGTACAACCAGGCCATCGACGAGTACGGCGCAGACAGCTTCACCGCCGGCATCGGTGCTGAGGCGATCCGCGAAATTCTCTCGGCTATGGACCTGCCCAAGATTGCTGTCGATCTGCGCCAGGAGATCGCCGAGGCGACGACCGAGTTGAAGCCCAAGAAGCTCGGCAAGCGTCTCAAAGTGATCGAGGCCTTTATCGAGTCCGGCAATCGTCCGGAATGGATGATCCTGACCCAGGTGCCGGTCATTCCGCCGGAGCTACGTCCGTTGGTGCCACTCGATGGCGGCCGCTTTGCGACCTCCGACCTCAACGACCTGTATCGTCGCGTCATCAACCGCAACAATCGTCTGAAGCGGCTGATGGAGCTGCGTGCGCCCGACATCATCATCCGCAACGAGAAGCGTATGCTTCAGGAAGCGGTCGATGCGCTGTTCGATAACGGCCGCCGTGGCCGCGTCATCACCGGCGCCAACAAGCGCCCGCTGAAGTCGCTCGCCGACATGCTGAAGGGCAAGCAGGGTCGTTTCCGTCAGAACCTGCTCGGCAAGCGCGTGGACTACTCGGGCCGTTCGGTCATCGTGGTTGGTCCAGAGCTCAAGCTGCATCAGTGCGGTCTGCCGAAGAAGATGGCGCTGGAGCTGTTCAAGCCCTTCATCTACGCGCGGCTGCAGACTCTCGGCCAAGCCGCCACCGTCAAGCAGGCAAAGAAGCTGGTTGAGAAAGAGAAGCCGGAAGTCTGGGACGTCCTCGACGAGGTCATCCGCGAGCATCCGGTGATGCTGAACCGCGCGCCGACGCTGCATCGCCTTGGCATTCAGGCGTTCGAGCCCACCCTGATCGAGGGTAAGGCCATTCAGCTGCATCCGCTCGTCTGCGCTGCCTTCAACGCCGACTTCGATGGCGACCAGATGGCTGTCCACGTGCCGCTGTCGCTTGAGGCCCAGCTTGAAGCCCGCGTGCTCATGATGTCGACCAACAACATTCTGCATCCGGCCAACGGTCAGCCGATCATCGTGCCCTCGCAGGATATCGTGCTTGGTCTCTACTATCTCTCGCTCATGCGCGATCATGAGCCGGGCGAAGGCATGATGTTTGGCTCGCTCGCCGAGATCCATCACGCGCTGGCTGCCGGTGTCGTGACCCTGCACGCCAAGATCAAGGGCCGTTTCCAGACGGTCGATGACAACGGCGAGCCGGTCACCGAGATCCACGACACGACGCCGGGTCGCCTGATCCTGGGCGAGCTTCTGCCGCGTCAGCCGGGCGTCAAGTTCGCGCTCGTCAACCAGATGCTCACCAAGAAGAACATCTCCGGCATGATCGACGCGGTTTACCGCAACTGCGGTCAGAAGGAGACGGTGATCTTCTGCGATCGCATCATGCAGCTCGGCTTCCATCACGCCTTCAAGGCGGGCATCTCCTTCGGCAAGGATGACATGCTCATCCCCGACACCAAGGAGAAGATCGTCGAGAAGACCAACTCCGAAGTGCGCGACTTCGAGCAGCAATATCAGGATGGTCTGATCACCCAGTTGGAGAAGTACAACAAGGTGGTCGACGCCTGGTCGCGTTGCACCGATCAGATCGCCAAGGAAATGATGGATCGCATTTCGGCGGTTCATAAGGACGCTGCGACCGGACGCGAAAAGCCCATCAACTCGATCTACATGATGAGCCATTCGGGTGCGCGCGGTTCGCCTGCCCAGATGAAGCAGCTTGCCGGTATGCGCGGCCTCATGACCAAACCTTCGGGCGAGATCATCGAGACGCCGATCATCTCCAACTTCAAGGAAGGCTTGTCGGTGCTCGAGTACTTCAACTCGACGCACGGCGCTCGCAAGGGTCTGGCCGACACCGCCTTGAAGACGGCGAACTCAGGCTATCTCACGCGCCGTCTCGTCGACGTGGCGCAGGATGCGATCATCTCGGAAGAGGATTGCGGAACCGATGCCGGCATCAACGTGCAGGCCGTCGTGGACGCCGGTCAGGTCATCGTGTCGCTCGCGGCGCGCGTGCTTGGTCGTACCGCCGCCGAGGACATCAAGCATCCGGTTACCGGCGAGTTGATCATCAAGGATGGCGATCTCATCGAGGAGCGTCATGCCGAGGCGATCGGCAAGGCTGAGATCCAGGAAGTGCGCATTCGCTCCGTTCTGACTTGTGAGACGATCAATGGCGTGTGCGGCAAGTGCTACGGGCGCGATCTGGCGCGTGGTACGCCGGTAAACATCGGCGAGGCTGTCGGCGTTATCGCTGCTCAGTCCATCGGCGAGCCCGGCACGCAGCTCACCATGCGTACGTTCCACATCGGCGGCACGGCAAACTTGGTCGACTCGTCGAGCATCGAGAGCAACTTCAACGGTACGGTGAAGATCAAGAACCGCACCATCGCGAAGGACTCGAAGGGTCAGAATATCTCGACCTCGCGCATCATGTCGGTCCTCATTATCGATCAGACCGGCAAGGAGCTTGCCTCGCACAAGATCGTGTATGGCGCGCGTCTGTTTGTGGACGAAGGCGATACGGTCAAGCGCGGCACCAAGCTGGCGACCTGGGATCCCTATACCCGTCCGATCCTGTCGGAGGCCAACGGTACCGTCGACTTCGAGGATTTGATCGAAGGCGCTTCGGTGCGCGAGCAGACCGACGAGATGAAGGGTACGTCGAACCGGGTCATCGTCGACTGGCGCACCAGCCCGCGCGGCTCCGAACTCAAGCCGGCGATCGTTATCAAGGACTCCAAGGGCAAGCCGATCAAGGTCGCCCGCGGAGGCGATGCGCGCTACCTGCTTTCGGTCGATGCAGTTTTGTCTGTCGATCGCGGCGCGGAGGTTAAGGCAGGCGACGTGCTTGCGCGTATTCCGACGTCCTCGGCCAAGCAGAGCGACATCACGGGCGGTCTGCCGCGCGTGGCGGAACTCTTCGAGGCGCGCCGTCCGAAGGACCACGCGATCCTGGCGGACCTCTCCGGCACGGTCGAGTTCGGCAAGGACTACAAGAACAAGCAGCGCATCACCATCAAGCCTGATGATGAGTCGAAGGATCCGGTCGAATACCTCATTCCGCGAGGCAAGAGCCTTGCCGTGCAGCATGGCGACCGCATCGAGCGTGGTGATTTCGTCTACGACGGCAACCCCGCGCCCCATGACATCCTTGCGATCAAGGGCGTTGAGGAGCTGGCGAACTATCTCATCAACGAGATCCAGGACGTCTATCGTCTGCAGGGCGTGACCATCAACGACAAGCACATCGAGGTGATCGTTCGCCAGATGCTGCAGAAGGTTGAGATCACGGACTCCGGCGAAACCGATCTGATCAAGGGCGAGCAGATCGACCGGATCGAGTTCGACGAGGTCAATGCGGCAGCAGAGAAAGCCGGCAAGCGGCCTGCGAGCGCCAATCCAGTGCTGCTTGGCATCACCAAGGCGTCGCTGCAGACCCGTTCGTTCATCTCGGCAGCCTCCTTCCAGGAAACGACGCGCGTCCTCACCGATGCCGCCGTCAACGGCAAGGCGGATACGCTCGATGGCCTCAAGGAGAACGTCATCGTGGGCCGTCTCATCCCGGCAGGTACGGGCGGTATGCTACGGCGGATTCGCAAGATTGCTCAAAAGCGCGATGAGCTCATCGCCATGGAGCAGGCTAAGTCGAGCTCGTTGTCTGGGCCCGAAGGGTCTGGTGGCGCTCCTGGCGCACGCCGCCGTCGACGTCCGGGAGCGGAAGAGGCCGCTTAAGGGGCAAAACGAACGATGAGAAAACGGACGGCCGCGAACAAGCTTCGCGGCCGTCTTTCGTTAGAATTTTAGCTCGGATTGGTGGTGACTTGGCGCGAAAGACACCACGTCGCAGCCGCTTTTTTCGCTTACAGGCTTCGCTGGCGCAAAATAATTTGAAATCGCGGGTCTCTGAGTGTTGACCAATATGAAACCCGTGTATATAGCTCCCCCACTCTCACGGTAGGCGGTAGGCCCTCTTCGGCGCCCTTTTGGGATGCGACGCCGGCCTAGACGCTACCGTTCACTAAAGCAGAGCACATCGACGGACCATGATCTGTCGTCCTCCGGGCGGCAAGATCCTCTGGTTTTTTCATGCTAGGGGCGCCGTTTGCGCCGCCTGGCAGGGTTGCTTGGCGCATTTCCATAATGGACGCGCCGAAGTTTATGACACGAAGGCAGGATTTGGCGAATGCCGACGATACAACAGTTGATCCGGAAGCCCCGGGAGCAGAAGACCTATCGCGAGAAGTCTCGCCATATGGATGCCTGCCCGCAAAAGCGTGGCGTGTGCACTCGCGTCTATACAACGACGCCGAAGAAGCCCAACTCGGCACTCCGTAAGGTCGCGAAGATCCGCCTGACCAACGGCTATGAGGTCATTGGCTACATCCCGGGTGAGGGTCACAACCTTCAGGAGCATTCCGTGGTTCTCATCCGCGGCGGCCGTGTGAAGGACTTGCCGGGCGTTCGTTATCACATCATCCGCGGCGTGCTCGATACTCAGGGCGTCTCCGCCCGCCGTCAGCGGCGCTCCAAGTACGGCGCTAAGCGGCCGAAGTAAGAATGCAGCCGGGTCGGCTCGTTCGGCCCTGATCGGAAA
This sequence comes from Hyphomicrobiaceae bacterium, assembly GCA_041397645.1. NCBI lineage: Bacteria > Pseudomonadati > Pseudomonadota > Alphaproteobacteria > Hyphomicrobiales > Hyphomicrobiaceae > Hyphomicrobiaceae bacterium. The sequence continues at coordinate 2,135,014 of JAWKWE010000004.1, read as the reverse complement.
CAGAATTCGAAGCGAAGGACACAAGGATGTCTCGTCGTCACGCGGCGCAAAAGCGGGAAGTGATCCCGGATCCGAAGTTCAACGACCTTGTCGTCACCAAGTTTATGAATGCGGTGATGGAAGACGGCAAGAAGTCGGTTGCCGAGCGCATGGTCTATGGTGCGTTCGACAAGATGGAAGCGAAGGCCAAGGCCAATGCCCTGGAGCTATTCAAGCAGGCGCTCGACAACGTTATGCCGGCTGTCGAAGTCCGCTCGCGCCGCGTAGGTGGTGCCACCTATCAGGTGCCGGTCGAAGTTCGAAACGAGCGCCGTCAGGCGCTAGCGATCCGTTGGATCATTTCCGCGGCACGCTCCCGTAACGAGAACACGATGGTCGACAAGCTCTCAGGTGAGCTTTTGGATGCTGCCAACAATCGCGGCACGGCCGTCAAGAAGCGCGAAGACACGCACAAGATGGCGGAAGCCAACCGTGCGTTCTCGCATTACCGCTGGTAAATGCGCTGGTTGCCAGAGGGCAGCCTGAGCGCAAAGGAAACGGATTATCGAGGCAACTTATGGCCCGCCAATACCCGATTGAGGACTACCGCAATTTCGGCATCATGGCCCACATCGATGCCGGAAAAACCACGACCACTGAGCGGATCCTTTATTACACCGGAAGATCCTACAAGATCGGCGAAGTCCACGACGGCGCCGCAACGATGGACTTCATGGATCAGGAAGCTGAGCGCGGTATTACGATTACGTCGGCCGCGACGACCTGCTTCTGGCCGGGCCGCGATGGCCGCAAGCGCCGCTTGAACATCATCGACACCCCAGGCCACGTCGACTTCACCATTGAAGTCGAGCGTTCGCTGCGCGTGCTCGACGGGGCCGTTTGCGTTCTCGACAGCAACCAGGGCGTCGAGCCGCAGACCGAGACCGTCTGGCGTCAGGGTGACAAGTATAACGTTCCGCGCATCATCTTCGCCAACAAGATGGATAAGATCGGTGCCGACTTCTACATGTGTGTTCAGGACATCAAGGATAAGCTCGGTGCGCGTCCCGTTCCGCTGCAGATCCCGATCGGAGCTGAGTCCGACTTCCAGGGTGTCATCGACCTCATCCGTATGATTGCGATTACCTGGGATGGTGATGGCAAGGACGCCAAGATGGTTGAAGGCGAGATTCCGGCCGACCTGAAAGACAAGGCCGAAGAATATCGCGCCGCCATGATCGAAGCTGCCGTCGAAATGGACGATACTGCGATGGAAGCGTATCTCGAGGGCAACGAGCCCGACGAGGAGACGCTGCGCAAGCTCATCCGCAAGGCTACGATCACCGGTACCTTCTACCCCATGATGTGCGGCTCGGCGTTCAAGAACAAGGGTGTGCAGCCCTTGCTTGACGCGGTCGTAGATTTCCTGCCTGCGCCGTCTGACCGCGAAGCCTACAAGGGCATCGATCCCAAGACGGAAGCTGAGGCTCCGCGCCGTCCTACCGATGCCGATCCGCTTGCCATGATCGCCTTCAAGATCATGAACTTTGAACACGTCGGTTCGATCACGTTCTGCCGTATCTACTCGGGCAAGCTCGAGCAGGGCATGGCGCTCGCGAACACCACGCGCGACAAGAAAGAGCGCGCCGGCCGCATGTATCTCATGCACGCTGCTGACCGCGAGGAAATTAAAGAGGCGTTTGCAGGTGACATCGTCGCTCTGCAAGGCCTGAAGGATACCCGCACGGGCGAGACGCTCTGCGATCCCAACAAGCCTGTCATTCTCGAGAAGATGGATTTCCCTGAGCCCGTCATCGAAATGAAGATCGAGCCAAAGACAAAGGCCGATCAGGAGAAGATGGCGATCGCGCTCAACACGCTGTCGCTTGAGGATCCCTCGTTCCGCGTTTCGGTTCATCCGGAGTCGGGCGAAACCATCCTCAAGGGCATGGGCGAATTGCATCTCGACATCAAGGTCGACATCCTGAAGCGCACCTACGGCGTGGATGCTACCGTTGGTCAGCCGCAGGTTGCCTACCGCGAGACGCTCGCACGCGCGACCGACATCGACTACACGCATAAGAAGCAGACGGGCGGCACGGGTCAGTTCGCGCGCGTCAAGCTGAAGCTCGAGCCCAACGAGACTGGCAAGGGCAATGTGTTTGAGTCCACCATTGTTGGCGGCACGGTGCCCAAGGAATACATCCCGGGTGTCGAAAAAGGCGTCAAGTCGGTTTGGGACAACGGTATCCTCATCGGCTTTCCCATGGTCGATATGAAGGTCAACCTCTACGACGGCGCGTTCCACGAAGTGGACTCGTCCGCGATCGCATTCGAGATCGCGACGCGTGCGGCCATGAAAGAGGGTTGTGAGAAGGCCGGTGTGAAGATCCTCGAACCGATCATGGACGTCGAGGTCGTCACTCCGGGTGATTTCGTCGGTGGCATCATCGGCGATCTGAACTCTCGCCGCGGCCAGGTTCGTGATCAGCAGATGCGCGGCAACGCGACTGTGATCCGTGCTTACGTGCCGCTCGCAAACATGTTCGGCTACATCAATACGCTGCGCTCGATGTCTACGGGCCGTGCGCAGTATTCGATGCAGTTCGCGCATTATTCCGACGTACCCAAGAACGTCGCTGACGAAGTTAAGGCGAAGTACGCCTGACGGAACCACGGATTTCATTTGTCAGGTTCAAATGGCCTGATGCGTGGAGCCCGGAATTGTATTGAGCAGAAATCCCCCGGACCATAATCCGGGGCCGAGTTAGGAAGACGAAGGAGAGCCACCGATGGCCAAAGCAAAATTCGAGCGCACGAAGCCTCACTGCAACGTCGGCACGATCGGCCACGTTGACCATGGCAAGACGACGCTGACCGCAGCTCTGACGAAGGTGTCGGCCGACCGCGGCTGGACCCAGACCGCGATTGCATACGACGAAGTAGCCAAGGCATCTGAAAGCCAGGGCCGCCGCGACCCCACCAAGATTCTGACGATCGCCACCTCGCACGTCGAGTACGCGACACCGAACCGCCACTACGCACACGTCGACTGCCCAGGCCACGCCGACTACGTGAAGAACATGATCACCGGCGCAGCTCAGATGGACGGCGCAATCCTCGTCGTCTCGGCCGTTGACGGCCCGATGCCCCAGACCCGTGAGCACATCCTGCTCGCTCGTCAGGTTGGCGTGCCGCGCATCGTCGTGTTCCTCAACAAGTGCGATATCGTCGAGGACGAAGAGCTTCTCGATCTCGTCGAAATGGAAGTCCGCGAACTTCTTTCCAAGTACAACTTCCCTGGCGACGATACGCCGGTGATCCGCGGCGCCGCCATCAAGGCGCTGAACGGTGAGAAGGGCCCGCTGGCCGACGAAGCCATCGTCAAGCTGTATGAAGCTCTCGACACCTACATCCCGATCCCCGAGCGTCCGAAGGATCAGCCCTTCCTGATGCCGATCGAAGACGTGTTCTCGATCTCGGGTCGCGGTACGGTTGTCACTGGCCGTATCGAGCGCGGCATGATCAAGGTCGGCGAAGAAGTCGAGATCGTCGGTCTGCGCGACACTCAGAAGTCGGTCGTCACCGGCGTCGAAATGTTCCGCAAGCTGCTCGACTCGGGCGAGGCTGGCGACAACGTCGGCTGTCTGCTTCGCGGTATCGACAAGGCTGCCGTCGAGCGCGGTCAGGTGCTCTGCAAGCCCGGCTCCGTGAAACCGCACAAGAAGTTCCAGGCCGAGGCCTACATCCTCAACAAGGAAGAGGGTGGCCGTCATACGCCGTTCTTCAACAACTACCGCCCGCAGTTCTACTTCCGCACGACGGACGTCACGGGCACGGTGAAACTGGCTGAAGGCACCGAAATGGTGATGCCGGGCGACAACGTCTCGATCTCGGTTGAGCTCGTGTCTCCGATCGCCATGGAGGAGAAGGTTCGCTTCGCCATCCGTGAAGGCGGCCGCACCGTCGGCGCCGGCGTCGTCACCAAGATTATCGAGTAGCTCATAGCACGAGGATGCGTGTCGGCCCGCCGGGACGCATCCTTTAGTCTTTTTTCGAGAGTGAAGGCGACGACACCATGCACGGCCAGAACATCCGCATCCGTCTCAAGGCGTTCGATCATCGCATACTTGATGCATCGACCCGCGAGATCGTGAACACGGCGAAACGTACGGGCGCTGAAGTGCGCGGGCCCATCCCGCTTCCGACGCGCATTGAGCGCTTCACCGTGAACCGCTCGCCGCACATCGACAAGAAGAGCCGCGAGCAGTTCGAGATGCGCACTCACAAGCGCTTGCTCGACATCGTCGATCCGACACCGCAGACGGTCGATGCTCTTATGAAGCTCGATCTCGCTGCCGGCGTCGACGTCGAGATCAAACTGTAAAAGAAAACGAAACAGATTTCGGGCCCTCTACTCTGAAACAGTGAGCACGGCCCCAACGATAGGAAGGAATGCTGATGCGTTCCGGTGTACTAGCACAGAAGGTGGGCATGACCCGCATCTTCACGGAAACCGGCGAGCACGTCCCGGTGACCGTGTTGAAGCTCGACAATTTGCAGGTGCTCTCGCACCGGACGGTCGAGAAGAACGGCTATACCGCGCTCCAGCTCGGGGCCGGCACCCGCAAGCCCTCGCGCTTGACCAAGGCTGACCGCGGTCATTTTGCGAAGGCCGAGGTTGAGCCCAAGCGCAAGATTGCAGAGTTTCGTGTCAGTCCTGAGAACCTGATCGAAGTCGGTGCCGAGATCACCGCCGATCATTTCGTCCCAGGGCAGTTCGTCGACGTGACGGGCACGAACCAGGGTAAAGGCTTCCAGGGCGCCATGAAGCGTTGGAACTTCGGCGGTCTGCGCGCAACTCACGGCGTTTCGGTTACGCACCGTGCGCATGGTTCGACCGGCCAGCGCCAGGATCCCGGCAAGGTGTTCAAAGGCAAGAAGATGGCTGGCCACATGGGTGATGAGCGCATCACGACTCAGAACCTCGTTGTCGCCAAAATCGATGTCGCTCGCGGTCTCGTTATGGTGCGTGGCGCGGTGCCGGGTTCCAAGGGCGGCTGGGTGCTGGTGCGCGATGCCGTCAAGAAGCCCACGCCCAAGGATCTGCCAAAGCCCGGCGCATTCAAGCCGCGTGCTGAAGCCAAGAAGGAAGGTGCGTGATGAAGGCAACCGTCACCACGCTCGATGCCGGCTCCGCCGGTGATATCGAACTCGTAGATGCAATTTTCGGCCTCGAGCCGCGTTCGGACTTGATCCACCGCATGGTGCGCTATCAGACCCTGAAGCGCATGGCCGGTACGCATCACGCCCAGGACCGTTCTGAAGTCTCGGTCACGGGCAAGAAGATGTACAAGCAGAAGGGCACCGGTGGTGCTCGTCACGGCGACAAGTCCGCTCCGCAGTTCCGTGGCGGTGGTAAGGCGTTCGGTCCCAAGCCGCGCAGTCACGCCGTTGATATGCCCAAGAAGGTGCGCGCTCTCGCTCTGCGCCATGCGCTCTCCGCGAAGGCGAAGGCAGGTGAGATTGTCGTGCTGGATAAGGCCTCCTCGACGGACGGCAAGACCGGCGCGCTGAAATCGCAGTTCGCAAAGCTTGAGCTGTCAAACGCACTCATCATCGATGGTTCCGAGCTCGAGCCGGCTTTCGCCCGCGCGGCCCGCAACATTCCCAACATCGACGTGCTCCCCGTTCAGGGCATCAACGTCTACGACATTCTGCGTCGTAAGAAGCTGGTGCTGACCAAGGCAGCCGTCGCGGCGCTGGAGGCGCGCTTCAAATGACGAAACGCACCGCCTATGACGTCATCGTCTCGCCGGTCATCACCGAAAAGGCGACGCTCGCTTCGGAAGCCAACCAGGTCATCTTCAAGGTGAACTCGAAGGCGACCAAGCCTGAGATCAAGGCCGCGATCGAGAGCCTGTTCAAGGTGAAGGTCAAAGCCGTCAACACGATCGTCCGCAAGGGCAAGCTCAAGGCCTTCCGGGGCCGTCCGGCGCTGCTCAGCGACACCAAGAGAGCCGTCGTGACGCTCGAAGATGGTCACTCCATCGACGTGACGACCGGTCTCTAAGGAGTTCATGAATTATGGCGCTTAAAACATTCAGCCCGACGTCTCCCGGCCGACGCCATTTGGTGCAGGTCGACAAGAGCCATCTGTGGAAGGGCAGCCCGGTCAAGAAGCTCGTTGAGGGCCTCAACAAGACGGGCGGTCGTAACGCGCACGGGCGGACCACGTCCCGCTTCATTGGCGGTGGCCACAAGCGGAGCTACCGCAAGATCGATTTCCGCCGTAACGGCAAGGCCGATATTCCGGCTGTTGTTGAGCGTCTGGAGTACGATCCCAACCGCACGGCATTCATCGCCCTGATCAAGTATGAGGATGGCACGCTGTCCTACATTCTTGCTCCTCAGCGTCTGGCTGTCGGTGACACGGTCGTGTCTGGCGATAAGGTCGACGTGAAGCCCGGCAACGCGATGCCGCTGTCTTCGATGCCGGTCGGCACGATCGTCCACAACGTCGAGATCAAGCCCGGCAAGGGTGGTCAGCTAGCTCGTTCCGCTGGCGCGTTCGTTCAGCTCGTCGGCCGCGATTCTGGCTGGGCGGTGCTGAAGCTCAACTCGGGCGAGACGCGCAAGGTGCCGGCCGATTGCATGGCGTCGGTTGGCGCGGTGTCGAACCCGGATCACATGAACGCCGTCGTCGGCAAGGCTGGTCGTACTCGCTGGAAGGGTCGCCGTCCGCACAACCGCTCGATCACCATGAACCCGGTCGACCATCCCAACGGTGGCCGTACGAAGGGTGGTAAGCACTGGGCGACGCCGTGGGGCAAACCGACCAAGGGCTTCAAGACCCGCAAGAACAAGCAGACTACGAAATACATCATTCGCGCCCGTCAGAAGACGAAGTAAGCGCGGAACGCAAGGAGAAGCACTTTGACACGCTCAGTCTGGAAAGGTCCGTTTATTGACGGGTACCTCCTGAAAAAGGCGGAAAAGTCTCGGTCGTCTGGTCGTAACGAGGTCATCAAGACCTGGAGCCGGCGATCGACCATTCTTCCCCAGTTCGTCGGCTTGACCTTCGGTGTTCACAACGGCCAGAAGCACATTCCCGTTGCTGTCACCGAGGACATGATCGGCCACAAGTTCGGCGAGTTCGCTCCGACCCGCACATTCCACGGGCACGGTGGCGATAAGAAAGCGGTGAGGAGATAATGGGCAAGCCTTCTCACGAGCGCCGTTTGGCGAACAACGAGGCGCAGGCTGTCGTCAAGTCTTTGCGCATCTCGCCACAGAAGCTGAACCTTGTCGCCGGTCTTATCCGTGGCAAGAAGGTGGATCAGGCCATGGCTGAACTCGAGTTCAGCCAGAAGCGCATTGCGGGCGATGTCCGCAAGTGCGTGATGAGCGCCGTCGCCAATGCCGAGAACAACCACGGGCTCGACGTGAACGAGCTGGTTGTGGCCGAGGCCTATGTCGGCAAGAACCTGACGCTCAAACGTTTCCACGCCCGCGGCCGCGGCCGTGGCGCTGCAATCCTTAAGCCGTTTTCTCAGCTCACCGTTGTCGTCCGCCAGGTCGAAGAAGACGAGGCGCCGAAGAAGAAGGCGAAGGCCAAGCCGGCCGCAAAGAAGTCCGCCAAGGAGGCCAAGTAATATGGGTCAGAAAGTCAATCCCGTTGGCCTGCGCGTCGGCATCAATCGCAACTGGGACAGCCGCTGGTTTGCCCGCACGGGTGAATACGGGAAGCTGCTGCACGAGGATCGCGCGATCCGCGAGCACATCATGAAGGATCAGCGCGAGGCCGGCATCGCCCGCGTGATCATCGAGCGCCCGCACAAGAAGTGCCGCGTGACAGTCCATACCGCGCGCCCCGGCATCTTGATCGGCAAGAAGGGCGACAAGATCGAGCGTCTGCGCTCCGAGCTTGCTCGTTTGACGAACTCGGAAGTGCATCTCAACATCGTTGAGATCCGCAAGCCCGAGATCGACGCGACGCTGATCGCTGAGTCGATCGCTCAGCAGCTGGAGCGTCGCGTTGCATTCCGTCGCGCGATGAAGCGTGCCGTGCAGTCGGCCCTGCGGCTCGGCGCTATCGGCATCCGTATCAACGTTGCGGGCCGTCTGGGCGGTGCTGAAATTGCCCGCACGGAATGGTATCGCGAAGGCCGCGTGCCGCTGCATACGCTGCGCGCCGATATCGACTTCGGCTACGGCCGCGCTGTGACGGCCTATGGCATCATCGGCATCAAGGTTTGGGTCTTCAAGGGCGAGATCATGGAGCATGATCCCATGGCGTCCGAGAAGAAGGCAGCCGAGATGCAGGAGGGCGGCAGCCCTCGTCCGCGTCGTGACGACGGCGAGCGCCGTGAGCGCCGCGGCAACCGTGGTGGTCGCAGCCGTGGTGGCCCTGGCGGGACGTCGGGTGGCGGCGGCGATGTCGGCAACGAAGCCGACGCATAACGAGATTTGAGGCGAGACAACAATGCTGCAACCGAAACGGACAAAGTTCCGCAAGGCCTTCAAGGGCCGCATCCACGGGGCCGCTAAAGGCGGCACCACGCTGGCGTTCGGCGAGGTCGGCTTGAAGGCCATGGAGCCTGAGCGCCTCACGGCTCGCCAGATCGAAGCGGCGCGCCGCGCGATCGCACGCCACACCAAGCGTGCCGGTCGTATGTGGACCCGCGTGTTCCCCGACGTGCCGGTTTCCAAGAAGCCCGCCGAAGTCCGCATGGGCTCGGGCAAGGGCTCGCCGGAACTTTGGGTGGCGCGCGTGAAGCCTGGCCGCATCATCTTCGAGCTGGGTGGCATCAATCAGCAGATCGCCAAGGAAGCGCTCATTCTGGGTGCCGCCAAGCTGCCGATCAAGACACGGGTCGTGATGCGCGTGGGCTAACCCGCAGCATTGCGCAAGAACAGTAGAGGACGAGAACAATGGCAGCCGAGTTCAGCGACATGTCGCTCGATCAGCTCGACGACCAGCTGGTGAAGCTGAAGAAGGAGCAGTTCAACCTGCGCTTTCAGCGGGCTTCCGGCCAGCTTGAAAACACTGCGCGTATCCGGATCATTCGCCGTGACATCGCGCGGGTAAAGACCGCGGCCCGCATGAAGCGTGCCGGCAGCGCCCAAAAGGGCGCGTAAAGGAGCAAGAAGACTATGCCGAAGCGCGTGCTGCATGGTGTTGTGGTTTCCGACAAGAACGACAAAACGATTGTCGTTCAGGTCGAGCGCCGCTACACACATCCGCTGTTCAAGAAAACCGTGCGTCGTACCAAGAAGTATCACGCACACGACGAGGCAAACAAATTCAAGGTTGGCGATAAGGTCCTGATCCAGGAATCGGCGCCCATCTCGAAGAATAAGCGGTGGACCGTCGTTGAAAACGAGGCGTGAGCCGGGTGCCTAGTCACCCGACCTATCGTCCACGAATTTGACGCCACTGTATAAAGACCTTTGAGCCGTCGGAGCGTTGGGAGCCTCATATATTCGAGGTTGGTCCCAAGACCCCGGGAGCGAAAAAGGACCCAAAAGAAGAGCGAGCTGTCAGCCGTGCCTGACAGTGAAAAAGAAGGAATGATGCGATGATCCAGATGGAGAGCAATCTCGACGTCGCCGACAACTCGGGTGCGCGCCGCGTCCAGTGCATCAAGGTGCTGGGCGGTTCCAAGCGTAAGTATGCGACCGTGGGCGATACCATCGTCGTGTCGGTCAAAGAGGCTATTCCGAAGGGTCGCGTCAAGAAGGGCCAAGTCATGAAGGCCGTGATCGTTCGCGTTGCCAAGGGCATTCGCCGCCCCGATGGCTCGCTGATCCGCTTCGACCGCAACGCTGCGGTGCTGGTCAATGCCAACGGCGAACCCGTCGGCACCCGTATCTTCGGACCGGTGACCCGCGAGTTGCGCGCAAAGAACCACATGAAGATCGTCTCGCTCGCCCCGGAGGTGCTGTAATGGCGTCGTTCAAGATCAAAAAAGGCGATAACGTCGTCGTTCTCGCCGGGCGCGACAAAGGCAAGCGCGGCGAGGTCATCGACGTGATGCCGAAGGAGAACCGCGCGCTGGTTCGCGGCATCAATATGGTGCGTCGCCATCAGCGTCAGACGGCCCAGCAGGAAGGCGGCATTATTTCCAAGGAAGGCCCCATCCAGATTTCCAACCTCGCGATTGAGGATCCCAAGGACGGCAAGCCGACGCGCGTTGGCTTCAAGCTCCTGGCCGACGGCAAGAAGGTCCGTGTCGCTAAGCGCTCGGGTGAGCAGATCCCGGAGAAGAACTAAGCCATGGCTGAGAAAGAAAAAGCGCAAAAGGGCGGCAAGCCCCAGGGTGGCGCCCAGGCAAAAGGCGCGAAGAAGGCTGCAGCCGCTCCCAAGGAAGCGCGCGTAGCTGCGCCGCGCCCGAAGGATTATAAGCCGCGCCTCAAGTCGCATTACGAAACGGTCGTGCGCGACGCTCTGATGCAGAAGTTCGGCTACGCCAACGTCATGCAAATCCCAAAGATTGAGAAAATCGTTCTCAATATGGGCGTGGGCGATGCCGTCAATGATCGCAAGAAGGTCGACAACGCGGTTGCTGAACTGGCCTTGATCGCCGGTCAGCGTCCTGTCGTTACCCGTGCCCGCAAGGCCATCGCGACCTACAAGCTGCGCGAAGGCATGGCGATTGGCACCAAGGTTACGCTGCGCGGCGACCGCATGTATGAGTTCCTGGACCGCCTGGTGACGATCGCGCTGCCGCGCGTGAAGGACTTCCGCGGCCTGAACCCGAAGAGCTTTGACGGACGCGGCAATTACGCAACCGGCCTCAAGGAACACATCGTGTTCCCCGAGATCGATTACGACAAGGTCGATAACGTCCTGGGTCTCGACGTGATCGTCTGCACGTCGGCAAACACTGATGACGAAGCCCGCGAGTTGCTCAAGGGCTTTAACTTCCCGTTCCGCAGCTAGAGGACCTCGGGCCAGCTGAAAGCGGCCGTCCCGAAAGGCCTTTGGAGGAGATTATATGGCTAAGACCAGTTCGATTGAAAAGAACAAGCGCCGTCGCAAGATGGCCGAGCAGCAGGCGCCCAAGCGCAAGCGGCTCAAAGAACTCGCCAAGGACATGACGAAGACCGCGGAAGAGCGTTTCGCGGCCCGTCTGAAGCTGGCCGAAATGCCTCGTAACGGCGCCGCGGTTCGCATTCGCAACCGTTGCGAGATCACTGGCCGCGCGCGCGGCAATTACCGCAAGCTCAGAATGTGCCGCAACCAGCTGCGCGAACTCGCCAGCCAGGGCCGCATCCCGGGCATGGTCAAATCGAGCTGGTAAGGAGAGCGCGCAATGGCAATGAACGATCCGTTGGGCGATATGCTCACCCGTATCCGCAACGCGCAGATGCGCCGTCGTCCGAAGGTGTCGACGCCGGCATCCAACCTGCGCGGCCGCGTTCTCGACGTGCTGCAGGACGAGGGCTACATCCGCGGCTACACCCGCGTTGAGATGAAGGGCGAAATCCCGCAGTTTGAAATCGAGCTGAAGTACTACAACGGCCAGCCGGCGATCCGCGAAATCGAGCGTATCTCCAAGCCTGGCCGCCGGGTCTATTCGCCGGTCAAGAACATTCCGACCGTCGCCAACGGTCTCGGTGTCTCCATTCTCTCGACGCCCAAGGGCGTTATGTCGGATGCGAAGGCGCGTGAGGCCAACGTTGGTGGCGAGGTCATCTGCAACATCTTCTAATCGCGAAAGGGCCGGTCGGGGTTATCGACACACACTCGCCGGACTGAAGAAAAAAGGTTCATTGACCCATGTCGCGCATCGGTAAAAAACCCGTTCCCGTACCGTCGAATGTGACGGCGACGGTGGCCGGTCAGAACGTCAAGATGAAAGGCCCCAAGGGCGAGCTTTCGTTCAGCGTTCCTGAGGAGCTCAAGGTTGAATCGACGAAGGAGGGCGTCCTCGTTTCGTTGATCGAGGATACCAAGCCGGCTCGCTCCATGTGGGGCATGTCGCGCACCCAGATCGCCAACCTCATCAAGGGCGTGACGGATGGCTACAGCCAGGAGCTGGAAATTCACGGCGTCGGCTTCAAGGCGCAGATGAAGGGCAAGAACGAGATCGTGCTCTCCGTCGGCTACAGCCATGACGTCGTGCTCGACATTCCCGCTGGCGTCGACGTCAAGGTTGGCGGACCCAAGCAGGACCAGGTGACGGTTTCGGGTATCGACAAGCAGGCGGTCGGCCAGATGGCCGCCGAGATCCGTGCGTCGCGCAAGCCTGAGCCCTACCAGGGCAAGGGCGTGCGCTACAAGGGCGAGTACATCTTCCGCAAGGAAGGCAAGAAGAAATAAGGACGGCGACCATGGCCAATTCCAAAGAAAAGTTTGTGAAGCGCCGGGCCCGTGTGCGCCGCAGCGTGAAGAAGTATTCGAGCGGGCGTCCGCGCCTTTCGATCCATCGTTCGTCTGCGCACATCTACGCGCAGGTGATCGACGACGCCAAGGGCACCACGCTCGCGGCGGCATCGACGATGGACAAAGAGCTCAAGGGCTCGCTCAAGTCCGGGGCGAACAAGGACGCAGCTGCTGCTGTTGGCAAGCTGGTCGCGGAGCGGGCTGTGAAGGCCGGCGTCAGCGAAGTCGTGTTCGACCGCGGTGGTTTTCTGTTTCATGGCCGCGTCAAGGCGCTGGCCGATGCCGCCCGCGAGGGCGGTCTGAAGTTCTAATGGAGAGGATTTAAACGTGGCACGTGGACCTCAAAGAGAGCGCGGCCGTGACCGCGAGGAGCGCGATAGCGAGTTCACCGACAAGCTGGTGCACATCAATCGTGTCGCCAAGGTTGTGAAGGGCGGTAAGCGCTTCGGTTTCGCCGCACTCGTCGTGGTAGGCGATCTGAAGGGCCGCGTCGGGTTCGGTCATGGCAAGGCGCGCGAAGTGCCTGAGGCTATCCGCAAGGCGACGGAAGGCGCAAAGCGCAACCTGCTTCGCGTTCCCCTGCGCGATGCCCGCACGCTGCACCATGACAGCGTCGGTCGTCACGGTTCGGGTAAGGTGGTCGTTCGCTCGGCACCGGCAGGTACCGGTATCATCGCCGGCGGTGCGATGCGCGCCGTGTTCGAGATGCTCGGCGTGCATGACGTCGTTGCGAAGTCGCTGGGCTCGACCAACCCCTATAACGTCGTGCGCGCCACGTTCGATGCGCTGAAGGCGCAGGAAAATCCGCGTGCGGTCGCAGCCCGCCGCAACAAGAAGGTTTCGGACATCGTTTCGCGCCGCCGTGACGGATCGGCTGCGGACGTAAGCGCCGAGGCCTGAGACGAGACTTGAAGCCCCTTTTTGCGAGGGGCTTCACATTTGCTTTCGAGGTAACCACATGGCCAGCAATAAGACGATTACGATCGAGCAGATCCGCAGCCCGAACCGCCGCCCAGAGCGCCAGACGCAGACGCTCGTCGGCCTGGGGCTGAACAAGCTCGGCCGTCGCGCTACCCTTGAGGACACGCCTGCAATGCGCGGCATGCTCAAGAAGGTTTCGCATCTCGTGCGGGTCGTAGAGGACAAGTAATTTCGCTCGGCGCTTGCCCTATAGGGTCACGCCAGGCAGCTTAAGGACACGAAACTATTGGGCATCCAACGCCCGGCCTCAGCGGCCTGTTGGTGCCACGAAAGAAGGAGCGTAGCCCAATGCGGCTCAACGGCATTAAAGACAACGCGGGCTCTCGCAAGTTCCGCACCCGCATCGGCCGCGGCATCGGCTCCGGTCTGGGCAAGATGGGTGGCCGCGGCGGAAAGGGCCAGACGGCTCGCTCCGGCGTTGCAATCGGCGGTTTCGAAGGCGGCCAGATGCCGCTTCATCGTCGCTTGCCCAAGCGCGGCTTCAACAAGTGGCGCCCGGCTGACTACAACGAGATCAACGTCGGCGCTCTGCAGCAGGCGATTGAGGAAAAGCGCGTCGACGCGGGACAGCCGGTCGATGTGGCTTCACTGGTTTCCGCTGGCGTTCTGCGCCGTCCGAAGGATGGCCTGCGCCTGCTTGGCGACGGTGAAATCAAGACGAAGGTTTCCATCACGGTCAACCACGCTACGGCTAAGGCCAAGGCTGCGATCGAGAAAGCCGGCGGCAGCGTGACGATCATTCCCGTCAAGGTGCTGGAAGCCGACGAGAAGAAGCGCGCCAAGTCGGCCGCTAAGAAGGCGGCAGCGGGTAAGAAGCCCGCAGGCGCCAAGGACGAATAAGGTCCGACGGGAGGTCCGCCATGTTGCTGTGGGCCTTCCGCGTTCCATCCTTGAAACGAGATCTGGACCCGCGCACCAGCTGCGCTCGGTCAGGAGAATAACACGATGGTTTCCGCTGCCGAGCAGCTTGCCGCAAATCTCAACCTCGGAGCCTTCTCGAAGGCCGAGGATCTGAAGAAGCGCATCTGGTTCACGCTCGCTGCGCTCGTCGTCTACCGGCTGGGCACATATATCCCGCTGCCGGGTATCAATATTGCCGCTTATGCTGCTTCTTTCGCGCAGCAGTCGCACGGCATCCTCGGAATGTTCAATACGCTAGGCGGTGGTGCGCTCGGTCGCATGGCCATCTTTGCCTTGAACATCATGCCCTACATCTCCGCCTCGATCATCATGCAGCTGATGAGCTCGATCAATCCGAAGCTCGAAGCGCTGAAGAAAGAGGGTGAGGCCGGCCGTAAGCAGATCAACCAGTACACGCGCTACCTGACGGTCGTGCTCGCGGCGTTCCAAGCTTACGGTATTTCTGTTGGGCTTGAAGGTTCGCACAATGCGGCTGGCAGCGTCGTCATTGAGCCCGGCTGGTTCTTCCGCGCCACCACCGTGATCACGCTGGTCGGCGGTACCATGTTCCTGATGTGGCTTGGAGAGCAGATCACCCAACGCGGCGTCGGCAACGGTACTTCGCTCATCATATTCGCCGGCATCGTCGCGGGCTTGCCCGGCGCGCTCGTCCAGCTCTTCGAACTGTCGAAAACGGGTTCGATCAGCCCCGCACTGCTCGTTGGCTTCCTGGTGCTTGCGCTTGGTGTCGTGGCAGCGATCGTATTCTTCGAGCGCGCACAGCGCAGGCTGCTGGTCCAGTATCCCAAGCGCCAGGTTGGCAACAAGATGTTCCAGGGCGAGGCTTCGCATCTTCCGCTGAAGCTGAATTCGTCGGGCGTTATCCCGCCGATCTTCGCCTCCTCGTTGCTGCTGCTGCCGATTACCGTCGCACAGTTCACTGCCGGTCAGGGTCCTGAGTGGCTGAACAACATCGTGGCGTCGCTGGGCACCGGCCAACCTTTGCACATGGCGGTCTACGCCGCGCTCATCATCTTCTTCGCGTTCTTCTACACGGCGGTTGTCATCAACCCGAAGGACACGGCAGATAACTTGCGCAAGTACGGCGGCTTCATCCCTGGCATCCGCCCCGGCGAGAAGACCGCCGAATACATCGACTACATCCTGACCCGGATTACCCTGATCGGCGCTCTCTATCTTGCTGCGGTCTGCGTGCTGCCCGAGTTCCTGACCGGATATGCCGGCATTCCGCTCTACTTCGGCGGTACCTCGCTTCTGATCGCGGTCAGCGTTACGATGGACACCGTGGCTCAGATCCAGAGCCATTTGATTGCCCAGCAATACGAAGGCCTCATCAAGAAGGCCAAGCTCAAGGGCGCATCCTCAGCAAAGGGGCGGCGATGAATTTAATTCTACTGGGACCTCCAGGCGCAGGCAAAGGGACGCAGTCGGAGGTGCTCTGCAAGAAGCTTGGCATTCCTCAACTTTCGACCGGAGACATGCTTCGGGCAGCCGTGAAGGCGGGGACGCCGGTCGGTATGAAGGCCAAGGAGATTATGGCGGCCGGAGGTTTGGTGCCGGATGAGGTCGTCGTCGGGATTATTGCCGACCGCATCGCCGAGCCCGATTGCGCCAAGGGATTCATTTTGGACGGCTTTCCACGCACGCTGCCGCAGGCGGCAGCGCTCGATAAGCTATTGAAGTCGAAAAACAAAAAGCTGGATTGCGTGGTCGAGCTCAAGGTCGATGATACAATTCTGGTCGATCGTATCGAGAACCGCGCCCGCGAGACGCTGGCAGCTGGCGGTACGGTCCGGGCCGACGATAATGCCGAGGCGCTGAAGACGCGCCTTATGGCCTACTACCGCGAGACGGCGCCCCTCACCGGGTACTACTTCGCCCACGAACTGTTAAGGACCGTGGACGGTATGGCGCCAATCGACGACGTAACCCGCCAGATCGACGGGGTTTTGGCGGCGGTTGGGAAGGCCTGAAAGGCCGACCCACCGGATTGACGGATCAAGGTTTGCGCGATAGAAACCACTGGAATTTCTAGCGCAGGCCAGATGAAATCCGGACCGGGGCGAAAGCTCGGGCCCGGAACGTTGTGCATTTGGACGGCCGCTAGTGCCGCTTCGCACCCATACGGTGCAGGCAAGGCGGACAACTAACCACGATGCCGGACGGCATCACTAACCATAAGGTGGGCGCTAAGTCGCTCTACCGCAAGAAGACCGCAGGAGACCAACGTGGCCCGCATCGCAGGCGTCAACATCCCGACCAACAAGCGCGTCCTCATCGCGCTGCGCTACATTCACGGCATTGGCCCCAAGTTCGCCAGCGAGATCTGCGCGAAGGTTGGCATCCCTGCTGAGCGCCGCGTCAATGAGCTGACTGACGCTGAGGTTCTGCAGATCCGTGAAGCCATCGACCGCGATTACACGGTTGAGGGCGATCTGCGCCGTGAAGTTCAGATGAACATCAAGCGCCTCATGGATCTGGGTTGCTATCGCGGTCTGCGTCACCGCAAGGGCCTGCCCGTTCGCGGTCAGCGCACGCACACGAACGCCCGCACCCGCAAGGGCAAGGCTGTGGCGATCGCCGGCAAGAAGAAAGCGACGAAGTAGTTTTCGCAGCGCTGGTTCGGTTTTTCGAGCTTGGCCCGCGCTGGCATTTTTAACTCGGTCCTGTTCGCATTGCTTTGCTTGGGGCCGCAAATTCGAGTTGAGCCCACGGGCGCCAAAGGCGAGAGCGCTACGGGGTAAGGAGCAAAGTCGAGATGGCCAAGGAAGCAGCCGCACGCGGCAAAGTCAGGAAGCGCGAGAAGAAGAACATCACGTCGGGCGTGGCTCACGTGAACGCGTCTTTCAATAACACGATGATCACGATCACAGACGCACAGGGCAACACGATTGCCTGGTCGTCGTCGGGCACGAAGGGCTTCAAGGGGTCGCGCAAGTCGACGCCGTATGCCGCTCAGGTTGCCGCTGAAGATGCTGGCCGCAAGGCTCAGGATCACGGCATGAAGGTGCTCGAAGTCGAAGTCTGCGGTCCGGGCTCGGGTCGTGAGTCGGCACTTCGCGCGCTTCAGTCGATCGGCTTCCAGATCACTTCGATCCGCGACGTGACGCCGATCCCCCATAACGGCTGCCGCCCGCGCAAGCGCCGCCGCGTATAACGCCGAGGGCGGCAATGACCGCCCGACCAGCTGCTAGCGGCTTGGTATTATTTACTTATTCGTCCCTTGGTAGGCGCGGGCTTCATCAACCCGCGCCGCATCGCAAGCGAGGCTCCCCGTGGTGAATGTTCTGCAGAAGAACTGGCAAGACCTAATCAAACCCTCCAAGATCGACATCCAGCCGGGTCGCGACCGCGCCCGGATTGCAACTGTCGTCGCCGAGCCGCTGGAACGCGGTTTTGGCATGACTCTCGGCAACGCGCTGCGTCGCGTGCTGCTTTCTTCGCTTCAGGGCGCTGCCATCAAGACAGTACAGATCGATGGCGTGCTGCATGAGTTCTCCTCCGTGCCGGGCGTGCGCGAGGACGTCACCAACATCATTCTCAACATCAAGGAAATCGCGCTGCGCATCCATTCAGATGGCGTCAAGCGCATGGTGCTGAAGAAGGAAGGCGCAGGCCCAGTGCGCGCCGGCGATATGGAAGCTTCCTCGGAAGTTGAGATCCTCAACCCAGATCACGTCATTTGCCATCTCGACCAGGGTGCCTCCATCCGTATGGAGTTCACCGCCGATATGGGCAAAGGCTACGTTCAGTCCGACCGCAATCGCCCCGAGGACGCGCCGATCGGTCTTATCCCGGTCGACAGCCTCTACTCGCCGGTCAAGAAAGTCTCCTACAAGGTGGAGAATACGCGCGAAGGTCAGATCCTTGACTACGACAAGCTGACCATGACCGTTGAAACGGACGGCTCAGTACGTGCCGAGGATGCTGTGGCGTTGGCTGCGCGCATTCTTCAGGATCAGCTTGCAGTGTTCATCAATTTCGAAGAGCCCAAGAAGGCCGTCGAAGAGCGTGCGCATCCCGAGCTTGCCTTCAACGCGGCGCTGCTCAAGAAGGTGGACGAATTGGAGCTGTCAGTGCGCTCCGCCAACTGCCTGAAGAACGACAACATCGTTTACATTGGCGACCTGATCCAGAAGACAGAAGCTGAGATGCTGCGCACGCCGAACTTCGGCCGCAAGTCGCTTAACGAGATCAAGGAAGTGCTGGCCTCCATGGGCCTGCATCTGGGAATGGAAGTGCCCAACTGGCCGCCGGACAACATCGACGAGCTGGCCAAGCGCTTCGAGGACCAGTACTAAGCACGATTTCGTCCGTTGCGGCCGGCTCTGCTGAGCGCGGGTTGCAACGGACGCACGACCAAGGCGAGGCCAAAGAACCTCCCATAACCAATGCACAACGAAACAAAAGGACTGAAGACCAATGCGTCATAAGAAGCTCGGCCGCCGTTTTGGCCGCCACGTCGGACATCGTCAGGCGATGTTCTCCAATCTCGCCGCCGCTCTCATCAAGCACGAGCAAATCGTCACCACGTTGCCCAAGGCCAAGGACCTCAAGCGCGTCGTTGACAAGTACATTACGCTCGCAAAGCGCGGTGATCTCAATTCGCGCCGTTTGGCTGCCTCGCGCCTGCGCGACGAGGACATGGCCAAGAAGCTGTTCGATGTGCTCGGCCCCCGTTACAAGGATCGCAACGGAGGTTACACGCGCGTTCTCAAGGCCGGCTTCCGCCATGGCGACGCCGCTCCGCGCGCTGTGATCGAGCTGGTCGATCGCGACACCTCCGTAAAGGGTGCCGAGGACAAGGCGCGTCACGAAGAAATGCTGAAGGCGCAAGAGCAGAACGCTTAATCTAGCGCCACAAGCAAAGCATTCATCGCATGCCCCGTGCCACCCGCGCGGGGCATGTTTCGTTTGTCACATCGAGCGTTCCGTTGCCTCGCTATTGGTCGAGGTGGCAGATTGCGCGCGCTAGGGATAGTGTCGTAAGGCCGAGGTTTCACGCACACCGGGAGGGTTGGTGCATGTCCGAGACGGTGGTCGTTACGGGTGCGACCGGTTTCATCGCCAAGCACATCATCGCGGAGCTGCTGCGACGCGGATATACGGTCCGTGGTACCGCGCGAAAGGGCAAGAACACCCTGGCCGTGGTCACGGCTCTAAACCGGGCGGGGGTCGACACAGCGGGGCTTTCATTCGCCAATTGCGATTTGCTGTCAGACGAGGGCTGGGATGAGGCCGTAAAGGGCGGCGATCACCTGATGCACACCGCCTCGCCTTTTCCGATGGAGCAGCCCTCTAATCCAGACGACGTGATCATGCCGGCTCGCGAAGGCACGTTACGCGTGTTGCGAGCAGCTCATCGCCACGGCATTGGCCGCGTGGTGCTTACGTCGTCGACGGTCGCCGTGATGTATCCTACGTCCTACGGGCGGGATCATGTTTTCAGCGAAAAGGACTTCACCGACGAGAACACGCCGGGACTGACGCCGTACATTCGCTCCAAAACCATTGCGGAGAAGGCGGCATGGAACTTCGTCGGAACGACTCCCGGAGCTCCCGAGCTGACAGTCATCAATCCGGGCTTCGTGCAGGGGCCTGCGCTTGATGGCGATCTGTCCACCTCGCTCGAACTCTATCGCCTGATGGCGCGCGGGATTTATCCGGCCGCACCACGCATTCGCTTTCCGGTTTGCGATGTGCGCGACGTGGCTGAAGCTCATGCGGAGGCGCTCGTTCGTCCCGAGGCGGCTGGAGAACGCTTTATCGTTGCGCGCGACGACACAGGGCTGTTCGCGCTGGGCCAAGCGCTTGCAGCAGAGTGCCCGGAATTGAAATCCAAGACGCCGAAATTCCAGCTGCCCGATACAGCGGTGCGCGCCTTGGCCCTGTTTGACAAGCGGCTGCGTACCATCTTGCCGGAACTTGGCCGTGAGAAGGCTTACACCAGTGAGAAGATTACGAATTACTTCGGCCTTCCGCTGCGGTCGGGAGACGTTGCGATTCGCGATGCAATCCGCTCTTTGCGCGAACTTGGCCTGATTTAGCGGTAAGAGTTGCGCACGGTTTCAGCTCATATTCTGCAGACTAAGCTGCGTTGCATCGCGCCTGGGGATAATCGCTTGAGCCGCGCGTTCTACGATCATAGATAAGACGGAAATAGCGCCTATCGCCCTCGGCACTGCCAGATCAAACCTTACGAGGTCTTCATGCCGCGCATTTCCAGAATTGCCTATCTGACCATCCGCGCCGTCGTTGCGGCGCTGATGCTGGTGGCAGGAGGAGAGACGCTCTCGTATGCTTTGACGAATTCGGCTAACGCCCAGCAGCGGGTGGCACCTCCCACGCGCGAAGCTGTGCAGATGTCGTTTGCACCAATTGTGCGCAAGGCGGCTCCCGCAGTCGTTAATGTCTATGTCAGGAGCCGCGTCCAGACGTTCAATTCGCCCTTTTCGGATGATCCTTGGTTCCGCCGCTTCTTCGGCGATCAGTTCGGCGAACCTTCCGAGCGCGTGATGAGCTCGCTAGGCTCGGGCGTGATCGTCTCGGCTGACGGCATTATCGTAACCAACACACATGTCGTGAAGGGACGCGGCGAAACGGAGATCCGCGTTGCGCTCGCCGATAAGCGGGAGTTCGACGCCAAGGTCATCGCTCAGGACGAGAAGACGGACATCGCGGTTCTCAAGATCGAGGGCGGCGATGGGCACTTTCCATTCCTGGAGTTTGAAGACAGCGACAGCCTGGAAGTCGGTGACCTGGTGTTGGCGATCGGCAATCCGTTCGGTGTTGGTCAAACCGTAACGAGCGGCATCATTTCGGGGTTGGCGCGTTCGGACATTGGCGCCTCTGACGCGCAGATTTTCATCCAGACGGATGCGGCCATCAATCCGGGAAATTCGGGTGGCGCGCTAATCGATATGAATGGCCGCGTCGTCGGCATCAACACCATGATCTATTCCAAGAGCGGTGGTTCAGTGGGTATTGGCTTCGCCATACCTTCAAACCTTGTGAAAGTTTATGCTGAGAGTGCTGTTGCCGGCCGCAAGGTCGAACGTCCGTGGCTCGGTGCGAAGCTTGAGAACGTGACCCGTGATCTCGCTGACGGTCTGGGCCTCAGTCGTATCGCAGGCGCCGTCGTCACGCGCATCTCTGCAGAAGGTCCGGCGGCGAAGGCGGGCCTCGAGCCTGGCGATGTGGTCATGAGTGTTGACGGCATCGAGGTCGCCGATCCGCGTGCTGTCTTCTACCGTCTGACGACGAAGGGCGTCGGAAAGACCGCGCGACTTTCGGTGCTGCGAAAAGGTCGTGGGATCGAAACGGATATTGCTCTCGTCGCGCCACCGAAGGGCGGGAAGGACGATGTTCGTAATCTGTCTGGTCCCCACCCTCTCGATGGCGCGCGCGTCTCAAACATCCTGCCAGGTCTAGCGGATGAAATGGGGTTGGACGACACGGACGGTGTCGTCATTCTTTCGGTCAGGAATGGATCGGTTGCCAAATCGCTTGGCTTCCGGCAGGGCGACATCGTGGTCGAAGTTGGCGGCGAGACGATCGCCAACGTGGGCGATCTGGAGAAGGCTCTGTCCGGCCGCAAGCGCATGTGGAGCGTCTCGGTGAAGCGGGGCGAGCGCGTCTTGCAGCTCAATGTTCCGGGCTGAGGATGCGTTTTGCGTCGAAGCCGCGTTAACCTCACTTTGGGACGACAAGCTGACACAATCCTGCCCCACATCTAGCAAGGATTATGAGTGGTCGGCTTTCGGGGGAGAGTAGTCGTGTCGAATAACAAGGGCGTGCTGGTCATCGGTAGGGACACGGTGCTCCAAGGCGAAGTGAGCAATTGCCGCGAAATCGAGGTGTTCGGCTATGTCGACGGCAAGCTCGACGCCGCCAAAGTTGTGGTCCATCCGCAGGGCCGTCTCTTCGGTGTTGTGAAAGCCGAGAACGCCGACATCCAGGGTGAGCTGCAAGGCGATGTTCGCGTCAAGGAGCTGATCTCGATCCGCAGCACCGGTAACGTTGCGGGCAGCGTCAAGTATGGCCGTCTGGCGATGGAAGAAGGCGCGGAGCTTTCAGCAAGCGTGCGCAACGTACCGCCCACGGTCGCTGGTGATCTCGATTTGGCGGTTGGAAAAGGCCGCGCAGTACGGATCACGACTGCCGATCTCACCGCAGTCGATCCCGACGACCACACCAATAACCTGACATTCGCGGTTTCTAATGCTGCCAACGGCTTCATCAGCTTTTCGAGCGCGCCAAGCCAGCCGATAAGCAGCTTCACGCAGGAGGATCTGGAGCAGGGCAGGGTGCTATTCTCCCATGACGGCTCGAATGCGGATACCGCGAAGTTCGATGTCGTAGTGGCTGACAAGTCCGGTGCGACGTCGGGCGCACCGCAAACTGTGCGGGTGGCCGTGCGCAACTAGCGCAATGCACTTAAGTCAGTGTGGCGATCAGCCTAGTCGCAGCGTCGAAATCTTTTTGGCGCTGTTTGCGCTTTTCAGCAGCTTCGTAATCCGCACCCCAGACTGAGATCTGGTAGTCCTCATCGACATGCGCTGCGTTCCATGCTTGCTCGCTCGATAAGAAGCCGCGAGCTTGGGCAAGGGCGAGAATGGCCGAGCCTGTCAGGGTCGTCATCACATGCAGCGCGGTGAGCCGGAATGGCTCGTGCGGTTCCAACGCCTTTGCGATGCGCTGTAACGCCAACACTGGCTGATCGACGGGCATAACACCGTGGACGACGGTAAAATGTGCTCCAAGAGCCTCGCGCGCCCAATCGACGACGGGATCCCAGGCCTTGGCCTGGCGGATTGCAAGCTCTGCCGGTGTTTCGGCGCGATAGCACAAAAGATCCCGGCCGGCATAAGCCACGATATCGGCGGCGACTTCGTTCGCCGCATCCGCAACTGCATCGATGGCGGTGTTGGAAAAGCGCGTCATCGGCATGGTACTGGGATCGATGACATCCTTTTGCGCTGCCCATTCGGCGGCAACCGCATTGGCGAGTTTGCGGGTTGGAAGCACCAGCGCCCGCTTTTTCGGCGTTCTGACGACGCGGCCGTCGAGCAAAATTTGGAAGAAGGCGCCGTCGCTGACGCTCACGTCATTATAGAAGCGCTTGGGAAGCGGTTTCGCCAGACTGTCGCTGATCGCACCCTTGGGCCCGCCGGACGGCTTGCTGTCCGTGCCGTTTGACCCGTTTCCTTTTTCCGAGCTGTTCATGCGTGCGCGCTCAATTGTTCGAATATGCGATCCAATGCGCCAGGCATCTCGCTGTAATCGTCGATGATGAGATGCGCGCCCACATCGGCCAGTTCATCGCGCGGATGATAGCCCCAAGTAACGCCCAGTGCGCCCACCTTGGCCGCAAGCGCCATCTGAATGTCATAGGTGGTGTCGCCAATCATTATCGTTTCATGGGGCTCGGCGCCTGTTTCGACCATCGCAGTCAGAACCATAGACGGATGTGGCTTTGATGGATGGTCATCCGCGGTTTGGATAGTGATGAAGTGCCCATGCCAGCCTTCTCGCTCGATCAGCCGATCTACGCCGCGTTTGGATTTTCCGGTCGCGATGCCAAGTACGACATTATCATCAGCTGCGAGTTGAGTTATCACTTCGCGGCATCGCGGAAAGAGAACCTCACAATCCGAAGGATCGCGGTCGAGGTCGCGAAACGCGCTCTTGTAACGTTCAGCCAGCATGATCCGCACCTCAGGGTCGACATCGGGTGCGAGAACCGAAAACGCTTCCGGAAGTGACAGGCCGACAACCGACAGGGTTTGTGCGCGCGTCGGCGGCTCCAGGTTCAATGAGCGAAAGGCGTGGTCCATCGACAGGACGATACCGGCCTGACTATCGACGATCGTGCCATCGCAATCGAAGATGAGGAGTTTCATGCCCGTTCTCCGGAGCGTTTCGCCGCCGATGACGCGTTCATTCCTCCTTGCCTCCGAACTTCTTCTCATCGAAACCCAAGGTTTCCCACGATGCCTTCATGTGGGGTGGCAACGGAGCCGTGACGTCGATCTTCTCCTTGGTGACCGGATGAGGAATGATGAGGCGCCGCGCATGCAAGTGCAGCTTCTTTTCGATATTCTCCGCTGGCATGTGAACGTCACCCTCATACTTGTTGTCGCCCACAATGGGGTGGCCGATCATATGCATGTGGGCGCGTAACTGGTGCTGTCGGCCTGTTACGGGCTTGAGCGAAACCCAGGCCGCTCTGTTGGCAACGCGGTCGATCACGGAATAATGCGTTGTGGCGTGCATGGCTTTGTCTTGCTCGCCGGGGAGTGCTTTTCGCACCCGGTCGCCATCAGGCCCAGTTGCCTTCACCAGCGCGGCTTCAATCTTGCCCTGGGGAGGCTTGGGTAGGCCTTTCACCAGCGCCCAGTAGGTTTTTGCCGCCGAGCGGGTCTGAAACGTGCGGCCAAGTTTGGCGGCGGCATCGCGCGTTTTGGCAACGAGAAGAATGCCGGTCGTATCGCGGTCGATACGGTGGACGAGGCGCGGGCGCTCCCCGCCGAAGCGGTCAGCCATTCCAGCGAGCATTCCGTCGATATGTTTCTTGGTGCCCGTGCCACCCTGTACCGCAAGGCCGAACGGCTTGTTGAGAACGAGAACGTGCTCATCCTCATAGATGATCATCTTCTCGATTGTGTCGCGGTCGCCCTTCGACAGGCCCGGTGGTGGCTTGAGGCCTGAGCCGGTGGACTTGGGCTGGCGCACGATGGCCGGAACGCGGATTTCAAAGCCGGGCTCCAGCCGGTCATTGGCCTGGGCGCGCTTCGAGTTGACACGGACCTGCCCAGAGCGAAGCAACTTTTGCAGATAGCTGTAACCCACCTCGGGGAAATGCACGCGGAACCAGCGGTCGAGGCGCATATCCGCCTCGCCCTGTTTAACGCGGATGCTTTCAACTTTGGGCGGCGTATCGCTCATGAAATCACCGCGCGCGCAACGGCCATGCCGGCGTAGAGCGCACCGAGTGCGAAGAGGACGGAAAGCGCGATGTAGGCGAACAGACGCGGACTGGCGAGCCCGTCAGCCCCGATCATCTGCGACAGTTCATAGGTGAATGCGGAAAACGTGGTAAGGCCACCGAGCATTCCGGTCGCGAGAAAGGTGCGGATTTCCGGCGAACCGTCGAAGCGCTCCATAACCAGAACCATCACGGCTCCCATCAGAAACCCGCCGAGCATGTTCACCGTCAGCGTGGCCCAGGGAAAGGACACCAGGCCCCGCGACGCAAACGCTTCGTTTACGAGGAAGCGCGTGCCCGCGCCGATAGCGCCACCCGCCGACGCGAGGAGGAGAAGTTTCATAGGGAGTTCCTTAGAATTCGACAGGCCGAAGCTATAGCCTCTGCAATGCAGTTAAGGAAGCGCCAGGCCGCCACTTCACGCGCGGTTGCTGCGATTTTACTGGCCTTGCGGCCGCCGGCGAAGGGGATAGGCGAGCAACCAGCCGACGCCGTAGCCGAGCACCAGGGCCATAAAATTGGTACCCATGTAGATAAGGGTATGGGCGCGCGCGGCCTCTCCCGGCATGGTGAAGTGTTGGCCGGCGACGATGTTGTCCGCGACATTGTGAGCAACGCTGAGTGCCGTAAATCCAGCAGCCACGAGTGCGAAGATCATCGCAATAACGGTACGCAAGGGGCTTGATCCTTCACTCGTTTGGCCATCATCAGGCGACCGGCCAGAACCACATTTCGCGGGCGAGCCCGTAAGCCGATGTGTATCCCGCCCATGACATCCACTCCATGAGCCAACTGTCGGTCGTACGATAGCCGTTCCACAAGTCAATGAGGTCGCCCGTCGGGCGGCCCTCCGCATCGCCGGGCCGCATCCAGTAGTCGCGCACGTAAAGCACTCCGGTACGTCCGATGATGCGGGCCTCAAATCGTTCGACGTCGCTTCCCGCGATCAGTTCCACGTCGCCGAAGCCGGCAATCTTGGCGCGCCTCAAAGCGGCGGCAAACTGACTGGCGGATAGGATGTGCATCAAAGAGCGGTCGTGAATGCCGCAGGTTTGTAACCGCGGTCCGAGTTCTTCGATGCGCACGCCCGCACGTCGCATGGCGACGCCGAGGCGAATTGCGGACTGATCGCGCGGCGCGACCGGTGTGACGTGGGCTTCGGCCGGCTTGGGGCTGGGAATGGCATCCACCGGTGCTTCGTCAGGCGCATACGCGCTGCGCTCCGAAACGGTGCAAGGCGCATCGACGCTCTCGTTGGTCGGATGTCCGCGCCAAAGATCGATGAACTGGACCATGCCGTCTTTCTGCTTTGCACCCTGCCTGCCGTGTCCTTGGCGCTTATAATCCGTGCGCGTGGCAAGGCAAAGGCAGTCCGCTCGGCCATTTACTCAGGCTAGCGCCAGCCAGAGGCCGCCTGCCGCAATCGCCGTCAGCCCAACAA
Source organism: Hyphomicrobiaceae bacterium (assembly GCA_041397645.1). Lineage (NCBI taxonomy): Bacteria > Pseudomonadati > Pseudomonadota > Alphaproteobacteria > Hyphomicrobiales > Hyphomicrobiaceae > Hyphomicrobiaceae bacterium. The sequence goes on along the minus strand of JAWKWE010000004.1, from coordinate 2,108,314 downwards.
CGGCCATGCGCACACCAAATGCCGCTCCGCCCGTTATCCATCCGAGCGCGGCCTTGGACAGTGTATTGACAGCGACAACGATGAGAACGGCGCGGGCTGCCACGTTGAGATCCAGGCTCGTCCCGCCGAGGCGGGCCATTGAGAGGGTGATCGCATCGACGTCGGCGACACCTGAAATCGCGGAGAGCAAGTAAACGCCCGCGTCACCTGCGTATTTGGTTACAAAGTGCACGAGCACCATCAGCACGGTTAGAAAGGCGCCGAACTTCAGGACGCTGACGAGGTCGAAGGGATTTTTCAGATCGAGGTCATTGCCGTTGCGATCGGGCGGGGAGTGAATAGCGAGCAGATACACACCTGCTCCTGCTTGCACCAATCCGCCGAGGATCAAGGGCGTCGCAAGCTTCAGCAGCAGTGCGTGATTGACGATGCCAGCAACTGTAAGGACGCGAGCCATCATGACGGTACCCGAGATCAGCGCGCCCGCCACGAGTGGGCCCCGGTGTTCAGGCTGCTTGGCGGCCAGGCTTGCCATGTTGATGGTGACGGCGGTGGAGGAGGCCAATCCACCGGCGATGCCGGTCACGGCTATTCCGTTGCGGTCACCGAGCAGCTTGATGGCGACATATCCAGCGAACGAGATGGCTGCGATGAGCACCGTCAGCAGCCAGATCTCGTAAGGATTGAGCGCGCCCCAGGGATCGACCGGCTCATTGGGCAGTATAGGCAATGCAATAAACGTCATCGACGCCAACACGAGAACCGAGCGGAGCTCGGGCCATGTCATGCGTTTGATCCAGGAATGAAGCATTTCCTTCATCGCCAGCAGGCCGGCGGTCGCGATCCCGGCAGCGGCTGCGACCTGCATGTTCCCGAGCACGGCGAAAGCGCCTAGAGAGAACGCGAGCATGGCCGCGACCAGCGTAGTAGCCCCGTAAGTTCGTTCGTGGACAACCTCGCGATATCGAAAAAAGCCAATCAGCAGGGCAAACATGCTGAACGCTATTGCAAGCGCGATCAGCCCGCTTCCGTCTGCGCCGTGGACAAGGGCGCCCCAGACTCCGCCCAAAATGCCCGCAAGCGTGTGTGTGCGAAAACCGATGGCTCGCTCGCCTTCAGTTTCCATGCGGGTCTGCCAGCCCCGTTCAAGGCCGATCAACAGTCCGATGGCGAGGGCGACCGATAAGCGCTGCAGGAGTTCCAGACTTTCCATGTCTTACTACGCTCATGTCTTGCCGCGCTTGGGAACTTGGCCGTGTGTCAGGCGGATCGTTCGCCTCTGCTTAACCGCCTCCGCGCTCTCTGCGGAGCCGTGCCCAGTACTCTAGCCGCTTTTTGATTTCGCGCTCAAATCCGCGTTCTGCCGGATCGTAGTACTGCGGCCGCTTCTTGAACTCGGGTGGGAAATAGTTTTGGCCCGAGAAGGCGTCGGGCTGATCGTGGTCGTAGAGGTAGTCCGACCCGTAGCCTTCCTCCTCCATGAGCTTGGTCGGTGCATTGAGTATCGTCTTAGGCGGCGCAAGGCTCCCGTGCTCTTTGGCGGCGCGCATGGCCGCCTTGTAGGCCACATAGTTTGCATTCGATTTCGGCGCGGTCGCCAGATAGACGACGGCCTGGGACAGGGCCAGCTCACCTTCGGGACTGCCGAGAAAATCGAAAGCGTCCTTGGCGGCATTGCAAACGACAAGTGCCTGCGGATCGGCAAGTCCGATGTCCTCGACAGCCATCCGCACCAAGCGGCGGGCGAGGAACAGGCGATCTTCGCCTCCGTCTAGCATACGGCAGAAATAGTACAGCGCCGCGTCGGGGTCCGAGCCGCGAACGCTCTTGTGCAAGGCGGAAATCAGATTGTAGTGGCCCTCGCGCGACTTGTCGTAAAGTGGCGCGCGGCGTTGAACGAGTTTGATGAGGGCGTCGCGGTTCAGCGGTTTGGACTTATCGTTGACGGCGGCGAAAACGTCCTCGGCAAGATTGATCATAGTGCGGCCGTCGCCGTCCGCCATGCCTTTCAATGCATCCCGCGCGTCGTCGTCGAGCGGCAGCTTTCGACCCATTTCGGTCTCGGCGCGCTTCAGGATATTTTCAAGCGCCGTCTCGTCGTGGCGATTGAGCAAAAGAACGTTGGAGCGCGACAGAAGCGCAGCGTTGAGCTCGAAAGAAGGATTCTCTGTCGTGGCGCCGACGAGTGTGATCGTGCCGTCCTCCATGTAGGGCAGAAAGCTGTCCTGTTGAGAACGGTTGAAGCGATGGATCTCGTCAATGAAGAGCAGTGTGCCTTTGCCCTGTTCGCGCAGCATTCGTGCGCGGTCGAAGGCTTTGCGTAAATCGGCAACGCCGGAGAATATGGCGGACAGTTGCTCGAAAGCGAGTTTGGTCTCGCCCGCCAGGAGGCGTGCGATGGTGGTCTTGCCCGAGCCGGGCGGCCCCCACAAAATCAGGCTCGGAAGGCGGCCGGACGAAAGCATGCGCGTCAGCGTGCCATCCGGGCCGACAAGGTGGTCCTGCCCGACGACTTCGCTCAATTTCTGCGGCCGCAGCCGGTCGGCAAGCGGCCGGGGCGCGCCTTTTTCCAGTCCGGCGGCTTCGAAAAGGTTTGTCATGCGCCGGTTATAGGCGTCGGCGCGCTGGCAAACAATCAGGCCAAATCGCGCCGCCGAGGGAGGTATGGCGGAATTCCCTCGGGACTAGCGCCTGACATACTCGAAGCGTAGACGGTCGTGGCGATAGGATTTGATCTTGCAGTTATCGTCCAGGACCGGTGCCTGCCCGTCAAGGACGACGGCCCGGTCGCCATTGGTCACTTTGCCTGCCACCGGGTAGCCGTGCCGCCCGCAGTCGCGAGAGAAGATGTAGGCCGTGCCGGTGTATGTATCGCTTTGTCTTTCACCCTCGAAGACGACATCACCTGGTCGGGCTCCGGCCTTGCGCATTCCTGGTCGGGGTTTCTCGTAAGAAAACACGCGGGCGTACCCGGTGGCTTCAAGGCGCATCAACGAGCCGTTGTGTAGCCAGATGGCGCTGCTGCTAGTGCTGCCCGCGGGGTTACCGCCGCCATTTTGAGAAGTCGTGTCGAGCGTCACGACCTCCTTGTCGCAATTGTACGCTGCCGGCAATCCGTCTGATGCCAGCTGACAGAGCAGTTCCACTTCGACCGGCTCGCCCTCAACGCGAATGCGTACACGCCGGACATATGTCTTGGATTCGAACTCAAAACGTCGGTCGTGGCTCAGACAATAGCCGTTGCGTTGAGACAAGATTTTATCGCTGATGGTCTCGTATGGAATGGCGGTTTGATTGTTGTCCGAGGCGTGAAGCTCCTCATCGTTCATTTCATAAAGGCCGTCGGCGGAGCGGCATTCGTGAGAATAGTCGCTCGCGCTTGCCGATCCCGCCAGCAGGGCACACGCCGCAAGTGCGCAATAAAAAGTCTTTGCAAGTCTCATTTGTCTCTTTCCGATGCAGAACCATCGAAATGCACTATACTCACGATACGCATATGCTGCCGGAAAGAGAACGGCATTACCTGCAAAAATACAAATTGAGCGGCAATGCCGTTGCCGGGCCTATACTTTTGCGCTGGGACGCGCCGAGACCTCATCGTACCACCGACGCAAATTCTTGCAGTCGTCGGGGATATCAACATCAGTCCATTTGCCGAAATCGATGGCGCATAGCGTCGTGATATCAGCGACCGTGTAGCGATCACCGGCTACGAAACGCTTGTCGGCGAGCTGGGCATCGAATTTCTTGAAAAAGCGGCTCATGCGTTCCAGTGCCCGGGTCGTGAGTTCCGGGATTTGCGGGATGGGTTGGGCCGAGCCGGGAAGACCGCGATCGGCGAATGTCGCTGCGGTATTGCGGAACAATTCTGAGGCGGCCAGCATACCCTCCTCATTGGCGCGTTTTTCCCACATATCGACAATGGCGCGATCCTTTGCATCGACTCCAAACAGCGGCGGATCAGGATAGAGTTCCTCAAGATAGCGCGCGATTGCCATCGCTTCACCGATGCACGTGCCGTCATCCAGCTCCAGCATCGGAACCATCGCGTGCGGATACTTGGCTTTGTACTCGTCGCTGAGCGTGAGCTTGTCGGTGCCGACTTCGACCAACGGAATGTCCAACCCCTTTTCCGCGACATACATGTGTAAGCGACGCGGATTAGGCGCGATGTGCCAGTCGTAGATCTTCATGTCGCCGGTCTCCTTGAGTGATCCGTTTCTCTCCCTGATGTTGACCGAGTGTTCAATTGACGGTGGGTGTCGTCAACGACAATCGTGTTCGACTTCGGTCTGATGCGATGGTGCGGGGCGCGCACGATTTTCATGCTGCGGTGCGATCTCCCGAAAGTGGATGCGAGGGGCTGGCCCCCGAGCGGCCGATGTCTTTGCGGATGCTCAGCGCATCTTCGAGACCGCGTTGTGGCCCACCCCAGAATGCTTCGAGCGATGGCCCACGAGGTGAGAAGCGAACGGCGGTGAGGAATTCCCAGATCTCATGCAGCCACACCTTGCGGCCAATGCGAGAGTACCATCGCATCCCATGGCGCGCGGCGGGATCAGGATGCAAATAGGTGCGAAACAAGGCTTTGGGCCGCGTCTGCACCAGAACTTCGATCAGCTTGACCCAGAGAAAGCTTCGCCATGCGGGCACGTGACGATTTGCGAGAACCTGATGCTTGTAGTCCCAGAAGCGCTGATCAGTCTGGATGACCTTGCGATCTTTCTCCTGCACGAAGAACGGGGTCCATCTGTGCGGCGTCACGAAGAGCGTGATGATCTGATCGGGATCGTAGACGAGCAGCTGGCGGAAGATGCGCAAATAATCGCGGTCGCGTTCCTCGTTGAAGCCGAATACGGTGGTGCATAAGGACAAGATTCCGTGCCGGCGTAAAAGCCTGATGGCCTCACGGTCGTCCTTGGTCACACTTCCCTTGCGGACCATGGCGAGGGTTTCGGGATCGGAGTGTTCCATGCCGATCAAGAACCGTTCAAAGCCCGCCTTGCGATAAAGATGCAAAATGTCGGCGTCGCGCACGATGTCGGATGCGCGCAACGTGGCAATCATCGTGAACTTGCAGTTTTGCGCGATTATCTCCTTGAGCAGCTCGCGCCAGACTTTCTTTGATGTGGTGGGGTTTTCGTCGGCAAACGAGATCATGGTGACGCCATGCTCGCGGTAAAGCCGGCCCAACTCGGCCGCGAAGGCTTTTGGATCACGATGGCGCCAGCGGGTCCAGTAACCGCGCTGCCCGCAGTAGCTGCATAGATGCGGGCATCCGCGCGAGAACTGGACGACGACGCCGCGCTTTCCGCCGTAGTAGGAATAGCGCGCGTGGTCGATCAGCTCCCAGCCGACGCGGTAGTCGTCGAGATTGCGGATCATCGGAGCAGGCGGGGTTGCGTGGGCGAGACCTAAGCGACGGAAAGCGAGGCCGGCGATCTCCTCCAGGGGTGTGTCATCCTCGATGGCGCAGATCAGGCGGCGGGTGGTTTCCTCACCTTCTCCGCGCACGATGATATCCAGTTCGGGCATTTCATCGAGGCACTCGCGCCAATGGTAGGTCGGGAATACGCCGCCGTAGATGAACCACGTCTCGGGGATAAGCGGGCGCAACCGCTTCATCAGATCGACGATGGTGGGGTGTGCACTCGTTGAGCCGTTGTGACCAAGCAGCAGAGCATCGGGTGCCTTAGCAACCACCGCCTCCACAATGGCGTCGGGCGTCATGTCGGCGACATCGGCATCGAGCAGGGAAACATCGTGACCGTCGCAAATGAGCGGGCCGCCGATAGCGAGCAATCCCAACGGCGGCAACATCTCGCCGGGCATCCGCGAGCCAATCGCTTTGTGGGGAGGGTTGACGATGAGGATCTTCATGGTGGCCGCTCCTTGTCAGGTGTTCGCGTGGGTTGCCCGAGCGAGAAGGCGCAGGCCGAAATCCCGCACGCCGTCGCGCGGGCAGTTGGCGAGGGTGACGAGGGCCAGGCAGAACAAAGTCTGGTCGGGGAAGGCGCGTGAGCGCAGGGGCATAGGGAAGTCCTCAAGTGGCTGAAGTCACTTGGAGCCTCGCCGCAACTGACGTTTACCGCCTTAGTCAAATCCTTGAATTTCTGGGCGTGGTCCGCCTTGCCGCTGCCCTACTTGTGCGGAAATGTGAGGGTCCGGTTGGGCACCACGAGGGTGAGTGAACGATGAGTGACGGCAGGGCCTTGAAGCTTTCTGGTGAGGAAAGCGAGCAGCTGGCATTGCGCCTGCGCGAGGAATTGGCGCGTCGGCGGATGACCAGGCAGGGGCTGGCGGATGCCGCCAAGATTTCGATCTCGACCCTTGAGAAGGTGCTGGCTGGCCGACGCGCGTTTACACTGGCTACGATTGTGCGGTTGGAGGAAGGGCTTGGGATCAAGCTGCTGCCGGCCGCTTCTGCCCGCTCGGATACGCCGCCCGAGGGCACGAATGCCCCCGATGATCTGGGAAATTACAGCCGCGCGGCCGTCCAATGGCTCGAAGGCTCTTACCTCACACTGCGGCCGTCGTTCGGAGAAAAGCACGCCGTCTATGCCTACCGTACCGACATCGACTGGAACGAGGCGTCCGCGGCTTTGATCTTTCGTGAGGGAGATCGCGTCGATACCGACTACACCCAGTTCGGCAAAGTCGCTGTGCCTCACCAGTCTGGGCACATCTATCTCGTTACCAACCGGCACGGCCAGCATCGTCTGATCGTTGTCGCGCGTCCGACCATCTCTGGGGAGATGCACGGCATCCTGACGACGTTGCAATCGGGAAAGGGCGCGCACCTCTCCCCCGTCTCCACGCCAATCGTGCTGAGCCGCTTGCGTAATGGCGAACAGGTCCATTATGGCCGCATCGGCCGGGAGCACATGGCGTATGCACGATATGCGGCCCTGTTGAAACGCACCTTCGACGATCAATTCGCTGCCTTCGTGGGAGAGCCCTAGTTTCGTTGTCTTGCAGCGCTGCCACACGCACGGCGCTCCAGCCCGCGTGCGCTTGCCGAAGGCGAGGTATCAAGCGAAACTTCAGGCGTCTGATTCGTCTTGTTAGAGCAGAAGCAAGCGCAAAAGAGCCGCCGAAGTGAACTTTCCTAGTCCGCGCATTCCAGAGCTTGGTCAACGAGACCGCTTCGTGAAGCGGTCCGTGAAGGAAGGGCGCGTCTTCACGCTTGCCGATGAGCAGAGCGCATGTGTCCCGTCGCAGAAAAGCGCGGGGCGGACGGTACAACTCTTCTGGTCGTGCCCTAAGGAAGCCAAGCGCTGGGCAAAGGCGCTGACGGGAGAGGATGGTCTTCAAGAGATCAGCTTGCTGGAATTCGCCGGTGACATCCTTCCGGGCCTGCGAAGCGGTAAAGGACTCGCGGGCACCGATTGGGTTTCAGACCCGATCGAGCCCGAGGTCGAACCAGCGGATCTGCTCCTGCGGCTTAAATTGGAAGCTGTCTCAGTATTTCTTGCCCTCGTGACCGAACGCGGGGAGGTCTTCACCGCTGAGGGAGAGGAAGGCCCGCAGTTGCTTCCCCTGGTGCGCCGAGGTGTTGAGCGTCATGCTCTTTATATTTTCCCTGTCCGCTCTGAGGCCGAGAGGCTCATGAAACGGGTGACGCCGGGCAAACGCATCGTAGCCGATCCGATAGCCGATTTCCGCTCATCGACCTTGCCCTGGCTGGCTGAGCGCGGGCATCTGGTCGTGCTGGAGCCCATTCCCGGCGCTGGCGTCGTCGAGCTTGAAGCGGCTGATGTCGCCGCCCGCCTTGCGCGACTGGACAATGCCGCCTAGCACCCGCTGGCTTTCTCATAGCGGCAGCTATAAATCCACAGACGCGCCATATGGTTAAGCTGCGCCTTTGGCCGCGCTTGCGCTTGGGCCCAAGCGTGCTATCAGACCTTTTCCTTTCCAGAACAATTCACCAAGTCCAAGGGCCGCTCCCCATGAAAGACATTATCGAAGAGCTCGAGAAGCGCCGCGACAATGCCCGCCTCGGTGGTGGCCAGGTTCGTATCGACAGCCAGCACGCCAAGGGCAAGCTGACCGCGCGCGAGCGTATCGAGCTCTTGATGGACGAAGGGTCGTTCGAGGAATTCGACATGTACGTCGAGCACCGCTGCGTCGACTTCGGGATGGAAAAGTCGAAGATCCCCGGCGACGGCGTAGTCACCGGCTGGGGCACCATCAACGGCCGCGTCGTGTACGTGTTCGCCAAGGATTTCACCGTATTCGGCGGCTCGCTGTCCGAGACGCACGCCAAGAAGATCACCAAGATCCAGGATATGGCGCTGCAGAACCGCGCGCCCATCATCGGTCTGTTCGATGCGGGCGGTGCGCGCATCCAAGAGGGCGTCGCAGCACTCGGCGGCTACGGCGAGGTGTTCCTGCGCAACGTGCTCGCCTCCGGCGTCATTCCGCAGATCTCGGTCATTATGGGACCGTGCGCGGGTGGAGACGTCTACTCGCCGGCCATGACCGACTTCATCTTCATGGTGAAGGACACCAGCTATATGTTCGTCACCGGCCCAGATGTCGTGAAGACGGTGACCAACGAGACCGTCACGGCCGAGGAGCTGGGCGGCGCCAAGGTGCACACGACGAAATCCTCCATTGCCGACCGGGCCTATGAGAATGACGTCGAAGCGCTACTCCAGATGCGCCGTCTGATGGACTTCCTGCCCGCCAACAACGAAACCGGCGTGCCTGAAGTGCCGACCCAGGATCCAGCCGATCGCGCCGATTACTCTCTCGACACGTTGATCCCCGACAACCCGAACAAGCCCTACGACATCAAGGAACTGATCCTGAAGGTCGTGGACGAGGGTGATTTCTTCGAAATTCAGGAAGCATACGCCCGCAACATCGTGACTGGCTTTGCCCGCATGGAAGGCCGCACCGTCGGTGTCGTTGCCAACCAGCCAATGGTTCTCGCTGGCGTGCTCGATAGCGATGCATCGCGCAAGGCTGCACGTTTCGTGCGTTTCTGCGACTGCTTCGATATTCCGATCATCACTTTCGTCGACGTTCCGGGCTTCTTGCCAGGAACCGCACAGGAGTACGGCGGTCTCATCAAGCATGGCGCCAAGCTGCTGTTTGCCTATTCGGAGGCAACGGTGCCGAAGGTCACGATCATCACCCGCAAAGCCTACGGCGGCGCATATGATGTTATGAGCTCAAAGCACATCCGCGGTGACGTCAACTACGCCTGGCCGACGGCTGAAATCGCGGTCATGGGCGCCAAGGGTGCTGCCGAGATCCTCTATCGCGCAGACCTTGCCGACCCGGAAAAGATCAAGGGCCGCATCGACGAATATCAGGCCCGCTTCGCCAATCCGTTCGTCGCCGCCGAACGCGGATATGTGGACGAGGTGATCCTGCCGCACGGAACGCGCCGCCGCGTCTGCCGCGCGCTGAACATGCTTCGTAACAAGACGGTCGAGAACCCCTGGAAGAAGCACGACAACATCCCGCTTTAAGGGTTGTTGCGGTCCGTCGGGCGTCTTGTTTATGAGCCGAAGGCGGGCCCTTACCACCTGTTGTCGGCCGATCTCTAAACAGCAAAGCCCGCCAGTGACGGCGGGCTTTGTGTTGTGAGAATATTGGGATCTTGTGTGCGTTTTAGCGACGTCAGATCTTTTCAGCCTGCAGTTCCCCTGCGAAATGCTTACCCATTTTGAGGGCTTGAGCGCGCATGGCGTGGTTGAACGCTGCCAGAGTCATGGACGTGAATTTGCGTGCTTCCGGCCTACTCATCTGCTTGTTGAGCGCCTTCAGCTCAGCGTCGCTGAGCGAAGCGTACAAATTGGCGTAATGCGGCAGCAATGTCGCCGCCACGCTCTTCTCGACCATCGGTCGCGTGGCTTCCACCATGGAGACGATTTCGTCGTCGGATATGCGAGGTTGATTTGGCTGTGCGATGGTGCTCGCGCCAAGCGCCGTGCCGATGGAAATATTGATCAGGACGTCGGATGTGCCGCGCATTCCGCCCGATAGTTCCAGAAGCTTTTTCAGTTGCGCCTTTCTGAGCGGCTTCGCGTCGAGTTCCTTTTGGGCGGATGTCATCCGCGCCCGAGTGTTAGCCGGGTCGGCTTCTGCAGATGCTTTTCGGCTAGTTTGCTCGGCCAAAAGGACTTTCTGCCCTAGCGGGGACTTGCGAAAGTTGATGGCCTGTTTCAACTCGTCCAGTGTCATTGTCTGGGCTGTCGTGTCCTCAAGGACAGCAACGACCTCGTCCACATCGAAGCCATCGGCCACCGCATTTTTCCAGGCGGCGTTGAACTTCTCCTGCATGTGCTTGGGAGCAGCACAGCCACACCCAGAGAAGTTTTGAGCCGCGCCTAGGCTGCTTTTCCAGGCAGAGACTGCGGCGGGATAATCCATCAGCTTGGATATCTCCGCTGCGAGTGCGCGACGGACATCTTGTTTCGCTTCAACAGCGAGATTTGGGGCGGGGTCCTGCGCGTCCACCGGCTGCGTGGACACCAAGATACTGCAAATGAGGCTGGCGATTGACAGCCCGATCAAGTTCTTCGACACGGCGGAAACTCCAATACAACGCGCTATCCGATGACAGCGTCGCTTGGCCCCGCTTAAGAAAGTATTTACACGCTCAGATGTCTTACCATCATGCTTAACGCGCCCGTGCCGTTTGGCGTCCGGCAATCAATGCCATGGCGCCCGATAAGAACATCAGGGCAGAGATGGCAGCCACCGCGGTTGCCGTGTCGAGGCCGGCGGCTTTCAACCAACCAACGGCATAGGGACCGGCAAATCCACCGATGTTGCCGATCGAGTTGATGAGCGCGATGCCCGCCGCCGCTGCCGTGCCTGACAGCAGAGCCGTCGGCAGGGCCCAGAATGTGGGCAGAGCTGCAAAGATGCCGAGCGCAGCGACGACGAGTGCCGCCATCGCCCAGACCGGCTCGGTCGCGAAGGTGCCCGCGATAAGTCCGACCGCACCCACAAAGCAGGGTATCGCGACATGCCAAATCCGCTCCGCTTGCCGGTCCGAATGCCGTCCCCACGGATACATGACGAGCGCGCCGCCCAAAAATGGGATAGCGGCGATGAGACCGGTTGCGCTGTTGCTCAATCCGAATGCTTTCACGATTTGCGGTGTCCAGAACGTCAAGCTGTAGAGACCGGCGACGATGCCGAAATAGACGAGGCTCAGGGCCAATACGCGCGGCTCGGTCAGCGCCTGAGTCAGCGTGATGTTGCCTGCCTTTTGGCGCGCACCGTCTTCTTCTGCGATCTTCTTAGTGAGAACGTCGGCTTCCGCGCGCGTCAGCCAGGGGGCATCCTTCGGTTCATCCTTGAGGACAGAAAGAGCTGCCAAGCCGAGCAAGATGGCTGGCGCTGCTTCCAAGATAAACAGCCATTGCCAACCAGCGAGGCCGCCGACACCCGCGAACGCATCGAGGATCAGCCCGGAGAGTGGAGCGCCGATCAAAGCCGATACAGGGACCGCTGCCATGAAAGCGGAGACCGTTGAGGCCCGTTCCGCCGCTGGCACCCAGCGGGTCAGATAATAGATGATGCCCGGGAAAAATCCGGCCTCCGCCACGCCGAGAAGAAAACGCGTCACCGCAAGGCTGACCGGCCCGCTGACCAGGGCCATGGCCATCGAGACCAAACCCCAGGAGATCATGATGCGTGCGATCCATATGCGTGCGCCGAAGTGGGCCAACGCAATGTTGCTCGGCACCTCAAACAGGCAATAGCCGATGAAGAAGATGCCAGCGACGAAGCCGAAGGCTTCCGGGCCGATGCCGAGGTCGGCGTTCATGGTCAGGGCGGCAAAGCCGATGTTCACCCGGTCGAGATACGAGACGAAGTAGCAGACGATGAGAAACGGCAGCAGGCGTCGGCGCACTTTACGCGAGGCCTGTGCGAGGGTGGTGGAGGTGTTCATCCCGACTCTCTGTAAGATCTGTCCTGTGGTTTTCCGTTACGTCAAATTGCGTCGTCGATCCATCGGCTCGGGGCTTTGGATGCCGTGAAGCTGACGGCCCGGCCGTCGTTACGAGAACACTTAGAGTGTGCCGTTGAGTGCGTGACCGGTGCTCGGTGAGATCTGAAGCTTGAAGGCAACACATGCTCAGACAACGGCAGTGGCCTGCTTGTGAGATCGACCATGAGGACGAGAACGGGACGGACGGTCACGCTCATGACGCGCTCAAGCGCGCTCACGAGTTCGCAATTCATGGCGGGATCACGTCGTTCTGGATGGCGAAAGTCGCGCTATCGGCCGAAAAGATAGAAGGCGAGAGCTATGATCTTTCCTCGGTCGCTTTCGAGAACGTGTTCAGATTGCCCGAGGCCAGTCGCGGTCCGCTCGATTGGGGTTGGTAGACCGCGATAGGTTTCGGCACCAATTCGGAAGAGACGAACGCGGTTGAGTTCGGTCCCGTCGTGTCGCTTTCTTCGGGCCTGATGACGCTCACGCTCAATCCCTTCTTCGAGAAGACCTTTGGGCGCAATCGTGAGGACGGCATTACTTTGAGCTATGGCTGGAGAGCGACCTACGAGATCGAGGAAAATTTCTCCGTCGGCGTGGAGGGCTATGGCGAAATCGCTGATATCGGCAACGCTCCTGGTGCCAGTGAGCAGATACATCGTATCGGACCAGTGCTTTACCTGGGTCACGTCCACGGCAATCCATCGCATCACGAGATGCACGAGGGCGAGCATCACGGCGACGAGCACGGAGGTCACGAAGGCGGCTTGCATGCCGAAGTCGGCGTCCTCTTCGGGCTGACACAAGCCACGCCAGATGCGGCTTTGAAGGTCAATCTTGGCCTTGATTTCTAGGGCTTCCAGGGCGGCTCGAAGCCGCTCTGACAATATGAACGCCAGATGAGCTGCCCATTCAGTGGCAATTCAAAGCGGGAATTCTAGTCTCCTCCTCATCGAACTTGTTGATCGGCGTACGGGCCTTAGAGCCCGCCATTTTTTCAATCGTCCAAAGAGGAAGACATGAAGTCCATCATATTGACCGCCACCCTTCTTGCAGCCACCTCCACCGCCGCATTTGCCTATTCGCCAGATGCCCGTTTGCGCGCGCAGCAGAACAGAATCGAGAGCGGTCGTGAGAGTGGCGAGATTACTTGGCGCGAGGGTGTGAAGCTGCGCCGCCAGCAGGCCGACATTATGCGCACGGAAGCAAATATGCGGGCTGACGGACACCTCAGCCGCAGCGAACGGCGAACCCTGCAGCATATGCAAGACGACGCCAGCCGCAACATCGCCGTCAAGGCTCACAACGGATGGCAGCGGGTCTGGTGGATGCCGCGCTTCGGTCGCTGATCGGGCCGACGGCAAGTTTGTTTTCTTTGCCTCCTCCCGCGCACGTCTAGGACCCCCGGCGTGCGCCAACTTGAAGAGCTGCTCCTCCCCCCGGACAGCTCTTCTTTTGTTTTTTGGAACCTGTCCTCAAGACGACGGCGCATCGCTGGTTTTGGTCATGCCTCTATCACTATGTGTTAGTCGATGAATTGGCGTGACCGCATGGCAACACCAAAGGAGCCCTGAACATCGCTTTGGGATGCTTGTTAAGGTCTGCTTAAGTCCCGCTGCCTATCCTCCGGATCACGAATTTTGCCGTTTTGCGAGGATTTTCTGATGAGTGGTCTGAAGTCGCTTCCTGTTGAAGACATCCTGGCGCGCGGCACCATCAGCAATTCGGATCTCGTTAAGTTTCGTCGCGTGTTTTACGAGGACGGCATTGTGTCCGCCGAGGAAGCCGACACGCTCTTCAAGCTCTCCAAGTGCAAATCCGAGAGCACCGATTGGACGAGCTTCTTTATCGAAGCAATCACCGACTACGTCGTCGATCAGGCCGATCCACAGGGCTATGTCACAAGCGAAAACGCCCATTGGCTCCTCGACCGCGTAAACCACGACGGCCTAGTGCGCAGCAGAGCTGAGCTGGAGCTTGTGGTCGAGGTCATCGACAAAGCCCGTTGGGCGCCGGTCAGCCTTGCGAAGTTCGCCTTGGATCAAATTAAGCATGCGGTCATCACGGGCAGCGGGCCATTGCGGGCCGACAGCTCCACGTTAGCTGGTACGATCTCACTGAGCGAGGTCGAGATGCTGCGTCGTATTCTTTATGCCTTCGGTGGTGGCGGCCATGTCGCGGTCACGCGCGATGAAGCCGACGTACTGTTCGACATCGATGAGGCCGTAGCGCATGGACCGGCGAACGCGGCCTGGACCGATCTGTTCGTCAAGGCGGTTGCCAACGTGATCATGGCGACGTCGGGTTATGCAGTTCCCTCACGTGAAGAGGCTCTGCGTCAGGAAGCCAGCCTGGATGCAGTCGAGCAACGGACCTCCGTGTTCGCCTTCCTGCTTTCGATGGTCCGCTCCAACCTTTCGGCGGTGCGCGATGCCTATCACGATCAGACCGCCGAGGAGCGGGCTCTTGCGCGCCTTGAGCATCAGCGCATCGAAATCATTACCAACGAGGCAATCACCGAGGCGGAAGCAACATGGCTCGTAAGCCGTCTGGGACGGGATGGGCGACTGTCTCCCTCGGAAACGGCGCTTGTTGCATACTTGCGGAGCGAAAGCCCGTCGATCCACCCGGTATTGAGCGAGGCGGTCGACCGGATTGGTGATGCCGCATAAGCGCGACGCGCAGTCTCTCTCTTGCCAGTGACTGACCTCTTCGCCCCGGGATCGGATCCTGGGGCGTTTCTTTGACTATGATGGCTGCCCGTTCGATTGAGTGCGGCCGCAAAGCGCGGGGAGGATGGTGCGCGGGGCCCCAGCTGGCGGTTTACGAGCGGCCCGCCAATGACTAGAAGGTCCGATGGACAATCAAATCGACATGAGCCACGAGGGCGTTAACCAACGTTTCTCGTCCGGGGATAAGGGCGCAAGATGTTCAAGAAAATTCTGATCGCGAACCGTGGCGAGATCGCCTGCCGCGTCATCAAGACTGCGCGCAAAATGGGCATCAAGACGGTAGCGGTCTATTCGGACGCTGACCGCGATGCGCTGCATGTGGAGATGGCCGACGAGGCGGTGCATTTGGGGCCTCCTCAAGCAGCGCAGTCCTACCTCCTGATGGATAAGATCATCGCCGCCTGCAAGGCCACAGGCGCCGAGGCGGTCCATCCGGGTTACGGCTTTCTGTCTGAACGCGAGGCATTCCCCACCGAGCTCGAAAAGAACGGATTGGTCTTCATCGGACCCAACGCCAAGGCGATTGCCGCGATGGGCGACAAGATCGAGTCGAAGAAGGCCGCCGCGGCTGCCAAAGTTTCTACCGTGCCCGGCTATATGGGCGAAATCGAAGATGCCAAGCAGGCGGTCAAGATCTCCGAGGAGATCGGGTATCCCGTCATGATCAAGGCGTCGGCGGGCGGTGGCGGAAAGGGTATGCGTATCGCCTACAACGCCAAGGAAGCAGAAGAAGGCTTCCAGCTTGCGCGTTCGGAAGCGAAATCCTCGTTCGGCGATGACCGTTGCTTCGTCGAGAAGTTTATCGAGAACCCGCGCCACATAGAAATTCAGGTGCTGGGCGACAAGCACGGCAACGTTGTCTATCTCGGCGAGCGTGAGTGCTCTATCCAGCGCCGCAACCAGAAGGTCCTCGAAGAGGCACCTTCGCCCTTGCTCGACGAGAAAACCCGCAAGGCCATGGGCGAGCAGGCTGTCGCCCTGTCAAAAGCAGTGGGTTATGATTCGGCCGGCACCGTCGAATTCGTCGCCGGACAGGATCGCTCCTTCTACTTCCTTGAAATGAACACGCGCCTGCAGGTCGAGCATCCGGTCACCGAGCTGATCACCGGCATCGATCTGGTCGAGCAGATGATCCGCGTCGCGGCAGGTGAAAAACTGCCCTTCAAGCAGGCGGACATCAAGCTGAAGGGTTGGTCGGTCGAAAGCCGCGTCTATGCCGAGGATCCCTATCGCAACTTCCTGCCGTCTATCGGGCGTTTGGTGAAATATCGGCCTCCGGCGGAGAAGACCGAAGGCGGCATCACCGTACGTAACGACACCGGCGTGTTCGAGGGTGGCGAAATCTCGATGTACTACGATCCTATGATCGCCAAGCTCGTAACCCATGCGCCGACCCGCGAGGCCGCCATTGATGCTCAGGCCGATGCGCTCGATGCATTTTATATCGATGGTATCCAGCACAACATTCCCTTCCTGTCGGCAGTGATGCAGCATCCGCGCTGGCGCTCGGGCAAGCTATCGACCGGCTTCATCAAGGAGGAGTTTCCTGAGGGCTTCAATCCGATCGAGCCTGCGGGGGAAGATCTGAACATCATCGCCGCCGTGGCTGCTGTCATCGACCATCTGGGTAACGAGCGCCGCCGCGCCATCACCCATCAGATGACCGGAAAATCAGTGACCTTCGCCAAGCGTCGTGTAGTGCGCGTTGGTGCGACCACCGTGACGCTCGACGTGTCGGGCGAGGTACCAGGCCCTTACGCCATCTCCTTCCTCGATGCCAACGGTAAGGTGACCGCGACAATGGAAGCGATCTCAAACTGGTGGCCGGGCGAGCCGGTATGGACCGGAACGGTCGGCGGCAAGGAGGCTTCACTGTTGGTACGTCCGATCGCCAACGGTGTCAGCCTCGCTTATCGCGGCATCCAGGCCCCGGTCTACGTTTATACGGAGCGGGAGGCCGAGCTTGCGGCCCTGATGCCGATAAAGGCAGCAGCCGACATGTCGAAGTTCCTGCTTTGCCCGATGCCAGGCCTAGTCAAGTCGATCAGCGTAGAGGAGGGTGCCGAGGTCAAGGCAGGCGATACGCTTGCGGTGGTAGAGGCGATGAAGATGGAAAACGTCCTGCGCGCAGAGCGCGACGGCAAGGTCAAGAAAATCGCGGCCAAGCCCGGCGACAGCCTCGCGGTGGATGCCGTCATCATCGAGTTTGCCTGATAGCCGCTACGCGAACGAGACCAGACTTACACAAACAGGCGCCGTCACTGGCGCCTGTTTTCTTTTGACCTTCAAGGTTGGTCATCGCCTTTAACCGTACCGTGCAGCTTCTGCGCGGATGCCGTCGAGGATGGTCTCATAAGCTTCTTCGTTGCGGGTTTCCGGGTAGACCATGCAGACGGGGTAAACGAACTTGCGCCCACGCTTGGGCTGTCTGAGACGGCCGCGGGACACCAACGGACGCACCATACGGGCTGGGAAATAGGCTTGGCATTCGTTGGCCAGAATATAGTCGAGGCTCATAGGCCCCAGATCCAAAGTCACCGCCGGATTGGCGTGTTCAGGGAATGCGCCGGCATGGTCTTGCATGAACTCGGCGCACCAATCGATCAGCACATAGTCGGCCGGTTGGCGGCGGCCACCCTGCTTGGCGCTCGTTACCAGGACGAATTCCTCATCGAACAGGTGTTCGATGGTAAGCCCAGGCGGAACCGAGGGTCGGTAGAGCACGGCGACGTCGAGCGTGCCTTCGATCAGGCGCTGAGTCAGCACCGAGGAAGCCCCCGCGGTGGCGGAAATGGCGACATCCGGCATCGTAAGCCGCAACCCCGACGCCCACTTCAACAGGAAAGAACTCCACAAACTGAGCGGAGCGCCCATGGACAAATGATCACGATGTGTGTCGGCAAGTGACACTTGGAGCTGCGCCTGCTGCCACACGCGGACCATGGCGAGCGCGTGCTTTTGAAAGAGTTCACCCGCCCCGGTTAGCTCCGCGCCTGCCTTCGAGCGTTCGAACAGCGGGCGACCGAGCATGTCTTCAAGCCCTTTAATTCGGGCTGAAACTGTCGATTGGGTGACGTTCATCTTGCGCGCGGCGTCTATGAAACTGCCGGTTTCCGCGACCATCAGAAACGTTCGTGCGAGGCTGACATCCATGACGCTGATACCCCGAGGGTGAAGCCAAACCGATCACAGAAATCTATCTATCGAAAAAATCGATATCACCAACCATCAAAATTCGTTTGTGAACAAGCTTGAAATTCACCAGAGTGCCTGCGGCTCGAAAAAAACAATCGAGTCGAGGCGTACAACAGCGCCGAAACTAGCCACAACAGAAGGACGACATCCGATGGCTAAAGCTGCAAAGAAAGCTGCCAAGAAGGCTCCCGCTAAGAAAGCTGCGGCGAAGAAGAAGAAGTAATTTGTTTCTGCCGCGATCTGGAAAGCTGTAATGAAATTCACCTCTCTTGCAGCTGGTATGGTCGCAGCTCTTCTTGTGACCTCGACCGCCCAAGCGGTCAGCGTCACCAACCACGATGATAAGGAGGTCAAGCTCACTATCATCGAGGGAGATGCCCGGCAGGAAAGTGTTATCCCGCCCGGCAAGGTGATCGAAGGGGTCTGCCAGAAGGGCTGTATTATCCGCCTCAATGACAGTGACAACGATGAGTACGAGCTGGAAGGCTCGGAAGCCGTGTCCGTCGAAGAAGGCTTCCTCTACTACGATACGCCGCTAGGAGATGGCGCGCCGCAAGGCGGCAGCACCGAACCTGCGGACAAGCCAAAGTCGGAGTAGAAGAAAATCGCGGTAGTGTATTGGGCGCCTACCTCCAGGACGGAGGTAGGCGCCTTTTCTTTTGAGACTCATGAGGTTAATGCATCGCTCGGCTAGCTGATGCGGGGTGCCAAGGGGAGACTAGGCGGGGGTAGGCAGCCTACTCAGAAGGGCCACGCGAGACCCACTTGCTCCCCCTGACCGGAGGTTTTTCCCGCCCTCGCTTAAGCGAGCGGTCGCGGTCAAAGTGAGTCTCGGGGTGCAATTTGATCCGGACGCCATCCATCGGCGTCTTCGATCAATGGTGCCAATTTGCAATATCCCCAGTTTTCCTCACAGCGGCGGGTCGGTGGGCACGACCGGCCCGAACACCTTTTCGAATGCGGCGCGCAAGGCGATGTCGGCATCCGTCATGGCAACCGGCAGGCCGAGGTCGGTAAGTGAGGTGACGCCATGGTCCTGGATACCGCACGGCACGATCCCCGCATAATGGGAAAGATCCGGCTCGACGTTGAAACTGATGCCGTGGGTTGTCACCCATCGCGAAACGCGCAGGCCAATCGCAGCAATCTTGTCCTCGCGATCGGCACCCTTTTCGGGTCGCCGCACCCAGATGCCGACACGACCTTCCCGACGCTCGCCTTTGACATTGAACGCCGCAAGCGCCTCGATCACCCAGCGTTCCAAGTCGGCAACAAGCCCACGTACATCGCCGCCGCGCCGCTTCATGTCGAGCATGATGTAGGCCACGCGCTGGCCAGGGCCGTGATACGTGAACTGCCCGCCACGTCCCGTTTCGAAAACTGGAAAGCGGTCGGGCTCCAGTAGGTCTGCGGGCTGCGCGCTGGTGCCCGCGGTGTAGAGCGGCGGATGCTCCAGGAGCCAAACGAGTTCGGATGCCTCGTTGCGGCGAATCGCGTCTGCGCGCGCGTTCATGGTCGCGAGCGCTTCTGGGTAAGGCACTGGCCGGTCCGAGATCGCCCAGCCGATGACGCCGGTGGTGGCCTCAGGGGAAGCCGGGGCTCGGGGGGTATCCATGAAATTGTGGTCTCCTAATCTGATAGGCACGCGATAGTGGCTTGCGGACGGCTTTGCCGGTTCCCCCGCGGTCCTCTGGCACGTAACGCGGGCACTTGGAATCGCGCCATTTTGCCCTTTGTTGTGGCGGGACAAAACTGCTGCTTGCGTTGGGACGGTCGCTCTGTTACCTGGGGCAACCTCTCCGGTTCGCAGGGTCCTTTTTAAGGCTGTGGCCGGATCGCAGGCTCTAGAAATCCTAGGCCTCAAATGCGGTTGTGGCGGAATTGGTAGACGCACTACCTTGAGGTGGTAGCGCTGGAAACGGCGTGGAGGTTCGAGTCCTCTCAACCGCACCATTCATTTTGCGATAGTGCCGCCCTCGGATTCGGGTCGGTTTGTCAAAGCGATCCCCGGAAAAGAAAGCGCATCGGATTGACCGCCAAGATCAGCCGCTCAGCGGCGCTTTGCCGTGGTCGGCAGCTGTGATTCAAAAGCGGTACGCGCCGTTTGGCCCAGACGAAAGGCCGCTCTAAAGGCGGCCGTTCTCGACAAGCGGCGCTGAGTGCAGCCTCAATTGGCGAAAGTGCGCGACTGCCAGGGCAGCTGTTCATGCTCAGGACGTGCGGCAGGCTTTGGAGCGCGCCGCGGCTTGGCTGCGGGTTTGGTCCAAGGCAAATGGTCGTCGTTGGATGCTGTGGTAGGTTCCGCTCCACCCTTGCTGGCCGAGGTCGTGGCAGCCTGAGCGCCTTCCTTTGGAGGGGCGGTCCAGGTTAAAGACCGATCGGAGAGCGGGGACTGCTTCGCCTTGCTACCCTTGGCGGCAAGTGCCTGGGCCGCTGGGACATCGAATTCCACCATCGTCGGCTCTGTTTGCTTTGGCACAACGTGCACCAGCTTGTAGCCCTGGTCGTGAAGCGTATCGAGTAGCTTCTTGATCATTCCGGCCGTCGAAGGCTGGATGTCATGCATCAGGATGATGCCTTTATGCGTCACGTTAAGCTGACTCATGATCCGCTTGAACGCGATGTCCGAGTTGCGGGTCTGGTAGTCCTTGCTGTCGATGTCGATGAAGAATGACGCAATATTGCGCTTCTTCAGATGCTCAAGCACTTGCCGACTTTCGCTGAGATAAGGGAAGCGGAACAGCGGCGCGATCGGCTGTCCGGCAGCCTTGGTGACAGCCGAAAAACCCAGTTCAAAATCCGATCTCGCCTTGAGGAGACCGATGGTTTTCAGATTGCGGTGGTTGAACGTATGCGAGCCGACTGTGTGACCCGCGGCGATAACCTCACGCACCATGGCGGGGTCTGCAACTGCCATTCGTCCAACCATGAAGAACGTTGCACGGCTGCAGTGAGCATCCAACGCCGCCAGCACTCGGCGCGTGTAAGCGCGCAAGGGACCATCGTCGAAAGTCAGGATGACTTCGTGGTCCCGAAGAAAAGAATTGTAGGCGTGAGAGCCGCCGAATATCGGTCCGCCCGTTGAATCGATCTCAACCACGCGAGAAATGCCAAGTTTGTCGGGATCTTTTGCGCAAGCTGGAATATCCAAGGCGTGCTGAGCGGCGTCGCCTTGGTTTGCGTCGCTCGTTTGGCCGGAATCTGATGAGTTGTCGGACGCGTGCTCTACGCTTCCGGTCTCTACGCTGAGAAGCTCGGGTTTCGACGAACCATCTTTTGCGGGTGCGGTGGCTGCGAAGCCAAAGGATGCTACCAGACCGATCAGGCAAGAGACCGCCAATAACCGGCAGCGGTCCAAGACTCCCAACAACATTGCGTGCCCATCCCTCTAAACAACTCGGGCCGCCACTGCGATTCCCGCGCCGCGTAGTGCGGCTCCACCAAACTGCGCCTGGATTTTCCCCCGCAGCCGCTTTCAGAGCAAGAACCCGATGCGCCGCAGACCGTCAAGGCAGCTAGGCTATTTCCAAATTCCTTATATATGGTTTGGCTGGCAGATTTGCGACCTTACGGAAATGTAGGCAAAATCAAGGTGTCTGCTGTGCCCGATGAGTAACGGTTTGGTTGGTGTCGGCAAACTATATGATGCGCCGGAACCGTAGCGGGCTAGTGCGGAGCGTCTGACAATTGTAACACGCGCGTAAGGGATGCCCTGGCTCTCTCGCGATTGCGCGGGACAAGGCCGTCCGATCGTCACTTCTTGGGTGAGGTTTTCAACCAGAGCGAGGTAGCCGCGGACGTGGCGGAAGAAAGAGAACACGACCAGGAACCTGTCGACGAGGCGGAAAACAGCCAGCTGCTCAACGCTGTGTCCGATGCGCTTCACCGCAAAGCGGTTGACGAGGTGCGCACGCTCGTCGGCGATCTGCGCGCGCCTGATCTCGCCGCCGTTATCGAACTCCTTGCCCCAAACGAACGCGTTGAACTGATCCAGGCGCTGGGGTCGTCATTTAATTACGAAGTGCTCTCCGAGATCGACGAAGGCGTCCGAGATCAGCTCTCGGAAGCTCTGCCAAACGATCTGCTTGCCAAGGCTGTCACAGAACTCGACACCGACGACGCCGCCTACCTGATCGAAAATCTCGAAGAGAGCGATCAGCAGGAAATTCTCGCGCAGCTTCCCTCCGAAGACCGCGAGGCGATTGAGCGGAACCTTGAATATCCTGAAGAAACCGCCGGCCGTCTCATGCAGTCGGAGTTTGTGGCGGTGCCTCCGTTTTGGACCGTGGGGCATGTCATCGACCACATGCGCGAAACCGAGGAGCTTCCGGATCACTTCTCGGAGATCTTCGTCGTGGACCCGAGTTTCCGGGTCATGGGCTCCGTCGATCTTTCGAGGCTGCTGCGCACCAAACGCGATGTTGCTGTCGCTGCCATCATGGATACCGAGCGCCATATGGTGCTCGCCACCGAGGATCAGGAAGAGCTAGCCCGCCAGTTCAAGCGCTACGATCTGATGTCGGCACCGGTCGTCGACGCTCATAACCGACTGGTGGGCGTCGTGACGGTGGACGACGTGGTTGAGATCATCCAGGACGAGGCCGAGGAAGATATGAAGGCTCTGGCTGGCGTGGGCGACGAGAGCCTGGCCGGCAGCGTCATCGATACGGTGCGCTCGCGCGTGCCCTGGCTGATCGTAAACCTCGGCACCGCCATCCTGGCGTCGTTCGTGATCCAGGCTTTTGACGCTACCATTCAGCAGATGGTGGCGCTCGCCGTTTTGATGCCGATTGTCGCGTCCGTCGGCGGGAACGCGGGAACCCAGACCATGACGGTGACGGTGCGCGCGCTTGCGACCAATAAGCTTGGGCGCGTCAATTCTCCGCGCGTTATTTCCAAGGAGGCTGTCGTCGGACTAGTCAACGGGCTGGTCTTGTCGACAATCATCGCGCTGGTCGTGTTCTTTTGGTTTGGATCGGGCAAGCTGGGTGCAGTCATCGCTGCCGCCATGATCTGCAACTCGCTGGCGGCAGGATTGGGCGGCATTCTCGTGCCCCTGACCATGGACCGCTACGGTCTCGATCCTGCACCTGCTTCCGGAGTATTCGTCACCATGATCACCGATATCGTGGGATTTTTTGCATTCCTTGGGCTGGCCTCAATCTGGCTCCTGTGACGACAGCGTCGAGGAGGAGTGGGTTATGATCAATACGGGTAAGACCAGAGTGCGGGCGCTGGAAGCGCGCGATGAAGCCCGCTGGCGCGAGCTATTTGAAGGTTACATCGCATTCTACGAGGCACAAGTTGCGCCCGAGATCATTACGCTCACCTTCGAGCGCCTGCTGGCGGAGAAAGACGGCATGGTCGGTCTGGTCGCCGTCGATGACAGTGACCACGCGGTCGGTCTTGCCAACCTCGTGTTTCACCGCTCCACGTGGTCGCTAACCTCATACTGCTATCTGGAGGACCTCTATACCGATCCTTCCGTCCGGGGGCGCGGCGTCGGCGGAGCTTTGATCGGAGCGACCTATGCTCTGGCGGATGCGCGCGGAGCGACGCGGACCTATTGGGCCACACAGCAGAAGAATGAAACGGCGCGCCACCTCTATGACCGGATGGGGGAGCTGACGGACTTTTTGCAGTATCGGCGCCGCAACTAGGCCGGAGAAACGACTGTGCGCCTTGGGTCTTCAGCTTGACGGCGCGTCAAGCCGGCGAGTTAGATTCTCGAATTCGCGCCGCAACTCATCATTCTTGAAGATGTGCTCGAAGCTCGGCGCTTCCAGCTTCTGGATGGCTTCAAATGACGCTGAGCTGTCGCGCATGAGATTGCGCAGCTGAACGCTCGCCTCCACCGTCTCGTAGGTGTTGTCGGCAATTCGCAGATCATGCACCGCCTTGACGCGCGCCCGTGCGATCTGCTCGCGCTGGCCCTGCAAGTAGCGGCGGTAAGCCTGGGCGGCGTCTTCTGCCACTCTTTGGCTTTCCCGGTTGGCTTCAAGCGCGCGCTTCTGGTCGGGACGGTTTTCCGCCTTCAGCAAGTTCGATGTTTTTGCTTTTGCAGCCTTGATGTCGCCGAGGATCGCATCGAGCTTTGGCATGTACTGGGTGTCGATCTTGGTGATGGTCGCGTCTTGGGCGCGCACCAGCATGGCGAACAAGGCGGCGTGCATGGCGAAGTACTTGCGCGCTGAATTCATGTTGTCGCCAGTGGTCGAAATCAGCTTGGCGAGCTGACCATCGATAAGTCGTGCGGCCTCGAATGCGGCGACCAAACGAACAAGATCGCCCGACAGCACGCTATCAAGCAGCAGATCGACCTGATCGGTTCCAAGCTCGATGCCGGACGTTTTCAGTGCAT
Organism: Hyphomicrobiaceae bacterium; assembly: GCA_041397645.1. NCBI lineage: Bacteria > Pseudomonadati > Pseudomonadota > Alphaproteobacteria > Hyphomicrobiales > Hyphomicrobiaceae > Hyphomicrobiaceae bacterium. The sequence continues at coordinate 2,084,061 of JAWKWE010000004.1, read as the reverse complement.
CGGCGATTTCGCCCTTTGCCGCTTTGATCGCATCGCGGTTGGCCTCAACGCGCTTCACGTTTTCGTCGATCGTGGCTTGGATCGAGGAAACCGTGTCCGAGACGATCGCGTCTTTGGGGGCGGTCAGTTGCCGCTCTTTGAGGTGCGCGTTTTCATCTTCCAGCTCGCGGATGTTTTTGCGCAGCCCTTCGACCCTTTTCTGAATCTCGACCACTGGCACGTTGGTCACGATGGACAGCGCGGCGTCCAGAAGGTTGCGCACCTTCTCCTCGCGATCCTCACGCGTTTCACGCCATAGCGGAGGAAGGATGAACTCGTCGCGGCTGGGCAAGCGTTCCGCATCCGATCGGTTGTCGGCGCTGTCTTTTAGAATGGCATCGACCGCGCTCATGAGAGCGGCGGCCTGTTCGAACTGCGGATCGCCCGCTCGCGGATCGGCCGGAGGGGTTTTGTCCGTCTTTTGGGCGCTGATCGTGCCGCTGTCGGTTGCGGTTCTTTCGATGAGATCGCCGATGTGATCCCGATTGGCTGTCTGCGCGAAGGCCACGCCCGCAAGTCCACCCATGAAAAGGGGAAGGCTTGGCCACGCGATCAGCGCGCACGCCAGCGCCATCGCACGCGTGCTGGTTGCCAACCGGCAGGGATCAGAACTCATGGTATCCTCCGCATCCGGCGCTAAGAGCCATGAAAATTCTGGCGAATCGATGATTTGCAGCCAAGACGTTGATGCAACTCAGGTAAGCTCCGACCTATTGAAGCGCTCGCGTGTAGGCTGCCGCAATCAGCTCGCGGAAACGATCATCAATTTGTCGGGCATCGTTGAGAACGAGAACGTCCGGAAATGGTGTCGAAACGCGTCCAGTGTCAGCTTTGCGGGTCCGGTCGCGGCTGCCAGGACCGAAGTCGGCAAACAGCCTCAGATCCTTGGGGCCGGTCAGCAGGGCGGCAAAGGGCATGGGGCTGGCAATTGTGATAAGCGGCGGCTCTGCCGTCTGCACCAGGGTCGGCACGAGTGCGTCCACCTCACGCAAAATAAGTTCGGCCAGCGGTCGCAGGCCCTTGGCCGCAAGGAGCAGGCTGGCTATCTCTTGGTCGCTAGCAGCCGTAACCGGGGTGGAAGCCTTGGGCGCTGCAACGAAAGAGCGAGAGAGCGAGGGCTTTGCGTCGGGAGCCGCTTCGCCCGTCGTCTCAGGCTCAAACTTGGAGTGTTGCGTGTCCGATATTTCCCGGGCAGGAGGCAAACGTGCGTCCGTCGTTGATGCCACCGGCTCCGTGCTCGTGCCATCGTCGCCGTAGATGAGCTGGCCGCCGTTATGGTGAATGCGCTCAAGCCAAGACGCATTTGCAAACGTGAAGCCTTGGACGCGCAGCCAGTCGATGATGTCGTTGCGCCGGCTGTGGCCACACTCGGCGATTGCGCTCATCCAGCCGCTCAGATCGCGTCCGGTGTCTTCCTTCAGCGAAGTGACGAATGCGCGCTCCTGCTCCCCAAGATCCCGGGCCATTACCGTTTCCCGCTCACAGCCAGCGCCGCGCGCGCTGCTTGTAGTCGAGGTAGTCCTTTCCAAAGCGCGCTTCCAAGTGGCGCTCCTCAGGGAGGATCTGCAGGACGGTTACAGCCAGGGCAAATGCCGCCCCCGCAATGACAAACCAGATGTTCTTTGAGAGTTCCGCAAGGCCGAACATCGCCATCACTTCGCCGAGGTAGATGGGATTGCGGAAAAAGCGGTAGGGACCGTCGGTCACCAGCACGCTAGACATCTTGTCGGGCATAACTGTCGTCTCGTGGCCTCGCAAAGTCAGAATGGCGCTTACGATCAGTCCCAGACCGACGCCGCCTATTGCAAGTCCGATAAAGTGGGCCGGGCCATCATCCATGCCGGGCCAGGTCAGCGGCGCCCATCGGCCCAACGCGAGCGCCAAGGCAATGGCCGCGACGAGCAGAACCGGCGGCCATGGGAAATTATTCGCGCGTTCGGCTGCTGTGTTCTGAGGTTGGGTCATGCGTTCGCTGAGGTGACTGCAAAAAAGTGGACGCGACAGTCATAACGCGAAACACCAGTCCACGTCAGGCCGCTTTGCACGCCTAAGTCGACATTGGACTGTGTTGCGTTAACGCGCCGATGACGGGCGTCAATGGCTGGAGGAGGCAGGCGGAACCGTTGGCGACGGCGGCATGTCATCGCCCGTGATCGCCTTTGCGAGATCGAAGGAGCGGCAGTGTTTCGTCACCAACTCATCGTTATAGGCCCGGATCTGTGCAACATCGCGCGCTCGGTCGCTCTTAGGATCGAGGCCGAAGCTTGATCCGCCCATGGTTGCGGAGCCGACAGTGTTGAGGGAACGCGACAGTTGCGAAGTTTGCGTGTCGCTCAATCGGCTTCGCAGCTCAAGGATGCGGATTTGCAGGTGCCCTGCCAGCCGCTTGCAGTCGTACTCTTGCTCTTCCGGGCTGAGTTGATATCCAGCGGTGATCACCTGTCCGCCGCCGTTCCCGCCGGCCTCGCCCGCAGGCGCGTAGGCAAGTGTCGCCGCCGTCGTCGGCTCCAGATTGCCGGCGGCGCAGCCCGTCAGTGCGAGAAAGACGCACATCGGCAAAGACTTCAGGATTGGGGTTCTCGCTGCCACGGCGCCAAAAGAGCTATCAGTTCGGCCGTTTGAGGGCCGAGTCGAACAAAGATCATCATTGATTAGCAATTTTGCCACGTGTTGCCGATAAGCAATGCGGCTTACATGGCAAAAATGGTGAAGCCGTTGCCTTCCTGCGTCGGGCGGGCTTCAATCGCCGCAATCTCGTTCCAATGCTGCCGCGGAATGGTCTGCCCCGACAGACGCCCGCTCACAACATGCCTGAAGAAGGAACTTCGCCAATGGCCCTTTTCCGCCACCTTCTCAAATTCGCTGGAGTGGCCGTTGTGGGGATTGCGGTGACGATATCCTCGCAGAGCGCGCAAGCTGCTGAGTCGAAGCTCTTCTGCCGATTCGAGACGGGCTATGTGTGGACCTACGAAGGTGGCAAGTTCTCGTCCTCGCCTTCTGCGCCTTTGGCATTTGAAATCGACGATGTCGATTTGGACGCGCAGTCAGCGAAGCTGATTATCGAGGGCAAGGATGCTGGGAAACTCAGGATCGTGCGCGCGCTCAACGCCAATCACTTCCTTGAGGTTGCCAACGAGGGCTTCCTCAATCTCACGACGATTTACGACGCCGATCCGGCTACTCCGGACGTCCAGCCAGCGGTGCATTCGCGCCACTTCGGTCTGCTCGGCCAGCCGATGTTCTCTCAGTACGCCGGTACATGCACGCATAAGTGATTTGGCAGATATCTCTGCGCTAGGACTGTGGATAGTGCGATTGCGCCGACTCCCACCTTGAGGTCAAATCCGCTCATGGCACTTCATATGATCAAGCTGTGCGTTGGCGCGCATTCCATAGAGGATCTGGCGGACTGGCAGCGCGGCCGCATAGCGGCAGCGAAAAAGGCGGGCAAACGTCCGCTGCCCTATCACACCACATTTCAAAGCCCAAAACGCCAGGAGGACCTGCTCGACGGCGGCTCTCTTTACTGGGTGATGAAGGGGATCATTACAGCACGCCAACGGTTTGTCGCCTTCGATGAGGGAACCAAGGAAGACGGCACGCCCTGTTGCGTCATGGTGCTCGATCCAGAGCTGATTGCCGTGCGCCCTGTGCCGCGGCGCGCTTTTCAGGGCTGGCGATATCTTTCCGCCGAGGATGCACCGGAAGATCTCGGCAAGTGCGCGGGGAACGGCATCTCCGCCATGCCGCCAGGAATGCGCAAGGCGCTTGCCGAGTTGTGTCTGATCTGACAGATCATCCAGCCATGCCGCACATCCCATTCACACCCATAATCGAAGCCCTGCCCAAACTCGTGCCTTTCGTCGGGCCCGAAGCCATCGAGCGGGGAACAGGACGAAAGTTCCTGGCTCGTCTTGGCGCCAACGAAAGCGTCTTCGGCCCAAGCCCTAAAGCAATTGCCGTCATGCGCGAGGCCGCCGAGACCAACTGGCGTTACGCCGATCCGGAAAGCTACGAGCTGCGGGCTGCACTTGCTGCGTTTCATGGCCTTGACGTTGGTAATATCGTCGTTGGCGAAGGCATCGATGGCTTGCTCGGTCTGACATGCCTGATGTACCTGACGCCTGGGCAAACTGTCGTCACATCGGACGGCGCTTATCCGACATTTAATTTCCATGTGCTTGCTCACGGTGGCCGCCTCATCAAGGTTCCGATGGCGCATGATTGTGAGGATCTCGGCGCGCTGCTTGAAACCGCAAAGGCGGAGAGCGCGCGTATTCTCTACGTCTCCAATCCCAACAATCCGATGGGATCGTGGTGGCCTGCAGACGAGATCGCGCAGTTAATTGCGAATCTTCCGCCTCAAACGTTGCTGATTTTGGATGAGGCATATTCCGACACCGCGCCGGATGGCACGTTGCCGCCCATCGACGTAGCGAATGGTCAGGTGATCCGCTACCGCACCTTCTCCAAGGCCTATGGACTTGCTGGTGCGCGCATCGGGTACGCCATAGCGGAACCGGAGATCATTTCTGCTTTCGACAAGGTGCGAAACCATTACGGGATCAACCGCGTCGGCCAGCTTGGCGCGTTGGCGGCGTTGCAAGACCAGCCTTATCTCGCTGAGGTCGTCAGCCAGATCGCGCGCGCTCGGGATCGCATCGGAGCGATTGCACACAGCTGTGGTCTGCTGCCATTGCCGTCTGCAACAAACTTCGTCGCCATCGACTGCGGGGCCGACGGTGCATTCGCTAAGCGCGTGCTGGAAGGCGTGCTCGACCAAGGCGTTTTCATTCGCAAACCAGCGGTTGCTCCGCTCGACCGCTGTATCAGGGTAAGCTGTGGCCTCGACGCAGATCTCGACCTGTTTGCCAAGGCGTTGCCAGTTTCCGTGGCAGAAGCACGTCGTAACGTCGCGTCCGACACATGACCACAGGACCCGGGATTTTCCCCGATCCGCCGTCCGAGCCTGAGAGTGGTTGGACGCGCGACGAGGATCGACGACGTATCGCCAGCCTTGCGGCGGTTATTACCGCAGCGTTCGGCGTCGGCATGGCTTTCGGCGTCGGCTTTCCGTTGACAGCGCTAACTCTCGAAAGCTGGGCCACGCAAAAATGGCTGATCGGCATCGCAGGGGCAGCGCCCGCCATGGGCGTGTTGGCGACGTTGCCATTTCTTCCGGGGCTTGTCGCGCGCTGGGGGGCCGTGCGGGCCATTTCTGTGGGATGTCTTGTTGGCGCGGCGGGTTTCATCGCGCTTGGACTGTTCCAAGACGTCCACGCCTGGATCGTTATTCGCTTCCTGATGAGCGCCGGGCTCGCGCTGCCGTGGCTGGCCGGCGAGACCTGGATAAATCTCGTCACCCGCGAAGAAACCCGTGGGCGCGTCATTGCGATCTATGCAATCTCATTTTTCTCGGGCTACTCGGTCGGTCCACTTCTGCTGGAGGCGACGGGACTGCTCGGCTATGCGCCTTATCTGGTCGGCGCGGGCGCGATGGCGTTCGCCGGACTTCCAATCGTGCTGGCCGCTCGTTTGGCGCCCGACGTGTCCCAGAAGGGCTCCGATCACTCGCCGTTTTCTGCCGTGCGGCTTGCTCCGGTCGGGATGATGGGGGGCTTCATCGGCGGCTTTGCGGAGATGAGTTACCTGGCGCTGATCGGCAACGTCGGCATTGCAGGCGGACTGGAGCAAGCGACGGCTTTGCGTCTCATGAGCTTTTTGACCGCTGGCGGCGTGGTCCTTCAATTTCTCATCGGTTACATGGCCGACAAAATGGCGCGCACGCTTGTCACTATTGCGCTCGGCGTTGCCTTTATCGTGCTGTCGCTGTTGTTGCCTGCGGCTCTTGCCCATCCGCCCATGGCGTTTCCGCTGGCGTTTGTTCTAGGCGGCGTTGTGCTCGGTTTTTACACTGTCGGTTTGGCGGTCGTGGGCGAGGAGGTTCAGGCACGCGATCTAGCGGCTGCCAACGCGGCGTTTCTCGTCATGTACCAGCTGGGGGCTATTCTGGGCCCGGCTGCGGCTGGCTTCGCCATGTCGATCTCGCCGGTAGAGGGCTTCGTGTATGCCATGGCGCTATTCATGCTCCTGGCGCTGGCGGGAGTGCTCTGGCTGTGGCGGAGACAGGCTTGAGCGCGCGCGTCGTTGCGATGCCACACGCGGCAATGTGAGGTGTCACGAGCGTCATCGCTGCGCCTTGTCTGTATTGTTCGCTTGCCTCGATAGTTGTTTGAAACCTTCATATTTCAGTTCAAGGCGTGGATGTTGGCTGACGACCCCGCAAAATTGCAGCGCAGAAATCTGACGACTGGCCGCGGTGCAGCGGCTGCTCTCGTCGGCATTGCGGGCGTCGCCATCATGCTTTGGGCCGCCGTTCTCGCGGCGGGGAAAATCGACGCCATCTGGCAGTCCGCCAAAGCAGCGGGGCAAATAGAGAAGCTGGTGAATTCCGGGCACGATGGGCGCGGAGTGCCGATCATTTCATTCGTCGACGCTGACGGTCGGCGACACACTTTCATGTCGCAAAGCGCAGGCAGTGCGGAACGCTATCGACCCGGCGATGAAATCGTCGTGCTGTATGACCCCGCGGATCCAGCGCAGGCTCATGTGGCCGACTACACGAGTTCATTCGCTCAGGCTTTGCTGACGGGGACCGTCGGCGCATTGCTGGTGTTGATCTCGGGGCTTTTGCGACAAAGCCGTACGCTTAGCCCGCAAGCTGGTGCGATAGAAGGCACCGCCCCGACGCGAAAGACCAGCCCGCCAAGGGTGTCTGGTATATCGGATATTCTCTCGCGCAGACTGGCGGGCGATGAACCTGAGCTGCAATACCATCCCTTCAATGCGGTCGCCGTGAAGCACTACCTTGCGGGATTGGGCAGGCCGGCTTCGGATCGCAAGGTAAAGCTGACAGAAAGCCGGCAAGCGCTCGCGGAAGGGCGCGTGCCGGTGGGGCTGACAGAGTTTCTCGCCTATGCCTGCGCGTTAGCCTATCACGAAGATGCACCGCGCTATTTGCGCACGCACTGTCCGCGCGTTGGCGAGCCCCATCTCGTAACCTATGAAGCTGGGCGCGCTCTTTGCTTTGTTTTTGAAGGTGTGACCACGATCGCAGTCGTGGACCCGGACGGCTTCCGCCCCCTTTCAGCATCTGCGGCGCTCCTCACTCCGCGCGCGGGTGCACGCCAGTATGTTCCAGAAGAATCGATTTGGGACGCCGCTCCACGTGCCCGAGCAGCCGCCCGGATGTGGAATGGGTTGCGTCCTGGCGTGGAGGAGTGGCTCAAGGGCGTGTTGCGGACAAGCGAGAACGATGACAAGCCGCCCATCCTGCTCGCGGGACATCAACGCGGGGGCGCAGCCGCGATGCTTGCGGCCTACGAGTTTGCCAAGCGCGGGCGAAATATCTGCGGGGTCGTTACCTTTGGCACCACGCACCCGGGAGGCAAGACCTTCGTTAGCGACTATGCACAACTCGGTCTGGATGAGCGCACACTGCATGTCGTCTCTCAAAGCTTTGGGCGCCGCAGTTTGCACCTGGGGGCGCGGCTGCCGGGCAACGTCTTCAGGCTCGCCCGATATCGGCCGTCTTCCGAAGTGGCCGGCACTGGCGCGAAACCGGCTCAGCGGCGTCTTGCGGAACGCTGGGCGGCCGCTGCGCTATCCATTGAGGATGGATCTGAGAGCGCGGACGAGGGCGCAATTCGTCGTCGGATGTGGCTGAAGCTCTTGGCTGCCGATCCCTCAGCACGTCGCGCGATCATGCGGGGAGACATCGAGCGACGTTACGCCTTGAGTTTAACCGCGCTGATCCTTGAAAGGTTGACGGAGTTGTATTCCGCCGAAAAAAGCGCGGAGCCTGCGTCGGCGGCCTATGCGGCTTTGAGCGAACATTTGTTGGATTCACGCGGCGTGCGGCCGGAAAGCGCGCAAGAAGCGTTTCTCACTCTCAAAGATCTGCCTCCGATGTACTCCGCTGGTGCTGGCATAAATCGCGATACGAAGTTCGCTTCATCGTCAACGTGATGAGGGCCAGCGTCGGAGTGAGCCTGGAGCAAAGGTCCATTCCGGCGTTACCAAGTTGCCAGCGGGCACGCCGTACCAGGGGGAGCCGTCGCCGTTTTGTGGGTTCCTGAGGACGTGCATCTGCTGCGCCGGCATGTAGCTCTGAATCAGAAGGAAGCGCTTCGATTGTGTGGCCGCGTTGTGGACGAGATCGGCAACGAGCACCGCGTGGCCTGGAAAGCCGCCTTTGATGAAGACATCCCCAATGGCGATGTCGCCCTCAGGCACGGGCACCAGCTCCTTCTCGAGTGATGCGGTGCCTGCATACGAGAAGACGAAGTCCAAATACTTGCGGAAGCTGGCGTAACTGGAATCCGCAGCGGCGGTCTTTCGCCACCGTTTGCCAGAGGGAGAGCTTCGCTCTCCGCGGGCCCATCTGGAGAACGGAACCCGCCCGCCCTCTGTCATATTGAAGGCGATCTCGCTGCTGCGGCCGGTTCCAAGCAACCACTCGGCGCGAAGTCGCATGACGGCGTCAGCGCATTGTTGAAGATCGCGCCCGCCGACGTCGATGTCTATGACACCGGCATGGACATCCTGGCGGGATTTTTCCGCCCCCGTGTAGAGATGCACGCGCGCGCCTTGCTCTTTCAGCGGCAAGGATCGCAGCCAGGCGGCGAATGATGAGTCTGCAACCGCATCTCTGATGAAACCCGGCGGGGGAGAGAACCGCGCTTGTAGCGTATCTCCAGCACCTGTGGCGGCCGTGGCTGGGCGCCATGCGTAAAGACCCGCGGCGCTGGACAAGCGCGTCTGCGCGCCCATGAATGCGAATGCGGCGCTGCCTCGCAGCAGCTCGCGGCGATTGAGACGATGCAAATTTCCAACGCGCATGGGCAGGCAGCGGCATGGTTAACAAATAATTCGCTTCCAGCCTGTTAAATGCAAAGAGGGGCGGAACGCGGGCATAGCGAAGCCGCCTCGTCTGAAATATTGCGAAAATGTTTCGCCCATGATGCGCTCGGTCTTCCAGTTCTGCTCCATTCTCGCACTTGGCGTCATGACGCTCAGTGTGGTGGCCCTTATGCTACCCTGGCTTGAGAGCCACGGCATACGATCGGGTCTGGCGCCGGGGACTGGTCTGCAAATGGAATCGGCCGTCTTCGGACTGGCAGTCGGCTTGTTGCTCGGCGTGCTCGCGCGCTACCACTGGGCAGATATTCCCCGCCGCGTGGTGACATGGTTCCTCGTACGCGAGCGTCAGTTCTTCTACTATGCGCTCATCGGCGGCTGTCTTGGGGTGCTGCTGTTCTACTGAGCCCGCGCATTGCAGCGCAGGCTCAGCCGATAGATTTCTAGGCCAACTCCATCGCAACAACGTCGGTTTCGCGGTCGAGAACCATGAATGTGTGCTTGGCTACGCCCCACGGTGCGATGGCTTGCAGGATGAGATCCTTGCGCAGCGTTCCACAGGTATAGAAGTCGAGCTGCACGAGCGCGGGCGATGTCTCGTCCCAGATATGTACGGCCACGTGCGAAGTCTCGATGATGGCGACGCCCGTGAGGCCTCTGTTGCCTGGCTTGTCGACGAAGGCGACATGAGGCCCAGACAGGACCTTCATTCCCTGAGCCTCGATCAGCTCGAACATCCAAGATTCGAGATATCCCCGGTCGCCTTCGAGCGGGGGCGCTGTGACTTCGAAACGTCCGATGAAGTGATGATGTTTGATCATGGCATCCTCTCGCGGAACGATGCGGCCAACCGCTCCCGATGCATTGGCATTCGGTGCAGCGAGCCAGCAATCAAAGATCCTTGAGGCGCGTCCTCGGGCAGCCTTCTTGGCGCTTCACGTCGCGAACTTGCGCACTGCCTTATCAAATCAGCTTAACACGACACGGTCGGTTTGGAGGTGTGATCCGCGCCACAGAATTAAAAAAGGCGGCCTCGATAGGCCGCCTTGAATTTTGTCGTTACACTAGGCCCACTTTTCTCAAGCGACCCAGAGTAACTGTCTGGATCCGCCTGTAGGGGCAAACCGCAGACTAGCTAGAACGCTTCGGCATGTGTGACGTTGTAACTGCGTCCTCATGATACCAAGCACCTGTGCAGATCGTCACCGGCATCTGCGCCAGCTCGTCTGACAGGTCTTGTGTATGGGAGCGATTTACATCGCTCCCAGCCATACGACCACGCGGAGGGAATGCGTAGATCTTGGCGGTGTGTCCGGGACTGAATGTTGCCATGGAGGCCTCGCTTGTCTTCTATCCAAATTTCTTCCTTGGCCCCTGACAATAGCACGATTTGCATCGAAATCACGCAATTGCCTAAATAAGAACTGCAAATTGTATATATTATAGGCACTCCCCCCATTGCACTCTTTTGATGCGCCTTTCTAACATCTATGGCGCTCGTGATGGTTCATTGCTGTTGCGCAGAACGTCGTGAGAAGTCTTCAAAGCGGATGATTGTCCTGGTCGAATTCAACCGTGGGGGCCGCGAAATATCAGCAACTGCGGGCCGTGTTCAAAACGCACGGACCAGCATTTGGTTTCGACCGACAGTCCTATGCCTGCCTGTTGAGCAAAAACTCAATCGCCTGAAATTTCTGCGGTTGCACCGCAGTGCTCAATGTCATTAACCCGGGAGTATGCCTGCATGACGAAATACAAACTCGAATATATCTGGCTGGATGGCTACACGCCGGTGCCGAACCTGCGTGGAAAGACTCAAATTAAGGAGTACAGCGCCTTCCCGTCACTCGAGGAATTGCCACTTTGGGGCTTCGATGGAAGCTCAACGATGCAGGCTGAAGGACACAGCTCGGATTGTGTGTTGAAGCCCGTTGCAGTTTATCCTGATCCCGCACGCACAAACGGCGCTCTCGTTATGTGCGAAGTCATGATGCCTGATGGTGTGACGCCGCATGCTTCCAACAAGCGCGCTACCATTCTCGATGATGAAGGCGCCTGGTTTGGGTTTGAACAAGAGTACTTCTTCTACAAGAACGGTCGTCCGCTCGGTTTTCCGGATTCGGGTTATCCCGCGCCGCAGGGGCAGTACTACACCGGCGTCGGCTACAAGAATGTCGGCGATGTTGCGCGTGAAATCGTCGAGCAACATCTCGATCTATGCCTTGCCGCTGGCATCAACCATGAAGGTATCAACGCCGAAGTGGCGAAGGGCCAGTGGGAATTCCAGGTTTTCGGCAAGGGCTCCAAGAAGGCCGCCGATGAGATGTGGATGGCGCGCTACCTGCTTCTCCGTCTGACAGAGAAATATGCCATCGACATCGAGTTCCACTGCAAGCCGCTGGGCGATACCGATTGGAACGGCTCGGGCATGCACGCCAACTTCTCGACCTCCTATATGCGCGAAGTCGGCGGCAAGGAGTATTTCGAATCGATGATGAAGGAATTCGAGAAGAACCTTGAAGACCACATCGCTGTCTATGGTCCCGATAATCATCTGCGCCTAACGGGCAAGCACGAGACCGCACCGTGGAACAAGTTCAGCTATGGCGTGGCTGACCGTGGTGCTTCGATCCGCGTGCCGCACTCGTTCGTCAAGAACGGATACAAGGGCTATCTGGAAGACCGTCGCCCGAACTCGCAAGGCGACCCATACCAGATCGCGTCGCAGATCCTGCGCACGATCTCTACGGTTCCGATGGCTGGTAAGAAGGCTGCAGCCGCGTAACCGTTAGACCGCCGGCCCGGAGTTGCATCCAACGGCAGCTTCGGGCCGGCATATATTTATGATTTCGCCTCGTGAGAGATCCTTCGTTTCGACGCTTGCAGAGCGTTCGCTCCACAGAGGGCGACGCGGATCGAAAAAGACGGCGACAATGCGAGCCCTTCGCAGAGCCCCATCCAAGAAGGCTTCGTCATTCAGTCGAGCTGAGAAAAGGCAACAAAAAAAAGGCGGCCCGCTGAAGCCGCCTTTTTCATTTGAACATGTCGCTTTGCTTAAACGGAGTAGTACATATCGTACTCGACCGGGTGCGGCGTCATCTCGTAGCGCATGTTCTCTTCCATGCGGAGCGCGATGTAAGCGTCGATCATGTCGTCGTTCATGACGCCGCCCTTCTTCAAGAACTCGCGGTCCTTGTCCAAGCTGTCGAGCGCCTCGCGCAGCGAGCCAGAAACGGTTGGGATCTGTGCGAGCTCTGCCGGCGGCAGGTCGTACAAGTTCTTGTCCATGGCCGGACCCGGATCGGTCTTGTTCTGGATGCCATCGAGGCCTGCCATCAACATCGCCGTGAAAGCGAGGTACGGATTGGCCGACGGATCGGGGAAGCGAACCTCGATGCGCTTGGCCTTGGGCGAGGAAACGTGCGGAATGCGGCACGACGCCGAACGGTTGCGCGCCGAGTAGGCGAGCAGCACGGGAGCTTCATAGCCGGGAACAAGGCGCTTGTAGGAGTTGGTCGACGGGTTCGTGAAAGCGTTGATCGCTTTGGCATGCTTCAGAATACCGCCAATATAGTGCAGGCACGTCTGAGAGAGGTCGGCGTACTTGTCGCCCGCGAACATCGGCTGACTGCCCTTCCAGATCGACTGGTGGACGTGCATGCCTGAGCCGTTATCGCCAAACAGCGGCTTCGGCATGAAGGTTGCCGTTTTGCCGTAGGCCTGGGCGACCTGATGGACGACATACTTATAGATCTGCATGTGGTCGGCCATGGTGATCATCGGGCCGAACTTCACGCCGAGTTCGTGCTGGGCGGCAGCAACTTCGTGGTGATGCTTTTCGACGGTAACGCCCATCTCGATGAGAACCGACAACATCTCCGAACGAATGTCCTGGCAGCTGTCGATCGGGGGAACCGGGAAGTAGCCGCCCTTGACGCGCGGGCGATGGCCCAGGTTGCCCATCTCGTAATCGGTTGACGAGTTCACCGGCAGCTCCGAGCTGTCGATCTTGTAGCCGACATTGTACATATCGGTAGAGAACTTCACGTCATCGAAGATAAAGAACTCGGCTTCCGGACCGAAGAAGACCTGATCGCCGATGCCAAGCGACATCATATAGGCCTGGGCCTTCTTGGCGATGCCGCGCGGATCGCGCTCGTAGGCTTGACCGGTCGAGGGCTCGATGACGTCGCAGAAGATCGCGACCGTCGTTTGAGCAAAGAAGGGGTCAATATGTGCAGACGCCGGATCGGGCATCAAAAGCATGTCTGAGGCTTCAATGGACTTCCATCCGGCGATCGAGGAGCCGTCGAACGCATAGCCGTCCTTGAAAACGTCCTCATCGATGCAGGAAACGTCCGCAGTGACGTGTTGCATCTTGCCTTTGGTATCGGAGAACCGCAGATCTACGAACTTCGCATCCTTGTCCTTGATAAGCTTCAGGACATCACTCGCGCTCTTCATAAGAACTCCCCTGTGTGGTCAGTCGTTGGGCGCAACACGCCTATCCGCGCGCGCACCGCTTGCCAAGCCTAAAACTTAGGCACGGCGACCCAGTTGGTCTGTTATTTGGATCAGATAGCTTCGCTGCCGGATTCGCCGGTGCGAATGCGAATGGCTTCTTCGATCGAAGAAATGAAGATTTTTCCGTCGCCGATCCGGCCTGTCTTTGCTGCTTTCTGGATAGCCGCCACGGCCTTGTCGAGCAGTTCGTCCGCTAGCACTACCTCGATTTTCACCTTCGGCAGGAAGTCGACGACGTATTCCGCGCCGCGATACAGTTCGGTATGCCCCTTCTGGCGGCCAAAGCCCTTTGCTTCGATTACGGTAATGCCCTGCAGGCCAATTTCCTGTAGAGCCTCTTTCACTTCATCGAGCTTGAACGGCTTGATGATAGCTTCGACTTTTTTCATAGCGCCCCTTGAGTTTAGAGCTCGGTTTCATCCCTTACGGTCTTGGCCCCCACAGATAGCAGGGCTTATGCCAGATCGTAGGTTTTGGGTTAGTTCTTGGTTTTACAAAGTGTTAGCGTTTTGGACGACAGTCTCCCGACGCGCCGCCCCACTTAAATAGCTCAAAAACTATGCATTGAGTTTGGAAAATGGGCGGATGTGATGGCTGTTTTGGCGGCAAATGACAATTGTTGTGGCGGGGCAGGTGTACGAAAGTGGAGTCTGAGTGGATATGAGGCAAAATCCTTGTTGCCGTCAGGGCCGCACGGTCGATAGGTCGCAGTCTTTGATTGAGGCGTCGGCAGCATGAACGAGCTGCTGACCACCGCTGAGATGTCCCAGGCTGATAAGCGCGCGGTGGAGCTGGGCGTGCCCTCGCTAACCCTGATGGAGAATGCGGGGCGGGCAATTGCCGATGAGGCCAGCAGGTTGATCTCCCAGGGGGGCAGGGCCGTTGTGTTCTGTGGTCCGGGCAACAACGGCGGCGACGGCTTCGTTGCTGCGCGATACCTGAGAGAGTGGGGCTGCGATGTGCGGGTTCTTTGTCTGGTGCCCGTAGAGAAGCTCAAGGGCGATGCCGCCAAAATGGCGAGCAGATGGGAGGGAACCGTCGAATCCGCACTTGGCCAGGCTCTCATCGTGGACTTGGGTCCCGGAGCCATCATCGTCGATGCTATTTTCGGCGCCGGATTGGCACGTGCGCCTGCTGGCGACTTTGCCGCCGCGATCGATCTGATAAACGAGGCGGCCGGTCAGGGTGCCAGAGTGCTAGCTGTGGACGTACCAAGCGGCCTCGATGGATCGACGGGTGTCCCGCTCGGTGAGGCTGTGGTGCATGCGGATCGCACGGTGACGTTCTTCCGTAAGAAGCCAGGACATCTCCTCTTTCCCGGGCACGACTTATGCGGCGAAGTCTGCGTTGCCGACATCGGCATTCCCAGCGAGGCGCTTGGTGGGGGGGCGGGAAATCGAGAGATGGGCCAGATTTTTCATGCCGTTGAGAACGCGCCGGATGTTTGGCGGTCCGGGCTGCCAGAGCTTAGGCGTTCGAGCCATAAATATACGCGCGGACATGCCTTGGTGGTCTCGGGGCCTGCTTTTCATAGCGGTGCCGCCCGCATGTCGGCGCGCGGTGCGCTTCGCATCGGCGCCGGGCTCGTCACGGTCGCAAGCCCCACATCGGCGCTACCGGAGAATGCCGCGCATCTGACGGCGATTATGCTGCTTCCTTGTCCTTCGGCCCGCGCGCTTTCGGAAATTCTACGCGACAAGCGCAAGAACGCCTGCCTGATAGGACCAGGCGCTGGCATTGATGAAGATACGCGCGATTGTGTTCTTGTTGCTTTAGAGTCGGGCGCTGCCGTGGTGCTCGATGCCGATGCGCTGACCTCCTTCGCGCAAATTGCCAATGAGGACGAGGGGGGCGGTGTCGGCTTTGGCTTTACGGGAGCTGCAAGACCGATGACATCGCGGCCCGATACGCTTTTTTCTGCGATTAACTCGTTGGGCGAGCGGGCGGTGGTGATGACGCCGCATGAGGGTGAGTTCAAGCGGCTGTTTCCGAAATTTGCAGAGCTTCCTTCGAAACTGGAGCGTGCCCGCATGGCGGCGCGGGAAAGCGGAGCCGTTGTCGTACTCAAGGGGCCCGACACGGTCATTGCGAGGCCGGATGGCTTTGCCGCAATCAACACAAATGCGCCGCCGACGCTTGCCACCGCCGGTTCCGGTGATGTGCTTGCTGGTTTCGTGACAGGGTTACTCGCTCAAGGCATGCCGGCCTTCGAGGCCGCGTGTGCTGCCGTCTGGATGCATGGCGAGTGCGCCAATGCATTCGGCCCCGGGTTGATCGCCGAAGACATTCCCGAAGCCTTGCCCGGAGTCTTGCGAAAATTGTGAAGGCTTGATCAGATGCGCCTTCGCCCCCTACCATTTTCCGGGCACGAACTCCGCCTCGTCCATGCCGGGCCATGGCGGCATCGTTACACCAATAGCTTCGAGCGGCGCATCGCCCAGGCTGCGAAATTGAAATGATGTGCCGGTCGGGATTGAAAGCGACAGACCAGGCGCAAGTGCGATGATCTCTTCTCCTCTGCTATCGCTCAACCACATCTCGCCGATGCCTGCCACGATATACCAGAGCTCTTGCACTGTTCGATGGCGTACGGCCTTCGAGACTGTATGAGGATCGAGCGAAAAGCGCGCCATGCTTCCGCGTCCATTCTGCGCAAGAATATCGACGCGCGAGCCATCCGGCGCGCTAACCGTTACAGCTTTCGATAGTTCGACGGGCGAGAATTTCGTGGTCATCGAAGTATCATTGACCGTGCCGGCGGCATTGTCACGTCGCCTGTATGTCGGTGCGGATCGCCGTCTTCATGGCTTCGTCTGTCGCGAGGTAGGCGGCGACGCGCGGGGGCATATCAGGGCTTTGCCCGCTCAATCCGATCTCCTCCATCAAGCGTGAGATCGGCACGAATTTGCGCGCGGCTCGGTCATACAACCCACCTTTGAACAGGGCGTGGGCGGCGACCTGTCCGTTATGCGGTCCGCCTTCAAGAACAAAGATCTGCTCAATGATGCTGACGGTATCGTCCCACCAGAGGATGCGCGACTCGAGCCTGAACTTCTGAAACAGACGCATCTCGCGCCGAAAGCGGATGACGACGGCGCTGGCTATTGGCGTCCACTTGTGGCGTGCGGCGGCGCGGAACAGCCCCGAACGCACCATTATGTCGGTGCGGCCCAGATCCATGATCGTGAGGTAGCGCCCGTTGTTCATATGACCAAAGGGATCGAGGTCGTGCGGCCATACCCGGAACGATACACTCGAGACGTCCTGTGGCGGCTTGAGCACGCCGCCGAGCCATCCGGCAATCACCACCCAGAT
Organism: Hyphomicrobiaceae bacterium; assembly: GCA_041397645.1. Classification (NCBI taxonomy): domain Bacteria; kingdom Pseudomonadati; phylum Pseudomonadota; class Alphaproteobacteria; order Hyphomicrobiales; family Hyphomicrobiaceae; species Hyphomicrobiaceae bacterium. Next base: position 2,067,264 of record JAWKWE010000004.1, on the reverse strand, counting down.
CATGCGAAGCCATAAATTCATGTGTGGTTTTCCAATTTTGCCTGTTACGGCGGGGCTCTAAGATCAAGATTGGGAACGGTCAAGCGATGAGCGAGCTTGTGATTGCAAAACCTCAGGTTTTGGCATTTCGTCCTCGACGGGCCATAATGAACCGATAGAAGCAATCTGGCGTGCAAAGAAGTTGAGTCGGGTACGCCAGAATCTGGCAGGTACGCGAACGCCCGCCGCCAAGATTGAGTTACGCTGGGAGAGACCGCTCCAAGGGGATCGATGCGCCGTAATCTGCTTCCATCTGTGCTGCATCTGGGTTTTGCCGCGTTGCTGGTATCCACGGCAGCGGTGGGAATACCATGCTTTGTTTCCAGCGCCTTTGCTGCCGACGACGGCGCGGCTGGGGGACCGATTGCGCCAGGGGGGCAGCAAGGTTCTAACGCCCAAGCTGACGCCAGCACGCCGGGACAGAAAGCAGCTGAGGCTGCGCAAGAGCTGGCACGCGGAAACACTGCCAAAGCGGTGGCCGCCTATACCGAGGCTCTGAAAGATACGGGGCTTGCCAACGATCGCCGCGCTGGACTGTTGAACGACCGGGCCGTGGCTTTGGCAAAATCGGGCGAGGCGAAGCTGGCGCTTGAAGACTATAACGCCGCGCTGAAGCTGTTTGCAGAATATCCGCCAGCCTACAACAACCGCGGCAATCTTCTGGTTTCGCTCGGACAGTATCAGGAAGCGATCAAGGACTATGACCGCGCCATTCTCCTAGCACCCCGCTACTCTGCCGCGTTCTCCAATCGAGCCAATGCGCGTCTCAAACTCGGGCAGCAGCAGCAAGCGATAGCAGACTTTACGCGCGCCATCGAACTTGCGCCGCAAAGCGCCCCACCGCTATCGGGTCGTGGACTGGCGCATTTGGCCGAAGGCAAGCCGCACGCTGCCATTCGTGATTTTTCGCGGGCGGTGAACGCCGATGCGCGCTTTGCCACTGCCTATCGCAATCGCGCCGAGGCGCGGCTCGTGATCGGGCAGGGCGAGGAGGCAATCGAGGATCTCTCCCGCGCCGCTGCATTCGATGGCGACAATGCCGATCTCTACATCGTGCGCGGATATGCTTATCTCGACGCCGCCAACGTAATGTCGGCGATCAAGGATTTTTCGCGCGCCATCGAGTTGGCGCCGTCGTCTGTCGAAGCCTATGAGGCGCGCGGATTGGCAAATGGGATGGCTGAATCCTACGATGCGGGCTTTGCCGATCTCAATCGCGCTATTGAGCTAGATCCGCGTTCGGCCGTGGCGTTTGCGTTCCGGGCTTATCTCTACAAGCAGACGCAGCAGCTCGACGTGGCGCAGAAGGACATGAACGCGGCCTTGAAGCTTCAGGCCGACCTCGCCGAAGTGCAGTGGGCGCTGGGAGAGATGGAGGAGGCGCGTGGGCGCCCTGACGCAGCCATCGTTGCACAGCGCAAGGCCACCGTCTTGAAGCCCGGTTTTAAGCTCGCCGAAGATGCATTGAAGCGACTGGGCGCTGCCGACGACACCGCAGCCGATGAAAAGGTGGCAGGGGCCGGCATCGCAAACTGGAACATAGTTTCGCGCAAGAATGCGTTTTTTGCCGTCTCTGATGACTATCCCAACGTGCGCATCCCACTTGAGATGATGGGGGAAGGGACGCCTAAACTCCTTGAGTGGGAACTCAAGAAGGAGCCCTACAAGGGCTATGGCGTCTTGCGTTTCGCTGCAGGCCAGGTGGTTGGTCCCTCAGGTGCGGAAGATACCGAGCAGTCGGCTATCATCGATATCGAAAACGACAAGGTCATCGCTATCCAGCCCAGCCGGCAGGGTAAAAAGGTCGCCAAGTGGACTTGGGAGGATGATCGCGTTCAGATCGCCAGTATCGACGGCGTCACGGACGAATTTCCGCTGCGCCTAAACGCGCCCGTCGTAGCTGAGCCTGCGATACCGAAGGGGGGAGCAAGCCGGCGGACGGCCTCCAAGTCGTACAGCGGCTCGACATGGTCGCCGTGGGACCAGCCATTCGGAGAATTTCAAGGTAACCAGCCCTCCCGCCGATCTGCCTCGCAGCGCCGGCATCAGCCGAAGCCGAAAAGCATTTTCGATCTGCTGTTTAACTGACCTGCACATCAAAAGTGATCTAATCGCGGTTTCGTGCGTTTAGGACTTGCTGCGGTGGCTTGAGCCAAAGCGTCGGCTGGTTCTGTCGCTGGCTGCGCCTCCCACACTGGCTCGCCGCCGCAGTGCTTGCATTTGGCCCGTTCATCCCTATTCGACAGTCCAATGTCACAACGTCCCGTTATTGTCTGGTTTCGCAACGATTTGCGTGTGAGCGATAACGCAGCACTGGCGGCAGCGGTCGCAACCGGTGACCCTGTTTTAGCGCTCTACATTCTCGACGATGAAACACCGGGCGTCTGGCGAATGGGGGGGGCTTCGCGCTGGTGGCTCCACATGAGCCTTGCAGCGCTCAGCGATGCGTTGACGGAACGGGGCGGTGCTCTGCTTCTGTTGCGGGGCGAAACGCAACACATCCTCAGCAAGCTCGCCCTGGAGGTACAAGCATCATCTGTTTTCTGTTCGCGCGCTTATGAGCCTCATGCGGCCGTACTCGAACAGCGTCTCAAGGAGCATTTCGATACGAACGGTATCGGTTTCAGGCGCTACGGTGGAGCGCTCTTGCGCGAACCGGAAGAGATCAGAACGAAGGGCGGCGACGTCTACAAGGTCTATACCCCGTTCTGGAGGGCGCTGAGCAACGGGCTCACTGTGTCCGCTCCAAAGCCCGCACCCAAGCAGATCGTTTCTCCCCCGCGCTTGCCAAAGGGGCTTGCGCTTGAGGCGCTTGATCTGTTGCCGCACAAGCCGGACTGGGCTGGCGGCTTTCGCACATCCTGGACGCCGGGCGAGAAAGGGGCACAAGCACGCTTGGATCGCTTCTTGAAGCACGCGATGAAGGACTACGCGGATGCGCGTAACCTCCCGGCCATAGAAGGAACTTCGCGGCTGTCTCCGCATCTGCACTTTGGTGAAATCTCTCCGCGCATGTGCTGGTATCGTGCGGGCCAGGTGGCCGCGGGCTTGGGAGGGGCGGACAAAGGACACGAAACTTTTTTAAAGGAACTGGCTTGGCGCGAGTTCTCATATGCGTTGCTGGTCGATCGACCCGACTTGCCCTCAGCGCCGTTTCGATCCGAGTTCGCGCAATTTCCCTGGAAGAACGACGCTGCTGCCTTGAAAGCCTGGCAGCGTGGTCTCACCGGTTATCCTATTGTCGACGCGGGTATGCGCGAGCTTTGGCATACGGGCTATATGCATAATCGAGTTCGCATGATTGCAGCATCGTTCCTCGTAAAGGATCTGCTCATCCCCTGGCAGTCGGGCGAGCAGTGGTTCTGGGACACACTTGTTGATGCGGATCTTGCGAACAATGCTGCAAGCTGGCAATGGGTGGCCGGATCGGGTGCGGATGCAGCGCCGTATTTCCGTATTTTCAATCCGGTCACACAAGGTGAGAAGTTTGATCCGCAAGGAAGCTACGTCCGGCGGTACGTGCCTGAGCTTTCCAATCTACCTGATGAGTATATCCACGCGCCGTGGACTGCGCCGCCATCCGTTTTGGAGAATGCCGGCGTTACGCTTGGCTCGAACTATCCGGAAAGATTGGTTGAACATGCCTTCGCGCGGCGTCGGGCGTTGCTGGCCTATGAGAATGTGAAGGCGCCTATTTCCGAATAATTGCCACTCGCAAGTACTGCTTTGAAAGTCTTCAACGTCGATACGTGCCAGTACGGACTTGCACTAGTGTCACATATACCCGATGTTCACTAATGGGATAGATTTGTCGGCTCTTAACGGCTGTTAAGTAACGCAAGGATACGACAGCCTATCTCAGGGCGGGAAACATTCGGCCCGGCGTTCAATCGAGTTCCAGTTGCGTTCGAGGGTTCAAGAAATGTTGAGGGGTTTAACGGCAGCCGCCGTCATGGGGCTGTCTATGCTGGCCGTTCCTGTGGCCGCCAAGGCTGATGTTGCCGTCCAAATCAGCACAAGTTCTCAGACCATGGACGTCTTCGTTGACGGGATGCACTATTACTCGTGGCCGGTATCGACCGGTCGGCGCGGGTATTCAACGCCTCATGGCAGATATAGCGCCAAGCGCATGGAGCGCATGTGGTACTCGACCAAGTATGACTCTGCGCCGATGCCATATTCCATTTTCTTTCGCGGCGGTTACGCGATCCATGCAACTCAGCATACGCAATATCTCGGCAGGCCAGCGTCGCACGGGTGCGTTCGGCTAGCGCCTTCCCACGCCCGCCAGCTGTATTCCCTTGTCTCAAACCACGGGATGAGACGAACAAGAATTTCCGTCTACTAACTTCTATGCCGGCATTTTATTGAAGCACTAAAATGAGGCCGGTCGAGACGAATGAAAATAGTTCGAAAAGACAATTGGATAGGGGGAGGTTGGGTGCGTGGCAGGAATGCCATCTAATCCTGCAAATCGTCCATCTCGTTAAGCATTCGGCACCGTTTATCGTATAATTGTTGTCGCGCATTCGAGCGTTTAGTTCCTGAGATTGGAGTTGGTGATGTTGCGTAAAGGCATTTTGGCGTTGGCTTGTCTGACTATGTTGTCAGACGCTTCAATGGCCCAAGCCGAGCCGGCCAAACAAGATGCGACGGTTGTTGCAAAGGCAGATGAGAGTTCGGATCTGCTGGAGGATTCCGGCAGTTCGGTCAAAGAGCAAACTCCCTCCGAAGCAACCACACCTGAAGCCAAGACAACGCCGGAATCGCAACCTGCGGAGGCCGAAGCGAAAGCCCAACCGGCGCCGCTTCCCGATCCCACGTTGAAAGTTTCGATTGACCTTGCATCACAGACACTGACCGTTCGCGAATACGGAAACGTCAAGTATTCGTGGCCGATCTCGTCAGGCACCGCCAGCCATCCCACGCCGCGCGGAACGTTCCGTCCCCAGTGGACCGCCAAGATGTGGTACTCGCGCAAATACGATAACGCGCCGATGCCCCATGCCGTCTTCATCAACGGCGGCGTTGCGGTTCACGCAACTTACGCCACGAAGTACCTGGGCCGTCCGGCTTCGCATGGCTGCATTCGCCTTGCGCCGAGCAATGCCAAGACATTCTACAACCTCGTGCACAAGCACGGTCTCAAGATGACGCGCGTTTCGGTCTATGGCACGCCGAAGTACAGCGCGCCGGCGATTGCTCGTAAGTCCGCTCCAGCGCAGAAGTACGCCAGCCAGAACAGCGGTTGGAGCCTGTTCGACTTTGGCTCTTCTCCCTCTTCGGCTTACAATCCGAACTTCGTCAAGAAGGGGAAAAAGCCTGCTTACGCCAACAGCAAAAAGTCAAACGCACAGGCGCGCCGCTACTATTATAAAAAGTACGGCTCCGCCAGCAACGGATGGTGGTGAGATCCAGAGCTTTGCTCAATGAAAAGCCCGGCGACTTCGCCGGGCTTTTTGTTTGGCGTTTCGATCCAAATTCTGTCGCAGGAGTCTGTGCTTCAAAATGGGTTCCATGTCGCTGTCGGTGTAAAGCGCACGTAGCCGACATTGGCGCCCACCCTCAAACCAAGCCCCGTGCGAATGGGCGCCATAATGACGTCTCCGCCCTTGAGGACCGTCATTCCGACGCCACCGACGAAGAACGCCGATCCATCGACGCCCGTAAAGCTGCGGTAGAGGCCTTGCTCATTGTCCAGCTTATATATCAGGAACATGGTGCGTGTTCCCGAGGCGCCGAAATCGCCGCCAATTGAAGGTCCGTGCCACCACACCTTTCGCGTCTCTGGCCGATGGCGCATGTAAAGTGTGCCCTCACCGAAGCGAAGGCCGGCCAGGAAAGCGCCGCCACCCTCCGTGCCGAGTACATACGCGGTGGGCCGGCCCGAGGTTTTGAATGCGTGCTCGATCACGCTGGCAAGGTTGGTCGAGATAGTGCCGAAGAAGCCGCGCGTGGCGTCGCGGATTTCCTCGATCGAATAACCATCAGGTTCCCCAGCAGCGGAACCTGCCCCGCCTGGTGCAGGCACGGGTACCGGCACACTTTCATCGGGATCGGCTTGGTAGCCAGCATTGGGTTTGGTCTTTGCCGACCAATCGTCGCGCATAGCAACCTGTGGCTTCGCCGCGGGTTTGGGCTCTGCCTTTGCTGCCTTCGGCTCAGCTTTGGGAGTTTGAGACTTCGTTGCGGGCGCCGCAGACTTCGCGACTTCGCTCTTGGGTGTCTCGGCCTTTGAGGTTTCAGTCTTTGCTGCCTCAGTCTTCTTGACTTCGGTGCTTGGCGCTTCGCTTTTTGCAGGGTCTGCTTTGCCCGCCGAGGCGACGCGCCCGCTCTTGGCTTCGGCTTCCGCTATCTTGGCATCAAGGCGCTCCAGGATGTAGTCCGACTTGGTTCGCACGATGCCCAACAGTTCCTTGCCTAACGCGTCGATATCGGCAACTTCCGCGCAGCTAGGAGGTTTGCCGTCGGGCAGACGACCAAGGCTGTCTATTTTCAGCAGCAACTCGCTGCTCTTGGCGTCGAGCTGATCCAGCTGATCGTCGTGAATCGCCTGCAGCGCGGCATCCTCGTAATCGGTGTCGGAAAGCCCAGTCGCTTCCTGGTAGCGCCTCATACGTTGCTGGATCTTCGGCTGAACAGCGCGGCTCGCTTTGCTCAGCTCCGCGCCCGAGCGGTCGACTGCGGCCGCATAGTCGGTGGCCGTGCATTCTTCTGCGTGCGCGAATGGTGCGCCAGCCGCGGTCAGTGCCATCAGGCCCAACACGAGCATCAAACGTCTCAACATCGCGATATGCACTCCATGAGTGGGCTCCCGCTCCCCGCACCCTTTTCCGATCGTCTTAGCATGCCGTGTGCAGAAGCCATAAAAGCGGCAATGATGGCGGGGCTTGGCCCAGCCCGGCCCTTAGGCTCCCGCCGATGATTTTTGTGCCAACCGCGCCATGAAGCGGGCCGTGTCCACCACAACCCGGATATGGGTGCCCTTGCCGATCGTTTCGATACCGTCATGAGCTTCGACGGCAAATGTCAGTTTGCGGCCGTCCACGGCGATCAACTTGGCATGGGCCGTCACGGTTAGCCCCTCCGGCGTTGCTGAGATGTGATGGACATCGAGATGGGTACCCAGGCTTTGATGTCCATCAGGCAGGAGCTTCTCCACACAGTCGACGGCGGCGCCTTCCATCAACGCGATCATCGAGGGACTGGCGAAAACCGGCGCGCCGCCGGAGCCCATGGCCGGTGCCATCCGCTCGGGAGCAACCTTGATCCGCGCTGAGCCTTCAATGCCAGGCTGAAGTTTAGAGAGATCTGCCACGACGCCTGCTCCTTAGGCTTCTTTCAGTGCCCCGCGCACGGGCGCTGAGCCTTTGGGCAATAGGGCGGCTAGTGTCGCCCTGCAAGTGTTAACGGCCAGGGACGGATGTCAGGTCATGTTAGCCAACGTTAATTCGCTTCTAAGGGCGCTCATTTCGGGCCTCAAGAGCTGGCCCTGGCCTTGCATTTTCACCCTCAGTTGGCCGCGCAGCGTTTCAGATTGGGATGTGTTTGGCGCGGTAATGGACAAATGCTGCGGTGACGCCCTGACAAGGCGGCTTCGCAGCCAGCCTGGGAAAGTCTGCCATGTTGGCCCGCGTCGAAATGCAAGAACCCGTTGTCGAACTGAAGGGCGCGCTGAACCGCATCGATCTGTCGGCCTGGATCAGTGGCGCATCGTTCGCAATCGGTATGATGCTGGCATCCTCCCCCCAGATGGCCAGGAGCATTCTTGTCGGCGGGCCGGGGCTGTATGTCCCCGTCGCGGCTTTCCTGCTGTTTCTTGGATGCGTGCTTGCGATCCAGCGGCACATGCGGTTGTCGTTGCTGGCAAATACATTTGGTGAGCCGCGCCGCCTCGTGACGTCGGGCATCTTCCGCTACTCTCGCAATCCCATCTACGTTGCCTTCTTTCTACCATTGGCCTCGATCGCGGTGTTTTCTGTATCGGCGGCGATCGCGGCGGCTGCCATCTACATCCTGGCGATGAACCTTACGGTCATTCGGAAGGAGGAGCGCGATCTGATGGCGGCTTTCGGCGAGGACTATGCACACTATCTCTCGTGCGTTCCCCGCTGGCTTATCTGAGCTTCCCTGTCGTCCCCGCGGTGAGATGTGTCTCCCCTATTGTGGCGCAAAGCGAGATTAGCCTGTTTGCGTGTCCTTGAGACGCCAGACATTGGCTGGGCCATCGGCTAAATCAGGACGGGATTGGTCTTTGCCGTAGCTGGGAAACGCAAGGAGGGAAGAAATGCGCCATCTTCGCCGCTTCTTCGTGGCCTTGTCCGTATTGTGCCTGTTGCCATTGGCAAGCGTTCTGGTCAGCGCCACGATAGCAGCCCTGGCGGGCTGCGAACTCAACGAAGCCTCAACTTCGGTGTGCTCTATTGCCGGCGTGGACATTGGAGGCGTGTTGTCTGCCATGTTTGTGTTGGGATGGACCGCGCTTGTCAGTCTGCCGGTGCTTCTTGGAGTTCTCATCCTCTGGGGGCTCGTAGAGGCGTGGACGCGCTGGCGTGCGCGGCGCAAGGCCCGAAAGGCCATACCGGCTGCCCTGGAGAACTGACGTGCAGTTGGCACCGCTAATCGACAAACACAGCTCCCGATTTGCGGCTGCGATCATGATCGTGACGGCGTTGATATTGCTCGCCATGGGGCGGGTTCCCATTTGTACGTGCGGCACCATCAAGATGTGGCATGGCGTCGTGCACAGCTCGGAGAATTCCCAGCACCTCACCGACTGGTACACGTTCTCCCACGTGCTGCACGGCTTGCTGTTCTATGCGCTGTTTTCGTGGTTGACGCCGCAGTGGAGCATCGGACAGCGCTTTGTGGCCGCTGTCGCGATCGAGGCAGGGTGGGAGATACTCGAAAACACGCCTCTCATAATCAATCGCTATCGTGCGGCGACGATATCGCTCGACTACTACGGTGACAGCGTCATCAACTCCATGTGCGATATCGCATCCATGATGATCGGCTTCGCGATGGCCGCCGTGCTGCCAGTGTGGGCGAGTGTCGCAATGTTTTTCGGCATCGAGGTCTTCATGGCGTACATGATCCGCGACAACCTCACGCTCAATGTCCTGATGCTTATCTATCCGTTCGACGCGATCAAGGCGTGGCAAGGCGGATAAGCATATCCAGGGCGGCGTGCTCGACGCCGTCGCGGTGAGGCTTTGTCATCGATCGGAAGGACGTGCGCTTAGCGCTTTCCGCTCTCGCGTTGCCACTGCAGGAATGCGACCGTGCAGATTGCGGTCAGCACCATCGTTCCCAGAATGTCGGGCCGGCGGATGAAGGACATCCATACATCGAAGCCGTTGAGCCAGCCGCCGCGCCCCGTCAACACATTGTTGAGCAGGAGAATGAGTAGCGACACCATGCCGGTGACGGAGGTGGCCAGAAGAACTTCGAGGGCGCGCTTGGTGATGCGCGGAACGTTCAATGTGTTGCGGCCAATGGCGAGCTGGGTTCTGTCGGACATGTCGCAACTCCTCGAATCGTTCAAAGATGGAGCTTCAACTATCTAGCAGATTCGGAGGATTCTTGGGCCTTTCCGACACATGTTGCTTGATCGGCTTGTGCTGGCTGCGAGCCTAAAGATGTGCGCGTCAGCGGCTTGCGCGCCGCTGTTTGCGATTGGCGCGCCTTTGGGCCAGCGCCAGCCAGCGACGACACGATGGCAACGAAAGCTCGCATGGTACTGCAATCGCTGGACGCTTACTGTCCCCTTCACCGTTCGCTGCTGCGCGCACCAATGCGGGATCCGGCGTCACACCGGCAAGTGAGCCGGGATCAGCCAGGATATCGCGAGCAGCACGTGCGACGAGCCCGCTTGCGGTGAGCCGCGCCATGAAGGGATTGGCGGCAATTACACCGCCCCCGAGCAGGGTGCTGGCAGCGGCATTTGCAGGGGCAGACAAAACACGCGCGGCTGCGCTGGGCCCGACCAGGAAGGCAAGACGCAAGTTGGGAAACGTTGCCCTGTGCCCTCGGGCGATGAGATAAGCCGCATTTTGATGGGTATAGATTTCCGCCGCGCGCCGTGAAAGACCAAGATCGGTTCGCAGGGCGAGAACCTGGTCGGCGCGCAGACCTTCCATCTCTTTCGTGAAGTGCTTATTGGCAATCATAAGCCAGGTCGACGCGATGAACTGGTAAGGACCAAACGCAGTGGAGCGGGGATTGCGGGCGTTGAGCCGTCCACCGCTTTCCGCACGCATCAACCTGTCGAGAAACACCTTCATTGTGAGTTCTTCGACCAATGTCGGCTTCGTGCCGCTCTCAGGTTGCGCAGCAGTGTCGGTGACAACATCTGCTGGGTCGGAAGTTGTGGTCCCGGACTGAGCAGAGGTCTCCGGCTTGCTTGCGTCTTGGGAGGTTGAGGCGGCGGTCGTCGCGTTGTCCTCGAAAGCTCCAGCAGGTGAAGTTTTCCCGGTGATCAGGACGAAACAAGCAAGCGCAGCCCCCACGCCAGCAAGCGTCGCGCCCCGCCTTCCAGATGTATCCTGCGTACGCACAACTCAAAGCCTTGATTGACCGGGCGGGATCGTGCCTGCTCGCCGTCGGCCCGTCAAATTCTACGTCGTTAGTAGAAACGCTTCCTGACAAACTTGGTTTATATGACTGGAGTAAGATTGTGGGCTGGCAACGTCACGCTTGGTTGAATTATCAGACGGCGATATACGGCAATGTCGAACACGGCGTTCAATAACGTGGCGGGCATGAGGGCCCAGAAGCGTTGGGAGGAGCGAGGACAATGCTGAAGTGGTTAGCCGCGGCGCTCGTGGCCGTCTTGACGGCCTTCGGCATTTATATCGCCCTGCAACCGTCGCAGTACACGATTACCCGCGAAGCGCACATCAATGCGCCCCCTGATGCCGTGTTTGCGCAGGTCAACGACTATCACAATTGGCAGCAATGGTCGCCGTGGGCAAAGCTTGATCCCGACGCCAAGTCGACTTTCGATGGCGCTCCCTCCGGGCAAGGGGCTGTGTTCGGATGGGCTGGTAACAGTGATGTCGGCGAAGGCAAGATGACGATCACCGACAGCAAGCCCAATGAGCGCATTGCCATGCGCCTCGAATTCGTAAAGCCGATGCCAGGAACAAGTCAGACGGTATTTACGTTTGCGCCTGATGGGGAGGGAACACGCATGACGTGGACCATGAGCGGCGAAAACAGCTTTGCTGGACGCATGGTGTGCGCCTTCGTCGATATGGACAAGATGGTCGGCGGCATGTTCGAGAAGGGGATGGCCAATCTCGACGCTTTGCTGAAGTCGAAGAGCTGACGCCTTTAGAGCTTCCCCTCGTCAGGGATATTGAGAAGGTTGCCGCACGCCTTGCAGTGAACGGCGTCGTAGTCGTGGCGCATCAAGCCGCATGACGGGCAGCGATAGCGCACCTTGGTGGGTTGCAAGATAGTGCGCAGCAGATTGATAAACAGAGTGACGCCAAGGATCATGATGACGACTGAGATCAGCCTGCCGCCCGATCCTTGCAGTGTGATGTCGCCGAAGCCCGTGGTTGTGAGTGCGGTAACGGTGAAATACAACGCATCGGCGTAGTTCTTGATTTGCGGGTTTGTCAGGTGCTGAGTTTCGTAGACCAGCGCCGTCATCACAAATAGGAAGACACAGAGGTTCACGCTGGCGAGGATGATTTCTTCGTTGCGCCGGAAGTAGCTGAAGTCGCGGCGAAGCTGACTCAACAGGTGATACGTTCTCAGCAAACGCACCGTTCGCATGATCCGCAAGAAGCCGGCTCCTTCGCCAAGGATGGGGGCGAGGAACGAGGCTATTGCAGCTACGTCGGCCCACGTTGCGGGATGCAGAAGTTCGTGCAATGGCGCGCGCATACTGTACATGCGCGCCGAGAATTCGGTGAGCATGATGATGCCGAACAAGGCGTCCAGCACCTCCATGAACTCGGAGCGTGGCACAAACGAGGTCGCTATGATGAATGAGACCGCGAGAAGATCGAACGCGAGAATGCCATACCTGAAACGCCGCCCCTCTGGGGTTTGCGACGTGTAGTAGTGGTTCAGTTTCTGTTTGAGGGTCGGTTGTCCCGTGGCCTGCTTGCTCGATGTCATCCCGGTTCCGGATATGTCCCCAGTTGGTCGCCCGTCTATGCAAAAAAGAGGTGCACGCAAGGGGAGCTTCGTTGGCAGAGCCAGAAAAGCATAATTCGCTCGCGAGTAAAACGACAGCCCCGGGCTAGACTTGCAGACTTCGCGGACTTGCCGTGGATCGGTTTGCAAGTGGCGTACGCCCTGCGACTGTGATCGCGCTTGACTGGAATATTAGCGATTGCTTAAGTAGTGGCATGAACGCAATTGATTTGACCGAGCGCAGTCAGGACGTTGCCAACTATCTCAAGGTGTTGGCGAATTCCAGTCGGCTGCGGATCTTATGCGAGTTGAACCTGGGAGAGCGCTCCGTCGGGGCGCTTGAGGATGCGGTCGGCCTCACTCAATCAGCGTTATCGCAGCATCTTGCAAAGCTGCGCGCGAACGGCATCGTCGCCACGCGGAGAGATGCTCAGACGATTTACTATCGTCTCGCCGATCCGAGGGCAGTGCGCATGATGGGCACGCTTTACGATCTCTTCTGCGCTCCAAGCACCGAGCAGGGCAAACGACCCAAGCCCGCGCGTTAAACCGGGTCAGTCGCCCGACAGCATTTGGCTATCCGTGTCAGCAAACACGAGAGCCAACGCGCCGCAAGGGCTCAGTTGGTGGCCAGCGTCTGACGTGCTTCCTTGAGCCGGGCGAAATCTTCTCCGGCATGATGGCTGGAGCGCGTTAGCGGGCTCGATGAGACGAGCAGGAAGCCTTTTGCGTAGGCGACGGTTTCATAAGCCTTGAACTCATCAGGGGTAACGAAGGACTTCACTTCGGCATGTTTTCGCGTTGGCTGCAGATATTGGCCGATGGTGACGAAATCGACGTCGGCGGAACGCAGATCGTCCATCAGTTGAAGAACTTCCTCGCGCTCTTCGCCTAATCCCACCATGATGCCGGATTTCGTGAACATGGTGGGGTCAAGCTCTTTTACCCGCTGGAGAAGGCGCAAAGAGTGGAAGTAGCGTGCGCCTGGACGGATACGCAGATAAAGCCCGGGTACCGTCTCCAGATTGTGATTGAACACGTCGGGCTTGGCCTCGACGACGCGCTCCAGCGCACCATCCTTGCGCAGAAAATCCGGTGTCAAAACCTCGATCGTGGCTCCGGGCGCTGTTGCGCGAATGGCACGAATTGTCTGCGCGAAATGGTCGGCGCCGCCATCCTCCAAGTCGTCCCGATCAACCGATGTGATGACAATATGGGCGAGTCCAAGCTGGGCAACGGCATCAGCAACTTTTTGCGGTTCAGCGGTGTCGAGCGGCAGAGGAAGTCCTGTGCGGACGTTGCAGAACGCGCAGGCGCGTGTGCAAGTGTCGCCCATGATCATCATGGTGGCGTGCCGTTGGCTCCAGCATTCGCCGATGTTTGGACAACCTGCTTCCTCGCAGACCGTGTGAAGTCCCTTGCTGCGGACGATGTCGGCGGTCTCGCTGTAGGTGGGCGAAGAGGGAGCCTTCACTCGGATCCAGTGCGGTTTCTGAATAGTGGGAGTTTCTGACCGGTGAGCCTTTTCCGGGTGGCGAACTCGCTCTGACGACGGCTTGGGGTCGCCATCCGGTGTATCAGCGCGAGTATCAATCAGAGTAACCATGGACGTGCCTCGTTGGAGCTACCCCAGATATGCCCGCTCCATTGCTGCGCTGCAAGTTCGCCAGATGGGTAAGAGCTCCGCAACCTCAACGGAAATGGCGCATACGCAAGCGGTCGACTTGCCGGAGACGCGAAAGGGGCCGCTTTTCAGCGGCCCCTTTGCAGATTTCCGTTTGTGGTCTGGATCTTAGTAGAAGATCACAGCGCCAGCGAGGAACATGTCGACGTTGTCAGCCGAGAACGTGGACTGGTTGGCCAGCGTACCGTCCAACTCGTGGTGGCGCCACTTTGCCCACAGCGACATCGCAGCTGCGTCGATTTCCTGAACAACGCCTACGCCGTAGCGGGTGGCATCCGAGGAAATGATCTGCGTACCATTATCGGTGGCATCGAGACAGCCAAAGCAGTCAGGAGCACTGGTGTCGTTAGCGAAGCCATCTTTGTTCTTGCCGTACTCACCGTAGAAGTGCGTGTTGCCAAGAGCAGAGAAGCGCGTCGTCCAACCGGCCTTCAAGTACCAACCGGTGGAGTCCGGATGATAAGGATGGTTGCCCGGAGCGTCGTCGATGAAGTTCTTACCCCAAGTGCCGTGAACCCACAGACCCGAAGGCAGATGCTTGATCATACCGCCAACCTGGAAGTACTGGTTGTCGTTGGTGTTGGCACCCGTGCCAAGGATGTCGGGATCGGTGCTCTCAGAGTAGGCGGTTGCGAACGCCATCTTGAAGCCCGAGAACTCACCCGAGTAGCGCAGAGCCACATCCCAGTAATCGTCTTCACCCCACGATGCGCCGAGCGTGAAGCCAGCGAAGGTCGGAGTGTCGTAGCGTACGCCGTTCAAACGGCCGCCAGCGCAGTCGTTCGCGGTGCCGACGCCAGCGTGTTCGCACCAGAAGGCTGCGTTCATCCAAGTAGCGTCGGTAGCGACACCGTTAATTGACACGTGAAGAGCGCCGCCATCGAAGGTCACGCCGTTCGCGGGGAAGAGCGTGCCGGAGAAGTCAGTGCCGAGAGCGGCGTTATCTGCCGCGAGGCTCTGCTTGCCGACCGACAGCTTGCCGAGGGTGTCGGACTGGATGAACCAGTAGGAGTTCTCAGCATTCAGGCCCCAGCCCCTGCCGCCACTGGTATCCCAATCTTCGCTAGCCGTCAGCGAAGAAGGACCGTTCGTGTAGATCCACAGAGAGTAGCCAGCCTTCCAACCGGGGGAGATCTGGGCGGTACCTGTGAACTTCACGTTTGACGAAAGGTCGTTGTTGTTATCGACAACGTAAACGTTGCTCTCGGACCCGCTATCGAACCAGTACAACTGGCTCGAAACCCAGCCCGTGATCGTCAGGCTAACCTTGCGGTTGCCTTTACGTGCCGTTGTTGCTTCCAGCTCAGCGATACGTTCTTCGAGGTCCGCGCAGCAATTGCCGCCGAGATCGGCAGCAAAGGCGTTGCCTCCGCCAAGCAGGGTAGCAGCTCCCATAGCAGCCGCCAGCAGTCTTGCTTTCATGTTGTAGTCCCCCATCACTCTTACTTATACCCGTCTGAAATAACTAAACCCGTCTGGTCTCCTGGTCCTCGCGCCAATTGGGTTCTTGGGCGAGCCTGTGCTCAGTTCTTAATCGGGAGCGTCTGCAAGTCCAGCACGAACCGCAGAACCGAATCACTTACCCACCGGCCTGTGGCATGCAATCACCACAATTGCCAAATGCACACACCTGTGGCCTGCAGGCACGCCCTGCAGTTTGGCGCGCTTCTTATGACAAAAGAAAAGGGCCGCTTTGCAGCGGCCCTTCCCAAATCCTTAGCTTTTACTGGATCTTAGTAGAAGATCACAGCGCCAGCGAGGAACATGTCGACGTTATCAGCATCGAAGGTCGTGTTGTTGGCCAGCGTGCCATCCAGCGAATGGTGGCGATACTTTGCCCACAGCGACATTGCAGCTGCGTCGATTTCCTGGACAACGCCGAGGCCCCAACGTGTGGCATCCGAAGAGGTGATCTGGACGCCGTTGATGCAGCCCGTGCAACCAGCTTGGTTGGCGAAAGCATCGTTGTTGCCACCGTACTCGCCGTAGAAGTGGGTGTTGCCGAGCGAATGGAACTTCGTGGTCCAACCAGCTTTCAAGTACCAGCCTTCGGAGTCCGGATGAGGCGGGTGATTGCCAGGAGCATCATCGATGAAATTCTTGCCGTAGGTGCCGTGGATCCACAGACCGGAAGCAAGGTGCTTAATCATACCGCCAACCTGGAAGTACTGGTTGTCGTTGGTGTTAGCGCCCGTAGCGAGAATGTCGGGATCCGTGCTCTCAGAGTAGGCGGTTGCGAACGCCATCTTAAAGCCAGAATGCTCACCCGACCAGCGCAGAGCGATATCCCAGTAATCATCTTCACCCCACGATGCGCCGAGCGTGAAGCCAGCGAAGGTCGGAGTGTCGTAGCGTACGCCGTTCAAACGGCCGCCAGCGCAGTCGTTCGCGGTGCCGACGCCAGCGTGTTCGCACCAGAAGCCAGCGTTCAACCAAGCCGCTCCGGTGGGGACACCGTTGATAGTGACGTTAAGAGCGCCGCCATCGAAGGTCACGCCGTTCGCGGGGAAGAGCGTGCCAGAGAAGTCAGTGCCGAGAGCGGCGTTATCTGCCGCGAGGCTCTGCTTACCAACCGACAGCTTGCCGAGGGTGTCAGACTGGATGAACCAGTAGGAGTTCTCAGCATTCAGACCCCAGCCCCTGCCGGCGTTGGCGTCCCAATTCTCGTTAGCCGTCAGCGAAGAAGGGCCGTTCGTGTAGATCCACAGAGAGTAGCCAGCCCGCCAGCCAGGCGAGATCTGAGCCGTACCCGTGAACTTCACGTTCGACGAAAGGTCGTTGTTGTTGTCGACCACGTAGACGTTCGACTCGTCGCCGTTGTCGAACCAGTACAGCTGGCTCGAAACCCAGCCCGTGATCGTCAGGCTAACCTTGCGGTTGCCCTTGCGTGCCGTGGTGGCTTCGAGTTCAGCGATGCGCTCCTCGAGGTCGGCGCAGCAATTGCCGCCGAGATCGGCAGCGAAGGCATTGCCTCCACCAAGCAGGGTAGCAGCTCCCATAGCCGCCGCCAGCAGTCTTGCTTTCATGTTGTAGTCCCCCATCCAAAGTTACCCGTCTGAATTGACGCTTCTTGGCCGCGACGTCACTACGATTGGGCAAACGAGCGAAAGACTCGATCACCACAACACGCAGTTACAAACAGCCTGGTTTACTGAGGTACTGGCTGTGACGCGCACACCAAGCAGCCTTAAATTCGGTGGCCGCTTACGCAGTTACAACAGCCTTATCGGATCCGAGGTTGAGTGCCCGTAGCCGATAGCTACTCAACGCGACACTAACTCGGTCCGTTTAGGTGACCCCTGCCGATCTGAACACGTTGCAGCGGGTCGGTCGTGAAATGCTCACCTTAAGAAAGGCGCTTCGCATCTATGGTGCTGTGCTAAACTCAATCTGCCAAACACGCAAGGCTGCGAAGCGCTTTTCTACAACTGTGTTGCCTAGATGGCACCCTTCTTCATTTGGTCTGCCACGTAGTCAGCTTGGCGGATAGCCAGGGCTACGATGGTCAGCGTCGGATTGCACGAGGCGCTGGTCGTAAACTGGCTGCCGTCAGACACAAAGAGGTTCTTAATGTCGTGAGTCTGTCCCCATTTGTTGACGACTCCGTCTTTTGCCTTCTCCGACATGCGGTTTGTGCCCATGTTGTGGCTCGCCGGATACGCAGGCAGGTTCCAAACCTCCAGCGCGCCCAATGAGTCATAGATCTTACCCATCTGAGCATAAGCATGGTTGCGCATGTTGGTGTCGTTCGGGTGGTCGGTCTTTTTCACGATCGGCACAGGCAACCCGTACTGATCCTTCTCCGTCTTGTGGAGTTCGATTCCATTGATCTCCTGCGGCAGGTCTTCGCCGCAGATCCACACGCCTGAGGTCTGGTCGTACTTCTCCAGAGCGCCCGTGAGCTTGTGGCCCCAGCCGGTCGGGCCGGGAATCATAAACGCCGACAGGAAGCCAAGACCCAGGGTAAGCTTTTCAAGGGTATAGCCGCCAACGAAGCCACGTTTGTCGTCGTGGTGCGATTCGTCTCTCACGATACCGGCGACCTGAGTGCCGCGATTCTGATAGACCTTGCCCGGCATCACGGCATACACGCCAGCCGTCATGTGAGACATATAGTTCTTGCCAACTTGGCCGGACGAATTTGCCAAGCCATCGGGGAACTTGCTGGAAGCCGAGTTGAGCAGCAGGCGCGGGCTTTCGATCGAGTTGCCGGCCACCAAGACAATGCGAGCCTTCTGACGCTGATGCTTGCCGTCTTTGTCTGCGTATACAACGCCGGTGACTTTACCCGTTTTGTCGTGCTCGATCTGCAGGACCATGCAGTCCGTACGGATCTCGCAGTTGCCAGTGTCGACCGCCTTGGGCAGCTCTGTATATAGAGTCGACCACTTCGCGCCGATCTTACAGCCCTGCATACAAAAGCCGATCTGCTGGCAAGCCGGGCGACCATCGCGTTCGACCGAGTTGATCGACATCGGGCCTGCCGTCAGCTTGGAGTAGCCGATGCGGCGTGCGCCTTCCTTGAGCACTTTCCAGTCGGCGCTATCGGGCAGGTGAGGCATTCCGGTCACATCACCGGTCGTGCCCATCTTCAGTTCGGCCTTGTCGTAATAGGGCTTCAGCTCATCGTAGCTGATCGGCCAGTCGAGGACGTTGGCGCCCGGCACGCCGCCGGTGGTCGTCAGCATCTTGAACTCGTGGGGCTGATAGCGCAGCGAGACGCCTGCCCAGTGAACGGTCGAGCCACCGAGGCCCTTGACGATCCAGGCCGGCAGGTTTGGATGGTTGATGTGCCCGTGCCATGTACCGCCCGAGTAACGCTTGTCGAGCCATGAGATCTTCAAGAACATGGCCCATTCGTCGTTTTCGATGTCGTCGAGGCTGAGCGTCTTGCCCGCTTCGAGGACGACGCTTTTCACGCCTTTTTGGGCGAGCTCGTTGGCCATGGTGCCACCGCCCGCGCCGGAACCTACGATGACGACGACGCTATCGTCGTTGAGGTCGAATTTCGCTGCCATTGTAATTGTTTCCTTCCCTTAGAACCCGATTAGAGCCAATCGACCTTGCCGAACGACGGATCGTTGATCCAACCGCCGTGCTCCCAGGATGAGCCGTCGTAGCCGAACTTCGGATACAGGGCCTTGTTGTTATAGAGACCGAACAGAAGCCCACCGCGGATCTTCTGGAACCAGTCGGTCAACTCGACTTGGCGAAGCAGGGCTTCGCGTTCGAGCGGGTTCTTCACGTCAACGTATTTGGATTTGTAGGTCGCATCGGCGCGCTTATCGAGATCGACCAAGCCGTCCGACATCATAGCGGCGACCTTCTCGTCTTTTCCCGCTTCCGTAACGATGCTGTCGACCACGGCCTGATAGGGCGCGTTGTCGAGAAGCGTTTCGTGCGGATAGATATCGCGAGCCACGCGCAGAAGCATAACCTTCTGCGTGTCGTCGAATGACGCTGCAGCGACCGCATACCGGCTCATCGTCGTGGTCAACAGGCCAGCGGTGAGCGCGACGAACGCAGTCGTGCCCAGCAACTGGCGCCGCGTCGGCGTGGCGAACACGGATGGCTTTGCGGCGATCATATTCAGATCGTGAAGCATGGCGCCATAATCCTCCTCGGTTTTATTGGTTTTCAGTTTTGAGTCTTTATTCTTTGGTCGTTCGTTCTTCTTCTTGTTGGAGAGCTGCGGCATGGCCGGACGCAACATCTTCGAAAGTGTCTGAGCAAGGCATGTGCCAATAGGTCGATGCTGCGCCGCACGCGCTCATGAATTGTTTTCAAGTCAATCGGCTGACGGTGATGCGGAAGTTGTGTCTGTGCATTTTGGGCTATGCATATGAGACAACTCTGGTCTGCGGTTCACGTGACTCCTAGCCTCGAGCAACACACGTTTGCTTCAAAATTGTCGTGTGATCTAAAATTCGTTCGCGCTTGCAGCATAGGTCGCCGGTTCATGCGTTGCGGCCTTGCGACAGTTTCTTCGAAGTTGGTTGAGACACTTGTTGCACGCTGCGTCGTGGCGCGCGTTTTCAATCATTCCAAGAAGTTTGAAGCGTTGGACCATCAACGAGGCTTGGAAGTTCGTCGTATGCGACAAACGATATGCGACGTGTGTAGCAGTCGCGAGACGCGCTGCATTACGCCTCAAGCCAAAAAATCCAAAAATACAAATGCATTTCAGTGGCGTAGAGAGCTGGCACAACACTTGCCTGGAAAATCGTCAACGTGGCCCGTCGTAATCGGGAGTCTGGCTCGCAGGCGCGGGCTGGCTAACCCAAAGAGCCACGAAAGACCTGGGAGGTCAGGACCGATGCACATCTTCAGCAAGCGCCGTGCTCGCGCGACTTTCACGCAGCCGCATCTCGCATGCTCCGGGCTTCCTTGATTTCGATTTCACCACCAGTGCGGTGCGCTCGCAGGAGCCGCCAAGTCAACTTTCGCAATATTCCGTTCCAACGCAAACCCAGATGGATCAACGACAATGACTGACGCTCGCATGTATTCCACCCCGGCTCGTAACGAGCATTCTAAGGATCATGCCCACGTTGCTGATATCGAAGCACATCGTGTAGCTGCGCCTGTTCAGGCATCGGCCCCCATGTGGAACCTGACCCCGCAGCAGTGGCGCGTCTTCCTGCTCGTAGGCAAAGCGTTGTCGAACAAGGCAATTGCGCACGAGTTGCGCGTTGCGGAATCGACAGTGAAGGCTCACGTCTCCGCAATCTTCAAAATGGCCGGCTGCCGCAATCGCACCGAAGCAGCCTTGCTGTCGCAGCGCGTGCGTTATGGCCTGCTCGATGAAGACGATAATGGCTCCATGGCCTTTGCCGGACTGAGCCGCAAGTAAGCCGCAAACAAAAGCGTTGCGGAAAGGCTGGGCGAGGGAAGAGCCCAGTCGTAAGGGCGAGTTGCTGACGGTCGATGGCTGATCAGTTTCTCGCCCTGCGGCCCTTGCGCCGCAGTACATTCCGCAAATTCCGTCTTTGGGCCGCTCATACGAGATGTCAGCCGAATTGGCCCTTCATCGTAAGGTCGTGGACCCTACGAGCCGCTCGCCGGCCCTACCCTCAAGGGCGCGCGAACGTGCACGTTCGAAGTCACCACAACAATCAAAAAGCATTAAATTCAGGAAGGTTGCGCCGCATGTCAGAGTCACCCGCTCCCGGTCAAATCATCGTCGATCTTGCGTTCGGCTTTATTCTATCCGGTGCTTTGGCCACCGCCGCGAAACTTCGGATTGCTGACCGGCTGGAAGGCGGTCCCAAGTCAGTGGGCGATTTGGCGAAAGAGGTGGGTGTCGATGAGCAGTCGCTTAATCGCGTGCTGCGGCTGCTGGCAATGTTCAATGTCTTCAAGGAAGAAGGCGGCGAGTATCAGCTGACTCCAGCGGCTGACCTGCTGCGTACCAGCCTGCCGCATACATTGCATCATGCCGCTTTGATGGTGACGCAGGACATCTTTTGGAAGCCGGTGGGCGAGTTGGATGAGGTCGTGCGCACGGGCGAGAACGGCATGATCCCGCATTTCGGTGCGCCGTTCTTTGATTACCTGGAGCAAAACAAGGAAGCGGGCGCTATCTTCCATCGCGGTATGTCCAGCTTGTCGGATCTGGAAAATGCACCGATCGCACAAGCCTACGACTGGAGCGGTGTCAACACGATCATCGACATCGCGGGTGGACATGGCGGACTGCTGATTGAGGCGCTCAAGTGTGCGCCGAACGCCAAGGGCGTGCTTTATGATGTGGCGCACGTGCTTAAGGATGCGCGCGTCAACGAGGAGGCTGGCCGCTGGACGTGCGTTGAGGGCGACTTCTTCAAGAGCGCTCCCGCTGGTGGCGACGTCTACATGCTGAAGCGCATCATCCATGACTGGAAAGACGATGATTGCGTTACCATCCTGTCTAATATCAAGAAAGTCATGAACCCGGGCGCACGCATCCTGGTGTGTGACTGCGTAATACCTCCGGGGAATGGCCCGCACGGCGGAAAGGTGCTGGATGTGTTGATGATGTCTGCGCTTCCGGGATTTGAGCGTACGCAGGAAGAATTCGCGAAATTGTTTGAGCGTGCAGGATTGAAGCTTTCGCGTGTCATCCATACGCCGGCGCTGTTGTCGATCACTGAGGCAGTTGCGGCTTGATAGAGGTTTGCGGGTGAACGGACTCGCGGTCTCGCCAGGGCGCTAAGGCTTGCAGCGTTTGCAGGTGCGCACGGCTGATGTCAGGGCTACCGCTACAGGTGGAACAAGCGCGCGACACGTGCAACCAAAATCGTCTCAAGGAGTGCCGTCAACACGCTGAAACGATAAGCAAATTTAGGTGCTGTCGGGAAAATAGGAACTGGCACGCAGGATGCTTCTGTAGACCGAAGAACGACGCCTTGTCCGGGTGATAGCAATTGGACCCCCGACGAGAGAACAAAAACACGACTTCAAAAGAAAATTCAGGGAGGAAAATCGTGCAACCAACGAGAGACCAGAAGGTCTGGATGTATGAGAACATGTTGGTAAGCCGGTTCCTCGAGGAAACGATCGAGCAGATCTACCTCGAGGGCAAAAAGCCGGTTTTCAACATGGCCAATGGCCCCATTCCGGGTGAGATGCATTTGTCCAACGGTCAGGAGCCGTGCGCCGTTGGCGTGTGTGCGCACTTGAAACCCGAAGACATGGTGACTGGTACGCACCGTCCCCACCACATCGCGGTCGCCAAGGGTGTCGATCTGCGAAAGATGGTAGCCGAGATCTTCGGAAAGAAGACGGGGCTGAGTGGTGGTCGTGGCGGCCACATGCATCTGTTCGACGCCAACGTGAACTTCTGCTGCTCGGGCATCATTGCTCAGGGTATGGGCCCAGCGGTCGGCGCGGCCTTGTCTCGCAAGATGCAGAAGAAGCCTGGGGTCGCCGTGGCCTACATCGGCGAGGGTGCGGTCAACCAGGGCGCCTTCCATGAGGCGATGAACCTGGCCGCTGTTTGGAAGCTGCCGTTTATCTGCATCATCGAAGACAACCAGTGGGGCATCTCCGTCGCCAAATCGGCTTCCACTGCGGTGACGGACAACTCGATCCGCGCCCAGGCGTATGGCGTTCCGGGCTATCTCGTGAAGGGCAATGACCCTTATGAGATTTTCCGTGTCGCTGGCGAATGCATCGAGCGCGCACGCCGGGGCGAAGGCCCCTCGCTGATCGAAATCGAAACCTCTCGTTTGGCCGGTCACTTCATGGGCGACGCCGAAGGCTATCGCCCCAAGGGCGAGCTCGATCGTTTGCGCGCGCAAGATCCGATTCCGGCCATGAAAGCACGCCTGATGGCCGAGGATGGGATGACACAGGAAGAGAACGACGCCATCGTCGCCCGCGCTCGCGCCAAGGTGGATGATGCGATCGAGTTCGGCCGCCAGAGTCCCTACCCCGCGGCCGAGGAAGCTCTAGAGAAGGTCTTTGCCTGAAGGCAGCATTTGAGAGCATCGGGAGGGCGCGGACAATGCGCTGCCCTCCCGTGAACCGCCACCCGGCCGCATCATCACGCAACGAGCGCGGCGCGAACGGATGGCAAAGACAAAAAACACGTTACTCCTTGGGAGGAGCAAGCAATGTCCACTTTGACTTCGACGGCTGCAAAGCCGCAGCAGAATGAACGGCGCGTCACCATTGCACGCGCGATGGCGGAAGCCGTTGCGCAGGAGATGCGGATTGACCCGCGCGTCTTCGTCATGGGCGAAGATATCGGCCAACTCGGTGGCGTTTACGGCAACACCCGCGGCTTGATCGAGGAATTCGGAGCCGAGCGCGTCCGCGATACGCCGATCTCGGAAACGGCATTCATGGGCGCTGCGGTTGGAGCTGCGTCCGACGGTATGCGGCCCATCGTCGAGCTGATGTTTGTTGATTTCTTCGGTGTCTGCTTCGACGCCATCTACAATCTCATGGCCAAGAACATCTACTTCTCAGGTGGTGAGGTGAAAGTTCCGGTCGTCCTGATGACGTCGACAGGCGGCGGTTACAGCGACGGCGGCCAGCACTCGCAGTGCCTCTATGGCACGTTCGCACATTTGCCCGGCATGAAGGTCGTTTGCCCGTCGAACGCTTACGACGCTAAGGGCCTGATGGTCTCGGCCATCCGCGACGACAGCCCCGTCATCTACAT
Source organism: Hyphomicrobiaceae bacterium (assembly GCA_041397645.1). NCBI lineage: Bacteria > Pseudomonadati > Pseudomonadota > Alphaproteobacteria > Hyphomicrobiales > Hyphomicrobiaceae > Hyphomicrobiaceae bacterium. The sequence goes on along the minus strand of JAWKWE010000004.1, from coordinate 2,043,238 downwards.
GTACCACAAGTCGTTGCAGGGCATGGGCTGGCTCGGGACGGAGCCGGGTGCAACAGTGCACGTTCCTGAAGAAACCTATTCGATCCCCTTCGGCAAGGCAGCGGTTGTGCGCGAAGGCACCGACGTCACCATCGTCGGCGTCGCCATGGGCGTGCACAACGGCCTCAAGGCTGCCGATAAACTTGCGGCACAAGGTGTCAGCGCGGAAGTCATCGACCTGCGCACGCTGGTGCCGCTTGATCGCGATACCGTTTTCAACTCCGTGAAGAAGACGGGCCGCCTCATCGTCGTCGATGAAGACTATAATAGCTACGGTTTGTCGGGCGAGATCATTGCCTCTGTTGCCGAGCGCGATATTTCAGTGCTCAAGGCCACGCCTCAACGTGTCGCCTATCCCGACATCCCGATTCCATTTTCGCGTCCGATGGAGCAGTTCGCTCTGCCCAATCCCGACAAGATTGTTGAAGCTTTCAATGCAATGAAGAGGACATAAGCAACATGGTCGCCGTCACGATACCTACTGATCTCTGGGAAGAAGACACAGAGGCCGTCATCACCACTTGGCTGGTGGGTGACGGTGGCGCGGTAACCGAAGGGCAGTTGATCGCGGAGATCATGGTGGAGAAGGTCCAGCACGAGGTGCGCGCACCTGCATCTGGCACCATCAAGATCTCGCAGCCCGCCGAGGCGGTCGTTGCCAAGGGTGCCGAGATCGGCACTATCACCTGAGTTAGCGACAAGACAAGAAAAGGCAGTTTCCTCACCAATGACGGACACAACAGCACCGGCTGCTACCGCCGACAAGGTCGTAAAGCTCACCGCGATGCGCGGCATGATCGCGAGCAAGATGCTCGAGAGTCTGTCGACCAGCGCTCAGCTCACACACTTTGCCGAATGCGACACCACCGGCCTCGCCGCGATGAAGGCAAGGCTCCTGGGCGAAGGGCTGAAGGCGTCCGTCGAGGACCTGGTCGTCGAGGCCGTGGTGCAGGCGCTCCGCCTGCACCCGGCACTCAATGGCACTCTCGTCGGCAACGAGATCACGCAACGCGCGGACATGAATATCGGCGTTGCCGTTGCGTTGCCGGGAGATCTTCTGGTGGCGCCGGCGATCTTCAACGCCGGCAACCTGTCGCTTGCTGATCGGGTCAAGGCTCGTCGCGATCTTGTTGACCGCGCCAAGGTCAACAAAGTGACGGTCAAGGAAATGACCGGCGGCACGTTCACGATCTCCAATATCGGTCTGACGCGCGTGCGATTCTTCACGCCCATTTTGCCGGTTCCGCAGATTGCCATTCTCGGCGTTGGGGAAACCTCGTTGCGCCCGTGGGTCGTTGATGGTCAGATCGTTGCGAGGCCAATCATGGGCTTGTCGCTGACATTCGATCATCGCGCCGTTAACGGAGCCCCCGCGGGCGATTTCCTCACAGATCTCTGCAAGATAATCGAAGGCATGGCGTGAAGCCGGTCGAACCGGAACGTCAGTTCAGTCGCGTTATAGACGAGCCGGTTCCTTTTGCCGATGCGCTTCAGCTTGAGCGCGATCTGCTTGAGCAGATCCGCCAAGAGACTTTGGAGCCGAGCCAAATGCGCGCTCTGATCTGGCGAACGCCAAAAGCCATTATCGTTCCGCGCGGACTTCCAACGCGCGACTATTTCGAAAAGGCGCGTGTTGCGGTCGAAGCGTTGGGATATCCGGTGCACGAACGTGACACCGGTGGCGATCTCACGCCGCAGGAGCCTGGCGTTGTGAACCTGTCGCTATGCTTCACGCTCACCGGCGAACAAGCATCGATTGCAAACGCCTACGGATGCCTCACCGCTCCAGTGCTCGCGTTCCTTCGCGATACCTATGGGATCGTGCCGCACGTCGCATCAATTCCGGGAGCGTTTTGTGACGGCACTTACAACGTTGCTGTCGATAATCTCAAATTGGGTGGGACAGCGCAGCGTTGGAAACTTCTCGGCGGCGAGGGGACATCCCGCCGGGTTGCTGTTCTTGCTCACATCGCGCTGATGGCGTCGAACGAGCTAGATGATCCCATTGAGGCATTGAACGTGTTCTATGCTGCCAGCGGCACGGACAGGCGCATCGATCGTATGCGCCATGTGACGCTTTCCGATCTCATTGGACGCGAGCAGGCGGACGCCCGCAATGTCGCCCAGTCGTTGAACGACTACCTCAATCGCGCGCTCGTTCCTGCTTAAGGGAAAAGTTGCGCGTTTCGCACTTAGGGGTGTCGGGATATGCCCTCAGCCTTGATTGTTCGGCGAGGTGATGCCGTACCGGCGGATCTTGCGATGGAGCGTTGCGCGCGAAATTCCTAGCTGCGCGGCCGCCTCGGTGACGTTCCAGCGTTTGGCTCGCAGAACCTCGACGATGCGGTGATGCTCGGCGGCTTCGTTGGATTCGTGCAACGTTGCACCCGTTGGAGCGGGCGGCGGCATGGCAGGCTCAACTCGCGGCTCCTCAATGATGGGATCCTGGTGGATCACACGCACCGGATCAGCCGGGAAGTGCGAAAGATTTGCTCGCGAGAAGTCTAGGATCTGATCTGGCAGATCTTCGATCTCAATCATCTTGCCAGGATGGAGCGAGGCCGCGAAGCGCAACACGTTGCGCAATTCTCGGATGTTTCCAGGCCATGGATAGCGCTGGAATAGGTTCATCACCTGCTCGGAGAACGTGATCTTGTCTGCCCCTGGCCCGGCTTCATCGCTGACGATGCTGGCAACCAGTTGCGGCAGATCGGTACGGTCCTTCAAGCTTGGCAATACGATCTGCGCTCCGCGGATGCGATAATAAAGGTCTTTGCGGAACTGGCCCATGGCGATGAGGTCAGGAAGATTGCGGTGTGTCGCGCAAACGATCTTCATATCGACGGGGATCGTTTCGGAGCTGCCCAGTGGCGTTACCGTGCGCTCTTCCAGGACCCGCAAGAGATGAGCCTGAAGATCGAGCGGCATATCGCCGATTTCATCGAGGAATAGTGTTCCTCCATGGCTGGCGAGGATCTTGCCGGTGCGTCCACCCTTTGCGCCGCCGGTGAAGGTGCCGGGCGCATAGCCGAATAACTCGCTGGCGAGAAGCGTTGCCGGGATCGCGGCACAGTTGACGGCGACATACGGCTTGTGTGCGCGCTTACTTTCGGCATGAAGGGCGCGTGCAAGAGTGTCCTTGCCAACGCCGGTTTCGCCGAGGATCAGCAAGGGAATGTCTTTGTCGATGATCTTGCGGCACAGATTGACATTCTGGACCATCAACGGGTCGGCCCCGACCACTTTGTCGAGGGCGCGCAGAGGCGGCGCTTGCGTGCTCGCCTTCTTGTCCTCGACGACTGTCGTCGCGGTGCGCGATGGCGTGGAGACGGATTTCTTCTTCGGCAAGAAGGCGGTGACGAATGCGTTCGAGCCGTTTGGCCCTGTCAGCCGCACGCTGTGCTTGCTAAGCGGGCGCAGGTCGTTGAACGAAACGTCCCAAATATCATTGATGTAGCGCCCGCCGATATCCGCCATCTCGGGAACGCCAAGATACGACAGCGCTTCTTGAGTGGCGCCCAGGATGCAGCCGCTCTCATCTGTCGCGATGAGCGCCTTGGCAGACATCGGCATCGGGTCAGCCTCTGCCGACAGCGTCACGATGCAATCGTCGCGATGCCATTTGCGAAACAGCATCATCGAGATTTGTGAGGCAGCCTCACGGGCGAAATATTGGGCGATCGTGCCATCGCCCGATCCGGGCACCGCGCGGCCCGATATGTCGAAAGCGGCGATCACCTGGCCGTCGGGTCCGAAAATCGGTGCGGCCGAGCAGGTAAACGTCGCAAAGTTCTCGTTGAAATGGGCGCCGCCGAAAACGGTGATCGGCTGGCGAGATATCAGACAGGTGCCAATGCCGTTGGTGCCCACGCGCTGCTCTGACCAAAGCGAGCCGGTGTTGAGACCTTCGCGCGAAACTTCCTGGCTTCCCGTCGAGTCGGCAAAGCTCGTTACGACGACCCCGTCGGCATTGCTCAAAAGGATGACATGGTTGGTGTCTGCTGCGATACGACGGACGCCCTCGACGACGGGCGATGCCTGAACAAGGATGTCCTCCATCCGTTCGCGCAGGTCTTTGATCGTTGAGCTGGTCACCCGTTCGACCGGCCGACGCGCAGCTCTGTCCAGGCCGTACTCCGAAAGACAGCGGCGCCAAGAGGCACGTACGATGTCACCGCCCAATGTGGCTGTTACTCCCAACGCCGCAGTGAATTCGCTTGAACTGTCGTGCATATTTCGAAGGCTCTGGATGATGGTTCGTGCGGACTGTGCCAGCATGCCGCATCGTTGACAAGCGTATGATTAGCCTTTCGTCGAATTTTTTGACCGGTCGTATAAGCAGTGTTGACAGTCAGATGCGCTCGAAAACCGCGATGAAATAAGCGATTTTGATTCACCAGCGGACCCGTTTTTGTGCGCTGCAAAAACAGGGCCAGAGCATTAAGTATATTGAAGAGCTGGACCGCGGGTGCGTTGAGGAAAGTCAGGCGAGCGAAGATGGGTAGAGCTGCAATGCACCCTCGTGCGCATCGAGTACCGCGGCGAGGCGCGCATCGGCTTCCGGCATGATCTGACCTGCGAAGAAGCGGGCGACCGCGATTTTTTCCTTGAGAAATTCCGCATTGCCTTCCCCGGCCTCAATGTGTCGGGCCGCAACGAGGGCGCTCTTGGCAAGCAGCGCGCCGGAAATGGCGATCGCGAAAACATTGAGGAGATTGAACGCGGCAGCGCCGGCGGCGACCGGGTTCTGGCGACCATTTTGCAATAGCCAGCCGCCAGCGGCTTCCATCGCGCGGATTGCGCGAGAAACCGCTTTGTGGATCGGCACGAAGATCGGGTCTTTGCCAGCTGTCTCCGCCAACGCGCTCTCGATCACTTTCAGTTCGGCCACGACGGCGAGGGCCGCCGCGCCGTTGTCGCGCTGCATTTTGCGTCCGATCAGGTCGTTGGCCTGAATGCCGCTGGTGCCTTCATAGATTGTCGTGATGCGCGCGTCGCGAAAATGCTGGGCTGCGCCGGTTTCCTCGATGTAGCCCATGCCGCCATGGACCTGAACGGCCAGCGAGGCAATATCGCAAGCGCTTTCGGTGCACCAAGCCTTGACGATGGGAATGAGAAAATCGAGGCGCGCCTGATGTGCGGCGCGTTCGGCATCGTCAGGTGCTGCGTGAGCAAAATCCAATGCGCTTGCCGCCCAATAGGCGAGGCACCGCATGGCTTCAGTACGCGCGCGCATACTCATCAGCATCCTATGCACGTCAGGATGCCATGAGATCGGCTTGGCACCGGGCGTCGCATCGCCGATGATGCGGCCTTGGACCCGTTCGTTGGCATAGACTCGTGCCCGCTGATAGGCGCGTTCGGCGATGCCGAGACCTTGGATGCCGACGCTGAGCCGCGCCTGGTTCATCATAACGAACATATATTCCAGACCGCGGTTCTCCTCGCCAACGAGGTAGCCCACGGCGCCGCCATGATCGCCATAAGACATCACTGCGGTCGGACTTCCGTGAATGCCCAGCTTGTGCTCCAGCGAGACGCAACGAACGTCGTTGGTTTCGCCGGGAGCACCGGACGCATCGGGAATAAACTTCGGCACGACGAACAGTGAAATGCCTTTTACACCCTCCGGCGCATCGGGCAGACGCGCGAGCACCAGATGAATGATGTTCTCGGTCAGGTCGTGATCGCCATAGGTGATAAAGATCTTCTGGCCGGTGATGAGATAATGTCCGCCTGCGCGTTCCGCCTTTGTGCGGACGGCCGCGAGATCCGAGCCTGCCTGCGGCTCCGTCAGATTCATCGTGCCGGTCCATTGGCCGCTGACCATCTTCGGCAAATACGTGGATTTAAGTGCGTCCGATCCGTTCAGCAGAATGGCTTCAATGGCACCTTGCGTCAGTAGGGGGCAGAGGGCGAAAGCCATGTTGGATGAGTTGAGCATCTCCTGAACAGCCCCGCCGACCATCCAGGGCAATCCCATGCCGCCCCATTCGGATTCGAAGACGACACCATTCCAGCCGCCGTCGGTGAAGTGCGTATAGGCGCTCTTCCAACCCGGCGTCGTTTCCACGCCGGTGTCCGTGCGGCGTGCGCCGGTCTTATCGCCCGCGCTATTCAGCGGTGCCAGAACTTCGCTGGTGAAGACCGCGGCCTGTTCCAGCACCGCAGCGATCGTGTCCGGTGTCGCCTCTTCAAAGCCCGAGAAGGTGCTGATACGTGGCGCACCGCAGATTTCGTTTAAGACGAAGAGCATGTCGTCGAGGGGAGCGGAGTAGGTCATCAGCCTCTCATCTTGCAGAATGCTGCCACTTGAGGATGCATAATCGCACCTCGCTGGGCTCGCAAGCATAGCTTACCCAGGCACCGGAATTTGCCGGTATCCAGGTGCAAGGCCTGATCCGTAGCGGAAAAGCAATGTCACCAGCGGGGGTACATATGCTTCAATGACGATGGCTGAGCGATGCTTGCCTAAGTGGCGGCGGCGAAATCAGGTGCCGCGCGTCGACGAGGGTTCGGCGCCTTTGTTTGCGGGCTTTGCCGCCGACTTGGCCGGGCTCTTTGGGCCTTTGAAATAGTCAGCCATGGCTTCGATGAACAAGGGATCGAGCCCTTCGCCACCCTGATCGAGATAAGTCTTCAACTGGTCGCGCATGCGCGGATCCCAGAACAGGTGAATGTGCTTGCCGATGCCGTCGATCGCCTCACCCTTCGGGTAGGCGGAGAAGTAGGCGGTGATTTGATTGGCCATGCGCACGAGATCGCGATTGTCCATGTGTAGGCAAGCTCCAGAAATACTTTGAAACTGATCAGGGGTTGAACACGACCGCCTCGTCCCGGCCGAGGGCGGCGAGATAGAGCCCCGATGCGCGCGCCAGGTCAAGCGCAAGTGCTGTCGGGGCTGAGACTGTGACAAGTGCGCCGATGCCGACCAGCGCGCATTTCTGCACAAGTTCGAAGCTGCAACGGCTGGTCATCAGCACGAAACCGGCGCGAAGATCGGTCTTCGTCTGCTTGAGCGCGCCGATGAGTTTATCGAGCGCGTTGTGGCGTCCGACGTCTTCGCGCACCAGAAGAACGTCGCCGTCGGAAGAGATCCAGCCGGCCGCGTGAACAGACCGGTTAACGAGGTTCATGGGCTGTAGGCCGGGAAGGGCTTTCGCAGCTTTCAGAATGGCTAAGGGAGTAGGGGCGCTGGTGCGTTCAATTCGCGGAAGAGGCTTCAGCGCGGCGGCGATATCCTCGACCCCGCACAGTCCGCAACCAGTGCGCCCTTCAATGGACCGGCGCGCTAGGTGTGTGAAGTCGATATCAGCTTCATTAATGGCAATATCGATTGTGACGCCGTTCTCCACCGGCATCACGAGGATGCCTTGGATCTTTCCGGCATCTTTAACGATCCCTTCCGATAGCACGATGCCTACGGCAAAGTCGCGCAGATCCGCCGGCGTCGCCATCATGACTGTGAAGTTCTCGGAGTTGATCTGCACGGCAACGGGCGTCTCTTCGGGGAGCGCCCATGCGATCTCGTGAGTGCCGCCGTCTGCCTCATGGGCCACGCCTTCGGCGATACGCGAGCACGTCGAAACTGTGCCCGTCTCGCTGGCAGCCGGTTTGCCCATGAGGTTCATTCGCTTGCCGATCTGTCTTCTCAACCTACTCGGCCGGTTCCATGGCCTTGTCGGTGCCGATACGGCGGTTCTTCACGTCACGGGTCTCCCAGTCCTCCTGCCATTCAGACGGGCGATTGGAGATCGTGACCTGCACCGCGGTCACCTTATACTCGGGGCAGTTGGTCGCCCAATCCGAGTTTTCGGTGGTGATGACGTTGGCACCCGTCACCGGATGATGGAACGTCGTATAGACCACACCCGGCGGCATACGATCGGAGATCTTCGCCCGCAGCGTGGTGGCGCCGACACGGCTTGCCAGCGAGATCATCTGGCCATCGCTAATGCCGCGCACCTCAGCGTCATGCGGATGGATTTCCAGCACGTCCTCTGGATGCCAGGCCACGTTCGGGGTGCGCCGTGTCTGGGCGCCGACATTATAGTGGGCCAGGATACGCCCCGTGGTCAGCACCAACGGGAAGTTGCGGTTGGTGCGCTCCGCAGTTGGGACGAAGTTCGTCAACATGAAGCGGCCCTTGCCGCGGGTGAACTCCTCGGTGTGCATGACGGGCGTGCCTTCAGGAGTCGCATCGTCAACCGGCCACTGCAACGACCCCGTCTTTTCCAGCTTGTCGAACGAGACGCCGCGGAAGGTCGGCGTCAAACGTGCGATCTCGTCCATGATATCGGCAGCGTTCTTGTAGGACATCGGATACCCCATCTCGGTGGCGATCCGGCATACAACTTCCCATTCCGACATACCCTGCTTAGCGCGCATCACCGGCCGAACGCGGTTTATGCGCCGCTCGGCGTTGGTGAAGGTGCCGTCCTTTTCGAGGAACGACGTGCCGGGCAGGAACACATGCGCGAAGGCAGCCGTTTCGTTGAGGAAGAGATCCTGCACGACAACGATATCCATCGCCGTCAAAGCGTGCTCGACGTGATGCGTGTTGGGATCCGATTGAGCGATGTCTTCGCCCTGAATGAAGATGCCGCGGAATGAGCCGTCGAGAGCTGCATCGAACATGTTGGGGATGCGGAGCCCAGGCTCGGCATCCAGCATAACGCCCCATTCCTTTTCGAACATGCGACGCGCTTCGAGATTCGAGACATGGCGATAGCCGGGGAACTCGTGAGGGAACGAACCCATGTCGCACGAGCCCTGCACGTTGTTTTGGCCACGCAGCGGGTTCACACCTACGCCTTCGCGGCCGATGTTGCCCGTCGCCATGGCAATGTTTGCCATGGCCATGACCATTGTGGAGCCCTGCGAATGCTCGGTGACGCCAAGCCCGTAGTAGATCGCAGCATTGCCGCCGGTGGCGTACAGGCGGGCCGCTTCGCGAACCTCCTGCGCGGGCACACCAGTGATCTCCTCCAGAGCCTCAGGTGAGTTCTCAGGACGGCTGATAAATTCTTCCCAACGGAAAAAATCGCCCTTTTCGCAGCGACGTGCCACGAACTTGCGGTCGATCAGGTTCTCGGTCGCAATGACGTGCCCAATCGCGTTCATGATCGCGACGTTGGTTGAGGGCTGCAACTGCAGATGATAGTCGGCCTTGACGTGCGGGCTCTTGACCATGTCGATGCGGCGCGGATCGACTACGATCAGTTTGGCGCCTTCGCGGATGCGCTTCTTCATGCGCGAGGCGAACACCGGATGACCATCGGTAGGATTGGCGCCGATGACTATGATGACGTCGGCTTTGTCGACGCTCTTGAAGTCCTGGGTACCTGCGGATTCTCCGAACGTCTGCTTCAAACCGTAACCGGTCGGGGAGTGGCATACGCGCGCACAGGTGTCGATGTTGTTGGTGTTAAATGCCGCGCGGACCATGCGCTGTACGACATAGACTTCCTCGTTGGTGGTGCGCGAGGAGGTAATGCCGCCGATAGAGCCTTTGCCATACTTCTCCTGAGTGGCCTTGAAGCGCGTCGCGGCGAATTTGATCGCCTCGTCCCACGAGACGACCTGCCAGGGATCGGTGATCTTATCGCGTACCATCGGCGTGAGGACGCGATCCTTGTGTGTGGCATAGCCGAATGCGAAGCGGCCTTTGACGCAGGAGTGGCCTTCGTTGGCGCCGCCGTCTTTGTAGGGCACCATGCGCACGACTTCTTCGCCCTGCATTTCGGCTTTGAACGAGCAGCCGACGCCGCAGTAGGCGCAGGTCGTCACGATGGAGTGCTCCGGCTGACCCTTTTCGAGCACAGACTTTTCGATCAGTGTTGCGGTCGGGCAAGCCTGCACGCAGGCGCCGCAAGAAACGCACTCGGAGGCGAGGAATTCTTCATCCATACCGGCGGACACGTGCGAAGCGAAGCCACGACCGTCGATGGTGAGCGCAAACGTACCTTGCACCTCTTCGCACGCGCGCACGCAGCGCGAGCACACGATGCACTTCGACGGCTCGAACGAGAAGTAAGGGTTGGATGTATCCTTCGCCTTGAAGCTATCGTTCTTGCTGCCATCTGCGCTCTTGGCGAAGACGTGGTTGGCGCCATCATAGCCGTAACGAACCTCGCGCAGACCGACGGCGCCCGCCATGTCCTGAAGTTCGCAATCGCCGTTGGCGCCGCAGGTCAGGCAATCGAGCGGATGGTCGGAGATGTACAACTCCATGACGCCCTTGCGCAGCTGTGCAAGACGCGCGTTCTGCGTCGTCACCTTGAGGCCGGGTGCAACGGGGGTGGTGCAGGATGCAGGTGTGCCTTTGCGGCCTTCGATCTCCACCAGACACAAACGGCACGAGCCGAAAGGCTCAAGGCTGTCAGTCGCACACAGCTTCGGCACCTGGATGCCAAGCTGCATGGCGGCGTTCATGATCGAGGTACCCTCCGGCACCGACACTTCACGGCCATCGATTTCGAGAGAGACCATGGTGTGAGACTCGACGGACGGCGTTCCGTAGTCGGTCTCTTTGATAAGGGTCATCGGCTTTACGTGGGTGTTCATGGGTTCTAATCCTCGCAAGCTTGCGATGAATTCAAATGTCAGGCGGCTTCTATTCGGCAGCTTCGGCGACGGGTTTCTTCGGCGCCCGGTTGAAATCTTCGGGGAAGCCTTTGAGCGCGCTCATGACAGGCATCGGCGTCAGTCCGCCCATGGCGCACAGTGATCCATCTGTCATAGTAACACACAGGTCTTCGAGAAGTTCTAAATTCTTCGTGCGTTCCTGTCCGGAGATAATCCTGTCGATCACCTCCACGCCGCGCTGGGAACCGATCCGGCAGGGCGTGCATTTTCCGCAGCTTTCGATGGCACAGAACTCCATGGCGAAGCGAGCCATCTTGGCCATGTCTACGGTGTCATCGAATACGACGACGCCGCCGTGGCCGACCATGGCGTCGACCTTCACGAATTCCTCGTAGTCCATCGGGACATCGAGCTTTTCGACGGTGAGATAAGCGCCAAGCGGGCCGCCGACCTGAACCGCGCGGACAGGTCGGCCAGAGGCGGTGCCGCCGCCCCAAGTATCAATCAGTTCGCGGGTGGTCACGCCAAATGCTTTCTCGACGAGGCCGCCCTGCTTTATGTTGCCGGCGAGTTGGAAAGCGAGCGTCCCACGTGAACGGCCGACACCATAGTTCTTATAGAATTCCCCGCCCTTGGCGAGGATGATCGGAACGGCGGCGAAGCTCATCACGTTGTTGATGATGGTGGGCTTGCCGAACAGACCTTCGATAGCGGGGATCGGCGGCTTGAAGCGTACCAGTCCTCGCTTGCCTTCGAGGCTCTCCAGCATCGAGGTTTCTTCGCCGCAGATATAGGCACCCGCACCGCGACGCACGAACAGTTCGAAGTTGTGCCCGGAGCCCTGGATGTTCTCGCCCAGGAAGTTCGCTCTTGTAGCGATCTCGATGGCTTCCTTGAGAACGTTGATGGCGTGAGGATACTCAGAGCGCACGTAGATGTAGCCCTTGGTGGCGCCGCCCGCGATTGCCGCGATCGTCATGCCTTCGATGAGACAGTAAGGGTCTCCCTCCATCAGCATACGGTCGGCGAAAGTGCCACTATCGCCTTCGTCCGCGTTGCACGCGACGTATTTCTGGTCGGCGGAGAGATCGTGGACGGTCTTCCACTTGATACCGGTGGGAAAGCCTGCGCCACCGCGACCGCGCAAGCCTGAGGTTGTCACTTCGGTCACGATGTCGATCGGCTTCATCGCGATGGCTTTGGCCAGGCCTTCGAAGCCGCCATGCTTGCGATAGTCGTCTATCGAGAGCGGATCGGTGATGCCGCAACGCGCGAACGTCAGACGTTCCTGGCTTTTGAAATAAGGGATTTCCTCGGTCAATCCGTGTGAAAGCTTATGTGCGCCGCCTTCCAGGAATTTGGCCTTGAAAAGATCTGCGACGTCGCCCGGAGTGACCGGGCCATAAGCGACACGTCCCTTGACTGTCTCTACTTCGACCAGGGGTTCTAGGAACAACATCCCGCGTGAGCCGTTGCGGACGATTTTCACATCCAGCTTGTGCTTGGCAGCTTCGGTGGCAATGGCGGCGGCAACTTCATCAGCGCCAACCGAGAGCGCTGCAGCATCGCGAGGAACGTAGATGGTGACCATTATGCGGTCTCCTTGTCGAGAGAGCCGACAATCTCATCGAAACGCTTGGCATCGACCTTGCCATAGAGATCTTCGCCGACCATGACGGCGGGCGAGAGGGCACAGTTGCCAAGACAGTAGACGGCTTCGATGGTGAACTTGCCGTCGCTCGTGGTGTTGCCGATCTTTGTCGACAGCTTGCGCTCAGCGTGGGCACACAGCGCTTCGGTACCCATGGACTGGCAAGCTTCGGCGCGACAGATCTTGATGACGTGCTTGCCGACCGGATGGCGATGGAAGTCATGATAGAATGATAGAACGCCATAAACTTCGGCGCGCGAAAGGTTCAGGGCAGTGGCGATGATGGGAAGTGTCGTTTCCGGCACATGCCCGAGTTCGTGCTGTAGGGCGTGAAGAATTTCGAGCAGCTCATCGGGGCGATTGCCATGCTGGGCGCAGATCGCGACGGCGCGGGCTTCGCTGACGGGGCGGGCCGCATGCGATTCTTCCGCTGCCGCCTTGATCGAACCGTCTTTCGGGGATGACGTACTCTTGGCCATGAACTGCCGATAGCCCCGCGACCGGGGTCCCTCTTATAATTGTTCTATCTTTCTTGATATGGGTGTTCGCCGAGTCCGCGGAAAGTCTCCGAAACTACGCTGAGACTCAAATCGTTATTGTCGATTTTGTTATCGACTGCATCTATGCTGCGTCGCAACAACTGCGAACTTGGTCGAAGTTGGTCGAATCTGCTCCTTTGCATTCCGCTTATCGCAAGGCGTTCGTTGTTATTCTTCAATAAATCGGCACCGCCTGCCCCGATGCCTCCCAGTTTGCGGGTTGCGGCTCAAAGCTCCGGCCGGCCTCCATCAGAACCTCGATAAGGGGTGAGAGGGGTGCCCGCTTCACAGCGACGAGCCCGACGTTGTGGACGACCTCGGGATTCCTGAGAGGAATAGCTTTTATCCCAGAGTGTGGCCCGAGGATACCCAGAATGTAGTCCGGCATCACGCTGGCCAGCCCCATGAGCCGCACGTTGGCGCACAGATTGATAACGGAGTTGGTCTCCAGCTCGGGTGTCGGGCGGCAATCGGCTCCGCGGAAAGCCCGATCGATGATCCTCCGGTTCTGCATGTTGGTCGTCAGCAGGCAAAGGCGTTCGTGCGCCGCTTCTTTCCATGTCACCGCTTCACGCGATGCCAGTTGGTGTGACTCGGTCACGAAAAGACAATAGCGCTCTTTATAGAGGGGCGCGGCCAGCAACCCTTCGATAGGCTCGTTGTCGAGATAGGTAATGCCGACATCGATCGTGAAGTCTTCCAGCGCCCGCAGAATTTCTTCCGAACTCATCGACATCACGGTGAAGTCGATGCCTGGATGGGATTCTCGTACCGACTTGGTGAGGAACGGGATCATGGGCAGGGCCGAGGGGATGCCACCGAGCACAAGGCGTCCCGACAGGCCCGCGTCGCGGTCGGTCAGATGCGCCAGCTCCTGCTGCATGGACTGCCAGTTGTTCAGGATAAGCTGTGCCCACTTCAGAACGCGCTCTCCCTCGGGCGTTAGTCCCTGGTAGCGCTGGGAGCGTTCGACAATCGGAACGCCGAGTTCCAGTTCCAGCTGCCGGATCCTTCCCGACAGCGTCGGCTGGGTGACGTTGCAGGCGTTCGCCGCGCGCGTGAAGTGCTTCTCGCGAGCCAATGCGACCAGATATTGAAGTTGTCGGATGTCCATTAAGCGCCGGCCTGGGAACGTCGTATGTCAGCAATCATCCCGCTTTGCGCCTCGAAAGGCAAACGCCACTGTACGAACGGCTCGAGAAATAGCGCAAATAATAGGCGCACGCGATCGGTTAACGCTGCGCCCGCGTCGGCGTGTTGCCGCCCACTGCAAGGCTTTCCGACAGCTCGTCTAGTGCCTCAGATACCGGTGTGAAGGCTGAAACGATCTGGTCGACGATGGCGAGGGCTTCCGCCTCCTGCTTCTCGGCCACCCTTTTCTCCAAGTCTCGGCAGAGGGCCGACAGCTTGACCGCTCCAAGGTTGGCGCTGGAGGACTTCAGCGAATGGGCAAGCATGGCGACGCGACGCACATCGCCCTCGCTGCGGGCTTCTTGCAACCCTTTGAGAGCGTCGGGGGCATAACAAAGAAATGTCTTTATCAATCGGGCCAGCAGATCGGGTCGGGCAGACTTCAACGGCGCGATCATGCCCTCGTCGATGGCTGAACCTGTTTCTTCCTTAAATTCGGCTCCCTGCGCAGCAGCAGCGCCGCTTCGAGCCCCGGAAACTTCGTTCATGCCGTTGCTAATCGCGGTCGCTAGCGGCTGCCGCATGGGCGCCCAACGCGTGAGCGTGCGAATAAGAGTGTCTTCGCTGTAGGGTTTGGAAATGTAATCATCCATTCCGGCGTCGAGACATCGCGTCCTGTCTTCGGCGAATGCGTTGGCCGTCACCGCAATGATGGGGATACGAGCCAGTCCCTTGTCTTGCTCGGCTTGGCGTATTTTTCGTGTTGCGGTCAGCCCGTCCATGATCGGCATCTGACAATCCATCAGGACGATGTCGAAGTCGGTGTCTTCAAGCTGCGCCAGGACTTCCAATCCGTTGCCCGCTACGCAAACGCGGCATCCAGCCGAAGTGAGGAGTTCGCGGGCCACCTCAACGTTGACCGGATTGTCTTCAGCCAACAAGACGCGCGCCTGGATGCGACGGCTAAGCAGCCCGCCCGAGGTGTCCGTTTGCGCGTTCGAAGCGCCATCGAGACGAAATGCCTGCCAACCCGCGTGACGGGTGCCTGAGATGGCGCGCGCGGCGGCATCAAGCAACTCATGACGGCGAATTGGTTTGGTAAGAATTTTTTCCACGCCAGCCCGGCGCACGCTTGCCAAGTCGCCTTGCCAGGAAAGCGAGCTTGCGAGAATAATCTTGAGTTTGCTGAGGGTCTCGTCAGCTTTGACCCGTGTTGCGAACTCCAGTCCGTTTTCGTCCGGCATCATCATGTCGACGATGGCTGCATGGAATGGGCGATCAGCGGCGTTTTCCTCAACCAGAAGCGGCCAGGCCTCGGCTGTATTGGAAGCGAGCGTTACGAGGGCACCGCATCCGGACAAATAGCCGGCCATGATCTCGCGGTTCGTCTCCCGGTCGTCGATGACGAGGATGCGCGCGCCTTCGAGCACGCTCAAATCGTGGTCGTCGCCTTGAACGCCGGAAGAACCCGCTTCCAGATCGAGCTCGAAAAAGACGCGCGTACCTTTGCCAAGCTGGCTATCCAGCCCGATGCTTCCGCCCATCAGCGCAATCAGATGGCGTGAAATTGACAGTCCCAGACCTGTACCGCCGAAGCGGCGATTGATCGAGGTTTCAGCCTGAGTGAAGGGCTGGAATAGCTTCTCGCGAACAGTTGCGTCGATGCCTATGCCGGTGTCTTGCACTTCAAACAAGGCGCGGACGCAGTTGGCGTCGTTATTGATGCGCGTGACACGCACCGCGATCTCGCCATCCTTGGTGAACTTCAGAGCGTTGCCAATGAGATTAAGGAGAACTTGTTTCAGCCTCCCGCTGTCGCCTATCACCGTATGCGGGAGGTCGCGCGCAACGTAGACGGTGAGGTTCAGTCCCTTCGACTGTGCTTGGCCTGCAAACAGATCGGCCGAGCGCTCGACGGCTTCTCGCAACGCGAATTCGTGGCGATCGAGCTCTAATTTCCCGGACTCGATGCGCGACAGGTCTAGAATGTCGTTGATGATGGTGAGGAGCGCACGCGCGGACTCGTTGATAGTGCGCACCAACTTGCGCTGGCGGGTATCGAGAGAAGTGCGCATCAAGAGATCGGTCATACCGAACACGCCGTTCATGGGCGTGCGGATCTCGTGGCTCATGTTGGCCAGGAATTGAGATTTTGCTTCCGTCGATGCCTTGGCTTCCTCAACGGCATGTTCCAGAGAAGCGAGATTGCGCTGGTTTTCGCTTATCGCTGCCTCATAGGCGATATTGGTATGCTGAAGGCGGGCAATTGTCCTTTCCAGATCGAGAGCGAGATCCGCGTTGGTGAAACGCAGTCGCAAGGATTCGCGCGCAGCACGTGCGTTTCCGCGCGAGGCCATGATCATTCCTGCCATGAACACCGCCGACATGGTTGCCATTGCGAGCGGCATCGGCGAACCTTCGAGCACAAGACGTGTCATGTAGGGCGCAATGGCGGTTATGACATAGACGCGGTAGATTCTGTCGTCAGCAGCCATCGTGCCCGAGGCGCCGGCCGTGATGCCGGCCAACACAAAGCCCAGGTATGCCTGGTGCTCCAGGCTACCGGCGGGGAACAGCGCAAAGCCGCCGACGCCCCACAAGGCTGCTGTGGCCGCGGCTGAATTGAAAAAGTAGGCACGCCACTTGTTCGTATCCATCTGCTCGGTCGCTTCGGAACGGAACCCGAGGACCAACGCGTAGCGGACAGCAGTTACGCCGAACATCAGAGACATCCAGGCTGTCAGCGTTGCCACTTCGACGACGTCAGCGAGGACGTACACCAGTAATGACGAATTGATGATCGTCGCCAGCAAGCCCTGAGGCAGTTGCTGGTAGAGGAGCGTCAAGGTCGCACGCGCCACAGCGGAATCGACGGCACTTGCATTGCGATCGGGAATACCCAATCGCGCCGCTATCATTGTCTTGATTGTCGAGGCTGTCATCTCCGCGTCCATCGTTGCAGGGGTGTCAGCCAGGATTTCGCGGGCTGCACTCGCGAACCGCTGCCTTGTCCTCGCTCAGTTGCCGCGCAGACACGGCTGGTGCATCGACTTTAGCGAAGCGGACGCGCGGATCCTGAGCTAGAGCCGCGCTGATCTCTGCAAGACGCTTGTCCTGCGCTTTGGTAGCCGGTTGCGGCGTGCGAGGCTCGGCTTCGAAAGAGGTGAGCCGGGAGGCTGGCAGATTGATCCGCACGACATTTGAGTTTTCGCCATCCGAGTGTGCATCGATGCTGCCCTGATGAGCCTCGGTCAAGACCTTGGCGATCTTCATGCCGACTTCGCGGGTCTGAGTATCAATCATCGGCACGCTGGGTTCGTTACGGCTGCGATTGGTGATCTCCGCAAGCAGGGTTGCAGCGATCGGAGGCCCAGTGTCGGAGGTGGCAATCTTCAGTCCGTCGTTCTGATCAATCCAGGCGTGTACAGAGACTTGGGAGTTTCTGGGAGCTAACCGCACGGCGTTCGCAAGCACGGCACGCACGGCCTGGATGAACAGAACGCGGTCGGCGCGAAGGGCAAGTGTGCTGGGAATGTCAACAGTCGAGACGACATGGACGCGACGGCGCTCGGCTTCGTCGCTGATGGAAACCAGTAGGTCGCGAAGCGTTTCGCGAATTGCGATCACTTCGTTCTTAATATCGAGTTGTTCGTTCAGAGCGTTGCCGAGATCCATCAACTTGAGGAACGAGCTGTTGAGCTTATGGGCAGCGGAGCCCATGTCGAGCACCAGTTCGCGGTAACTTGCTGGTGCGAGGGGGCCATAGACCTCTCGACGGACAAGTTCGGCAAATCCGTAGATGGTCTTGATCGGCGCTTGGAACTCGCGCGCCAGGGCACAAAGCATCTGACCTTTCAAATCGCTGAGAAAGGCAGCTGCCTGGGTCGCCTCGCGTAATTGGGTCTCGAGTTGCCCATTGCGCAGGATAAAATTCATATGGTGGGTGAACAAAAGCCAATTGATTGGCTTGGTCAGAAACGACGTGGCGCCAGCATTGTAGGCGCGCTCGACGGCGGAGGCTTCGTCGTGTCCTGTAATCACGACGATCGGTGTGTTCATGTTTGGACCATCTGCGCGCGCTGTCGAGATGACGGCGATGCCGTCGGCCTCGGGCATCGTCAAATCGACCGCGGCAGCGTGAAATTTCTCAGCAGACAAGGCGGCGATGGCTTGCGCGCCGTCACAGACTGCAGTGACCGCAAATCCGGCATGCTCCAATGCATCCCGCCCGACCTCGCGATAAACTGGGTCGTCGTCAGCGATCAGAATTTTTGTTTTCAGAGTGTTCACACTCGTTTCCAAAATATTACCGGGGTCAAACAATCTGTATACTATATATGTCAGTTCATTTGCTTTTCTCTTAATTGGAGATTTCTGCCTCAATTGCTTGAGAGAAGCTGGGCGGATGGCTTGATCGCGAAACGACAAAGGCGACAGTGATCCTGCCGCCTTGTTTGATTTCTTAATTGTTGCTTATTTCGTCAGGTGCTTTTCAGCACCCGGTCATTTCGGCATCGAAGATATGGCTGGACAGCGTCTTGCCGCGCCGTGAAGCAAGGTAGAACGCAAGCGCCGCGATGTCCGGTTCGCTCTTGAGCGACGCGCCAGATGGGCTCGATATGCCGATGCGTGGTGCAATGCCGTTGATGCGCACGGACTGGTCCGCCCACTGTTCGGCTTCACCGCGCGTCATTGCGGCCAGTGCGGTGCGGGCGATTCCGGCGATGGCTGCCTCACGCGGACGCAGCGGTGCCGGCATTGTAAGGACGTTGAGGATTGAACCCTCAGCAAATATGACGCGCATGCGGTTGGCGCACACGCGCGTGATGTGGGTCAGCGGCGTCAGCTTCTCAGTGATGAGACGCTCGACATCAGCCTCGCTTGAGACGTCACGCATCTCTTGGGGCGTGATGGTTTGAAGATTGATAACGGTATCGAGCCCGCCAAAAGCCTGCTGACAATGCTGCGCAAATCGCGTCGCGGACTTGGCTGTCCGGATGGGATCGGTATAGAGCTTCATCTCGGCCGCGTTCTGAGACAGCAGGGCCGCGAGCTCCGTCATGTCGGGTGTGAGATCGTCGGTCTGGACGACCAGCTTGCACTTGAGATCTGCAAATGCACGCGCGATGTCGACGCCAATATGACCTGCAAGACCGGTGATCAGGACGCGAGTCCCGGTCAACTCGCCCAAAATTTCACTCTCAGGACTGTTTCCAACTACGCTCATGTACATGCCGCCAATCCCTCCCGACGCGCTGAAAATAGCCCGACGCGTCTAGAGACAGTCGGGCATTACGATAGCACGGTGATTCGCCTAACGGTCTCTAAACAGCGCGTCGATTCGGGTGGCGCTTCGGCTGGCATAGGGCGGCAATGGGGCGGCTGTGGATGAATTGGGGCACGGGTCCGCTACCTATCGGAATGGCCGTCGGGAGGCGGGCGGGTGCCCCCCATGCGCGGGAGACGCTCGGAGAGAAACAAGCGATGGATAGAGGTGGATGCAACCTGGAAGTGTTGCCGAAAGGTGCTTCTGCACCTGCCAACTGCTTTGCGGCAGGACCGCGGGCAGTGAATTCTGGTGAAAGCCTTCCTTGCGAGATTGCGCCAACTGTGCGTGGCCCCGATCCTCTCATTTTAAAGAATCAGCTCAATAGGCTCCAGGCGTTATGACCACTCCTGTTCCAACCCAAGATACCTCCGTGAAGGCCGCACGGCCTCCATCGGAGATGGCAAGTATCGAACCGGTCGGGGGTGGACCCGTCGCGGCGGATCCCGCGCCGGTCGAGGAGATGGGCGCCCCTGCGGAGGGCGGTCCGGCGCGAGAACGTATTGTCATGGTCATGATGGCGCTCGTCGCAATGGCGGTGGGCGGTGTGGCTCATGTTCACTTGGGCTACGCAGCAGCAGGCGCAGCCACGGCGGGGCTGTTGGCTTTCGCCATGTTCATGGCCATCAATGGAATGCTGGTGCGTTCAGGAGAGATCGCGCGCTTGCGGGCTGAGGTTTTGCGCCTCGAGCACGAGATGGCGCGGATAAAATCCCATGGCATGCCACTGTCGCCAATGCCAGCGCGCCAGGGTGGACCGACATCCGGTTCGGTCGACTTGCGTGCAAGCTGGCCGCAGGCAAAACCCGGTAGCCCGCCAGAAGGCCGTGCCGCGCCGCTCGCAGAGACTCAGGCCGGATATCAGGCGCCCGCAACTGTTGACACAAGGGCGCCCGACCAAAGATCCAGCGGTCCTGCCGCCAATTCGGCGATGTCGTCGCCAGCCGTTTCGCGCTCGCCCTCAGGCGGGCCGCGGCAGTTCGAGGGATGGCCGGAAGAGACTGCGATGGGTGGCGACGACGCTGAGGCGTTCCCTCAATCGCCGTTGAAGCCGGATGCGCGTTGGGAGCCCTCGCAAGTAAATCGTCGCGCGCGCTTCGTGCCGCCCAAATCAGGTCTCGGCCCTGCTGGTGGCGCGGTCCAGAGTGGTTCGCCGCCGCCTCGCGATCCGTCACGTGCTCACGCGCCCCAGCGTCCTGCCTCATCGGTTGAGAGGCGTGATGAGCACGGCCGTGGCGCTGAGCCCACTGTTGGGCCTGATCTTGTCGAGCTGCCTGATTGGAGCGGCGCATCGCAAACGACAGGCGATGCATTGCGCGACGCCTGGTCGTTCCGGCCAACAGACACGGGTACGTCTCGTGAGTTCGCCCCAGGCGGTGAAGGGGAAGGAGACACCCGTACACCGCATCTTCCTCATGTTCGAAGCGTCGAGGCGGATCTCGAACTCGTCCAACGGAAGATCAAGGCTCTGGCCGATGAAGTGAACGCCAACGAAGCGCTGCGCATCGCACACGCGGCGGATCACGGAGCAGCTTCCGAGCCGACGCAACATCAATTGGGCGGCTATCATGGTGGGTCGGGCATTGAGGAATCCGTCGCGGCGCTGCGCAACACAGCGCATCGCATGAAGCGGCCGAAGCCGGCTTCAGAACCGGCTGAAGGTGGCGAGTTCGGCGAGAGAAAGGCCAAGGTGAATAAACTCTCCGTGCCTGCAACATCGCCGCCTCAGCAAGCGCCTCTTCAGTCTGGCGCGTTGCCGTCGCTCGATGCTCTTATTCCTGCCAGCGCGCAGCCGATCGCGGTTTCACGCGATGAAGAACCATACGACGATGATGCAGATGACATGCGCGAGCAGCAGCAGGCGCCGCCGTCCCGCTCGTCTGCCGAGCCGCGCTCGCAACAGCAGTCCGCAACGCCTCGAAGCGCCGCGATGGAGCCACCACATCGCGGCCAAGATCAAACATTGCCGAACGAGAGGACGCCTATCCGGCAGCGGTCTCAGCTCGGCGATGGCCGATTGGCAGCACCCACACCAATTCCCGATCGCAAGCTGTCGGAAATCGCCGCAGCCATCGAAACGAGTCGTATGGACGTCTTCCTCAAGCCCATCGTCGGGCTTGGTGATTATGCCGTTGCGCATTTCGAGGTCGATGTACGCCTGAAATCGCCTACGGGATCTTTCATCGACGGTGTTGTCGAAACGCTCAGCGTCGGTGCGAGCGAGATGCTGGGGCTATTCGACATCGAACGCCTCAACCGGACCGCGCGCGTCGCCGATCAACTGGAGTCGCGTGGTAAGACCGGCTCGCTGCTTGCCCCCACGGCCGGACACTCGATGACCGATGGCAAGTTCCTGGAGGCATTCGCCCGCAAGTTCGAAGAGCGGATGTCGATCTCCGGCCAGCTCGTTCTGACATTCACACAGGCTGATGTCGCCGCGTTCGGCGCCGGAACCTGGCAAGCGCTTTCCGATATGAACTCTTTCGGGTTCCGTTTCGCGCTGTCGGAGGTCACGCATCTGGCGACGGATTTTGCCGCTCTCGCAGAACGTGGCTTTGCCTTTGTCAAACTTCCAGCCGAGGCGTTCCTCGATGGAATGGCGACGGGCCATGGCATGGTGCCGCCCGCCGATCTTTGCCGGCATATGGCGGAGGCGGGCCTGACCTTGGTGGTCGAGGCTATCGACGATCAGACGCAATTGGCAAAGGTATTCGGCTTTGGTGCTCTGTTCGGGCAAGGCCAGCTGTTTGGCGGCGCGCGTCAGATTACGCTTGAATCTCTTGCCGAGCGCCGGACGGCGGCTGCTTGAGGGCAGCGCATGCGTCGCGTGCGCCCAGGCCGGTGACAGGCGATTGCGACAAGGCTATAGGCGCTGGCAGGTGTGCGCTGACTTGAAGGCGCACCAGTTCATCCGTGCGCCAGGGCTGTCATGACCGCAATCCCCGAGTTGTTGAACATAACGCAATTGTCCAAGCCGTACCGCGTCTGGTTTCTCGACATCTGGGGCGTGCTGCACAATGGCGTCCGGCAATATGACGGCGCCGTCATTGCGTGCCGGAATTTTCGCGCACATGGCGGCCGCGTTATTCTCGTGTCGAATTCGCCGCGTCCACGCGATGGTGTCGCTCGTCAGCTCGATCAGATCGGGGTGCCGCGCGAGGCATATGACGCCATCCTGACGTCAGGTGACGTGTCGCGCGCGCTGATTGCCAAGCACAACGGGGAGACGATCTTCCACTTAGGTCCCGAGCGGGACTTACCGGTCTATCGAGGCTTGGACGTAACACTGGGCGATCCTGCCGACGCGCGTGCCGTCGTATGCACTGGCCTGTTCGACGACGAGGTGGAAACTCCGGACGACTATCGCGACGTGCTCGCAGCCTGTCTCGCCCGTGACCTGGAGATGGTTTGCGTCAATCCTGATGTCAAAGTCGAACGCGGCGGGCGCATGATCTATTGTGCGGGAGCATTGGCGCAGGCTTATGAGGCAATCGGTGGCACGGTCCTCTATGCGGGAAAACCGCACGCGCCGATCTACGAAGCGGCCCAGCAGATGGCGCGAGACGTATGCGGCGAAATAATCGCGCCGGAAGCCATTCTCGCCATTGGCGATGGAGCAAAGACTGACATCGCCGGTGCAATCGGTGCTGGAATCGACGCCGTCTATGTCGCGAGCAAGGTCAGCATGGACGCGAACGAGACGTTGGCCGACGCAGTCGAGCGCTTGTTTGCCAGCACATCGAAGCGACCCGTCGGCGTGATGCGCGCGCTTGCGTGATGTCGCATGCCATGGGCAGCTGGACGCGAAAAGGCGCGGCGCATTTTCCGCCGCGCCTCCGCAAGACATAATCAATTCTTCTTCGACACGCTTGCGCCTGGGGTTGAGCTCGAAGCGCCACGCGTCATCGGCTCGCCTGCGGCTTTGGCATCTTGCATCTCTTTACCAGGTGTCATGGACGAGGCGCTGTGGTCTCGGCAGGATCGGCGAGCGTGCGGAGCTTTTGTGAGGCGACGGTCAGCCGACGCTCAGTACGATCTTTCCGATATGCGCGCTCTCCTCCATGCGGGCCTGCGCCCGTGCTGCGTCCTTCAGCGCGAAGGTGCTGTCGATGGGGATCTTGATCTGTCCCTTCATCACCAGGGGCAGCGCATTGGATTCCACCTCTCGTGCGATGGCGGCCTTTATAGTCGCTGACCGAATCCGCAGGGTCGAACCCGTCAGCGTCAGCCGCTTTAGCATGACGCGCATGAAGTCGATGGTTACTGTTGAACCTTTTTGATAGGCGATGTTGACGAGGCGGCCATCGTCGGCGAGCGAGCGAATGTTTTTCTCGATGTAATCACCGCCGACCATGTCGAGGATGACATCGACGCCGCGGCCTTGCGTTTGAGCCTTGATCGCTTCGGCGAAGTCCTGCGTCTTGTAGTCGATGGCATGGTCCGCGCCGAGTGCGCGGCAGGCGTCGCATTTTTCTGGAGATCCTGCCGTTGCAAAGACCGTTGCGCCGAATGCTTTGGCAAGCTGGATGGCGGTGACGCCGATTCCGCTTGTTCCACCATGAACGAGAAAGCTCTCGCCTGCTTTTAAGCCGCCGCGTTGGAACACGTTGTGCCAAACTGTGAAGAACGTCTCAGGCATCGCCGCGGCCTGGACGAGGTCGAGGCCTTGCGGCACTGCGATACAACTGCCTTCTTCGGCGATGGCGTATTGGGCGTAGCCGCCTCCGTTGAGAAGTGCCATCACCGTATCGCCGACGTTGTGCCGCGAGGTTTGTTCGCCAACCGCTACGATGGTGCCAGACGCTTCGAGACCAGGCAGCTCGCTATGTCCCTTCGGCGCGGGATAGAGACCTTTGCGTTGAAGCACATCGGGTCTATTGACGCCCGCGGCTGAAATCTTGATCAGAACCTGACCGCGGCCAGGTTGCGGCAACGGCAGAGTAACTTCTTTCAGGACATCCGGTCCGCCTTTTCCATCAATGGCAATGGCGGTCATGGTTGTGGGCAGAGTCGTCATCGTTGCGCTTTTCCTCTAGTGTCCGTACTCGACACATGCATCACCGGGTCGCTCGGCACAAGCTTTGGTCGCCATAAAGCGGATAGGCTCTGTTGCTGGCGCCTGCAAATTCAAAGGAGCCCTCATTATGGATTGGGATGAGGTACGTCCGAAAGCACAAGCGACGCTGGGCGAGCAGCTGGGGACGCTTTCGGTTGCCGAATTGGAGGCGCGCATTGCAGCGCTTCACCAGGAGATCGAGCGGGTAAGCGCAGAGCTGGCGAAGAAGAAGGCGCACGAGGCCGCAGCAAGCGCACTTTTCAAATCGTAAACAAAACTTGCCGCTATGCTTTCAACGCCTGTTGTGTCGGGTTTCCGTGCGTCGCGCCGACTGCAACAAAGTGTTACCTCCCGTGTTCTTGAACGATGCGCGCACTTAACTCGCATTTAACCCTACCCAATCATTATCAAATGTATCCAGCCATCTGGATCAACCTCGCGGCGCCCCCCGCTGCTTGGTTTGACGCCTCCCTGTCGACTTTCGAGCCGCTCTTCCCGGGCGGCTCTTTTTTTTGTTCGAAGCATCTTGCAGCGATGGACTGTCGGCGTCGTTCTTGCAGTCGAAGATACAAGGCACCTGAGTTGTCCACAGGTGGTGCGACAAGTGCCCCGAAATGGACCATGTTGTTAACTATGGTGCCGTAGTGTGAAATCGGTATAGTTGGTTTGTGTTGGGTAAGCGTTTGTGTCGTACAGGGTCATGAACAATAGTTCTCGAGTCGATGGCGCCCTTTCGGGCAGCTCTACAACCGTATCGTTCGGTGAGCGGTTTCAGTCTTCCGGACAATTCGATCACATCTTCAAGGAAGGTATGGCGCTCGTTGAGCGCACCGCTGCCTACCTCGACGGTCCCGGCCGTGCGGAGGCGAAGCGTCTTACCGGTCCGGCGAGCGTTCTTTACGCAACTGAGAGCATGCGTCTGACGACGCGATTGCTCGACCTTGCATCCTGGCTGTTGATCCGCCGCTCCTTGAAGGAAGGTGAGATCACGGAAGAGGAAGCTGCCAAGAAGCGCCGTCGCGTCAAGTTGCAGGCATTCGGACGCCCGGCGCACGTCACCGGCTTTGGCGACCTTCCCGCTGGATTGCGTGATCTGATTGAGCAAAGTTTCACGCTGCATGACCGCATCGTTCAGCTCGACCGTGCCATGAACTCGGCTGGCGATCCTGATGTCATCCCCGAGCGTCCGGCAAATCCGGTTGCTGCACAGATGAACCTTCTGGAGCGGGCCTTCCAGAATAAGCTCGGTTGAGCAGAGCTTCTCCTCGAGTTGAACGCTGAGAGATTTTTGATCGGGCCCGGTGGTAGCGCCGGGCCTGATCGTTTTCGGCGTATCGAAGCCGACAAGGTTCGGAGACAAAGAAAAACGCCAAGCTTCCCGCCTGGCGTTTTGAATTTCTGCCCTTGAATTTTTGCGAGCTATTAGAAGCCCAGGCCTTCGAACTTCTTCTTGAAGCGCGACAGGCGACCGCCACGGTCCATCAGCTTCGTATCGCCACCCGTCCAGGCCGGATGTGTGGTGGGATCGATGTCGAGGGTGAGCGTGTCGCCCTCCTTGCCGTAGGTCGAGTAGGTGGTGAACTCGGTCCCGTTCGTCATGACCACGCGGATCATGTGGTAATCGGGATGAAGATCTGCGTCTTTCTTCATGGCGCTCTCACTTGCAGTTTAGCGAAATAGAGCGCTTCTCCGCTGAGCTGCCAAATGCGGCCCGGCCGGCGCGTCTCCACTTGTGGCGAAATTTCTGGCGCTTCCATAACTCTAAAGTGCCCCGCATACAAGTGTGGCGTTGCGCCGGTTGAACATTACGGATCGAGCCAGCGTCCCATTGCCCCTTGAGGTGGGCTGCCCGGTCGGGCATGTTCGCCCCGGCTCGCTGGCCGCCAGGGCCTCCAAAGCGATGCCCTACCGGCGCCCGGTCGCCGGACAACGCATTGAAAAGGTTGTGATTAGGTATGTCCAGACGAAGCCGGCGCCGCAGCGCTGAGGCCAATTCGCAGCTTGAAGGCGCGCCCTCATCTCGTCAGTCGCTTCGACCGCTGCTGCAACTCAAGCCGATTTTGATGTCCCATAAAGGCATGTTGGCAGGCGCAGCGATTGCGCTGGTCGTTTCGGCCGCCGCGATGCTTGTTGTCCCTCTGGCGGTGCGCCGGATGATCGACCACGGTTTTGGCGGTCACGATGGCGATCTGATAAACAGCTACTTCCTCACGCTGATCGGAATCGGCGCTGTGCTGGCGCTGGCATCGGCCTCTCGCTTCTATTGCGTGAATTGGCTGGGCGAACGGGTTGTGGCGGACCTGCGCGCCAAGACCTTTGCCCATCTTGCCTCCTTGGGCCCCGCCTTTTTCGACAAGAGTCACTCCGGCGAGATGATGAGCCGGCTTACGGCCGACACCACCCAGATGAAGGCGGCCGCTGGCACAGCGCTGTCGCAGTTCGCTCGCAATGCGATCATGCTGATTGGCGCGCTGATCATGATGTTCGTGACGAGCCCGAAACTGTCCGGACTTGTCCTGATCGCAATTCCGTTGATCGTGCTGCCGCTCGTCGGTTTCGGGCGGATGGTGCGCAGCTTGTCCCGGCAGGCTCAAGATAGTCTCGCCTCGGCCTCGGCCTATGCATCCGAGAACCTTGCCGCGCACCGCACGATGCAATCTTTCACCAACGAGCCGCAGGTTTCCGACCGGTACGCCCGAGCAGTGGAGCACTCATTCAACGATGCCCGCCAGCGCCATGTCGCGCGTGCATTGCTCACCGCTCTCGCCATCTTCCTGACGGTCGCAAGCGTCACGGCCGTGCTTTGGTACGGTGCGTCTTCCGTTATTGCAGGTGACATGACGGGCGGACGTTTGGGCCAGTTCGTGCTCTACGCACTGTTTGCGGCCGGCGCACTGGCGGAGCTTTCTGAAGTTTGGGGCGAGATGAGCCAGGCGGCGGGCGCAGCGGACCGCATTATGGAGATCCTGGCCGAGGAGCCCACCATTCGCTCGCCGAAGAACCCGATTGCGTTGCCCGAGCCACCGCTCGGCACGGTCGCGTTCCAGAATGTCAGCTTCCACTATCCTAATCGGGCCGAAGTTTCGGCGTTGCACGACATAAACCTCAAGGTGGCGCGTGGCGAAACGGTTGCCGTCGTGGGGCCGTCGGGAGCGGGTAAAACCACGCTCTTCAACTTGCTGCTGCGCTTCTACGATCCGATTTCAGGCACTGTGCTGGTTGACGGCGTAGATGTCTCCAAGGCGGATCTGCAGAAGGTGCGTGCGCGCATCTCGGTAGTGCCGCAGGATGTGGCGTTGTTTGCGGATACGGTCGCTGAAAACATCCGCTATGGCTCGCCATCGGCGACCCTCAGCGAAATCCGCCGCGCCGCCGAGGCTGCACAGGCCGATGAGTTCATTCGTGCGCTGCCTGATGCCTATGAGACAAAGCTTGGCGAGCGCGGCATCACGCTGTCTGGGGGCCAGCGCCAGCGCATCGCCATCGCACGCGCCATCCTGCGCAACGCGCCAATTCTGCTGCTCGATGAAGCCACGAGTGCGCTGGATGCGGAGAGCGAAGGCGCGGTCCAACGTGCGCTTGAAGGTGTCATGCAGGATCGCACGACGCTCGTCATTGCCCATCGGCTTGCGACTGTGCAGAAGGCCGATCGCATCATCGTGCTGGAGGAAGGGCGGATCGCGGAAACAGGCACCCATGCGGAACTTCTGCGCAAGGGGGGCACCTATGCGAGATTGGCCCAGCTGCAGTTTGGGCGTGAGGCCGCCGAGTAGCGGCGGCTTTTAACCGAGATAGTCATTTCAGGATTTCTGTGCGGTTTTGCTCGTCCCGCCGTTATGGCGCGGACAGGGTAGGGATTATTTCAACCATTTCGTGAAATGACCCAAAGCTCCGCGTGCATCGTAGTGCTGATGATGCAATAGTACCGGACCAAAGTAAGGGGCACAGAGTTTATGTATCGCGTACTCTGCCGGGTCTTCGCCGGCGGCTTTCTTCTATTAACCGGTGTGGCGGCAGCCTTTGCTGAGCCAGACACCGCAGGACAATTAGCGCTCCGCGCAGAGCAGCTGGAGAGGGTTGAGCGCGGATCTGCTTTTTCCAACACGCTCGATGAGCACATTGCTGCTGCAAGGGCTGATGCCGAGGGGCGGGACGTCGCTTGGCTTGCCCAACTGCGCTCGTTCTATATCAGCAGGGACGGTGCCCCTGTCTGGGTGTCCTCTAAGGGGTGGACGTCTCGCGCACGATCCGCGATTGCCGAGTTGAGCAAGGCAGGAGACTGGGGTCTTGACCCAGCCGCTTTCCAGGCGCCCGAGATCAATCCGAACGATCTAACGGATGATGCGCTTGCCAGCGCTGAACTCGGCCTGTCGCGTGCGGTTGTCAAATATGCGTTTCACGCCCACGGGGGACGGATTGATCCATCCTCGTTGAGCCTGTGGCTCAATCGCACGGACGATCCCGTCTACGCGACGGCTGTGATGATTGACGTCGTTTCGAATGAGGACGCAGGCGCCGCCTTGCGTGCCATGCACCCGCCCTATCCGGAATTCGAGCTTCTGCGCGAAGCCTACGTCGCCATGCGTCGAGAGATCGAGCATCCCAGAGAGCCCGATCCGGCCGACATCATGGCCATGGGGCCAACGATCAAACTTGGCGAATGGCACCCCGATGTGCTGGTGGTCCGTCGCAAGCTCAAGGTGCCCGCCGAAGAGGGCTTTCAATCCAAATTTGACGAGAAACTTGCCAACGCTCTCCACGATTATCTGAGCGAGCAGAAGGTGCGCGTGCGCTGGGGCCGCATCGACGACAAGGCGCGGCGCGTCTTGAACCGCCCGCCGCCGCCGCCAAAGAAAGAAGATTTGGATCGCTTGCTTGCCAATATGGAGCGTTGGCGTTGGCTGCCGCGCGACCTCGGTGCTTTTCACATCTGGAACAACCTTCCCGAGATGGAGACCCGTGTCGTGGAGAACGGCAAGGTGATCCATGAGGAGCGCATCATCGTCGGGCAGCCCAACACGCAAACGCCCGTATTTTCCGAGCGGATGAGGCAGATCGTCTTCCAACCCGAATGGGGCGTTCCTCCCTCGATCAAGGTCAACGATCTGCTTCCGAAGTTGAAGGCAGGCGACTACGGCGTGCTGGAGCGACGCAATATGCGCATCCTTGGTCTTTCCGGCCGGGAGCTGCGTCCCACCCGCTTCAAGTGGAGCAAGATTGATATCCGCGATGTCGGCATCTATCAGCGTTCCGGCAGTGGCAATCCGCTAGGCCGCGTGAAGTTCCTCTTTCCCAACGAGCATCACGTTTACATGCACGACACAAACAACCGCGCGTTGTTCAAGTCGTCCTGGCGTTTGTACAGCCACGGCTGCGTGCGCGTGCGCAATCCTGAGCGGCTTGCCGTTTTATTGCTCGCGCGCGACAAGGGATGGAGCGAAGACACCGTCAACAAGCTGTTGAGCAACTCGAAAAAGCCCAGCAACAAGATCGATCTGGACCGTCCCTTCATGGTCCATAACGTCTATTTCACAATGGTGCCGGGCGAGGACCGTACGATCGTCAAGTATGACGACATGTATGGCCACGATCGTCGCGTCATTCAGGCTCTGTCTGGCGTGCCAGCCTCGAAGATTGCCGCCGCTGATCCCGCGCGAAGCCAGTTGCGCGAGATCGATGAAGCCGTACCGGAGAGCTACAAGCGCGGTACGCGCGAGCGTCGCGCACGCAATGACGATTGATTTCGCGGATCAATGCTTGCAATCAGCGGGTGGTGAGCTTCAGCTCAATACGACGGTTGGCCTGAAGAGCCTCCTCGGAGTACCCACCCTCGATGGGTTGAAATTCAGCGAACCCGGCGGCAACAAGCCGGTCAGGTGGGATGCCTCTTGAGATGAGGTACTTGACCACCGAGGCCGCGCGCGCCGTCGATAGTTCCCAGTTGGAGGGGAATTGCGCACTTGAGATCGGTCGGGAATCCGTATGCCCGTTGACCTGCAAAGTCCAATCGAGTTCAGGCGGGATCTGGGCTTCCAGTTCCTTGATGGCGGCAGCAAGCTGATCCATTGCCGCCAGGCCCTCCGGCGTCAAAGTTGCTGAGCCTGAAGGAAACAGCACTTCGCTTTCGAATACGAAGCGGTCGCCAACAACGCGAATGTCCTTGCGGTCCTTCAGCAGATTGCGAAGCCGCCCGAAGAAGTCGGAGCGATAGCGTTGCAGTTCTTGGACCTGACGGGCGAGGGCAGCGTTCAGCCGTTGTCCGAGATCCTTGATCGTCTTGTCGCTGTCTGAGCTTTTCTTCTCCGAGGCGTCGAGGGCCTCATTCAACGCCGCGATCTGCTGGCGCAATGCGAGCAGCTGCTGATTGAGCAAATCGACCTTGGCCAGCGCTTCGTTGGAGACGTTCTTTTGGGTCTCCAGATCTGCAGACAAAGCCGAGATGCGCCCTTCAGCCGCCTTCGCGCGCTCATCTGCGCCAAGGCCCGTGCCTGCAAGCTTGCTGTTTTCGTCTCGCAGCGCCGACAACGAGGCCTGCAGCGACGCCAGCTCATCTTCTGCACTCTTGGATTTGCCTTTTTCAAGATTGAGAAGGCTCGTCAATTCGGTGATCTGGCGGGTCAGACGCTTAAGTGCGGTGTCCTTGCCGCTGGCTTCTTCGGCGGCGAAATATTGCGCAATCATAAAGAGCGACATCAGCAGCGTGACCACGAGCAGCAGCGTCGACAGAACGTCGACGTACGCCGGCCAGAACTCGGCATACTCTCCACCTCTGCGATTGCGGCCACGCGCCATAGGGCATCAGCCTCCGCGCTTCATGTTTTCGGCGAGGCTCTTGAGCATCGATGCCACCTCGGTCTGTTGCGCGGCCTGCTCATCCACCCACTCGCGGACGACTTTCTGCTCGGCGCGCATCTGGCTGACAAGCTGGTTCACGCCGCGGGCAAGATCGCGCACTTCATCTGGCTGTGGCGTCGACGCCAGCACGCTGGGTGGCTCAATCGGCTGATCGGCAAGCCGGTTTGAAAACTCCTCCAGCGCGCGCTGCATATCGACGACGGCGCTCAGCAGTTGGCGATTGACGAACTCCGAGCTTGTCGAGCCGCTTACGCCTGATGACGGGTTGAGCTCGGTGATGCCCGAGAGCCATTCTTCTAATTCGTTATAGAAGCGGTTGTGAGCGTGGCTGGCCTGTAGCTCCAGAAAGCCTAGGACAAGTGAGCCCGACAAGCCGAGCAACGAGGCCGAGAACGCGGTGCCCATGCCGCGCAGGGGAGCGGCAAGCCCGGCTTTCAAATCGCCGAACATCTGCACGTTGTCGGTCGCCTTACTGTCGAGAGTATCGATGGCGTGGCCAACCGATTGGATGGTGTCGAGAAGACCCCAGAAAGTTCCGAGCAGTCCGAGGAAAACCAGCAGGCCGACCAGATAGCGGCCGGTGTCGCGCGCTTCGTCCAGGCGCGAACTGATGGAATCCATGAAGGCGCGCATCGCTGCGGGCGAGAGCGAGAGCGCTCCCGTGCGGTCGCGCAGCATGGTCGCCATAGGCGCCAGCAGCACCGGCTTGTGCGGATTGACCAGGCCGGGATCGGCAATGCGAAAAGCATTGACCCAGCGGATCTCGGGATAGAGCCGGATGACTTGGCGGAAGGCGTACAAAATTCCGAACGCGAGCACGCCGATAATCAACGCGTTGAGGCCGGGGTTGGTCAGCCACGACCTTTTGAGCTGATCAAAAAGGATTGCGCCGAGAAATCCGATCAGCGTCAGGAAGATGGTCATGCGCAACAGAAAAACGCCGGGCGGCGTCAACCGACGGGAAATAGGCGCGAGTGTCGCGTCCCCCTTGGCTTTTTTGGCCATGTGCCTCGTCTCTCCCCGGTGTTGCTCCCTCGCCCCCGCGCGAACGTCCACAATACCCGAACGCAATGGCAGCGAAAACGGGCAAGATCATGCCGTTGCAACACCAAAATGTGGCCTTGGTGTCACGTGTGATGCTGCGCGCACGGCGATTTGGCCAAAAGCCAACACTCTCAGTCCGGTGTGCCATTGGCGAAAGCACCCGGTGCTGATTGTGCTTCCCAAAGAGTTCCCGCCGCATGACAGTGTTGCGACACACAGGCAAAAACTCGCGGATGAGGGCTGGAAACTCAGGAGGTGTGCGGCTTGGTCTTCCACGTCGCGATGACGATCGGCCAGTACATCCAAGCCTTTTCCTTGGCGCCTTCCTCTTTGACTTTGGCAACCATGGCGTCGAACGCTGGCTGGGTGGTCGTGCCCATCTGAAGCGCGGCCGGCAATAGACTTGTGGCGACCACATTCGCGAATGTTGCAACCTCGGGCGCTGGCAGCAGGATGGTCGAAGCGTCAAGCCCGTCGTGGGGCCCTATGCCGGCTTGAAGAAACCACTCGGGCATCCGCCGCCCGGTGGCCAGATCGAGTCCCGCGCCCTTAAGAGTGTTCTGGATGAATGCGACGATTTCATCCGACCACGCCGGCCACACGCTCATCGGTGCAAGGATATCTGCGTCCATCACCAGCAACTTGCCGCCGGGTTTGAGCAGGCCCCAGAGCTTGCGGAGTAACGCAACCTGATCGCGCTGATGAAACACGACAAATCGCGCGAATATAAAATCGTACGGTCCACCCGGAATTTGCGCTTCGCTCGCAAGATCAAGCTCGTGAAAAGCGAAGTTGTCTCCGTAGACCGCCTTCAGCGTAGCGAGCGCTTCGCGCCCGATCTTGCCGTCGCGATCCACACCGGTGATGTGGCTGTCCGGCCCAGTCATCTCGCGCAAAAGCCGCATCACTTCGCCGGGACCGCAGCCGACATCGAGGCAGCGCGCTCGCTCGCCCAGTCCGGCTTTAACGATGGCGCGCCGGGTGGCTTCCTCCCAGGCGAGAGCCTGCATGCGCAATCGTCTGTATTCTTCCGACGTATTGCCGAGCGTATAGGCTTCGAAATGTTCGCTCATGGTATTCTCCCCGTTGCGCCTGCGGCCTCTTGTTCTGTTTTGGGCCGCTCGCATTTCCTGAAGGCAGGGTAGCACCTGAAGGCTGGGTCGCAACGCGCCAGAAGTCGGAAATTCCGTAATGTTGGCCGGGTTTATGGGTGTGCGCTCATCGCCGCCTTGCGCTGGCAGTGTGAAGCGGCTAGTCACCACCCCACCCATCCGTAAGGTCGTCACCAATGTCACTGGCGGCCCATCTTGGCCGATCCGGCCCTTGCTCTTTGGAAATTTGCAGAAATCTCATGGCCAACGTTTCGCCGCTCCTCAACGTCATGATCACGGCCGCGCGTAAGGCCGGCCGTAGCCTGGCTCGCGACCTCGGCGAGGTCGAGCAGCTTCAGGTATCCGTAAAGGGGCCTGCGAACTTCGTTTCTGCGGCAGACCACAAGGCCGAGGACATCATCTTCAAAGAGCTGTCGAAGGCGCGACCCGGCTACAGTTTCCTGATGGAAGAACGCGGTTTCATCGAAGGCGCCGACACGACGCACCGATGGCTGGTTGATCCGCTCGATGGTACGACGAACTTTTTGCACTCGATGCCGCTGTTCGCGATCTCGATTGGCCTGGAGCGCGAGGGGCAGCTCGTGGCAGGCGTAATCTATAATCCCGCGACGGACGAGCTCTACACCGCCGAAAAGGGCAAGGGCGCCTATCTCAACGATCGGCGTTTGCGGGTTGCGGCGCGCAAGACCCTTGCCGATACTCTGATCTCGACGGGTATTCCACATCGCGGCCGACCGGGACATCCAAAGTTTCTCAAGGAAATGGACACGGTGATGAAGGAGGTCGCGGGCATCCGGCGCACCGGATCTGCCGCGCTCGATCTCGCCTTCACGGCGGCGGGCCGTTTCGACGCCTATTGGGAACGCAACCTCAAGCCTTGGGACATGGCGGCAGGCATCGTCATCGTGCGTGAGGCCGGCGGCTTCGTCAGCGATCTCAGCGGCGCCGACAAGATGCTGGAAACCGGCGACGTCATGGCATCCAACAGTACGCTCAATAAGCTGCTTCTGCCGCTGGTGAACGCATAGCCAGATTCACGGCCACGGCTTGCCGGGGCTTAAGGCAGCCAACCGCTTTTCTCTGTCCGGTTCCATGACGAGAGGATCGTGCGCGGGATAGACAATGTCGCAGCGCATTGCGATGTCGCGCATGGCCCGCTGCATTTGCTCCAGGTCGTAGTAGATGCCCGGCGGAATTCCTTTGCGCACGTTGGTGTCGACCTTGCGCACGATGTCGCCGACGCAGCCGATGACGCCATCCTCCGTTTGAACGAAAACGCACTGACTGCCGGGCGTATGGGTGTTGGGGTAGAAAATACACTCGATACCGGGGAAGAGCTCGCAGTCACCTTCGATGAGTTCAACGCGATCCCACATTGGGTCGATCAAGGCGGCGATGTCCTTGCGGTCATAGAACAATTCGCGTGAGCCAATGTCGAGCGTGCGCGGTCCTATCGGAGTGGCAGCGGCGGCAAGCTCGCTACGTTGAACGACGATCCGCGCATTGGACAGCAATTCCAAACCGCCAGAATGATCGTAGTGCAGGTGCGTGAGGACGACTGTGCCGATGTCCTCAGGCCGTAATCCATGCGGGGCGAGTTGCTCAGACAGGGACATTCCCGGTGGAAGGCGATGCGGTCCAAGTCTATGAATGGCCATTGCGCGTTCGGCATCGCGCATACCGGTGTCGATGAGAATGGGATGGGGCCCGCCCTCGATGAGAAACGCATAGACCGGAACCGTCACGCGGCCCTGTTCCTTATTCATCCCCCAAAATACGTCGAGCGCGCTGCCGACGTCAGCTTCGCCGAGGATCAGGGGGTGAAGCCGGTAGTTCTGCGTCATATTCTAGGTTCCTTGCGGCTGACCTGCACAAAGGTATGCGCTCGACAGTCTTCGGACCCAAGCAATAGCTGCCCTTCGCCGCCAACGCATTCCGCCGAATGGCTAGAATTATGCCGTGATGTTACTCGATAGGCTGGACTTGGATGCGGTCGGACCAATCGGCGGCAGCTTTTTGCGCCTTTGCCAGATCAGCCTTCGAGAACTTGGCGATTGCCGCATCAAGCTTCTCATCCGCGAAGCCGTTATGCTTGGCGATGAAGCGCCATTTGGCGGCTTCAACCGGATCCTTGTTCGTGCCCACGCCTTCCATAATGACCCAAGCAAGACGGTTCTGGGCTCCCGGCAGTCCTTTTTCGGCCGCGGCTTTGAGGTATGCGATGGCCTTGGGCTCGTCGCGCGTCAGGCCGAAGCCCTTTAGAAGCATGATCGCATAATCGTACTGGGCGACATCGAGCCCTTGCGCGGCGGCGCGCGACAACCACTTGGCGGCCTCCAGGGCATTGGGCTGTGTGCCTTCGCCTTTTTGGTACATGGCTGACAAATCGTACTGCGCTTGCGCTACGCCTTTCTCGGCGGCAAATCGGATGTGATCAAGCGCGCGATAGGGATTTTGTGGCTTGCCATCACCTTTGAGAAACAGAAGCCCGAGATTGTAATTTGCGAGTGCGTGTCCGGTTAAAGCCGCCTTCTCAAACAGCTGAGCGGCGGCCTCACGATTTTTCTCCACACCCTTGCCTTGGGCCAACAGCATGGCCAGCTCAAACGTTGCGGGAATATCTCCCAGCTCGGCACCGCGTGTGTACCAGTTGGCGGCGGTCTTGGAGTCCTGGGGAACGCCCAAGCCCTCCTCATAGATGCGGCCTATCAGAGTGTTTGCAGTTGCATCCCCTCGGCCGGCGGCTTCCTGAGCTAACTTCAGCGCGGTGAGATATTGTCCTTGGTCGAAGGCCATATAGGCCGCGTCTTCGCCTGTTGCCGGCACGGTGCTCGGCACAGTCTTGGAGATCGTGGTCGTAGCTGGTTTTTGCGCCGCCGGTGAAGGCTTGGCGGCACTAGCGG
This sequence comes from Hyphomicrobiaceae bacterium, assembly GCA_041397645.1. NCBI lineage: Bacteria > Pseudomonadati > Pseudomonadota > Alphaproteobacteria > Hyphomicrobiales > Hyphomicrobiaceae > Hyphomicrobiaceae bacterium. The sequence continues at coordinate 2,006,995 of JAWKWE010000004.1, read as the reverse complement.
GCTTGTTCTTGGGCGGAGTTTTCTCTGGCGGGGTCTTCTTGGCGGCCGGCGCCTTTTGATCGTCGGGCGTTTCGATCCGCTGTGACCACGAGCTACTTTCGGCGCGCGATGCAATCGCGCTCATGCAACTCAAGGCCAGCGAGAGAACGCCTAGCGTACAGGTGCGTATGACAACAACGCGTCTCATGCAGGGATTTTGGCACTTCCGATGACAATGGAGAAGGTCTTGACCAACGCGGCCGCATCCTCTGGCGTCATATCGGGGCTGAGTGTAACAGACACGAAGTCGGCGTTGGCGCGTGCGGCATGACCCGCTGCTTCTGCGTCAGGCACATCGAGGGCGACGCAAGGTGGTTCGAAGATTTCTGCCCACCAAGAAAGCAGATTGCATTGGCGCGCAAATGCGGCTGCCCGATCCTCAACATGGGGTGGAATACCGAAGCCGACATAGTCGGCTCCCATCTCGCCCAATGTCATGGCGTCATCGCGAGAGCGACCCGCATCCGCGCCCAACATATAGCGGCCTCCGAGAATTTCGCGCGCTTCCGTCATCCGGCCGGTCTGGTCCTTGCTCCAGGAAAGGTGCACGCCGTCGGCGCGAACCACCCGCGCAAGTTCCGCATCGTCAGCCACAAGCGCGGCGACCCCTTTCGCTTGAACCTCTTCCACGAGCGGTTTCACGCGGCCCGCTTCGAGGCTGCCTCCCGGAACGGGACGCAACAGCACGCTGGGGATGCTTGCGGCCCCAAGGGCAGCGGCAATCCGGGCGCGATTTGAATCGGGCGTCGATCCGCCAATCTCGGCGATGAGGTAAAGCTCTGACACGGCCAAGATAATCTCCCGGAATTGAGGCTGCGGCTATCGCGGCGGAATGAGGCGGAAAAAAGAACCCGACCGAGGCGCTGGGATTTTCCCCATGGTTTCAGATCACGGTTCCGCGAGCTCTTAAGTAGATGCCCCGAGTCTTCAGTGCCACACCCAAATCATTTCGAGGTTTAATGACCCCCGTGCGGTTTACCCACGGTGGCGATGCAGCCATGGTGCTGTGAAATCTGGGGCAACGGGCTAGAATATGCCATCTTGCTGGGCCGGTATGGGCAGTAGGGGGCGAGATCACTTTTCAAGTCCGCCACATTTGAAGCAATTTTGGAGCGACCGGATATGGGTACGAAGGCGGTGATGCGCGCATCGTGGATGGCTGGTTTTGCAACGGCCGCCGCGTTGGTGGCGACACCTGTCATCGCGGAACCTTCCGCAGAAGGCGGTTCCGCCAGCACGACGAGCGAGACGGGAACGTCTTCTTCCACAACAGCTGCAACACCGGCTCCGCCTGATGCATCACCGGCCTCGGAAGTGACCGATAAGCTGGACGAGGCCGCCAAGCCTGAAGCGGCTGACGCCAGCAAGCCTGACGCTGCTGCGCCAGGAACGGCAGACGCCGGCAAGGAGGACCAAGCGAATAAGGATCAGGCAGCGACACCGCCAAGCGGTGACGCCAAGCAAGATGCAGCTGCCGCTCCGAGCCCTGCGGCAACCGAAGACGCAAAGTCGGAAGACGCGAAACCCGCAGATGCGGCGGCGTCGACAGCTCCTGCCAGCCCAAGCGCCTCGCCCGATGAGACAAAGACGAACAACGCAACGGCAACGGACGCACCTGCAACTGAAACAACCGCCGCGGCCGCTCCGCCTGTCGATCCTGCGGTAGCCGCCGTAGTCGCCGCCGCCGTGGAGAAGTTATCCGATAAGACTTTCGTCAAAGGCTTCGACAAGGACGATGTGGAGGCTTTGAACCAGTACTACGGCGAGCATCCTGCACCTCTATGGATCAAGGACGGCGCGCTCTCATCCAAAGCCAACGAAGCGATTGCCGAAATCCGCAAGGCCGACGATTGGGGGCTCGATGCTTCGGCGTTTGAACTGCCCGAGCTGGCTGCAGGGGCGCCGAGCGCCGATCAGGGAACCGCAGAAGCCAAGCTGTCGCTCGCAGTGCTGAGATACGCTCGCTACGCGCGCGGCGGCCGGGTCACACCTGCTTCCGTCAGCAGAATTTGGGACATGCAGCCCCCCGTGAAACAGCCTGCCGACGTGCTCGCGGAGATTTCCGCCAGCGCAACGCCCGGCAGTTACTTGACGGGCCTCAATCCCAAGCATCCTCAGTTTGAAAAGTTGCGCCAGGCAATGCTGAAGGCGCGCGGGCCGCAGGATGAGGAAAAGATCGACGAGGCTCTCAAGGTTGAGCTTCCCCGAAAGGGCACCGTAAAGCCTGGACAGGAAAACGACGATATTGCCCTACTGCGCAAGCGCTTGAAGACACCTGCCGAAAACAGCGAGGATGAAAACGTCTACGATGCGGTGCTGGTGGAGGCTGTGAAGGCGTTTCAGCAGGAAAAAGGCATCAAGGCCAACGGATATCTCAACTCTGCGACCCGAGCTGCGTTGAACGCGGAAGGCAAGCCCAAGAAGCGCGACGGCAAGGCGGAGATAGATCGCATCATCGCCAACATGGAACGCTGGCGCTGGCTGCCGGAGGATCTCGGCGAAGTCTATGTGATGAACAACATCCCCGAATATGTCGCTCGCGCCTACAAAGGCGACGAGAAGATTTTCGAGGAACGCATCATTGTCGGTCAGACCACTTGGCCGACGCCGATGTTGAGTTCGACCATGCTGTACGTCATGTTCCGTCCGACCTGGGGCGTACCTGACGGCATTAAAATGAAGGAGCTTCTGCCGCGGCTGAAACAGGCCTCGGGCGGTGGCTTCTTTGACCAGCTGTTCGGAGGTGGATCAAGCGGCGGTGGGCGCGTGCTGAAGGCCTACGGTCTGCGGCCGACGCTCAACGGCCGACCAGTGGATCCCGATAGCATCGACTGGAGCAAGGTGGATATCCGACGCTTCTCCTTTACGCAGCCTCCGGGCGGGCAGAATCCGCTGGGCGACGTGAAGTTCCGTTTCCCCAATAGCCACGATGTCTACATGCATGACACGACGCAGAAGGCGCTGTTCAAACAATCTTTCCGCGCGCTGAGCCATGGCTGTATACGCGTCCAAAATCCGGAGCGTCTTGCAGAGGTTCTGCTGGAGCAGGATAAGGGCTGGTCGGCAGCAAAGGTCCGCGGGATGTTCAATTCCGGTGGAGACGTCACTCTTGAAAAGCCGTTGCCCGTCTATCTTGCGTACTTCACGGCGCGGGTCGACGAAGAGGGCAAGCTGCGAACCTACTCTGATGTTTATGGCAACGACGGTCGGCTGTTGTCGGCGTTGGCTGGCCGCAACGTCCGTTATAGTGCGCCGGCGGCCAATAGCGCCGATACGGTTGCGGCTATCGATGACGATCAGGTCGACGTGTCTACGGGAAGCACGGACGTTAATCCGCAACCGGCTACAACTTCGTCGCGCAAGTCGAACAAAAAGAAAGAGCAGACCGCGCGGCGGTCCACCAGAACGACGAACGATATCATGAGCAATGCACTGTCCGGTCTGGTAGCCAACTAAGGGATCAGCCGGAATCAAAGAAACAAAAAAGGCGGGCCCTGATGCCCGCCTTGTTTATTTTCATGGCTTGGAAAAGTGCCTCAAGCCGCCTTCTCCAGTTTGGCGTCCCACTTTCCGAGGGCTGCCAGCGAATTCATCTTGGCGCGATGCGTGAATGCGCGCTGACCGGCAGCGACGTTTTCAGCCTTGCCGCCCCAAGCCTGCAATGCAGCGGCCTGAAGTGCGCGGCCATATGAGAAAGTCAGTGCCCAGGGCAGGTTACCAATGGCGTTCATTAGCGACAGGTGCTCCGTCGCCGCCTCGTCGGACTGGCCGCCCGATAGGAACGCAATGCCCGGTACGCTGGAGGGCACGGTTGCTTTGAGAACTTTGATGGTGCGCTCGGCGACTTCCTGCGCCGAAGCCTGCTTCGTGCACTTCTGCCCGGCGATGACCATGTTGGGCTTCAAGACCATGCCCTCTAGGTTTACACGCGCATCGTAAAGCTCGCGGAAGACAGCACGCAGCGTCCATTCCGTAACGCGCGCGCACTCAGCAATGTCGTGTTGCGAATGCTCGCCGTCCATCAGCACTTCTGGCTCAACGATTGGCACAATGCCGGCTTCCTGGCATAGCGCCGCGTAGCGAGCGAGCGCATGGGCGTTGGCCTTCACGCAGTTCCAGGTCGGGTAGCCGTCAGCGATGGTGATGACGGCGCGCCACTTTGCAAATCGAGCCCCGAGCTTGTAGTAGTCCGCAAGGCGTTCACGCAAACCATCAAGGCCTTCCGTCACGGTCTCGATCTTGGAACTCGGGCCGGCAAGCGGTTTGGCGCCGGTGTCGACTTTGATGCCGGGAATGGAGCCCGCAGCCTTCATGACGTCCACGAGAGTGGTGCCGTCCTTGGCCTTCTGTCGGATGGTCTCGTCGTACAGGATCACACCGGAAACGTAGTTCTTCATGGCGTCGGCGGAGCGGAACAGCATTTCGCGGTAGTCGCGGCGTGCATCCTCTGTGGACGTCAGGTTGATCTTGTCGAAGCGCTTTTTGATCGTTCCGGAACTTTCGTCAGCGGCAAGAATTCCTTTGCCGGGCGCAACCATTGCGCGCGCGATATCTTCAAGGCGTTCGGACATGTCGGCTCCCCTGATCCGGTTGGTTCTCGAAATCGGCGGCAACGCATTAGCGCGGATGGGGCGGGCCGCCAAGGCTGCATCGCAATGTGCGCTGCTGTCGGACGGGATAGCACTTGCGGCAAACGCGCGCGCTATGCAAATGGGTTAGAAAGAAATTCCGGTTAATCAAGGGGAAATGCGTGCTTCTGCAGCGTCTGCGCCTGTTTTTAAGACATAAACTTTGGTTCAGGCCGGCTTTAGCCAGTTTGTTCTCGGTGGCTATAGCGGCCGCCGCGCTTCTGCTGGGCAACCATTTCGAGGGGCAGTTCGATCTCGATATCAGCGAGGAATCGCTGGTCACGCTATTTGGCATTTTTGCTTCCAGCATGTTGTCAGTGGCCACATTTACCGTTTCGGCCATCGTCACAGCAGCATCCTCGGCCTCGACCACGTCCACGCCGCGGGCCGCTCGGTTCATCCTGTCAGACAGTACCGCGCAAACCGTTCTGTCAGCTTTCATTGCTGCCTTCATCTATTCCATCTGCGGAATCCTGGCTCTCAAGGCGTTTCACTACGGCCACGCAGGCCGCTTCATCCTTTTCATTGGGCTGATCGCCATCGTCATTTTCGTGCTGCTGTCGTTCATCAACTGGGTTGACCACGTGATGAAGCTCGGCCGACTGAGCAACACCATTGAACGCCTGCACGATGCGGCGCTCTCATCACTGACGCCGAAGACGGCAGGGGCACTCGGGGCGAACACCTGGGACGGAGCGCCGAGCGAAGATGCTGCCGCGGTCTTTCCCGACGGCTTCGGCTACGTGGTGGATTTAGGGCTCGGTAACCTGCAGGAACTGGCGTGCGAGAACGATTGCCAAATCTATCTGTTTGTGCGGCCAGGAGAACACGTCGAAACGACGGCGCCGATTGCCTATGTCACGCCTGCGGACGCGAAAACGCCAGAGTTGGCGAGCGCGATCAACGGCTGCATCGTGCTGGGTTCCACGCGGGAAAGCGATAGCGACGTGCGCTTCAACATTCTCAACCTAACTGAAACCGCCGATCGGGCGCTGTCGCCTGCCGTTAACGATCCCGGAACGGCGGTGAATATTCTCAACGTACTGGTTGAGGTGATCGAGAAATGGGCGAAACTTCAAGCTGATGAAGAGACCCACAAGATTGCTTTCGACCGCCTCCACGCTCTGCCGTTGACGGCTCGGGAGATCGTCAACGACGCTTTCACGCCAATAGCGCGCGACGGTGCCGGTAGCGTCGAAATCGGTGTGCGGCTCCAAAAGGTCTTGCGCGCGCTCAAACGCATGGGGGTTGACGACCTAACGCAGGAAGCCGATGCGATGTCCAAAACAGCACTTGAGTTGTCCGACGCCGCGCTCATCGCCAACGAACATAAAGCGCGCGTGCACCAGGCGGCAAAGGCGTAAAACCAATCAATGTCTGACAAAAAAAGCGGCGGCGTGAGATGAACCACGCCACCGCTTTTGTCTATTCCGCCTAAATCGGTATTTAGATCAACTTCGCCATGGCGACTGCGGTGTCGCTCATGCGGTTGGAGAAGCCCCATTCGTTATCGTACCAGGACAAGACCGACACGAGAGTACCGTCCATGACCTTGGTCTGATCCATGTGGAAGATTGACGAAAGAGGATCATGGTTGAAGTCAATGGAGACGTTCTTTTCGTTCGTGTAGCCCAAGATGCCCTTCAGCGGACCATCAGCTGCGGCCTTGATGGCAGCGTTGATCTCGTCTTTGGTCGTCGCGCGCTTGGCAATGAACTTCAGATCGACGACCGAGACGTTGGGCGTCGGTACGCGCATGGCGAAGCCATCGAGCTTGCCGTTCAGTTCAGGTAGAACAAGTCCCACGGCCTTGGCCGCACCGGTCGAGGTCGGGATCATTGCAAGCGCGGCGGCGCGCCCGCGGTAGAGATCCTTGTGCATGGTGTCGAGGGTCGGCTGATCGCCAGTGTAGGAGTGGATCGTCGTCATCATGCCCTTCTCGATGCCGACGGTGTCGTTGAGCACCTTGGCCACCGGCGACAGGCAGTTCGTGGTGCAAGAGGCGTTCGAGACGACAACATGCTCCTTCGTGAGCTTGTCGTGATTGACGCCGTAGACAACCGTAAGGTCGGCTCCGTCGGCAGGGGCGGAAACGAGCACACGCTTGGCGCCGGCGGCGAGATGCCCGGACGCCTTTTCCTTCGACGTGAAAATGCCTGTGCACTCCATCGCAATCTGTACGCCGAGATCCTTATGCGGCAGCTCAGCCGGGTTCTTGATGGCTGTGACTTTGATGGGGCCTGTGCCGACGTCGATGGTGTCGCCCGATACGGTGACCTTGCCGGGAAAACGTCCGTGCACGCTGTCATATCGCATCAGGTGTGCGTTGGTTTCAACCGGGCCCAGATCGTTGATGGCGACGACTTTGATGTCTGTGCGACCGCTTTCGACGATCGCGCGAAGCACGTTGCGGCCGATACGCCCAAATCCGTTGATCGCGACTTTCACCGCCATTGTTTTTTCCTCCCGGGAGCTTGATGCAAAGAAGGCGCACCAGGGCGGCGCGCGCGCAGCCGGCTAGGGCATTGTGACGACACTTATTCCGGCGTGCGCCATTAACTTGAGCAGGCTGACGGCTGTCAATGCGTCAATCGAGGCAATGAAGCAACAAGGTTGAGACAGGATCGATGGAGTAATGCTGCATTGTAGTTTTGATTGGTTGACGTGGTTTATGGATGCCACGTAACGTGCAGTTCCGTGGGGCGCTGAATCGCGAGCCAAACCCGCGGCCAGCCGGGTTGGGGCTTACGAGTTATGGCTGAACGGACTACTACAAAATCAAAGCGGGGCGAGGGCTCCAAAATCGCTGCCAAGACAGCCGATAACAGGCTCGTTGCGGAGAATGCGCGGCTAAGTTCGGAGCTTGCGGCGGCAAGGTCGCGTATCGAAGAGCTTGAGCAAAAGCACGCCGAAATCATCAATCGCATTGATTGGGCTATCGATTCGCTTCATAACCTGACCGACTAGGCGATTTTTGTCGTCGTCCTCGGGGGAGCGGCCCTGCCAACAGCGGGCCGGACAGCTTTTGGCCCAGGTTGCGATATCGTTTAACAAGCGAACATACCGCTTCGAGTGTGCCGAGGCGGATGCGGATCGTTTGGGCGAAATCGCGGGCTATCTCAAGGACAAGCTGGACACGCTCATTCGTGAGCATGGGCCCGTGGGCGATGAGCGGCTGGTGCTCATGGCTGCGCTCATGGTGACGGATGAGCTGTTCGAGGCGCGCGCCGACATTGACGAGTTGCTGGAAGAGCAGACCGACAAGCTGAAATCGGTAACGAAGACGGTGGAAGAGCAACGCACTGGAAGCGCCAGTGATCTCGGGCGCAAGTCAGGCACCTAAGAAACAATCATTTCGCTTTCCATGAGCAACATTGGCCGGGCTGATGATCGAAAAACTGCGCGCTTTCGCCAAATCGCTGAAATCGGAAATCGCAGTACTGGCATCCGCATTGCGTGATCCGCGAACGCCGTTTGCCGCGCGTTTTCTTGGGGTTGCTGTCGTCGCTTATGCCCTCAGCCCGATCGATCTGATCCCCGACTTCATCCCGGTGATCGGATTTCTGGATGAATTGATCCTGCTGCCTTTGGCCTTATGGGCGATCCGAAGGATGATCCCGAGCGAGGTTATGGCCGAACATCGCGCCAAGATCACGCCCGGCACGCGTTTGGCGCCATCGCGGACTGCGGCGGTCATCGTGGTTGTTATTTGGCTGGTCGCCATTGTGTTGACCGGTCGCTGGGCGTGGGGTCGCTGGCACTGAGAGCCGGGCTTGCACATAACTTGTCTGCTGGCTGAGACCCGCGCGCCCCTGGATTTTCTGGCAATCTTGGCCTACATCCAGAACGCTGCGGGGCCCGTCAGGGACAAATGACCCGGGGGCCTATAAGATCCGCACGGGCGCTGTCCCTGGCCGGAGCCGTGGCTCTGGACATATGGTGCCCACCTACGCTCGTAGGGACCACGCGGGATCATGTTCCCAACGGCCACCGCGGCACCTAATTCACCGGGAGCCTGTACGTTGCCAGTCGAGCTGAAGGCAGAGTTTCGCAACAGGGCGTTCGCAACCCGCAAGGCGGCATATGAGGCCCATGGCGGAGAGGCTGGACGTCGTCTTGCGGCCCATGGGCTGGATTTTCTGGGCGTACGGCCAGGGGCGACGGTGTCCGGCTTTGCTGCTATCCGCGACGAGATCGATCCTTCTGCATTGCTCGATTGGCTTCATCGAGAAGGCTTCAAGCTGGCGCTTCCGGTCATGGAGGGGCGCGGCAAGCCGCTCATCATGCGGTCTTGGGCGCCAGGCGATGAAATGGCACGTGTTCAGTGGGGCATTCGCGAGCCACTCGCTAACAAGGACGAGGTGGCGCCCGATGTTCTCCTCGTGCCGCTCCTGGCGTTTGACCGGGATGGCTGGCGGCTGGGCTACGGCGGCGGCTTCTATGATCGCACGTTGGCCAAGCTGAAGGTGCACAAGCCGGTCACGGCCGTCGGCATAGCGTATGACGAACTAGAGGTCGACGCGGTTCCCCACGAGAGCTATGACCAGCGCCTGGATTGGGTGCTGACGCCGTCGGGCCCGATCCGTTGCAGCAAGAACTAAAAGAAGCCCTCTCCAACCTGGACGCGGGGCGTGGGACATGAATGCGACTGCTTTTTCTTGGCGATATTGTGGGCCGTACCGGCCGCAACGCGATCCTGGAGGCGCTGCCAGGCATCCGGGAGCGCTATGAACTCGACTTCGTCATCATCAATGGCGAGAACGCTGCCGGCGGCTTCGGCATTACCGAATCCATTCTGAATGACCTTATCGATGCTGGCGCTGACTGCGTCACACTCGGAAATCACGCCTTCGACCAGAAGGACACTCTCGTCTTCATCGAGCGGCACGACCGCTTGATCCGCCCGCTCAATTTTCCAAAGGGCACGCCGGGGCGAGGGGCTACAATGCTCAAGGCAAGGAACGGAGCGGACGTCCTGGTGATCAACGTCATGGGCCGCGTCTTCATGACCGAGCTCGACTGTCCTTTCCGCGCCGTCGACAACGAAATCACAGCGTGCAAGCTCAAGGACGGCGCAGACGTCATTTTCGTTGATTTCCACGCCGAGGCCACGAGCGAGAAGCAATCGTTCGGGTATTTCGTGGACGGTCGCGTATCGGGCGTAGTGGGAACGCATACGCATACGCCGACCTCGGATCATCGCGTTCTGCCAAATGGCACCGCCTTCATGTCCGATGCTGGCATGTGTGGTGATTACAACTCTGTGCTGGGCATGGATGCCGAGGAGCCGCTGAGCAGGTTCCTGACCAAAATTCCGCGCACACGCTATGAACCGGCGATGGGCCAAGCCACGCTCTGTGGGCTTGCGATAGACATCGACGATGCGACAGGACTGGCGCGACGTGTCGCTCCGTTCAGGCGGGGTCCACATCTTGATCCGGTCGAGCCCGACTTCTGGTAGGGGGGAGTTATGGCAAAAGCGCTTCTCACTCTTGTCACACTGACAGCCGGTTTGCTCACTCTGGCTTCCGCAGGCGCTTGGGCGGCCGAATGCAGTATGGCGGGATCGGCAGAGGAGGCGCTGGTCTTTGCCAGACCAACCGGCGGCAGTGTCATCAAGGAGTTCGGCGACCAGTACGACGAAATCTCCAAGACCAAGCAGTTCCACGGCGGCGTCGATCTCGACGGTCCTGCCGGCGAGCCCGTATATGCCGCGCGAAGCGGTAAAGTCGTAGAGGCGGGCAACAAAGGCGACCTTGGGCTTTATGTGCGCATCGCACATGGCGGCGGCGTCGAGACTGGATACGGCCACCTTGGAGCGCTGTCGGTCAGTGCAGGAGAGTGCATTACTGGCGGGCGTCAGATCGGCAAAATCGGCGCAACGGGGCGCACGCAGGGGCCCCGGTTGCATTTTGAAGTCCTGAGGGACGGCAAGCCTATCAATCCGCTCGATCTTCTCCAATAGCGGCCTTGCATCGGCAGACTGGCGCGGCTGGGCCCCATTTGCCCTGCGGATGCTTGCGATGGGCTTGACCAGCCCCCGAATGTTGCGCCAAACACGGGGCCGATCATCTCGCAAGCAACGAACTTTTCAGGGCATCGCAATGGCCGGGCATTCAGCATTCAAGAACATCATGCACAAGAAGGGGCGTGCCGATGCCGCGCGCTCCAAGATGTTTGCTAAGCTTTCCCGAGAGATAACCGTTGCCGCCAAGCTCGGCATGCCTGACCCGACCATGAACCCGCGCCTGCGTCTCGCCATTCAGGAAGCGCGCGCGGAAAACATGCCCAAGGACAATATAGAGCGCGCCATCAAGAAGGCGGCCGGGGGCGATACCGAGAACTATGAGGAAGTGCGTTACGAGGGCTATGCGCCCGGCGGTGTGGCCGTCATCGTCGAAGCGCTGACCGACAATCGCAATCGAACGGGCGGCGCGGTGCGCTCCGTCTTCACGAAGCATGACGGCAACCTCGGTTCGACAGGTTCGGTAAGCCATATGTTCAATCACGTCGGGGAGATTTCCTACAAGCCGGAAGCGGGCTCCGCTGATGCCATTCTCGAAGCTGCCATCGAATCAGGCGCCGACGATGCGGCAACCGATGGCAACGGTCATTTGATTACGTGCTCTTTCGACAGTCTCGGGACTGTCGCAGCGGCGCTGGAAAAGGCGCTTGGGGAGGCGGCCAGCGTCAAGGCCGTATGGAAGCCCACGCTGACGACGCCCGTCGATGAAGAGAACGCGCAAAAGATCCTCAAGATGATCGCGACACTTGAGGACGACGATGACGTCCAGAACGTCTTTGCGAACTTCGAGGTGTCCGAGGACGTTTTGAAGAAACTGACGGCCGCTTGAACGCAAGCCTGCCGCGTCGCTGACCAGATATAGAAAGCCGCGCGTCGGCTTGCACTGCCGTACGCCTTTCACCGCGCCAGTCTTTCAGCACTGTCATCGCCGTTAACCCCGGTTAACGTGCGTGCACGTACTATTGGTGAATTTTTCTTTAAGTCGCTAAAATTGCGCGACGGGCGTCAAGAACTTGGTGAGAATTAGCGGTTAAATTCTATTCATTATTTATTGACCTTCATACGTGTGGCGTCCATTGCGGGTGGCTGCCCAACTTTCTGGAGTGGAGTACAGAATGTCCAGTCACGGGTCCGCGATTTTCGAAGCCTATACGCGCACGCTGCGCCGAATTTATTGGGCTGAGTTCGTCGATGCACAACTCACGGCCGCACGCCCCCAGAATTTCAAGGCGTCGATCGTGGAGAGCCCGATGCCGGAGCCTGACCACCTGGCAAAGGCCTTCGAATACCATCGCTATCGCACGACACCTCCGACCTCCGAGTAACCTTCTGCCGGCCCGCAAGGCAGATCCCGGATCGTTACCTGGTTGTCACACACCGGGAAGCGCTCCGGGATATTTTTATGCCCGGATGTGGAGCGTTCGCACCGCGTCTGTGACGGCGGGCGTGGTATCAGGGGGACATGAAAGCATCCGCGATTCGCATATTGGGACTAGATCCGGGCCTCCGCCGAACAGGCTGGGGCGTCGTCGATAGCGACGGGGTGCGTTTGAGCTATGTCGCATCCGGCGTCATCACATCGACCTCTGGGGACGATTTGGCGTACCGGCTACGGTCGCTGTTTGAGGGCATCAGCAGCGTGATCGCGAGTTTTTCTCCGCGTGAGGCAGCGGTCGAGGAAACTTTCGTCAACGAAAACCCTCGTTCTACCTTGAAGCTTGGCCAAGCTCGGGGTGCTGCGCTGCTTGCACCCGCTATGCTCGGGCTACAGGTCGCGGAATACACGCCCAACCAGATCAAGAAGACAGTCGTCGGGGCGGGGCACGCTGAAAAGCAGCAGATACAAGCCATGATAGGTTTTCTGTTGCCCAAAGCGCGGTTCGAGAGTGCCGATGAAGCCGACGCACTGGCGATTGCGATTTGTCACGCCAACCATCGGTTCACGCCCCAGGCCGCTGCTCTTCGTCTGCTGAAGGAAGCTCGCACATGATCGGCAAGTTGCGAGGTAAAGTCGATACCATTGGCGAGAGCTTTCTCATTATCGACGTCGGTGGCGTCGGATATGAGGTGCAGGCGTCGGCGCGCACTCTTCGCAATTTGAAGATTGGCGATGAGGTTTCTCTCACCATCGACACTCATGTGCGCGAGGATGCAATCCGCCTGTTCGGCTTCCAAAGCGAGCTGGAACGTAACTGGTTTCGCACGCTGCAGACCATCCAGGGGGTCGGCGCAAAGGTGGCGCTGGGCGTATTGGGCATCATGAGCCCGCAGGATCTCGCGAATGCCATTGCTCTTGGCAATTGGGCAGCGGTCGAGGAAGCTCCGGGCGTCGGCAAGAAGTTGGCGCAACGCATCGTCGCCGAGCTTAAGGACAAGGCTCCGGCCCTCTCGGTGGCCGGTCTTAATGTGCCCGCCTTGGCTAACGGTGTGGCGCAACCGCAGCCCATCGTTCAGGGGCACGCCGCGGCTGAGGCGATCTCCGCGCTCACCAATCTTGGCTATAATCCGCAACAGGCTTCCGCAGCGGTTGCAACCGCCATGGGCGAGCTGGGCGAGGCGGCCGATACGGCGGCGCTTATCAAGCGCGGATTAAAGGCGCTGGCGCGCTAAACCCTAAGCGCACGCTCATCCCCACGTACCATTCCGCAAAAGTGCCGGATCGCTATATTGCGCGTGCATTCTGCGGAAGCGCTTTTGAAAGGATTGCTGAGATGGCGACGTTTGTGGTCGCGCACGGCGCATGGTCCGCCGGTTTCGTTTGGAAGCGAATGCATCCGTTGATGCGCGCAGCCGGGCATGAGCTGTTCACGCCTACGCATACTGGTCTGGGTGAACGCCTGCATCTGGCACATCCAGATATCGATCTGGAGCATCATATCGCTGACATATGTTCCGTGATCTTCCACGAAGATCTCCGCGACGTCATTCTCGTCGGCCACAGCTACGGCGGGTTCGTCGCAACCGGTGTGGCAGACCGTATGCCGGAGCGATTGGCGCAGGTGGTTTATCTCGATGCATTTGCGCCCAAGGCTGGCGACACCATGCTTGCTCTCGCAACGCCTGAGCAGCGCGAGCGCTGGGTGAAAGGCGCACGCACACAAGGCGAGGGATGGCGCGTGCCGCCCAATCCACTTCCGCCCGACACCGAGCAGGCCGACCTCGATTGGATCGCGCCGCGCCGTCATCCTCAACCGTTCAAGACCATGACGCAGCCTATCGAGCTCAAGCTCGGCGTTACCGCTTTGCCGCGTAGCTTCATCTATTGCACGCGCATTGGGCCCGGCGATATGTTCGGACCGTTTGCGCGTGCCGCGAAGGCCGATCCGGGCTGGTGCTACTTCGAGATGGACGCCAGCCATAATCCCCACATCACCGCGCCTGCGGCATTAGCCGAGATTTTCTGCACGATTGCCTCTACTCCGGTCTAAGAAGTGCGGCATTCTTTGCGATTTCAAGCAACCGCCAGGATCTTTGAACGATGAGGATTTTTGTCGACGCTGATGCCTGTCCGGTCAAGGAGGAGGTGGCGCGGGTCGCGCTGCGCCATGCTCTTCCGGTAATCTTTGTTTCGAACGCCTGGATGCGACTGCCCGAGGGACCAGAGTTCGAGCGGGTGATCGTGCATGATGGTCCCGACGCTGCCGACGATTGGATCGCGGAGCGCGCTGGCAACGGTGACATCGTCATCACGCAGGACATTCCGCTTGCCTCACGCGCCTTGAAAGCAGGCGCACACGCGATCGGCAACACCGGCAAGCCCTTCACCGATGCGTCCATTGGCATGGCACTCGCAATGCGCGAACTCTCGCAGCATTTGAGGGAGACTGGCGAAGGCGGGCGCTATAACGCGCCATTCAGCAAAGCCAACCGATCCGCCTTCTTGCAGGCGCTGGAGCAGGCCGTTCAGCACATCAAGCGCAAACATGCGCCATAAAGCTCGAATGCGACGGATAGTCTTAACAGGGCGTTTACCTGATCGTGCGTTGATTCTTGGTCATCTACCGGTAACCAAGCAGGACGAACGATGCGATCGATTGACCGGATTTTATCGAAGCCCAAAGCCGCGTCAGTGGGCGCTCACGACAAAGCCAGCGAAAAGCGCTTCGCACCCCGCCGTTCGGGAATGACGCCGGCTGTCGTGTACTTGGAAGATGGCCCGGGATCCTTTCCCTGTCTTATCCGCGATATGTCCACCACAGGAGCGCGGCTCGAGCTTCGGCAGGGATGGGATAGAGATTTTTCCGCTGGCATCAGCAATGATGATCGCATCCGGCTTGTCGTGCGACTGGATCGCGTCATGTACGAATGCAAGATCGTCCGCTGTGGAGCCAAGGAGCTGGGTGTGAAATTCACCGCCGCGCCCAAACCCCTTGCCCGCGCTCAACGCGAGGCGTAGTCGGCGCGCCTGCGGCGACGTCCTAACCTGGGCCTGAGGCGCGAAAGGCGCCAAAAGCAGAAATCGTCCTCGGTGTCATATGCTGGCCGGATCAGCTGCTTTACGCGGCAATCCGGCCCGATCCGGTCAATTTCCACGCTTGGTGCGTCCGCGCGCACCGTGTCGGCTTGACGGCGGGGGCGAACACCGCCACGAACAAACCATGACCGACCGCCTGATCAGTTCAGCCAAGCGCGAGACCGACGCCTTCGAGGCGACGATCCGTCCCCAGTCGCTGGCCGAGTTCATCGGTCAGGAGCAGGCCCGCGCCAATCTGAGTATTTTCATCCAGGCCGCCAAAGGTCGTGGCGATGCGCTCGATCACGTCTTGTTTGCAGGCCCGCCAGGTCTCGGCAAGACGACGCTCGCGCAGATCATGGCCAAGGAGCTTGGGGTCGGGTTCAGGGCGACTTCAGGTCCGGTGATTTCCAAGGCTGGAGATCTCGCCGCGCTTCTGACCAATCTGGAAGAACGCGACGTACTTTTCATCGATGAAATACACCGGCTCAATCCGGCGGTTGAAGAAATTCTCTATCCTGCGATGGAGGACTTCCAACTCGATCTTATGATTGGCGAAGGGCCTGCTGCGCGTTCAGTACGTATCGATCTTCCGAAATTTACGCTCGTGGGCGCTACGACGCGAGCAGGGCTACTCACCAACCCGTTGCGCGATCGCTTCGGCATACCGGTGCGTCTGAATTTTTACACGGTCGATGAGCTTGAGCTTGTCGTGTCGCGCGGCGCGCGCGTGCTCGGTGCGCCGATAGCATCCGACGGTGCGCGCGAGGTTGCCAAACGCTCGCGCGGGACGCCACGCATCGCAGGGCGCTTGCTGCGCCGTGTTCGCGATTTCGCCGCCGTCGAAGGCGCTGCCGTCATTAACGCCGCCGTCGCGGACCGTGCGCTGCGGCTGCTGGAGGTGGATGGTGAGGGACTCGATGCGCTCGACCATCGTTACCTTGGGTGCATCGCGCGCAATTATGAGGGCGGGCCGGTCGGTATCGAAACGCTTGCTGCGGCGTTGTCGGAGCCGCGCGACGCACTTGAAGAAATCGTCGAGCCGTATCTTCTCCAGCAAGGTTTCATAAGCCGTACGCCGCGTGGCCGCGTTCTCGCATTGAAGGCTTATCGTCATTTGGGCCTTTCGGGACCAGCGCGCGCGGCCACTCCCGAACTTCCAATCTTCGATGAGGACGACGAGGCAGAAGAAGGCGGAAAAAGGCGCTAGCGCGCGCCGATCCTCAAAGCCACAACGCCTGCAACGTAAAGTCACGGACGGGTTTCACGAATGCTGACGCGCCGACACTTTCTACAAGCGCTCGCCACCTTGGGCTTTTCCGGAACGGCGCTTGTCAGCTATGCGCTGGCCGAGCCTTTTCGTACCAACGTCACCTCCTACGCGATTACGCCGCCGTCCTGGCCCGCAGGGTTGAACCTTCGCCTTGCCGTTCTGGCGGATTTGCATGCGATCGATCCATGGGTCAGCGTAAAGCGGCTTGAAAGCCTTGTCGCACAAACCAACGACCTTGAGCCTGATGCGATCCTTCTGCTTGGTGATTTCGTTGTTGGCCATCGCCTTGGTCATTTCGGGCGTCCCGTACCTCATGACGATTGGGCGCAGGCACTAGCCGGGCTGAAAGCGCCGTTGGGTGTGCACGCTGTTCTGGGTAACCACGATTGGTGGGAAGATCGCGCGATCCAGTCTTCTGAAAAAGGGCCTGTGCGTGCCGCCATTGCTCTTCAGAACGCGGGAATTCCTGTTTACGAGAACGATGCGGTACGGCTCGTAAAGGATGGCCGTCCGTTCTGGATTGCCGGCCTTGGAGATCAGTGGGCGTTCTGGCCCAAGCCGGATCGTTACGCCGATTTCGTCCGCCGGGGTCGCGTCGATTATCGCGGCGTCGACGATCTGCCCGGCACCCTTGCGAAAATTACCGACGACGCGCCGGTCATTCTCATGGCGCACGAGCCTGACATTTTCCCCGATGTGCCCAATCGTATAGCACTCACGCTGTCAGGGCACACACACGGGGGGCAGGTGCGGCTATTCGGCTATGCGCCGGTCGTTCCCTCCAAATACAAGGCCCGCTATGTCTACGGTCATATCGTGGAGGAGGGACGTCACCTCGTCGTGTCTGGCGGCATAGGCTGCTCGGGCCTGCCGGTGCGTTTCGGCTCCCCGCCCGAGATCGTCGTTGTTGAGCTCGGGAAGCGTACTACAGCCTGAGCGGGATGAGATGAAAACGGATCAATGGCCGGACATCGCGGGTCGCATCGTGAGCGATGAGACCGGTCAGCGCCATGTCCTGCCTGTGCGTGTCTACTTTGAAGACACGGATGCGGGTGGCATCGTTTATCACGCAAGCTATGTCCGGTTCTGCGAGCGCGGCCGCACGGACTTTCTTCGTCTGCTTGGTGCGGACGCGCGTTCGATGTTCGACGGCAGTTCCGGGGCAGAGCCTGCGATCTTCGTCGTGCGACGTATGAATATGGATTTCATCCGTCCCGGTCTCATGGACGATCTGCTGTTGGTCGAGACGCGCGTCAGGGAGATTGGCGGGGCAAGTATCACGCTCCAGCAGACCATCGTGCGCGAGGGCAAGCGCATCTTCGAGGCCGATGTGACGATCGTTCTGATCTCAAAGTCCGGCAAGCCGCTCCGTCTCAGCGATCGTGTGCGTTCCGCGTTCGAAGCCCATCGCGCGGCCACCGAACTATAGTTTGGTTGCGCTTGATCACCCGTTGTCCCGCTTCCAGGTTTCGTACTGCATCCGCGCGATCCGGTAAGCGTCGGGAATCGACAACGCCCAGACAAACAGTCCCATGGCAGCGCGTCCGACAAACGAGCGGTCGGGCGGGGTGATCGCGTACGTAAACAGCGCCAGCAGCAGCGTGAAGAACGCGAACCCGAGCCCGCGTTTGGGTTGTCCGACCGCGACATGACCCATGCCGGGCAGGAGTATCGCGATCGCAAGCACGACATAGGGATCAAGAGGCTTTTTCGATTGTGTCACAGCCTGCTGCATCATGAGGATTTCTCCACCAGGTCGATACCGAGGACGGCGGCCAGCGTGTCGAGTTCTCCAGACAGATGAGCGAGCAATTGCGGCTCGAGCGTCGTGCCTTCAAAATCGCACTGCCGCAACAGCAGATGCTGTCCGCGTTTGCCCTCGGCGAGTTGATAGACAATGCGCAAGCCGCGCTGCGTGACGGCGATTTCCTTCACCTTCGGATCGGACAGTATCGCGCCCGCAACCGTTTTGATGGCCTGCAGCGTGGCGCGCGAGCGTTCGCTCTGGCCGCGCACCTGACACTCCCATGGGAACTCGCGGGGTGTATCCAAGTGCGTGCTCATGTGCTGCGCAAGCGAGTAATAGTCATTACCTGAGGGCCGAATAAGGACGACAAGGCCCGCGTCTGCGATGTTGGTTGGCTTCAGGGCGGTGATCGAGAGCCAGAGTTGAGGCAGGCGCTTGACAGTCATGGTGTCGGGAATGAGATCGAGCTTAAACCGTCGCGCGCGGTAAAGGCCCTCGATGCGGGGAATGCCAGCGCCATCGGTCTCAAAAGTCGCGTCGTCAAACAGCTCCCGTACCGGCTCCAGAATGTTCTGGCGGCGGGCTTTGACCAGAAGACGCTCATGGCGGGCAAGCAACGCCAGCGCAGTGACACCTGCAGCACCAGCAGCAAATAGGATTTGGACAGTCAACACTGGCCTCAAAACCAATCAGAAAACGAAAGCGCGCGGCGCATCCTTCACCTCAGGAAGGACGCGCCGCGCAAGGCTCTGGATAATGCCTCAGTAGCCTCGCGGACGCGGCCAGTTCATCGAGAACTGATCGCCACGGCGAACGTACTTATAGCGATGGAAGTGGAACCATGCCGAGGCGACGATGTAGAACACCATCATGGCCATCAGCTGCGTGCCATAACCCAGGAACACCGCGAAGTACGTGACACTGCACAGAACCAGCAGCACGATTGCGGGCAGCGGATGCATGGGATGCACGTAGCCGCGCTTGATCGTGCCCAGCGGCCACTTGGAGCGGAACATCATCATGTTGAAGGACATGACGGTGTACTCCAGCAGTCCCGAGAGGATCGAGAATGTGATGACCTGATCAAGCGGCGCACCGAGAGCGAACATCAACGCCACTGGAACGAGGAAGATGATCGAACGGAACGGCGTGCGGTACTTGGGATGGACGGCACCGAACCACGTTGGCAGGTAACGGTCGCGACCCATCGAGAACCAGGCGCGCGAGGCGTCGTTGATGCAACCGTTGGCAGAAGCCATCGTCGCGAACATGGTGCCGATAAAGAGCAGAACCATGAGCGGGTTGGAATCCGTCAAGCGGGCGGCGTCGAACAATGGCGTCGTGGCTTGGCCCAGGTATTCCCAAGGCATCAGACCGGCGCAGATGTACCAGGTCATACTTGCCGCGATCAGCAGCGTGATGATACCGGTCATCGTTCCCAGCGGCAGAGCGCGTGCAGGTGAGCGCACTTCTTCTGCCGCCTGCGTCGTCCCTTCGATGCCCAGATAGTACCACAAACCGAAGTGCATGGCCGCGATCACACCCATCCAGCCGTAGGGCAGGGTGTCACCATGTATGAAGCCCGCGTGGTTGAGCGGGGCAACCTTGGCAACCGTCAACGCCAGGAACAGCACGACGATCGCAATGAAGGCGATAGCCGTGATGACCAGGTTGAAGGTCAGCGTTGCGTAGACGCCACGATAGTTCAACCAGGCAAGGAACATGATGGTGAGTACGATGAAGGGTCTGTCGTGTGCCGCTTCAAACCCCGCCATCTTCCCTACCTCTTGGACGAGATAGCCGAGCGTGATTGCGTTGGCCGCCTCCAGCATGGTGTAGGCCATGACGAGGAAGAGGCCGACGTTGAAAGCCATAAGTGGCCCGACGATATGTTTAGCCTGCGCGTACTGACCTCCCGCGGCAGCAACCGTAGAGGTCACTTCCGAGTCGATCATAGCGACGCAGGTGTAGAGCAGGCCGGCAAACCAGCAGGCGATCAGTGCGGCGATGAGGCCGCCTTTGCCGACTGCGAAGTTCCACCCCATGAACTCACCGACAAGAACGATGCCGACGCCCAGAGCCCAGACGTGGCCAGGGCCCAGAACGCGCAGAAGCGAGACTTTCTCGCCATGGACAGCTGTTGTTTGTGTCATGGCTAGCCCCTGTGTGTCGGATCAATGATGAGTTCGTCCTCGATTTCGCCTTCGCGCGAGGACAACAGCACGTCGTCTGAATAAGCCGTATTGGTGCGGATCATGTCGACGATCATCCACAGGCCGAGCAATAAGGAGATTGCCCAGGCTGCGAGTTCAAGCAATTCGAATGTGTTCATTTCTGCAAGATTTGGCATGGTGGCCCCCTCACTTGCCGCCAAAGCGTTCGCGGATGACGTCGCGATACTCTTTGTCGGAGAAGCGGAATACGAAGACGAAATAGGCGATGATGACGATCGCAGTGATGATCGCGGTAAGCGGATCGAATGAGTAGTCGAACCGTGAGGCGATCATGTCGTGCGCCGTTTCAGGCGTATATCCGAGCTTCTCGAAGGCTGCTGCCGTTATCTCGTTCTGTCCCATGCCCTGCCACGTCTTCTCGGTGAAGGTGAGGTCGGCCTTGCCGCCGCCGGCCAGTCCGAGCCACAGGGGCACAAATAGACTCAAACCGACGAGCACGAGCAGAAAGAGAGAGTCGATGATTTGCCCGAGAGCGGATTGCTTCGGGGGGTCGTATTTTCCGTTAGCCATTGTTTGCCTCCCTAGCCCCGGCTCTTTTTCATTTCGTCGAGGTAGTGCAGATCGAGCCCGTAGATCGGCCCCCGGTCTTCGCTGTAGTGCGAGAGCATCGCCAGGATCGAGGCGGTGTTGAAGAGCAACACCATCGCTACGCCAGCGCCCAGCACGTAAAGAACCGCGGGCTCGGGAACGAGAGGCAAGACTTCCCAGAAAACGAAGAGTAGTGTGGACCACAGAGTCACCAGCGCCAGAAGCGCTGCTCCGCGGTCGCGCGCGTACATTTGATCGACCCTTGGGTCGCTTGAAGTGGACATCCAAATTCTCCCCTAGTGAAACCGTCAAATGCCGACGGATTTTGCCTGTTAGGCAATTTTGTTGTTTGCCTGGAAAGTGTGCGGCGTATCGACGCGAATTGTCAAGGCATCGTTTCTTATCGAAATGGCCCGTAGTGCATAATATTTTGCCGCCGCATCGATGGTTTCGCGCACGCAACAAAAGTTCTTGCGGCGCACCTAATCCGATTGGCTGAGATTTGCGATCAACTCGCCTTGGCCTGAACCGTCACGCTCCGAAGGGCCTCATCGTTGAGAAGCCCGGTCTATTCAGAACCGAACTCAGAAACTGGTGGAAAAGTGGAGCGGTCGGCAGAGTGCGCCCCTGCCCATAAGCCCTTGTTTGGTCATATTGCGAGGCAACAAGACTGCGATACGGGTCAGTGCGCGGCGGGGCGTGCTTTTGGGTGACGGGGATTGGGTCGAACAAGCCGACGTCAGCCTTCAATGCCGCTTCCGCCGGCCATGGCGAGGGAACGCGGACCATTGCTCTGCCGCGTTTGTGAGCTTTCTTGTCGCCGCGTCCGCCTCGCTTTTGCGTGTGGCGAGCGCGGCTTCTTGGCTGACGAGCGAAGCTGGGCACGTCGCTCAGGTCGCTTCATGGTTGCAACAGACAGACAACAAAGGTTGGCATGAATGAACCCCGCTGACGTTGCCCAAGGTGCCATCGCTCCGGTGAGCGCAGGCGGGTTTTCATTTTTCGAGCTGTTTCTGCAGGCCCATCTCGTCGTCAAGTTTGTGATGATCGGTTTGCTGCTGTCATCCATCTGGTCTTGGGCGATCATCTTCGAAAAGCTGTTCGCGTTTCGACGTGCGCGCGTCGAGAGCGACAAGTTTGAATCGCTGTTCTGGTCGGGTCAGTCACTCGATGAGCTTTATGCCGGGCTAGCCCGGGGACGCACGATCACCATGGCTGCTCTATTCGTTGCTGCCATGCGCGAATGGAAACGGTCGGTAGAAGGCAATATCCGCGCGCTTGGCGGCATTCAGTTGCGTGTCGAGAAGGTGATGGATGTCACGATCAGCCGTGAGATGGAGCGGCTCGACAGGCGTTTGCTGTTTCTTGCAACGGTCGGCTCCACTGCACCCTTCGTCGGCCTGTTCGGTACCGTCTGGGGTATCATGACCGCGTTCCAGTCGATTGCCGTCTCCAAGAACACAAACCTCGCGGTCGTGGCGCCCGGTATTGCCGAGGCGTTGTTTGCAACCGCGCTTGGCCTTATGGCGGCTATTCCCGCGGTCATCTTCTACAACAAGTTTTCAGCCGACTCTGCCGCGATATCTCAGCGTCTCTACGCTTTCGCCGACGAGTTCGCCGCCATCGTCTCGCGTCAGATCGACGTGCGCAACTAAGAGCCCGCGTCAACAAGGGGACGAGCCATGGGTGCAAGCGTCAAAACACAAGCAGCTCCAACCGGACGCGGACGTCGCCGCCGTGGACGGCACATGCCCATGGCTGAGATCAACGTGACGCCGATGGTGGACGTCATGCTGGTGCTTCTGATCATCTTCATGGTGGCGGCACCATTGCTTCAAGTCGGCATACCCGTCGAGCTTCCCGAAGCAAAGGGACAACAGATTCCGGCGCCCAAGCAGGAGCCGCTCGCGGTGACGGTCAAGTCGGGCGGCGAGATCTTCATCGGCGAAACACCCGTTGAACTCGATCAGGTTGCCGACAAGCTCAAGGCAATCGCCAAGAATGGCTACGACGAGCCGATCTATATTCGCGGTGATAAAGGTGTCGCGTATGGCGTCATCATGCGCGTCATGGGGCGTATCAAGGCTGGAGGCTTCAATAAACTCTCCTTCGTCACGGACGAAGAAAAGGGAGGCTAAAAGACGTGCCATTAGGGCTCGTCATATCGCTGATGTGTCATGCTGCGCTCATCGGTTGGGCGTACCTCTCCATGCGCGCGGTGTCAGAGCTACCGAACGAGAACACCCCTATCATTTCGGCCGAGGTCATCACGCCAAGCGAGTTCCTGCGTTTGAAGCAGGGAAGCGAAGACGCAAAGCAACTTGAGACCAAAGCCAACGACGAACCAAAGCCAGACGACTCCAAGAACGACGCCAAGAAGCCCAACAACGCTCCGCCTCCTCCGCCACCGCCGGCCGAAGAGGTCGCAAAGGCTGAAGAGCCGCCGCCGCCTGAACCTGACCCCATTGCCAAGAAGCTCGACGAGCCGCCGCCTCCTCCTCCGCCTGGCCCAACGCCTGAAGAGCAGAAGCTTCTGCAGCAAAAGCTGGAAGAGGACCGCTTGAAAGCGGAGGCCGACGCCAAGAAGAAGGCGGACGAAGAGGCAAAGAAGAAGGCCGAAGAGGAGGCCAAGAAGAAGGCTGCCGAAGAAGCAAAGAAGAAGGCCGAAGCTAAGAAGAAGCGTGAAGAGGAGCTGAAGAAAAAGAAGCTTGCCGAGGCAAAACGGAAAGCCGAAGAAGCCAAGAAGTTTGATCCAAATAAGATCGCTAATCTTCTCAACAAGGCGCCCGATGATTCCCAAAAGGCTTTGATCGACAAGGATCCGACAAAGAAGGGCCAGCAAGCCTCAGGCACCAGCAAGACGGCAACGGCCATCGGCAAAGAAGCAGGTACGGCGACCGGAAAAGACACGGTTCTTTCGGCGCGCGAGCAGGACCTCCTAGCGGGCATGATCAAATCGCGGCTCGCCCAGTGCTGGCGTTTGCCTGGAGGGGGCGGTGGCGATGAGGTTCCGGTGGTCGAACTGGGATGGCGTTTGAAGCCTGATGGTACGCTGGACGGCGATCCCTCGGTGCGTTCCGCCCCCTCGGGCGCTTCCGGTCAAGTGGCGGCCGAAACCGCAGTTCGCGCGGTAAAGGCCTGCCAGCCTTACTTATTGCCCACGGACAAATACGATGCTTGGAAGGACATCATCTGGGTCTTCGATCCGCGTGAAATGTTGTGATTGCGCCTAACACTTGCTTCATTCTCCGGCGAAAGCCGATCAAATTGGCAGGCTGCGGCACGGGTGAAGCGTTTAGTACCAACGGACAAGCGAGAATTCCTGAATGTCGAATGCGATACTGAAACTTCGAGGCGTTTGGGCGCTTGTCGGCCTCGCGTACCTGGTGACGATGTTCGAAGCAGTTCCTGCGAGCGCACAGCTGCAAGGTACACAGACCCAGGGCACGATCGCTCCAATTCCGATCGCGATCCCAGTGTTTCTTGGAGATGATCCGCAACTCGCCAACGACGTCGCAAACGTCGTGCAGGCGGATCTTGAGCGTTCTGGCCTGTTTCAGCCTCTCGACCGGGCATCGTTCCTGGAGCAGATCCGCGACGTGAATGCCGCGCCGAGGTTTCCTGACTGGCGTGCGATCCGTGCCGATGCCCTGGTGGTCGGCCGCACGGTCAAGACCGGCGACGGCAAGGTGGGTGCTGAATTTCGAGTGTGGGACGTTGCTTCAGGCCGCCAGCTCGTCGGTCAGCGGTTTTCCACGGCGGCTCAGAATTGGCGGCGGATTGGCCACCTGATCGCCGATCAGGTCTATCAGCGCCTTACTGGCGAGAAGGGCTATTTCGATACCCGTATCGTCTTCATAGACGAAACCGGCCCCAAGGATAAGCGCGTCAAGCGCCTGGCCATCATGGATCAGGATGGCGCTAACGTGCGGTTGCTGAGTCAGGGACAGGAACTCGTGCTTACGCCGCGATTCTCGCCGACCAACCAGGAAATCACTTATATGTCCTACATGCGCGATCAACCGCGCGTTTTCATCATGAACCTCGAGACGGGACGGCGCGAACTTGTCGGCGACTTCCCGAACATGACTTTTGCGCCGCGATTTTCCCCGGACGGACAGCGCGTCATCATGAGTCTGGGAGCACAGGACGGCTCAAGCAGTATTTTCGAGA
Organism: Hyphomicrobiaceae bacterium; assembly: GCA_041397645.1. NCBI lineage: Bacteria > Pseudomonadati > Pseudomonadota > Alphaproteobacteria > Hyphomicrobiales > Hyphomicrobiaceae > Hyphomicrobiaceae bacterium. Next base: position 1,981,895 of record JAWKWE010000004.1, on the reverse strand, counting down.
TGGATCTGCGATCGCGTCAGTCCCGCCGGATTACGCCGCAGACCAACGCCATCGACACCGGCCCATGCTATTCGCCAGACGGCCGCCAGATCGTCTTTGAAAGCGACCGGGAGGGATCTCAGGAGCTTTACGTAATGAATGCCGACGGGTCGGGCGTTCACCGGGTATCGGGGGCGGACGGCGGGCGGTATTCCACGCCAGTCTGGTCGCCGCGCGGGGACTACATCGCGTTTACCAAACAGATGTCGGGCCGATTCCTTATCGGCGTTATGCGGCCTGACGGGAGCGGGGAGCGAATTCTCACCGAGGGCTACCATAACGAAGGCCCGACCTGGGCTCCCAACGGGCGCGTTTTGATGTTCTTCCGGGAATCGCAAGGTGCGAACGGGGGCGCGCGAATCTTCTCGGTCGATATCACCGGGTATAATGAGCGGCAGGTTCCCACCCCGTCGTTTGCATCAGATCCGGCATGGTCTCCCCTGCTCAATTGATGAGCTAAACATGTCTCATATGCTGGGCTCCAATTGCGCGATGTAATTGGGGCCCTAAGTTTTACTAAATCTTAACAAGGTATTAACGCCCAAGACAGGGTACGCGCTCTAGCGTGTGGCAGGTGCTGCCATCGAGTGGCATTTTCGCATCTGTTGGGCTGGAAAACTCGTTCAAACCCCTGACAGTTCTTGATTGCCAGCCCCCCCCCAGGGTACCCAAATCCTACGGCTTCTGCCGGAAACGTATCAGGAGACATGACCATGCGTGGTGTGAAGGGGCTGATCGTTCTTTCAGCGGTAATCGCGGCTGTGGCGCTTGGCGCTTGCCGTCGCGAAGTTGAGCATACACCGATGAAGCTCGGCGCTGACGTCCCGGTAGCCGGGCATGTTGCGCGCTAACTGAGGCAGAAGTCTGGGACACTAATCAAGGAGATTAAGACATGAAGGGCGCTATTCTTATCGCTACGCTCGTTGCGGCCGTTGCTCTCGGCGCTTGCCGTCGTGAAGTTGAGCACGTTCCGATGAAGCTCGGCGCTGACGTTGCCAAGACCGAAATCGCTCGCTAAGCGATTTACGTCAAGGACGTTAGCTAACGACCTTTCAAGGCCGAGTTGTTGACGGAGAGATCCGTTTTCAATTCGGTCTTGATTTCGTTTTTGGGTATCGGTTTTGTTGGGTTGCATGCTTCGGATCCGGTGCGAGATTCAGTGTTTCTGAGCGTTTTCTGACTTGTTTCCGGTCGTGACCCAAGGGCCACCAAAGACGCCCAGCTCGCAGCCCGTGCATCGTCGTGTGGCGCAGAAAGCTCTACCTCTTGTCACAGACGAATGAGCCTCATCCCTGGGGCGAATTGGCAGGGGATGAGCGCGAAGTGCCCGTGGCAGAATCAACAAACGGGACGTTAGATTACCTCAGCAAGGAGCCTTTCACCTGCCAGTGCAGGCCGTTGGTGCGGCCACATTTTCGGCGGAAGCTCACATTAAATCTCTTCACACGTCAAAAGGTTGCCCAGGCCGTTTCAGAGGAGACCCCTCCGGCCCAATGGAGCGAGAGGGACAAGGATGTTAGTCCGACAGAGTTTGTTGGCCGCGCTGCGCTTGGCAGCGGTTTCTGCGTTGGCGCTGTCGGCTGCGGCCTGCGCCAACAAGGAGAATTCGCCGGAAGCTGCGCTGAACGCAGCTGGTGGAAAGTATGGTGCTGCCACACCTGGCTCTCAGCGCGATTTTACGCAGAACGTCGGCGACATCGTCTACTTCTCGACGGATAGTGTCGACCTGACGCCGGAAGCCAGCCAGACCCTCGCCAAGCAGGCGCAGTGGCTACAGCAGTATCCGCAATACACCATCACGATTGAGGGCCACGCTGACGAGCGCGGCACCCGCGAATACAACATCGCGCTGGGCGCCAAGCGTGCAACCGCTGTGCGCAACTACCTTTCGCAAAACGGCATCAATGGCCAGCGCATCCGCACCATCTCCTACGGTAAGGAGCGCCCGGTGGCGGTTTGCAACGACATCTCCTGTTGGTCGCAGAATCGTCGTGCGCAGACTGTGCTGAACTCGGGTGGCCAGATAAGCCAGCGTTAGACTTAGCGATCCGCTGGCCCTCAAAGGGTCAGATTGGCTGCGAAAACTTTGAACGGCGGGATTTCGGCCCCGCCGTTTCGTTTTGCGCGCGATGAGTTCATGGTCCGTGTTCTGCTACGCGTCTTTTGCGTGCGATTCCTTCGATGAATCGACCGCCGGCGAGGGGCGCTTCCGAAGACTTGCGGCTAAGCTGCATTCGGTTGGCGGATCGTCCGTAAACCATACTGCAACACCTGCTCCCAATTAGGCGAGTTAACCCACAATTGGCTTAGTTTGGCCCCAATGGAGGACCACAAGTTCACGTGCGGGCAAAGCGGGTTGTCCGATTTTGGTGCCATGATCAGAGGTCGTTCAAAGTTCAGGTTAGTTGTCCTCGCCGTCTGTATGGCGTTTGCCGCGGGCGGGATGAGTGCAACTACTGCCGGAGCAGGTCCGGCAAAGAGCGCATCGGGACCCTCCGATCTGCTCTCTGACGGATTCGACGCACTCGATGCTGGCCGATCGGATTTGGCACGCAAAATCTTCGAAACAATTCTGTCTTCCTATCCGCAGTCGACCGAGGCTGCGGCAGCGTCTGAGGCGTTGATCAGCCTCGACGAGGACGAAGGCGCCGGTGACGACAACGCAGGCCCTGCGCCGACCAGCAACACCGCCAATGTCAGCCGCGCAACGTCTCGCGATTCGATCCCGGCAAAGACAGTCACCCAGCGTGGTGTCGAGCCGAGCGCGGAAAACGGACTTCTTGTAAGTGCCGAACAGGTTCGCCGTACGCGTAACCGTTTCCTGAAGGACGTGGGCGACCGGGTTTTCTTTTCGCAAAATAGCGCGTTGCTCGGCGGTCGAGCGCGCTCCGTCGTCGAGGCGCAGGCGCAATGGCTCAAGCGGATGCCAAGTCTTGAGGTTACCGTGATCGGTCGTTCTGCTGACGGGGGAAGCAACCGTGACGAAGCCGACCTTTCGTTGGCGCGCGCACGCGCGGTTGAGGCAAAGCTGCTTGAAAGTGGTGTCGAACCTTCGCGCATTCGGGTTGAAGCACGCGGCGCCACCGATCCTGTCGCGACGTGTTCGAGCGCGCTCTGTCAGGCGCAGAACCGCCACGTCGAATCTTTGATCAACTATGCGGGGATGGGGACTTCGCAACTTTCCGCGCCTTCGCCGGAGGCGATGGCCATAGAGTTGCCCGCAAGCGTGCCTACGCGACCCTTGGCGCGGTAAGAGCGGCGTGTTTTCATTGCCACAGTTTGTGATTGGGCTAAATGGCCAGCTCCGCTGTGTCGGGCGTTCGTCGAAATGAATTGGAAACGATGTGAAATCTGGCGCGTCGGACGCGATACATTGAGCATGTGCCAGCGAGCAAGTAGATTGGGGCGGTGCCTCGCACTCGAAGCATTCATGTGAAGACTTCACATTGGATTGCATTGTCGCGGCACACGAGAACCACAGGGGCAATTGAGATGACGAGCTTCACGACCAGCGCAGACTTGTTTCAACACTTGCGCCGTCTCGCAGCAGGTACGCTCGCTTTGGCCTTGCTGGCTGCGCCGTTGACGTTTGCACACGATGCGTTTGCGCAGGATGCAAAATCCGCGAAAGCGAAAGCCGCCGATCAGGCGGGTGATGCGGGTTTGAAATCGCGCGTTGAAAGTCTCGAAGAACAGTTGGTCGACATGCAGGTGCTTGTCGGCACGCTTCAGAGCATGGCGCGCAATCCGGTGGCGCCTGCTGCTGCGGGCGGTGGGGGCGGCGCAGATCCGATACGGGTGGATGCACTTGAGAACCAGGTGCGGGCGCTCAGCAATCAGGTGCAGGCTCTGTCCGATCAGATTCGCAGCATGGGTGGCGCGCCGCGTCGCGGTGAGTACGTCGCGCCTTCCGCCGGTCCGGCGCAAGCGGCGTCATCGTTCGGCACGACGTCGGTTCACAACGATGCGATCGGTGGACTGATCGAGGAAAGCAATTCGAGCGGCCCGCCGGTCATCACTGGCGACAACGGTTATGCGTCGCAGTCTGCGGCAGGTGCCACGTCACCAGCGGGTGTGCAGACGGCTGCTTTACCGGCGGCAGGCGAGGGCGGCGGCGATCCACGCCAGGCGTACGAAACTGCCTACGGCTATCTTCTGCAGCGCGACTATGGTGCTGCTGAAGCTGCCTTCGGTGATTTCCTCAAACAGTTTCCGAGCGACTCGCTTGCGGGAAACGCGCAATATTGGCTTGGTGAGACTTATTTTGTGCGCGGCCAGTACAAGTCGGCCGCAAGTGCATTCCTGCAGGGCTACCAGACCTATGCGAAGAGTGCGAAGGCGCCCGATAGTTTGCTGAAGCTCGCAATGTCGCTCGATCGGCTTGGGCAGAAAGACGCCGCGTGCGCATCCTATTCGGAGTTGAATTCGAAGTTCCCCGATGCGCCTCAGAGTGTGAAAGCGCGTGCGCAAGCGGAGCGTCAGCGGGTTGGCTGTCAGTGAAGCCGCACGCTTGACCTCCGAAGCCTTGGCAAGATCCTAATGTTCGGAGTGTGAAGCGTGGGTGAGAAGGCCCCAGTCGTAACGATGGAAGAGGCGGAGCGCCTGTTGGCGCCGCTTGCCGCCTTCGACGCAATCGTTCTTGCGGTTTCGGGCGGTCCCGACAGCATGGCCCTCATGCATCTCGCTGCCGAATGGTTTGCCCGTCACCCCGATACGTTACGCAAGGTTCTCGTTATTACCGTAGATCACGGCTTGCGGCCGGAATCGGCGCAAGAAGCGCACTTTGTTTTGCAGTGTGCGGCGAAGCTCGCTCTGCCGCACCGCACGCTGGAGTGGGAGGGGGAAAAGCCCGCTCGAGGCATTCCGGCATCAGCGCGCGCCGCGCGATACCTATTGCTCGAAAGCGCAGCGTTGGGCCTTGGTGGCGCAAGCGTCTGCATCGTGAGCGCACACACGCGAGACGATCAGGCTGAGACATTCCTGATGCGTCTAAAGCGAGGCTCGGGGCTGGACGGGTTGAGCGCGATGGCGCCTCGCACGTCTTTGAGGGAGGAAAGTTCAGTAACCCTCCTGCGCCCTTTGCTCGACGTGCCGAAGGTACGTCTGATCGCCACCTTGGAAGCACGTGGCGTGAACTGGGTCGAAGATCCGACCAACGCCTGCCTCGACTATGAGCGGCCTGCTCTGCGCGTTGCGCTTTCGCGGCTCAGCGACGAGGGCATCGGTGCGGACGCGATTGCCACTAGTGCGCGGCGGCTCGGAGAAGCGCGAGAAGCCATGGACTACGCGGTCGCGCGCTTCACCGAAACGCTGGAGCTGTCGTTCAACGACGAGATCTATTCCAGCCTATCCCGGTCCGCCTTTGATGCCGGGCCTGCGCACTTGCGGATGCGGGTTCTGGCGCATCTCATTTCGCGCTTCGGGGGGGCTAGCCCGGTGCCGCAGCTTTCGGAGGTTGAGGATATGGTGAAACGCATGTCCTCAGACGGGAGGCTCACTGCGACCCTCGGCGGCGCTGTCGTCACCACCACGGCGCGGCAGGTTAAGGTCTGGCGGGAGGCCGGGCGGGTCGATGTCGCGCCCATGACCCTCGACCATTCCGGTGTCTGGCAGACCTGGGACCGCCGCTTCAGGGTGAGAACGCGGCGCGGGGTTGAGGGCGTTGAAGTCGGCATGCTGGGTGAGACCGATCGTCAAACACTGGTCGGCCCGCTGCTCGATCCGCGGTGCCGATTGCCAGCAGCAGCCGTCGCGGCGCTGCCGGCATTCCGGGTGCAAGGCAAGCTGGTCGCCGTCCCGAGCCTGCAGGCGTATCTGCAAGCCGACCCGGCCATGGACCTGAGCGGCGGGGAGGAACTGGACGCCGAGCCGCTCTGTCACTGAGGGCGAGCCCGCCCAATTGCCGGAAACGATAACGTTGGTTCAATGTGAATTAGCGATATGTCAGGGCTTGGCGGGCAAGCTCTTCCAGTTCTGCAGATCTTATCTCTTTGACCATATAAGGGGCTTTGCTTGTGCGATTGACGGGGGAACCCTATGTTAACGGCACGAATGCGGGTCTTATGGCCGCCGGCTAGGGTTGCAATAGACTACCGGCCTCTTTGGGAACTCAAATGAATCAAAATTATCAAAGGCTTGCGATTTGGGCAGCAATGCTCGTGCTGGTCTTCGCGTTGTGGAACCTGGTTTCGAACACCTCCCAGGCCCGCCGGAGCGACGACATTGCCTACTCAGAGTTCTTGGAGGCGGTCGATAAGGGCTCGGTCTCGAAGGTGGTTCTGCAGGGCAAACGCATCACCGGCACATACCGCGAGGCAGGCCCCAAAGGGACGAGCTTCCGGACCTACGCGCCCGACGATTCCAGCTTGGTCGCCAAGTTGCGCGAAAAGGGCGTGAACTTCAGCGCCCAACCGGCTGAAGACGAGATGCAGTCGCTGACGGGCATCCTGCTGTCGTGGTTCCCCATGCTGCTTCTTATCGGCGTATGGGTGTTCTTCATGCGTCAGATGCAGTCGGGCTCGGGCCGGGCCATGGGCTTTGGTAAGAGCCGCGCCAAGCTGCTGACCGAGCGTCAGGGCCGCGTGACGTTCGAGGACGTCGCAGGCGTGGACGAGGCCAAGGCCGATCTGGAAGAGATCGTCGAGTTCCTGCGCGATCCGCAAAAGTTTCAACGGCTAGGCGGACGCATTCCGCGCGGCGCGCTTCTGGTTGGTCCTCCCGGCACCGGCAAGACGCTGATCGCGCGTGCGGTCGCTGGCGAAGCAAACGTGCCGTTTTTCACCATTTCGGGTTCTGACTTCGTCGAGATGTTCGTGGGCGTCGGCGCATCGCGCGTGCGCGATATGTTCGAGCAGGCGAAGAAGAATGCGCCGTGCATCATCTTCATCGACGAAATCGACGCTGTCGGTCGTCACCGCGGCGCTGGCCTAGGCGGCGGCAACGACGAGCGCGAGCAGACGCTCAACCAGTTGCTGGTGGAGATGGACGGCTTTGAAGCCAACGAAGGCATCATCATCATCGCGGCGACCAACCGTCCCGACGTGCTTGATCCCGCGTTGCTGCGCCCTGGTCGTTTCGACCGTCAGATCGTGGTTCCGAACCCGGATGTGGCTGGCCGCGAAAAGATCCTGCGCGTTCACATGAAGAAGGTGCCGCTGGCACCCGACGTCGATCCCAAGGTCATCGCGCGTGGTACGCCGGGCTTCTCGGGCGCGGATTTGGCCAACCTTGTCAACGAATCGGCCTTGCTGGCCGCGCGGCGCAACAAGCGTCTCGTGACCCAAGCCGAGTTCGAAGACAGCAAGGACAAGGTCATGATGGGCGCCGAGCGCAAGACCATGGCCATGACCGAAGAGGAGAAGCTTGCAACCGCCTATCACGAGGCAGGGCACGCTATCGTCAATATCGTGGTCGAAGGCAACGATCCGCTGCACAAGGTGACGATCATTCCGCGCGGCCGCGCGCTGGGCGTTACCATGAGCCTGCCTGAGCGCGACAAGCTCAGCTACTCCAAGCAGTGGTGCGAGGCCAAGATCGCCATGGCGTTCGGTGGTCGCGTTGCCGAGCAGATCATTTACGGCCGTGAGCACCTCAATACGGGTGCGTCGAGCGACATCAGCCAGGCGACCAACATCGCCAAGCGCATGGTGACCGAGTGGGGCATGTCAGACAAGCTCGGGCCTCTGCTTTACAGCGAGAACCAGCAGGAGGTGTTCCTCGGTCACTCGATCACGCAGCGTCAGAACATGAGCGAAGAGACGGCCAATCTGATCGACGAAGAAGTGCGTCGTATCGTGACCACGGGCGAAGCCAAGGCTTGGGAAGTGTTGACCAAACATAAGGCCGAACTCGAGGCCATGGCGCAGGCGCTGATGGAGTACGAGACCATCACCGGCGATGAGTGCGGCGCTATCATGCGCGGTGAAAAGGTAGTCCGGCGTTCGGACGACGAAGGACCGCGTGGCGCCACGGGCTCGGCTGTTCCGACCGCTGGTCGTGCACCGCGCCCGCGTGGCGAGCCTTCGGGCGGCATGGAGCCTCAGCCGCAGTCTTGACGCGGCGGTTCAAACCGACAAAATCTGGCAGCCCCCGGAAAACACCTCCCGGGGGCTGTTTCTTTCGGAGGCCCCGCATTGACCCGAAGCTATTATATGCGCCCGGTCATTTCGTTCGCGACGGTGCGCGATAAGCTCGATCCTAATACCGTTGGCCTGCAACCACTATGCGGGCGAGACGACATCGGGTTTGCTCACGTCGAACTGATCAGACGCGCGGATCATGGACCGGGGCGCTGTCGCCTTGTGGAAGCCTTCGAGGCACAGGACTGGTACCATCCGCCCTTCGACGGCGACCAGATGTGGGAAACTTACGAGGCATTCCAAGGAGAACGTGCGCCGCTGGCGGGGCTGCATCTGAAGCGTCCGCGCATCATGGGGATCGTCAATGTGACGCCGGACAGTTTCTCGGATGGCGGGCAGTTCTCGGGTGCCCAAGCGGCTATCGCACACGGTTTGCGTTTGATCGAGGAGGGAGCCGATATCCTCGACATCGGAGGAGAAAGCACGCGGCCCGGCTCGGACGCTGTCGCGCTTAAGGAGGAGCTGTCGCGTGTCATCCCTGTGATCGAAGGCTTGCGGGCAAAAACGAAAGCCGTCATCTCCGTCGATACCCGCAAGGCGGAAGTTATGCGCCAGGCCGCGGCTGCTGGCGCGGACATCTTGAACGACGTGTCCGCGCTCACGCACGATCCCAAGTCACTCGATGTGGCGGCTGCCAGCGGCTTGCCTGTCATGCTGATGCACGCCCAAGGCGATCCCAAGACCATGAATGACAACCCGCGCTACGACGACGTCGTGCTCGACGTCTTCGATTATCTCGACAAGCGCATTGGAGAGTGTGTCGCCGCGGGCATTCCGCGCGAGAGGATCGTTGCCGATCCCGGCATAGGTTTCGGCAAGCATCTGCATCACAACGTGGCCGTCATGCAGAAGCTGTCGCTCTATCATGGCTTGGGCGTTGCGCTTCTGCTGGGTGCCTCGCGCAAGAAAATGATCGGGCAGTTGTGCGATGTGCCGGAAGCAAAGGACCGCATGCCGGGATCGCTCGCAGCCGCATTGTGCGGGATAGCGCAAGGTGTCCAGATCGTGCGCGTACATGACGTCGCCGAGACGCGGCAGGCTGTCGAGGTTTGGCGCGCGAGTGTTGCTGGCACGGAAGCCGGGTTGGCGTGAAATGCAGCCCCGTCACCTGACATACAAGCTCGAGCCAGCCGATGTCGCGGTTTACCAGCGCGCGGTCAAAACGCGGATGAACCGCATCTCTGGCCAGCAAACCTCCAGCAAGGCCACCGCGCTGGTTCTTACGCTTCTGGTGCTGCCGCTTTTCCTGGCCGCGGCGCACGTGTTGATACCAGCGTTCGGCTTAGGACCTAACAACATGGTGTCCTTCGCCGTCGGCCTCGCAGCGGGGGTGACGATAATTCTGGGTTCGCTATGGGCTCAGTATTTTGCGCAAAGCAAAAGAGGTGTCCGACCGGGAGGGCCCGTGCTCGCCGAGCGGCAGCTCGAGGTTTCTGAAGATGGGATCAAATCTTCGTCCCCCGGGCTCAGCAACCAGATGGCCTGGAGCCGTTTCGAGGACGTTACGGAGTTCGATGGCTACGTGATTTTGTGGTTTGAGCCCGCTGCCGGTAACATCATTCCGCCGCGTGCGTTCAGATGCGAACGCGAGCGTGCTGAATTCATTGCTGCTTGCAAGGCGCACATCGTCAGGGAAACGGGCTGAGACACAGCGCTAAGCCATGTTGGTTGGCCTTCGTCCGCCCATGACGAGCGCAAGCAGGATGCCCGTGAAGAAGCCGCCAATGTGCGCCATGTATGCAACGCCGCCAACGTCTCTCATGGTCTCGTCTGTTGTTGCGATGGAACCGACGCCGCTGAACAGCTGAAGCACGATCCAGAATCCGAGTACCAGAATGGCGGGCATAGGTACGACGTTATAGCCAATAGCGACGTTGACCCTTGCTTTTGGAAACATCACCAGATACGCGCCCAGCACGCCTGCGATGGCGCCCGACGCTCCGACGTTTGGCACGTTTGAATGGGGCAAGAAATAGTACTGGGCAAAGGTCGCCGCCAAGCCTGACACGAGATAGAAGATCAGGAAGCGGATAGAGCCGATCCGGTCCTCCACATTGTTTCCGAAGATCCACAAGTAGAGCATGTTACCGAACAAATGCATCCATCCGCCATGCATGAACATGGCTGTGAGAATTGTGATGGCATCGCTTGAAGGGTTGCGCGTGAACCGCGCCGGAATGAACGACCACTCCTGGATAAAGGCATTCCCCCCTGCCAGCTCAAGCAAGAATACCAGAACGTTGATGACCACGAGCGTGTAGGTAACGTAGGTCGTTGATCGGATTGTGGAGTCGTCATCACCGACAGGGAACATGCTGGCCTCGTGGTTCGTGCCGCGCCGTTCAGAGAGAGACAGCCGGAAGGCGCAACTCCGGCGGCGGGTCGGATTCTAATTCAGTGAGGATGCGAATGGAATTGATGTAAAACGTCGGAAAATTGCTCGATGTGCCGACGTTCAGGTTTTCTTGGGCCCCAGCGTCCAGGATATTGCCTGTTCCAGCCGGTCATCGCCCCAGAACAGCTCGCCATCGGGTGTGACGAAAGACGGTGCGCCGAACAATCCGAGTTCGGCGGCGCGCGTGGATTGTGCCCTCAGCCGGTCCTTGTTCTCCGGCGCATTGGCCTGCGCCATAGCGACGTCGGCGTCGAGCTTCAAATCATCGAGGAGCCTGCGCAAAATGTCGGGGTTGGAAATATCCTCCCCACGTTCAAATTGCGCTTCGTAGACGCGGCGGGAAAAATCCTTGATCCAGCCCGCCTTCTCGCCGGCAAGCGCGATGCGCGCCGCCGCCAGGCCGTTTGCCGGAAAGACTGCCGGCATGACGAATTTGCGTCCGCGCGCCTTTGCGATTCGCTCGATGTCGCGCACCATATAGCGGCCCTTGGCCGGGTATAGATTAAAGGGCGAGGTCGTCCATCCCTGGCTGGCGAAGATCGGCCCCAATAGAAAAGGCCGCCAAGCCACATCGATTCCCGCGCGCGCGGCAAGATCGTCTATGCGAATGGCGGACAGGTACGAGTATGTCGAGGCGAATTCGTAGAAGAACTCTAGCTTGGGTTTGGAGGCCATACGACGTCCCGAATGAGCGTTGCGTCAGCTTGCGGCAGCGCGCCGGTCGGCGAGCCGCTGTTCAGCAGCTTTTAGCAGGGCTTTGCGCACGTCGTCGATCTTGGTCAGCGAGCGATCGAACCCAAGGTGCTGAGCGTCGGCGAGCTTCTTGAGATGATCGACGCTCTTGATCCCGGCCAAGCGTGCAGCAAGCGCCTCGCTCCCCTGCTTGGCGAGTATGACCATGGCGGAAAACGCATACGGATCGAAAGGCGGATCGTTTGGCGCGGCCTCGGGAGACTTGCCAGACTTTGCATTTGTTTGGGCACTGGTCTTGGCGGAGGCTTTCGCGGCCTTGCCACCCTCGACCTTAGCGGCGGCAGGCTCGGCAGGCATTTCCCAGACCAACATCCGATTGGTGGCCTTGGTGAGCGCCTCGACGAGACGTTCTGTGGTTTTCGGGTCGAGCGAACTCTCCGCCGTAATGTGCCGGCGGTAAAATGCCCGCATCCGATCGCCAGGCCAGAGCTGAACGCCTTTGCTCATCGCAAGATTGTCCGTTCAAGAAACCGTGGAACCAGAAATCCGTACCACACCATGAAACCAAAGCCCCAAAAGAGGCCAATGTCGCTTGCGCAGACGAGGCTACTGGGCTGCAACTCTGTCTTTCTGCGCTGATTTGGCGATCTGCTCCAGCAGCTTTTCCGTCTCGATGTGAAGTTCTTTCACATCGCCGATCGCGTCCCCATACTTGGTTTCGATGGAGCGGCGCTCGTTGATATAGTCGAAGGCGTTGGCGATGCCTTCGCGCTGCGGCAGGAAGGTCTCCATCAGCGGATGAACCAGACTGATTTCCTCAATCAGCATGTAATGCTTGTTGTCGTCGCGCACGTAGTTGGCCAAGCAGGTGTACCGCCGATCCTCGATGGGGATCTCGGCCAGATCGTCGATGGTGCGCTTGTCCTCTATCAGCAGCGCGATGCGGTCGACCGCGAGCTGGGACACGTAATCGGGCCGGAACGGCACGATGACCTTGTCGGCCGCTTTCAGCGCTGCCAGGGCGGCAAACGACAGACCCGGCGGGCAATCGAGGATCACCACGTCGAAATCGCCTTCGAAGCGCCGAATGAGCAGCTCGATGCGCCCGCGGACGCGGTTAGCCACAACGTCGGGGATATGGCTTTGGCTTGCCTGCTTCAGATAGAGTTCGCCCTGAATGTCCTCCAGCAGCAGCGAGCCGGGCACCAGGGCGACAGGGGCTGGTTTGCCGTTAGCGGCCGCGACGTCGCCAACGTTGCGGGCGACATAGTCACGCGCATTTGCGGGGATTCCGTCGAACAGGTCGTAGAAGTAGTCCGAGATGGTCTTGCCGGCCTTGCGGGCTTCGTTCCATCCCTGGCCGCCCATTAGGATCAGCGAGGCATTGCACTGGGAATCAAGGTCGAGCACCAGCACTCGCTTGCCCCCGTACACGCTCAACGCATGTGCCAGCATGACCGCAATCGTGGATTTGCCAACACCACCCTTGCGATTTGCCACTGCAAGAAAGACCGCCATTACAACCAATACCCCCTCGTAGGAACGCCACGCGAACGCGGCACATGTAAAATAGGCGAAAACGCCTTCCGGCTGCCTCCATTAGGCGAGCTATGGGCCGATTCCGTGACCCTGCGCCATGCCAAAAGCCGGGATCGGCCCGGCCTTGGCTGTGGATGCAACTGCTGCGTGAAAGTGGTGCGAAATTTGCCTAAGCTCAACGTCTTGGAGGTAATGTCGTGCAAGTTGTTTTGATGTGTGGCGCTCTTGCCCCGCCAATAACGGCATTTACCATGTCGGGCGGTCGGGGTAGGGGTGTCGGTTCGTTTGCACCGCTCTTGCAAAGTCTCCCAAGACCGCTGTGCAAAGGCATACGCGACGCCACCAACCGCTGAGGACGAGGGTACTCATGTCACGCCGCTATTTCGGGACCGACGGAATTCGTGGGCTCGCCAATTCGCATCCGATGACCTCGGAAGTGGCGCTCAAGGTCGGGATGGCAGCCGGCAAGGTGTTTCAGTCTGGCACACACCGCCATCGCGTGGTGATCGGAAAGGATACGCGCCTTTCCGGTTACATGCTCGAAGCCGCACTCATGTCCGGCTTTACCTCGGTGGGAATGGATGTCTTCCTCCTCGGCCCGATGCCGACACCGGCCGTCGCCATGCTGACCCGGTCGCTGCGTGCCGATCTTGGGGTGATGCTGTCGGCTTCCCACAATCCTTCCAACGACAACGGCATCAAGCTTTTCGATCCTGACGGTTACAAGCTGTCTGATGAGATGGAGCGCCAGATCGAGGATCTCATCGATGGCGACACCAAATCCCTTCTGGCGCCGGCCGAGCGCATCGGGCGCGCCACGCGAGTCGAAAGCGCGCAAGAGCGCTATATCGAGTTCGCCAAGCGGACGTTGCCAAAGAATTTGCGGCTTGACGGCCTGCGGATCGTGATCGATTGCGCGAACGGCGCCTCCTACAAGGTTGCCCCCGAAGCGCTTTGGGAACTGGGCGCGGAAGTCATCAAGATCGGGGTGGAACCCAACGGTCTCAACATCAATCTCAAGTGCGGCTCGACCTCTCCCGATGCCCTTGTGGCGAAGGTCAAGGAAGTGCGCGCCGACATCGGCATTGCGCTCGATGGCGATGCCGATCGCGTCGTGATAGTCAACGAGAAGGGCCATATCGTCGATGGCGATCAGCTGATGGCGGTCATCGCGGAGAGCTGGCATTTGCGCGGCAAGCTCGCGGCCGGGGGCATAGTGGCGACGGTGATGAGTAACCTCGGCCTGGAACGCTATCTCAAAGGCAAAGGTCTTACCTTAGCCCGTACGCCGGTCGGCGACCGCTACGTGACGGAGCACATGCGCAAGCACGGCTTCAATGTCGGCGGCGAGCAGTCCGGCCACATCGTATTGTCGGATTTTACTACGACGGGCGATGGCCTCGTTTCGGCTCTGCAAGTGTTGGCCTGCGTCGTATCGACGGGAAAGCCCGTCTCGGAAGTCTGTCATCGGTTCGACCCACTGCCGCAGATTCTTCAGAACGTGCGCTATGCCAACGGCCGTCCGCTCGAGGACAGCCGCGTGGTCAAGGCTATCGAAAGCGCAAAGCAGAAACTCGGCGATCACGGTCGTCTGGTGATTCGGCCGTCGGGTACAGAACCTGTCATCCGCGTTATGGCGGAAGGCGACGACGAAGGCGTCGTGACCACAGTCGTCGGTGACATCGTTGATGCGGTTCGTTCCGTCGCTGCGGCCTGAGATCCCACCAAAGCGTACATTGCAACATCAAAGCGCGGGCGCCGCTTAGCATTCCAGGCGCGCGTACGCGCTTGCGTTAACGCCTGTTTAACGAACGGCGGCGATGCGTGTCGCAAAACGGAACGCAATTAAACCTACTTTAAAGATTGTTCGCGATAGTCGGCGCTGATGATGCGTAACACAGCTCCGCCAAGACGTGTATTTGCGTTGGCGAGGCGACTATCGAAAGGAAGTTCCCCATGGCATTTACGCGCACCCTGTCGCTTGGCGCAGCCATTCTGTTCAGCACGGTCTTCGGCGCAAACGCGGCCGACCTTTATGGTGGCATGAAGGATCCACAATACGTGGCGCCTATGGTTTCTGCCGGTCCCTCCGTCTATCTCCGCGCCGATGGCTCATTGGCCTTCCACACCATCGACGATATTTCCATCGTCGATCAGGGGCTGGTCAATCCTCCCTCAGCGATCTCTGGTGGCAACAGCGACATTGACAATGGATGGGGCGTCGGCGGCGGCGTCGGCATGTACTTCGGCCGCGGATTTCGCGGCGACCTGACGCTTGAATATCGCACGTCCGCAGACGTTTCCGGAACCGCGGAAGCAACGTGCTGTACGCTTGGAACCTCCACCGACGTCGACGGCGTCGTTGGCCTTGCCAACCTCTATTACGATTTCAACCGCGGTGGTCGCTTCATGCCGTATCTCGGCGCGGGCATCGGCTTTGCGCATCTTTCGACGGGCAGCGGCACGCTCGGCTGCGTGTCGGCCTGCGGCGCCAACTTCGGCGATGCGACCTACGGCGGCTCCAGCACCACGAACTTTGCAGTCGCCGCCATGGCTGGCCTGACCGTGAAGCTGCGCGGCGGCCAGCCTGTCTACATGGGCGGTGTGAAGGATGAGCCCGTCATGGTCGATAGCGGCCGCGGCCTTTATCTCGATATCGGTTACCGCTTCCTCCATCTCGGCGATGTCGAGACCGGGAATGCGCTGCAGACCAATGGTAACGCGCTCAATGTCGGCTGGGACGACATGAACGCCCACGAGTTCCGTTTCGGCCTTCGTTACGATTTGCGCTGAAGCAGAGATGAGTTTTGGGGGCGGAGCGATCTGCCTCCAGTGAGACGAGAAGACGGCAGCTGAGGGTGGCAAACAACGCCAGTCCGGCTGCCGGCACCAGGGGCGGAAGGGGTTCAAGTCCTGAAAGCCTTTCGTGTTCGATCCCTCATTTGTTCCTGTACGCGTAGCGCGCCCTTGTAACGGGCGTCTCGGGGAGCGTCGTTCAGGAAGGCCCTGCCTGCTGTTGTTGCGAAGTTGAGCATGGGGAGCGTCGAGAAGCGCCAAGAGCTTCTGCGAGCTGAAGACGAGGGACTGTAAGAAAATGAATGTTCGCAAAGCGCGCTTTACGATGGGCTTGATGGCCGGTCTGGCGTTGGTCGGCTCGACGCCGGCAACGGCGGCCGACTGGTATAGCGGTGGCATCAAGGATTACGGTGGCGCTGGCGGTGTGCCGGTTCCCGCACCTGCACCAATTCCGGTGAGCAGTGCTGAATGGTACATCGGCGTCGCAGCCGGCGGCGTTCTGGTGGATGATTCGACCATCGACGAGATCGGCACCTCGATGCCGGTACGCGACAACCTCAACAAGACGATGTACGGCGGCATCAGTGGCGGTACCTACCTGACGCCCAACATCCGCGCCGAGGTGTCGTTCGACTTCTATGACGACTTCAAGGTCGCTGGTCCCTCCGAAGAGCACTATATGGATGCGCAGGCCATCGACGATACGACGATAGTCGGCCACTACGCTGTTACGCGCTTCGACAAAGTGAAGGTCGGACGCACCACCGCGATGTTCAACATGTTCTACGACATTCCGACCGGGTGGAGTCTGCGCCCGTACATCGGCGGTGGCGTTGGTGTGACGTGGCGCTCGATGACGCGCACCTCGCGCGAACACGCAGATTGCTTGTATTCGTCCGACGCTTCTGACCCGACGTTCGACGGAACGGCATGTGCAGGCATTAATTCCAGCCTACAGTCGTACGAATTGTCCGAAACGAAGTACGAAACCGATCGCTTCGACATTGCGCTCGCTGCCATGGCCGGCTTCTCTTACCAGATCACGCCGGACATCATCTGGGACAACGGCTATCAGATGCTGTGGGAGAGCAACGCCATTCAAATCACGGCGCCGACCCATGCCGGAGCGACCAGCACCGTCACTTACGGCGACACTATTCAGCATCAGTTCCGTACAGGCTTGCGCTTCAACATCGATTAAAGCAGCGCGGACGACATAGGTTTGTGAAGGAGCGTAACGAGGGGCGAACCGAAAGGTGCGCCCCTCGTCTTACTATTTGAGATCTTACCCCAACTTTTCCGCCATTTATCGACCCTGGCTTGACGTGGTGCGGACGGCGTCCTAGACCCCGGCGCAAACGCGCCTCAAGATCGGCGGCACGATTTAATTTCAATGTCCAGGAACACCATGACCCGTAACGCAAAGCCTTCTGCAAGGCCCGTCAATCCGCGCTTTTCGTCCGGCCCGTGCGCCAAAAGGCCCGGTTGGACGCCGCAGGCGCTGTCGGGTGCGTTGATCGGACGTTCTCATCGTTCGCGCGAAGGCAAGGCCAAGCTCGCGGATGTGATTGCGCGCACGCGCGAGATTCTGCAATTGCCCGAGGGTTATCAGGCCGCAATCGTTCCTGCCTCGGACACCGGCGCATTCGAGATGGCGATGTGGAATATGTTGGGCGCACGCGGCACCGACGTCTTCGCCTGGGAGATCTTTGGACGTATCTGGCTCAAGGACGCGCTCGACATCCTCAAGCTTGGCGATTTGCGCGTGTTCGATGCCGACTGGGGGCTGTTGCCCGACCTGTCGCAAGCCGATCCCGCGCGCGACGTAATCTTCACCTGGAACGGCACGACGACGGGCGTGCGTGTGAAGGATGCATCCTGGATCAGCGACAAGCGCGAAGGTCTGACCTTCTGCGATGGTACGTCCGCCGTTTTTGCGCAAAGGATCGACTTCGCCAAGATCGATGTGCTCACGTATTCGTGGCAGAAGGTACTGGGCGGTGAGGCTGCGCACGGCATGATCATTCTGTCGCCGCGCGCGTTTGAACGGTTGGAGAGCTACACGCCTGCTTGGCCCATCCCAAAGATCATGCGGCTCAAGGACAAGGGCAAGATCCTTCGCGACGTGTTCGACGGCATCACCATCAACACGCCCTCCATGCTGTGCGTGGAGGATTACGCCGACGCTCTGAGTTGGGCGGAGAGTTTGGGTGGCCTTGACGGCCTCATCGCCCGCGCAGACCGCAATGCGGCCGTCATCTACGATTGGGCTGCGACGACGAACTGGCTCGTACCTTTGGCGCAGGATCCACAGACGCGCTCCAATACGTCGGTCTGTCTGCGGTTCGTTGATCCCGATGTTGCCAAAGGGGGCGAGGAAGCGTGCGATCGTTTCGTTTCCCAGCTGACGAAGCTGCTGGAAGCTGAGGGCGCTGGGTTCGACTTCGCGGCCTACAGGGGTGTTCCGCATGGTCTGCGCATTTGGACGGGTGCAACCGTCGAGACGGCCGATCTTGAATGTCTGACGGCATGGCTGGAATGGGCTCATTGCGAGGTCAAGGCTGGATATTCCTGATGAATCGCAAGAAATAAGCCGACCTTGGTTAATCGCGGGCGCGCTGCGGCAAAGAGCTTTTTTCCGACAACGAGCCGCGTCATACTACCCAAGCTTTATACAGGCTAAGCGGTCTCATATAGGTAACTGGTAATCGCGCGCCGGCGCGCGTTTGGATGAAATAACTCATGTACAGAATTGCGTGTCTTGTTTTTCTCGTGGCGTTTTCCGCGACGGCAAATGCCGCCGATCTGACCGCGACGTCAAAGATCGATTCCGTGACGGTGTTCCTGTCGGGCGCTGAAGTTTCGCGGCTGACCAAAGTGAAGCTCGACAAAGGCGACCACACCATCACGATTATCGATATACCTGCCTCTGCTGTTACCGGCTCCATACGTGTCGAAGGCAACGCCACGGGCAAGCTCGATATTTCGTCGGTCGATACGCGTCGTACTTTTCTAAGCCGCCAGGATTCCGAGGCCGCAGATCAGGAGCGCAAGAAGATTGAAGACCAGATCGAAGCGCTGCGGGATCAGAAAGCGACTGCAGATGCGCAGATTGCTGCCGCGGAAACGCAAAAGTCTCTGATCACTAATCTTGCGCAGCTTCCGATGCGTCCTGCGCCTCCCGGTTCCGGTGGCGCCGGGGAGGATTGGTCGCGCGTACTCGGGCTCATTGCGCAAGGTTCGAGCGATGCGGCGCGCGCGATGATCGAAGCACAGGCAAAGACGCGCGATCTGGAACGCCAGATCGAGGATCTGGAGAAGAAGCTGTCGCAATTGGCACCCGCCAAGTCCGAGCAGACAGAAGTGAAGATCCATGTTGCCGCCTCCTCCCCGTTGGAAGCGGATCTGATCATTCGCTATCAAGTTGGGAACGCCTCCTGGACACCGCTCTATGACGCGCGCCTCAATACCGGATCCAAGACAGAGCCGGCCACGCTGGAACTGGCGCGCCGTGCCGCAATCTCGCAGCGTTCGGGCGAGGACTGGCAGGATGCGCAGATCGAGTTGTCGACCGCTCGTCCGTCAGGCGGAGCGTCCGCACCCGAGCTTCAGACGGTCACGGTGGATTTCGAGCCGGAAGTTCGCCCGGTGCCCACCGCAAAGGTGAAGCGGTCGATGGCGCGCGATAGCGAGGCAGATGGCATGGCACTAGACATGCCAGCGGAGATTGTCGCCGCACCGCCTCCGCCTGCCGCCGAGCCTATCGAAGAGATGAAGAGCGTAATGACGGTTGCGCCCTTCGAGGCAACATTTGCGGTACCCGGACGCGTCAGCATTGCAGGCACGGGTGAAGCCAAGCGCGTAGTCCTCACGACGGAGTCGACCGAGCCACAGCTTTTCTGCCGCACTGTGCCCAAGACCGATCCCAAAGCCTATCTCTACGCGAAGATGTCGTTTGCCAAGGGCACGCCGCTGCTCCCGGGAGACGTCTATCTCTTTCGTGACGGAACGTTTGTGGGAACCGGCACTGTTCCGCTGTTGAACCCCGGAGAAAGTCATGACCTGGGCTTTGGCATCGACGATCAGGTGAAGGTGCGCCACGCCATCATCGAGGAAAAGCGCGGAGAGACAGGGCTGATATCTTCATCCCACACGGATGTACGCAATTACCGCGTAACCGTGAAGAACATGCACGAGCGGCCCATTCAGCTCGAGATGATCGACCAGGTTCCGGTTGCGTTGAACCAGGAAATCAAAGTCGACTTCCTCGGCCGCAACCAGCCGACCAAAACCGATTTCGACGACAAGCGCGGCGTGATGTCGTTTGAAGCCAAGCTAGAGCCCGATGAGGAAAAGGTTTTTGAATACGGCTATCGGATCACCTGGCCAGGTGCCAAGGCGATTTACTACTCCGGTCAGTGACCGGCCTCGGCGGTGCGCAGGAACCGCCCAATCGGTCTTAAAGAGCCCTTGGTGCTGAAATTTTCAGTGCTTCGGGCGTCAAAGCAGCGCAATGCGCCGTGTGCCCCCTTGAAATGGGCCCTTTGGACTTGCCGGCCGGGTCAGTTCGATATAACCGGGCCTCAAGAATTTGGACGCTAGGCAAAGCGTCTTTGAGCTGCAACACAAAGTGAGGCCCTGGTCACGCGCCGGGGCCTTGCGCGCGTCAAGCGCGGCTTGGAACGTGACAAGGATCGAGCATGGCCAACGTCGTAGTCATCGGCGCCCAGTGGGGCGATGAAGGCAAGGGCAAGATTGTCGATTGGCTCTCCGAGCGCGCCGACGTGGTGGTGCGTTTCCAGGGTGGGCACAACGCGGGTCATACCCTGGTCATTGGCGAGAACGTCTACAAGCTATCGCTTTTACCGTCGGGCGTGGTGCGTCCCGGCAAGCTTGCCGTTATCGGCAATGGTGTCGTCGTTGATCCATGGGCGCTGGTCGCTGAGATCGAGCGGCTGCAGAAGCAGGGCGTTCACATCTCGCGCGACAACCTGCGTCTGGCCGAAAATGCGACACTGATCCTGCCTCTGCATCGCGAGCTCGACCAGATCCGTGAAGACGCGGCCGGTACGGGCAAGATCGGCACGACTGGCCGCGGCATCGGCCCAGCCTATGAGGATAAGGTTGGCCGCCGCGCGATCCGCGTGCAAGACCTGCGCAATCTGGGAACGCTCGCTCCCAAGGTCGAGCGCATTCTGGTGCATCACAACGCGCTGCGTCGCGGCCTGGGGCAGCCTGAGATTGCCCAGGACAAATTGATGGCGGAGCTGAAAGAGGTTGCGCCGAAGGTTCTCCCCTACATGGACGTCACGTGGGAACTGCTCGACACGGTGCATCGCCAGGGCAAGCGCATCCTCTTCGAGGGGGCCCAAGGCGCGCTGCTCGACATCGACCATGGTACTTATCCGTTCGTGACTTCGTCCAACACCGTTGCGGCGCAGGCTGCTACGGGATCGGGAGTCGGCCCTCGCGCGGTGGGCTACGTGCTTGGGATTGCCAAGGCCTATACCACGCGCGTCGGTTCTGGTCCTTTCCCTACCGAACTTAACGATGACATTGGTGAGAAGATCGGCCAACGGGGGCATGAGTTTGGAACCGTGACCGGACGCAAACGCCGCTGCGGCTGGTTCGACGCCGTGCTCGTGCGCCAAGTCGCCAAGGTCTCGGGTATCGACGGTATTGCGCTGACCAAGCTCGACGTGCTTGACGGCTTCGAGACGATCCGGATTTGCGTTGGCTACAAGCTCGATGGGGAACGGCTGAGCCGCTTGCCTGCGGGCTTCAACGCTCAGCAACGCATCGAGCCGATCTGGGAAGACTTCGAGGGTTGGTCGCAATCGACGCAAGGCGCGCGTAGCTGGGCCGATTTGCCCGCCCAAGCAGTGAAGTACGTGCGCCGTGTAGAAGAACTGATCGAGTGCCCGGTGACGCTGCTCTCTACCAGCCCGGAGCGCGAGGACACGATCCTCATGAAGGATCCGTTCCTGGGCTGACCCCTCGAACCCACGCTCCGCCGCACGTTTTCCACACACTCACCCCACTGCGGCCATGGCCTGGCGCTATGAAGGCCGTGGTAGCGTGAGTGTGCGAGGCTTTTTGAGTGCGATGCGGCGCGGTGATATCGAGTGGTGTCTTCCCGGCTTGTTGTTTTTTGCGCAAGTTATCTTGAGCGCACCGGTTCTGGCGGGGCTTCCGCGCGGCGTTGTGCTGATCGCCGATGAGCAGATAGCGGATGAGAAAACCGGCGACATAATTGCGCGCGGACATGCGGAAATCATTTCCGATACGTATCGCATTCGCGGTGATGCGGATGCGATCGAGATCCGCCCGGCCATCAACGAAATCCTTTTTAAGGGCAGCGCGCAGCTGACAGCAGGAAAGCGCCGCTATTCGTCGGAAACGCTTTCGTGCACGCTAGATTTCTCGCGCTGTGTATCGGTCGA
The DNA here is from genome assembly GCA_041397645.1 of Hyphomicrobiaceae bacterium. Lineage (NCBI taxonomy): Bacteria > Pseudomonadati > Pseudomonadota > Alphaproteobacteria > Hyphomicrobiales > Hyphomicrobiaceae > Hyphomicrobiaceae bacterium. The sequence continues at coordinate 1,959,852 of JAWKWE010000004.1, read as the reverse complement.
AGCCGATCAGCCTTTGCCTGCCTCGGCACTGGGACGTGCCGATATGACGCCGCGATAGGTGGGCAGCGCGCCGTCCTGAAGTTCCAGTGCCAGCACGCGCGTCGGATTGACCGGACCGGGTAAAGTGATCTGCTCGTATGGCACTGTGCGAAAGCCGAAGCGGCCATAGTAGAGCTCGTCTCCGACCAGAATGACGAGACGAACGCCATGAGCCTTCATGTCGTCCAGCGCCTCGCTGATGAGGCGGCGGCCGTATCCCTGACCGGCGAATTCGGGATCGACGGCGACCGGGCCGAGCAGGACCGCTCCGTCCGTTTCACCGATCACTACGGGGGTCAGGCGCAAGGCCGCGATCACGCGCGTCCCTATCTCGGCCAGCCGACAGAACGGCGACCACATACCCTTGCCTTCGCGCACACGATAGGCGGAGCGCGCATAGCGCCCGGGCCCGAACACGAGCGCATGAAGCGCCGAGATGGCGGGAAGGTCTTCGGGCCGTGCGTTTCGCGTGGATGCAATTGGCAGCATGTGTCGAATTTCTGTGGAGCTGATCGCGGGGAAGGGGAGGGGCTGAATTTCATCGCTGATCGCGGCAACGGATGCCGACGGCCAGACGCGCTTCTACCACACCTCGCTCAAAGCACGAGACTGGTCGATCTCCGCCAGGCGTCGCGGAACGGCCTTGTCGACGTCGTGCGGCAATCCGTCCAAGTCGAAGAAGGTCAGCGCGTGGGCGGCTGGAGCCGCGCCGTCGTACATCTTCACCATGTTTGGCTCCCTGGAACGCCGCCAGGAGGGCACGAGGAAAAGTGCGCGTTGATCGAAATCGGCACCCTCGGGCCTGGCATATATGGCAACCAGCCGAGGATCGCCCAGTATTTCGATCCCCGCGATTCGTTCGAGAATTCGGGCCAGGGCCTCAGCCGACGTTTCTCCCGTCTCGACGATGCCACCGGGCATCTGCCATGAACCATCGCTGGAACTGCGAACCAAACCGATCTTGCCCTGTGCATCGCGCACGCAGGCGCGCACGTCGAGGCTCAAGCTGCGCGACAGACGCCAGTAGCTCTGAAAGAATTTCCTGATCAGGCTCTTGTGGGGCAACGTCGGACTCCCTAAGCCATGGCGGACGGCCCCGCCACAGACACGGACTTGTGGCCTGTTTCTGCCGTGCTTGGCAAGCGGACCATGTTAGCATGGTCGGGTAAGTTCTCCCTTCCGACAGCATCCGATATGAAGACGCCGTTCACGCTCGCGCATTTTTCTGACATTCATCTCTCGCCCATCGCTGGGTTCGGGCTTCGTCATTGGAATGCAAAACGCACGCTCGGCTTCCTCAACTGGCAACGCGGCCGCAAGCGTGTTCATGAGCGCGAGATCGCCGATCGGTTGTTGATGGACGCCATCGCGCTGCGTGCCGACCACATCGCCATCACAGGCGATTTGATTAACCTGGGGCTGCCGTCGGAATACGAGGCCGCGCGGAGCTGGCTCGATGCGTTGGGCTCGCCCGAGGACGTGACGGTCGTTCCCGGCAATCACGACGTCTACACCCGTCTTGCCGGTCATATCGGCGTCGCGCGCTGGGCCGCGTATATGGGCTGCGAGGAGGGATCGCTCGCGTTTCCGTTTGTACGTCGCATCGGTCCGCTTGCGCTCATCGGGTTGAACTCGGCCATCGAGACGCCGCCGTTCGTCGCTTCGGGGAGGCTTGGCGCGCATCAGATCGAAGTGGCGGGCGAAATGCTGGAAAGGCTTGCCGACGAAGACGTCATCCGCGTGGTACTGATCCATCATCCTCCGTTGCCCGGATTGGCTAGTGCGCGCCGCGCGTTGGCCGACGCTGCTCAATTCGCCCGGGTTTTGGAGCGCGCCGGTGCAGAGCTGGTACTTTACGGGCATAATCACCGCGAGCGCCTGAACTGGCATGTCGATGCCGCAACCCGTACCGGCAGTGCGCCTATTCCGGTCATCGGCGTGCCTTCCGCGTCCGCCGCCCGCGCGCATAAGGACGAGCCTTTGGCGCGCTACAACATCTTCACGTTTTTCCCTGGCGAAGACGGATTGCGTATCCGCTATACGATACGCGGGCTGGAGACGCCCAACGGTGAAATTGTCAAATTGGCGGAGAGCATCCTGGAGATGCCGACGTGAAACATGACGAGATAACGCCGCCGGGCGATAGATGGTGGCTGGCCGTCGTGGCTGCGGCTTCGATTGCTGCAATCGCCATGGGGCTGCGGCAGGTGATGGGGCTTTACCTGAAGCCGATCTCGATGGATCTGGGGTTAGGGCGGCAGGTCTTTTCTCTGGCGATCGCCATAGCAAATTTGGTGTGGGGCATTGCAGCGCCCTTCGTCGGTGCTGCATCTGATCGCTACGGTGCTTGGCTCGTTGCTGTTATGGGCGGCGTGACGACGGCAATAGGTCTCTACCTCACATATGCGGCGCACAGCGAGACGATGCTTTTGGTGGCGGGAGTGTTTCTCGGGCTTGGCGTAGCAGGCGCAGGCGTCAACGCGATGGTCGGAGCGGCCGCGCGCGCCGCGCCGGTGGAGCTGAGAACCCAGGCCATCGCGATGCTCGGCATGGGTAGCGGCGTCGGCATCTTGATCGCGCTGCCTTATGCGCATGTGCTGATTGAGGAGCTCGGATGGAAATCGAGCCTGATCGTTCTGCTTTTCACCGCGCTGACAATTCTTCCTCTCGCCTACCTGATCTCCGGGCAGCCCCATAGGCACGTCACAGGCGCAGCCTCCCAATCGCTGAGGGAGGCGCTAAAGCAAGCGTTCCGGTTGCCAAGCTATTGGCTACTCAATGCCGGCTTCTTTGTGTGCGGATTTCACGTCGCGTTCTTTAGCACCCATTTGCCTGCATACGTCGCCGATCAGGGGCTGGCTCCAGGCGTTGCCGTCACGGCACTGACAGTTGTGGGTTTGGGAAATCTTGCAGGCACATGGGCCGCAGGTCAGTCCGCGCGCTTCATCCCGAAGCGGGTAGGGCTGAGTCTCATCTATCTTGGCCGTGCCATCGTGTTCCTGGGATTTCTATTTCTGCCGATCACACCCCAGAGTGTGATTATTTTGAGCTTTGCGCTGGGGCTGTTATGGCTGTCGACCATTCCATTGACGAGCGGGTTGGTTGGCACGTTCTTCGGCGCCCAGTGGATGACAATGCTTTACGGCATCGTGTTCTTCTTCCATCAGATCGGGTCGTTTCTTGGAGCCTGGTCCGCAGGATTCCTATTCGACGTCACAAAATCCTATGACATCATGTGGTGGATCTCTCTGGGGCTTGCCGTGTTTGCGGCTCTGATACACCTTCCGATTCAGGAAGAGAGCGCACCGCGGCACAACCCTCAACCAGCGGAATAATTGCCAATCGTTCTGGACCGGAAAATGGATCCCGATCACAAATCGATACTTCCACCTTCGGTGCGGCCATGGGTTATGGCGGCCGTCGGCGCCCTTGTGGTTGTGGCCGTTACGGGCATTGCTTGGCGCGGAAAAGCCATCCTGCTTGATCTTGCCGCTTTGTCTGACGCGATCTGGTGCTTCTAGCAATTTTCGCTGAACGTGCATTTATGGGTGCATACGCGCAACACTTCCGTTTTGCCGCGCTTGACGGGTTCGGCTCGATCTGTTCCTTATGCAGATGTGACGGTTCCGACCGAAGTGACATTCGGCCGGTGAAAATGGGAACACGGTGAGAGCCCGCAAGGGATCAAAACCGAGGCTGCCCCCGCAACTGTAAACGGCAAGTTTTCAGCCAAAAGCGCCACTGACAGGACCACGTATGGTCTAGTTCGGGAAGGCGGACTGGAAGCGTTCGAGCCGTGAGCCAGGAGACCTGCCGACACACGTCGCCCATCATCCGTGCGGGGCGCGCGGAAGAGCGGACACCCGTAGTGGCGACTGATGCAAGACCTAGTGGGAATCAGCATCTGACGTGTCGGGGAATAGCAAGTCTCGAAACTGCAAGATCGTAGTCGTTAGCCGGATTATCGGCACCAGTTTCGAAGTCGAAGTGAATACGTTCCCTAGCGTAAGAGGCGCATTCCACCGGTCGCCATATCGACGGGGGAACACATGACGACGAGAAGGACCGCCACCAAGATCAACTGTGCAGCGCTTGCGCTGGCAGGTGGCGTATTCACGCACGTATTGCCTGCAACTGTGCGGGCTCAGGATGCGAAATTGGCCGATGCTGAGCTGCCGCCTGTTGTGGTGGAGGGTGCAACGCTGGAAGCTGCGCCTGCGACCACACCGAAACCGAAGGCAAAACCTAAGCCGCAGGTGGTGAAATCGACAGACGGCCCACCGGCCGAGCCAGCAAAGAAAGCCGCAAATGCGCCGGGGGATGATACCGCTCCACCAGCAGACGACGTGGGCGAAGTCGCAGGCGACATTCCCGACGCGGCGTTCAACGGTTCCGACCAGACGACTGCAAATGGCGATGTTTCCGGCATACCCGCGTCCAAGCTGGGCACCGCCGTTTCGGTCGTTACGCGCGCGGAGCTCAAGGATCGTCAGGTGCGAACCGCGGCAGACGCTTTGCGCAGCTTGCCCGGCGTTTCGGTCAGTCAGCAAAGCGGCCGTCAAAATCTCACCGTCGTGCGTATTCGTGGCGCCGAAAGCAATCAAACGCTAGTTCTCATCGATGGCGTCGAAGTCAACGCGGGGAGCGACGGCTTTTTCGATTTTTCCAACCTCATGGTCGACGACATTGCGCAGATCGAGGTTTTGCGCGGACCCCAGAGCGGCCTCTATAGCTCAGGCGCGATCGGCGGCGTGATAAACATCATCACGCGCGGCGGCAAAGGCCCGCTTACCGTTCGCGCCCGCGTGGAAGGTGGTTCGTTCAACACTCGTGATGCGATGGTTGGCATTTCTGGCGGCACCGATCGCGCGCACGGCAGTCTTACGCTGTCGGGCCTCAGGACCAACGGGTTCGATATATCCGATGCGGGTACGGAGAAGGACGGTGGCGAATTTCGCACCTTGAGCTTCGCTGGCGGTTTGCTCGTTCTGCCCAATCTGAAAATCGATGCAACGGTGCGCACATCGCACCGCGACGGCGACCGGGACGGTAGCAACGATATCCGCGATGGCTTGTTTGTATCGTCCGAGGAACGTTCGACGTTCGCAAGCGATCTTTGGCTTGGCCGTTTGGATGCAACGCTCGATACCTTTGATCATGCCTGGACGCACAAGCTCTACGTGAACGGCGCGCAGACGGAGAACAGCGATCTCGATCTGGGCATCTACTCGCCGCCCGCGGGCCTTCTGTCGCGAAACATCTCGACCACTACGAAGTACGGCTACCTCTCGACCTTCAGGCTCGGGGAAGGCGGCCCGGTGCAGCACGCGATTACGGGAATGCTCGAACACACGCGAGAAGCGTTCGAGCAGCCGCTGATCGCCTCCGATGCCTTTGAGCGTGACCGCAATTCCGTCGCCGGTGAGATCAGAGGCGAATACTTCGACACGTTGTCTCTAACCGCCAATATCAGGCACGACAACAACGAAGGTTTTGAGGACGCAACGACGTGGCGCGTGACGGGATCGTTGCAGATCGCGACGCCGTTCCGTCTGCATTCCAGCGTTGGCACGGGTATCAAGTATCCGAGCTTTTCGGAACAGTTCGGCGTCTTTTACGGCTTCGTTGCCAATCCCGATCTTAAACCGGAGACTAGCCTTGGCTGGGACGTGGGCCTAGAGACGACTTTCCTCGCCGGCAAGGGCATCGTGGACGTGACCTATTTCAACGCCAATCTGGAGGATGAAATCGACTTCGACTTTGTGCCGCCCGCCAGCGCCTGCGGGAGCACGCCGTTCTGCTTCATTCCATTTAACCGGACCGGCCAAAGTACGCGCGAGGGCGTGGAGGTTTCCGCCAAGTTTCTCGTCATGGACGGCTTGACCCTCGGGGCCGCCTATACCTACCTCAATGCAAAGGAAAGCGACGGGCAGGAAGAAGTGCGCCGTCCGCCCCATTCCGGCCGCGCGGAGCTGAATTACGTGTTCGATGCCGGTAAGGGTAATTTCAATCTTGCCGCCATTTACAATGGCCAGATGCAGGATCTCGGCTTCAGCGCTATTACATTCTCCTCGCAACGCGTAGCGTTAGACAGCTATTGGCTTGTGTCGGCGGCAGCTTCCTATCAGATAGCTCCGAACATGGAACTATTCGGGCGTATCGAGAACCTGCTCAATCAGAACTATGAGGAGGTTTACGGCTTCAATACCGCCGGATTGGCTGCCTACGCGGGTATGCGGATCAAGTTCGAAGACCCCTCCACGTTGGAGTGGGCGCAATACAAGTAGGAGCGAACACGTTGCGCTGCGGTTTTGCATGTTTGGCATTAGCTGCCTTGATGGCACTCGTTGCCGTCAACGCTAAAGCCTTGGCCGAGGCGCCGCAGCGCATCGTTTCGCTAAACCTGTGCACCGATCAACTGCTCGTGGATCTGGTCGATCGCGAACGCATCGCGGCGGTAAGTTTCTTGGCTACCGACCGGACGTTGTCGGCCAATGCCTCCAAGCTCAGAGGTCTGAAACAGGTGAAGGGAACTGCCGAGGAGGTGCTGGCGCTCAAGCCGGATCTCGTCATCGCAGGCGAGTACACCACCGGACCCACCGTCGATCTTCTCAAGCGCTTGGGCGTCAATGTTCTGGTCGTGCCGCTGGCGGCCGACTTCGCAGGCATGAAGGAAACGCTGCGGACCATTGCGGCCGCTACGGGCGAACCGGCGCGCGGTGAAAAGCTCATAGAGGAGTTTGACAACAGGCTGTTGGAGGCGCGCTCTCTTGTGCCGGCGCGGCCGACGGCGATTGCCTATCAGGTGAATTCGCTTGCGTCTGGTTCGGGGACTTTGCTCGATGCGGCGTTGGAGGCCGCAGGATTTCGCAACATCGCGCGTGATATCAAGCTTGGTCCGGCTGGCCGGTTACCTTTGGAAGAACTCGTCGCCGCGCCACCGGATCTCATCGTTCTAGCGAATGCGCCAAACGATTTCAAAACAGTGCTGGCTGACAATCTGCGCCATCCTGCCTTTGCACAACTGCTGAATAAGCGTCCCCACGTGCATCTGCCGATGCCGTTGTGGATGTGCGCAACGCCACGCATCGCTGATGCTGTCGATTTGCTGGCCGCCATGAAGCGCTCCAGCGTTGCGATTAGCCACTCGTGGCCCGTTCTGAGCACGCGGACCACTCCATGATTTCGCGCGCAAGTTTGCTGGCGCTTGGGCTTGCTGTCGCCGGCTTCCTCGCATCGCTGTCGGTTGGACCAGAAGGCTTCGGGCTTCCCGGTACGGCCGATGCGGCCCGGCTGGTCTTTTTCGAGATACGTCTTCCGCGCGCCATCCTTGGCGCACTGGTCGGCGCTGCGCTTGGTTTGGCAGGCGCGGCGTTGCAGGGGTATCTGCGCAACCCGCTCGCAGAGCCCGGCTTGCTCGGTATTTCCGGCGGTGCGGCGCTCGGTGCTGTGACAGCGATCCACTCAGGGCTCGCTGGCGCCTTCGCGCTTGCCTTACCTCTCGGAGGCCTCGCGGGCGCCTCGGTTGCCGCCGTCGCCATCGTCGCTCTAGCAGGCATGAGCGGATCGACGACGTCGCTGATACTTGCTGGTGTTGCCGTCTCTGCTACCACGGCCGCCTTGACGACGCTTGCCCTCAACCTTTCGGCCAATCCGTTTGCCTCCGTTGAGATCATGGTCTGGCTGATGGGTTCGCTGACGGACCGATCGCTGATGCATGTTTGGCTGGCTGCGCCGCTTATCGCCGTTGGGCTCGCGATGCTGTTGACGACGGGGCGGGATCTGGAAGCTCTCAGTCTTGGCGAGGAGGCCGCGCAGAATCTTGGCGTCGATCCGAACGGACTGCGCTTCAAGATCATCGCGGGCTCTGCGCTTGCGGTCGGCGCTGCGACGGCGGTGGCGGGTTCCATCGGCTTCGTCGGTCTCGTCGTGCCCCATCTATTGCGCCCGCTGGTGGGCGAAAGTCCTGGCGGTCTGTTGTGGCCTAGCCTTTGGGGCGGGTCGGCCCTTGTATTGTTTGCGGACGTGGCGCTGCGCCTGTTTGCGCCCTACGGCGACTTGCGGCTCGGCGTGCTGACTGCGCTCATAGGTGCGCCATTCTTCCTGTGGCTCGTACTGCAGAAGCGTTCGGAGCTGGCCCCATGAGCTTGGTTTGCGAACACATCGATGTGCGCCTTGGCGAGCGCGTTGTGCTGACCGATTTGAACTTTGCCGTTGATCCCGGCGAGTTCGTCGCGATCATAGGTGCAAACGGCGCTGGGAAATCCACAGCACTGAAGTCCATGGCGAGACTGCTGACGCCCGAACGTGGCCGCATTCTTCTCGATGAGCATGAACTTTCGCATTACGACCGCCATTCGCTTGGACGGAAGTTGGCATACCTTCCACAGGACAGAACAGTGCACTGGGGTTTGAGCGGCGAGCGGGTGGTTGCGCTCGGCCGCTTGCCACATCAAAGCCTTGCGAGCGGTCTTGGCGATGCGGACAAAAGAGCCATCGCTGAGGCCATGGTGCGTATGGATGTTTCGCATCTCGCGCAGCGTTCTGTCGCGCGGCTTTCAGGTGGCGAACGCGCGCGCGTGTTGTTTGCGCGTGCGCTTGCACAAGAGGCAACTTACCTCATCGCCGACGAGCCAACAGCGGGGCTGGATCCTGCTCATGCATTGCTGCTTTTTGAAGAGCTGCAACGGCTTTCGCAGGAAGGCAAAGCTGTCGTGACAGCATTGCATGATCTCTCTCTCGCCGCACGATACGCAACGCGCGTTGCAATTTTCAAGGCCGGATGCTGCATTGCAGACGGGCCGCCCGCTCAAGTCTTGAGCAGTGAGAACCTTGCAAATGCGTTCGCGATTGACGCCATTGTGTCACATGTCGACGGCTTCCCGGTCTTTTTGCCGCGCTCTGCGCTGCGCAAACCGTTTGAGCTGACATAACTGCGCCCGACGCGCTATGCATGTTGTCTGGCATGACGCACACGTCATGGATGCGGACAATGCAGTGGGGCCACTTGCGCAAAAAACTGGAACTCAATCTCGCTCTGCAGGGTGGAGGCGCGCATGGCGCTTTCACTTGGGGCGTGCTTGATCGGCTGCTGGAGGACAAGTGCCTCGAGTTCGGTTGGATCAGCGCCACGAGCGCAGGCGCGGTGAATGCCGTCGCGCTTGCAAGCGGTTTGGCGACAGGAACCCGCCAAACTGCGCGTGAAAACCTTTTCAAGATCTGGCAAGCGGTTCACAAGGCCGGCGTGCCGGACCTGACACGACTGAATCCGTTCCTTTACGGACTGTCGCGCTCCAACTCTTTGGCGCAAGTTGCAACCTTGTGGTCTCCTTACGAGTTCAATCCGCTTGGTTTCGATCCACTACGGCGCATCCTCGCCGATCATATCGATTTCGACGCTCTGCGCGGCAACGGCGGTTGTGAGCTTCTGATCGCGGCGACCCATGTTCCAACCGGGCGCGCACGCCTCTTTCGCCGCAAAGAGCTGACCATCGAAGCAGTGCTGGCGTCGGCGTGCCTGCCGACCGTTCATCACGCTGTCGAGATCGATGGAGCGGCCTATTGGGACGGCGGGTTCTCTGCTAATCCAGATTTGGTGACGCTTGCCGTTGAAAGTCCGGTTGCGGACACATTGCTCGTCACGCTGTCGCCCCTTGTCATCGAAGAGCATCCAACAAGTGTGCGGGATATCTCCAACCATGCGACGCGCTTGACGTTCAACGCGCCGTTGTTGCGCGATGTAGAAATCATCAACGCGGTGCGTGAAACCGCAGGCACAATCCTTCCCAAGGGACGCCTTGCGCCAATCGCACGACATCGGTTTCATTTGATCGATGCAAGTCCAGTGACTGCAACGATGAGCCCGGAGACGACACTCAAACCGGAGTGGAGCACGATCACGTATCTCCACGGTGCGGGGCGCTCGGCGGCAGATGCATGGCTTTCGGAACATCGCTCCGCGATCGGCAAATACGAAAGTGTAGATCTCGCAAGGCATTTCTTTGGGCGTAGCTCTCCCACCGCGCCGCCCGTGCCGATACTGGGAAGGCGGGCTGCAGAACATGAAAGCCGCACCAAGACGCCGGTTAAGCGCACGGTATGAGCGGCCGGTCGGCTAGAAGGTCGTGGCGCTCGTAGATCGATGCTCTGTCAGGGAGAGACGAGGCGCGCGTAGCCTTGCGTAACGCTCTCTTTCAAGAGCCGCTGATAGTTCTCGTAGATTGGCTTGGCAGGCGTGATCTCGCCCACGCAATCCGCCGAGAAAGCTTCGCGCCGGGCGTAGACGATGGGTGTTGCCACGGGGAGGAACATCGCGCCCTGCTTGTTCAAGGTTGTGATGAGCCCGCGCATCTCTCCGGCACGATCCAACTGCGAGACCATGATCATCCGCATGGCGCCCTTGGTCAGCGATACCAAGTGGATGAACATCGATGAGGCCGGGATGTAGAGCCGGCCGCGGTGAGAGTAGGGCGCATCCGGCCGCTCGCATTCCTGAAACAGCAGGCTTGGCCAATCCGGATCCCACGAGATGTCGGTCCGGTACGCCACGATCGTGTCGGGTGTGGAAAAAGCACGGCGCAGCGTCAGATAGCTGCCGATGTAATGATCGACTGCGGCACGTGTATAGGCCCCCATGTAGGTCGGCGCGACCACGCCGCCATCGCCGCTTAGCTCCTTTGATGCGTGTGTGCCGTCATTTCCGTTGCCGCCATGCCAAGCGTCACGCACGGGCGGATATTCGAGACCTAGAACCATACAGACATCGAACAAGGTCTGATCGCGCACGGAACGTCCGCCGAGCAGGTTCTGTATCGTTTTTTCGTGACAGTCCGCTGCGTCGGCCAGCTCGGCCTGGGTGAGCTTCTTTTCCACCATGGCGGTCTTGATGCGATCAAGCGCATCCTCACGTCCCGAAAGCGGGCTGGCAGAAAGTTTTGAGGTCTTTTTCATGTCCCCGTGCTTCGCCTCGACTTGGCCTGTCTGAAATTACCGGCCGAGAGCGGTCTGCGGCAATGAGAAAGCGCGGATTCTGTACGATTAGTTAGTGTTCAACCTTCGCTTGAGCTCGTTTGACCCAAGCTTCGGGGTTGGCGCGTGAAAACCGTAGCAGTCTGAACGTGCTCCGGCATCGCCCTTGCGGCCTTTTCCCCGATACCCGTCTCAATGACGACATCGACCGGGCCACCGGTCATGATGAGGTGTTCCACGTCATCGCGGCGAACGAGGATCAACCGGCGGCGGCCGTCGATACTGGCGTATTCCATGACGCCGATACGCGGTTCAGCACGCGGTTTGAAGAGCAACTCTGCGGGGTTCGCACCAGTCATGTAAGCTCGAATGCCAACGACGATCGCAAGGCCAATGGCCGCAACTACGCACATGATGAAGATCCAGTAGATCAACTCGGCCATGTGATTTTTGCCCCTCTGGCTCGATCTCGATAGCGCCCATAGACCTCAGAGCGCGTGCGTAAATTCATTATCCCGGAGTTTTGATGCGAATCGCGCCAACGATCCCGATCCGGTTAAGGCCCGTTTCAGGTTCGAACGCGCCGCTAACTTGCGGGCAACATCTCTTAAAGCAAACAAACACTTGGAGGCCCGAGCTCAGCCTCAACGCACCGAAGTCGTACATTTCGGAGCATCGGGTTCATGGCATTTTAACTCTAATGATTGAAGTGTTGCAGGTATGAAAGCCGCCGCCCAATAGCGGCACGTCCCGTATGTTGCGTACGAGTAACTCACAGATGCCAGCAGTCGCCGAAGTCGCCCCAGTTGAGAATCAGCTAGTTTCCAGTGCCATGGGCAACCGCGAGGCGCTGAAAACAGAGGCGGCAGCCTTAGATCCGCTGACAGTGGCGGACGGGTTTGGCGGCTATCTCTCCACGATCTTCGTGTGCGCTGCGGCGGCCGCCGTGGTGTTCGGATTATTTGCGTCCGGCTCGGGTGAGCCGCTGCTGCTGACAATCCTCGCCGTTCTGGCCATGCTCGGCCTGTTCATGCTTTTCGCGCTGGCCGCTGGCCACATGCGGATCGGCGCGCGCCTGCCGGCCGGTGACGTGCTGAAGGCCGCCATGGATGCAAGCGACGAACCTGCAATAGTCGCTGGCACCTCAGGCAACGTGCTCTATTGGAATCCCGCCCATGAAGCGATGTTCGGCAAGTCTGAGAGCGGCCCGCTGGCGGCGCTCGAAGCTGTCTTCGGCGGTGACCCTGAAGCGTCGCAGGCATTCTTCCGGCTGAATCGTGCAGCTGAGCGCGGCGAGGTCCGGCGTGAAGAGATCCGGCTTAAGGCGACGCCTCTTGCGCCGCGCCGCCCGACGTGGCTGCGACTTTCGGTGCGCCCGTTCGCTTCGCCTGAGCGCGATGCGTTTGACGGCTCCAAGCGCACGGGGCTGGTGCTCTGGCAGATCGCAGACATCACCGATGAACGTAATCGCGAGGCGCAGAAGGTCGGTGGACTGGAATCGGCGCTCGCCGGCTTCGACAGCATGCCGCTGGGTTTCCTATCGGTTGCGAGCGATGGAACCGTTACCCACGTCAACGCGACGTTTGAGGGTTGGCTCGGGTTTACACGCGGCGAAGTACGTTCACGGTGTGCGACGCTTTCGGATCTTGCTGGCGAGGACGGCGCTCGGCTGCTGACTGACCTCGCACGGGAAACGGAAGCCGGTCGCCGCGCCATTGATCTAGACCTGGCGCGCGAAGACGGTCGCATCGTTCCTCTGACGCTTTATGCCGAGCCTGCTGGTGCCGGCTTCACGCTGACCGCGCTCAATCGCGCGCTGAGCGGTTTGGGCGAGCGTTTTGGATCTTCCGAAATCCGCCTTTCGCACTTCTTCCAGTCTGCACCCTTTGGTATTGCGACGCTCGATCGCGCCGGTCGCATTGCATCGGCTAACACGGCTTTCTGGCGTATGTTGCCTGAAGGTCGCTCCGCCAATGGCGCCCTTGCGGCTGACGTCATGGGGCAACATGCCGACCAAGACGAACGCACCCAGATCGTGGAAGGTCTGGCGGCGGTCCTGTCAGGACGCGGCAACGTTGCTCCTATCGACTTCAAGGGCGGTGAAAAGCCCGGTCAGGTGTCGGGTGCGGTCAAAGAGATGGTGCATCGCCGCGCGTATATGAGCCCGCTGGCAACCGGTAGCGGCGAGGAGGCGGCAGCTCTCTATCTCATCGACACCACGGAGCAGAAGGCCCTCGAACAGCGCGTCGTGCAGTCTCAAAAAATGGAGGCCGTCGGCAAGCTGGCGGGCGGCATCGCTCACGACTTCAATAACGTGTTGACCGCTATCATCGGCAATTCCGAACTTCTGTTGAAGCGCAACAAGCCGGGCGATCCCGCCTACAAAGACCTGATGAACATCCGCTCGGCCGCGTTGCGTGCCGCGGGGCTCGTCGCCAACCTGTTGGGCTTCTCGCGCAAGCAGACGCAGCAGGTCAGCGTTCTCAATCTAGGCGAGGTCATGACCGATCTCACCCCGATCCTGAAGACTTCCGTCGGCGAGAAGATCGAACTCAAACTACGCTCCGAGCGCGACCTCTGGTACGTCAAGGCCGATAAGACCCAGATCGACAACGTCATCATCAATCTATGCGTCAACGCTCGCGATGCGATGCCGAACGGCGGTAAGCTTGCCATCCGCACGCGCAACGTCTCCGAACGTGAGGCGCAGAAGATGGAGCACGTGGGCTTCACGCCTGGCGAATATGTGCTGATCGAGGTGGAAGACAGCGGAACCGGCATGAGCCCGGAAGTGATGGCAAAGATCTTCGAGCCGTTCTTCACGACCAAGGGCGTCGGCAAAGGCACCGGCCTGGGACTGGCCTCGGTCTATGGCATCGTCAAGCAGTCGGGCGGCTTCATCATGCCCGAAAGCGAGATCGGCAAGGGCACCACCTTCCGCATCTACCTGCCGCGCTACGAGCCGCGCGACAACGAGATGGACGTTCCCGCCCCCGCCAAACAGGCATCGCGTCTCGACGGCAAAGCGACCGACCTCACGGGAACCGGATGCGTGCTTCTGGTCGAGGACGAAGTTGACGTTCGCCAATTCGCGGTGCGCGCGCTGCGCCTGCAAGGCTACAAGGTGTTGGAGGCCTCCGATGGTCTTGAAGCGCTTGACGTCATGAAGGCAAACGAGGGCAAGGTGGACATCGTCGTTTCCGACGTCGTTATGCCGGAAATGGACGGGCCGACGCTGTTCAAGGAGTTGCGCAAGACCAACCCCTCGATGAAGGTGATTTTCGTGTCGGGTTATCCAAACGAAGCCTTCCGCGAGCAGCTTGGCTCCGATGACTTTGCGTTCCTGCCTAAGCCTTTTTCGCTGCCCCAGCTCGCGATGAAGGTGAAGGAAGAACTCGCAAAGTAAAATGGGCAAGCCAACGAGGCTGCCGACACGACGCCCGCCGCGCTACGCGCGTGCTCAGCCAAAATCGGTCGAGATATCGCGCGACTTCAGGACTGAAAGCTTGGGCTTGATTTGGTTCCACAGCTTGCGCGCTGCTTCGATCTTTTCGGCGGACGACGAAAGACGCCGCTGGAACCAGCCATAACGCTGGCGCACGGCATAAAAGCGGATGTCGCTGGTATGTTTAGGATCGAGGAACTTGCCGGCGTGGCGCGTTGCGACAGCATTGCGCGGGAAGAAGTAGATTTCCGTATATCCGCGCATATCGGGCTTGAACAGGGAAGCGCCCTGTTCGTACCAGTACTGCAAAGTATGCTCATGATAGAGCGACTGGACGGAATGAAAGGCTTGGGCGTGTTCGCTGTCGGGCGTCCAGTCGTCTCCATGGACATAGAGCTGTCCGTTCTTGAACGTGATGGTCAGGAAGCCGAGGTAGAGCAGCGCCCGGCGTTCCATATCGACGACGACGAGAGGCCAGTCGCCTTCGATGTGGTCGCCGCCACAGAGCGTTCGCCGCAGCGCCGGTGATAGCAGCGGTATCTTTTCGACAAAGGCATTCGCGAGCCTGTCGCTGATCCGAAACAACAGAGCCAGCCCAAACAGCAAGGCAGGCACCGTGAAGGCTCTGTAGTTCATCATGAACGGTTTGTAGTTGGTGATGAAGGCTTCCAGCTCGTTGAGATGCTTCAGAACGAGCCAGCACAACCCGGCCACCGCGGCGTGTATGGCCGAGTGACGATGCGGTATTGCGTTATGCCGTCGTGTCCGTCCCCGTGTTTCCCGAGTCGTTATCGAGAGCATGGCACCAGAAAATGTGCCTAGGCAACTCCGCGCCGATACGCATAGGCGGCTGCCGCCCGAAGCGAATCTACAGCATGAGCCGTGTCTGAAAGCGGGCCGATGCTACCCAACGTCAGCAACAGACAACAAGAACGTCCGCAATCAAAACGAGAACAAATAGAGCTTGCGCTGCGAGAACAAATAAGGTACATGAAAGGTAAATTGCTGAAACGAGGCGCTTGGCCTAGGGATTGGGTGAGAACCATGGACCGGAACGATCTGGTAGTGTTTGAAGGGGGCAAGATGGATAAGAAGCAGGCGCTGGAGCAGGCTCTCGCGCAGATCGACAAAGCCTTCGGTAAGGGGTCGATCATGCGGCTCGGTGCCAACGACAAGGTTGACATCGAAGCGATCGCGACGGGCTCGCTCGGGCTCGATATCGCGCTGGGCATCGGTGGTTTGCCCAAGGGCCGGATCATTGAAATCTATGGGCCGGAGTCTTCCGGCAAAACGACGCTGGCGCTGCAGGTTGTGGCCGAAGCTCAAAAGAAGGGCGGTACTTGCGCCTTCGTCGATGCCGAGCACGCGCTCGATCCCGGCTATGCCAAGAAGCTTGGCGTAAAGGTCGAGGAGCTTTTGATTTCGCAGCCGGACACTGGAGAGCAGGCGCTTGAGATCGCGGATACGCTTGTGCGTTCAGGCGCGATCGACGTGTTGGTCGTGGACAGTGTCGCCGCGCTGACACCGAAGGCTGAACTTGAAGGCGAGATGGGCGACAGCTTGCCGGGTATGCAGGCACGTTTGATGAGTCAGGCGCTGCGGAAGCTGACCGGTTCGATTTCGAAATCGAAGTGCATGGTGGTTTTCATCAACCAGATCCGCATGAAGATCGGCATCATGTTTGGAAACCCAGAGACGACAACGGGTGGTAACGCGCTGAAGTTCTATTCCTCGGTCCGTCTCGACATCCGCCGGATCGGACAGATCAAGGACCGTGACGAGGTTGTGGGCAGTCAGACCCGCGTGAAGGTCGTCAAGAACAAGGTCGCGCCGCCCTTTAAGCAGGTTGAGTTCGATATCATGTATGGCGAGGGCATCTCCAAGGTTGGCGAACTCGTCGACCTGGGTGTTAAGGCTGGTATCGTGGAGAAGTCGGGGGCTTGGTTCTCCTATAACGGCGAGCGCATCGGTCAGGGCCGGGAGAACACCAAGGCGTTTCTCAAGGCCAATCCCCAGGTCGCCGATACTTTGGAGCGTGCGATCCGAGAGAATGCCGGATTAATCGTCGACAAGATGCTGGTTCAGCCTGAAGAGGGCGAGAATGACGGCGAGGAGCCGGATGCGGACGGCGTTTTGCCCGATGACGAGGATACGCCGAAGCGGAAGGCGAAGCGCTGAAGTGGGTGCCCCGGCTGCGGCGGGTGGTGCAATGGTCAATCAATGCAAGGGGCGGCTCCAGGGCCGCCCTTCGTGCTTTTTTGGGCTTTTGTCCCTTTGGAGGCGCCATGAGGGTGGGGCTTAGCGTGCGTTGTGAGGCTAGGCTCGCCATGCGGCATGAGCCTTTCTAGACAGGCAAAACGGGCGCCGCTACAACGGCGCACCAAAGATTCCCTACTCAATCGGTTAAGAGCGAAAGCAGCTACAAATGGCGAGCGTCAGCGAAATAAGGTCGTCCTTCCTCGACTATTTCAAGATTAACGATCACGAGGTTGTCGCGTCCTCGCCGCTCGTTCCGCGCAACGATCCGACGCTGATGTTCACCAACGCCGGTATGGTGCAGTTCAAGAACGTCTTTACCGGCCAGGAGACGCGCGCCATTCCACGCGCAACCACCTCGCAAAAGTGCGTGCGAGCAGGCGGTAAGCACAACGATCTTGATAACGTCGGATATACCGCACGCCACCACACGTTCTTTGAGATGCTCGGCAACTTCTCGTTTGGCGACTACTTCAAGGAGCGCGCGATCGAGCTGGCATGGAACCTCGTGACCAAGGAGTTCGGGCTCGACAAGACGCGTCTTCTCGTAACCGTCTACCACGACGACGATGAGGCTTTCGGCTTCTGGAAGAAGATCGCTGGACTGCCTGACAGCAAGATTATTCGCATTGCGACGTCCGACAATTTCTGGGCCATGGGCGACACTGGCCCGTGCGGGCCGTGCTCGGAAATATTCTTCGATCATGGCGACAAGATTCCGGGCGGACCTCCTGGTTCTGAGGATGCGGACGGTGATCGCTTCATTGAGATCTGGAACCTGGTCTTCATGCAGTACGAACAGCGCGCGCCAGGCGACCGTATGGCGCTGCCCAGGCCTTCCATTGACACGGGGATGGGGCTGGAGCGTATCGCGGCGGTGCTTCAAGGCAAGCACAACAACTACGAAATCGATCTGTTTGAAAATCTCATTGCCGCCATCCGCGAGGAAGCCAAGAAAGTTGGCGCCACGGAAGCGAGCAAGAATGTCGACGTGACGGCTGCCCGTCGCGTCATCGCGGATCATTTGCGCGCAACGAGTTTTCTCATCGCCGATGGCGTGCTGCCCTCCAACGAAGGGCGAGGTTATGTGCTTCGCCGCATCATGCGTCGCGCGATGCGCTATGCCCATCAGCTTGGCTGCAAGGAGCCGTTGATGTATCGCCTCGTGCCCGCGCTCGTGCGCGAGATGGGCGATGCTTTCCCGGAGTTGTCGCGCGGACAGGCATTGATTGGCGAGACGTTGAAATCCGAGGAGACGCGCTTCAAGAAGACACTGGAGAACGGACTAAAGCTACTGGGTGATGAGTCCTCTAGCCTCAAGAAGGGCTCGGTCTTTCCCGGAGACGTCGCCTTCAAGCTCTACGATACCTATGGCTTCCCGCTCGACCTGACCGAGGACGCACTAAAGCCGCGTGGCATCAGTGTCGATACCAAGGGTTTCGACGCGGCTATGAAAAAGCAGAAGGATGCTGCCAAGGCCGCTTGGAAGGGCTCGGGCGAAGCCGCAACCGAGTCTGTGTGGTTCGAGCTTAAGGAGCGCACGGGCGCTTCGGAATTTCTCGGCTACGAGACGACGGCTGCCGAAGGTCAGATCCTCGCCATCGTCAAGGACGGCAAGGAAGTCACGAGCGCCAACGCGGGCGAGGCCTGCGCGATTATCTTGAACCAGACGCCGTTCTACGGGGAATCGGGCGGTCAGGTCGGAGACACCGGCCGCATCACGGTCGAAGGCAAGAAGGGCGCACAAGGCGCGGCCTTTGCCGTCGAGGATACGCAGAAGAAGCTTGGAGATCTCTTCGTTCACTTTGGCAACGTCGAGAGCGGAACGGTGCGTGTTGGCGAGCACGTGCACCTTTCGGTTGATGCTACGCGACGCGATCGCGTGCGGGCCAATCACTCCGCCACGCATCTTCTGCACGAAGCACTGCGCCAGGTTCTTGGTACGCACGTCGCTCAGAAGGGCTCGCTCGTTACACCCGACCGGCTGCGTTTTGACTTCTCCCATACCAAGCCGATGAGCGCGGAGGAGGTGAAGCAGGTCGAGGACATGGCCAACACGGTGCTTCTGGAGAACGCACCGGTGGAAACCCGGCTGATGGCGCTCGATGACGCACGCGCGTCCGGCGCCATGGCTCTGTTCGGCGAGAAGTACGGAGACGAGGTTCGCGTCGTTTCCATGGGCCCCGTTCGGCCCGGCGCCAACAAGGCATGGTCGGTCGAGTTGTGCGGCGGTACGCACGTTAAGCGTACCGGCGACATCGGTGTCATCAAGGTCGTTGGAGAAGGTGCATCAGCAGCCGGCGTTCGCCGTATTGAAGCGCTGACGGCCGAAGGCGCGCGCAGCTATCTTGCCGAGCAGGATGCGCGTGTGCGCGAGGCAGCCGGTGTATTGCGCACCCGGCCAGAGGACCTTGTCGAACGCGTGCGCGCTTTGATGGAAGAAAAGAAGGTGCTGGAGCGCCAGCTAGCCGACGCCAAACGTCAGATCGCATTGGGCGGAGCTGCAGCGGGCGCTGCAAATGGCTCGGCTGCTGGCGACGCCATCAAGACGATCGGCGCGGTGAAATTTCTCGCCCGCTCCGTGCAAGGTCTCAATCCGAAAGACCTTCGCAGCCTCATCGACGAGGGCAAGAAGCAGATCGGTTCAGGTATTGTCGCAGTCGTCGGCGTAACCGAGGACGGCAAGGCAGGGCTTGCTGTGGGTGTCACCGAAGATCTGACCAGGTCTTGGAGCGCCGTCGATCTCGTCAAGGTCGGCTCGGAAGCGCTTGGTGGCAAGGGTGGCGGCGGCCGCCCCGATATGGCGCAGGCTGGCGGTCCAGACGGCGCCAAGGCCGGCGATGCACTGAAGGCTATTGAAGCCCGCCTGTCAGGCTGAAGGCAAACTGGCTTTCGCGCTCGTTGCGGTGCGAGAGCTAAACCTTTCCAATATTTCAGACTTCCTTCCTGACGGAAGCGGCTATAGAAGCCCGTATGAGCCATTCGTCGTAGAGGGTTTCTGAGATCATGACGTCCGTTCGCTTGTGCCTTTCTGCCATGCTCTTCGCGCTCGGCGCGATGACGTCCGCAATTGCGGAAGAAAACATTGTTACTCCGGCGCCGACACCGCAGCCGGCTGCTGGCCCAACTGTATCAGCCGCTCAAGGATTCTGCGGTGATCCCACGGCCACGGCGAAGGATCTGATCGCCCGCTACTCGAGCGCGTCCAATCTCAAGGAAGTCTACAAGAGCAAGCAGTACGTCGCATACAGCGACAACGAAAAAGACCCGACCCTGATGTACACCTTTACAGTCGAAGGCCAGCCTGCCCACCCGGCGGCGGTATGCCGTCGCATTGTGAAGGAAGGCCAACAGGTCATCATCAAGATGGATGTGGTATGCGATGGAGAAGCCGAGAGCTGCTCCAAGCTGAAGAATGACTTCAACGTCATGACCGCCCGGATGCAGGCCGACGTCGACGCCAAGATCAAATCCGGCGGCCAATAACTTCAACCCGTCTACGTGGTTTTGAAACGCTCAGAGGGTCCGGAATGCCGGACCCTCTGTTTTTTTGTTTGTTCCTTGCGGCACAGGTTCAGCTCGCAAGAGCACCGAACTTGCCCTCTCGGAACAGTGCGATTGACTGCTCGATTTCAGCCTTGGTGTTCATCACGAACGGACCATAGGCGGCGATCGGTTCGTCGATGGGTTCGCCGGTCAACAACAATAGCTTTGCAGCGTTGTTGGCCTCTAGGCGAACGCCACCGCCCTCGCGCGCCAACGCTACGATCTGGCCTTCTCGTGCGATCGCCTCGTCGTTGACCATCACCGTGCCGCTCAGTACGGCCAGCAGAGCGGTGTGTCCCTCCGCCGGCATGAAGTCGGCGCTCTTTCCTGCATTGAGGCGGATATCGAGAATGCTTATCGGCGTGAACGTGCGAGCCGGTCCCTTGTTGCCGGAATAGTCTCCCGCAATGACACGCACGCTGCCTGCCGCATCAGGCAAGGCAATCGTCGGTATTTGTGCGCTGCTCAAGGACTGATAGCCCGGTGAAACGGACTTGTCCTTTGCAGGCAGGTTGACCCACAATTGCACCACCTCGAACCTTCCACCCTTTGCAGTGAAGCTGTCGGAATGAAACTCCTCGTGCACCAGGCCAGAGGAAGCCGTCATCCACTGCACATCGCCAGGACCGATAACGCCGCCTCCACCGGAGGAATCGCGGTGCTCCACTTCGCCCGAATAGACGATGGTGACCGTCTCGAAGCCTCTGTGGGGATGCTCGCCGACGCCGCGACGGTGCTTAGCCGGTTCAAATTGATGTGGTCCGGCATGGTCGAGAAGCAGGAAGGGGCTGATGGCGCCGCCGTGCGTGTGAAGAGACAACAGCGAGCGCACGGGAAACCCATCGCCGACCCAGTGTCGCTCCGGGGCATCGAAAACTGCTGCGATCTTTCGCATTATGCACCTCCTTTCTGGTGGCCTTCGTAGTTGGCCTAAGTGAGCGTAAATGTCGTCTGCTGTTGTCCCGATTCAATGGGGCCGCGACAAAGCTCATAGGCACACGGAGGTAACTGTCAGGCGGTGGCGTCAGGGCACAAATTGCTGCTATCGTGTCCCAATTCGGTAGTATTGCGTGGAGGTTCCGATTGCGATCGTCGTGGTCCATATTCATTTTTGCAGCCACGCTGACAATCTCGTTTTCGGGTGTGGCACGGGCTACAAGCGAGGGCACTTGCTTTGACGTGGTCAACGTGCCGCCAGGAGACGTCTTGAACCTTCGCGCCGACCCGAACGGGCGCGCACGTATCGTGATGAGCACGACGGCGCAAGATGGTCCTATCATCGCTCTTGACGGCAAGTGCCGAGGAAGCTGGTGCCGCGTGTCCGTCAGCACAGGAGATGGAACCCTGCGCGGTTGGATGCATACGCGCTACCTGCGCGCCAAAGAATGTCCGTGACGTGTTCGCGCGGTCTGGATTCCATTCGGCGCGAATTTCCCCGGTGCTTCAAAAAGAAGCTTCAAAAAGAAAAAAGGGCGGCTCAAACGAGCCGCCCTTATGTATGCGTATCTTGCGAACTTGAATTAGGCAGACATCGCCTTTTTCAGGTTCTCATCAACCTTGTCGAGGAAGCCCCCGGTGGAGAGCCACTTTTGCTCGGGCCCGACGAGGAGCGCGAGGTCCTTGGTCATGGCGCCGGCCTCGACGGTATCGACGCACACTTTCTCCAGCGTGTTGGCGAACTTGGCGAGCGCTTCGTTGTTGTCGAGCTTGGCGCGATGTGCAAGGCCGCGCGTCCAGGCGAAGATCGAGGCAATGGAGTTCGTAGACGTCTCCTTGCCTTTTTGATGTTCGCGATAGTGGCGCGTAACCGTGCCGTGCGCAGCTTCCGCTTCGACAGTCTTGCCGTCGGGCGTCATCAGAACGCTGGTCATCAGGCCGAGTGAGCCAAAGCCCTGCGCGACGGTATCGGACTGAACGTCGCCGTCGTAGTTCTTGCACGCCCAGACGTAGCCGCCCGACCACTTGAGCGCCGAAGCCACCATGTCATCGATGAGGCGGTGTTCGTAGACGAGCTTGCGCTTTTCGAACTCGGTCTTGAATTCCGCGTCGTAGACCTCCTGGAAGATATCCTTGAAGCGGCCATCGTAGGCTTTGAGGATCGTGTTCTTGGTGGACAAATAGACGGGATAGTTGCGGTTCAAGCCGTAGTTGAGAGACGCGCGTGCAAATTCGCGGATCGACTCGTCGAGATTGTACATCGCCATCGCTATGCCGGAACTCGGCGCGTTGAAGACTTCCTTCTCGATTGTCTGGCCGTCTTCGCCAACGAACTTGATCGTGAGCTTGCCCTTGCCGGGAAACTTGAAGTCGGTCGCGCGGTATTGGTCGCCGTAGGCATGACGGCCGACGATGATGGGCTGCGTCCACCCCGGCACGAGCCGCGGCACATTCTTGGCAATGATCGGCTCGCGGAAGATGACGCCGCCGAGGATGTTGCGGATGGTGCCGTTGGGGCTCTTCCACATTTCCTTGAGGCTAAACTCTTTCACGCGCGCTTCATCCGGCGTGATGGTTGCGCACTTCACGCCGACGCCATGCTTTTTGATGGCGTGAGCTGCGTCGATGGTGATCTGATCGTTGGTCTTGTCGCGCGTCTCGATGCCGAGATCGTAGTATTCCAAGTTGACGTCGAGGTAGGGGTGGATCAGCTTGTCTTTGATGAGTTGCCAGATGATGCGCGTCATCTCATCGCCATCGAGTTCGACGACGGTTCCCGTCACCTTGATTTTGTCCATGCGTGGCAGGCCTTTATTTTAGGGCTTTGATGTTTTTGCGTGATTGATGCGCTGCACCATAAAGGTCGTATGGCGCGCCGCCAAGTCCCGACCATTGTCGAAATGGCCCCACCAAGCCCTTACGCGCCCCGGTTGGCGTTTGGCGGCGCAATTGGCTATAGCCCAAGCCAGCGCGCGGCGCGGTCTACCCAATAGTGAAGAATTCGGATGCAGATATCGTTTGAAGAGCACGAACCCCGCGTGGCGGGCAGGTCCGTTGGCGCCATTATCCATGTCTGCCATGTGTCGACCATCGATCAGGGATTGAAGGAACTGGCCATCCCTGGCTTGACGCGCGAGACGTTGGAGCCGGTGCTTCAGTACTGCGCGGAGGTGCGCTGTGCGTCTGATAACGTGTCGTGTCCGGGCTGCAAACGACGTACCGAGATGCTGGGTCTTGAAACCCTGGACCAATACATTCTTTCCAAAAAGGAAGTGATCGTCGGGGACGGCCGTGTGCGGCTTAAGGGCGAGGGTGTTGAAACAGTTAGCACTCCCTGCCTTGAAAGCCTTACCCGGCAATGGTCGGGCGAAAACTACTGGTTTTGGGCCCGTCGCGTCATCCGCAAGCTGCGTCACGGGCTGCGCCGTATGCACATCCAGGGCGAGCCGGTCGCAGATGAGGGCGAGACGCCCTCCATCATCCTCATGGAGCCCCAGTTGGCCGACAACATCGGTATGGTGGCGAGGGCGTGCGCCAATTTCGGGCTGGATGATTTACGTCTCGTGAACCCGCGCGACGGCTGGCCCAATGAGAAGGCGCGCATCGCCGCGTCGGGCGCCAATTACATCATTGATGACGCTAAGGCTTATGAAACGCTCGAAGATGGCATTGCCGATCTCAATTGGGTCGCCGCTACTACCGCCCGCCAGCGCGACCTTAGGAAGCCCGTCCTTACTCCCGAGCAGGCCCTCGCTGAAATACGCACGCATATCAGCCGTGGAGAACGCTGCGGCATACTGTTCGGCCGAGAGCGTAATGGGCTCGAAACGGGCGAGGTCGCGAACGCCGACGCCCTAATTATGATTCCGGTTAATTCCCGCTTCGCCTCGCTCAATCTGGCACAGGCTGTGTTACTAACGGGCTACGAATGGATGCGTGGGTCGCCACAGGCGAGCCTGGGGCGGGTTACTACTTATGAAAAGCCGCTGACCGAGGGCCTGTACATGGGGGACGACCGGCCTGCCACGAAGGCTGAATTGACAGGACTTTTCCAGCACTTGGAGGAGGAACTGGAACGCTTGGGGTTCTTCAATCCTCAACATAAGAGGCCCACGGTTGTGAATAACCTGCGCACGTTCTTTTTGCGCGCCAATGCCACCGATCAGGAGGTCAGAACCCTTCGTGGTATTGTTGCCACTCTCGCACAGGGCAAAGGACGCGCCCGAAAACCGCCTGGAGAGACGCCTTGATCTCGACAAGTTTTGGGCTGAGCGATGCCAATCGAAGATGCCAATTGAAACGGCAACACTGAGCCTGATCGGCGGGCAAAAATGCTCGCCGGGGCCAATTTCGCCTTTTTGGGGCGCATAACAAGAGTTACGTGGCACTTTTGGAGATAGTGATGAAAACGAGGGCGGGGAAAGTTTTGGCGGGAGCGTTTGCGCTCTCTTTTCTGGTGCCGGTGGCCGCTGCCTCGGCGCAGGAATTGAGTGAAATGGCCGTCAAATCGTTCATGGATTTCGCTTGGTCGCTGACGCCTCAGCAGTTTTCCAGGCCAGATGGCACCGTTATTCAGATCGACAAGAAAAAGCGCGAACAGGTCATGATTCCTATCGACGTCGCTCGCGACGTCATCAAGGTGGGCCGTTTGTCGGCGCACGCTCAGATCTGTGACCTTGCCGACGAGCAAATCGCCAATCACCGTTCGATGATGCGGCGTGAAGAAGTCAAGGGCAAATGGACGCCTCAGCAGCTGGTGTACATCAGCCAGCTTCACCTCACGACCGTCATGCTGCTGACCGGCAAGATCAAGTTGGTAGAGAAGCAGGGCGACAAGGAAGTCGTCGTTGAAGAGGAAAAGAAGGGCCCGGTTCAGACCTGCACTGACGAGCAGCGCAAGAAGGTCAAGGAGTTGATTGTGGCTTACGTCCAATCCGGCCCGCAGCCAGCTCAGAAGGCCGCAGGAGCCGATCCGGCTACCACCACGGGTTCGACGGCGAAGGCTGCCGCCCCGGCAAAGAAATAAACCGGGCGGGTCCGCCTCAGAAGCTTGACGCAGGACCCAGACCCCGGTATCAGACCTGAGCTTCGCGGGCCGTTTTGGCCCGCGTTGCTTTTGCGCACCCGTGGCGAGGAAGTCAGGCACGCCGTTCTCTGGCGTGACCCAAGGTCCTAGGCCTGTCGGTCTGGCAGCCGATTTTTCGGTTTTGCCAGGACAGAGGAGGGGGCGCTCCAAAACTTTCGTTCCCAGATCCAATCCGGGGCGATGCAACTCAAATGGAGTGCTAGACCATGACCAAGCGCGTCCGCGCCAAACATAAGATCGACCGCCGCCTGGGCGAGAACATCTGGGGCCGCCCGAAGAGCCCGCTCAATCGCCGCGAGAGCCGTCCCGGCCAGCATGGCGAACGCCGCGCAGGCAAGCTGTCGGACTTCGGCCAGCAGCTCAAAGCCAAGCAAAAGCTGAAAGGCTACTACGCCTCGATCTCCGAGCGTCAGTTCCGCAAAATCTACGACGAAGCATCGCGCGCCAAGGGCTCGACTTCGGAGCACATCATCGGTCTTCTGGAGCGCCGTCTCGACGCGCTCGTCTACCGCTCCAAGTTCGTGCCGACCGTGTTCGCCGCGCGCCAGTTCGTCAGCCACGGCCACGTATCGGTTAACGGCCAGCGCGTAACCGTTCCCTCCTACCGTCTGCGCATCGGCGACGTTGTCGAGGTTCGCGAAAAGGCTCGCCAGATGGCGCTCGTTCTTGAAGCCATCAAGAGCACCGAGCGCGACGTGCCGGACTACGTCGATGCCGACCACAACAAGATGACGGCAAAGCTCGTGCGCGTCCCTGCGCTCTCCGACGTGCCCTATCCGGTCACGATGGAACCCAATCTGGTGGTCGAGTTCTACTCGCGCTAATTGGGCCAATCGCGCCGTTTCAAAATTCGATTTGGAAAAGGCCGTCTCATCAGGCGGCCTTTTTCTATTCTGGGTCGACTGGCTCTAAGGGCCGTGCTTCCTAAGGCTGCTTGTCTAGGGTCTTTGCGTAGCGCACGGCAAGCACTATGGCCGCATTGACGGCGAACGTGCCGACAAGAGCGGGCAGGACGAGTTTTCCTGCGGCGTCTGCTCCGGTGAACACGTAGGTCCAGGCAATCTTAGCGACCATGATGGCTGTTACGACCACAAGGCCAAGCTTCCAGGAGCGCATCCAGAATGCAACGCACATCGTAATCAGCGATGCAGCGCCTGCGAACGTGATGAGGAATTTCCACCACGGCCAGGGACCCAGCAGATAGGCCTTTTCGGCGGCCAACAGAGCCTCCACTCGCGGATCGGGGGACTGCGGAGCGGGAAACCACGCCATGCTGGACAACAACGCCAGAAACGAAACGACGATGCCGGTGAGGCTGCGTTTCCAGGCGAAATATCCCATCGGAATGAGAAGCAGCGGCCGAACGTACCAGCTCAAAATGTTATGGTGGCGAGCCCACGCCCACTGCACAAGTTCCGTCGCGCTGTCGAGCAGGCCGTCCATTACTTCGGACCGACTGCAACCCGCCGTCCGCGCGAGGTTGCAAGAGAAACCGAAGGCGCAATTACCTTCGATTTCGTCCTGGTGCGAACGGACGACGCCTTTGGCGTTGCGTTGGCCCAGCCGTAGGCCAGCATCGTCATCAAGGCGCTCGCCGCGAAGAAGTAGACGCCGGGCAGAACGCGCGCCTCCGTGTAGCCCGACGAGTTCACGTAGAAGATCATGAGCGCCAGTACCATAACGTCGGTCATCGAGTAGCGCCCGAGCCATTCCATCGTGGCGATCGACTTTCTGCGAAACTCAGGCTCGATGTCGTGCGAGGTAAGCAGCGTGAGCAGATAGAACAGCTTCATGAACGGAAAGAAGATCGACACAGCGAACAGTACCGCGCACAGAAAATACTCCTGTGTTTCGAACAGCGCGTACATGATGGTGAGGATCGAGTGTTCGTTGGTCCATACGTAGATCGTTGTGAAGCGAATGGTCGGCATGATGATGCCGAGGGCGAAAAACACGGTCGCCAGAATGATCAGAAAGCTCAGCGTGAAGTTGCGCCAACTGGAGGTCGGTTTAGCGGCGACATCGGGCTGAGGTTCTGGTGGCGGCACACCTTCGGCAGTGGCACGGTCCAGACCGTCGGTGCGGATCCAGGCATACGCCAGGATCATCAAGACGACAGCCGCGGTAAAGAAATAGACGCCGTTGAGACTGGTGGCGTCGTAAACGCCCTGGCTCTTGATGAAGAAGATGGTGAGCGCCAGCACCAGAACGTCGTGCATCGACCACTTGCCGAGCCATTCGAGCGCGCGCAGCCTTCGATTCTGGCGGGCTATCTCGGCGGGCGGAAGCGTTGAGACCAGCAGCAGGTAGAGCAGCTTGGTCACAGGCAGAACAATTGAAAAAATCAGAACGACGATACCGAGGAATTTCTGTCCTTCGTTGATTAGGACGTTCACCGTCGAAAGCAACGAATGTTGCGTCGTCCAGAGCCCGAACTTCGTCAGCTTGATAATGGGCAGGGTGATGCCCAGAGCAAGGCATACACTCGCGGTGAGGATCGTGAGGCTGAGAAGAAAACGCCGCCCGCTCTGAAGCATGAAGGTGAGATCCCGCGAAAGCGCTTTAGGCCAAGCTTGAGACTGACACGCCCCCAATTGCTCAAACAAGGCTGCGGAGGCGAAATCAGGGCGGGAGGCAATAAAAAATGCGGACGCTTACGCATCCGCACTCGATGATTTTGGTCGCCGTTGCGACGCGAAAAGCCGCCGTCGGCAGGTCCTATCCGGCTCAGCCGTGATGATGCTGATGAGGGATGCCCTTCTGGCAGATCAGGTCGTGTAGTTCGCCAGCCTGGTACATCTCGCGCATGATATCGCATCCGCCGATGAACTCGCCCTTGACGTAGAGCTGAGGGATGGTCGGCCAGTTGGAATAGGTCTTGATGCCCTCGCGCACGGTCTGGTCTTCCAACACGTTTACGTCCTTGTACGGGACGCCGAGGAGTTCAAGGATCTTAGCGGCCGTCGCGGAAAAACCGCACTGAGGAAACTGCTTGGTACCCTTCATGAAAAGCACCACGTCGTTATCGGCGATGGTCTTTGAGATCGAAGTCGTCACGTCTTGCGGCATTGGTGGGCTCCTTGAATCGATTTCGGCAGGGCGGCTTTGCAGCGCATTTCGCATTGCCCCAGCATTTGGGACATTGCACGACAATGTCAATCGGTTCGCGCCGCGGTTGTGAGTTGCAGGGCGTGCAGAACGTCGCCCATACGCCCGCCGAGCGCTTGGTAGACCATCTGGTGCTGCTGCACCCGGCTCTTTCCCTTAAATGACGAGGAGACGACGTGGGCGGCGTAGTGATCACCATCTCCTGCCAGGTCCGTGATTTCCACCGTCGCATCCGGCAGGACGGCTTTGATCATGCGTTCGATTTCTGACGCTGGCATGGGCATGGAATTCGATCTCCTGAGGCTTGAAGCCAAACAAGGATTTTGGATTACGCTGCTGGCGACCTTACAGGTGTCATCGGCAAAGCGATATAGCCACGCGGCGCGACAGAGCGCCATCGGCATCACCGGGAATCAGAATAAGGCCAATTTATGAAAGCATCACATGAATGCGATTTGTGGTTATCGCCGATAATGATTATTCTTTTTGACAGGCGCAAGGACGGGTGTCCTTTTCGTATGAATGGAGGAAATGACTATGAAGACCTGGATGAAGCCCACCGTTCGCGAGCAGGAAGTTGGCCTTGAGGTCACGTCCTATCTCCCGGCTGAGATCGACGTCATCTAACGACGTTTAAAGCCTGAACGGCACGGCAGAATGTGGCTTGATCCGCGTTCTGCCGTTAGCGTCTGTAAAATCCGGAGAAGCCCCCGGAAATGATCCGAGCCCGCCTTTGCCTGGCGGGCTTTTTTGCCTTTATCCCCACATTGCTGACGTCGCGCGGTCGCCATGCTTGCCAGCATTTTGCGGCGCAGTTAGTTTTAGGCCGTTGATTTTTGGGGTGTTTTCGAGCGGATTGGCGGGGGATGCTACTACGCGCGGGATTGATTTACTTTTTGGCGGTCGCGAGCTTGCTGTTGGGCACGCTCGCGGTCTGGCAAGGCATGCAGTTGTCGGCGCTAAAATCCGACCTGACAACACTCGCCGAGCACTCCCAAAGCACCCATCAAAGATTGGAAGAGACGCGGCTCAAGGCTGAGGCCGCCGAGCGCCGGGCACTTGTGGCCGAAGACAAGCTCACGCGATCAGGTGGTCGCGATACAGGCTCTAATAGCAGCGCAGGCGAAGCGGCGTCATCCGATGAGACCGTTGCAAAGTTAAAGCGCGAGCTTGCAGATGCTGAACGTGAGCGCGACGCTGCAAGGGTCGAGTCGCATCAGCTTGCTGGCGAATTGGAAGCTGCTCATAAGGCAGCTGCCCCTTCAAAGCCTGGCGGCGCTGCGGATGCCGCACAAGAGCAGGATGAGGCGAAGGCCCAAATCAAGAAGCTTTCAGACCAGCTCGAAGAGGCCCGCCGGTCCCTTATCGAAGCCAAGTCCACCGCGGGCGATCGCGAAACCGCGCATCAGGACGTGGTCAGGCTGACAAGTGAGCTCGAAGCGGCCCGCGCTGGGCTCGCTCAAGCCCGGGCAGACGCCCAAGAACGCGATGCGGCTCGCGAACAAGTGAGCAAGCTTTCAGCTGATCTCGAAACTGCTCGTAAGGCTATCGAGGAAAGCAAGAATGCAGCCCAGGAGCGTGATACGGCGCGCGCGGGCTTGGAAAAAATGTCCGGCGAATTGGCCGCCGCGCGCAAATCGCTGTCCGAAGCCGAGCACGCCGTAGCCGAGCGCGACGCAGCGCGCGCCGAAGTGCAAAGGCTTTCCGGTGAGTTGGCTGCCGCCAACAAGACGCTGGAGCAAGCCCATCAAGCGGCGCGCAATTTGAAGGATGCTTTAGCGGGCGTTGCCATTCCCTCGACAGAAGCCAAGCGGTCTCTCGCCGTTACGGCAGCGCCAGTTGTGCCAAAGAAGGCCGCCGCCCCAGCAGCTGCATCACCAAAGACTGCCGCTCCGGCTGCATCGCCAAAGCCAGCCGCGCAAGCCGTGAGCCTCGATCAAGAGGCATCGGAACAGGCAGGCTCTGAACAGCCGGGCAAGGCTCCGGTCGCAGCTCCCCCGCGGGCCGAAGCCAAGCCAAAGGAATACAAGCCAAAACACCCGGAGACCAAAGGACGACAGCTGGACTCGTCCATTTTCCTGCCCTTCTGACCTCACGGAGAACACGCGAGCCGACCCTCGTTCAGGGCCGGCTCGCAAGCTGGTTCGCATCGCTTAATTGACGTGAGCAATCAAAGATCCTTGCAGTCGAAGCGGATCTTGACCCACGGTAGGTCGAGTTTGCACTTGCCGTCTGCACGCGAGATGACCTTGTCGAGCTTGAGTCCGCCAAGGTTGAGATTGGACAGATCCGATCCTCCTACGTCAGATCCGCCATCGGCCACATCCTCTTCAGTACTTTGATCGTCGGCCGCAGAGTTGGCGGCAGGGGCATCCTGTTCGTCAGCGGCACTATCGATATCCGAGGAGTTCTCTACCGCTGCCGTCTTCTTGGGCGGAGCAGCACTTGGCGCAGGTGCCGAGGCGGTGGCGTCTTCTGACTTGTCCGAGACTTTGGACGGGGCAGTATTGGCCGTCTGCTTTTTAGCTTGTGCGGTCTCGGACTTGGCGGAGGCTGCGAGTTTTTGAGGCGCTGCCTTGGCCTTCACCTCGACAGGTGCCGGCGTCGTTGTCTTTGCCTCCTGTGTGCTGCCGCACCGGACAAGGTCATCAGCCGCGCGCGTCCAGTACATGGTTTGCGAAAATAGGCGGATGCCGGCAAAGCCCGTAACGCGGAGCTTACCCCCACTGGAAGGTGCAAATTCTACGTCGAATCGTTTGCCCTTCTCGGGTGAATAGATCCAGCCCTGGTACTTGCCGCGTCCAATGGGCCGCGCCGCACCAATAATCTGGCGACCGCAGCCGCTTTGATCCTTGGCGCTGCGAACCCATACGACATGTCCACATAGCGAATTACCGCCACACGGTTTGATCTCGACGGCGCCACGCCCCGTGTTGTCAACCCAAACACCAAGCGGAGAGGCATCCGCGGCGCGCGCTGACGTCGTTGGGATGGCAAGGAGAGCTGTGGCGGCAGCAAGCACGCCCAGCCCGGCGGCGCGCCGGGCGACGGTACGAATAAGGGCCATCTGAAGTCCTTTCATAGGTTGTAATCCGATCCGGCCACACCTCGCATGGTGGCCGTGCGCGCGCTGTTCCGGCTGGAACATGCAACGTCAGTCGCGTCGCTGAGGGGAGAGGTTCAAACGCGGCGAGGGGGCGGGTCTGGCGCTCAGATGCACCTGTACAGCGCCGACGTCTCATTCCACGACACGTCGTTACTCGTTGTTAACCCTTTGGCGCTACTCCGGGACTAACAGCAGTTTTGTCTGACGATCTCGAACCAGTGGGTGAGAACCGTGTCGTCGAAGCTAGATCACGCCGAACAGCAGGCTCTTATCTGGACCCGGATCGGCGCGGGCGATCGCATCCGTATGTATTACGACTACTACGGTGCGCACTGGATCGAGTTGACACCGTGCTGGCAATTTTGGCGCAAACGACGCTTCCGCCTGACTCCCTCGGAGATGGCTGAGATCCGCTCGCTTCTGTCGCCGCAACGTCGAGCAGGCGCTCAACGTCAAGGCGGTAAGGTCGTGGCGAAAAAGGTCGTCGCTTAATTTCAAGAGCTTCCAATCAGTTTGCCTCGGACGACCGCGCGAGTAGCAATACCGCGGCCGTAACGTTCGAGGCGATTGCTGCGAATTCAGTCTTAAGGCAACGTCCACACGGATGCGGTTTCCAGAGGTAGTGGAGTCTTGAGATGATCCTGTTGCGAAACGCCTTCATGACTTTGGGCTGGCTGATTTGCGTCAGCACCTCGGCTTATGCCATGGGCTACGACAGCCTGACGTGCGGGGAACTTGTAGAACGCCGCGACGGCTATTTTGCTGAGTTCGGCTTTTGCACGGCCGGCAGCTCGCAATCAAACTCCTGCAAACCGGCATCTGATGGTGCTCAGGGTTTGCCTGAGCCACAGCGCACGCAAGTCCAGATGATCGAGAAGGTCTTGACGCGCAAAGGCTGCGCTGAGGCTCATAAATGAAATGGTCCGCACGACCGATTAAGATCGCGCGGATCCAATTACTGATCTTCAAATTCCTTGGGACCGATGTCTATTGAGCCGGTGCTGGCGCTGTAGCGGGTGCCTCCGTTGCGGCAGGCATCGGTACCGTCTTCACGTCAAGCTGTACGATGCCAAAGTGGATCAGGCCTCCAAACAGCACTGCGAACACGAGCGCAGTGACAAGAGCGTTCATGAAGCGATTCGAGAACGACAACAGATTCCCGATCAAATCGAGGACGAAAACGACGGCGGCGGCTATCAGGACAGGCTGTAGCCAAGCGAATTGTTCCATGTGCTTCCCCAGTGGTTGTTATCGTGTAGCAGGACTCAAATGGTCCAGCCTCAGACGAACGAACTATACCATGGCGGGAATGTGAAGACCTTCGCCCTTTCGGCGGGCTGAAAATTTACCGGTAGAGGGCCTAACAACCGCGCCGGTTGGGGCACATATAAAACTGAATTCGATAGCGCGGAGAGGGGTTTAATGGCGTCTATCAGAACACGCCTTGTCTCTCGCGCCAATACGAATAAGTCATTGATGTAACGGTATAACAATGCCGCGAACCGATCACAAAAAGTTTGCCTTTCGCGATCGAAATTCGATTGGTCATTTTCAGCAGACACCGCTAAGTAACTAGTCAACAGGCGGTGCCCTGTCAGAGATTTCTTGGAGGAGATACATCATGAAGACCTGGATGAAGCCGGAAGTTCGCGAGCAGGAAGTTGGTCTTGAGGTCACGAGCTACCTCCCGGCCGAGATCGACGTTATCTAACGATTTCGAACCGATTGGTTCTTTAAACGGCGGCTCTTTAGCCGCCGTTTTTATTTTCTGGCATGCTGGATGCGGCGAGCGGTCAACCCAATGCTCCATCTCTCGCTCTCGCGTCGTTCCCGTCCCCGGTCTATAAGACCTGCATGAACAAACCAGTGTCTTCACCGTCGAAAGCCGAGATTAAGCCGAACGCTCACGTTAGGGCGGGCGAAGTCGTCTTTGGCAACGATCTGCCAATTGCCTTGCTCGCAGGCCCTTGCCAGATGGAAAGCCGGGCACATGCCATGGAGATGGCGAGCGCTCTCAAAGAGATCGCTGCGGGGCTCGGATGCGGCCTGGTCTTCAAGGCATCCTTCGACAAGGCAAACCGCACGTCCCTGACTGGCAAACGGGGTATCGGCCTCAAGGGCGCGCTTCCTGTATTTGCCGAAATTCGCGAGAGCCTCGGCCTCCCCGTCGTCACCGACGTGCATGAGGTGGGCCAGTGCGCGCCCGTCGCCGAGGTTGTCGACATCCTGCAGATCCCCGCGTTCCTCTGTCGCCAGACGGATCTGCTGATCGCAGCGGCCAATACAGGGCGCGTGGTCAAGATCAAGAAGGGTCAGTTCCTCGCGCCGTGGGATATGAAGAACGTCGTCGCCAAGGTGACCGGAAGCGGCAATCCGAATGTGCTGGTCACCGAGCGCGGCTCGAGCTTTGGTTACAACACGCTCGTGGTCGACATGCGGGGCTTGCCGCAGATGGCGGAGACCGGAGCGCCGGTCATCTTCGATGCAACGCATGCGGTTCAGCAACCCGGCGGGCAAGGAACGTCGTCGGGAGGCGACCGACGCTTTGTGCCGGTTCTGGCGCGCGCGGCCGTGGCCGTCGGCGTCGCGGGACTTTTCATCGAGACACATCAAGATCCCGACAACGCGCCATCGGACGGGCCCAACATGGTGCCGCTGAAGGATTTTGCGCAGCTCGTGCGCGAGCTTCAGGCGGTCGATCGCGTCGTCAAGAAACTGCCATCGGTTGCCTAAAATGGAAAGAGCGCGGGTTAGCTACCCCGCGCTCCTTACCGGATGCTTGCCGTGTTTTTTAGTCTAGAGCCCGGTGAGTGCGGCCGGACTATTTTCCTTCAAAACACGAGAAGCGCTTTCGTGGATCGGCTTTCTGAGCGATGTGCGCGCATCGATGTGAAAGCCGCTTACGTCGTCAGATCCTCTCGTTAGATCTTCTTCTGCCAGAGTGCTGTTGCGACCGCTTCAATGTGGGAACCATTTGCCGAGACGGGACTGAGATCTTCGGTTTGCACCACAAGCGCAGTACAGACGTTGGATCCGCAGGCCCCGGGCGGGCTGAGGCTTCCCACGTTGACCGCCGCTATGGCCATCGACGTGGCGAACAGTGTCATGCTCGTTAGGCAGGAGACGTAGGCAAGTGCACGGGAGAGTGCTTCGTAAGTCATCGGACCACCTCGGTACGCTAGAACAAAAAATGGGTGACGATACTTCGCTCTTGCATTCTACCGGGCTGTGAGGGTGGGAGAGTGTTGGCTTCTGTTCCCTCAAGCGCCGGCATGAGTTGAGGATGCAGCAACCTTGGTTAAGAACGCGTTAAGGTTAGCGCAACGTGAAGGATTATTTCCGAATTCTTGAGATCGCTGTCGAGATGCGTGTGCGAACCGCGCGGTGCGTCAGAGTTGCGATGTCGTCGGCGGTTCACCCGTGCCGCCGCGATTGATGCCGATGTTGATGAGGCGAAAGAACGCCCAGTTCGGCAGGATGCGCAGCGACTTCATAACGAGTGCCATGCGCCAGGGGAACACGATCTCGTACTTGCCCTTGGCTAGCCCCGATAAGATCGTTTTGGCGGCCTGCTCGACTGGGATGATGAAGGGCTTGGGCCAGTTTCCGGATGCAGTCATCGGCGTTTCGATGTAGCCCGGATTGATGAGCGTGAGTTGCACGCCTTTGCGCATCAGGTGCGGATAAAGCGACTCGCACAACGAAATGAGAGCGGACTTCGTCGGCGCATACGCGGCGCCTTTCATCATGCCTCTGAAACCGGCGACCGACGAAACGATTGCAAGATGCCCACGCCCTCGTGCGACGAAGGATGCCATCGCAGGTTCGAGCGCATGCAGCACGCCGAAATAGTTGACCGCCATGGTCTGCTTGCCGCGCTCAGCGGAAAAATCGGAGATCAGCATGCCCTTCCAAATGCCGGCGTTGAGTACCGCAAGATCCACGGGCCCGAGATCTTTTTCAATGGTAGCAAAGGTGGCCGCGATCCCAGCGGCATCGGTGACGTCGCCGGGATAGGGCTTGATGAGAGGGTTTTGCGCTTGCAGCTCTTGCAGCTTCTCGACCGAGCGCGCTGTTGCTGCCACCGTGACGCCGCGCTGGGCAAGCCGCAACGCCAGCTCGCGGCCGATGCCGGAGCTGGCTCCAGTGATCCAAACTGTTTTCCAAGGACGTGCCACGTCCATCGGGTCGTCCTAATCTTCAGCATTCGATGCCGAACTGGCCCGAATGCTTCGTTGAGAGCAAAAGCAAATTGAACCGGATTTTCGGAACGCAGGCAACGGGACGAACGGATTGCTCTTCAGTCTTCGTTACCGTCTCGGTGGGACTAAGGGCGGTGGGTCGCATCGAAGTAAATATCAAAAGACCGCTATGTTTCTAGATCCGGTGTCGGCGCGCCAATGACACGCGAGCGAAGGGGCTTTGGATTGCTGCAGACTGCCGTTATTTCTTAGCAAGCGGCGCGGGCCGCTCTGAGGGATTACGATGGATTTGACACAGATTGCGATCATGCTCACGGCGTTGGTGGTCGCAGCAACACTGGCGCGTGCGCTGGGTATGGCGGCGGTGCTGGGCTACCTGGGGGCAGGCGTTTTGCTCGGACCTTTCGGACTAGGCCAGGTCTTCAACGCGCACGATGCCAAGGAACTGCGCGAAGTCGCCGATTTTGGCGTCGTCATGCTGCTGTTTCTCATTGGTCTTGAGCTTCGCCCCAAGCGTCTGTGGGCCATGCGGCAGGCGATCTTCGGGCTTGGCGCTGTGCAGGTATTCTTGACGGCGTTCGTGCTCGCTCTGATCGGAATTGCGCTGGGGAGCAGTTGGAAGCCAGCGCTGTTTGCAGGCTCGGCGTTGGCGCTATCTTCGACAGCTTTCGCCCTTCAGGTGATGGAGGAAAACGGAGAACTTGCGACCCGTCACGGACGCCTCGGTTTTGCAGTCCTTCTTTTTCAGGATATCGCCGCCATTCCGCTTATCGCGTTGACGCCGTTTTTCGCTTTGAGCGTCGTAGAAGGCGGAGTGGGCGAAGCTGAGATCAATCTGTTGGCGTTCGGCAAGGCGCTCGCCACCATCGTACTTGTGATCGTTATTGGTCGCTACGTGATCAACGCATTGCTGCGCGTTGTTGCGCTCTCGAAGGTACCAGAGGCGATGACGGCTGCGGCGTTGCTCGTCGTCGTCGGCGTTGCACTCGTCATGCAACAAGCAGGATTATCGGCCTCGCTCGGATCGTTCATCGCAGGCGCGCTGC
Organism: Hyphomicrobiaceae bacterium; assembly: GCA_041397645.1. Classification (NCBI taxonomy): domain Bacteria; kingdom Pseudomonadati; phylum Pseudomonadota; class Alphaproteobacteria; order Hyphomicrobiales; family Hyphomicrobiaceae; species Hyphomicrobiaceae bacterium. Next base: position 1,923,113 of record JAWKWE010000004.1, on the reverse strand, counting down.
TGGCCGAGAGTATCTACCGTCATCAGCTGGAGGCCGATATCGCGCCCTTTGAAGGGCTGTTGCTGGGCATGTTCTTTACCGCTATCGGCATGTCGCTCAACCTGGGTCTATTGCTTTCACGCCCTGCAGCCATCGTCGGGCTGACGCTGCTCCTGATGGCAATAAAGGCGGTCATCTTGTTTGGGCTGGGGCGTTGGCAAGGGTTGGAGGCGGGACCTTCACGACGTCTGGCGTTGGCTTTGGCGCAAGGCGGCGAATTCGCCTTCGTGTTGCTGTCGGCGGGCCAGGCCGGCGGCGTATTGCGGCCCGGAGCAGCCGAACTTCTCGCTGTCACCATTACGTTGTCGATGGTTTTGACGCCACTGCTTCTGGCCTTGGAACGAATGCTGTTCGGCAAGCCGATTTCCGCCCAGACCCGCGCCTACGACACCATGCCCGATCAGGAAGCGCATGTGGTGATCGCCGGGTTTGGCCGCTTCGGGCAAATCATCGCGCGCATTCTACGCGCCAAGTCCATCCCGTTCACCGCGCTCGAAAAGTCTTTGGAGCAGGTAGAGCTTGTGCGCCGGTTCGGCTCGCAGGCGTTTTATGGCGACGCCAGCCGCCCTGAGGTTCTGGCAGCAGCACAGATCGGCAAGGCGCGCGCATTCGTGTTGGCCATCGACGATGTTGAGGCTTCGTTGCGCATCGCTGAGTTCGTACAGCGCAATTACCCGCATGTGCCGATCTATGCCCGTGCGCGAGACCGTGCTCACGCCCATAGGCTCCTGGACCTGGGCATTCGCAACTTGCGCCGCGAGACATTCTTGTCCGCGCTGGACATTACGCTCCAGTTGCTGAAGGGGCTTGGATATTCTGACCGGTCGGCGGACCGTATCGTCAAGACCTTTCGCACCCACGACGAGCGCCGCCTGTTCGACGACTATTCCCTCGCTTCGGATATCGAGAAGCTCCAACAGAAGGCCCGCAGCGATGCTGCAACCTTGGAGCAATTGCTGCGCGAGGACGCCGCCGAGGAGGCAAAACTGGCCAAGGCTGAGGCTGAGGCGAAAACGAAGCGACCCGCGCCGACCTGAGGCCCTCCCAAAAGAGCCGCCGCCAAGCGCGGAGCACGCGTGCCCGAAAGCGTAGGATTGGGTGCAGACAGACCTGCTTTGCAGTTGCGAAGCCGGCAAAGAGGCTTTCCCGTCAAGCGTGTAAGGCCGCCGAGGTGCGCCAATCTGTTGCTATCACCGGCGGGACCATAGACGCGCCCCTCCCGGACCGGTAAATGTCCCCTCGACTTTTAACGGCGCGCTGGCCAACCAGACGCGCCAAGCTTCGTTTATCTTTGGGGTCTTATGAGCAAATACGGCACGAGCGAGCCTGCGGGGCAGGTCAGCCTGAAGGACATGGCGAATGCCATTCGTGCGTTGTCGATGGACGGCGTGCAGCAGGCCAACTCAGGACATCCCGGTATGCCGCTGGGCATGGCCGACGTTGCCTCGGTTCTGTTCACGCAGTTCCTCAAGTTCGATGCTTCCGATCCTACCTGGGCCAACCGTGACCGCTTTGTGCTGTCGGCGGGGCACGGTTCGATGCTGCTGTATTCGCTGCTCTATCTCACCGGCTATCCGGGAATGACGATTGAGGAGCTGAAGAATTTCCGCCAGCTTGGATCCAAGACGGCGGGCCATCCCGAATACGGCCATGCGCCGGGTATCGAGACGACCACGGGGCCGCTCGGTCAGGGCATCGCCAATGCGGTCGGTATGGCATTGTCGGAGCGGCTGTTGGCTGCGCGCTGCGGCGACGATCTGGTCGACTATCACACTTATACGATTGCCGGTGACGGTTGCCTCATGGAAGGCATCAGTCAGGAAGCAATTTCGCTCGCGGGCCATTTAAAGCTCGGCAAGCTCATTGTGCTGTGGGACGACAATTCGATTACCATCGATGGCGCGACGACGTTGTCGGAGTCCGACGATCAGCTGGCGCGTTTCGCCGCGTCGGGCTGGAATACGATCCGCGTCGATGGCCAGGACGCCGCCGCCGTTGCTGCTGCGCTTGAAAAGGCCAGTAACGATTCCTCAAAGCCCTGGCTGATTGCGTGCAAGACCACCATCGGCTACGGCGCGCCCAATAAGGCGGGCAAGTCTTCAGCCCATGGCGAGCCGCTCGGTGCACAGGAAATCACAGGTGCGCGCGAGAAACTTGGCTGGCCCTTTCCGCCGTTCGAGGTTCCGGAGAACATCCTGAGCGCATGGCGTGCTGCCGGCGCACGCGGCGCTACGGTCAATGCGGAGTGGAAGTCCCGCTATGACAAGGCCGATGCGGCGACCAAGACGCTGATCAAAGGACGCGACGTCGCGAAGGCAGCGCAGGCTGTGATAGCTCAAGCCAAGACCGAGTTCGCTGCCGACACGGCCAAACGTGCGACCCGCGTGTGGTCGCAGATGACGCTCGAAAAGCTGGTGCCGGCGCTCCCCGAGTTGCTTGGCGGTTCGGCGGATCTCACGCCGTCCAACGGGACGCGCACCAAGAGCCATACGGCAGTATCGCCCGGCAACTTTGCCGGCAACTATATGCACTATGGCGTGCGTGAACACGGTATGGCCGCCGCCATGAATGGCATTGCGCTATCGGGATCGTTCATTCCCTACGGCGCGACGTTCCTTGTCTTCACAGATTATTGTCGTCCCTCGATCCGTCTTGCCGCGCTGATGAAGCAGCGGGTGATCTACGTGATGACGCACGATTCCATCGGCCTTGGCGAAGATGGGCCAACCCATCAGCCGATCGAGCATCTGGCAGCTCTGCGCGCCATGCCGAACCTAAACGTGTTTCGCCCGGCCGACGCGCAAGAGACGGCGGAGTGCTGGGAGCTGGCTCTGGCGGCAACCGATCGTCCCTCCGTTCTAGCGCTGTCGCGCCAAGCGGTGCCGAACTTGCGGACGATGGCAGAAGCCGAGAACCGTTCCGCCAAGGGCGCCTATGTTCTGCGCGAGACAGATGGCCCGCGCGATGTGACGCTGATTGCGACGGGGTCGGAGGTGGGCCTTGCCGTTGAGGCCGCCGACAAGCTCGCTGCCCAGGGGATCAAGGCGGCAGTCGTGTCAATGCCGTCGTTTGAATTATTCGCTGCCCAAGACGAGGCTTACGAATTGTCCGTGCTGGGCGACGCTCCGCGTGTGGCCGTCGAGGCAGCCGTGTCGCACGGCTGGCATCAATGGCTGCGAAAGAAGGATGCGTTTGTCGGCCTGTCGGATTTCGGCGCTTCCGCACCCGCAGCGAAGCTGTTTGCGCACTTTGGATTGACGGCAGACAACGTGGCGAACGTGGCGCGCGCGACCATCGCGTCGGCAAAAGCATGAGTGTGGGCGAGAGCAGGACACGAAAACGATCGTCTGCATCTAAAGCGTGATTGAGTGCGGCGCCGCATCATGGCACGGCGGACGAGGTCATAATCGAAAGAAGACACCGCGATGAATCTGGATAAGCTCAAGACCACCGAAGGTATAGACCTGAAGGGCAAGCGGGTTCTTGTCCGCGCCGATCTCAACGTGCCGGTGAAGGATGCCAAGGTAACGGACGCAACGCGATTGGAACGCCTGGTGCCGGGTCTCAAGAACCTCAGCGAGCGCGGCGCCAAGGTTATTGTAATCTCGCATTTCGGGCGGCCCAAGAGTGGACCCGAAGCGCAATTTTCTCTCAAGCCGGTGGCCGATGCGCTGGGCAATCTGTTGGGATCGCCGGTCACCTTTGCAGATGATTGCGTAGGAGAAACTGCTGCTCGCACAATCGCCGGTCTCAAGGACGGTGGGATCGCGGTTCTCGAGAACCTGCGCTTTCACAAAGGAGAGGAGAAGAACGACGCCGCGTTCGCAACGCAGCTTGCCAAGCTTGGTGACATTTTCGTCGGCGATGCCTTTTCCTGCGCCCACCGCGCCCACGCCTCTACGGAGGGCTTGACCCATCACCTGCCGTCCTACGCAGGGCCATTGCTGATGGAAGAGATCAACGCGCTGCGCACCGCGCTTGAAAAGCCGCAGCGTCCGGTGGCTGCCGTCGTGGGCGGTATGAAGGTCTCCACCAAGATCGAGGTGCTGACGAACCTCGTGGCGAAGGTGGATAAGCTGATCATCGGCGGCGGAATGGCGAACACGTTTCTGCAATCGATGGGCCGCATGACGGGGCAATCGATCACCGAGCCGGAATTTCATGCAACGGCGCGCGAGATCATGGCAGAGGCCAAGCAGAAGAACTGCGAATTGATCCTTCCGCTTGACGCGGTCGTGGCAGATGCCTTTGCCGAAGATGTCGAAACCCAGATCGTGTCGATCCACAAAGTGCCCTTCGACAAGATGATCCTCGACGTCGGGCCTGAGAGCATCGCCAACGTCAACAAGGTACTGGAAGGCTGCCATACCGTGTTGTGGAATGGTCCGATGGGCGCGTTCGAAATCCGCAAATTCGCAACAGGCACCTTTGAGGTAGCCAAGAAGGTTGCGGAATTGACTAAGGCTGGAAAGATGGTCTCGGTGGCGGGTGGCGGCGATACCGTTGCTGCATTGAACGCCGCCGGCGTCACACAGGATTTCACTTACGTCTCGACCGCTGGTGGTGCCTTCCTTGAATGGCTGGAAGGTCGCGAGCTTCCCGGTGTCGCCGCATTGACGCGGTAACGCCCGACCCCAGATTTCTCGGAGCGCTCATGTTTGCCGACGCACATATCTATTTGGGCGTAGCCCTCGCCGGGCTGGTGAGCTTTCTGTCGCCGTGCGTGCTGCCGCTCGTGCCGCCCTATCTAAGCTACATCGGCGGCACGACGTTCGATGAGTTAGCCAGCAGCGACGGCGTCGATGAACGGGTCTGGCGCAAGGTTGTGATGGCGGCGGTCTTTTTCGTTGCCGGCTTCACCACCGTGTTCGTGGCGCTGGGAGCTGGCGCATCCGCCTTTGGGCAACTCATCCAGGCTTATCGCGGGCCGCTCGGTATGGCGGCAGGCGCGGTGATCATACTATTTGGCTTTCACTTCCTTGGCATTCTGCGCATCCCGCTGCTTTACAAGGAAGCGCGCATCGAGACACACAGGGATGGCGCGTCGCTACTCGGCGCTTATGTCATGGGCCTTGCGTTCGCCTTTGGGTGGACGCCGTGCATCGGGCCGATCCTGGCAACGGTGCTGACGCTCGCCGCTAATGAAGGCAGCATGAGCGAAGGCGTGCGATTGCTGCTGGTCTATTCGCTGGGGCTTGGCGTTCCCTTCATTCTGGCCGCCGTCGCCATCGGTCCGTTCCTCGGCTTCATGAAGCGTTTCAAACGGCACTTTGGAACGCTGGAAAAGGTAATGGGAGTTCTGCTGATCGCAACCGGTCTGCTGTTCCTGCTGGGCGGTCAGAACTGGCTGGGACAATGGATGCTGGATACATTCCCAGGTCTTGCAGGTATCGAGCGTTGGGCGACCCCCGACAATCTGCCGGCAGAAATCCTGCGCCACGGCCAGAGCGGCCAATAGCGGCGAGCAAGTCCGATTCAAACGCGAGCGAGCGCATGACGACCACCAGTCGCCCCATCGCCATGACGATTGCAGGATCAGATCCTTCGGGTGGCGCAGGCATACAGGCCGACCTGAAAACCTTTTCCGCGCTCGGCGTGTACGGTGCGAGCATTATTACAGCCCTAACCGCCCAGAATACGATGGGCGTCACGGGCGTCATGAAGGTTCCCGCTGCATTCATTCGCGCCCAGTATGAAGCGGTTGTCAGCGACCTTGACGTGGCCGCCGCCAAGACCGGTATGCTCGGCGACGAGGAGACCGTCCTCACGGTGGCGGAACTTGTTGAGCGATCCGGATTAAAGCCGCTCGTTGTCGATCCCGTCATGGTGGCGACCAGCGGTGACGTGCTTCTTGAGCCTGCCGCCATCGACGCCGTGCGCAAAGTGCTCATCCCGCTCGCAGCCGTCATCACGCCAAACCTCGATGAGGCGGCCCGTCTGCTGGAGTGTCCTGTTGCCGAATCAGAAGCCGAGGCACGGCGTCAGGCGGCTGCACTTCTCAAATTGGGGTGTCGGTCGGTGTTTCTGAAAGGCGGACACGGAAGCGGCGCGGAGGCCGTCGATTATCTCGCAACTGCGAATAACGTGACGGTATTTTCGCATCCCCGCATCGAGACGAAGAACACGCATGGCACCGGTTGCACGCTTGCTGCGGCTCTCACGGCGCGCTTGGCGGCAGGCGTCGGGCTCGTAAAGGCAGCCGAACAAGCCAAGCAATATCTGTGGGATGCGCTGAATTCGGGCGCGCACATGAACATTGGGCGCGGCCACGGTCCTGTGGATCATCTTTTCGCTCGAGTGCCGAAAGAGGAATAAATCGGAAGCCCAATGATTTTATTGAGCTAATGCGGAAGCGGTGTTGCGAGTGAGCATCTAAGGCCCACCATTGGCATAATCGAAGCATTGTCTACTTGTCAGGCAGACTTCGATAAGCAATGTTTCGCCCCGAAGTGATCACCTGATCACGTTGTTCTCCGGGGGGAGTGCTAAGCTCGTTTCGAGGGATACTGGAGCTGAGCTTGGCAAAAACCGGTCCGTCATCCGACGGACCGGTTTTTTGTTGGCTGAAGCTCCAAACCGTACGTTGCTAGCAGACCACAACTGTCACAAATCTGCTTGGAACCGGGGGGAAACCGCAGGACGTACATTGAGTGATAACCCTCATGAAGGGTAAGATTGCAGCTCAGAGAATGAGCACGAATAGCCCAAAGCGTATGCGGACGCTGGGTTTGAGGGCAGGGGGCACTCAATGGCGATCGGATTGATCCAGCGATGCGCGCTTGGCGGTACGGCGGTGGCGCTTGCGCTTAGCGCCGGAATAGCTTCCGCCGAGGCCGGGGGCTTCGCGCCTCACGAGCAATCGACCTATTTTTTGGGTACGGCGTTTGCCGGCACGGCTGCTGGCGGTGCGCTTAGCTCGATGTTCTGGAACCCGGCGGCTGCTGGTCAGTTCGATGGTTTCAACGGCAGTTCAAACTATTCGCTCATTATGCCGGATACTGAAATCACGGCCACCGGTGGCGCGCTGTACGGGGCCGGATCGAGCCGTTCGAGCGGCGACATCGGCGATACGGCTCTTTTGCCCGCGAGCTACTATAGCCTTCAGGTGAATGATCAACTTGTTCTCGGCCTGGGTGCCAATGTTGCATTTGGCCTGACGACCGACAGCAACTTTAGCTGGGACGGAGCGCAGCTCGCGCGCGAGTCGCGGATTGTGACCTACAATTTCACGCCCACTGCTGCCTATCGATTAGCGCCTGGCGTCATAATCGGTGCAGGTGTCCAGATCCAATATATCGACGCCCAGCTGCGGCAAGCCGTTGGCTCGCCCTATGGGCCGACGTCCGCGGTCAAAGGTGATGACGTCGCGTTCGGCTTTACGGCCGGCATCCTGCTCACGCCCGCCGACGGCACGTCCATCGGCCTCGGCTTCCGCTCTGGCCTCGATCACAATCTCGATGGCACCTTTCACGTTTCCGGATTGCCCGGCGTGGACAACGTATCGGCAGGTCTCGATCTGCCAGAGGTCGTCACTCTCAGCTTGCGACAGGATCTGACGCCGTCGTGGACGCTGCTCGGCTCAGTCGAGTGGACGAACTGGAGCCGCTTGTCTCAGCTCGAAGTATTCTGTGACGGTGCTGGGACGTACTGTCCTGCTTCGGGTGTGCCGCTGCAACCTGCACTCCCTCTCAATTGGGAAGACGGCTGGATGTTCTCGGCTGGTCTTGAGCACAAATATAACGAACAGTTGACGCTGCGTGGCGGCTTGGCTTGGGAGAAGTCTCCCATTCAATCCGCCGAAGGACGCACCGTTCGAGTGCCTGATAGCGATCGCTTCTGGCTGTCGGCGGGTGCCTCCTACGAATACAATCAATGGATGACCATCGACGTGGCGTATGCGCATCTGTGGGGCCAGGATGCGACGACCGTGCAGGGCGTTGGTCTTGGACCGGGCGGCTCTACACTTCTGGTTGGCGAAGTGGAGTCAAGCGCCGATATCGTGTCGGTTGGCTTGCGCACGAAGCTGGATTGGCTGCTGAACAGCAATTGGATGCACTAGAGCCAATCGCCGATAACTTAATAAATGGCCGGACCTTGGTGTCCGGCCATTTTCGTTACCCGCTGCGGAAGCTGAGCCGTGCCCAAGGACGTGTGGGCAAGAGCATATGGCCGAAATGGGAGGTCGGCAGGTCCGAAAGCATCACTTGAATTTGCGCTAAGGGGCGTGCGCGACAGGGCTACTCGGCAGCTTCGCCGCCATCGACGGCTCGCTCGTATTTGACCGTGTCGAGGACCGCGTTGATGCGCCCAATGGCGCTTTCCAGGGCTTCGACCACCGCAAGAGTCCGGCCCGCGTGTGCGGCCTGATCCTGGCTCAGCGTGTAGAGACGAGCAGCGTTGCGTGCGATCTGCTCGCAACCCTTGGGATCGAATGGATTGGCCTGCAACGACCAAGCGACCTCATGCAGGTCTTCGGCGGTCTGCAAGATCATTCGGGAAGCGGCGCCTTCCTCTGCTGTTGGCGTCGGCAATGGTCCGCTCGGCCGTGCCGTCATCTGTTCGCGAAACGACGAGATCTGCGTCTTCAAGTCCTGCAACTCGTGCTGCAATTGATCGAGCAGGGCAGGCGGCTGGCGCAACGAAGTCTGCAGGCGCCCGATGGCATCTTCCAGCATTGCGCTGTCGAGGCGGCGTGCACGACGGCCGTGCTCAGCCAGAAACCATCGCCCGCGCGCCGTTTCAAGCAGCGCTGCCTCGATGGCGCGATACTCATCGTCGGTATCGGGGGCTCGGTTCGCGGAAGGATGGGTCATTGGGCCAATTTTATCCACAGCATTGGAAATGCATACGCGATTCGCTGCTCTTGCGGCCATGGGATAGGGGCCAAATGCGTCGCGGAACGCCCAAACTGAGTCCTTGTGGCACCATGCCGGGCTATTGAGGGGCGTGCCGGTTTGCTCCATTGAGCAGACTGCGGCGGAGCAACAGGATCTGATGGGACAGGGACAAGGAAAGGCGTCGAGCCAGGGCGAAGAAGCGCGCACGGCAATCCGCGGTCTCTCGATCCGGATCTCCGTGTTCTACGGCGCGCTGTTCGTCATCCTGGGCATGCATGTGCCTTTCACGCCGGTCTGGCTGGCCTCGCGTGGTTTGAGCGCCGGGGAAATCTCCGCGATCCTGGCTGTGCCGTTCTTTCTGCGCGTGCTGGTGACGCCGACGTTGGCACTGTCGGCGGATCGCAGGGATTGCCATCGCCGTTACATGATCATGCTTGCCTGGCTCGCGCTGCTCAGTGTCCTGGCTCTATCGCAGGCGTCGCATTTCTGGACGGTCCTGCTGTTGGTCGCGCCGTTGGTTATCGCCAACTCCAGTATGATGCCGCTCGCGGAGACGATTGCCGTGCGCGGCGTGCGCGAAAGTGGGCTCGATTATGGGCGCACGCGGCTTTGGGGATCGCTGACATTCATCGCGGCGAGTTTCTTGGGCGGCCTGCTGATGGATCGGCTCGGTGCGGGCGCTGGTGTTTGGCTAGTCGCGTTCGGGTGCGCGCTGACGGTAGTTGCTGCACACCTGCTTCCAGTCCTGCCGGTTCGCAATCCACCGCCCGCAAGCATCCGAGCGCAGGCGCCGTTGTGGCATGTAAGCGAACCGCGCCAGCTTCTCGGCTCAAAGGTGTTTGCAGCGTTTCTCATCGCCGCTGGGGGCTCTCAAGCTGCCCACGCCACCATGCTGACCTATGGCACGCTCATCTGGCAGGGGCAGGGACTGTCCGCCGGTATGGGAGGCGCGCTATGGGCGGTGGCGGTGCTTGCCGAGGTCGGTCTGTTTGCCGTCTCAGCTCCGCTGCTGGCGCGCTATGGCGCAGCGAACTTCCTGATCGCAGGCGCAGGCGTTTCGATTGTTCGCTGGGTTGTGATGGCGTTTGATCCGCCCTTGAGTGTGCTCGTGCCGCTTCAGGCGCTGCACGCGCTGACCTACGCGGGGACCCACATCGGCGCCATTTACTTCATCGCTCAGGCGGTGCCGCCGTCGATGCAGGGCAGCGCGCAGGCGCTCTATGCGACCATCGCTTCAGGGGTCGCCATGGGGCTTGCAACGCTGGCGTCCGGCGCATTCCTGACCAATTGGGGCAGCGGGCCGGCCTATGCCGCCATGGCGGTCATCGCGCTTGTTGCGCTCGCCGGAGCACTGGTGCTCAAGCGCGAATGGCAGGGCGAGGTGCTGTTTAGTCCTACAGAGCCGGACGCCGATGCGCCTGCTGTTACCCGTGATGCGACGCCACGCCAGCGCGCACCGGCTTGACCGATGGGCCCTCGGGCCGGGATTATTGGCGAACCATGAGATACACAGTCACCGCATTCTACAAATTCGTCTCAATCGAAGACCCGGCATCTTTCAGGCCGCAGGTTCTCGATGTTTGCCGCGCCAATTCGATCGTGGGCACTGTCCTGCTTGCCAATGAAGGTATTAACGGCACGGTTGCAGGCCCCGAGGCCGGCGTTGCCGTGTTCCTGGCTTGGCTGCGTGCTGATCCGCGCTTTTGCGATTTGGTGAGCAAGGAATCCTATGCGCTCGAGCAGCCCTTTGCGCGTCTAAAGGTACGGCTCAAGCGTGAGATCGTGACGTTGGGCCGTCCTGAGGCCGATCCCAATATGCAGGTGGGCACATACGTCAAGCCGCAGGACTGGAATGCGCTCATCAGCCAGGAGGACGTTGTCCTCCTCGATACGCGCAACGCCTACGAGGTCAAGATCGGCACCTTCGAAGGAGCGCAGGATCCTGGAACGCGGACGTTCCGCCAGTTTCCGGACTACGTGCGCGACAACCTCGACCCGGCGCGCCACAAGCGTGTTGCGATGTTTTGCACCGGTGGCATTCGCTGTGAGAAGGCGTCCGCCTACATGCTCACGCAGGGCTTCGAGGAGGTGTACCATCTGGAAGGTGGTATCTTGAAGTATTTGGAGACCGTGGCGCCTGGCGAGAGCCTTTGGCGCGGCGAGTGCTTTGTGTTCGACGAGCGCGTTGCCTTGGGGCATGGCGTCGAACTTGGCACACATGTCATGTGCCCGGCATGTGGCGGCCCGACCGTGAAGGATGATACCGCACCGAAAAATGCGCAAGGTGCCCAGCTGTGTTCACAGTGTGCGTCGCGCCTCGATGCTGTTCAAAAGGAAGTTGGCACGCCGAGCTAATCTCAATCATCCCCAAAGCGCGGGATCGGGCACGGACATGATGCCGTTCTCGATGGCGATCGCTGGCTCACGGTCACGCGCGAGAAGTAAGGGGCCATCGAGATCGACCCATTGCGCGCCTTGCGCGAGCACCATAGCAGGCGCAACAGCCAGCGAGGTTGCCACCATCGAGCCAACCATGATGCGGAAGCCAGCGGCTTGTGCATCGCGCTTCAAAGCGATGGCTTCGGTCAGTCCGCCCGCCTTGTCGAGCTTGATGTTGATGGCGTCGTAGAGCCCGCACAGACGGGGTAGATTGGCGCGCGTGTGCACGCTTTCGTCGGCGCAGAGAGGGACAAGGCGCTGCACGTTGCGCAGTGCTTCGTCCGCATCGGCGGCAAAAGGCTGCTCGATGAGTTCGACACCTGCGTCCTTTGCCGCACCAAACAGCGGTTCGGCCAATTCGACGGGCCAAGCCTCGTTGGCATCGACGATGATGCGTGCATCGGGACGGGCATGTCGCACGGCGGCCATGCGTTCGACGTCTTTTTCGCCTCCAAGTTTCAGCTTCAGAAGCGGCAAGTGGGGAACGCTCTGGGCCTTTGCCGCCATGGCAGCCGGTGTGTCCAGGCTCAGCGTGTAGGCCGTGAGAACGGGGCCCATGTTCGTGGCGCCTGCAAGTGCTGCGGCCGATGTCTGCGCTCGTTTGGCTTCGAGGTCAAAGAGCGCGCAGTCAAGAGCATTGCGAGCTGCCCCTGCAGGCAACAGCGTCATGAGTTCTTCGCGCGTGGAAAGTCCGCTCAATGTGCGCAAAGCCGCAAGCGCACCGTCGATGCTTTCGCCATAACGCGGATACGGCACGGCCTCGCCCTGGCCAGTGTATTCGCCATCGGAGGCGCCGACGTGGATGACCTCCGCAGTGGTCTTCGCTCCGCGTGAGATCGTGAACGCCTCCTTGAGCGGCCAGCTCTCATGGGTCGCGGTAATTTTGATGGAAGAGATCGGCTGGCGCATGGTCGCGCTTTTCTCTGTAACGGCGATAGTCGCTTGAGGCCGGCGCGCCTTTGGCCCAGCGATCAGATTGCACGGCCCGCGGCGTGGGCCAGGAACAGGTAGACGCGGCCGGAGTCGGAGACAAGGTGCGTATGAGCCATGCGCCCGGAAGGATCGCGCGCGTCGGCGTCTTTGATGATGCTCTCAAAGTCCGAAAGATAGCGCTGAACCGTCTGCGCGAGATCATTATCCGCTTTGATGCGACGTGAGATCTCATCAAATACGATCCGCGTCTCAGGCGTGTAGATCGAGCGCACCATGATGTTGCGCTGACCGGAGCGGAAGCGGTTCCAGATTGCGGAGGCCGTTGCCGCGTCGATGGCGTGCGAGATCAAGCCGACATCGAGCTGGAACGGTTGAGGGCTTGCGGCAGGCACATCTTCCTCGTGCGAAGCTCGTGCCAACAGATCGCCCAGTGACCAGCCTTCGCGATCGGTTCGCGATTGGGAAGCCCGCCCACGTGAGTTTGGCTCCGGTGTTGGGGCAGGTGCCGGCGGCGGTGGAGACGAGGGCGGCGGTGTGCTCGGGCTTGCCAGCTGGCGGCTTGCCGGAATGGGCGGCGTCGGCGCGGTGGCGGCGGGCTGAGGTGGCATCACGTCGCGCATGGCGCTCGTGCGGGTAGAAAGCTGGTTGAGCTGGTCGAGTGCTTTGAGCTGATCCTGCAGGGCGCGGCGCATCGCTTCCGCGGTTTCGCGGGTGGTATTAGGCAGGCGCGCGGCTTCCTCGCGAATACGTGTCTGTTCGGCTGCGAGCTGTGCAGCCGCCTCGGCGGCCTTAGTGCGCGCTTCTTCCGATGCGTTTGCGAGCCGAGAAGACAGCGTGGCGAACTCTCGCGTCATTTCACCCGAAGCGTCGCTGAAGCGGTTCTTCAGATCGTTCAAGGTGCGGTCGCTTTCGCTGCTGGTGAGCGTCTTGACCCGTTCCAGCTCCGCGAGCAGCTCGCGCGAGCGGCTTTCGGTGTCCTGTTTCAGCTCCTGAGAGATTGCGCGCGCGCGGCTCTCCATCGATTCGAGCGAGCCTTCGAGGCTGTCGGAATAGGTGTTGAAGACTTTGCCGATTTCGTCGGCCTTCCCCGACAAGCGGTCCAGCGAACGAGAGATTTCCTTGTGGCGCGTCTGAAGCGTGGCGTCGATCTTGAAGTTTGCAGCTTCCAGAGCGTTGGCCGCTTTGAGGATGGTCTGGCCCTGGTTCTCGAACCTATTCGTGACGCCGTGGATTTGGCCGAGCAGATTCTCCGAGACGGACTTCAGCATATCGGACTGGCTGGCCAGTCCTTCGATGGCTTTCAGCGACTGACGTGTGATGTTTTCGCTGGTGCGACGCACCGAGTTGATGCCGTTCATGACGGACTCGTCAAGATCCATCGCCTGGCGGGAGATCGTCTCGCGGAACGAGTTGGCATGGCTCTCCAGCGCGCTTGTCAGTCGTGCCGCCTTCTCGGACACCGCGTGATCGATGTCGGAGGTCGACTTCTGGATCTGCTCATCGAATAGCGCCAGCCGCTTCTGGAAGGCGTCGTCGAGCGACTTGGTACGCTCGACGAGCTGCACGTCCAGTGCCTGCGCGCGGTTTGCCAGCGTCGTATCCAGCGCTTTGGCATATTCCTCAAAAACCGTTTGCAGATTTTCGGTGCGGTTGCCGAGCGTGGTGTCGAGCGTTTGCATGTAGCTGTCGAACGCAACGCGCATTTGCTCGGTACGCGAGCCAAGGGCGCTGGAGAAGGCCGTCGTGTAATCCTCAAGCACGGTCTGGAGTTGCTGCGTGCGCGTGCCGAGCGCGTTTTCAAATCTTCCCGTGGAGGAGGCTAGCGACGTTTCGAGCGCAGACAGGTTGTCACCGGCGCCTTTGATTATCCCAGCCAGCGTCACTTGTTGAGTGGAGAGCTTTTCGATCAGCGTCGGGATTTCCGTGCCAAGCGAGCGCAGCGTCTCGGTGACACTGGTGGACGTATTTAGCAGCGCGTGGCGCTCGCCCGTCAATTCTTGAATAAGCCCGCGGATGCGACGCTCGTTTTGCTCGTAGGAGCGTTCAAGATCGGCGACCTGATTGTGTACAAGCGCTTCCAGTTCACCAGCGCGGCCGAGAGCGCGGCTGACAGCATCGTTCATGAACGAGACTTGGCGGCGGACGGCTTGGCCGAGGCTGGCGATCGACTGCTCGGCGTTGCGGTCAGGCTCTGCGAGCCGGATCGCAACTTCGGTCATGGTAGAAGAGCGCAGTGCCAGCGAGGCAACGTGCCAATTGAGAAGCGCCAGCAGCCAGACGATGGCGATCGGCACCAGAATGGCCGCCGCGATCGTAAAGGTCGTGGGGCTGAGAAGGATGGAAGTGGAGCTTGCGCCCTCCATCCACTGCGGGGCGAGCGTGTAGGCTCCGAAGATTCCCCCAAGGACGGCCCACGCGGCGCTGGCGATACCGGCGGTGCGGAACACCTTGGTCGAAGGCTTCTGCTCCAGGGCATAGATCAGACCACCGATGCTCGGCACGTCGTCGTTAGCGGCGATCTTGCTGCGCACGGGTCCGGCGGGTCTACGGCGGGCGACGCGACGGGGCGGCGGCTCGCTGAGATCGTTTGCTGCGCCGGCGGTGGATTTGCCCGTGAGCGGCGGCGGCGTGGCAGGGCCGAGGCTTGGAGGCGTGTCGGTGTTGACGTCCGCGTCGGCTTCGTCCGCTGTGGTGGACAAGGCGTCGTCACTCCGGCCGGCCTCACTCCGGCCGGTCACGGCCATGAGTTTGGCCATAGGATCCTGCGGCAATGCCATTACACGACGTCCCCCGAAACGCATTCACACCCCCGAGCCCCCATCAGGTCTCGAGGTCTAACCCTTGTCCCGTTCCCGAGCCAAAGATTAGGCCAATTATCCTCCCCGCTCCAAGCAGAAATCTCCATATCTCCCCCGGCAGTCCACCGCCGTGGAGAACGCGATAAGACTAGGTGATGCAACCAGATTTTCCCCGGGTTGCGTGTTGAAGATTTCGCCCGGCATTCCGGCAAAAAAAAGGGAGCCATTGCTGGCGCAAGTGTAGCGGCAAGCATTGCCGAAGTGTTGCTGCAAACAGAAGAATGCAACATGTTGGATTTACAGCCATTTAGCTCTGACATGAGATGATCTCGGTCAGCCGGGCCGCTTTCCGATCAGGACTTGAGTGCGCGATCGGGTGGCCAAGTGTTGGACTCTGGGGGCGCAATTTAATGACCGCGACGGCATTCCACGAAGAGCAGAAGCGTTATGGAAAGGCCGAAGCCGCCCCTTCGACACCGGTCGATTTGAAGCACCTACGGCGATACACGCTGGGCGATTCGGGGTTGGAAAAAGAAGTGCTGGAATTGTTTCTGGCGCAGCTTCCCGCCACCATTGCTGCGCTGGGTGCTGCGCGCACGGAGAAGGACTGGAAGGTCGCCGCTCATACCCTGAAAGGCTCTGGACGCGCCGTCGGCGCCTGGCGGATAGCACGGATCGCCGAGCAGGCTGAGCACTCGCTTGGGGTCTCCAATCCGGCGAAGGTCGAGGAGACGGTGGGTCTTCTTACGGCTGCGGCTAAAGAGGCGGAAGACTTCATTGCCGCGACCTACGGCTGAGGCGCGGTTTCTGCACCTCGGAGTCCCGATCTTGCCCTTTAACCGTCCCTGCAACCGTCCGTGCGGCGGATGGCTCGCAACCCCAACGCCCGGCTTGAAATCGCGGTCTGTGACGACTAATCCTGCCCCCGCGCGTGGTCCGCACCCCGGCATCTGTTTCGGCATATTTGCAGGTGGGCGAGGGAACACGAACCAAGTGGGATTTGCGACCCCGTGCGCGGCGTCGAGATGGATCTCGAATTAACCAACAATGGAGCGGCGAGCGCCTCATGGCCAAGATCACCTTCATCCAGCCCGACGGGCAGGCGCAGACAGTGGAAGCGGAAGCTGGGCTCACCGTGATGGAAGCGGCCAAGATGAACAACGTGCCAGGCATCGAAGCCGAGTGCGGCGGCGCATGTGCGTGCGCGACCTGCCACGTCTACGTTGATGAGAGCTGGCGCGAGAAGACGGGCAAGCCCTCGGAGATGGAAGAGGACATGCTCGATTTCGCGTTCGACGTGCGCGAGGAGAGCCGTTTGAGCTGCCAAATTCGAGTCAGCGACGACCTCGATGGTCTGATTTTGCGCGTACCGGAAAAGCAATTCTGAACCACCCAAGTTTACTGCAAGCTGACGGAGACGACAGGCGATGAGCCCGCAAGAACCAGCCGCGCCGGCGGCCGTCGAAACGATTGAAACCGATTGCGTGATCATCGGCGCGGGACCCTGCGGTCTGTTTGCGGTGTTCGAACTTGGTCTGCTCGACATCAAGGCCCATGTGATCGACATCCTGGATCGCCCGGGAGGTCAATGCGCGGAACTCTACCCTGAGAAACCGATCTACGACGTGCCTGCGCTGCCGATCGTAACCGGCCAGGAGCTTACCGAACGGCTCATGGAACAAATCAAACCGTTCGGCCCAGAATTTCACTACTCCGAGCGCGTTGACGCGCTGAGCAAGATGGAGGACGGCCGCTTCAGTCTCATAACCGACGCAGGCACGCAGTTCATCACCAAGGTGGTCGTGATCGCTGCCGGCGGTGGTTCATTCACACCCAAGCGTCCTCCGCTGGATGGCATCGAGAGCTACGAAGGCACAGGTGTGTTTTACGCCGTGCGCAAGATGGACAGCCTGCGCGGCCGCGACGTGGTGATCGTCGGTGGCGGCGATAGCGCGCTCGACTGGACGCTGAACCTTCAGCCGATCGCCAACAGTTTGACGTTGATCCATCGACGCGACGATTTCCGCGCTGCGCCACATTCGGTGGAGAAGATGCGTGCGCTGGTTGCCGAGGGCAAAGTCCGTTTGATGATCGGCCAAGTTACCAAGCTCAATGGCGACGGTACCAACCTCGACAGTGTCGTGGTGAAGACCGCGAGCGGTGAGGAGGCCGTGGCCTGCAACGCCATGCTGCCGTTCTTCGGATTGACGATGAAGCTGGGCCCGGTCGCCGATTGGGGGCTCAACCTGAATGAGAACCTCATCACCGTTGACACCGAGAAATTCGAGACCAGCGAGCCCGGCATCTTCGCCGTCGGCGACATCAATTGGTATCCGGGCAAGCTGAAGCTGATTCTATCGGGCTTCCATGAGGCGGCACTGATGGCGCAGGCAGCGCAGCGTATTGTCTACCCAGGAAAGAAGGTGCTGTTCCAGTACACCACCTCATCTTCCAGCCTACAGAAAAAGCTCGGCGTGAAATAAACGTTGAACGCGCCCTTTTGGCCGCACAGGCGGTTCTTTCCTGTGGACGGGACGCGTGCGGATTTTTGTGTCTCTGCAACCTCTTGTAACGTGTGCGCCGGTCCCGTGGGTTCGCGCGGGACTGCCAATTCAAGTTGCAGGGATGAAGCGCTCATGAGCACGTGCCGCTGCTGCGGTCAGGAGATCGCCTCCACCGTCAATGTCGCGTCTGGCGTCAATACGATCGTCCAAGTCGATGAAGCGTTGCTGGCGCTATGCAACGCAGCCTATGAAGACGCGCGAGCGCGCGGCGGCGGGCAAGTCGAGATTGCGCATCTCGTTTGGGTGATGACGCAAGCGCGCGCGTGGCACGAAAGCCTGGAGGCGCTGGGCTGCTCGATCTGGTCGTTGCGTGAGGTGCTGGAGACCGAGCTTGCGAACACGGGCGGCGCGGCGGGCGGTTCGCCACGCACGTCCGATCAGCTCAAGCTGTTGCTTGCGCGCGCTGCTGCCTACGCGGCGCGGAGCGGGCGGTCTTATGCCGGAGCGCAAGATGTAATTGCTGTGATGATGCAGGACGGAGACGATCTCGCGTTGCGAACGTTCCTCCATCGCGCGAGGCTTTTGTCACCACAGAACGTTTACCCCCACAGTGACAACGACAGCACGTCGTTTCAGACGGCCTCCCACGACGCGGTGGGCTATGCCCCCGCTTTCACAGTTGCCGACCTAGCGCGTTCTGTTCAGGAGGCATGGCCAGGTCGCACGTTCGAGTTTGCTGAAGCGCAGTCGGTATCGCGTGGCACGTTGGACACGTCCGCCCGATTGCAATGGGGCGATACATTGGCGGCGCCTGCCTTCACTGGACATGATTTCACCGGATATGCCTTCAACGGATC
The DNA here is from genome assembly GCA_041397645.1 of Hyphomicrobiaceae bacterium. Classification (NCBI taxonomy): domain Bacteria; kingdom Pseudomonadati; phylum Pseudomonadota; class Alphaproteobacteria; order Hyphomicrobiales; family Hyphomicrobiaceae; species Hyphomicrobiaceae bacterium. The sequence continues at coordinate 1,904,706 of JAWKWE010000004.1, read as the reverse complement.
GGAGTACGGGGAAAGCTCTAAGTACAGCCCCGACCCTTCAGGCCGTCTCGCTGGTGATCGCACAGGGCACGTTGGCACGCGACAGCCAGGAGAGTGGACGCGGGAGGGCGAGCGTCCAGCAATCGACTCCGATGGCCGCACGAAAACTCGCAGCGATGGGTCGGAGCGCGACCGTACACAGAGAGACTTGGCGGAGCGAAACCAGGCAGAGCGCGAGCGCGCGTTGCGCGAGTGGATGGCGCGCGAAGATGCCGATCGGGCTGCACGGGAAAGATCGGAACGTGAACGCACCACGCGCGATGCGGAAGCGATGCGCACGTTGACGCTGCGGCTTGAAAAGCAGGACCGGCTTTTGGAGCAACTCGTCGCGTCGTTTGGCGCGTTCACCCGCGCCAGCGAAGAACGCGCCCGAGCCCAGGAACGCGAGGCCGCATCCGCGCGCTCACGCGAGACAAATTCGAGCAGCGACGACACGGAAAGTGCACGTCAGCGCCGGTTGTCCCGTGCACATTCTCGTTGGAGGCGTCGTCGGTCGTGGCGCAGCCTGCGCTCATGGCGAAAACGAAACCGCGACGGATCCAGCCCATGGCCGCGGCGTTGGAAAGCTGGCGAGCGCGAGCGCGGTCTAGAACGCGACTATGAGCGAAACCGCGAACCCCGAATGGCGCACGACGCGGTGTCAGGAACAGGAACCGGACAAGAGCGCGTGAGCGCACTGCACCAACCGCGGGTTCATACGGCAACCGTTTATCCCTACGCCAACCGGGAGCCGTTGCGGGCATTTCAGGCTGCTGCAAACGCCGATCAAGAGGTCGATGCCGAGCCCGATCAGAAAGCAGAAGAGGCCGACACAGATGACCGGCCCGTGGCGGAGCGCGAAAAGCGCTTCTATCTCGCCTTGGACGATGAGATCGAAAAGGCGCCTTCAATAGGTCCGCGCACCGCGGCCTATCTGTCGCGCGCGGGGATTTACAAGGTCCGCGATCTGTTTTCCTGCAATCCAGAGCAAGCTGCCGCAAAGATCGGCGTGCGTTACATCACGGCGCAACGTCTCGCGTTGTGGCAGGCGCAGTCGCGTCTGGTATGCACGGTGCCTTGGCTGCGCGGGACCCATGCGCAGCTTCTGGCAGGTGCCGGGTTCGATACGCTTGAGAAGATTGAAGGTGCAGACAAGTCCGCGGTTTGCGCCGCCATCCTGCAATTTGCGCAAACGCGCGACGGCCAGAGTGTGTTGCGCTCCGGCAATCCTCCCGACATCGAGCGGGTAGGTCGTTGGGTGGAAGCGGCAAGCCTTGCAGAACCTGAACGCGCTGCGGCCTGAACTGCTGGATGCGCGTTTGTTGGGTTGGGGCCTGTGTGGCCAACTAGGGGAGAAGGCTGTTCAACCGCTTGCGCAGCGATTTGGGCACCGAGGCGAGGGTGGACTTGATCTGTCCGCGAAGCCTGTTGAGATAAATCTCAACGTAGGCGCTGCCTTTGAGCGATAAAGCTTGCGACCAGTCATTGGTCCCAATGGTGCTGTCGGCCCATTCGAGCTTGTAGGCATCGCCCGGCGCTAATAGATCGAAGGTCGCGATGTCCTCATCGAAAGCGTCGCTGATGCAATGCTCCATCAGCAACCCGCCTACGCCCGCTTTTTCGTATGCGAGATTGAAGACGATCATGTGAACTGCAAGGCGGCCCTTACAGGCGAACGAAACGTCGAGCGCAGCGATGTCATCGTTCGACGTCAGCCTGGAGACCACGCAACCGGTCGGATGGGAGGCGGATTCGGCCACATCAGCAAAGAAACCGCGCAGTCGCTTGTCGGCGAGTGCTTGCGAGAACAGTCCACGGCTTGCAAGCCAAGCGGTCTTCATATCGATTGCGCGCTCAGCCATCGTGCGCGCTTCGCCACCGCCGTGAATACGCGCGAAGCGAACGTTGCCTTGTTCTTCCAGGCGACGCATGAATCGGCGGCGGTTGCGACGCGCCTTCGAAGTGTAGCGTTGCTCATAAGCCGCGAAGTTCTCAGCCGAAGCGAGATCCAGATAGGGCGCCGTTTGCGGATTTGATGCCGACGCGCCGATGACGCGCAGAAGCGGAGCAACGCGCGCGTCCTCGCGCACCCGGCGAAGGCGCATCACGTCGGCGTGGGCGTGTTTGCGCAGATAGTTCCAGGCGTCCTTTAGAGCGGGCAGGGTATCGGGAATGTCGTCGATCAGCACGTCGCCATATTGGCTTACCGGTTCGCCCATCCAGAAGATCTGCGCGATGCCGCGTACCCGCTCGCGTACCAGCGGCCACACCATTACGAGTTTGCCGTCGCGGTGGCCTGCTAGAACGCAAAGATTTATGCCGCCCGGAGCGCCCGACAGGTAGTGATTGGCCCAATGCCAGTTCCAATTGAAGGTTTGGAAGACCTGGGCGGACGTGGCTGCGCGCGCAAACAGCGCGTTCCATTCATCTTCCAGCGCATCGAATGCGTTTCGCGACGTGATGAGGGTAAATTCAATTGGTGCGGCGGGAGCAAATATGTCGGCGCTACCGGGCGGTGCGGTCCGCTCGTGTGCGCTGTTGTCCTTCAGGGAGGCCGTGGAGAGGCGCGCCGAAGCGGTGCTTGCCGTGGCAGTTGCGAGGGACATGGGTGAAGCGGAAGCTTTGAAGCTGCGATAAACGCAACATTAGCTCTGTCGCCCTATCGAGATGTTACTGAGCGCGAAAACCTCATGCGGCGTAGTTAGCGAGCGGTTACGCGTCGTCTCAGATGTGAGCGATTTCGAGGAACGCCAGCGCCAGGCTAGCGAGCCCAAGAACCAATACTGCGAAGCGCCCTCGGCGTGCCGGCGCTGAGGTGCCCCACACGAGGGCGGAGAGCAATCCGGCTGCGAGCATCAGGTTGATCGGGATGAGACCGGCGGGTCCGATGCCGCCGCGAGCCTGAGGCGTCAACATTGTGACGGCCGTGCCGATTGCAATGCCCGCGAGCAGACATCCTACAAGGCGTGGCCAAAAGCGCTGACTGTCGCGATGAAGCCCCAAGACACGCAACGTGGTGAGGGGCAGAATTGCGAGAACCAGTCCGAGCGCGCCTTTAAACGCAACTTCGAACCAGATCAGCTGCTCCATGACAACGAGGGTTCCATTCCAGTGCTGGGGGAGAGAAGGTGCGCGACGCAAGTCGCTAGTGCTGAATTGTCGGGTTTGCCTGCATCTTCTTTGCGTACTCGCTATCGCCGCTGCCCGTATCTCCGAGAGATCCGAACAGCCCTTCGTCCTTAATCACGGCTTGGGGCGGGGCGTAATCGCCTGCGAGATGGCGTGTTAGCGCCGCCTTGATCTGAGCGACTTTCTCTTCGCTGCAATAGCCCTCGCCTTGCGTCGCCACCGCTTTGGTGACGCCGTTGAAGGCGGTGTCGTAGATCTTGGCGATCTGGTCAACGTTGGTAGGACTGGTGACGGCCTCGGCGGCAAGGAACTGAGTGCGCAGTTTGACCGGGTCGAAGTTATATCCGCACTTGATGGCGCGGGCCGAGGTGCTGCCCACTTGCAGAGCGCGTGACGTCGGATCGTCTTGAGCCGGCTTGCCGGGCGAGAGAGCGCTCGTCGACATTCCAGGAATGCTTGCGCCGCACCCGCCAAGAGAGGCTAGGACCATAGCAAGGCCACCGGCCGCGACAATTCTCTTGATCATGGCTTCCATTTCCCCCGAGCCTTTTCTTAGCCTGGCATCCCCTTGAGCCTTGCATCGCTTCAAGACTGGTGCGCCCCCGCACTCATCCCGGCATTAGCCCGCAATTGCTCTGCCCTTGGAAAGGGAGAATTGACCCGCGTGCGCGCGCAGGTCAACGCCTTTCCCGCCCATTTCCACGCCAAGCGCCGCTTTTTGGGGCACGAATCAGCGCATCAGCTCTCGCGTGGCCGCTTCCAGGCCCTCCAGAGTGAGCGGATACATACGATCGGAGAATAACCTGCGTATGAGGCCGATGGATTGAGTCCAGCTCCAATAGGTCTCCGGCACCGGGTTGAGCCAGACGGCGTGCTTGTAGATGTCCGTCACTCGTTGGAGCCATAGAGCGCCGGGCTCTTCGTTCATGTGTTCGACCGAACCGCCAGGCACGGTAATCTCGTATGGGCTCATGGACGCATCGCCGACGAAGATCACTTTGTAGTCGGCCGGATAAGTGTTGAGCACCTGCCATGTCGGCGTCTTGTTGCTCCACCGGCGGGCGTTGTCTTTCCACACACCCTCGTAAAGGCAGTTGTGGAAGTAGAAGTATTCAAGATGTTTGAACTCGGTGCGCGCCGCAGAGAACAGTTCCTCCACGTCCTTGATGTGGTCGTCCATCGAGCCGCCGATGTCGAAGAACATCAGCAGCTTTACCGCGTTGTGGCGCTCTGGCCTGAGGTGCAGGTCGAGATAGCCCTTTTCCGCCGTGCCGCGGATCGTTGAATTGAGGTCGAGTTCGCTAGGCGCACCGGTCCGTGCGAACTGGCGGAGCCGGCGCAGCGCGACCTTGATGTTGCGAATACCGATTTCGGCGTTGCCCGAAAGGTCCTTGAACTCGCGCTTGTCCCAAACCTTGATGGCGCGCCTGTGCCGGCTCTCCTTTTGTCCGATGCGCACGCCAGCTGGATTGTATCCATAAGCGCCGTAGGGTGACGTGCCGCCGGTTCCAATCCACTTGTTGCCGCCTGCGTGCCGTTCCTTTTGTTCGGCGAGCCGCTTTTGCAGCTCTTCCATGATCTTTTCCCAGCCGCCCAACTCTTGGATTTTCTTCTTGTCCTCGTCGGACAGATGAAGAGCGGAAACGAGACGCAGCCACTCTTCGGGAATCTCGGCTGTTCCGGCATCGGCCATCAAGTCCAGTCCCTTGAAGACGTGACCGAAGACCTGATCGAAACGATCGAGGTTGCGCTCATCCTTCACTAGGGTTGCGCGTGCCAGATAATAGAAGTCCTCCACACGCTGAGCTGCGACGCCAGCTTCGACGGCTTCGAGCAGCGTGAGGTATTCCTTCAGCGTCACCGGCAGCTTGGCGGCTCTGAGCTCATGGAAGAAGGTTACGAACATGGCGGACAGATTAGGGTGTCGCGGCGACCGGGGGAAGGGCGCGAGGAGGCTACGGCTTGCCGCATGTGCGCAGCGTGAGTGAGCAAAAGGGAAAAAAATGGCCGCCTCGGGGGAGAGGCGGCCTGCTTGGGGACGGGAAGTTTTTGTAGGGAACGTCTCTTAGTTAGAAGTTGATCAGCGCGCCGACGCCGACCCACTGGAAGTCGTCGGCGGCGATGGTGGTGCCCCCGTCTATAAGGTTGTCGGCGCTAGCGTGACGGTACTTCACCCAGATCGACATAGCGGCGGCGTCGATCTCCTGAACCGCGCCAAGACCCCAAACGTGCATATCCGATCCGGTGTTGGCGCCGTCGTTATTCGTCAGATATTCGCCATAGAACACCGTATGTCCGAGCGCTGAAAAGCGCTGCCGCAGACCGCCCTTGAAGTACCAAGTCGTGGAGGCGTCGAAGCCCGGTTCATCGGAGTCGAAGTTACCCCAGTTGGCGAGGCCGAATAGGCCGGTGCCGATGTGCTGAATGTAGAGCCCGGCCTGGATGTATTTGGTGGTGTCGATGCCGTTGGAGCCCTGAACACCTAAGTCATCGCTCTCTGAGTAGGCGCCGACAGCCGCTATGCGGAAGCCAGCAAGTTCACCGGCGTAGCGCGCCGCGACATCCCAGAAGTCATCCTCGCCCCAAGAGGCGGAGGCAGAGAACCCGGCGAAAGTGGGCGTGTCGTAGCGCACCGCATTGAGCGGGACGCCGTTGCAGTCGCCCCAGGTGCAGCCGCCAGCCTGGCCCCAGGTGATGTTGGAGAGCAAGCCAGTCGTCGCGTTGCGGACGAAAAAGCCGTTGGCATCGAAGGCGACCCAGTTGGCCGGAACGAGAGAACCGGAGCCGTCGACGAGCATGGCCGCGTTATCAGACGCCTGTGAGAGCTTGCCGACCGACAGCTTGCCGAGCGTCTCGCTCTTGATGAACCAATAGGATTGATAGACCTGCACCGGTCCAAAGCCCGCGGTGCCGTTGTCGGTGTTTTGGTTAAGGGTCAGGCCGTCGGCGCTCATGGCCTCGATCTGGAGGACATAGCCTGCGGACCAGCCGGGCGAGAAGTTGGCTTGTCCCGAGAAGCGGACGTTGCTGCCCAGCGTCGAGCCGATGTCGTGCACGTAGACGTTGCTTTCGGCGCCGTCATCCCACCAAGTCACCTGCTGGTTGACCCAGCCTGAGATGGTCAGGGAAACCTTACGGTTGCCTTTCCGCGCCGCGGTGGCTTCGAGTTCGGCGATGCGCTCTTCAAGGTCTGCGCAGCAGTCTCCGCCAAAGTCAGCGGCTGTAGCGCCGGACGAGAGACCCCCCGCCAGCAGTCCTGCGACCGCCAGCGCACTCAAATGCAACTTCCACATTCACTCAAACTCCGCGTCACTAAGACTGAAATCCGTTTCCGGAGCGGCTGGTTACGCGCCGCTTGGGTCCGGGACGGTACTCCCCTCTTGAGTTCCCTTTCGCTGTCTTAGGGTCGGCTTTCCGGGGGGATTGCCGGCCGTTTCGTCGGGATCCGGATGGCCTCCCGAATCGTCCAACGAGGCATCAATCTAGCGAAAGGTCGGCGGGTGCGAAACTAAAGCCAGATGCCATCCGCAGCATTGCAACTGTCGCGTGACGCAAAAACTACGACCGATTGTGGATAAAATTGTTGAACAATATAAGTATGTTGAGATGATTTCTCACGAAACGGAAGATTGGTTATCCACAATCTGGTGTTTTAGGCCTTTTCAGTGTGCCTCTGGATTGCGCGGTTTGCTCTGAATAAAACGTCGCGAGGCGAACGCCAGCAGCACTATCACGAGCGCCGTAGAATGGGTCACCAAAACCATAGAGGGCCGCGACTGGAACGTCGCCAGAACGAATTTCTCGTAGAAGGCATAGTGGAACCGAGTGGCCTGCCCATACGTTAGGCGATATTGCTCGTGCATAGCGTCGAGCAGAGTATAAGCTGAGACCAAGGCATTCCCGTTGATCCATTCGAACGCTGCGATTCCGGCTCCCGCGAGAGCCTTGGCCACGGTGCTGAGGGACTCGACGGCGTGGTCGTACAGGAAGAGCAGCGCAAAAATGGCGATGTGCACCGATACGAAGAATTGCCACAGGAAGTCGATTTGGCTGCGCACATCCATGATGGCCTGGATGAGCGCCTCTTCCGACGGACCGCCCACGGGATACTCCTGACACTAGTTATGCAAACCCTCGCGGGGCCCACCTATAGCGCACCCTGAAGACTTCTCCATCACGCCCCCGCGTCTTTTTGGCAGACCTCTAGCGGAGGCGACTTGCGTGCAACACCTTAGAGCCATGAGAAAAAACGCCACATTCGTTTGTTATGCACTGCAGCATGGGGTGATGCTATTAGAGGACCTGCACCAAAAGGATCAGGTTTCCGGCAACCGCCAATGTCGGTGAAGGTGGCAGCAGACGACATGCATGAACTGGGGACGGACCGGCGCGCGGTCCTGGCTTCGGCGCTCGGATGGGCGGCGGCAATGGGTGTGGTGCGCGAACTTGCCCAATTTGGCGCGACGTTCGTCGGCGAGGCGCGCGCCGATGAGCCTGCTGCGGGCACGCCAGCTGAGCCGCCGGCCAAGAAGCCTTTTTCGGCCGATGAGATCAAAGAGCTGGCCCGCAAGCTCGCTGCCAGCGACTATTCGCTGACATCGGTCGAGCTGCCTGAGCCGTTTAACAAGCTTTCCTACGACCAATACCGCGATATCCGGTTTAAGCCCGACCAGGCTATCTGGCGGGGACAGAAACTTGACACGGAGATCCAGCTTTTCCCGCTTGGCTGGCTCTATGACGTTCCTGTCGAAATTTGGGTCGTCGAAAACGGCGAGGCGCGCCAGCTGACCGCCGACAATCATCTGTTCACGCTTGGCCCGCTTGTGGGTAAGGCGGCGCCCGACAATGCGCCCTTCGGCTTTTCCGGGTTCCGTATCCACGGGCCGATCAATCGCGCCGACTATCTTGATGAGTACGTCGTCTTTCAGGGCGCGAGCTATTTGCGCGCCGTTGGACGCGGAGAAAACTATGGCGCCTCTGCACGCGGCCTTGCGATCAACACGGCCCGAGCGGGCGGCGAGGAGTTTCCGTACTTCCGCGGCTTTTGGATTGAGAAGCCGACACCCGGCCAACCCGGCATCGTGGTTCACGCGCTTCTCGACAGCCCGTCTGTTGCTGGTGCCTATCGTTTCATTATTCAGCCGGGCGAATCCACCATCATGGACGTTGACGTGACGCTGTTTACGCGAAAGGGCATTCCCCACATCGGGTACGCACCGCTCACGAGCATGTACCTTTTCAGCCCGGCCAATCTCCGGCGGTTCAACGATTTCCGTCCTGCCGTGCACGACAGCGACGGCCTAGCAGTCCTCAATGGTGGCGGCGAGCGTCTGTGGCGTCCCCTCATAAATCACAAGACACTTCAGATCAGCGCGTTCGTGGACAAGGATCCCAAAGGCTTCGGACTGGCGCAGCGCAAGCGCAACTTTCACGGATACGAAGATCTGGAGGCGCACTATGAGCATCGGCCCACGGTTTGGGTGGAGCCGAAGGGTGCCTGGGGCGAAGGCGTCATTGAGCTGATCGAAATTCCCGTGGACGTCGAGATCCACGACAACATCGTCGTCTTCTGGAAGCCCGCGAAGGGGCTGGAAGGAAAGACGCAGTACGATTTTTCTTACCGGCTCAATTGGGGTGAGGCGGTGCCAGCCGCGTGGAGCGGAGCCTGGGTTGACGCCACCCGCGTCGGAAAGGCCAAAGAAGCTGATAAGACACTGTTTGTCATAGATTTTACGGGTCCGGCCGTAAAAGATTTGCGGGACATGCCGGTTTGCGATCTGACCAACAGCACCGGGCAGGTTGCGAACGTCGTTGTGCAGAAGAATCCGGAAGTATCAGGCGTTCGGGTCAGTTTTGAATTGAACCCGGACGGGGCTGAACTCGTTGAGTTGAGGTGCGCATTGAAGGCGGGGGATCAGTGGATCTCGGAAAGCTGGATGTACCGATGGACGAAGCCGTAAACGAGAACTTCAAAGGATCGCTCCCCGTCAGAGAGGCTCACGACGTGGGGTTCGCTAATTTGCCGGAGCCTGCACCACTGCTCATGCCAGAGCAGGACTTCTCGCAAACCATCGCGCGTGCGGCCGAGCCGCGACGGCGGGGTTATTGGGTTCCCAGGTCGGCGATCTTCGTCGGCGCTGGCGTGCTCACGGCTGCGTTTGCATCAGAGCTATTCTCCATTCTGGCCTTCGGTCAGATGACACCGCTTCAGTTCGTGTTCCTGGTTTTGTCGACAATCGCCTTCGGCTGGATCGCGTTGGGTTCTCTCAGTGCAGCGCTCGGTTTTCTGCCATTGTTTGCCGGAGAGGATGCAGCCACAATCACCCCGCGCAAGACATCTCGTCCGCTGGTGACGCGGACCGCGTTGCTCTTTCCGGTCTATCACGAAGATCCATCTCGGATCGCGGGCACGATCGAAGCGATGGCGTCCGCCCTTGATCGTCTTGCGCCCCAAGGCGCGTTCGATATTTTCGTGCTGTCCGATACGCGCGGGCCTGAGGATGGCGCGCGCGAGGACGTTGCGTATAGTCGGCTGAAATCGGCGATTGAGGATAAGATCAACTTCTACTATCGACGCCGGCGCGACAATACCCATCGCAAGGCAGGCAACATCGCCGATTGGATCGAGCGTTTTGGCGCTGCTTACGATCACTTCGTGATCTTGGATGCCGACAGCGTCATGTCGGCGGAAACGTTGATTGCGCTTGCCGGAGCCATGGAGGACGAGCAGAGAGCTGGCTTGATCCAGACCGTACCTCGTCTCGTGGGCGGCCGCACGCTTCTCCAGCATCTTACGCAATTCGCATCGTCTGTGTACGGCCCCTCGGTAGCCTCGGGCATTGCATTCTGGCATCGCGACCAGGGCAACTACTGGGGTCACAACGCCATCATCCGTACCGTGGCTTTTGCGTCCTCAGCGGGACTGCCTGAGCTTTCCGGGCGAAAGCCGTTTGGCGGGCATATTCTGTCTCACGACTTCGTGGAGGCGGTTCTTCTCCAGCGTGCGGGCTGGGGTGTACATATGATGCCCACCATCGAAGGCTCGTATGAAGGTCAGCCGCCCAACATCGTGGATGTGGTCGTGCGTGACAGACGCTGGGCACAAGGCAATCTTCAGCATCTTGCTATTGTCGGTCAGGCTGGCCTCACCCCTATGGGCCGTGTGCATCTGGGTATGGGGGCTGCCTCTTACCTGATCTCCGGCATTTGGGCGTTGTCACTGGTTGTCGGCATGGTGCTCGCGCTGCAGGGCGGCCAGTTCATCCCGAGCTATTTCGAAGACTCAAAGACGCTGTTTCCAATTTGGCCAGTGATTGATCCGGGTGCTGCATTGCGGCTTTTCATGGCGACCCTTGCCGTGGTGTTTCTGCCGAAGCTGCTCGGCCTGTTGCTGGAGTTGAAGCGTGCGCGCATTCAAGGCAGCCCCATGCATGCCCTGCGGAGCACGGTTGGTGTGTTCTACGAAACCATCTATTCGATGTTGATTGCACCGATCCTCATGATCACGCAGACAGTCGGAGCCATCCAAATTTTCGCCGGACTCGATTCCGGTTGGAAGGCGCAGAAGCGTGACGATGGGGCTCTCAGCTTTTCTGACGCGATGAAATTTGCGCGCCTGCACACGCTTATTGGTGCGCTCGTTGCCGCCATCGCGTGGAAGGTTTCGCCCGGCCTGCTAGTTTGGATGGCACCCGTCGTGGCCGGTCTTCTCCTCGCGGGCCCGGTGAGCTGGTTGACGGCACGTCCCGTGGGCGCCTTTTCACGCTGGGCGCTGGCGACGCGCGAAGAAATTGCGCCGCCTCAGATCATCGTCGATGTGGAGAAGGCAGCTGATGTCTGGCGTCAGCGATTGATGCCAGCCAACGATACCGAAGCGCTGTCTGCCGCAGCAGCGGCCTGATCGCTTGTGATCATTTCCGGGCAAACGCGCTCGCGCTACTGCGTGGGGGCGTTTGTCGTTAGGCCGGAGCGCAGCGAGCGCATGAGTTCGGAAAAGATCTCGCGCACCCGCACAGGTTCGGCATCGAGGAAGGGTGCGGGCCGTGTCACTTCGATAGCCGCTACGCCGAGGCGTGCTGTCAGCGCACCGTTGAACGCGCCTTCGCCCAATCGCCGCGACAAACGCCGCAGAGCGTCCTGACCTAGAAATTGTCCCAACAGGTCGTCCGTCATTGCAAGTCCGCCGGTGGCGATGATGTGGGTCACCACCATGCGTCCCAGCCTTAGTGCGCCCATCAGACCCGGCCGGCCGCCGTAAAGGGTCGCAAGCGCGCGGAACATGCGCACGTTCTCGACCATCACGTAGCCCATGGCGATCCAAGCCATCGGCGAAAGCGCGGTCACGGTTGCCACACGCTTTGAGGCTCGAAGCACGACGCGCCGGGCCTCCTCATCGATGGGAGCGAGTAGTTCGCGATCTGCCAGACGCAACAAATCGCCAGGGGCGTGCACGTCGCCTGCATGTTCCTTCAATCGCGCCAACCCCCACTTGAGATCGGGGCGACCTGAATAATGGCGCGCGAGTTCCCTCACTGTTGCGCGTTCGCGGGCCATGTCGCCGGAGTCCTGAACCTGGCGGATCGCTTTGCGCATTCGCTCCAGCCGCGCTAACCGGCGCAAGCCCCACAGTTCCTTCAGCACGATGACCACGGCCGAAAATGCGGCCAGGCTCATCAGGCCGAAGGCCATCCAGCCGATCCAGTCTTGGCGTTCTAGTGCAACCGTGACGAAGCGGGTGAACCACAACCCTGCGGCCAGCGATGCAAGGGCCGCCATCGCTGACAGCATGATGCTGCCCCAGCGGATGCCGCGCGCTAGATCGCTGCGCGTCAAGCCGCGGGGCACGACGACTGGGGCGCGTCGTGAAGTTATGTCGGCGTCTGCGGGCAACACTTCTTCGTGCGCATCAGCGACGGCAGGATCGTCGATGCGGAACGCGCGCGGGGCACGCGGCTTGTCGTGCGCGGGGCCATCGGCGTTCGTCATGCGAGATCCTCCGCAAGCAGGAAATCGAGCGCGCGGTCGAGACGGATGTGGGGGAGGGCTGGCGTTGCGACGTCAGTTCCTGGGGATTTTATGCGCGGCGGCTCAAAGCGCACCAGCTGGAAAGAGGCCGCGTTCGCCATGCGCGCCGCATCGAGCGCGGCACGCGGATCGGCGGGCAAGTCTCCTGGAAAGATCGCGGCTTCGTCGATGCCGTTGTAAACGTGATCGCCAATGCGCTCACCCGCCAACGGGATCCCTTTCAGGCATGGCAGCGACTGCGATCCGCTTTTGACGGTGGTCTCGCGTGTCGCGCGCAAGGCCGAAAGCGCGAGCGAATTTGTGCCAGCGCCTTCGGTGTCAGCACGGCTGGTAGCTTCTTCGACGATCAGTTTCAACAACGCGGCAAGGCGGTCGTGGCTGGAAGCTGGCAGATGGTCTGCTTTGGTTGCAGCAAACAGCACCTTCTCGATACGTCGCCCCATGATCATCGACAGCCAACTGTTCACGCCGGGACGAAACGCCTTTAACACGCCTTCCATGGCGCGGTCGAGATCACGCACGGCGTCGGCGCCCTGGCTAAGCGCGCCAAGGACATCGACGAGGACAATCTGGCGGTCGATGCGCGAGAAGTGATCGTTGAAGAACGGGCGCACTACCTCCGCCTTGTAACTCTCGTAGCGCCGCATCATCATCGCCGCCAGTGAGCCCCGCGGGGGCGCGCTTTGCATGGTAAGAGGCATCGGAAAGAATGTTAGCAGCGGCGAGCCGTCGAGGTCTCCCGGCATAAGGAAACGTCCCGGAGCGAGCGTCGATTGTGTCTCTTTTTCCCGGCAGGCTCGTAGGTAGGCTGTAAACAGCTGCGCGCCGTGAAGGGCGATGGCCTCGTCGGCCACGCCCGCGGGATCGGTTCCGGCCAGAAAATCGAGTAAGGGCTTGGCGCGCTCGGCACGGCGTGGATCGCGCGCCAGCGCAAGCGCCTCTTGGGAAAACTCAGCATAGCTTTGGGTTAGAAGCGGCAGGTCGATGAGCCATTCGCCAGGGTAGTCCACGATATCGAGGTGGAGTTTCGAGACGCCCAGCAATCGTTTCAGCATAGAGCCTGACAGATACTCGATGGTGACGCGCAACTCCGAGACGCGGCGGGTGCTGTCCGGCCAGCGCGGGGGAACGGCTTCCAGATGCGCCATATGAGCCTCGTAGTCGAAGCGCGGTACGGCGTCATCGGGCTGCGGCTCCAGATAGGCGCGTACTATCCTTCCTTCCGCGTCTGGCGTGAAAAAGGGCAGACGCCCACCCGCCGTCAGATTGCGCACCAGCGCGGTGATGAAGACTGTTTTGCCCGAGCGCGAAAGGCCGGTCACGCCGAGGCGAACCGATGGTGTCAGGTAGTCCGCGATGAGTGTACGTGCGTCCTGCAACAGATCGGGCAGCTGGGAGGTTGAGAGCGAGGGGTTCAAGGATGCGAGCCAATAAGCAAAAGGGGAACCGTAGGGTCCCCCTTAAGTGGCGTATGTCGAGGGTGACGGCAAGGTTGCCGCAGGAGCGGTTCTTCAAGAGCCGCGTCCCGTTGATGGCGCAACCGGCCACCTTGCGTTCAGGTAACAAAAACGACCAAGATACCGGCGGCGATGACGGTAATACCCATCAGAACTATTACGCCGCTTCTAACAAATTCAGGCATGACCCACTCCTGGAGTCGATGTGTAGCGACCCGTCGGGCCACCAGAGGCATCAGGAATTGAAGGTACATTACACCTGCGGCGTTGAACGAAGACTGAAGCCGCAATTCATCTGTTGTTCATCTGGCTCAGCCAGAGGGGCGCAATCTGGGCGAATAATAGCTGAACCCATGCGCACTTTGTCGCGTGCGTGGGCACTTTTGTGCGATTTGCTGCCGGTGGGCTGAAACGGCCACACGGCGGCGCGCGAGGTTAGATTTAAATTTTCTGGTAGAGCTGATAGGCAGCGATCATGAGCACGATGGCGAGTGCCGTCCGCAGCATCCAGTCCGGTAATCTACCGGTCAGCCGAGCGCCGAGCGCGATGCCGGGTATCGAACCTGCCAGCAACATGGCGAGCAACAGCAGGTTGACGTTGCCCATGCTCGCGTGACCCGCGCCGGAAATCAACGTCAGCGGAATAGCATGGACGATGTCGGTGCCAACCAGCCGCCGTGTGATAAGCCGCGGATAAAGCGCAGACAGAACCACGACGCCGATGGCACCTGCCCCCACGGAGGTCAATGTCACCATCGCTCCGATGGTTAGACCGAGCAGGAAAGTCGGCAGTGGGCGGACCGGCGTTTCGGCATGGTCGCCGTTTATCTGCAACTTTCCTCGGGCCAGCAGTGGATAGAGCGCTATGGCAAGGGAGCTGAAAACAAGTGTCACAGCAAGGCTACCCTTAATGAAACGCGAAATGGCCTCCACGTCGGGCTTCAGGTAGCCCAGCAGGAGAAGCATCGCGATAGCGCCGGGGACGCTCCCGAGGGCGAGCCAGCGAACGATTGGCCAGTCGACGTTGTTCAAAGAGTGATGGCGCGCGGCGGCCGTCGCCTTGGTCAAACCGGCAAACAGCAAATCGGTGCCCACGGCGAGCGACGGCGACAGGCCGACCTGCGAAATGAGAAACGGCGTCATCAGCGAGCCGGCGCCGACGCCCGTCATGCCGACGAGGAAACCGACGACGAATCCGCCCGCGATGACGATGGGCCAAAGCTCGATGAGTGAAGTGTCTAGCATGTGGCTCTGGCGGCTCGTTTCTGGATGGCAACTTGGTTAGGGGAGTTTTTCAGCGCGCGCAATCAGTTTGGTCAATGCAATGCAACGAGAAGCGGTTGCAGAGCGAGCCGAACGACAACGCAGGCTGCGCTGATCGTGAGCAGAGATTTCGCATCAGATGCCCGGATCCATGCCGTCATCGACGGGGGGAGGCGGCTCTATGGCGACGGCTACACCGGCTGCACGCAGCAGGATTGCTGCTTCATTGGCGCGTCGCGTGAATTCTTCACGGTCTGCCGGGCTCAACGAGAGGTCGCGACAAAGTCCGTTAGCCAGCATTTCGCGCGTAAGGATGAAGTGGCCATCGACCAGCGCTTCCGCCTTGGCTGTAACGCTTGAGGCGATGCCACCTGCAATCGACGCGCCTGTGACAGCATCGACGATCATCAGCGTACCGGTTTCAGGAGTATCGGTGAAAACGTCGATGGCGGCAGGCCGGCCAAGCGAGATCTTTGCGATGGCAATGTCGTTGACCGAGCATGTCGATGCAGGATGAGACGACATGGTCTCAAGATCAAGGAGCGCCTTGATCTCGATGTTGGAGATAGGAATGAGGTCGGTGACTGTGCGCAGAAGATAACCGGCGCGCGGATCGAACGAAGTTTCCGAAAGCCACACAAAGCGGCCTTCGATCGTGTTGGCTGCGACAGGCTTGGCGTCGGTACGCGCCATGACGGCGCCGCGTGAAACGTCGATGTCATGATCGAGCTGCAGCGCCACCGCCTGCCCGGCCTGTGCACTTGGCAAGTCGCCGTCCATTGTGGCGATCCGGATCACCTTTGCCGTTTCGCCCGAGAGCACGTCCGTCAGCTCGTCGCCAACCTTGACCTCGCCCGATGACACGGTTCCGGCCAGTCCGCGAAAATCGCGCCCGTCGCGCAAAACGGTCTGCACAGGAAGGCGGAACACGCCGTCGAAGGCGGTGCCGTGGCTTGGCACTTTTTCCAGATGCTCCAGGAGCGTGTCGCCCTTGTACCAGGGCATAGAGGACGTGCGCGTGGAAACGTTGTCGCCAAATACGGCTGAGAGCGGAATGGCGATCGCTTCCCAAAATCCGAATTTCCAGCAAAGTGTGCGGAAGTCGGCTTCGATCTTCTTGAATACGTCTTCGGAGTAGTCGACCAGGTCCATCTTGTTGACGGCAAGGACGACGCGCTTCACGCCGACAAGATCAAGGATGGCGGCGTGACGGCGGGTCTGTTTCTTGACGCCCGCGCGCGCATCGACAAGGAGAATGGCGACATCCGCATGTGATGCACCCGACGCCATGTTGCGCGTGTATTGCTCGTGACCGGGGCTGTCGATGATGACGAAGCGGCGCGTATCGGTATCGAAGTACTTCCACGCAATGTCGATCGTGATGCCCTGCTCGCGCTCGGCAACAAGGCCGTCGAGCAACATGGAAAAATCCGGAAGGTCGGTGCCTGCAGCTTTGCGGCCGGATCGGCGAACGTTCTCGCGCTGATCTTCATAGAGGTCCGAAGCATCCCAAAGCAGCCGTCCGATCAGCGTTGATTTGCCGTCGTCGACCGAACCGCAGGTGAGCAGGTGCACGATGCCGTTGAGGTCGCGATGGAAGGCATGAGCAGGCTCGGCGGGAGCAGCGGATTTTGGAACGAGCGCAAGAGCCGACATCAGAAATAGCCTTCCTGTTTCTTCTTCTCCATGGCGCCGGCCTGATCGTGGTCGATCAACCGTCCGACACGCTCGGAAGTCTGCGCGTTGATGGTCTCGGCGACGACGCTTTCCAATGTGTCGGCGTCGCTCTCGATCGCTGCGGTGAGCGGATAGCATCCGAGTG
Organism: Hyphomicrobiaceae bacterium; assembly: GCA_041397645.1. Lineage (NCBI taxonomy): Bacteria > Pseudomonadati > Pseudomonadota > Alphaproteobacteria > Hyphomicrobiales > Hyphomicrobiaceae > Hyphomicrobiaceae bacterium. The sequence goes on along the minus strand of JAWKWE010000004.1, from coordinate 1,887,993 downwards.
TGCGAAAACGGATCTTGCGCATCACGACCTTCTCGCCGTCCTTCGGTTGCAAGCGGTCATCGTCCTGCATGAGCAGCTGACCGTTGCGTTCGATGACGGGACGTTCCTTGGCGAGATAAAGCGGCACGACGTCGAGCTTTTCACGCAGGATGTAACGCCATACGTCTTTCTCGGTCCAGTTGGACATCGGAAACACGCGCACGGTTTCGCCAGTGCCGAGCCGTCCGTTCAACAGCCGCCACATCTCCGGGCGCTGCTTGCGCGGATCCCATCGATGGCCGGAAGCGCGGAACGAGAAGACGCGCTCCTTGGCGCGGCTGGCCTCTTCGTCGCGACGCGCGCCGCCGAAGGCTGCATCGAACCCGTACTTGTCGAGTGCCTGCTTCAGCGCCTGGGTCTTGAGAACATCAGTGTGGATGGAGGGCGCGTGATCGATTGGATTTATGCCGCGTTTGATCCCATCCTCATTGGTATGAACGATCAGGTCGAGCCCGAAATCTGCCGCCGTCTTGTCGCGGAAAGCGATCATGTCGCGAAACTTCCACGTCGTATCGACGTGCAGAAGCGGAAAGGGCGGCTTTTGAGGCCAAAACGCTTTGCGCGCAAGATGAAGCAGAACCGTCGAGTCTTTGCCGATCGAATACATCAACACCGGCTTGCGGAACTGGGCAGCAGCCTCGCGGAAGATGTGGATGCTTTCGGCTTCCAGCAAATCGAGATGTGAAGGTGACGCGGTCATACGCGCGATCCTTTGTCGTTGCGGGCGTGCAGGCCGCACTCCTTAGCGTTTTCATTCTCCCACCACCAGCGGCCCGCGCGGATGTCTTCGCCGGGTTTGATGGCACGTGTGCACGGCTGGCACCCGATGGAGGGATAGCCCTGCGCGTGCAGCGGGTTCACCGGAACCTTGTTTGCGGACACGTACTCTTCGAGTGCCTGCAAGGACCAGTCGGCAATAGGATTGAGCTTGATCAGTTTCTGAAGAGGGTCGTAGATGGCAAACGGCACTTCGGCGCGGCCTTGGGATTGCTCGCGGCGCAGTCCCGTGATCCAGGCCGATGCGCCTTCCAGCGCGCGGTTCAGCGGGCGCACCTTGCGGATTTCGCAGCAGGCTTTGCGCGCGTCGATCGAATAGCGAAAGCCCATGATCCCGTCTTCCGCAACGAGGTCTTCAACCTCCTTTGCGTCGGGAAACACAACCCGGATCTTGATGCCGTAGCGGCCCTCGGTCTCGAAAAGCGTTTCGAGCGTTTCTGGAAAATGCCGGCCGGTGTCGAGCGTGAAGACATCGACCCTGGCTTCGCGGGTCGCGATAGCGTGGGTGATGGCTTGGTCTTCGATGCCAAGGCTGGACGAAAAGGCGATGCGGCCGGGTATGAACTCGGAGATGGCGTCGATGCGTGCTTCCAGTGTCGGCAGGTCGCGCAACAGCGCATCGAGCCGTTCAGCTAACGCGACAGCATCGGCTTCGGCGAGATTGCCGCCAACAGCTTTATCCGCGCGTGCCACGGCGGCAGCGGGGCGATCGATCAGTGTCATGAGTCTCCTCCGGGTCGGCTGAAACCTAGTGGGAGACCATTCCACATGGAAGGGGGTTCGGTAAATAAAAACGGAATTTTATTCCAGATGACGGCTTGCAATGGAATTTTTTCTCGTTTTTTGCTGCCGAGGAATGTGCTTGCGGGCCTGCTGCGTCAATCCTTGCCGTCATCGAGCTTTTGGGCGTGTAACCCAAGCGTTCAGGCCCTTGGCGGCGTGGAGCCCCGAGCCAAATGCGGCCTGGATCAGATAACCGCCCGTGGGGGCGTCAAAGTCAAGCATTTCGCCTGCCGCGAACACCCCTGGCAGAGCGGTCAGCATCAGAGCCTCGTCGCATGATGCGGCAGCAATGCCGCCGGCTGTCGAGATCGCGCGTTCAAGGCCAGCGAGGTCCGTAACGGTCAAGGGTACGTTCTTGATCCGCGCACAAAGGGTCGCGGCGTCACGAGGTACGGGACCGGCTTCTCTTACGAGCGCTGCTGCGGCGGGACTTAAGCTGGCAGCCTTACGCAGCAGGTTGGTCCAAGTCGATTTCGGCGGTGCGACGGAGAGGTTGTGGGTCAGGCTGTCCGAGCTGAGGTCGGGGCGCAGGTCGAGTGTAACGCGCGCTGGGCCTGCCTGCAGGCCATCGCGGATATAAGGAGAGAGTGCGTAGAGGGCCCCGCCCTCCAATCCCGATGCCGTGATCAGGGCTTCTCCCTTCTTCGTGTGACCGCAGACAGAGACGGCGATACGCTTCAGCGGTTTGCCTGCGTGCTTGGCCATATGATCGGACCACGCGATACGCACGCCGCAATTGGAGGGCTGAAGCGGCTCAATCGCGACGCCAGTTCCTTCCAAAATGTGAACCCAATCACCATCAGAGCCCAAACGCGGCCAACTCGCCCCGCCAAGCGCGAGCAGGACAGCGTCGGTATCAACGGTCTGCTTTCCGTCTGGCGTGTCGAAGTTCAACGTGGTTGGCTTTGCACCGAACCCGCGCCATCTCCAACCGGTCCGCAAAACGACACCGAGGTCTCCCAACCGCTGCAGCCAAGCACGCAGGAGCGGAGAGGCTTTCATTGCCGTGGGAAAGATCCGACCGCTGGAGCCAACGAACGTCTCAACGCCCAAGCCGTTCGCCCATTGGATCAGCCGCGTCGGCGGAAATGCTGCTAGAGCGCGCACGATTTGGCCCGCAGGATCGTGATAGCGTGTCAGAAAGGTCTGAAAATCCTCGCTGTGCGTGAGGTTCAGGCCGCCGCGCCCTGCCATCAGAAATTTGCGCGCAGGCGACGCCATCCGCTCATAGACCGTCACATTGTGACCTTGGCCTGTGAGATATTCCGCAGCGAATAAGCCCGCAGGCCCGGCACCGACGATCGCGACGTTTCGAGACAAAAGGGCGGCGTTCGCTTGCGGGTCGCCTGGGGACCCGTTTACCACGAGCCGGTATTCGCCATCGATGCCCACGGCTCTTGCGGCGGCAACGCAGAGCCCTTCTGGAGCAACTCGACAGAGATGAGGTCCGGCGAGCGCACGAACGCCATATAGCCGTCGCGTGGCGGACGGTTGATGGTAACGCCGGCAGCTTTCAGCTTGGCGCAGGTCGCATAGATATCGTCCACCACAAAGGCTAGATGGCCGAAGTTACGTGCCGATCCGTAATCTTCCGCGTCCCAATTATAGGTCAGCTCCAGCATCGGGGCCTTTTCGGCTTGCGCGCGCGCCTCGTCTTCAGGGGCAGCCAGAAACACCAGCGTAAACCGGCCGCCGGGGTTATCGATGCGCCTGATCTCCTTCATGCCGAGCTTATTGCAATAGAAGTCCAGGCTTTGATCCAGATCGCGGACGCGGATCATGGTGTGCAGGTAGCGCATTGTACGAGGTCTCCGATCGATGTGGCTCCGGGGCGGGTGGGGTTGGCACCCTTTCCAGGTGAGCTAACCCGCTTGGCGTGCCCCCGGCAAGAGAGGCTCATCAAGCCCTTGCGACACTTCGTTGTTGTGGACCTTAAGTCGATTGGGGATCCTGACTTGCGGCACCCGCACCACAGTCAAGATCGCGGCTGTCGTCAGCAGCATCCAAGCTGCGTCAGCTTGACGATTTGCGGGTTGTGGATTTCCTCAGGCCGGGTCATTCAAGCGCTCCGCTCGGTCGCATCAAAAGCAGAAGATCTGGGCGCGAATCGCGCAATAAAAGCGAATCACCCAGGTGCGCGATTCGCACCGTTTTGAGCTCGCGAACCTGTGAATTACTCGGCCTAAGTATGCGAAAGCTTGGGTTATACTCAGGCTTTAAGTTTGCGGGATTTTTGGCCGTTGTTCCATGGGCTTAACATGTGTTTTGAATGTGGATCATCAGCCTTGAAGGAAGGTCGTTGCGAACCGTGGCCAAAATCTGACTTCCTTACGCATTAACGAATGGTATTCTCCGTTTGCTTCGCACATGCCGCGTTCGCGAGCGTTGGATCTGAAGAGGGCTCTTCCAGGCCCACGTCATCGGACCGCGACGAGTGCAGAAGTGATTGTTTGAGGTTCAAGACCCAGTAGCGGGGTGTAAATGATGGGGGACTCCAAGCGCCCGGAAATTCCGGGTTTCGATCAACCGTTGATTGGTGGATCGGAGCGATTGGATGATGCTGGCCTCGAGGTTTTCGAGGTTGCTGGAATGATCAAGTGGTTCGATGCATCCAAGGGGTATGGATTCATCGTTCCTGATAATGGACTGCCTGACATACTTCTTCACGTGACGTGCCTGAGGGCCGGCGGTTTCCAGACCGCCTATGAAGGTGCGCGCGTCGTATGTGAGGTGCTCAAACGTCCCAAGGGAATGCAGGCTTTTCGCATTCTCAGCATGGACGAGAGCACGGCTATTCATCCCTCTCAACTTCCTCAGCGCACCCACGTCGTGGTGACGCCCGAGAGCGATTGGGAACGGGCCTATGTCAAATGGTTCAACCGCGTCCGCGGATTTGGCTTCTTGACACGCGGCGAGGGAACGCCGGATATCTTCTGCCACATGGAGACGCTTCGCCGTTTCGGTTTCACCGAACTTCGGCCGGGGCAGATCGTCCAGGTGCGCTGGGGTTATGGCTGCAAGGGCTGTATGGCCGCTGAGCTTCGCCCGGATGGCGTGCCGGTAGGATTGCCGTCGCGCAACTAAAGGCGCGATTGTGCTGTCGTGAAAGGCAGACGTATCGTGGCAAACACTTTCTCGAAAAGGGCCGCTTTTCGCGCGGCCCTTTTTGTTATCCTGGGGGCCGGCATGGCAGCCTTCTTCTGGATCACGCCCAGTGCGCTCGCGCGTGGGCAGACGGAGCATCTCGATATCCTGAAGGCGACTGGCGATCTGGTCGGCTTTACGGTGGAGGTCGCCAATAGCGATCAGGAGAAGGCCAAGGGCCTGATGTTCCGCACCAAGCTCGCAGATAACGAGGGGATGCTGTTCCCTTACGGTCGTGAGCAGGAAATCACCATGTGGATGCGCAACACCTACATCCCTCTCGATATGGTCTTTATCAGGCCTGACGGCACGATCCATCGCATTGCGGCTCGGACCCAACCGTTTTCTGAAGACATCATCGCCTCTGAAGGGCCGGTATCGGCTGTGTTGGAAATCGCAGGCGGCGCGGCTGAGCGTTTGGGGATCAAACCAGGCGATAAAGTGCGCCATCCTGCATTCACCGCTGCGAAGTAAAGCGCAAGCACTACGAGGAGATGGCGCTGGCGGGAGCGCATCCCTCTGCAATGCCGTGTTACATTGCCATCGGTTCGAGCGTTCCAAGCAACGCAACCAGGGCGATGACGATTCCTCCGAGAGCGGTTTCGATGGTGATGCTCGCAGCCAAACCATTGGCGCCAGAGGTTCGCGACACGCGAGGTAGAAAGTAGAAGCGGTTTAACAACGCGCAGACCAGCATGGTCAGCACCGCCGCGATCTTTGCCAACAATACGCAGTTATAGGATGCGGTAAGGTCTGTCGGCACTTTGCCGAGGATGAGCCATGTGTTGATGGCCCCTGTCAGCCCGACGATACAAACGGCTATCACTCCAGCAGGGGAGAAGCGCCACAGCATAAGCTCGGCGGCATCCGCTTCTTGCTGTAATGGCCGCCTTCTCAAGATGTACGCCGCAGTGAGCAGGGCGACCAGCGCGCCAACCCAGAAGCTTCCGCTCAGCACGTGCAGGACATGATTGAACTGATGGAGAGTGCCTGTGACGCTCTCGTGCATCGCAGCGTGACCCGATGCAGCAAAACTAGCCAAAAAGAGCCCCGCCATGAGGCTTGCCCATCCGAGCGTGCGGTGACTGGCACGTCCGCTTATGAGGATCGCTGCGGTCAACAAAGCCAACACCATGCGCACCAAGGCTGCCCGACCGACCTGTGTCGCCGTTGCAAAAAGCTCCACCGTTGCGGGAGAGAGCGCGTCCTGCCAGCTTTCACCCACGTTCGCCGTCTGCACAGGCAGAGCAAGAATTGCCGAAGTCCCCAGGATAACGGCTGCAACGCGCAGAACGGCGCGCAATCTCATTTCTAACGCAGGGACGTTTTGAGCTGGCTTCAACAACAGAAAAGTCGCCGTCGTTCCGAAGCATATCGCTCCGGCCGCGAGCATCGCTCCGCGCAGGATCGTGAAGACCTCGGCCGGATCCATCAAGGTGCTATCGAGAACTGATAGCTGCCCTTCATCTTATGACCGTCCTTTGAAAGAACGCGCCAGTTGACGGAGTACGTGCCTGCGGTGTCAGGGATGGTCACGGGTGCGTCGACGACGTGGTCGTCGCTCTCCTTGCCGTGAGAGAGAGCGCCAGTCTTGATCTCGGCTTTGTCGGGCGCTGTGATCGTGACCGCACTGAAGCTGAGTTCGATCGGCTCGGAGAACGTCAGCGAGATATGTGATGGCGCGGCTTTGACCTTCGCATTCTTCTCAGGATCCGAGGCTTTGAGATGTGCGTGCGCAAGGGCCGCTCCCGAGGCGCTCATCAAGCACAACGCGGGCAGCGCAAAAACGAGTAACCGTCGCAAGAACATTTTGGCTAAATCCCAGGTGCAACGTTAGAGGTGGCCGCGCGCATGGAAGGTCTCCTTGCGCTTTTCAGGTCGTGGGTGGGCCTGTACTGGGGGCACCCTAGCGCGGGAGGGGACCAATGAACAGACGGGATAGGGGTTCCTGGGGCGCGCGGCGGGCTGCCCCGCGGTTTCGGCACTAGAAAAAATCGCCCTAGGACCGCCACTCCCGGGTCAAATTGACGGTTTGATATCCGGTCGGCAAGTGGTAGTAAGCGGCTGCTTACTCGCAAGTCGAAAAGTGGTGTCGGGGCGTAGCTCAGCCTGGTAGAGCATCTGCTTTGGGAGCAGAGGGTCGCGTGTTCGAATCATGTCGCCCCGACCAATTCGGCAATTTCAGAGTCGGTACTGCCCGCTGCAAACCGTCTTAACGCTGACGGAGTGTTGTCGGCGCGGGTCGGGTACGCAGGTTAGGCGCCAAGCGCCAGCTGATGAACGGCGTGGTGATGATGCTGAACGCGATGATTGCGGGAAGCAGATACGATGCGATGCCGCTCAGGGCGGGTACTGACAGCACGGTAATAGCGCCGACACCGAATACCACTGCATTCACCATCAAAGCCAACGCAAACGCTATGTAGGCTCGTGTCGTCATGGTTTTGTCCTCCTGGCGTTTCAACGCAGTTCGGGACGAAGCGTTCCTGTCGGTCGCGCGCATGAACGTCACGCGGTCTCGTGTGGTGCTTGCGAAAAAGAAAAAGCGGCCCCTCGGGGACCGCGGTGGCGCAACCGTGCGGGTGATGAAAAGAAGTTGGGCGGAGCGTGGGGAAAGCGGGGCCGCATCCCGCTTGTTTCCCGCTCGCTCCGCCCGTTATCCGAAGCGTCGATGTGGCGCTAAGGAGGAGCCGCCGTCGAGGCTTCGAATTCTTGGATTGGTGTTCGTTCAATTCGCCGTGTTTATTTCATCGCTTGTTCGAGAGGTCCGTTTTGACAGATCGGCCCGCTCCCCAAGCGGGGCGTCGGGGAGCGGGCCCTGCGCGTCAATCAACCTTTTTGAAGAAGGCGTCGGCGCGCATTCCAGGGATCAGGGGGACATCGCCTTCCAAATCGATGGTGACTTCGCGAACTTCCACGTCGGTGGGACGGCGGGCGCCACGCAGTGAGACCTTGGGTGCGGCCAGTGTCGGAGCCATCTCGGCGACGGTGCCGGAGAATTCCTGACCTGGGTATGCGTTGCTCTTTACGATGACCTTGGAACCGACCTTCACCTTCGAAACGTCGATCTCGTCGAGTTCGGCCTTCAGGCGGACAACCGACATGTCGCCGATGACAGCCAGCACCTGGTCGGGCGAGGGCGCAACCATTTCGCCAGCCTTGGCCTGCATCTGAAGAATGGTGCCCGATACCGGAGCGCGAATGCGGGTCTTTTCAAGCAGCGCTTCGGCAACGGCCACATCCGAACGGGCGGCCTGCAAAGCACTTTCGATGCGGCTCGGTGCGGGAACGTCGGCCTTGGCTTGAGCAGATGCATAGTTCGCACGCTCCTTGCGCAACTTGGCGCGTGCGCTCTTGAGATGGGCGCGTGCGTCGGAAACGTTTTGTGCAGAGCCCGTGCCGGAACGCTTCGACTGCAACTCATATTCGAGTTCGAACTGTGCGTTGGTCACCTGGCGTTCTGCAGAGAAAACAGCGTCCTCAGCCTTGCGCAGATCTTCGCGCGCCTTGTCGAGAGACTGTGAATCGCGCTCGCGCTTGCGCGAGGCAGCTTCTGTTTCCGCAGCCTGCAACCGCGCGCGGGCTTCTTCATCATCGAGGCGAATAAGCAGCTCGCCTTCTTCGACTTCATCGTTGGCAGAAACCGTAACCTCAGCGATGCGGCCAAGCATACCTGCGGCGACGCGAACTTGACCCGACTTGGGTTCGACGCGGCCGGGCGCTGCGGCGACCCAAGGCAACTCGTTGACGGCCGCCTTCGCGGGTTCGGCCTTGGCAGAGCCGGTGAAAGACATTTCCGGCACGCCGAGCGTCACGGCGCCGAATGCGCCAGCGCCGACGGCGAGCGTAAGTACCAGAGCGCTGGTAAGCAGACGGCCCTTGCTGCGCGTGGGGCGGGGCTGGTTGTTTGAGTTGGTCATTTCAGTGTCCTCCTTAGGATGTCTCAATGTCAGAGCTTGCGGCTTCTCGTGATTGGGGTGCCTGGCGGCCTCGCCGGGCTTGATGTGTCGAACTTAGGGGCATCCTGCGGCGGATGCTGTTTCGCGCGGAACATCAGATGCGGCGGTGGAAAGAAAAGCCGGTTCGACGCTCCGGCCTTGTGTTTGCGAATGCCTTTCTCGTGGTTTGGTGCGCCAAAGAAGATCAAGGCCCCGGCGATTGATCCGAGGCCTTGATCTGTCGCCTCAAAGGGCGGGGAGGTTCATTGGAGGGCGTTAATCACTACTGACAGATCTCCTGGAGGGTCCAGCTCACGATCTTGCAGTTCTGACCGTTGGCGTCGCAGCGGCGGTTGGGCAGGCGCTGGTAATCACAATAATAGTTGCCCGAATGGCCCGAATAACCGTGCATGGGCTTCTTGAATTCATAGGTTTGAATGTAGATCTGCTTGCCGCCGCGGCCGGCCTGGGCGGCGGTGGGAGCGAAAGACATGCCGGCAACGGTGGCAATGGCGGCGGCGATGGCGAGGGTCTGGGTAAAGGTCTTCATGGCTTAAATCCTCCTTAGGTTTGGGTTTGGGCCGTGGCCCCTGTGTGTGTCCGATGAGAGGACTTTAGGGTTCATCCCGCGCCAGGGCTGTTCCGTGGGATACAGGTGCGCGCAGGTCACGGCGAGACCGCCCGAGGGTGCCTGACTGGTATTGGCAACGGGTCCAGATTAATCCGCAGGCGCAGTTATGCAAGCCGCAAAAGCCCGCGCGACGTCCGCAAGGGCCGCTTTGTTACATCGATCGTAAACGTCTCACGCAGTTGTGCGCCGCGAACACGAACGCGAGAGCTGCGAAACAAGAGCCAAACGGCGGCGTACCTCGGGGCATGGATCGCAACGATCCTGATCACAGCCGAGATAACCACGTTCACCAAGACAGGAGACTATCATGAAGACGTTCATCCTCGCCACGCTGCTTTCCGTTTCTGCTTTCGCAGGTGCGGCCAACGCCGGTCTTATGATCGACGCTACCCACGGTCCGATCAGCGTCACCGTATCCGGCCAGTAATGGTCGGATCGTAACGCCGGCCAGTGTATTTGGCCGGCGGTATGCAAGTAGAGATGCCGTGTCGGGGCGTGCATGCCGCCCCGCCGGGCATCTTCAAGATGATCACAGCCTCGCTCTGACGTGGTAATAAGAATTGAAACCACGAGGACGCCGGGCCATGAAGAAAAAACTCTCCACAGCCTTCGCCGTAGCTGCCATGCTGCTGTCGCCGTCCACTCGCGCACCAGCGGAGGACGCGATGGGATCTGCTTTTGACTTCTCATTTCAAAGCATCGACGGAACGCCGATGAACTTTGCTCATTGGCGCGGCAAAGTTCTGCTCGTCGTCAACACGGCATCGTTCTGCGGCTTCACGAAGCAATATGCCGGACTTCAGGAGTTGTGGAGCAAGTATCAGGACAAGGGGCTCGTCGTTATCGGCGTGCCCTCCAATGATTTCGGTGAGCAGGAACCCAAGGCCGAAGGCGAGATCAAGCAATTCTGTCAGGGCGCGTTCGGCGTGACTTTTCCGTTAACTGAAAAGCAGGTCGTAAAAGGCGAAGGCGCGCATCCGTTCTATGCGTGGGCTGCCAAGGTGGGCGGCGGTCCCCCCGCCTGGAATTTTCACAAATATCTGATTGGCAGGGACGGACGCATGTTGCGCGCGTTTTCTTCTCGCGTTGCTCCCAATTCGGCAGAGGTCACGGGAGCAATCGAGCAGGCTCTTGGTGAAAAGGTCTCTGCTGCGCAATAGACCTCGGCAGATATGCGTCACAGTGGCCGCGGCGGCCAATATTGGCCCGTGGCAAGATGAAAGCCTCAATGCTGCCAGCGGGTCGCGGCAAGCCTCGGCGGCTGAGTTTTTGATTTGCGGCCCACCACTGGCCCTCCACTGGCGCGCGCGCGGGATTTGCTTTAGCACAAGCCTGCTGACCGATAGACTTAGCACCTTGAAGAGCCGGTCCGTTGCCGATTGCCTCTAAACTCCGGTCACGGCCGAAGCATACGAAAATGAAAATAAGAACTGGCCATGACCGATAAGAAGTTTACGCGCCGTCAGGCGCTCGGCGTTTCGGCTGCGGGTCTTGCAGCCGCACTCGGTTTCGATCCGCGAGGAGCGCTCGCCTTGACCGGCGTCGACAAATCGGAGCTTGGCGATCCAGTCGCATTCTCTTTCGAAGGCTTGCAGAAAATCGCCAGCGAGCGAGCCCTGCTGCCGTATGTGCCCGTTGCCATACCGTCGCCCGACATTTTGCAGCAGATCGATTATGACCAATATCAGCGCATCCGCTACCGGCCGGAAAAGAGCGTGAGGCTGGAGCCGGACGGCAGCATCCCTATTCAGATGTTTCATCTGGGCAAGTACGCGAAAGAGCCTGTGCGGATGCACGTCGTCGAAGGCGACAGCGCGCGCGAAATTCTTTACAGCGCCAGCCTGTTTGAGATTCCACCCGATCATCCAGCGCATCAATTGAAAACCGGTGCAGGGTTCGCCGGCTTCCGCGTCATGGCGAACGATCTCAAGACGGACTGGTTCGCGGCGATGGGCGCTTCCTATTTCCGGACGTCTGGACCCTATGATCAGTATGGGCTTTCCGCGCGCGGCATCGCGATTGATACCGCCATGCCCCTTCCAGAAGAGTTTCCGCGCTTCTCGCAGTACTGGTTGGAGGGCGGAGAGCACGGCCAGCCGCCGCTGATTATCTACGCGCTTCTGGAAGGGCCTAGCATCACTGGCGCCTATCGCATGACAGCCGATCGGTTGACAGACGCACGCGGCATACATCGCATCAATATGGAAATCGACGCGGTTCTGTTTGCTCGCAAGGATATCGAGCGGCTCGGTGTTGCGCCGTTTTCCAGCATGTTCTGGTATGGCGAGGCAAGCCGCAAGCAGTCCGCCGACTGGCGGCCTGAGATTCACGACAGCGATGGCCTTGCGGTGCTGACGGGCGCAGGCGAGCGCATCTGGCGGCCGATCGCCAATCCACCGCGCGTCGTCACCAGCGCATTTGCGGATCACGATGTGCAGGGCTTCGGATTGCTCCAGCGTGATCGCGATTTCGTTCATTATCTCGATGATGGCGTGTTCTACGAGCGTCGGCCTTCGGTTTGGGTCGAACCGATGGACAAGTGGGGCAATGGCGCGGTGCATCTGGTGGAAATTCCCACCGACGACGAGACCTTCGACAACATCGTTGCCTACTGGGCGCCGGCTGAACCTTTCAAGCAAGGCGATAAAAGACGCTATCGCTATCGGCTGAGTTGGCTCGACGACATCCCGTTTCCTCAACGGCTTGGACGCGCCGTCGGCACGTGGACCGGCATGGGCGGGCGTCCCGGACACAAGCGTCCCCCGGGCGTGCGCAAGTTCGTCATCGATTTTCAGGGTGGAGCTTTCGAAGGGCTTGGCCGCGACGACGGCGTCGAGCTGATAGTTACCGCTTCGCGCGGCGAAATCTCCAACGTCTACAATCACCCTGTGGTCGGGCAGCGTCAGCGTTGGCGTGCGTTCTTCGACATCAAAGCCGAAGGCGCCGATCCGGTAGACATGCGCGCTTTCCTTCGCCGCAACGGCGATACGCTAACGGAGACTTGGATCTACCAATTCTTTCCTGAGAGCTGAGTACGCTGCCAAGCGCGCTTGTGCACACCTTGTTTCAATGACTACGGCTCGCCATCGCGTAAGCGGCATCGGATGCGAGCGATGCCACCCGTGGACACAGGAGCGTACGCGAAAGTGCGTCTTCCAGATCCTGCTGCGAGCGTGTCGGGATGAACAAGCCGTTGGTCTCATTTGCCATACATGACGCGGTCGTGGCTTCGCTCGGTTCGCCCTCCATGCTGACGACGTGGATGGTCAGATCGTGGGCACGCTCTTTGAGCGCCCGGGCGGCGGCACAAGGATCGCGCCCGCATGTCTCATCGCCGTCCGACAGAACGACGATGACTGCCTGGCGATGTCGGTAGTCGAGAGCTTCAGCCGCCGTCTCGACGGCCAGCGAAAGCGGCGTGCCGCCATCGGTGGTAATGGCGTCGATCTCCGTCAGGATGCGGCTGGCCGCGTTGGATTGAACGGGAACCTTCAAACTGACGTTCGAGCATTGATCGGAGGTGCCTGGTCCGAACGTCAGCAGTCCCAGGCTCCGCGTCTTTGCCGATATGGGAACGATCTCGCGCGCGACGGAGCGGGCGACTTCGATCCTTGAGCCGCCGCCTTTCGATAAGTGGGCCATCGAACCGGAGGCATCCATGACGATCATCGCGTCATTCGTGCATCTGGTCTCAAAATCGGTATTGGCCGGTTCCGGTTCGTGCGCGGCGGTCCCGATGCCGTCGGGCGGGGCATATTGTTGAGCGGAAGCAGGCGATGCGGCGGCAAACAAAGCAGCCAAGCCCGCGAGAGCGCACACGGCAGCAATGCCACCTCGTAAACGCGCGATTTGAAGACCTGTCTGCATGATCAGCCCTCTCCAAACGTCGTAGTTCGTTCGATCAGTAGGGCGGATTTTGTGCGACGCAGCAATAAGGGTTGCGGAAATGCTGCTATGCACTATCGCCAGAGCGACAGGTTAGCGCGGGTCTGGCGAGGCAGCGGGTCAGTTGGCCGGGCCGAGAACCCGGTCTTCAATGGCGGTCTTGAGGTCGTGAAGATCCGCGCGCAGCTGGCGTTGCAGGCCTGCGCGGAATACCAGCGCAAGGGGTGAGAGCAGGCGGGCACTCATCGACATGGGACGAGCGACGAACATCAGCGTCAGCCGCGTGCCCAGCGGATCGTCACTGAAAACATGGTCGATACGGTAACGGGCGCCGTGGTTCAGCCCGCCAAGTGCAAAATGGAAAGGCGGCTCGAATTCAAGAACCGAGATCTCGCTGGTGGCCGAAGAGCCGTTGATCTGTCGCGTTGCGTTGAAACGCGCTCCTGCGCCGATCGGCTCGCGCGTCAACAGCTCTGTGGCTTTCACCGCGGAGACAACGCTCGGCCACGAGCGTATGTCGGTCGCAATTTGGAAGGTCAGAGCGCGGGGCGCGCGAATGATCTCCTCGACGATGATCTGCATCCAACTATCCGACCTTGAACCTGCTGCGTCCCCGCCGACCCCTCTTACAACGTTTCGAGGGTGCAGCGGATGCGACATACGCCTAATACAGATGCATGGCCAGCAGCGCATGAGCCCATCGGGGCTCGGCAGGTTGTCGAACGCCAGCAGCAGATGTTGCGGGCCCGAATAACGCGGGCATCTTCCCGGCCGTGCAACAGGCGGAAGTTAAACACACTTTCTAAAGACGCATGTCGCTTCAGTGCGCCGGCCCGGTTTCGATGGGGAGAGAATCTTCTGCACCCCATTCGGCCCAACTTCCGTCGTAGACCGCCGCATTGGTCTGACCAAGAACAGCAAGCGCCAGCGCTAGCATGGACGCGGTGACGCCCGATCCGCATGTCGTCACGACCGGCTTTGTCACATCGATGTCGACGGCCTTGAAGAGAGCAGCAAGTTCCTCAGGCGACTTGAAAGTGCCCTGCGGTGTCAGCAGCGTTTGAGAAGGGATGTTCTTCGAACCCGGGATATGCCCCATGCGCAAGCCGGGACGTGGCTCGGCATCGCGGCCTTCGAAACGTCCCGCCGGCCGCGCATCGACGATCTGAGCGCCGGGCTTTTTAATCAGCGCCTTCATTTCATCAATGTCGCGCAGGAGCTCGGTGTTCTGCAACGGCGAGTAATGGCGCTCGGAGCGCCGGGGGGCGGGCCCATCCTCGGTCGGGCGGCCTTCCGTCTTCCATTTTCGCAGCCCACCGTTGAGAACGGCAACGTCTTGATGTCCCATGGCGCGGAACGTCCACCAGACGCGGGCGGCCGAGAAGATGCCGCTCGTGTCGTAGACGACGATGCGCGCGCCATCACCTATGCCCATTTTCTTCATCCGCGACGAAAATTTGACGGTAGACGGCAGCATGTGGGGAAGGTGGGATTTTTCGTCCGACAGATCGTCGATATCGAAAAAGATCGCGCCGGGAATGTGCTCGGCGAGGTATTCGGCCTTGGCGTCGCGGTTGGCCGTCGGCAAATGCCAGCTGCCGTCCAGAATGACGAGGTCGGGCGAAGAGAGATGGCTTTCTAGCCAATCGGTTTCGACGATCCAGTTTTTGGCGGAAGTGGGCAAGCGATTTCCCCCGGTTTGTCGTTTTTCGTTGTCGTGTCGCTAGGCTAACGAACGTAAGACCACATAGGCAAAAGTTAAACCTGCTGCAAGGCGATACGTTCGTCGCGAATGGGCAGCGTTGCTCGGGTCTCATGCTCGGGCTGTGATCGCGTTTGACATCTAGGCCGGTTGGGTCTCGCTCGTTTCCACGATAATGCTCCCAGCAGGCGGAGGCGGCTTCGACGGGTGTGTCTGCAAGCTTAAAGCCGCGAGCAAGTTTGCAGTGTGCTGGCGGAACCAATGCTCTCGGGGAACCGATCCAGGTGACCCGCAATGATCCATTTGCTGCGCATGGCCCATCGACCCGGTAAGCCTGCGGGCCTGCGGTTCATTTGCTCGCTAAAGGCAGTCTATTTATCTGATTTACAATAATAAAAATTAAGAGAACGCGCATTCTTCACCCTTGTGTTCAATCGCTGGGCAGAAAGCCGGGTTCTGGCAGCCCCCTTGCAGCTTTCAGCTCGGCGCCGGGCCGAAAGGCGGCTCCGGCTCAATTCAAAAGGGTAGGCTCGAGCCATGATTTTCCGGATCGTTGCCCTCATAATGTTCGCCATTGTGGGAATGTTCTTCTTCAGCGTCGATATCGAGCACGCATTTGCAGCGGTCTTGTTGCCCGGCACGGCGGCCGTCGGCATCCTGCTGATCGGTTCGAGCTGACCCGCAACCTGCTCTTTGGCGTTGCTTTTCGGTCCGACACATCTATATGAAGGGCGCTTGCGCCCCGCATCCGTAGTGGGACGGCCCAGCCATCTGGCAAATGGGCCGCCGAACTGCATTTGCGGGTAGGAACGCTCGGTCGGCTATCGCAGGCGCCGCGCTCCAAGCATGAAAGTCACAATGGCCATAGCCGTGATGGCTGGCGCCGGATTGCGGGCGTGGCGGAACTGGTAGACGCACTGGATTTAGGTTCCAGCGGCGCAAGTCGTGGGGGTTCAAATCCCTCCGCCCGCACCAAGCGCCGCAAGTCGGCAACGCCGCCAAGGCATTGCCGGGCAAGAGTTTGTTTTAGCAGGTGTGTTCGAGCGATCGACTCGGATGCGCCGAGGTCGATTATCTGAGTTTGCTAGGAACGAGAACGATGCAGGTTACGGAAACGGGTCGAGACGGCTTGAAGCGCACGCTCAAGGTCGTGGTCGCAAAGGCTGAACTTGACGAGCGCTTCAAAGGGCGCCTGGACGAGATCAAGGATCGCGTACAGATCAAAGGTTTCCGCAAAGGCAAGGTGCCGTTGCCCCATCTCAAGAAGGTGTACGGCAAGTCGCTTATGGCCGAAGTGCTTGAGCAGGCGGTTCAGGACACCTCCATCGAAGCCATAAAGGAGCGCAACGAGCGCCCTGCAGGCCAGCCCAAGATCGAAATCGAAGATGCCGAAGCCGGTTCGGTTGAGCGCGTCATTAACGGCGAATCCGATCTGGCCTATTCGATGTCGTTTGAAGTGCTACCGCCCATCACGCTTGCAGACTTCTCCACCTTCAAGCTGGAACGTCTGTCCGCCGACGTCGAAGACGCCGACATGGAGCGTGCGCTGAACGAGATTATGGATCGCAACACTACGTTCGAGCCGGAAGAGGGGCGGGTTGCCGAGAATGGCGACATGCTGACTCTCGACTTCGTCGGCAAAATCGCTGGCGAGCCTTTCGAAGGTGGCTCCGCAGAAGACGCCAATCTGGTGCTCGGAAAAGGTCAGTTCATTCCGGGCTTCGAGGAAGGCCTGGTTGGTACGAAGGCTGGCGATGAGCGCACTGTGAAAGCAACCTTCCCGGCTGAATATCCAATGCCAAACCTCGCAGGCAAGGAAGCCGAGTTCGACGTCAAGGTGAAGGCGGTTTCAATCCCGAAGAAGCCCGAGCTTGACGACGCATTCGCGGTTGGTCTGGGCGCTGAGAGCCTCGACAACATGAAGGAGATCGTGCGCGGTCAGCTCCAGCGCGAGCTTGATTCAGCGGCGCGCGTGAAGTTGAAGCGTGAACTGCTCGACGAGATCGATCGCGCTCACGTATTCGATCTTCCGCCCTCGCTTGTCGATTTCGAGTTCGGCAACATCTGGCGCCAGGTCGAAAGCAACATGAAGGCCACCAACAAGACCTTCCCGGACGAGGGCAAGACGGAAGATGAGGCGAAAGCGGAATACCGCAAGATCGCCGAGCGCCGCGTGCGCCTTGGTCTGGTCGTCGGCGAAATCGGCGAGAAGAACAAGATCACCGTCAGTCAGGATGAGTTGCGCCGCGCTCTTGTCGAGCAGGCCCGCCGCTACCCTGGCCAGGAGAAGGTGGTTTATGAATACTACGAGAAGACGCCCGGCGCTCTGGCCGAGCTTCGCGCGCCGATCTTCGAGGACAAGGTGATCGACTTCGTGGTCGATGCAGCCAAGCCGGCCGAGAAGAAGGTCAGCAAAGAGGAATTGTTGAAGCAAGTCGAAGAGGCAACCCAGAAGGATACCGAGTGACGCATTTGGCCGCCTTCGCGCGGCCGAATATTGCGGTATGCTGGGGTCCGCCCAGGTTCTCTATCCCGCTTTGAGCGGGAAGGGGTCTGGACGGTCCCGACGCCCTTCCAGGGCTTCCCCCCATGGCAGTCAAATGCCTCCAAGACAAGTGCAAGGACTATCAAGATGCGCGATCCCGTCGCTACACTGACAAACACATTCTGGCCGATGGTTGTGGAGCAGACGACGCGCGGCGAGCGAGGCTACGATTTGCCTTCGCGCTTGCTGAAAGAGCGCATCATCTTCGTCACCGGACCGGTCGAAGATCACATGGCCGCGTCGATCTGCATGCAGCTTCTTTTCCTTGAGGCCGAAAACCCCAAGAAAGAGATCTCCATGTACATCAACTCGCCAGGCGGTGTCGTGACGAGCGGCATGGCGATCTACGACACCATGCAGTTCATCAAGCCGGATGTCGCAACGCTGTGCATCGGCCAGGCGGCGTCGATGGGGTCTTTGCTACTTTGCGCCGGCGCCAAGGATATGCGCTTTGCGTTGCCTAATGCGCGCATCATGGTTCATCAGCCATCGGGCGGTTTTTCCGGTCAGGCATCGGATATCGAGCGGCATGCTGAAGACATCATTAAAATGAAGCGCAGGCTGAACGAGACTTATGTCAAGCACACCGGCCAGCCGTACGAGACCATCGAGCGCACGCTTGATCGCGACTACTTCATGACCGCAGATCAGGCCAAGGAATTCGGCATTGTCGACA
This sequence comes from Hyphomicrobiaceae bacterium, assembly GCA_041397645.1. Classification (NCBI taxonomy): domain Bacteria; kingdom Pseudomonadati; phylum Pseudomonadota; class Alphaproteobacteria; order Hyphomicrobiales; family Hyphomicrobiaceae; species Hyphomicrobiaceae bacterium. The sequence continues at coordinate 1,869,873 of JAWKWE010000004.1, read as the reverse complement.
AGGTCCTGCAGAGCCGCGACGAAGTCGAAGGCGGTCTGTTCGAAGGCAAGGCTTCTTAAACTGAGAATTTCGGGGCGGCCCATCGCGCTCTGTGCGCATGGGTCGCGCCATTTCCCGTGAGGTCACGGGGTGCCGCTCTTGAGCGGAACAAAAGTCGTACATAAATACGTACTTTGCCGTAGCCGAAGCTCCCCCAAGTGAGCAGCGGTGTTGCTTCTGTGGAAAAACAGTGTGGCAATCCCGCCGCTGGCCCACTGAGGCGCCATCTGCGGCGTTAATCCAATCTTGATCTGGTGAACCCTAGCGTGCTCAGATCGGATTAGAAGAGATTCAAGTGCCACGCGGCTGGCCGAGCCGCTCGAGCGCGCGAATAGCGGGCCAAATGGAGAACGTCCGGCATCGGCGGCTCTCCGATAGGAAACAGGAATGGCTCAGGAAAAGAACACCCTCTACTGCTCGTTCTGCGGGAAGAGTCAGCACGAAGTCCGCAAGTTGATCGCCGGACCGACAGTGTTCATCTGTGATGAATGTGTCGAGCTGTGCATGGACATCATCCGCGAGGAGAACAAGAACACTCTCGTCAAATCGCGTGATGGCGTTCCGAGCCCGCAGGAGATCTGCACGGTGCTCGATAGTTATGTGATCGGTCAGGGCCACGCCAAGCGCGTGCTCTCGGTCGCGGTGCACAATCACTACAAGCGTTTGAATCACGCCACCAAGAACAACGACGTCGAACTGGCTAAGTCGAACATCCTGCTTGTCGGTCCGACGGGTTCGGGCAAGACGTTGCTCGCACAGACGCTGGCGCGGATTCTGGACGTTCCCTTCACGATGGCGGATGCAACGACGCTCACGGAAGCTGGTTACGTCGGCGAAGATGTCGAGAACATCATTCTCAAGCTGTTGCAGAACGCCGATTACAATGTCGAACGTGCGCAGCGCGGCATCGTCTACATCGACGAGGTCGACAAGATTTCACGCAAGTCCGACAATCCTTCGATAACGCGCGACGTCTCCGGCGAAGGTGTGCAGCAGGCGCTTCTGAAAATAATGGAGGGTACGGTTGCATCCGTGCCGCCTCAGGGTGGCCGCAAGCATCCTCAGCAGGAGTTCCTGCAGGTTGATACGACCAACATCCTCTTCATCTGCGGCGGCGCGTTCGCTGGTCTTGAAAAGATCATTTCTCGCCGTGGCAAGGGTTCCTCGATCGGCTTTTCGGCCAAGGTCACCGGACCCGATGAGCGACGTACGGGCGACATCCTCCGTGAGGTCGAGCCTGAGGATCTGCTGAAGTTCGGACTGATCCCCGAGTTCATCGGACGTCTGCCGGTCATCGCGACGCTTGAAGACCTCGACGAGACGGCGCTCGTGCAGATTCTGACGGAGCCCAAGAACGCGCTGGTGAAGCAGTATCAGCGCCTGTTCGAGATGGAGGACGTCAAGCTCACGGTGACGCTCGATGCGCTCAAGGCAGTGTCGCGCAAGGCAATCGAACGTAAGACCGGCGCTCGGGGTCTGCGCTCCATTCTTGAGGGCATCCTGCTGGACACGATGTACGATCTTCCCGAGCTCAAAGGCGTGGAAGAAGTCGTCGTCGGTCCGGAGGTCGTCGAAGGTGGTGCACGGCCGCTGCGTATCTATTCCGAACGTGCCGAGGAGAAGGGCTCTACGGCCTGACGCCACGGTTCTTTAAGGTCCCGAGAGCGGACAAAAGGTGTGGCTGGCGGCCACTTGATATCGGATCGCCGGTCCCCATTTGTTCGGGGGAGATTAACCAGCTCCGGTCGATGGAGAACAGGTATCTTTCCCGCGCTTTATGTCGAGAGCGTCTGGCGGCAGCCATATTGGGGCCGTCTTGCGTGTCAAGGTGGAATGAAGCGTGACATGGATGCCCCGTGTTCCATTTGGAATGCCGCATCCGGCCAGAATGGATTGTGAAAATGAGCGAAGAGAAAAAGACCAAGGAAAAGGCGAGCAAGGAGCTTTATCCGGTCCTGCCGCTGCGCGACATAGTGGTCTTTCCATACATGATCGTTCCATTGTTTGTCGGTCGCGAAAAGTCGATCGCGGCGTTGGAAGAGGTCATGCGCGCCGACAAGCAGATCCTGCTCGCCGCTCAGAAGAATGCCGGCGACGACGATCCTGCGACGGACGCGATCTATGAGATCGGCACGCTCGCATCAGTGCTGCAGCTGTTGAAGCTTCCCGACGGAACCGTGAAGGTTCTCGTCGAAGGCAGCACGCGCGCCCGTGTCCTGCGTTACACTGACAATACGAGCTATTTCGAAGCTGAGGTCGAACGGGTGCCTGAGCAGCCCGGCGCGAAGGAAGAGTTGGAAGCGCTGGCGCGTTCTGTCGTTTCCCAGTTCGAGAGCTACGTGAAGCTCAACAAGAAAGTTTCGCCCGAGGTTCTGGGAACCGTCAGCCAGATCGAGGATTACTCGAAGCTGGCCGATACCATCGCCTCGCATCTGGCGGTCAAGATTTCCGACAAGCAGGACGTGCTCGAAACGGCCACCGTTTCGGAGCGGCTTGAGCGCGTCTACACGCTTATGGAGAGCGAGATTTCCGTTCTTCAGGTCGAGAAGAAGATCCGCTCGCGCGTCAAGCGCCAGATGGAGAAGACACAGCGCGAGTACTATCTGAATGAGCAGATGAAGGCCATCCAGAAGGAACTCGGCGATACGGACGAGCGCGATGACATCGCGGAGTTCGAAGAGAAGATCGAGAACACCAAGCTGTCGAAGGAAGCCAAGGACAAGGCTCTGGCTGAGCTCAAGAAGCTCAAGCAGATGAGCCCGATGTCGGCCGAAGCGACGGTGGTGCGCAACTACCTCGATTGGCTGCTTTCGATCCCGTGGGGCATCAAGGGCAAGGTCAAGAAGGACATCGTGGAGGCGCAGGCCATCCTCGATCAGGAGCACTATGGCCTGGAGAAGGTCAAAGAGCGCATCCTCGAATACCTCGCCGTGCAGGCGCGCACGAATAAGCTGAAGGGGCCGATCCTGTGCCTCGTCGGACCTCCCGGCGTCGGCAAGACGTCGCTCGGCAAGTCGATCGCGAATGCGACGGGCCGCGAGTTCGTTCGCATGTCGCTCGGCGGCGTGCGCGATGAAGCGGAAATCCGTGGACACCGCCGCACTTACATCGGCTCGATGCCCGGCAAGGTCATTCAGTCGATGAAGAAGGCGAAGCGCACCAATCCGCTCTTCCTGCTCGATGAGATCGACAAGATGGGCCAGGATTTCCGTGGCGATCCGGCAGCCGCGCTGCTGGAGGTGCTCGACCCTGAGCAGAACAACTCGTTCAACGATCATTACCTGGAAGTCGATTACGACCTTTCCAACGTGATGTTCGTCACAACGGCCAACACGCTGAACATTCCCGCGGCCCTGATGGACCGTATGGAAATCATTCGGCTGGCTGGCTACACGGAGAACGAGAAGCTCGAGATCGCCAAGCGGCACTTGATCCCCGAGCAGTTGACGGCGCACGGTCTGGAACCTTCCGAGTGGATCGTCGAGGACAGCGCTATCGCGCAGGTGATCCGCCGTTATACGCGCGAGGCTGGCGTCCGCTCGCTCGAACGCGAGATGGCAAAGCTCGCACGTAAGGCCGTCAAGGAGATCCTGACGTCGTCCAAGACCTCGATCGTGGTCACGGCGGAGAACGTTGAGCAGTACCTGGGCGTGCCCAAGTACCGTTACGGCGAAGCCGAACTTGAGGATCAGGTCGGTATCGTCACCGGTCTTGCCTGGACGGAAGTCGGCGGCGAGCTCCTCACGGTCGAAGGCGTGATGATGCCTGGTAAGGGCAAGATGTCGGTTACCGGCAACTTGCGCGACGTGATGAAGGAATCAATCCAGGCCGCAAACGCCTACGTGCGCGCGCACTCGCCTGAGTTCGGCATTCATCCGTCTCTCTTTGAGAAGCGCGACATCCACGTGCACGTGCCGGAAGGCGCGACGCCCAAGGATGGACCTTCCGCAGGTATCGCCATGACGACTGCGATCATCTCGGTGCTCACCGGCATCACGGTACGCAAGGATGTCGCCATGACTGGCGAGATCACGTTGCGTGGTCGCGTGTTGCCGATTGGAGGATTGAAGGAAAAATTGCTCGCCGCTCTGCGCGGCGGCATCAAGACCGTCATCATCCCCGAAGAGAACGTGAAGGATCTTGTCGAAATCCCCGACGAGGTGAAAGCCAAGATCGAAATCGTTCCTGTCTCGCGTCTCGAAGAGGTGCTGAAGGTGGCATTGGTTCGTACACCTGAGGCAATCGTCTGGGACGAGGCAGCCGAAGCGGCACTCGAGGCTCAGGAAAAAGACAAGGGCGGATCGCGGATTACCGCGCACTGACGTTCGCCGGAATTGGTGTTGTGCGAAAACGTTAACCCCGCGCCATACTGGCGCGGGGTTTTTATTCCTTAAGAGAAAAAGGCCGCGAAATGACGCGGTTTTGAGCCTTTTTTCGCGCCTTTCCTACTTGACGGGGTCCCCAATTCGGCGCTTGTAGGCGGCTTCGGATGGCGTGTGGCTCCCCCCCGAATATCAGTGAGCCCATTACGTCGTGCAACTGAGCGCCGGGGCGCTGAGCTGTCCAATCCTCTTCACCGTTTTTCCCGATTCCATAGGACGGACCCACATGAGCAAAAAAGACCTGATCGACGCCGTTGCAAAAGAGTGTGAGCTGACGAAGGAGAAGGCCGGCAGCGTCGTTGACGCCGTGCTCGCCCACATTCGCAACACCATGAAGGAAGGCCATGAAGTGCGCATTCCTGACTTCGGCACCTTCAAGGTCGCCAAGCGCAAAGCACGCGAAGGCCGCAACCCCGCAACGGGCGAGACGATCAAGATCGCTGCCGCTGTCGTGCCAAAATTTACGCCGGCCAAAGGCCTCAAGGAAGCGCTCAACTGAGCGCATTCCGTTAGCCGAGTATTCCTGAAGGGCGTGCCGCGAGGTGTGCCCTTCTTTCGTTCTGCCGAGCCGCGTTTGCAACTTCGCGAGAAGTCGTGAACGGCGCCTTGTGCGTTTGCTTTTGACTAAAGCGGTAATCCGCATTAGGCAGTCGGCTATCGATCTTGGCGGACGCGCTCTGACTAGGCGTGTGCCGCGCGCGGTACGGTCCGCAGTTTCGGGAGGTTAGCTCAGCGGTAGAGCGTCTCGTTTACACCGAGAATGTCGGGGGTTCGATCCCCTCACCTCCCACCACTTTCATCCCCTTCGCTAAATACGCTCGTTGCGTGAAGCTTTTCCATAGTTGGAGATAATCGATGTCGCTTTCGATGTATCAGGCTTGTGTGCCTGCCTTGGTGCGCACGCTAACCCAGCTCGACCTAATTCTCGATAAGGCGGCGAACCATGCGCGTGTGCATAACATCGATCCATCGGTGCTGCTGTCAGCGCGACTTTATCCCGACATGTTCACGTGCGCTCGCCAGGTTCAGATCGTGACGGACTTCTGCAAGGGCGCGAGCCATCGGCTAGCGGGCCGTGATGTTCCGGTGTGGGCCGATGAGGAAAGTACATTTGCCGAATTGAAGGATCGCGTAGCCAAGACGCGGGCGCTTCTTGAGACTTTCGCACCCGCCGACATCGACGGCTCCGAGGATCGCGACATAACGCTGAAACTCTCTGGTATGTCGGTGAAGTTCAAGGGCCAGTCCTACCTGCTGCAATTCGTGCTGCCCAACGTGTATTTTCACGCAGCTACCGCCTACGGCATCCTTCGTCACAACGGCGTGGAGCTTGGCAAGATGGATTTCATCGGCCCGCTGGGTTGAGCCAGGAAGGCAGGGTGCGATGACGCCGGAGGCCCTTACCGCTTTGGCCCTCGCCGCATTGGCCGGGGCGCTCTTCTGGCGGCGCTGGTATCTCGCCGCCCTGGCCGGAGCCGTCGTCTTTCTTTGCGCGGAATTGGGCGTCGGTGCCTTTACAGGCGGGCTGGCGGGAATTGTCGATATGGCCCAGACGGCATACCTGATGGTGGGTAATTTGGTTTTCGTGGACCCTCTCATTGGCGCTGCGGCCGGATTATCGGGATTTGCACTGGTGCGGCTTTACAAGCGGCTGGTCCATCAGGCCACCTGATAGCGTCATCAAGCGTCTTGACGAGGCCGTGCGGTTCACGTATTCCCACGCCTGTGACCGCGGGCGCTCATGGAAAGGCGCCCGTCGCTTTTTTGGTTTGCGGGAGTAGCTCAGTTGGTTAGAGCGCCGCCCTGTCACGGCGGAGGCCGCGGGTTCAAGTCCCGTCTCTCGCGCCATTTGCCTCTCAGAAAAATCTTGTTTGCGCACGTGGCTCGCGGCCGCGGAGCACCTAGTGTGACCCTCGGCCCGGTTGCGCTGCACCACATGCTGGTCTAACAAGCATGGTATTCGCGAATCCGGCTCAGTGGCCCCAACCGGCGGAGCCGCCCGGGATGTTTCGCGTCTTGGCCCCTGGCCGGCAAAGAGATGCGCATGACCGACCTCTTCAATCACTACTTACCGCTGGTAATCTTCATCGGTGTGGCGTTGTTCATCGGTGGGGCCCTCATGCTCGCGCCCTTTCTGGTTGCCGTGCGCAACCCCGATCCTGAGAAGGTATCGGCCTACGAGTGCGGCTTCAACGCCTTCGACGACGCGCGCATGAAGTTCGATGTGCGCTTCTATCTTGTGTCGATCCTGTTCATCATCTTCGACCTCGAAGTTGCGTTCCTGTTTCCTTGGGCCGTCGCTTTCAAGGAGATCGGGAGCTTTGGGTTCTGGTCGATGATGGTGTTTCTTGGCGTTCTGACCGTCGGCTTCATCTACGAGTGGAAGAAAGGTGCGCTCGAATGGGAGTGACCCGCGACGACGCAGTTCTTTTCGAGCGCGTGTTCGACCGTGTGCGCGAAGGTGCAACGGGTGGCGCGCCGTCTGGGATCATCAGGCCGGATGATCCCTTCTTCACAACAGTGAACGACGAGCTTGCCGATAAGGGCTTCCTCGTCACCACGACCGACGATCTGATCAACTGGGCGCGCACGGGTTCGCTCATGTGGATGACATTCGGTCTGGCCTGCTGCGCTGTCGAGATGATGCAAGCCTCGATGCCACGCTATGATCTGGAACGCTTTGGCTTTGCGCCGCGCGCTTCCCCGCGCCAGTCGGACGTGATGATCGTTGCTGGCACGCTGACCAACAAGATGGCGCCCGCCTTGCGCAAGGTCTACGACCAGATGCCCGAGCCGCGCTATGTGATCTCGATGGGATCCTGCGCCAACGGTGGCGGTTACTACCACTATTCTTATGCGGTGGTGCGCGGTTGCGACCGCATCGTGCCGGTGGATATCTACGTGCCGGGCTGCCCGCCCACGGCAGAGGCGCTCCTTTATGGCGTGCTGCTTCTCCAGCGCAAGATCCGCCGCACGGGAACGATCGAGCGGTAACGCCCGCGACGGGTTGGAGGGATCACTCGCCGCCGTCGTTACGCCTGATGCCTTTATGGAAGTGCGCCTTTACGGAATTGCCATGACAAATCTCAACGAACTCGGCAGTCACATCCAGGCGAACCTGCCCGACAAGATCGTCGGAAGCGTTGTCGCTTTTGACGAATTGACCCTGACGTGCGGTGCGGATGATCTGACCGCACTCCTCACGCTGTTGCGCGACGATGAGAAGTGCCAGTTCGAGGTGCTGATCGACATCTGCGGCGTCGACTATCCCGAGCGCGCAAAACGCTTCGATGTCGTCTACCATTTGCTGTCGCCGCGTCTCAATCAGCGCATCCGCGTCAAGGTGCAGGCTGACGACGTAACGCCGGTCCCTTCGGTGAATGACGTCTTTCCAGCCGCCGATTGGTATGAACGGGAGGCCTACGACATGTACGGCATCCGCTTCTTGGGCCATCCGGATTTGCGCCGCCTGCTCACCGACTATGGCTTCCAGGGCTATCCGCTGCGCAAGGATTTCCCGCTCACCGGTTATGTCGAAGTGCGCTACGACGACGAGCAGAAGCGCGTTGTGTACGAGCCCGTGAAGCTGACGCAGGATTTCCGCAACTTTGATTTCGAAAGTCCCTGGGAGGGTACGCAATACGTTCTGCCCGGTGACGAAAAGGCAAGTGGAGCCTGACGGGCGATGAAACCTACCCTTCAGCCCGGCGCCAAGACCGAGTTCTCGTTTCGCGTTCCTGCGAGCAAGACGGTCCCTCATCTCTACCCAGAAGCGCACGAGTTCCAGCAGATGCCCAAGGTGTTCGCCACCGGGTTCATGGTTGGGCTGATGGAATGGACGTGCCTGAAGGTGCTGGAGAACCATCTCGATGAGGGCGAAGGCTCACTTGGAATACACATCAACGTGTCGCATCTGGCGGCGACTGTGCCCCATCAAGTGGTGACGGTGCAGGCGGAAGTGACCAAGGTTGAAGGCCGACACGTGTCGTTTCACGTCAAGGCTAGCGACGAGTTCGACGTGATCGGCGAAGGCGAGCATGAACGCATGATTGTCGCATGGGAAAAGTTTGTCGCGCGGGTCAACGACAAAGCAAAACGCGCTCGGGTGGCGGGAATTTAGACGTCGTAGCGTCAGCTCGATCCGGGGCGGACGCGCGGTGCAAGATGAGAGACTGGGCATAACATGGCCGAAGCAGAGATCAGAAACTTCAACATCAACTTCGGGCCGCAGCATCCCGCTGCGCACGGCGTGTTGCGCCTCGTGCTGGAGCTTGACGGCGAAGTGGTGGAGCGGGTCGATCCGCACGTCGGGTTGCTCCATCGTGGCACCGAAAAACTGATTGAGCACAAGACTTACTTGCAGGCGATCGGCTATTTCGACCGTCTCGACTACGTTGCGCCGATGAACCAGGAGCACGCCTTCTGCCTGGCGGCGGAGAGGTTGCTCGGTCTGGAAGTGCCGCGCCGAGGACAGCTGATCCGCGTGCTCTATTCCGAGATCGGCCGCCTGCTGTCTCATCTTCTCAACGTCACGACCCAGGCCATGGACGTCGGCGCGCTGACCCCGCCGCTTTGGGGCTTTGAAGAGCGCGAGAAGTTGATGGTGTTTTATGAGCGTGCGTCGGGTTCTCGTATGCACGCAAAGTATTTCCGCATCGGTGGCGTGCACCAGGATTTGCCCGAGCAGCTCATCGACGACATCTATGCGTGGTGCGATCCGTTCCTCAAGGTGTGCGACGACATCGAAGGGCTGTTGACAGGTAATCGCATCTTCAAACAGCGCAACGTCGATATCGGTGTGGTGTCGCTGGAAGACGCTTTCCGCTACGGCTTCTCGGGCGTGATGGTTCGCGGCTCTGGCGCGGTGTGGGACCTGCGCAAGGCGCAACCGTATGAATGCTATGCCGAGATGGATTTCGATATTCCGATCGGCAAGAACGGTGACTGCTACGATCGCTATCTGGTGCGCATGGCCGAGATGCGCGAGAGCGTGAAGATCATGAAGCAGGCTTGCGAGAAGCTGAAGAGCGCCGACGGTCAAGGGCCCGTCTCGGCCGATAACAAGAAGGTCGTACCGCCCAAGCGGGGCGAGATGAAGCGCTCCATGGAGGCGCTGATCCATCACTTCAAGCTTTACACCGAAGGCTTTCATGTGCCGGCGGGCGAAGTCTATGCGGCGGTCGAAGCGCCCAAGGGAGAGTTCGGCGTCTATCTCGTGGCCGATGGCTCCAACAAGCCGTACCGTTGTAAGATCCGCGCACCGGGCTTTCCGCATCTGGCGGCGATGGACTTCATGAATCGCGGTCACATGCTGGCGGACGTTTCGGCCATCATCGGCTCGCTCGACATCGTGTTCGGTGAGATCGACCGCTAAAAGCTTTGAAAACATCTGCGCAGAGCGCGAGGTGGCGGTTGTTCCGTCGCCATCAGGAGATGACATGTCTGAATTGCCAAGGTGTCCGAAGTGCAACTCGGAGCACACGTATGAAGATGGCGCTTTGCTGGTTTGTCCCGAGTGCGCACACGAATGGAGCGCAGATGCGCCGATTGCTGCAAATGAGGACGAGGTGCGCGTCGTCAAGGACGCCGTCGGCAATGTGCTTGCCGATGGCGACAGCGTGACGGTCATCAAGGATCTGAAGATCAAGGGATCGTCCTCGGTGGTGAAGATCGGCACCAAGGTTCGCAATATCCGTCTCGTCGATGGGACGGGCGGGCACGATATCGACTGCAAGATCGACGGCGTCGGCCCGATGCAGTTGAAGAGTGAGTTCGTCAAGAAGGCTTGAGGGCCCATGGGGAGCGTTCGGGGCTGCCGTGTGCATTGGGGAGGACGCGCCAATTGTGGCCGGACTTGTGTGCGCAGCAAAGGCGGTCGTGTCCTGGCGAGAATGGCAGAATAGACCCAATAAGCCCGCAATCAGGTCAGTCTGACCGCCGTTGGCTCTCGGCCTATCGGGCAGGCCGCACGCAGAGGAAGGCGTTTTGGCCGCCTTAACCTCGCTGCGCGCGTGGGCTAGCGCCTGCCATAAAGCATTGATAAGCAGCGTTAGGACGGATGCGGAGCGGCCAGAGGCCAGGTGCGCAGTATCCTGTGTGTGACCGGGAGTAGTTTCACCCATGATGGACAATTTATTCCTCCTCGCCGTGGCCTCCTTCGGCTTTGGATTGAGCCTTGCCACCTATCGTCTGTTCGCCAAGTCAAACGGCTGGCCTATGGGCGCGCTGCAGGCGGATTTGCCCTTCATTCCAGTTCTGATTGGCCTTGTGGGGCTGTTTTCGGGCCTCGCATTTGCGACCGCCCGCGGCGTTGACGACGGGGGATGGTTCATTATCGGCCTCGGCCTGTTGCTGGCACTTATTTGGACGGGCTTCCTGCGGGTAGGCTCTCAGATCGGGCTGTTCATCGTCCCGATTGTCACATTCCTGCTGCTGTTGGGTTGGCTGTCAGTACCGCTTGGATATTCGGAACGAAAGTGGGCCAACGAGCAGCCCACCGAGACGCTGCGCCGCCGGGGCATTTTGCAAGATAAGCCCGGAACGATCCCCGCAGAGCCCGACACCAGCTCGCAGCGTTGACCCCGATCAACTAGTTCTCTGAACGGACAAGCTTTTCGTCGCACCCCGAAATTGAATTTTCCGGGGCTGCGCTGCTTTTGTCCTAGTCTCAACGGCTTGCGTTGAAGCCCCGATCCTCGTACTGCATCAATACAGTAAATAGGCCGAATGCGGGGGCATCCCGTGATTGCTGCAATGCGTTATAGTCGCTGCGCAGCCGACTCGCGCTCGGCCCAACGAGGAGCCGCCGATGGCCGTTCGCCGTCTATATCCCGACCAGCCCGCCCACTTCGCATTCGATGCTGATAATCTGACCTGGGCCAAGGCGCAGATCGCAAAGTTTCCCGAAGGAAAGCAGGCCGCCGCAATCATTCCGTTGTTGTGGCGCGCGCAGGAGCAGGCAGGCGGCTGGCTGCCCGAACCGGCGATCCGCTGCGTCACCGACATGCTGGGCATGGCGCACATTCGCGGCCTCGAAGTGGCGACCTTCTACACGATGTTCCAGCTCGCACCGGTCGGCACGCACGCGCACGTGCAGGTTTGCGGCACTACGCCGTGCATGTTGCGCGGCTCAGGCGCGCTGATCGAAACCTGCAAGCGGCGTATTCATCCCGAGCAGCATCATGTTTCCGCCGACGGCAAGACATCGTGGGAGGAAGTGGAGTGCCTGGGCTCGTGCGCCAACGCACCGATGGTTCAGATCTGGAAGGACACCTATGAAGATCTGACCCCGGCGGCGCTCGAAGCCATCATCGATATGTTCGAGGCGGGCGAGAAGCCTGTGGCGGGACCACAGAGTGGCCGCAAGGCGTCGTGTCCTGAGGGTGGGCCGACGACGCTCACCGATGCAACGCTATACGACGGCTCGTCCATCGGGGCCTGGAAAAAGCGCTTTGAAGATACTTCAGAGACAGTGGCGACCGTCGCCGCAGCACCTCCGCCAACCGGAACCGCGGCGGCCCCATCTGCGCAGCCTGCACCAAAGGCCGCGGATGCGCCGCCTGCGGCGCTGGCGGCGATCGCGAACGCGGGCCTTGTTAAAGAACTCAATGAGCGGGGCAGCGGCAAACCGATGTCGGCCGATGAGCTGGCCAGGCTCAAGACAACCACGCAAGCTGCGCAAGTGACAGCCGATGCCAAGAAGACGGATGCGAAGGAGGGGACGGGTGGAAAGCCCGAGCTGCTTTCTCAGCCGCGCGAAGGGAAGGGCGATGACCTGACTCTCATCTGGGGCGTTGCCGACAAGCTCGCCGAGAAACTCAACGGCCTCGGCATCTGGCACTTCGACCAGATCGCCAAGTGGACGCCAGACCACGTCGTCTGGTTCGAAGAGGCGATGGGAGGCGCATTCAAAGGCCGCGTGATCCGCGACAAGTGGATCGAGCAATGCGAAAAGCTTGCGAGCGGCTGGCGGCCTGAATCGAATGTCGGCGATCGGCCGAAGGGGTAATCGACATGCTTCAAGATCGCGACCGTATCTTCCGTAACATCTATGGCTTTCATGACGTGGGGCTGAAGGGCGCGATCTCGCGGGGCGCGTGGGACGGCACAAAGTTCTTCATCGACAAGGGGCACGACTGGATCATCAACGAGGTGAAGGGTTCAGGGCTGCGCGGACGCGGCGGCGCGGGCTTTCCCACCGGCCTCAAGTGGTCGTTTATGCCCAAGGCAGATCCACGTCCCAGCTATCTCGTCGTCAACGCCGACGAGTCCGAGCCCGGATCCTGCAAGGATCGCGAGATCCTGCGCCATGACCCCCATCTACTGGTTGAAGGCGCGCTGCTGGCGTCCTTCGCAATGCGCGCACACACCTGCTTCATCTACGTGCGCGGTGAGTTCATCCGCGAGCGCGAAGCTCTCCAGCGCGCGATTGACGAAGCCTATGAGGCCAAGCTTATCGGCAAGAACAACGTCCATGGGTGGGATCTCGACATCTACGTCCACCATGGTGCGGGCGCTTATATCTGCGGCGAGGAAACCGCGCTCCTCGAAAGCCTGGAAGGTAAGAAGGGCCAGCCGCGCTTGAAGCCACCGTTCCCGGCGAACGCCGGTTTGTGGGGTTCGCCGACGACGATCAACAACGTCGAGTCGATCGCGGTTACGGGTGAAATCCTTCGGCGCGGCGCGGCGTGGTTTGCGGCGCTCGGACTGCCCAACAATACCGGCACCAAACTGTTCCAAATTTCCGGCCACGTAGAAAAGCCATGCGTGGTGGAGGAAGAAATGGGCATTCCGCTCAAGGTGCTGATTGAGCAGCACTGCGGCGGTGTGCGTGGTGGTTGGGACAATCTGCTGGCGGTGATCCCCGGCGGTTCGTCGGTGCGCTGTATCACGGCTGAGCAGGCAACCGACGTGACGATGGACTTTGACGCTCTGTCGAAGCTGGGATCGGGCCTTGGCACGGCGGCTGTGATCGTCATGGACAAGTCGACGGACATCATCGCGGCCATCCGGCGCATCTCCTACTTCTATAAACACGAGAGCTGCGGCCAGTGCACGCCCTGCCGTGAAGGCACCGGCTGGATGTGGCGCGTGCTGGAACGCATGGAGCGCGGTGAGGCCGAAAAACGCGAAATCGATCTTCTGTTTGAAGTGTCCAAGCAGATTGAGGGGCATACGATCTGTGCGCTGGGCGATGCGGCGGCATGGCCGGTGCAAGGTCTCATCAAGAACTTCCGCCCCGTCATCGAGGCGCGTATCGACCAGTATCAAGCAAAGCATTCGAAAGTGGCGGCGGAATAGAGCATGACCAAGAAGCTCATCATCGACGGCCAGGAAATCGAGGTAGAGGATCACCTCACCCTGTTGCAGGCCTGCGAGCAGGCTGGCGTGGAAATTCCACGCTTTTGCTATCACGAGCGCCTGTCAATTGCTGGCAACTGCCGCATGTGCCTCGTGGAAGCGCAGGGCGTGCCTAAGCCGGTTGCGTCTTGCGCCATGGGCGTCTCCGATCTGCCGCCCAACAAGGACGGAAGCCCCAAGCAGATTTCGACCAAGAGCGCGCTCGTCAAAAAGGCGCGCGAAGGTGTGATGGAGTTCTTGCTCATCAACCACCCGCTTGATTGTCCCATCTGCGATCAGGGTGGTGAGTGCGACCTGCAAGATCAGGCGATGATGTTCGGCATGGGCGGCTCGCGCTATCATGAGAACAAGCGCGCGGTAGAAGAAAAGAACATCGGCCCGCTGATCAAGACGATGATGACGCGCTGCATCCATTGCACCCGTTGCGTGCGTTACATGACCGAGGTTGCTGGCGTCGAAGAACTCGGCCTCATCTCGCGCGGCGAGGACGCTGAGATCACCACCTACCTGGAGCAGGGCATTCTTTCAGAGATGAGCGCCAACGTTGTCGACCTGTGTCCGGTTGGCGCGCTCACCCACCGGCCTTGGGCTTTCAACGCCAGGCCGTGGGAGATGAAGAAGACTGAAGCCATTGACGCCATGGACGCTGTCGGATCAGCTATTCGCGTTGATACACGTGGCGGTGCGGTGATGCGCATCCTTCCGCGCAACAACGACGCGGTCAACGAAGAGTGGATCTCCGACAAGACGCGCCATGTGGCCGATGGCCTGAAAATCCAGCGTCTCGATACGCCGTATATCCGTAAGAGCGGCCGACTGGAGCCTGCAAGCTGGGATGAGGCTCTTGCGCTCGTTGGCGAGAAACTGAAGAGCGCCGATCCCTCCAAGATCGGCGCCATTGCCGGCGATCTCTGCGGCGCGGAAGAGATGTTCGCGTTGAAGGATCTGTTCACGCGGCTGGGATCCAAGAACCTCGATTGCCGCCAGGCCGGCGACAAACTCGATCCCAAGCTTGGCCGCGCGTCTTATGTATTCAACACCACGATCAATGGGATTGAGGAAGCGGATGCGATCCTCATCGTCGGATCCAATCCGCGCATCGAAGCGCCGGTTCTGAACTCCCGCATCCGCAAACGCTGGCGCACGGGCCAGCTCAAGCACATCGGTCTCATCGGCCCCAACGTGCCGTTGACTTATCCGGCAACGCATCTGGGTCCTGGAGCCGATACGCTTTCGGACGTGGCGAGTGGAGAGCATCCGTTCGCAAAGGTACTAAAGGAAGCGCAAAAGCCGATGGTCATCGTGGGGCAGGGTGCCTTTGCCCGGGTCGATGGTCTCGCCATCTTGGCGCTTGCCGCGCAAATTGCGCTGGCGGCCTGCGAGGGCAAGGACGCGGCCTGGAATGGCTTCAACGTTCTTCACGCGGCGGCCGCGCGGGTTGCGGGGCTCGATCTTGGTTTTGTACCGGGCGAAGGCGGTCGCGATCTGGCGGGCATCCTTCAGCCCGACATGCAGGTTGTTTACCTGCTCGGTGCCGATGAGTGCGATCTGGGCGCGTCGGGCGGCGCATTCACGATCTACCAGGGCAGTCATGGCGATCACGGCGCGGCGCGCGCGGACGTCATCCTGCCGGGAGCGGCTTATACCGAAAAGACGGTTACATACGTCAATACCGAGGGGCGCGCGCAGCAAACCTTGAAGGCGGCTTTCGCTCCCGGTCAGGCCAAGGAAGATTGGACGATCGTGCGTGCCTTGTCTGCCCACGCTGGCAAGACCCTACCCTATGACGATCTCAGTGCGCTGCGAGCTGCCATGTACAAGGCGGCGCCGCAACTTGCCGCTCACGACAGCGTGGAAAAGCGCGCCATGAGCGGACTTAGTATGCTCGCCAAGCTGTCGGGCACGCTATCGCCGGAGCCTTTCGCGCCGGCGATCGAGGATTTCTATCTCACAAATCCGGTAGCGCGTGCGTCCGCCGTCATGGCGGGGCTTAGCGCACTCAAGGCCAGCGCGCAGAAAAGCACATTGAAGGCGGCGGAGTAGGGATAAGATCATGCTCGAAGCGATCACCACCTTCATGAACGATTACGGTTGGCATCTGCTGGCCATCATCGGCTTCTCGCTGCTGATGCTCGTTGGGCTATTGTTGATCATCGCCTATCTGCTGCTGATGGACCGCAAGGTGTGGGCAGCCGTGCAGATGCGCCGTGGCCCCAACGTGGTCGGGCCGTTCGGTCTGTTCCAGTCGTTCGCCGACCTTTTGAAGTTCGTCTTCAAGGAGCCGGTCATTCCGGCGGGCGCCGATAAAACGGTGTTCCTGCTGGCGCCATTGGCAACCGCTACGTTCGCGCTGGCGTCCTGGGCCGTGATCCCCGTCAACGAGGGCAGCTTCTTTGGCCTTGCAGAAGGCAGGTGGGTGATCTCCGACATGAATGTCGGCGTGCTGTATCTGCTCGCGATCTCCTCGCTCGGCGTCTATGGCATCATCATGGGCGGTTGGGCGTCGAATTCGAAATATCCGTTCATGGGTGCGTTGCGCTCGGCCGCGCAGATGGTGAGCTACGAAGTGTCCATCGGTTTCGTGATCATCTGCGTGCTGTTGCTGGTCGGTTCGCTCAACATCACCGACGTCGTCAACGCGCAAAAGACTGGCCCTGGCACCCAAATGGGGCTGCCGAATTCGCTGCTTGATTGGCACTGGTTGGCGCTATTTCCGATGTTCGTGATCTTCTTCGTCTCGGCGCTGGCTGAGACGAACCGGCCGCCGTTCGATCTGGTGGAAGCGGAATCCGAGCTGGTCGCGGGTTTCATGGTTGAATATGGCTCCACGCCGTATCTGCTCTACATGCTGGGCGAGTACGTCGCGATCACCACCATGTGCGCGATGACGACAATCCTGTTCCTTGGCGGCTGGCTGCCGCCCCTAGATGTGTGGTGGCTCAACTGGGTGCCGGGCATCATCTGGTTCCTGTTTAAAGTCGTCTTCGTGTTCTTCCTGTTCGCGATGGCCAAGGCGATGGTGCCGCGCTACCGCTACGACCAGCTGATGCGGCTGGGATGGAAGGTCTTCCTGCCGCTGTCGCTGGTTGCTGTCGTGGCAACGGCAAGCTGGCTGCATTTCACGGGAACGGCGCCATGACGACGGGCCTCGCCGGGCTAGCCATTGGGCTGGTGGCGGGACTGATCAACTACGTGATGCTCGGCAAACTCGCCGAGCGTGTCGAAAAGGACGAGACGAAGAAAGTGCTGAAGATCGTAGGCGTCATGGATCTGGTTGTGCTGCCCCTGATGGGGTTCCTGATCGGCGAATACGTCTTTGGATAGAGGCTGAAAGCTCATGAATATCGCCCAGGGCGTAAAATCGCTATTCTTGACTGAGTTCGTTTCGGCGTTCTTCCTGACGATGCGCTACTTCTTCGCGCCCAAGAAGACGCTGAACTATCCTTATGAGAAGGGACCGCTGTCTCCCCGGTTCCGCGGCGAACATGCGCTGAGGCGCTATCCCAACGGCGAAGAGCGCTGCATTGCCTGCAAACTATGCGAGGCGATTTGCCCGGCCCAGGCAATCACGATCGAGGCCGGCCCGCGCCGCAATGACGGCACGCGGCGCACCACCCGATACGATATCGACATGACCAAGTGCATCTACTGCGGGCTGTGCCAAGAGGCCTGCCCAGTGGATGCAATCGTCGAGGGGCCGAACTTTGAGTTTGCCACCGAGACGCGCGAGGAGCTGTTCTACGACAAGCAGCGCCTCCTCGATAACGGCGACCGCTGGGAACGCGAGATCGCCAAGAACATCGCGCTCGACGCGAAGTACCGGTGAGGAGCGCATGACCACAGCATTCTTCTTTTATCTGTTCGCGATCCTTGCGGTTGCTTCCGGTGCGATGGTGGTGTTCGCCAAGAACCCGGTCCACGCGGTTCTGTTTCTGATTTTAACGTTCTTCAACGCGGCTGGACTGTTCATTCTGCTGGGAGCGGAGTTCCTGGCCATGCTGCTCGTCGTCGTTTACGTCGGCGCGGTGGCGGTTTTGTTCTTGTTCGTCGTCATGATGCTCGACGTCGATTTCGCCGAGCTGAAGGCGGGGCTGATCAAGAACGCGCCCGTCGGCGCTCTGGTCGGTGGCGTTGTCCTGGCAGAACTCATCGCTCTTGTCGGGTTTCACGGGCTCACAGTTTCGCCCAGCCGTGCTGCCGCCGTTGCGATACCCGCTGGCGTTACCAATACCCAGGCGATCGGTCAGCTGCTTTATACAAAGTACGTCTACTTCTTCCAGGGTGCGGGCATGGTGCTGCTGGTCGCCATGATCGGCGCCATCGTGCTGACGCTGCGCCATCGCGAGAACGTCAAGCGCCAGTCGATCTCCGAGCAGGTTGCGCGCACGCCGGCGACCGGTGTCGAAGTGCTGAAGGTGCCGTCGGGCACGTTCCACATTCCACCCGCCCGAAAGCCGGAGGCGGCAGAATGAGCCTCAAGAACGGCCACGATCATGGCGGTGACAACGTGACGTCCCTGGACGAAGCTCGTCGCCGTGCTGCGCAAAAGGCCAGGGACGAGAAGCGCGCAGCCCGTGGTGCGCGGATGATGTCGACCCGCGATTTGCTAATCGGCGGGCTCATCGTGGTTATGGCGATCGGATACATTGCGTCCTTCTTCGTCGGGACGCCGCAAGTGACGCGCGAGGGGGTGCAATGACGATTGGACTTGGTCATTATCTGACGGTGGCCGCGTGCCTGTTCACGCTTGGCATATTCGGCATCTTTCTCAACCGCAAGAACGTCATCGTCATTTTGATGTCGGTGGAGCTGATGCTGCTCGCCGTGAACATCAACCTCGTCGCGTTTTCTCATTTCAACAGCGATCTCGTCGGGCAGATCTTCACGCTGTTCATCCTGACCGTCGCGGCCGCCGAGGCGGCCATCGGACTGGCGATTATCGTCGTCTACTACCGCAACCGCGGATCGATCGCGGTGGAAGACATCAACCAGATGAAGGGCTGAGGCAGCATGATTTACACAGCCATCGTACTGCTGCCTCTGTTGGGCGCGCTGATCGCCGGGTTGTTCGGCCGTATCATCGGCGACCGGCCGAGCGAAATCATAACAACGCTTTTTCTCGGCATATGCGCGCTGCTGTCCTGGATCGTTTTCGCGGATGTCGGGTTCGCGCACACCACGCAGAAGGTTCATCTGCTGCGCTGGGTGACGTCGGGCGAACTCGATACCGCTTGGTCCATCCGCATAGACACGCTCACGGCGGTGATGCTCGTCGTCGTGACGACCGTGTCCTCGCTCGTGCATCTGTATTCCATTGGGTACATGCACGAAGACGATTCAAGGCCCAGGTTCTTCGCCTACTTGTCCTTGTTTACGTTCGCCATGCTTATGCTGGTGACGTCCGATAACCTGTTGCAGATGTTCTTCGGTTGGGAAGGCGTGGGCCTCGCGTCCTACTTGCTGATCGGCTTCTGGTACAAAAAGCCATCCGCGAACGCTGCCGCCATCAAGGCCTTTGTCGTCAACCGTGTCGGCGACTTCGGGTTCGCACTCGGCATCTTCGCGCTGTTTTACGTTTTCAAGTCCATCAACATGGACACGATCTTTGCGGCGACCGAAGGAATGGCGGGCAAGACATTCATGTTCGCGGGCTATGAGGTCGATATCCTGACCACCATTGCGCTGTTGTTGTTCATGGGGGCCATGGGCAAGTCTGCGCAGTTCCTGCTTCATACGTGGCTGCCGGACGCCATGGAAGGTCCGACACCCGTCTCTGCCCTCATCCATGCTGCGACCATGGTGACTGCCGGCGTCTTCATGGTCGCACGGTTGTCTCCGATCTTCGAATACGCACCCGACGCGCTGAAGTTCGTGACCTTGATCGGTTCGATTACGGCATTCTTCGCCGCAACGGTCGGCCTCGTGCAAAACGATATCAAGCGCGTGATCGCTTATTCGACCTGCTCGCAGCTCGGCTACATGTTCGTTGCGTGCGGCGTTGGTGCTTACGGGGCGGGCATCTTCCACCTGTTCACGCACGCCTTCTTTAAGGCGCTGCTGTTCCTTGGCGCGGGCTCGGTCATTCATGCCATGCACCATGAGCAAGACATGCGTGCGATGGGTGGGCTAAGGGCCAAGATCCCGCTGACCTGGGGCGCGATGCTGATCGGCACGCTGGCGCTGACGGGGGTTGGAATCCCGCATCTGTTCGGCTTTGCCGGGTTCCATTCAAAGGATGCCATTATCGAAGCGGCTTACGCGGCTCACACGCCGAACGATTACGCCTTCTGGCTGCTCGTCATCGCGGCGTTCATGACCTCGTTCTATTCGTGGCGGTTGATGTTCATGACCTTCCACGGTCCCACGCGCGCCGATCATCATACCTACGATCATGCTCACGAGAGCCCGAATGTGATGCTGATCCCGCTCGCGGTGTTGTCGCTTGGCGCTGTGCTGGCCGGTGTTATCTTCGCGCCTTACTTCATTGGTCACGACCAAAGCGCATTCTGGGGCGCAGCCATCCGAACAGGCGAGCACAACCACATCCTGCACGCCATGCACGAGACACCGGAGTGGGTCGGCTTCGCCCCCTTTATTGCGATGCTTTTAGGGTTGGGCTTGGCCTATCTCTATTACATCGCAGTGCCTTCATTACCCGCGGCAACGGCAAAAGCGTTCCGTCCGATCTATCTCTTCCTGCTCCACAAGTGGTATTTCGACGAGCTCTACAACTTCATCTTCGTCAAGCCGGCGTTCGCTCTTGGACGCCTGTTTTGGAAGGGCGGTGACGGGGCAGTCATCGATGGCGCGATCGACGGCACGGCCTCAACGGTCGGCCGCGTTACGGGACGCATCGTCAAGCTGCAGACCGGCTACGTCTACCACTACGCCTTCGCCATGTTGATCGGCCTGGCGTTGCTGCTCAGCTACTTCACCTACGTCAACGGCGGGTTCGTGCGATGAATAACATCCTTTCCATCGTAACCTTCCTGCCATTGGCGGGGGCCATCATCATCGCCTTCCTCAACAGCGAGGCGAAGGGCAACGCGCGCTGGGTGGCGCTGTGGACGACGATCATCACGTTCGCCGTTTCGCTGATCATCTGGATCAATTTCGACAAGACCAATCCGGGCTTCCAGTTCGTCGAGGACTACGCTTGGCTCGGCGGTCTGAAATACAAGATGGGCGTCGACGGCATCTCGATGCTGTTCGTTATTCTGACGACGTTCCTAATGCCGCTGTGCATTCTGGCCTCCTGGGAGAGCGTGCAGGATCGCGTCAAGGAATACATGATCGCTTTCCTGGTGCTCGAAACGCTGATGCTAGGCGTCTTCTGCGCGCTCGACATCGTTCTGTTCTATCTGTTCTTCGAAGGCGGCCTCATCCCGATGTTTCTCATCATCGGCGTGTGGGGCGGCAAGCGGCGTGTCTATGCGTCGTTCAAGTTCTTCCTCTATACCCTGCTGGGATCGGTTCTCATGCTGCTCGCCATGATGGCGATGTACTGGCATGCGGGCACCACAGATATTCCCACGCTTCTATCGACCACGTTCCCGGCCGACATGCAGTGGTGGCTGTGGCTGGCGTTCTTCGCCTCGTTCGCAGTCAAGATGCCGATGTGGCCGGTTCATACCTGGTTGCCGGATGCACACGTTGAAGCCCCGACCGCAGGCTCGGTCATTCTGGCCGGCATTCTGTTGAAGATGGGCGGCTACGGGTTCCTTCGCTTCTCGCTGCCGATGTTCCCGATCGCCTCCGAGCAGCTTGCGCCCCTCGTGTTCTCTTTGTCGATCATCGCAATCATCTACACGTCTCTGGTTGCGCTGGTGCAGGAGGATATCAAGAAGCTCATCGCCTATTCGTCGGTTGCCCATATGGGCTACGTGACCATGGGTATCTTCACAGCCTCACAGCAGGGCATTGACGGCGCGATCTTTCAGATGCTGTCGCACGGTATCGTATCGGCTGCGCTTTTCCTTTGTGTCGGCGTGGTCTACGACCGTACACACACGCGCGAGATCGCGGCCTATGGCGGGCTTGTCGAGCGGATGCCTAAGTATGCGGTCGCGTTCATGGTGTTCACAATGGCGAACGTCGGACTGCCGGGCACGAGTGGTTTTATCGGCGAGTTTTTGACGCTGCTGTCGGCTTTCAAAGCCAATACCTGGGTTGCGATCCTCGGTACGACCGGCGTGATCCTCTCGGCAGCCTATGCGCTTTACCTTTATCGCCGGGTCATCTTCGGGGAGCTCGATAAGCCGAAGCTCAAGGCGCTGCTCGATCTCTCGCCTCGCGAAATCGTAATTCTCGCGCCGCTCGTTCTGCTGACCATCTTCTACGGTATTTATCCTGCGCCCGTGCTCGATGTCACCGGAGCGTCAGTCAAGAATCTCGTCGCCAACTATGAAGCCGCATTGAAGCCCGCGGCCGCTATGCTCGGTCAATAAGGACGCTTGCGAATGGACCTTTCTTCTCTCGCTCCTGTTTATCCAGAGCTGATGGTCGCCCTCGGCGCCATTGTGCTTCTTATGTTGGGAGCGTTCATGCCTGACAAGGACGCCGCAGGCAGGACGATCGGGTGGCTTGCACTCGCCGTCCTCGTGGCGGCTTTCGTGCTCGTGCTTAATCAGACAGGCAGCAAGGAAGTGCTGTTTGACGGCGCATTCGTAAAGGACGGTGCGACGCGCTTTCTCAAGCTTTTGGTTATTGTGGGCTCAGGCTTTGCTCTGCTGCTTACCTTCAACGACTTTGCGCGGGCCAAGATCCTGTTCTTTGAGTATCCGGTGCTGGTGCTGATCGCCACCTTGGGCATGCTCATGATGGTATCGGCCAACGACCTGATTGCTCTTTATCTTGGTCTTGAGCTGCAAAGCCTCGCGCTCTACGTTGTCGCCGCCTTCAAGCGTGACGACGTGCGCTCCAGCGAAGCCGGACTCAAGTATTTTGTGCTTGGCGCGCTGTCGTCCGGAATGTTGCTTTACGGCGCGTCGCTGCTTTACGGGATTACGGGCTCGACCGGATACGCCGAGATCGCCACGGCTGTACAGGCTGATGGCATGGCCCAGAATGTCGGGCTCATTGCCGGTCTGGTGTTCGTGCTGGTTGGCCTTGCCTTCAAGGTTTCCGCCGTGCCCTTCCACATGTGGACGCCCGACGTCTATCAGGGTGCGCCGACGCCGGTAACGGCCTTCTTCGCGGCCGCTCCAAAAGTCGCCGCGATGGCGCTCCTCATCCGCTTTACCCAGGCGGCCATGCCGTCAGTAGCCGCGCAGTGGCAGCAGATCGTCATCTTCCTTTCGATCGCGTCGATGGTTCTGGGTGCGTTTGCCGCAATCGGCCAGACCAACATCAAGCGGCTGCTGGCATACTCGTCCATTGGTCACGTCGGCTTCGCGCTCGTCGGGCTCGCCGCCAACAACGCGGAAGGCACCGCAGGTGTTCTCATCTATCTGGCAATCTACGTCCTGATGACGTTGGGCGCTTTCGCATGCGTTTTGTCGATGCGCCGCAACGGCGAGAACGTCGAGGACATTTCGGAGCTTGCCGGATTGTCGAGAACGGATCTGCGGCTTGCCACCGTGTTTGCCATCTTGATGTTCTCGCTGGCCGGCATTCCGCCGCTCGCTGGCTTCTGGGCCAAGTGGTACGCCTTCCTGCCGGCAATCAAGGCGGGCCTTTATCCATTGGCGGTCATCGGTGTCGTCGCAAGCGTGATCGGCGCGTTCTACTATTTGCGCATCGTCAAGATCATGTTCTTCGACGAACCAGCCGCGCCGTTCGAGCCGGTTGAAGGCAAGGCCCTTTTGGTCATGAGCCTTGCCGCGCTGCTTATCGTTGGCTTCGTGCTTCCGATCGTCGGCGGTACGGTCTTCGATGCGGCAACAGCGGCGGCGTCAGCTCTCATAGGAGCGGGACCAACGTGAGGCGCTCTTGGATCGCATGAGCCGGGCGCACAGGATTATTCGTCTGTCTGAGACGGGCTCGACCAACAAAGATGCAATGCGGCTCGCTCTGGATGGCGAGCCGTTACCGCTTTGGGTGGTTGCTGAACGGCAGACGCAAGGCCGCGGAAGGGCAGGACGTGCATGGGTGTCGCCTGAGGGAAATCTGCACGCCAGCCTTGCGTTCAAATGCGCAGCGCCTTTAGCCAGCGCCGGACAAATCGCACTCGTCGCCGGTCTGGCTCTTTACGAGGCGGTATCAGAGTTAACGGATCTTGCTAAAAAAGAACGTTTACGTCTCAAGTGGCCCAACGATCTTATGGTAGGTGACGCGAAGATCGGTGGCATACTCATAGAAAGTACGGTTTTGCCCGAGCGCGGTCTCGTTGTCGTTTCAGGCTTTGGACTAAATATTATGCACGTGCCGGAAATCGACCGGCCAGTTACCTCGCTTGGCCTTGAAATGCAGAGCGCGAATGCGGAAATGATCCTTGCGGCGTTGGCCGATAGCTGCCAGAGGTGGATTCAATCTTGGGATGAAGGGCGCGCTTTTTCTGCTATTCGGGAACGTTGGCTTGAACGCGCCGGGCCGCTGGGCCAGCCCATCACGATCACCGCTGGCGATACCACGCTATCGGGAAACTATCAGGGACTGAACGAGTCAGGAGCGTTGCTGGCGGCCGTCGGAGGTCGCCTCGAAACGTTCAATTTTGGAGATGTCGCGCTGGACGGATCAACGCCACGTGGGCCGAAAGAACGATGACGTCAAAGAAGAAGAACAAGAGTTCGGCTGCAAGGCGGCAGACAGGACAGAGCGGCGGCGACGAACTCGTGTTCATGGCGCTGGGCGGTCTCGGCGAAATCGGCATGAACGTCTACCTGTACGGCTTCGGTCCGCCAGAGGCGCGCCAGTGGCTAATGGTGGACCTTGGCATTACTTTTCCGGGCGAAGCTGAGCCGGGCGCCGATGTTGTCCTTCCCGACTTGCGCTTCATCGCTTCAGAGCGCCAATCGCTTGTTGGTCTCGTCTTGACCCATGCCCATGAAGACCATATCGGTGCCGTGCTGGAGCTGTGGCCGCAACTCAACTGCCCAATCTTCGCCACCGCGTTCACCGCCGGCATGGTGCGCTCCAAACTTGCCGAATTCGGGCGTATTCCTTCGGTGCCGATCAAGGTCTTGCCGCTTGGCGGCCGCGTGACGGTCGGCCCCTTCGACGTCGAGTTCGTAACTCTTGCACACTCCATCCCCGAGCCCAGCGGACTGGCCATTCGCACGCCCGCAGGGCTCATCTTTCACACAGGCGATTGGAAGCTCGATACGACGCCCCTCGTCGGAGCGCCACCCGACGAAGCCAAACTCAAGGCACTGGGAGAGGAGGGTGTGCTGGCGCTTATCTGCGACAGCACCAATGCGCTTCGTGAAGGGCGCTCTCCATCGGAGACGGATGTTTCCAGATCACTTGCAACCATCATTCGAAACGCTTCACGCCGCGTTGCGGTGACGACATTTGCGTCAAACGTCGCCCGCATCAAGGCTATCGCCGATGCGACGAGTTCTGCCAACCGCAAGCTGGTCGTCGCAGGCCGCGCGCTTCATCGCGTGATATCGGTCGCTGTCGATACCGGATATCTGCACGAAGGCTTTTCATACCTCGACCAGCAATATTTCGACGATTTGTCTTCGGACGAAGCCGTGATCTTGTGTACCGGAAGTCAGGGCGAGCCGCGGGCGGCCATGGCGCGCGTAGCTGAAGGCGAGCATCCCGACATTTCGCTCGACAAGGGTGATTTGGCGATTTTCTCCTCGCGTACCATTCCCGGCAACGAGAAGGCTGTTGGCAAGGTACAGAACAACCTGGCGCGCCGCGGCGTCGATATCATAACCGACGCGGAGGCGCTGGTTCACGTCACCGGCCATCCGCGTCGCGACGAGTTGCGCGACATGTATTCCTGGCTCAGGCCGCGAATAAGTGTGCCAATGCACGGCGAGGCCCGCCATCTGAAAGCCCATGCCGAGTTGGCCCGCGCCATGGGCGTCGAAGAAGCGTTTACGCTGCTGAGCGGTGAGATGCTCAAGATATGGCCTGCGCCTACGGGTCTGATCGACGAAGCGCCGGTCGGACGCCTCTATCGCGATGGCAATCTTATCGTGCCTGACGCCGATGGGCCCGTTCGCGCACGCCGCAAGCTTTCGTTTGCCGGCATAGTGGTGGTGGCGATGACGGTCTCGCGGCGCGGAGACATTTTGTGCGAGCCTCAGGTCGTGCTGGACGGCATTCCTTCAGCGGCCGCCGACGGTGAGCCAATGGGCGAAGTCGTGCTGGACGCCATCGACGGCACATTGCGATCCATTCCGCCCAAACGGCGCACCGACGTCGAGATGGTTCGCGACGCTGTGTTCCGATCCGTGCGGTCTGCGATCAACGAGGCCTGGGGCAAAAGGCCCATCGTCAAGGTGCTGATCTCGGTAGTGGACGCCGTGCGCTGAGGACATTTATAAAGCGGCCAGAAACAGGAACACGACGGCCTGAAATTGGCCTGGCGAACTCGGCAAGGAGATATCGAAAGATGATCGGACGGCTTAACCATGTGGCGATCGCGGTCAAGGATCTGGCCAAAGCGACGGCCGTCTATCGCAACGCGCTTGGAGCCAAAGTGACCGAGCCCACCGCGCAGCCGGAGCACGGGGTCACGGTCGTTTTCGTCGAGCTGCCCAATACCAAGATCGAATTTCTCGAGCCGCTCGGTGAAAACTCCCCGATTGCGAAGTTCGTCGATAAGAACCCCGATGGCGGCATCCATCACGTCTGCTACGAGGTGGACGACATCATCGCCGCGCGCGATCAGCTCAAGGCGCAAGGTGCGCGGGTGCTGGGCGACGGTGAGCCCAAGATCGGCGCACATGGCAAGCCGGTATTGTTCCTCCATCCCAAGGACTTTCTCGGCACCTTGACCGAACTTGAACAGGTCTAACGGGCGATGCGTAGCTCGATCGCCATCGCCACTTTCCTGTGCCTGTGGTTCATCACGTTGTTCACGGTGCTGCCGTTCTTTGCGCGCACCCAGGACGAGGAAGGCAGCGTGGTGCCGGGCACCCCGGCGAGCGCGCCTCATAAGATCCGCCTGTGGAAGGTGTTTGCGGTGAACACGCTCGTGGCGTCGATCGCTTTTGCGATCGTCTATACGATCGTCTCATATATGAGCGCTACCTGAACTTGACATGTCGCGTTTGTGACCTCTCTCTAGTGATGGGAGCGTCCTAATTAGGTCGCCGTATCAACGGGTTGCGAGCGATGCCTGCGTCGCGCCATATCCTCGTACTGCGTATTGGCTTACCTCTGGACGAGGATCTTCATCGCTCATCCCCTTGTGATGCCTCCGACGGCATTGCAACGGCACGTTCAACCCGGTATTGGGGCCAAGCACGGGCCGCGTCCGTCATGACGGTCCAACCATACGAAAAAAGGTCGAAAACCCGCATGCGCCGCTCGCGCTTCCTGTCACCTGCTATTGTGGCGACGCCGAAGGATGTCCCAATGGTTTCCGGCAATCAGATGTCGGGGAGCATCCAATGAGCAAGCGCGCTTTATCCATTACGCGGGAGCAGAGTTTCCCTGAGTGGTATCAGGCTGCTGTGCGCGACGGCGACATGGCCGAGACCAGCCCTGTTCGCGGTTGCATGGTGATCAAGCCGTGGGGTTGGGGCGTATGGGAGCGCATCCAGGCCGAACTCGACGCGCGCATCAAGGATACCGGACACGAGAACTGCTACTTCCCGCTCTTCATTCCGATGAGCTTCATCGCCAAGGAGGCCGAGCACGTCGAAGGCTTTGCCAAGGAGATGGCTGTCGTTACGCACCACCGTTTGAAGAACGAGGGCGGCAAGCTGGTTCTCGACCCGGAAGCGAAGCTCGAAGAACCGCTCATCGTGCGTCCCACCTCGGAAACGATCATCGGCGATGCGTTCCAGCGTTGGATCAAAAGCTATCGCGACCTGCCGCTGCTTATCAATCAATGGGCGAACGTCGTACGCTGGGAAATGCGCACGCGCCTGTTTCTGCGCACTGCGGAGTTCCTTTGGCAGGAGGGACATACCGCGCACGCTGACCGCGACGACGCCATGGCCGAAACGCTTAAGATGCTGGAGGTCTATCGCGAGTTCGCCGAACATGTGCTGGCGATGCCCGTGATCGCTGGTGAAAAGCCTGCCAACGAGCGGTTCCCTGGCGCCGATAATACCTATTCCATCGAGGCCATGATGCAGGACGGCAAGGCGCTCCAGGCTGGCACGTCGCATTACCTCGGAACGCACTTCGCCGAGGCGCAGAACATACAGTTCCAGAACGATCAGGGCCAGCTTACCTTCTGTCATACGACGAGCTGGGGCGTTTCCACGCGCTTGATCGGCGGCGTGATCATGACCCACGGCGACGACGATGGTCTGCGAATTCCGCCCAAGATTGCGCCGCGCCAGATCGTTATCATACCGATGCTGCGCGACAAGCCGGAAGACAAGGAGCTCGTGGCGTATTGCACGGGCCTTGAGAAGGATCTCAAGGCGCAGGGCATTCGCGTGCTGGTTGACGTCAAGCCGATCAAATCGGCCGAGAAGCGCTGGAACTGGGTGCGCCGCGGTGCGCCCGTGATTGTCGAAATTGGCGGACGTGATGCCGCTGGCGGCAACGTTACGTTCATGCGCCGGGATAAGCTGCGCGACGGAGACAAGGTCGCCTCTCACACGCAGCCTCGCGCGGATTTCGTATCCAACGCTCAGGGGCTGCTGGATGAAATTCAGGAGAGCTTGTTCGCCGAAGCAAAAGCACGTCTGGACGGCAACATTCTCACCAACATCAAGACGTTCGATGAAATGGCCGAATATTTCGGCGTTGCCGAGAACGAAGATGAGGGTGGCGCCTTTAAAGGCTGGGTCAAGGTTGGCTGGTCGCGGCCCGAGGGAGACAAGCTTGAGGCGATTGCAGAGCGCCTCAAGGCATTGAAACTTACAATCCGAAATGCGCCGCTCGATCAGCAGGCGGCTTCGGGTGCATGTCTTTTTACCGGCGAGCCGGTCAAGGAATATGTATTGATTGGACGAGCGTATTGAGCGGTAAGGCGATTTTGTGCAGGGCGTAATGTGGGGACAAGGGCCGCTTTCCTGCAACGCAATCTAGCCCGATTGCGGGGGTAGCAGAGCGCCACCGCATCGAGGAGCGAGGGAGTTTCGCGGGGATGACAGCTGCCGTTGCCGACACAAAACCGTTCTCAATGTTCGAATGGATGCTTGCGGGTCGTTACCTTCGCGCGCGCCGCAAGGAGGGCTTCATCTCTGTCATTGCGGGGTTCTCATTCCTCGGGATCATGCTCGGCGTGGCCACACTGATCATCGTGATGGCGGTGATGAACGGCTTTCGCAAAGATCTCTTCAACAAGATCATGGGGCTGAACGGCCACGTCATCATCACCCGCGTCAATGGACCGTTTGAAGATTACAAGGACGTCGCCGCCAAGATCTCGGCCATGCCCGGCGTGAAGTCCGCATTACCGTTGATCGAAGGACAGGTCATGGTGTCCTCCAGCGTGCAGGCGCTGGGCGGACTGGTGCGCGGCATCGACGAAAAGAGCCTCAAGAGCCTTAAGCTCGTTGCCGATAACGTAAAGCTTGGGACGCTCGACGGGTTCGACAATCAAACCGGTATTGCCATGGGTGCGCGCCTTGCCAATCAGTTGCGCGTTTCTATCGGCGATACGGTGACCCTCGTTTCGCCGCGTGGCGCGTCGACTCCGTTCGGCACAGCTCCGCGCTCGAAGTCTTACATCATCTCTTCGATCTTCGAACTCGGGATGTCCGAGTACGACCGGATGATGATCTTCATGCCGCTCGCGGAAGCTCAGAAGTACTTTTCCAAGGGCAATGAGGTGGATGTTCTGGAGGTCGTGATCGATAATCCTGAACGTGTCGCGGAATATGCCGCCGAAATGCGAAACATGCTGGGGCCCGAGATGGGGCTTTCGGATTGGCGCACGCGCAACGAAACGTTCTTCACGGTGCTTGAGGTTGAGCGCAACGTGATGTTCATCATATTGTCGCTCATCGTTTTGGTGGCGGCCCTCAACATCATTTCCGGGTTGATGATGCTGGTGAAGGACAAAGGACGCGACATCGCAATCCTTCGCACCATGGGAGCATCCAAGGGAGCGATCATGCGCGTGTTTCTCATTACCGGAGCTTCGATCGGAATTGTCGGTACGATCGCCGGGTTGATCCTCGGCGTCGTATTCTGCTGGAACATCGACGAGATCAAGAATTTCGTCTCGTGGGTTTCCGGGACGACCGTATTTGATCCATCGATCTATTACCTGACGAAACTGCCCGCTGAAATCGATCCGAAGGAGACGACGGGTATCGTGCTCATGGCTTTTGCTCTCTCCGTCGTTGCCACGATCTACCCGTCGTGGAAGGCGTCCAAGCTCGATCCCGTCGAAGCGTTGCGGTACGAATAGCCATGCAGGATCGAACGCAAGCCATGAACACCGGTCCGGTTCTCACTTTGGAAGCTGTGACGCGAAGCTTCCGTCAAGGCACGCGCGAGATTGCGGTGCTGCGCGGCGCAAGTTGTGTGCTCATGCCGGGACAGTCTGTAGCGCTCGTAGGCCCGTCCGGCGCGGGCAAGTCTACGCTCTTGCACATCACTGGATTGCTGGAGTCTCCGACGTCGGGCCGCGTCGTCATCAACGGGCAAGACTGTGCCCGCTTATCGGAAGCAGAACGCACGCGCATGCGCCGCCGCGAGATTGGCTTCATCTATCAGTTTCATCAACTGCTGCCGGAGTTCTCCGCGCTTGAGAACGTGGTCATTCCCCAACTCATCCTCGGGCGTCGGCGACGTGACGCCGAGAAGAGAGCCCGCGCTCTGCTTGGATCTCTTGGGTTGAGCGAACGTGTCGATCATCGACCGGCGGAACTGTCTGGCGGCGAACAGCAGCGCACCGCGATTTGCCGGGGCCTTGCCAATGCGCCGCATTTGCTGTTGGCCGACGAGCCAACGGGAAATCTTGATCCGCATACCAGCGAGCATGTCTTTCAGGAGCTTATTCGACTTATTCGGGATCACGGGGTTGCAGCCTTGATCGCGACCCACAACATGGATCTTGCCCGCCGGATGGACCGTGTCCTGCTTATGCAGGAGGGCTGTCTTGTGGAACTGGCGCCCGCACAAATGTGACGGTTTTTGCCGCAGGCCCAGTTATCCCACCTATTCTGCGGGCTGCCACGACCGCGGGAGTGTCTCCGAAGCAGCGGTAAGTGCTAGATTGCGCCCATGCCGGAACCGACTCAAAACACTCCCGCAACGCTGCCCTTCATCCACCTCAAGGTGCATTCGGCATACTCGCTGCTGGAAGGCGCGCTGCCGATCTCCAAACTGGCCAAGCTTGCCGTCGGATATGGCTATCCTGCGCTCGGGCTGACCGACACCAACAATCTATTCGGCGCACTTGAGTTCTCCCAGAAGCTGTCTGGCGAAGGGGTGCAGCCGATCGTAGGCACGTCCGTCGATATCGATTTCGGCGACATGGCCGATACGAATAATCCGACTATGCGGCCCGTGTCGAATACACCGCGCGCAGGCATCGCGGGACGCATTGCATTGTTCGCAATGAACGCGGATGGTTATGCAAACCTGATGAAGCTGTCGCGTGCCTTGTTTTTCGATCCCTCAGCCGACGAGCTGCCGCACATCAAGATAAGTCGCCTTGAGGAGGCTTGCGAAGGGCTGATTGCGCTGACAGGGGGACCGCTCGGTCCCATCGACAAGGCCCTCAACGACGAGCAGACCGATCGCGCCATTGAGCGGTTGGCGACGCTGGAAAAGATCTTCGGCGACCGGCTCTATGTTGAACTGCAACGGCACGGTCTGGCGTCTGAGGAGCGCGTCGAACCACAACTGCTTCGCCTTGCCTATGAGCGTGGGCTGCCAATCGTCGCGACCAACGAATGCTATTTTGCAACCCGGTCCGACTACGAAGCGCACGACGCGCTTTTGTGCATCGCGGACGGCCGCTACGTGGTGGAGGACAATCGTCGCCGCGCAAGCCCGGAGCACTATTTCAAAAGTCCCGAGGAGATGGCCAAGCTGTTTGCCGATCTCCCGGAGGCGCTAGAGAACACCATCGAGATTGCGATCCGCTGCGCCTTCCGCCCGAAGGGACGCAAACCGATTTTGCCGCGCTTTGTGAAAAGCGACGACAGTGTGCCTGAAATCGAGCAATTCCGCTTGGAGGCCGCCGAGCTCAAAAGGCAGGCCATGGCAGGGTTGAAGGCTCGCATTTCCAAGCATGGTCCGGCGCCGGGCTTTACTACTGAGGAGTATGACAAGCGCCTCGCCTATGAGGTCGATGTCATCACGCAAATGAAGTTTCCGGGATACTTTCTCATCGTTGCGGACTTCATCAAGTGGTCGAAGGCGAACGGTGTGCCTGTGGGGCCTGGGCGCGGTTCGGGCGCCGGATCGCTCGTCGCGTATGCGCTCACCATCACCGATCTTGATCCGCTGCGGTTCGGACTGCTGTTTGAGCGTTTCCTCAATCCCGAACGTGTTTCGATGCCGGACTTCGACATCGACTTCTGCCAGGAGAAGCGTGACCGCACGATCGATTACGTGCAGAAAAAATACGGCGAAGACCGCGTCGCCCAGATCATCACGCACGGCAAGCTGCAGGCGCGTGCGGTGTTGCGCGACGTTGGCCGCGTGCTGCAAATGCCATACGGCCAAGTGGATCGACTGTGCAAACTGGTGCCCAACAATCCGGCTAACCCGGTGACACTCAGGGAGGCCATCGACGGCGAGCCCAAGCTGCAGGAAGCACGCGACGCGGAACCCATCGTCGCGAAGCTTCTTGAGATAGCTGAGAAACTTGAAGGGCTTTACCGGCACGCCTCCACCCATGCTGCCGGCATGGTGATCGGCGACAGGCCGCTGGAAGAGTTGGTGCCGCTCTATCGCGATCCCAAATCGCATTTCCCCATCACTCAGTTCAACTGGAAGATGGTGGAGGCGGCAGGGCTGGTGAAGTTCGACTTCCTCGGTCTCAAGACGCTCACCGTGCTCGAAAAGGCCGTCGATCTCGTCAAGCGGACGCGCGGCGTCGATGTCGATCTGCCGGCTCTGCCGCTGGATGACAGGAAGTCCTACGATCTGCTCGCGCGCGCCGATACAGCGGGTGTGTTCCAGTTGGAAAGTACGGGCATGCGCGAAAGCTTGAAGCGGCTGAAGCCGGACCGCTTCGAGGACATCATCGCCATGGTGGCGCTGTATCGCCCCGGTCCCATGGATAACATTCCCACCTACATCAATCGCAAGCACGGAGAGGAGCCGGTTGATTACCTGCACCCGATGTTGGAGCCGATCCTGAAAGAGACCTACGGCGTCATCATCTATCAGGAGCAGGTCATTCAGATTGCACAGGTGATGGGTGGCTACACGCTCGGCCAGGCCGACTTGCTCCGTCGCGCGATGGGTAAGAAAGACAAAGTCGAGATGGCACGGCAGCAGGCGCGCTTCGTGGAGGGCGCCCTTTCAAAGGGCGTGAAAAAGGAAGACGCTGTCTACATCTTCGAGTTGGTCGACAAGTTCGCGGGCTACGGCTTCAACAAATCCCATGCCGCCGCTTACGCCCTCGTCAGCTATCACACGGCGTACATGAAGGCCAACTACCGCGAAGAGTTTTTGGCCGCATCCATGACGCTCGATATGGGCAACACCGACAAGTTGGCGATGTTTGCTGGCGAGGCGCGCAAGTCGAACATCGCATTGTTACCCCCATGCGTGAACGAGTCGGGCGTGGACTTCGGCGCGCGTGCTCCCAAGGAAGGCGAGAAGGGTGGTGCAATCCGCTATTCGCTCGCGGCCTTGAAGAACATCGGCGCGTCGGCGGTCGAAACAATCGTCAAAGAACGCGATGCCAAGGGACCCTACGGATCGCTTGCCGATTTCGCCGGACGTCTGGACCCGAAGGCGTTGAACAAGCGGGGCATCGAAACGCTCGCCAAAGCCGGAGCATTCGATACCCTTGAGCCCAACCGGGCGGTCGTTGCGGCTAACGCCGATACGATTCTCAACGAGGCCAGTACAAAGGCGCAGGATGCCGATGTAGGACAGACCAGTTTCTTCGGCGAGATGACATCTTCGGCGGGCGGCGCGCGCGCAACGTTGAAATTGAAACCGGCCCAGTCCTGGACTCCGATGGAAAGGCTTGCGGCAGAATTCGAGGCCGTCGGCTTCTATCTTTCGGGCCATCCGCTCGACAGTTACGAACTGGTGTTGGACAAGCTGGGTGTGAAAAAGTTCACCGATTTCGAGGCGCTCACCGCTCGCGGTGCGACGGCAGGTCGCTTGGCCGGGATCGTCGTGTCGGCACGCGAACGTAAATCTCAAAAGGGCAACAAGTTCGCATTCGCGATGTTCTCCGATACGACCGGACAATTCGAAGCGGTTGTGTTCTCCGACACCTTGGCCGCCGCCCGTGACTTGCTGGAACCCGGAACACCGGTCATCGTTTCGGTCGAAGCCGAGCGGGATGGTGAAATGTTGAAGATGCGTGCGCAATCGATTGAAGCTCTCGAAAAGGCCGCTGCCGCAGTTCCGCGCAATGTGCGTGTTGTGGTCGATGAGAAGGCCGCTTGTGGCAGTAAGCTCATTCCGGCTTTGCGCGGCCTCATGAAGCCTGCTGGTCGTGGCGGTGAAATCAGACTTGTCATGACGCTGGAGGATAGCGCGCGCGAGGTGGAGATGGTACTGCCTGGGCGCTACGAGATCTCGCCACAGACGTTAAGCAAGATCGGCGTTCTCGACGGCGTCAACGAGGTGATCGAAACCTAGCGCATCGCTTCGTTTTCGCACTGCCACAATCTCATCCGACAGGATATCTGTGCCGAGCAACGCGATTGCGCTAGCCTTGCCTGCTTTCGGATTGAGGAGGTCGCGCGATGATACTGCGGAAATCTTTGTTTGCCGCTGCCGCATTTACTGCGGCTGTCGGCGCAGGACCATCGGTTGACGATCTCAGCTACGAGGAACTCATCAGTCTCGTATTTTTTGAAGATCCGAACGCCTATCAGGACCCGACCGGCTACTTCTGCAATTTCATCGCGCTCGAAGATAAAGACGATTACTGCAAGGCGACGATGACTACCATCGACCGTAAGCTCTGCAAGGTAGAGGTTACGCGCGAACTGCGCGCAACCTACTCTAATGGCAAAGGTCGTGAATTCCTGAAGTCACGCGACTTGTTTGCGCTCGCCAACTTCGACTTAAAAGAGTTGAAAGAGCCCGAGATCGACGAAAAACACAAGACGATACGCCAGACTTTCGAAACCGGCATCGATGTCAAATGGCATGAAGGCTATCAATATGCCTTCGTTCTCGATGGCAACGGAAAATACAAGTCGTGCCTCATCGACAGCGTCGAAAAAGATATGACGCAATCGCAATGCGAGGCTCAGGGTCAGCAACCTCGCGAGGCTTTCAGGAAGGTGTCGCTGATATTCAATCCGGACAATTACAATCGTTCCATCGCAGCCATCAGATGGCTGCAGAAAACAGTCTGCCCGCTTGGCGACGAACTTTAGCCACAACATTGTGGCGCTCGATAAACTGCAAATTATCGGCAATAGAAAAGCCTGCCCCATGGCGAAATAGACACGCCAAAAAAATATCTCTTGTGACGACGGGAAATCGCGCGGTCGGGCGTTTACCTCCCCAGATGCCGTGAGGGTATCTGTTGTAACAGGAGACTTGAATGAACAAGAGCTTGATCGCTGCGGCTGCGTTTGCCGCCGTAGCTGCTGGTTTCACCGGCTCGGCAAACGCCGGCGTGATTGGCGCGGGGCTCGGGGGCGTGCACAAGGCCGTCGCTGGCGACGTGACCACGGTGCATTACAAGAAGTACGACCATCGCTATCGGAAGGACTGGCGGCATCGCCACCACAAGCATAAAGTGTGCACTTGGCGTCACGGCCATAAGCACTGCTGGTGGCGCTAGGGTTTTGAGGCCAATCGGCCCAATTCTCAAGAGGCGGTGTCACGGCACCGCCTCTTTTGTGAGATGTCAGTCGTACGTAGGTTAGAAACAGCCAAAGGACTACTCAGGTGTCCAAACTTCCCTTACTTCTTGCGAGCGCCTTCGTGGCTGTCTCGTCCTGCGCCGTTCATGCTGCCGAGTTGACGGCCGAGTCCATCACGAAGGCTATTGAGGACGTCTCCAACGACGCAAACAAGCTGAAGGCTTATTGCTCCATGGCGGCAAAGATGGACGAAATCGGCGACGACGATAAGGCCGCCGAGGCCGCCGGCGATGAGATAGACGGTTATTTCAAAACGCTCGGACCGGATTTTGAAAGCGCTTGGAGCGGCGCACAGGAAGCGCCCGAAGACTCGCCGCAGGCGAAGGCCTTTGAAGACGCTATGACGAAGCTCGAAGAGAAGTGCCAGAAATAGCTGACATCACAATTTTCGAATTCAGCGGCGGTGCCGGAGCAAGTCTCTGGGCCGCCGCGATCATTTTTCAGCTGACCTCAGGGGCCGCGTTATTTCCAGAACCTGTCGTAAAGCCCCAAGACGATTTCAAACGCAATCAGCGCGATGATGTACCACTCCAAACGGTGCGAGGTCCGAGTGGACAGCAATCCGCTGAGGGTGTCGGCGCTGTCGCGAATGACGGCGAGTTTTTGGGCGATTGCGTTGGCCCGGCTTTTCAAATCAAATTCTTCGGCCAGTTTCATCCAAAGTCGTTCGAGCTCTGGATGCTCCCATAGAACATCTGGCTTGTCGTCGAGACCGATGCGGCCGGCCAAGCGGCTTTGTATCGAGAGTGCTTCGCCGATGTCGGAGAGGATGTTGCGGTGGGAGCCGGTCGAGATGCTGCCGGCCTTCAGTTCCTCCGCAACTTCTGCGACGCGCACGAATGCCGTTCCCACGCGGCGCTCGGCGAGGGACAAGCCCACGGCACTGGCAAGAACCTCGGCCACGATCAGCAGTCGGGCTGGGTCATCAGCCTTGAGCGAAACGACGCCGTTCGCGGCAACGGTGTCATCGTCGGCTCCAAAGCTCAGTTCTAGGCTTTCGACTTCCCGTTCCTCAAGCGGATTGACAAGACGGGAGCCCAGGCCGCGCACGATTTCGTCTTCTTCGATCGGGTTCAACCCGATGAAGACGGCGGCTCCAGAGCGAAACAGCACCGCGCTTCCTCCCGAGGCTGTCCGAAAGCCAAGCGGAGTGAGCGAAAAGATATCCGCACGGTCGAGCCCCTTGAGATCGAGACTTTCACCAAGTTGCAGGGCGCGGACCGTTCTGGTCGCAAGCCCAGCCGAGACCTTTGCAGGGAGGGTTGTCATGGAACTCCAAGGAGGGCTGTTGATGGACAGACCCTGCACCAGCTGAGTTTTCTCGGCCAGGGGGCGTCCTAGGCAAAAGCGATATACGCATATGAGATCCGAGGGCGGACTATTTTGCCGCCAAGGGGGGTGGCCGGGGGGTGCGATTGTCGCGCCGCCCTTGCGTTTCCGGGCGAGTTGGCTCATAACCCGGCCCATCACACACGCATTCCTTTCGCGGCGGGCGGATTAAAAGCCCCGTGCGTCGCTCCGGTGGAAAATTCAAC
The DNA here is from genome assembly GCA_041397645.1 of Hyphomicrobiaceae bacterium. Lineage (NCBI taxonomy): Bacteria > Pseudomonadati > Pseudomonadota > Alphaproteobacteria > Hyphomicrobiales > Hyphomicrobiaceae > Hyphomicrobiaceae bacterium. The sequence goes on along the minus strand of JAWKWE010000004.1, from coordinate 1,832,493 downwards.
AATCTGAAAAGATTGGGTTTTCTTCATCATAGGGGTGCGGAGGATCAACCGGAAAAGGAATAAACGCGATGGCGCTTCCCGCCTTCAATATGCGTCAGCTTTTGGAAGCTGGCGTTCACTTTGGCCACCAGGCTCACCGCTGGAACCCTAAGATGGCTCCGTTCATCTATGGGTCGCGCAACAAAATCCACATTCTTGACCTGACGCAGACCGTGCCGCTGCTTCATCAGGCCTTGCTTAAGGTTTCCGACACGGTTGCCAACGGCGGCCGCGTACTGTTCGTCGCCACCAAGCGTCAGGCTTCCGACGGCATCGCCGATGCGGCCAAGCGTTCGGCTCAGTACTACATGAACCATCGTTGGCTCGGCGGTACGTTGACGAACTGGAAGACGGTTTCTCAGTCGATCCGTCGTCTGCGCCAGCTCGACGATATTCTTGCCGATCCGCAGGGCCGCACGAAGAAGGAAGTGCTCAACATCCAGCGCGAACGCGACAAGCTCAATCAGTCGCTCGGCGGCATCAAAGACATGGGCGGCACGCCCGACTTGCTGTTCGTCATCGACACCAACAAAGAGCAGATCGCGATCCAGGAAGCGCGCAAGCTTGGCATTCCGATCGTTGCGGTCGTTGACACCAACTGCGATCCCGATGGCATCGACTTCCCGGTTCCGGGTAACGACGACGCTGGTCGCGCCATCACGCTCTATTGCGATCTCATCGCACGCGCCGCGCTCGATGGTCTTGAGCGTTCGCAGGGCTCGGCCGGTATCGATGTCGGTGCTTCCGAAGCGCCGCCCGCGGAAGATCTGCCCAGCGTCAGCTTCAAGGGCATCGAGGCAGCGCGCGGTGAGGCCGACGATCTCAAGCGTATCACGGGCATCTCGCCCAAGCTTGAGCAGCGCCTAAATGACGCCGGCGTCTTCCACTTCTGGCAGCTCGCCGATCTCGACAGCGATCACGCCAACGCTCTTGATCGTCAGCTGAAGCTCAAGGGCCAGGTGATCAGCGAGGATTGGGTAGCCCAGGCCAAGAAGCTGATGGAAGCAACCTCCGCCTAATCCGTCGTCAAGACTGCACAAATATCACGTCAACTGCGAGGCGTCCCGCTCTCGGGGCGCCTCAAATCCAATAGGTGAACTTATGACCACGATCACCGCCGCAGACGTCAAAAAGCTGCGCGATATGACCGGCGCCGGTATGATGGATTGCAAGAACGCGCTGACAGAGACCAACGGCGATATCGAGGCCGCAGTGGATCTGCTGCGCAAGAAGGGCCTGTCCAAGGCCGCCAAGAAGTCGGGCCGCATCGCAGCCGACGGCCTCATTGGCGTCGTTGCCAAAGGCACGCAGGGCGCCGTGGTCGAGGTGAATTCGGAAACGGACTTCGTCGCACGCAACGGCCAATTCCAGGACATGGTGCGTGACATCACCTCGCTCGCGCCTGCCGCTAACGGCGATGTCGCCAAGCTCTTGGCCGCCGCCTATCCCGGCACCAAGAACACCGTCGAAGATCACGTCAAAGAGATGGTGGCCACCATTGGCGAGAACATGAGCGTGCGCCGCACTGCTGCCGTCTCGGTCAAGGATGGCGTAGTCGCAGACTACATGCACTCCAAGGTCGCTGACGGGCTCGGCAAGATCGGTGTGCTCGTGGGGCTGGAGAGCGCTGGCGACAAGCCCTCGTTGTTCGAGTTCGGTCGCAAGATCGCGATGCACATCGCAGCATCGCCCACGACCCTGGTCGTGAGCGAGGGCGAGCTTTCCAAGGAGGCCATCGATCGTGAGCGCGCGATTTACATCGAGCAGGCCAAGGCCGAGCCGCGCAATGCTGGCAAGTCGGACGAAATTCTCGCCAAAGCCAGCGAAGGCCGCCTGCGCAAGGAATTCTTCGGTTCCGTCGTTCTGATGAATCAGATTTTCCTGATCGGAGAGGGCAAGACGACGGTGGCAGATGCCGTCAAGGAAGCCGAGAAGGCCATCGGTGCGCCGGTCAAAATCGCCAGCTTCGTGCGCTACGGGCTGGGCGAGGGCATCGATAAGAAGGAAGAGGACTTCGCCGAAGAGGTCGCCAAGGCCGCGCGCGGCGGCTAGCCTGAATCGGTTCTGTGGGCTACCTATTGCGCCGGCCGGATGCTTTGTGCCTCCGGCCGGCGTTTTGCAATTCCCCTTCCCATCTGCGCCCCGGCGTTTTGCGAGACGTGCGCCCATCGATGGCTGCAACGGGAGACGAAGGCGATAATGACAACGAAATTCAGGTACAAGCGCCTGCTGCTGAAACTGTCGGGCGAGGCCCTCATGGGCCAGAATGCCTATGGCATCGACATGAGTGTGTGTGACCGCTTGGCCGGTGACGTAGCTGAAGCCCGGGATGCGGGGGCTGAAATCGCCGTGGTTGTCGGCGGTGGAAACATATTTCGGGGCCTAACCGGCGCGGCCAAGGGCATGGACCGGGCCACCGGTGACTACATGGGCATGTTGGCAACGGTCATGAATGCGCTCGCTTTTCAGAATGCTCTGGAAAAACGCAAGGTTCCCGCCCGTGTGCTTTCGGCTATCCCGATGCCCACCGTGTGCGAATCCTACGTTCGCCCCAAGGCGTTAAGCTACATTGAGAAGGGCCACGTGTGCATCTTTGCAGCTGGAACCGGTAACCCATTCTTCACCACGGATACCGCCGCAACCTTGCGTGCTATCGAGATGAATTGCGATTGTGTAGCCAAGGCAACGAGCGTCGATGGGGTGTATTCGGCCGATCCCAAGAAGGATCAGAACGCCAAGCGATACGACCAGCTGACGTATTCGGAGGTTTTGGCCAAGGATCTCAAAGTGATGGATGGTGCGGCAATCGCCCTTGCCCGCGACAATCATCTTCCGGTATTGGTGTTTTCCATCGAGGAGGCTGGCAATCTGCTCAAAGCGCTGAAAGGTGAGGCGCGGGCAACCGCTATTCACGATTAGGTCGGGGCTGCGAGGGACGGGCGCCTTCCACTCATATTTCCATAGGGCGGCCGCAGGGTAGCCCGCCTCACGTGAACAAGGATGTGGTCCCTCAGCGGATCAGCCCGGTGTGCACGAAGGAGAGACAATGTCGCTGACGAATTTTGATCTCAACGAGATCGACAAACGCATGCATGCTTCGATTGAGGCGTTCAAGCGTGAGCTTGTGGGTTTGCGAACCGGCCGTGCACACGCCAATCTCTTGGACCCGGTCCACGTCACGGTCTACGGTTCGCGTATGCCTCTCAACCAGGTGGCCACCGTTTCGGTTCCTGAGCCGCGGATGATCACGGTTCAAGTTTGGGATCGCTCCAACGTCATGGCGGTCGACAAGGGAATCCGCGAGGCGAACCTTGGCCTGAATCCGATCACCGATGGACAGATATTGCGCCTGCCCATTCCGCCGCTGACGACGGACCGCCGTCAGGAGCTTGTCAAACTTGCTCACAAATATGCAGAGCAGACGAAGGTGGCCATTCGCAACGTGCGTCGGGACGCCATGGAGCTTCTCAAGAAGTTCGAAAAGGACGGCAAGATGAGTCAGGACGAACATCGCGGTCAGTCCGACAAGGTGCAGCAGCTGACCGACAAGATCATCAAGGAAGTGGATCAGACGCTCGCCGCCAAGGAGGCGGAAATCCAAAAGGTGTAAGCTGGCGTGCTGAAGGCGGCGCGCGCGGGCGGGCCGTCGGACCTGAAACATCTTGGCGAGATGAAGGTTTCTGACGACGTGACGACGAACAGCGAGCTGGGCCGAGCAGAGGGATCGCAAACAGGTCCTCGTCACGTCGCCATCATCATGGATGGCAATGGCCGGTGGGCGAAGAGCCGCGGTCTGCCGCGCACGATCGGACATCGTCAAGGCGTGGAAGCCGTGCGTCGCACGGTGCGCGCCGCGATGGAAATGGGTATCCCGTATCTGACGATCTACAGCTTCTCGTCAGAGAACTGGTCGCGGCCGGCTGATGAGATTTCAGATCTCATGGGCCTGATGAAACGCTTTATTCGCCGCGATCTGGCGGAGCTTCATCAGGAAGGCGTTCGCATCCGTATCATCGGCGAGCGTGACTTGGTTGATCCCGAACTGCTCACCCTCATCGATGAAGCGGTCGAAATCACCCGCAACAACGATAAGCTCAACTTGATTATCGCTTTCAACTACGGCGCTCGCACGGAGATCGCGAAGGCGGCACGCAAGCTGGCGGAGAAGGTTGCTTCTGGTGAGCTGGAGCCGAGCGAAATCACGCCGGAAATGCTTGGTGAAGAACTCGACACCGGCGAGGTGCCCGACCCCGATCTGTTGATCCGGACTTCGGGCGAAATGCGGTTGTCCAATTTCCTTCTATGGCAAACGGCCTATACCGAGTTCGTTTTTCTCGATACCTTCTGGCCAGACTTCGACAAGAGCGCGTTTGAGGCTGCTGTTGCCGAATACTTGGCGCGTGAGCGCCGTTTCGGCGGGCTCACAAAGCGCTCGTCGGCGTGAAGGAACGGATCAAGGTATGAGCGATGAGGACCAAAATGCGCAAAGCGCCTCGCCTCCGACCGCGACCACACCTGTGATTTCGCGCGAGCTTCAACTTCGGCTCGTCTCGGGGGCCGTCGTTGCAGCCGTTGCTTTGTTGGCGCTTTGGGCTGGGCCAATTCCATTTGCGTTTTTGGTTTTTGCCGTTGCCGCTGCGATGAGTTGGGAATGGGGCCGCATCGTTCGCAAAGATGGCTTTGACGTTCCTGGAGTTCTGCACATCGCGATCGTCGGTGCCGCCGCCGTATTGTCCGGACTGGGTATGGCAGGTCTTGCCGTCGCCGCCGTTGCCGGTGGTGCGATCGTGGTCTCCGCATTGCTGTTTGGCGGAGGGCAAGCCAAGCTGTCGAGCCTCGGCGTGCTATATACTGGCTTGCCCGTTGTGGCCTTGGTCTGGCTGCGCAGCGATGCGTCGTTGGGACTGCTTGCCGTGCTTTTCATTTTGATTGCCGTCGCGACGACGGATGTGGCCGCTTACGCTACGGGACGCACCATCGGAGGCCCCAAATTGGCTCCCCGCATCTCGCCTGGAAAAACATGGTCGGGACTTGCTGGGGGTGTGTTTGCGGCTGCGATTTCGGGCTGCTTGCTGGGGCTTCTCACGCAGCGCGGCAATCCGGGCTGGATGGCCTTTCTGGCGTTCGTTCTGGCTTTGGTATCGCAGGGCGGAGACTTGGCGGAATCCGCGCTGAAACGATCTTATGGATTGAAGGACGCCAGCGACCTCATTCCAGGGCACGGCGGCTTCATGGATCGTATGGACGGGCTTGTGGCCGCCGCCACGTTGGCAGCGCTGATCGCATTGATGATTGATGCTTACGCGCCTGCGCGCGCCCTGCTGCATGGTTCGTGAGAGGCGTACCGTTCATGAGCGTACAAGATGTCCCGATGCGCCAGACTGCAAGTGCGGCCCACGTGGCTGGTGCTCGGCGCATTTCGGTGCTTGGCGCGACGGGCTCGATTGGGACCAGCACTCTTGACCTCATCGGCCGCGATTCTGAAGCCTTTGAGGTTGTTGCGCTGACGGCGCAGTCGCGCCCGGAGGAGCTTGCAAGCCTCGCCCTCAAACACCGCGCGCGGGTGGCCGTCATCGGCGATGAAGCACATTATGAAACGTTGAAATCGGCCTTGTCGGGCAGCGGCATAGAGGTGGCGGCCGGAGCCCAGGCGCTCTGCGACGTGGCTCAGGAAGATACCGATTGCATCATGGCTGCGATCGTCGGCGCTGCGGGCTTGAAGCCGACGTTTGCTGCGATCGCTCAAGGCAGGCGGATTGCGCTTGCCAATAAAGAGTGCCTTGTCTCTGCAGGCGATGTCTTTACCGCAGAGATTGCCCGCAAGGGTGCAGAGCTGGTCCCCGTGGACAGCGAGCATTCGGCTGCCTTTCAATTGCTGTCGGGCGCCGAGCCCGGCTCAATCGAAAAAATCGTGCTGACAGCGTCGGGCGGACCGTTTCGCCAGTGGGACCAGGCGGCGCTCGAAGCTGCACGGCCTGAACAGGCGCTCAAGCATCCCAACTGGTCGATGGGCGATAAGATCACTATCGATTCGGCGACTTTGATGAACAAGGGGCTCGAACTGATTGAAGCTTTCCATCTGTTCCCCGTAGCCGCTGATCAAATCGACATCGTGGTGCATCCTCAATCTATCGTGCACTGCCTCGTGATGTACAAGGATGGCTCGGTGCTGGCTCAGATGGCGCCGCCCGATATGCGCACGCCCATCGCCGTCGCGCTCGCTTGGCCCGCCCGCATGGCAGCTCCGACCGAACGTCTCGACCTTGTGCGGCTTGGCACTTTGACCTTCGAAGCCCCAGATGAAGCGCGATTTCCCGCATTGCGTCTCGCACGCGAGGCATTGCGCACAGGCGGAACGGCTCCGGCTGTCCTCAACGGCGCAAACGAGACTGCGGTGGCTGCCTTCCTAGCTAGCCGAATTGGCTTCTGCGACATTGCGCGCACAGTGGAACGTGCGCTTGAAGGAGCGGAAAAAGAGGGCGCTCTCAACGCCCCCGGTTGCCTTGAGGACGTACTCGCTGCGGATGCTCTGGCAAGACGGTTGGCACAAGCCCACATCAACGAGTATCAGTAGATTCTGCTTTGCCGCCATTTTGAAGGACCACCAGCGTCCGCGGCGCTTTCCTGGGATTAGGAACGAATGGAATTCTTGAGCAACTTGGCGGGCGGCATCTGGTCCAACCTGATCATATTCCTGCTTGTACTTACCCTCGTCGTATTTATCCACGAGCTGGGGCATTTTTTGGTAGCCCGCTGGTGTGGAGTTGGCGTCAAAGCCTTCTCGATTGGCTTTGGCCCAGAGATCTTTGGCTTTTACGACAAGCACGGCACGCGCTGGCGCTTCGCCTGGATACCGCTCGGCGGCTACGTCAAGTTCATGGACGACGATAACGCCGCTTCGATGCCGACACCCGAAGCGCTTGAGCGCATGTCGCCCGACGAGCGCAAGAGTTCTTTCCATGCCAAGCCGGTGTGGCAGCGCGCTGCCGTGGTAGCAGCCGGTCCTATCGCGAATTTCCTTTTGGCTATCGCGATTTACACCGGGCTCAACATGGCGGTCGGCATCCGGGTAATGCCGGCGTACGTTGAAAAGGTCGTTCCCGACAGCCCGGCAGCCAAGGCTGGCTTCGAGCCCGGTGACAAGATCGTGGCGATCGGGGAAGAACCGGTGGGGAGCTTCGAAGACCTGCAGCGGATCGTGGCGCCGAACGCTGGCAACGAATTGATTTTCAAGGTTGAGCGCAACAATCAGACCATCGACGTCAAGGTCACGCCTGCAATGGACGAGCAACGGGATCCGTTTGGCCGTACGTTCAAGCGGGGCCTTATCGGCATCCAGCGATCCAGCGCGCCGGACAAATGGCAGACCTTCTCGGTCGGTCCGATCGATGCCTTTGTTCGCGGCGTTCAGGAAACCTGGTCAAATATTACGCAGACAGTGGCCGGGATCGGCGACATGATTTCGGGCCGCCAGTCTTCCGAACAGATGGGCGGGCCGATCCTGATGGCCGAAGTTACCGCCAAGGTTGCAGGATTGGGGATTGAACCACTTATACGCTGGATTGCACTCATCTCGGCTAATATCGGCTTTTTGAACCTGCTGCCGATCCCGGTTCTGGACGGTGGTCATTTGATGTTTTACGCGGTTGAGGCGGTACGCCGGAAGCCATTGAGCGACCGCTTTCAGCAGGTGGGTTTCCAGATCGGTTTAGCATTTATCATCGCCTTGATGATTTTCGTGAATTTCAATGACTTGGCGATCTTCCTAAGGCGGATGCTCGGGGCAAGTTAGAAAGGTGGCCTGTGACGTATTCTTGCCACTTCCCGGCTGGTTGATGAATCGTTAAAAGACACGGTACTGGCTTGCGTTGGTCATGCTTCGATTCGGGAAGTCGAAGCCGGGGGCCGAGAGAAAACGCAGGGCGGTCAAGATGGGGCGAGTTAATTTTTACGTTCCACGTCAAGCAGATACGGTGCACCTCCGACGCCGACGGGGTGCATTGCATGGGGGTCGGCGGCAGACGAGGGCAAGACCGCGGATGCGAATTGTTCAGTTGATCGTGGCAGGCGCACTGCGGCTTTTGTTGTTAGCCGCGCTGGCCGGGCCGACAGTTGCGCTGGGGGGCGTGACGGTCTGGTCGAGCACGGCTCAGGCGCAGGGTGTTATCCGTGAAATTCAGGTCACGGGAAACCGCCGTGTCGAGCCAGAAACGGTTCGCTCCTATCTCACCATTTCACCGGGTGACACCTACACGGCTGCGAAGGCGGCTGAATCCATCAAGGCGTTGTTTGCAACGGGGCTGTTCGCAGACGTTTCGATCGACCCGCAGGGCGCAACGCTCGTCGTTCACGTCGTCGAAAATCCGGTCATCAATCAGGTTGCCTTCGAGGGCAACAGCGAAGTCGATACAGCGACTCTGGCCAGTGAAGTGCAGCTCAAGGCGCGCTCGGTTTTTACCAGGGCGCGCGTTCAGGCCGACGTTCAGCGCATCTTAGATCTTTATCGTCGACAGGGTCGCTTTGCAGCGACGGTCGAGCCGCAAATCATCGAGCTTGAGCAAGATCGTGTGAATCTCGTGTTCGAGATCAACGAAGGTGGAGCCACCAAGGTCAAAGGCATCAACTTCGTCGGCAATCACGCCTTCTCCGATAGCCAGCTGCGCGACATCATCTCTACGACGCAGACCGGCTGGTTCGACTTCCTCAAGGGTACGTCGATCTACGATCCGGATCGTATGTCGCTCGATCGCGAGCTGCTGCGTCAGTATTACCTTAAGAACGGTTATGCCGATGCCACAGTGACGGCGGGCAGCGCCGAACTCGATCCTGATGGTTCAGGCTTCATCATCACCTTCGCCATCGAAGAGGGTGAGGCCTACAACTTCGGCGCTGTGAATATAGAAAGCTCATTGCCGGAAGTGAACCCCGACGCCTACAAGGGTGATCTGCTCACGCTTTCCGGCGATGTTTACAACGCCTCGTTGATCGACAAGACGACGGAAAAGCTGACGCTTTCTATCGCGAGCCAGGGGTATGCTTTCGCTCGGGTTCGTCCTCGCGCGATCCCTGATCCAGCAAGCCGTACGATCGGCATCACCTATCAGGTCGATGATGGTCCGCACATCTACATTGAGCGCATCAATATCTACGGCAACGAACGCACCAAGGATTACGTAATCCGTCGCGAGTTCCGCCTTGCTGAAGGCGATGCCTATAATCCGCTCATGGTGGATCAGGCCAAGAAGCGGCTTGAGGCTCTCGGCTTCTTTAAGGCTGTGGCTGTCAAGCGCAGCCCGGGGTCCGCGGCCGACCGTGTCGTGCTCGACGTGCAGATTACCGAACAGTCGACAGGCGAACTGTCGTTCGGTGCGGGTTACTCGACTTCTGAAGGCGTAATCGGCGACGTGTCGATCACGGAGCGCAACCTGTTCGGTAACGGGCAGTTCGTGCGGCTGCGTCTTGCAGGCTCGGTTGAGCGAGCGCAGGTCGACTTGTCGTTCACGGAGCCGCGCTTCCTCGATCGGAATTTGTCCGCAGGCTTCGACCTTTATCATAAAGAAGTCGATATGCGCGATCAGGCGGGCTTCCGTCAGCGAAAGTCTGGTGGTCAGCTGCGGCTTGGTTTCCCGCTTGCTGAAAACCTTTGGATGCAGACGTCTTACGGACTGTCGCGCGACCAGATCTTCGACGTTGAATACAACGCATCTCGCGCCATTAAGGACGGCTGCGGCTTCGTTGTGACGGACCCAATAACGGGCCAGGGCAGTTGTACGCAAGATGCTTACTGGACGTCGTTGGTTGGTACCTCGATCACTTATGATGGCCGCAACCATCCGCGTAATCCGACCCGCGGCATCTACTTGCAGCTTGATGACGAGTTCGCAGGCCTGGGCGGCGATGTCTCCTACTGGCGTGTGAACGCAGAAGGCCGCGCTTACTATCCGCTGACCGAGAAGATCACTTTGATCGGCCGTGTCATCGGTGGTCATATCGAAGGCTGGGGTGGTGATGACGTTCGGCTGCTCGACATGTACTTCAAGGGTGGCGAGACGATCCGCGGCTTCGATCGTGCTGGCTACGGTCCGCGCGACCTGTTCACCGGCGACGCTCTGGGCGGCAAGACCTACTGGGCCGCAACGGCGGAAGTTCGCTTCCCGCTGCCCTTTATTCCTGAAGATATCGGGCTGTCGGGTGCGCTGTTCGCCGATGCTGGTTCGTTGTGGGGAGCGGGTGAATACGCGACGACGAGCAATAACTGCGCGGACAGCAGCACCTATACGAACGGCTCCTATAAGAACATCTGCCTCGCAGACGACTCTTCGATCCGATCGTCGGTTGGTGCCAGCTTGATGTGGAACTCGCCGGTCGGTCCGCTTCGTATGGACTTCGCCAAGGTTCTCACCAAGCAGACCTACGACGAAGAGCAGATGTTCCGCTTCGGTGCCTCGACCAAGTTCTAAGCTGCACGCGGCTGCGGCGCTTAGCGCGCCGGCATGAGGGCAGAAATACCCAAACGGCGCGCTGGCGGGCTTGCCAACGCGCCGTTTCTGTTCAAATGTCCCCGCCGGTTGAAGCCGGAACCCAGCAACCACCGGAGATAATGACGACGATGGATCATCCCGGCTTTTTCGAGCGCGCCGGTCCTTTCACGCTGGCAGAAGTGGCTCAAGCCGCAGGGGCAGAGCTTGCTGCGGGTGCCGATCCGTCTAGGAAGGTTTGCGACGTTCGGCCTCTTTCAGACGCCGGGCCGGATCAGATCAGTTTTCTCGACAATAAGAAGTACTTGCCGCAGTTGCTGACGACGCGCGCGGGTGCGTGCTTGGTTTTGCCTGGGTTTCAAGATCGGCTACCGGCGGGTACTGCGGGGCTGCTGACGAAGCAGCCCTATCACGGGTTCGCCAAAGCCCTTGCTTTGTTTTACCCAGATTCGATGCGGCCCTTGATTGCGACTCCAGGCTCGCCCGCTGTCGATCCAACCGCGCGCATCGAAGCAGGGGCTGAGATAGAGCCCGGCGCGGTTATCGGCCGAGAGGCACAGATAGGCCGCGGTGCGCGGATCGCAGCAGGTGCGGTCATCGGAGCGCGTGTCACGATCGGTCGAGGGAGCTACGTCGGCGCCTCGGCAACCGTATCGCACGCGCTCGTTGGAGACCGCGTCATTATCCATTCCGGCGTCCGCATCGGCCAGGATGGGTTCGGGTTCGCGATGGGACGGGCCGGACATCTCAAGGTGCCGCAGATTGGCCGCGTCGTCATTCAGGACGATGTTGAAATTGGCGCCAATACAACCATAGACCGGGGCGCCCTTAAGGATACAATCATCGGAGAGGGCACGAAAATTGATAATCTGGTCCAGATCGGGCACAACGTAATCATGGGCCGGCACTGCGTGATCGTTGCTCAGACTGGAATTTCAGGCTCTACGGAAATCGGCGATTTCGTCGTTATGGGCGGTCAATCAGGAACGGTCGGGCATATCAAAGTCGGGACCGGAGCACAGATCGCCGGAGGATCGCACCCCAAGGACGATGTGCCAGCAGGCGCCCGATACGCCGGTACGCCAGCCAAGCCGCTAAGGGCTTGGGCGCGGGAAATTGCGTTGCTGAAGCGGCTTGCGGAACGCGATAAGGACGCGCGTCACGAGGATCCGTCAGGCGGCGATATTTGAATTTGCAGATGATCTACGCCGGCCCGCGCGGGCCAACGCATCGGTGCTGGCCTGGAGGCCGCGGGAGTATGGAAGAAGATGGACGATAAGACGACGCAGACCGCTCTTGGAACGGCAGACATCAACCGTGTGATGAAGCTGCTACCGCACCGCTATCCCTTCCTTCTGGTCGATCGCATGTACGACATGAAGGGCGATGAAAGTTGTGTAGGGGTCAAGAACGTCACCATCAATGAGCCATTCTTTCAGGGTCACTTTCCGCAGTATCCGGTGATGCCGGGAGTGCTGATCATCGAGGGCCTCGCGCAGACGGCGGGCGCTTTATGCGTCTCCTCCATTGGCGAAAGCTATCAGGCGGAGCTTGTCTATTTCATGGGCATCGACAATGCGAAATTCCGCAAGCCCGTGCTGCCCGGCGATCAGCTGCACTATCACGTCACCAAGGTTCGCAACCGTGGTCGCGTTTGGCGCTTCAAAGGCGAGGCAAAGGTGAACGGCCACGTGGTGGCAGAGGCAGAGATCAGCGCGATGCTGGCAGATACGGCGGATGCGCGCGCATTTGCGAGCAAGCATGGCTGAGCCTGGGATTCATCCAACGGCCATCATTGAGCCGGGCGCCCAGCTCGGCGCTGGCGTCAAGATCGGGCCCTACAGCATGGTCGGGGCCGATGTCACGCTGGCGGACGGGGTCGAGCTTGTCAGTCACGCCGTGGTGGCGGGGACGACTTCGATCGGTGCACGCACCAGAATTTTTCCATTCGCCTCGATCGGGCATCAGCCCCAGGATCTCAAGTACCACGGCGAGCCATGCTCGTTGACTGTGGGCTCGGACTGCATCATCCGCGAAGGCGTGACGATGAATCCGGGAACAGAAGGGGGCGGCTCGGTCACGGTCATCGGAGATAGGTGCGCATTTCTCGCCAACAGCCATGTTGGTCACGACTGCCACGTCGGCAACAACGTGATCTTCTCAAACAATGTGATGCTGGCGGGACATTGTGACGTTGGAGATTTTGCGATCATTGGCGGCGGTGCAGCCGTGATCCAGTATGCGCGTGTCGGACCGCACGCCTTCGTCGGTGGCATGTCCGGTTTGGAGAATGACCTGATCCCCTACGGAATGGCGCTCGGCAATCGCGCCTACCTTTCGGGTCTCAATATCGTGGGGCTGCAGCGCCGCGGTTTTTCGCGCACGGACATTCACGACCTGCGCCGCGCTTACCGGCTGCTGTTCGCGGCCGAAGGCACCTTGATGGAGCGCCTCGATGATGTGGCTCAAGAGTTCTCAACGCACCCGATCGTGCAGGAAATCATCGCCTTCATCCGCAAGGGCGGCAAGCGTTCGCTGTGCACGCCGAGGAACGCCGAGGACGGCTGAGGCCGTATCATGAATGTGCCGGGGGCCGTGTCTGGAACCGTGATGCACCTGGGCATCGTGGCGGGTGGTGGATCGCTGCCGCTGGAAATTGCGCGCTCGGTTACGACGCGGGGCGGTACGGTCTATGTCGTCATGATCGAAGGCGAGGCGGACGACGCCTTGCGCAACTTCCCCCACACGATCTTGAATTGGGCGGAGCTTGGTCATGCAGTGCGTGCAATCAAGCGTGCCGGGATGCGTGACATGGTGATGGTCGGCCGCATGAGCCGCCCATCGTTCCTCACCGCCAAACCCGATTTCGGTTTCTTGTTTTCCCTACCCCGTATTGTGAGCGCGCTGCGCGCCGGCGGAGACGATGCAGTCTTGCGTGGTGTGGTGGGGCTGTTTGAATCGCGAAAGCTGCGCGTCCTTGGTGTGCACGATGTCGCGCCCGAGTTGTTGTTGTCAGAAGGTCCGATCGGGTTTCATCATCCCCAACCGGTGCATGAGCCTGACATTTTGGGTGGTTTCGATCTTGTCGCCGCTCTTGGGCGCTTCGACATTGGCCAGGCTGTTGTCGTCAGCGGGGAGCGCGTTGAAGCAATCGAGGGGGCGGAAGGCACCGATCGTATGCTGGCGCGCGTTCGCGAACAGCGTATTGCACAAGGTGCGGATCCCGATCAGATGCGCTATGGCGTTCTCGTCAAACGGCCCAAACCGGGACAGGATCCAAGACTCGATCTGCCCGCCATAGGGCCTGACACCGCACAAGGCGTCATCGCGGCCGGGCTGGCAGGCATCATCGGCGCGAGCAATCAAGTGCTGGCGGCAAGCCGGTTTGAAATGCTGGAGCGCGCCGACCGCGCGCAGATTTTCATTGCCGGTATTCCCGCACCGCCGGCTCCCGAAGCCTTGCCGGAACCCGATGTGGTCGAGCCCATCGTGTTTGGTGGCTATTCCATTCCGCCAGAGTGTGTGAGCGATGTCGAAACAGGTGTGCACATCATGGGCACGCTCGACGCGTTTTCGACTGGAAGCGCGGTGGTGATTGCTCACGGGCGAGTGCTTGCCATCGGCGCGCGTGAACCGAGCGCTCAGGTGCTGGAGCGCGCGCGGCCCTTCTTGAAGCGCAAGAAGAGCGATGGTGTTCTGATCATCAGCCCGAACGAGTCACTCGACGAACCGTTGATCCGTCAGGCCGCTGCGTCGGGCATCGCGGGTATTATAGTGATGTTCGGTCCGGGCGATGGAGCGGCGCACAAGGGGCCCGTGCTCGACGTGGCGGATCGCTTCCGCTTGTTTGTAGCGGGCGCTGCCACCGATCCAAAAGTTGCGGCCTTCTGATGACCACGCACGACCAGGCGGCTTTACGATTGTTTCTCGTCGCAGGCGAGCATTCGGGCGATGCACTTGGTTCTAAGCTGATGGCGGCGCTAAAAACCGCTCGCGGAGCAGACGTGATTGCTTTCGCCGGGGTCGGCGGAGACGAAATGGCGCACGAGGGACTGACGTCGCTCTTTGCAATGGAAGACGTCGCGGTGATGGGCCCGACCCACATCATTCCAGCGCTGCCCCGTATCGTGCGGCGCGTCTACCAAACGGTGGCTGCGGCGCGGGCCTTCAATCCCCATGCGGTCGTCATCATCGACAGCCCCGAATTCACCCATCCAATTGCCAAACGTATTCGCAGGCGTATGCCGCAAGTTCCGATCATCGATTACGTGTCGCCGAGCGTATGGGCATGGCGATCTGGCCGGGCAAAGAAAATGCGTGGCTATGTCGATGAGATTCTGGGACTGCTCCCCTTTGAACCTGAAGCGCATAAACGGTTGGGCGGGCCACATTGTACTTACGTCGGCCATCCGCTGATCGAACGGTACGACGAGATTCAAGGCGCCGACTCGAAGGGGCTGGCGCAGCGCCTCGGCATCGCGCCAGATCGCAAGGTGCTGATCGTTCTTCCCGGCAGTCGGCGTTCCGAGGTCGATCGCCTCGTCAGCGTGTTCGGGGAAACGATTGCACGGCTTCGTCAATCGGGCCTGGATTTCGCTTGCCTCGTGCCGGTCGTCTCGCATCTCAAGGACAAGATTGCCGCCGCAACTTCAAACTGGCCTGGCGATGTTCACTTGGTCACGGGTGCCTCCGAAAAATATGCAGCCATGCGTCTTGGCACCGTGGCGCTTGCGGCTTCAGGTACCGTCACCTTGGAGCTTGCCCTTGCTGGACTTCCGATGGTCGTGGCCTACAAGATCGATGAGGTTACAGCCATCATCGTGCGCCACCTGATAACAACCGACACCGCCATACTTGCCAATCTTGTGCTCGGTGCGGAACGACCGTTCCCACAGTTCATTCAAGAAGACTGCACAGCCGAAAAACTTGCCGACGCAGTCGGCGTGTTGATGACGGATACACCGGAGCGGCGCGCGCAGCTGGAGGCCCTTGGGCGCGTTCCAGGCAAACTGTTGTTGTCTTCCGGTAGCCCCAGCGAGGCAGCCGCGCGCGCGGTGCTCTCAGTCGTCGATCGCGCCAAGCAACAAAGCTCTTGATGAAGGAAAGGGCCCGGCATGAAGCCGAGCCCTTCGATTTTCTGGATCGCGTGAAGGCGTCTCTTATTCGGCCGGGAAGTCACGGCGCGGATGGCCGACATAAAGCTGGCGCGGACGCCCGATGCGCTGCTCCGGATCTTCGATCATTTCCTTCCACTGCGCGATCCAGCCGACCGTGCGTGCGACGGCGAAGAGCGCAGTGAACATAGAAACCGGGAAGCCCATCGCGCGCAGCGTGATGCCGGAATAGAAGTCGATGTTGGGGTAGAGCTTCTTTTCGACGAAGTACTCGTCCTGCAGCGCGATGCGCTCCAACTCCATTGCCACCTTGAGCAGCGGATCGTGCTTCGAGCCAACGGCGTCGAGAACCTCGTGGCAGGTCTTCTGCATGACCTTCGCGCGCGGGTCGTAGTTCTTGTAGACGCGATGTCCAAAGCCCATCAGGCGGAAGCCGGAAGTCTTGTCCTTGGCCTTTTCGATGTACTCGGGGATGCGATCGACCGAGCCGATCTCCTGAAGCATGTTGAGGGCTGCTTCGTTAGCGCCGCCGTGCGCTGGGCCCCACAGGCAAGCGATGCCGGCCGCGATGCAGGCGAACGGGTTTGCGCCCGATGAGCCTGCGAGACGCACCGTCGATGTGGAGGCGTTCTGTTCATGGTCGGCGTGCAGGATGAAGATACGATCAAGCGCGCGAGACAGCACGGGATTGACGATGTAGGGCTCGCACGGCACGGCAAAGCACATCTGCAGGAAGTTCGATGTGTAGTCCAAATCGTTGCGAGGATAGATGAAGGGATGGCCCATCGAGTACTTGTAGGCCATGGCCGCGATAGTCGGCATCTTCGCGATCATGCGGTGCGAGGCGATCTCGCGCTGGCGCGGATCGTTGATGTCGGTGGAGTCGTGGTAGAAAGCCGAAAGCGCGCCGACCGTTCCGACCATAACCGCCATAGGGTGGGCGTCGCGGCGGTAGCCGGTAAAGAAGCGGGTCATCTGCTCGTGCACCATCGTGTGGTTGGTGATGGTGCGGCGGAAGTTGATGAACTCGGCGTTGGTCGGCAGCTCCCCGTAGAGCAGCAGATGGCACACCGAGAGGAAGCTGGTGTTCTCCGCGAGCTGCTCGATGGGATAACCACGATAGAGCAGCTCGCCCTTATCGCCGTCGATGAATGTGATTTTGCTCGCGCAGTTCGCTGTCGATGTAAAGCCTGGATCGTACGTGAAGCACCCCGTATGGCGGTAGAGGCTGCCGACGTCGATCACATCAGGACCGATGGTGCCGGATCGCATTTCCAAGTCTACGTTTTTGCCACCTGCGGTGAGGTGGGCGGTGGGAAGTTCAGTTGCGGGCTTGTCGTTGTGTGCGTCCATCCGTGGTCTCCCGAACTGGCCGCTCAAAGGCGGCGATCTTGATGAGATGCAGCGCGTGTTGCGCCGCAATGGCGGCCGGGCGGCAGCCTCTTGGGGGTTTCCCGCGCAACCTTTGGAGCACGGGAATTTATTGACGTTTATTCCACATTTTGCAGTGCGGCAATATCATCGTTAGGCGGGTGGGGTACGCAAAACCCCTTAACCTAGCCCCGCCTCTGTCACTTTAGGCTGTCAGATATGCGTGCAACGGCTTCCTGAGGGCCTAGGACGGCCATTACGTCGAAGACTGGCGGCGACACGCTGCGCCCGGTGAGTGCCGCACGCAAGGGCTGGGCAACTTTCCCAAGCTTTGCGCCCGTCTCTTCAGCGTAAGTTCGCACAATGGCCTCAAGCTCCACCGCGGTCCAAGCCGGGGCGTCCTGGAAACGGGTCAGCAAGGCCGCAAGTGTTGCCTTGGCCTCGGCGTCGATCAGCTTTGCGGCTTTTGCGTCGGGCTTTAGCGGCCGGGTGGCGACCAGATAGAGCGCACCCTGGATCAACTCGGCAAGTGTCTTGGCTCGCTCCTTGAGTGAGGGAAGGGCGGCTGCGAGCTTGTCCCAGCCCACCAATTCAAACCGAGCGGCCAGCTCTTGGCCACGAGAAACGCCAGAAAGCTGTGCTGCGACTTCGCCAGCAAGTGCAACGTCGGCGCGCGGCGGAGCCTTGGGATCGATCTCCAACGAGCGAAGAGCATCGAAGTCGAGGTGAGGGAGCATATCCTTGATACGCGCCATCAGCTCCGCATCGTCTGAGCGGCGTATATAATGACCATTGAGATCGTCGAGCTTCTTGAAGTCGAAGCGCGCCGCGCTTTTGTTGATGTCGTCGATGTCGAACCACGCAACAAGCTGGTCCGTCGACATGATCTCATCGTCTCCATGGCTCCATCCCAGCCGCACCAGATAGTTGCGCAGCGCGATCGGCAAATAGCCCATGGAGCGATAGTCCTCCACGCCCTGCGCACCGTGGCGCTTGGACAGCTTGGCCCCATCCGCACCGTGAATGAGCGGCACATGCGCAAAGTCCGGCACACTCCATCCCATGGCGTTGTAGATTTGGGTCTGGCGTGCGGTATTGGTCAAATGATCGACCCCGCGAATGACATGCGTGATGCCCATGTCGTGGTCATCTACGACGACAGCGAGATTGTAGGTCGGGTTGCCGTCCGAACGCAGGATGATGAGATCGTCGAGATCCTTGTTCGGAAACGTCACATGTCCTTGGACATGATCGTCAACGACCGTCTCGCCATCGCGGGGCGCCTTGAGACGAACCGTCGGTTTTACGTCCTTGGGCGCGTCCTTCGGATCGCGATCGCGCCAAGGTGACAGATAAATCTGCGGGCGGCCCTCGGCTTTCGCCGCCTCCCGCGCGGCATTGATCTCCTCCGGAGAGGCATAGCAATGATACGCTGCCCCGCGTTTGAGCAGCTCGTGTGCCACCTCGCGATGACGGTCGGCGCGTGCGAATTGCGATACCGCATCCCCGTCCCAATCAAGCCCCAGCCATTTGAGGCCATCGAGGATTGCGTCCACCGCCGCCTCGTTGTTGCGTTCCCGGTCGGTGTCTTCGATGCGCAGCAAAAACTTTCCGCCTCGTCCTTTGGCGTAAAGCCAATTGAACAAAGCGGTTCGTGCGCCGCCGATATGAAGATAGCCGGTGGGCGAGGGAGCAAAACGCACCGTTGGCGCGGCTTTTTTAGAGGCCTCGGACATAAGGACCTTTTATGTTGGTTAGCGATGCGGGATGTCGGAAACCCGTGTAGCATGGCTTGAAGGGGTGACGCAAAGGGGCGCGCTTTTAGCGTAGTGCAATGAGTATGCCGGGGGAGATCGACGCTGCGACTGCGCCCGCGCCCCAAATCCCGCCATTGGCGGCTTTTCGTGTCGCGCTCGACGCGGAACGTCCCCGCTTCTTTCTGTGGGCCCCGGTCTGGCTCGGAGCCGGGATCGCCACGTACTTTGCGTTGCCCTTGGAGCCACAACTCATAACGGCTCTGGCGCCATCGGTGCTCGTCGTATGTCTGCTTATGGCTTTGTCACGCGGAACCCTGGCCGCCTCACTTGCCGTTGGTCTGCTGCTGTCGAGCGTGGGGTTCCTTTCAGCAAAGCTGCGCGTCGAATATGTCCGCGCGCCGGTGCTGCTGAAGCAGCTCAATAATGTGGAAGTTGTCGGGCGCGTCGAGCGCGTCGAACCTAAAGAGCCGCGCGGAGAGCGCATTACAATCCGCGTCGAGGCGCTTGGCGGACTTAGTGCAGACGCACGGCCAGATCGTGTGCGGGTGCGCACGCTGCGCACAAGAAGCGGCTCGGACGTCCGAGCGCTCACGTCAGGCGTGCGCGTTCGCCTGAAAGCAACACTGTCTCCACCTGCGAGCCCCGCCATTCCCGGTGGCTTCGACTTTGCACGTGCCGCTTGGTTCGAGCAGCTGGGGGGTGTCGGCTATACCTATTCGCCAGTTGAAATTCTTCCCTCCGCGCCAGCACCGGATTGGTCGGCGCGCTACAATGAAATCATCGAGGATGTACGTGGCGCTCTCAACACGCGTATCAGAGCCGTGTTGCCCACCGAGACGGGAGCGATCGCCGCAGCCCTGATCACAGGCGAACGCGGCGGCATATCGCAAGCCACCAACGATGCGTACCGGAACGCCGGGCTGTTTCACATACTTTCTATCTCGGGCCTGCACATGGTGATCATGGCTGGTGCAGTGTTCTTCAGCGTCCGGTTGTTGCTTGCGGCCGTTCCCGGAATAGCCTTGCGCTATCCCATCAAGAAATGGGCGGCTGTCGCTGGCATCGCCGGAGCACTTGCATATCTGGCTATTTCGGGCGGTGCATTCGCGACCGTGCGCAGTGCGGTCCAGATCATAATCATGTTCCTAGCGGTTCTACTCGATCGCCCCGCGCTTGCCTTGCGAAACGTCGCGCTTGCCGCCTTCATCATATTGCTGGTCTTCCCAGAGAGCCTGTTCGATCCGGGATTTCAAATGTCTTTTGCCGCCGTCACTGGCCTCATTGCGGCCTACGAGGGCGTGCGTAACCGCTTTGCAAATCCAGGCGAGGCGCATCCCATTCTGCATGTTGCGATGTTCTTTGGCGGCATCGTGCTGTCCACGCTCGTCGCAAGCTTTGCCGTTGCCCCATTCGCCGCCTACCATTTTCACCAAAGCCAGCAGTACGCCGTGATCGCCAATCTGTTGGCGATCCCGATATGCAATTTCGTCGTGATGCCGGCAGCCCTTGCGGCGCTGCTGTTGATGCCGCTTGGCCTTGAGGCCGTCGCTCTGGTGCCTATGGGCGCTGGGATCGACACCATGACGTGGTGCGCAGGTTTGGTTGCCAAGCTACCCGGTGCAGTCGCGCGCGTGCCGGCGATACCCACCCAGGCTTTCATGCTGATCGTAGCAGGCGGACTATGGCTGATCATCTGGCGCGGTCCGGCGCGAGCGCTGGGCGTCGGCCTTGCCATTGGCGGCTTGCTTCTGGCTCCTACGTTGCCCAAGCCCGATATTCTCATTGCACGCGGGGGAGAACTGGTCGCGGTGCGCGGTGAGGACGGCGCGCTTTCCGCTCTGCCTGCGCGTCGCGCCAAATTCGAGCTCAGCCGGTGGCTGGAGCACGATGGCGACAAGCGCACGGCGCGCGAGGCCGCTAATGCCCAAGCGTTCAAATGTGACAGCATCGGCTGTGTTGCGCGGCTTAAGGGGATGCGGCTTGCTGTGGCCCGTCATCCCTCGGCGATCGGCGACGACTGTGCCAACGCCGATATCGTCGTGCTCAACGTGCCCAGGCCGAAGCGGGGATGTCCGGCACGCGGAACGGTCATCGATTTCTTCGACGTTTGGAGACAGGGCACTGTCGCGCTCTATCTGGAGGATGGCCGAGAAGGCAGCGCCGATCCTGGCTTCGCGGACACGTTGGAAGTCGGCCTGCAACCGGCTTCCGCGCACAAGCGATCCGTCCTGCGTATCGACACTGTCGCGCTTCACCGCGGCGAACGGCCATGGTCGCAAAGACGCAGTCCGGTGGCGCGGAAAGACCAAGCGCCGATTCCGAGGATTAAACAGGCAATTTCGGGCGCGCCCAGTGTCGCAATGCCAGAAAAGTCTTCGACGGATCGTGCGGTCGAGAAGCGGCGAGCGCAGCGCCTGCCGCACTATGCGAAGCGCCCGGAATGGCTTTCCCCATTGCCGCCGCGTCCGGAGATTGAGGATGACGACGGCAGCGAGGATCAGGAAGAACTAAGCTTCGACCCGTTGGAGCCCTCAAACGACTGAGTTGGCCACGCCGCCCCGTAATGCAGCTCGCTACCGAAGCGGGGTCTAATCCAGGTTGCTCAATAGCGGCGCAGAAGGCCGACGAGACGGCCTTGGATATCGACCTGATCAGGTCCGAAAATGCGCGTCTTGAACTCAGGGTTGGCCGCCTCAAGAGCGATCGTGGAACCCTTCTTGCGCAAACGCTTCAAGGTTGCCTCTTCCTTTTCGACCAGAGCCACGACGATATCGCCATTCTCGGCGCTGTCGCAGCGGCGGATAATGACCGTATCGCCGTCGTGAATGCCGGCCTCGATCATGGAATCGCCTTTCACCTCAAGGGCGAAGTGCTCCCCGTTTGTGAGCAGATCGGGTGGAACGGCGATGTCATGGGTATGGTTCTGGATTGCGGAAATAGGCGTGCCCGCCGCGATCCGACCCATGACCGGCACAGATACGGTCCGGGAATCGATGATGAGCGAGGCAGGCGGTGCGGCAACATTTGGCTTTGGGGGCCCCGAACCTTCAATGACGCTAGGTTGAAAGCCGCGCTTCTGGGCCGCCATCGTCTCGTTCTCAGGTAACTTGATGACCTCGATGGCGCGCGCGCGGTGCGGCAGGCGGCGGATGAAGCCACGCTCGACAAGGGCCGTGATAAGGCGGTGAATGCCCGACTTCGACTTGAGATCCAGAGCGTCCTTCATCTCATCGAACGAAGGCGGCACGCCGCGCTCTTGCATGCGTTCATGGATGAACAAGAGCAGCTCTTTTTGTTTCTCAGTCAGCATCGGGCGTCCTTGTTGGCATTTCACACGCCACGCCAACGCATTAAGAGCCGGCGGCTACAGCGTGCTTGCTGGTGCAAATCACGAATGTACCCTACACGTTCCTTAATCGTTCCGCAAGGCCGCCCCGGAGCTATTTTCCGATCCGGTCGCCAGTGCGCTCGTAGGGATCTTGATCGGGCGGGATGGGATCGTTGTTGGTCGGCATATTGCCGCTGCAGCCGGCAATCAGAGGAACAACTAGAACGGCGAGGATTGCAGACAAGGCATGTGCCGTGGTCCGCCGATTCTGGGTGCCGCGAATTGAGTGGCCGTGATCAGACATAGGGTACGTCCTCTGCAGGCTTATGACGTCACGATCGGGAACGTCTCGAAAATCAGTTTTGGGAGAAGGCGGCCTCTGCCTTGCGCCTATCTATTGATTTGGCTCAACAATGGAGGCGGGTACGGAAAGAATGGATTTGCTGAGTTGCTGGGCAGCGTCGATGATGCCGGCCTTGCCGACTTCTTCCGACGCCAAACCGCGGCCGATCGCCGAGATTACAGCCCCCGATTCGGCGAACTTGTCATGGTTGAGCGGGTCGCCGGACTGGATATTGCTCAAGTCGATGACGCGCACGTTGTAATGGGCAGCAGCGGCGATGACGCGCGGGTCGGAGGCGGACACGATGCCGACGCGCTTGACGTCGCCAGCGAGCAAGGTGGACACGCTCAGAGCCTTGTCATCGCCCGAGACCATCACGGTGACAGGCTTGCGAAGATGACCGATAACGTCGAGCTGTGTGCGGAACACGTCGACGTCGATGTCCGGCGAGGCAAGCACCACGTTGTTGAGTTTGCCACCGAAGTCGCCATGCCCCTTCATTTTGGCCTGCCGCAACGCCTCAACCGCGAGCCAGTTACCCATGGAGTGGGCCAGCAGGTTGATTTCATGGACCTCGGGAATGGCGGCGATCTCGAGCAGCGCGTGTTCCAGATAGTCGCGGGAGTATTCGGTCGACTCGCGGTCGGCGAGATAGAGCTGCGTCTTGCCGCGTGAAGGCCATGAGAACAGCACGCCCGTCTGTTCGATGTTGCCATCATGCAAGATCTGCGCGAACCGGTAGACACTCTCCTGATAGAGATTGTTATAGCCATGCACGAACACGAGCACCGCGCCGGCTTCGGGGCCGCCGCTGCGGGCGCGCTGTCGGATGCGCGCAATGAACTGCTGCTCATCCAGGGCCTCGCGGTCCGTGGTCATGAAGTTCATGGCGGGGTCGGCGGGGCCGGTATCAGGCCATTCGACTTTGCCGAGCTCGTGGTCGCGTGGAATCGAGACTTGCAGAGCTTCGTAGTTGAGCCGATCGGAGCGGTCTGCGGACATGGCCGAAGGGTCGTCCGGCTTGCCACGCATGCGGGTGGTCGCAACCAGTAGGTTGGCCTTGGCGGTGTAGGAAGGATTGTGCGCAGCTGGCCATAGAACACGGTCTGGCGGGCGCGGCGCGCATCCAACAAGAAGCAGCAGGCCTGCTGCCAGCAAAAGACTTATTCGTCGATATGCCATTGGCGCCTTAAACAACCGAATTCTTAAGGCTTCTAGCTTTTGTAGGAACGCGGTGGAAGGGCTCCTTACGTCGCCAGCGAAAGTCGTTCCAAGAGGCGTATCAAAAATGTCGCTGTTGATGCCCAAGGCCGCGTCTGGCGCCGATTGAGTGGGCCTTCTTGCCCCGCGACTTCAGCTCAAACTGAGAAGTTTGCCCTCGATCTGTACCTTGCATGAATCGAGATTGAACAGGATTTCATCGATATCGTGGATCTGGCTTTCAAGCTCAGCGATGGATCGCTTTGGCGCGCGGGCCTGGACCTTGCCGAAAAGGCGACGAACGGCGGCAAAAACACCGGATTTGCTTCGAGTGGTGCGACCGCCTTCTGCTTTTTCCGCGGCGACTTTGGCCTTTTTTTGTTGGTACATCAACGCGCGACGCTTGAGGCCGAACTCGTTTTTCTTTTGCCGGATTTCCTTCAAGGCGCTCTTGCCCTCGGCCGCTGTCGTGACCGCAGCATGCACCTCGGTTCCGAGGATCGAGATATAGCGTGCGGGAGACAACTTCATTCCGGGCCGGTTCCTCTTGCGCGGCCATTTCTATAACGGAATCGCTGCAAACGGAAAAGCTCGTCAGAAATCAAAGGGAAGCACGTTGACGGTGGTGCCCTCGGGGAGCGCGGGCGAATTAGCCGGGATGACGGCGAGGCAGTTGGACATGGTGAGCGCCCGCACGAAGGCGCTGTCCTGGCTCTCAAGGGGGGTTACCTGCGGGTGCGCTTTGGAGGTGTCGAGGACGGCGCGCATGTAGTGCTCGCGTGGCCCGTTTGCAGGCAACGGTTTTGCCAGCCGTGCTGGAACGGGGGCAAGCGTATCCCGCCGTCCGAGAAGACGAGCAATCAACGGGATCAAAAAGACGCGCCCGCCGATCATCACCGATAGCGGATTGCCCGGCAGACCCAGCACGCGTGTTGCGCCCTTGCGACCGAAGAACACCGGTTTTCCGGGTCTCATGGCGATCTTGTAGAAATCGAGAGAGGCGCCCCACGCTTCAAGCGCGGGTCGGACAAGATCGTGATCGCCGACAGAGGCGCCCCCGGTTGTCACAAGCACATCGGCATCGGCCGCTTCGGCAAATTTCATCGCCAGATCGTCCACGTCGTCACGCGCAATGCCGATGGGGCGCGGATCGCCGCCCGCTGCTGCGACCATGGCAGCGAGGCCGTAGGTGTTCGACGCTACGATCTGCCCTGCCATCGGGCGATCGGAAGGTTCGACGAGTTCGTCACCGGTGGCGAGAATGGCAACCACGGGACGGCGCACCGTGGCCAGCATGGCATGACCCGCTGAGGCCGCCAGCAGGAGATGGCGTGGTGTAAGGCGTGTGCCAGCGGTAATGACTGTGTCGCCTTCGTGGAAGTCGTCGCCGCGCCAACGCAGGTTAGCGCCGTTGCGCGGGCTTTCCAGAATGGTGACGGTTTCTCCGCTTGCCGAAGTAACTTCTTGAATGACGACGGTGTCGGCGCCATCGGGTATCGCCGCGCCGGTAAAAATTCGCACCGCTTCGCCAGGGCGCACACTTCCCGCGAACGGCCATCCGGCGGCGCTTTCGCCGATGACTTTCAGGGTTGGTGCGTTCGCGCCAAGATCAGCCGCGCGCACCGCGTAACCGTCCATTGATGAGGCATCAAAGGGCGGATTTGTCAGGGCCGCCGCCAGATCGTGCGCCAAGGTGCGCCCGGCAGCATCGAACAGCCCAACCTGTTCGGGACCGAGCACAGCCACCCCGTCGAGGATGCAGGCAAGCGCCTCATCGGCGGATAGCGTTGCGGATTTGCTGGCTGGGGGCACGGTCACGGTCGATGTCATGATGGCACAGATTAGCTGACTTTTTCGTCGTTGCCAGCATCCGCCTTATTCCGATTATGGCTTGGGCTGCCTGTGGGCCAGTGTTTCTGTGGGCCAGTGTTTCTGGGGCCCGTGTATTTGGCCTGCGTTCAACTCTTGGCCAGCGCATCGCGCTGTTTGACAAGATCGGCCAACAGAGCTTCCTGATCGGCGATGCGATCGGCCGTCCGGGATTCGTCTGCCGCGCCCGAATAGGCGGCCGCCTGTTCGACCAGCGTGCGCAGGTTCTCGCGCACAGCCGCGATTCGCCGGTCCAATTCGATAAGGTCTGCTTCGTCAGCCATGGTGTCTCCCGGATCTATCTTCTTGTCTTTTTTGTTATAGCCATCGCGTGAGCGCATTCGCAGCTCTTAAGGTGGCGATGGGGGTTGAATGTAGTGGGAACCGCCGAATGCCGACAGGGTTCCTCAGCGTCGTTGCGAATATCCTTAACGCGCTCCTGCCGCCTTCCAATGCCCACTCTTGCCGCCCATCTTTTCGACAAGGGCGATGTCGCGAATAATCATACCCTTATCCGCAGCTTTGAGCATGTCGTAAATGGTGAGGCAGGCGACGCTGACGGCGGTCAGCGCCTCCATTTCAACGCCGGTTTGGCCTGCGACCTTCACCTCAGCGGCGACGTGGATTCCGCAAGGCTCGTGGGAAAGCGTGAAGTCGACGCGCGCCTTAGTGATGGCGAGCGGATGGCAAAGCGGGATGAGGTCGGAGGTCTTTTTTGCAGCCATGATACCGGCAATGCGCGCGGTTGCCAGCACATCGCCTTTCTTGGCTTCGCCCGTTTCAACGAGCGCGAGCGTATCCGGCTTCATCTCGACAAATCCCTCCGCCCGCGCGGTTCGCTCGGTGACGTCCTTGCCCGACACGTCCACCATGCGCGCGGCGCCCTTTTCATCGAGATGAGAAAGTTTCTTGGTATATTGATTAGTCATCGTTGATGGCTCGCACTCCAGGGCGAAAATCCTCCATTGAGGGACAATCCTCTAGGCTTTTTCGCGCCGCGATGGAAGTCGGATGACCTGGGGGCGCGCGCGGGTTACAAATCGGGCCGGAAATCGGGCGGATGTCATGCAGGAAGAGCAAGCAACACATCTTAGAGCCTTAGCACTCGTCCCGCTGCCGCAGGATATGCGATCGTCGATCCTGAACTGGCTCGGCATCCTGGGCGGCACCCTCACGCTTTTTGACCATTTCAAGCAGGTTCTGACGCTGTCGGAGTGGGCAGCATTTTTGATGCAGAAGTGGTCTGCATGGACCCACGCGGTGTGGAGCACGATCTTCGGCTGGCTTTCGATCGATCTGCCTCCGCAATGGTCGCCCGTATTGACGTTCATGGCGTTCTTGACGGCCGCGATCTTGGGGACATTGCGTGCGATTCACCTGGGCCGCAAGGCGGGTGTGTCTGACGAGTTGCCAAGCCTTTCGTGGCAAACGATCGTGGACAACAAGTATCCGCTGGCGGTAGGCGGTCTCCTCGCCGCTGTTGCGCTAGGTCTCATCATCGATTGGCGAGTGGGCATCCCAACGGGTCCGGTGATGGTTGCGGCCTTGCTGATGGTCGTTCTTGCAGCCAGGGACAAGCTCGCGGTGGCGCTGTGTGTCACGCTGTTTGCCATCTGCTTCTTCGCGCTCGTGCCGGTGCCTTTGAGTGCGCTTTACGGCGGTAGGATCGGCGTTTTTCTTGATCCGTTTTCCGAGGCCCTGACGAGCGCCCTGCGTGCGACCTTCATCGCCATGCTCATTTCAGTGCCGATACTTGTTGCGGCCTTGTTTTTTATGCCCGCGCGCCGCCTGAATACGAAATTCATCTTCATGCTTGTCGGGCTTGCCATTCTACTCGGGCTGAATGCCATCGCGGAAACCGGCCTGCCGGAAAAAATGGGCGAAACACCTGTCGAGGCCAAGCCCTAGGTTCGCGTAACGACGATGTTCACGCGAGCAGGGTCTTGGTCGCTGCCGCGACGTCGTCCTGACGCATCAGGCTTTCACCGACGAGATAGGTGTGGACGCCCACTTTCGAAAGGCGAGCCAGATTGGCAGGCGTGAAAATCCCGCTCTCGCCCACCACGATGCGGTCGTTCGGCACTTTCGGAGCGAGTTTCTCCGTCGTCTCCAACGTCACGTCAAAAGTCTTGAGGTTGCGATTGTTGATTCCGATGAGACGGCAATCGAGTTTCAAGGCGCGATCCATCTCCTTGGCGTCGTGGACTTCGGCAATGGCGTCCATGCCCCAGTCCTTGGCGGCTGCCGCGAGATCGGCGGCGAGCGCGTCGTCAACCTCCGCCAGAATGATGAGAATGCAATCGGCGCCCCATGCGCGCGCCTCGGCCACTTGGTAGGTATCGATCATGAAGTCTTTGCGCAGCACAGGCAATTTCGTCGCTGCGCGTGCTGCAATGAGATAATCGGGCGCGCCCTGAAATGATGGCGTGTCCGTGAGGATCGACAGACAGGCCGCGCCACCCGCCTCATATGCCTGTGCAAGCGCGGGCGGATTAAAATCGGCGCGGATCAGTCCCTTGGAGGGCGATGCCTTCTTGATCTCGGCGATGAGGGCGGGTTTGTGCGCCTTGAGCTTGGCCTCGATGGCACCCGCAAACGGTCGCACGCGCGGTGCCGAGCGGGCGTACTCAGCAATGACGCGCAGAGGCTTCAGAATTTTGGCGCGCGCCACTTCTTCGCGCTTGTAGGCGGTAATCTTTTCGAGAATATCGGCCATCGGATCCGCCGGGCAATGTGTGTCTGATTGGGTGGTAGTGGCCCCGCTCGGGCCGGTCAAGACCGCAACTGGAGCCCGGGACAGCCTAAAGCCACAGGATCGACGCGGCGGCGCTATCAAGGGGTGTCCCGACCGCTTGGGCGGTGCTATACGGCGCGCAAGCCCGATACAACACGAGATTCGAAGCCGTGACCGATAATTCTCAGACCGCCGCAGGCCCGGCGGCCGCGGAGACCGCCTTAACCGATGCCACTCCCGCCCAGAGTGGTGCGCCCAAGTCCATCATGGAACGCGAGATCGCGCGTCGGCGCACCTTCGCAATCATTTCACATCCTGACGCTGGCAAGACGACGCTGACTGAAAAGCTTCTGCTGTTTGGTGGCGCAATTCAGCTTGCTGGCCAGGTGAAGGCCAAGGGCGACAAAAAGAACACGCGCTCGGACTGGATGGCCATCGAGCGTTCGCGCGGCATCTCGGTGGTGACATCGGTGATGACGTTCGAGTATGGCGGCGCGGTCATGAACCTGCTCGACACGCCGGGCCACGAAGACTTCTCCGATCAGACCTATCGCACGCTCACCGCCGTCGATAGCGCCATCATGGTGATTGACGCTGCCAAGGGCATCGAGGCGCGCACGCGCAAGCTGTTTGAGATCTGCCGGATGCGCGATATTCCCATCGTGACGTTCATCAACAAGATGGACCGCGAAGCGCGCGAGCCGCTGGAATTGCTGGACGAAATCTCCAGCGTGTTGGCGCTCGATACCGCGCCTATGGTGTGGCCCATGGGGTCAGGCCGCGACTTCAAAGGAACCTATGATCTTTCGCGTGCGCGCGTGAACCAAATGGACAGCGATGCGCACGACTTAGGCCAACTCTCCGGTCCCGACGATCCAGCCATCACCGAGTTGATGGGTGAGGAGGCAGCCGCGCGCTGGCGCGAGGAAGTCGACTTGGTGCAGGGGGCGTGCGGGCAGTTCGATCTGGAAGCCTTTCGTCATGGCACGCTGACGCCGGTCTACTTCGGTTCTGCGCTTAAGAATTTCGGCGTGCGCCAAATTCTTGATGCGTTCGTGAACTTTGCACCGTCGCCGCGCGCTCAGAACGCGGCCCACCGTACCATCGAAGCCAACGAGCCGGCGATGACGGGCATCGTCTTCAAGATCCAGGCGAACATGGATCCCAACCATCGCGACCGCATCGCGTTCATGCGCGTGACGTCCGGCAAACTTTCGCGCGGTATGAAGGCGACGGTTTCTCGCACCGGCAAGGTTATGGCGCTTCAGGCGCCTCAGTTCTTCTTCGCTCAAGATCGCTCGATTGCCGAGGAGGCTTATGCTGGCGATATCGTGGGCATTCCCAATCGGGGGCTGTTACGCATCGGCGACGCGCTGACCGAGGGTGAGAACGTTGCGTTCCTCGGCATTCCCAACTTCGCGCCGGAAATTCTGCGCCGTGTGCGGCTGGAAGATGCGATCCGTGCCCGCAAGCTACGCGAAGCCCTGATAGAGATGGCTGAAGAGGGTGTGGTGCAGATTTTCTCGCCGGTCGATGGCACCCAGCCCATCGTCGGGGTCATCGGCGCCCTGCAGCTCGACGTGCTGGCCGAGCGTTTGAAGAACGAATATGGCCTGCCGATCGCATTCGAGAGCGCGCCGTGCGAGGTGGCGCGTTGGATGTCGGCTGATGATCCCAAGGTATTGCAGGCGTTCATCGACAAGAACAAGTCGAAGATCGCTGAGGATCAGGACGGCGATAAAGTCTATCTTGCCGAAAGCGCCTTCTCGCTACGCTGGGCGGCGGACAAGAACCCTGACATTCAGTTTACCGACGTAAAAACGATCCGGACGGGGTGAGGGGCACCTCAGAAGTTTCGTCACATAGCGCAAAGGGTGCTCAAGATGGACGCGAATGAGTTGCGCGCGCTGCAAGCGCCGCTCAAGGAGAGATACAAGGCGGATCCGGCTACGGCCATGATCACCATGCGGGCCACCGGAACGCTGGATGATGCCGCGGTTGCCTGCCGTCTTGATATTGATCGCGCAATGGCGACTGCGGGTTTGCACCCGGCGGCAGGCGGGACCGGCGCGGAGTTATGTTCCGGCGACATGCTGCTTGAGGCCCTGGTCGGGTGTGCCGGGGTGACGCTCAAGGCAGTCGCCACGGCGATGGGCATTGAGATCGCACACGCCACCGTCACGGCCGAAGGCGAGTGCGATTTTCGCGGCACGTTGGGCGTGGACAAGACAGCCCCCGTCGGCTTCCAAACGATCCGGCTCGTTTTCGACATCAAGTCCGATGCGCCGAAAGAGCAGGTGGATCAGCTCATCAAGCTGGCCGAACGCTATTGCGTCGTCTACCAGACGCTGCTTCATCCGCCGGCCGTGACAGTCTCGGCGAAAATGGGTGGTGCTTAGGGCCGATCGCGTGCGCGGCAATAGGGATCGTCAGCCGTCGTTGGTGACGGCAACCAGCTTGTCGAGTGCCCGAGCGGCGGCGCCGCTGTCGATGGCGGATGCGGCGAGCCGCACGCCATCTTCCAAGCTGGCCGCTTTGCCGGCCACGATTAACGCGGCAGCCGTGTTGAGCAGCACGATATCGCGATAAGGTCCGGTTTCGCCCAACAAGAGCGCGCGCATCTTGGCGGCGTTGACGTTGGCATCGCCGCCTTTGAGTTCCGCTAGGCTGGCGCGCGGCAAGCCGGCGTCTTCCGGCGTGATTTCGAAGACGTGGATATTTCCATCGACCAACTCTGCGACGGTCGAGGGGCCGGTGGTTGTCAGCTCGTCCATTCCGTCGGCGCCGTGCACCACCCAGGCATGAACCGAGCCGAGGTGCTTCAGCGTTTCGGCCATGGGCTCAAGCCACTTGCGGTGATAGACGCCGAGCACCTGGCGCTTGACGTTGGCCGGATTGCACAGCGGCCCCAGCAAATTGAAGATCGAGCGAATGCCAAGATCCGCACGGATCGGCGCCCACAGTTTCATGGCCGGATGATGCATGGGGGCCCAAAGGAAGCCGACGCCGGACGTGTTTATGGAACGCGAAACGATCAACGGCTCGATGTCGATTTTAACGCCGAGCGCCTGCAAAACATCGGATGCGCCCGAAAGCGAAGAGACTGACCGATTGCCGTGTTTGGCGACTGGAACGCCCGCGCCAGCGGCAACGATGGCGGCTGCGGTGGAGACGTTATACGTACCGTGGCTGTCGCCGCCGGTCCCGACAATATCGATCGCGTTGGGCGGAGCTTCCGCCGGCGTCATGCGGGCGCGCAACAGACGCGCCGCTCCGGTGATTTCAGGAACTGTCTCACCGCGCACGCGCAGCGCCATCAGGAACCCGCCGAGCTGAACCGGCGTGGCGACGCCCGACATCAGCAGATCAAGCGCCTCTTCCATCCCCGAGGCAGTAAGGGTTTCGCCGTCTGCGATCCTGTTCAGCAGGCGCTTGAGTTGGTTGGCGGGCATCAAGATCTCACTCAGGCGGCGCGTTTCTTGGGCGCAAATCCAGCAAGCGCGAGGAAATTAGCGAGCAGCGCGTGGCCTTGCTGGGATGCGATGCTTTCAGGATGAAATTGCACGCCATGCACGGGATGCGTTTTGTGCTGCAGGCCCATGATGATGCCGTCGTCGGTTTGCGCCGTCACCTTCAGGCAATCCGGCAGCGTGGCGCGCTCGACGATCAGAGAATGATAGCGCGTAATCTCGAACGACTTCGGCAGTCCTTTGAAAATGCCCTCACCCGTGTTGGTGATGGTTGAGAGCTTGCCGTGCATAGGCTGGGGCGCGCGGATTACCTTGCCGCCGTAGCTTTGTCCAATCGACTGATGGCCAAGGCACACGCCCAGCAACGGGATGGTCGGCCCGGCGGCTTTGATCAAGTCGAGGCAGACGCCGGCTTCGTTGGGCGTACACGGTCCCGGCGAGAGCACGATGGCCCTTGGCTTGTTGGCCATCACCTCGTCGACGGTGATCTTATCGTTGCGCACGACCACGCTCTCAGCACCAAGCTCGCCCAGGTAATGGACGAGATTGTAGGTAAAGCTGTCGTAGTTATCGATGAGTAGCAGCATGGAAAAAGGGTGTAGGGTGCGGACTTCGTACCGTCAAGGAGGGCCATGGCCTGAGTGACACTCTGATGACGTCCAGGAGCCTCCAGCGACCTTTTACGGGCAGTCTTGCATACCATCCCTGCAAGAAAGAGGAGGGACGAGGGCGCTTGCTTTACGCTTGCTGTGGCAGTCCGGCCTCGAAGCCCTTTTTTGGGGTCCAGAACGCGGTCAGCCGCCCATCCCCGCTTCGCACGTCGCGCCAATGGGAGCGTTTGAGCTCCATCGCCACCAGGGCCGCAGTCGGCAGGTTGTCCTGAAGAGCGGTAAGTGCTGCGGTCTCGCCCTTGCCTGCCAGAGCAACAGCGAGTTCGTGCAAGCCCGGATTGTGTCCGATGATGAGAATACATTCGTGTACGTCGCGTGTGTCGCGCAAAACCTCAATCAGCGTCATGAAGCTCGCCAAATACAACTTGTCGTCGGTAACGATCTCGATGTGGGGCGCAAGCTGCATTTCCGGCAACGCGAGATCGAGCGTCTCGCGTGTGCGTTTGGCCGATGAGCACAAAATGAGTGTGGGCTTAAGCCCTATATGTGCGATGGCTTGCCCGGCCAGCGGGGCCGCATTCAGCCCGCGCGCATTCAACGGCCGGTCGAAATCGTCGTCCACCGGCGCGTTCCAATCAGACTTGGCATGGCGAAGGATCGCGAGCGTGAGCATAGAAGAGCCGCTTTTCGCTGGTTGTTCGCGAGCACCATAGACAAAGGGGTTTGCGCCGCCAACCGTTATCCGATTTCCAGTTGTCGTGGTTAAGACGCCAAGGATCCATGGAGACGATTTCCGCCATTGTTGGAGTATTGTGGTCGCTGTTGAGCGTCGTGCTTTCGCTCGCGTGGTGGGTGGTTTCGTATCTGGTCTGGGGAATGCTGTGGCTGTTGCTGCCGCTTCTTCTTATTGCCTTCATCGGAGTGCGCGTTGCGGAGAGAGCGTTCGGGCGCGAGACGGTTCGGGCGTGGGTGAAAGCGCGCACGATGCGTTTTGGCTCGGGAACGTGGAACCGCGTGCGTCCGTGGTTGTTCGCGCTGGGAGCAGCGCCGTTCCGCGTGCTGGTGTGGTTCGTGATCTATGCGGTTTGGCACGCCTGCATCAGCATCTTCTGGACGCCGCGCTGGACGCCCTGGCAACGCGCATGGGGAAAGAAGTGGAAGGACGCGCGTCCTGACGCCAAAGCAAATGCGAAGTGAACGCGCTTTGCAGCAGGGCGGATTATTCCACTCAGCCGAACAATCCGCCGTTGCTGGCACCCTTTTTCGTCTTGGCCGCGAAGCGGACCGCCTCCTCGGCGGCGCGAACGATCGCTTTTGCTTTGTTGATGCACTCCTGCTGCTCGTTGGCAGCAATGCTGTCGTGCACGACGCCTGCGCCGGCTTGAACGTGCAGCACGCCGTCCTTCACCACGGCGGTGCGCAGCACGATGCAGGTGTCCATCTCGCCACCGGCGGAGAAGTATCCCACGCAGCCCGCGTACGGCCCGCGCTTGGCTTTTTCCAGCTCGGCAATGATTTCCATCGCGCGGACCTTGGGCGCGCCTGAGACTGTGCCCGCCGGAAAGCCTGCCATCAGAGCATCAATAGCGTCGTGATTTTTCTCGTCGAGATGTCCCACGACATTCGACACGATGTGCATGACGTGGCTGTAGCGTTCGATGACGAACTGGTCGGTAACGCATACGGTGCCGACTTGCGCTACCCGTCCAACATCGTTGCGGCCAAGGTCGAGCAGCATAAGATGCTCGGAACGTTCCTTGGGATCGGCAAGCAACGCACTCGCAAGGGCGCGGTCCTCCGCCCCGTCGCTGCCGCGGCGGATGGTGCCCGCGATGGGACGGATGGTGACTTCGCCGTCGCGCACGCGCACCAGAATTTCAGGCGAGGACCCCACCAGCGAAAAGTCGCCGAAGTCCAGGTGGAACAGGAACGGTGACGGATTTAGGCGCCGCAGCGCGCGATAGAGTGCGAACGAAGGCAGTGTGAATGGCGCGGAGAAGCGTTGGGACAGGACGACTTGGAAGATGTCGCCGGCCTTGATGTACTCCTTTGCCTTCGCGACCATGGCGAGATAGTCCGCCTCGCTCGTGTTGGAGACCGGATCGGGCATCGCCAGGGTGTCGAGTCGCGCCGCAGTCGCGTGGGGTAACGGCTCATCGAGACGCGCGACGATGGCGTTGAGACGCTTCAGCGCGCCATCATACGCTTCCTGCGCGCTTACGCCGTTCGCTGGCCGCACCGGCGTTACGATGGTGATTTCGTCTTTGATGCTGTCAAAGATGGCCATCAGCGTGGGGCGGATCATGATCGCGTCCGGCACGCAGAGCGCATCGGGCGTCATCTCGGGCAAGTGCTCGATCTGGCGAACCGTGTCGTAGCCCATGTAGCCAAACACACCGGCTGCCATCGGAGGCAATCCCTCCGGCAGTACGATGGCGCTTTCGGCAAGCAGCGCACGCAGCGAGTCGAGCGTCGGAGCGCTTTCAGGCGTGAAGGCGCTTGGATCGCGCTCGGCTTTGCGATTGATCTCAGCGTGCGCACCGTGGGCACGCCAGATGATGTCCGGCGCAAGACCGATGATCGAATACCGCCCGCGCGTCGCCCCGCCTTCAACCGATTCCAAAAGGAAACTCATCGGACGGCGGTCGGCGAGCTTCAGATAGGCGGAAACCGGTGTTTCCAGATCGGCGACGAGGCGTGTGTAGACGACTTGCGGCTTGCCCTCACCGTAGGCGCGCGCGAACTCCTCGAACGTGGGGCTGGCCGCGCTCTGCTGGGGACCGTCACCACTAATGGGCCCAGCCGCGGGAGCGCAGCCAGCGGATTGCGTCTTCGACATCGGCGTCGCCACGGCTTGGTCCCGTGGTCCTCCCTGTTATTCCTCGCTCGTGCCCAGCACGCGCTGCAGCTCGGCCTCGTTGACAGTGGCGCCAAGTTGCTTCTTCAGGGCTTCGGTGTATTCGGTGAGAACCTGGTTCGACAACTCAGGAGAGATTTCCTTGGCGAGCTTGTCGAGATCCTCCTTGCTGGGGGCCGACGCTGGCGTGATGTCTTCAACCTGAAGAACCACGCGAGACTGACGATCAGGTGTTTCTGCCGATCCCGCCTTGCCCTTCTGCAAGGCAAAAGCCTGTGCCACCGCCGATTGCGACAGACCCTGCGGAATAGTCGTGCGCGTCACCGGATCGGTTTTCTGTACCGTGTTGCCGGCAGCCGCTTCGATTGCGCTCAACGGCTCGCCGTTGTCGACGCGCTCGACCAGTTTGGTGGCAAGTTCGCTGATCAGTCGGGTGCGCTCGTTGGACATGTAACGCGCCTTCACCTCGTCCTTGACCTCATCGAAGGTCTTTTGTTTGGGCGGGTCTGTGGAGATCGTGTTGACCCAGGCAAAAGTATTGTCGGGTAGGTCGATCCCTTCCTGGTCGAGACCGGTATCTGGCGAAAATACCTCTGCCATGATCTTGCGCAGGTCTGACGTTTGCAGGGCTGGCTTGCCATCAGGCATCAAGCCGCGGCTGTCGGCTGCGTCGACCTGTTTGTAGGTCAGCTTCATCGTCTCAGCGATTTCCTTCAGCGTCTTGCCGGCGTTACGCGCATCCTCGATCTGGTCGCGCGTTTCCTGCACCAGCAACTGCGCCTTGGCCGTCGCCAGCTTGTCCTTCACTTCGTCTTTGACGTCGTCGAAAGTCTTGGTGACGCCGGGCTCGATCTGCGTGACGCGCAGCAGCACGGTGGCGAACGTGCCCTCGATGACGTCGGAGATCTTATCCTTGTCCAGCGAGAATGCGGCGTCGGCGATCTTCTTGTCGATGAGCTGCGCTTTGGTGATGAGGCCAAGGTCGACGTCGGTGTCTTGTGCACCAGCGTCCTTTGCGACTTCACCGAAGGTTTTGGTTCCCGCATCGAGCGCCTTCTTGGCAGCTTCTGCTGCGGCCTTGTCCTTGAAGGGGATCTGCTGAATACGGCGCTTCTCTGGAATGTCGTAGGATTCCTTGGTCTTCTCGTATTCGGCCTTTACATCGCTGTCGGGGATCTGAATCGTTTTCTTCAGATCGTCAGGCGAAAGGAGCAGGATTTCGAACTTGCGATATTCGGGGGTCATGTATCCCGACTTGCCGGCCTCGTAGAGTTCCTTGAGCTTGGCTTCGTCTGGATCGGTCACAGTCACCGCTTTCTCTGGATTGATGTCCACATAAGCGATGGTGCGTTTCTCGTTGTTATAAGCATAGATGGTCTCAAGCATCGGCTTGGGAACAGTCTGGGCTGTGACGAAGGCGCCGATCATGTCCGTGCGCAGCTGATCGCGCTTGCGCAGCTCGACGAACCCCTTCTCGCTCAAGCCGACTTGACGCAGGAAGGCGTCGAAGCCCTGGCGAGAGAACTTGCCGTCGGCGCCTTTGAAGTCGGGGTCGTTCATGACCATGTCGACGATGCTCTGATCGGACAGTGACAGACCCAGGTTATTTGCGTGCTGCTCGATGGCGGCGCCGCCCACGAGCTGATTGAGAACGCGGCGATCGATCCCAAGCGAGCGACCCTCAGCTGGCGTCAGACGGCGGTTGGCCTGTTTCGAGAACTGGTCGAGTTCGCTTTGGAAGCTGCGGTTGAACTCCTCCGCCGTAATCGGTGTCCGGCCAACGCTGGCGATCGAGCCTTGCCCCCAGCCCCGGAAGACGTCGGCGACGCCCCAGATAGCGAACGAGAACACCAGAATTCCGAAAAGCAGCTTGGCGACCCAAGTCTGGGCGCCGCGGCGCATTGCCTCTAACATGGAGGAGTGGTTCCCATAGTTTTTGGGCACAACGCCGTCCTGCCGCGCGAAAGGGCATAACGGGTGCACCATACGGTCAATCGTGTAACATCCCGTACGTGACGGGACGAGCCGGCATGATATGAAGCGCAGCCCGGAAGCGAATGCAAGGGTGAGGCAGCGCCGCTGAGGCGGCTAATGCCGGGTTTTGGGGTTTGAAGTCAACGGGGAGGCCTTAAGGGCGGGATGGGCGCAGGCGAAGAGGAAATTCGGCCGCTGGTGGCGGGTAACTGGAAAATGAACGGTCTGCGGGCCGGACTAGGCGAGGCTGCGGCGGTGCGTGCTGCTTTGTCAGGTCCTTTGGCCAGGGTTGCGGCCGATGTCATGATTGCCCCCCCGGCCACCCTATTGATGGTTATGAGTGACGCTGTAGGGGCTGGGCCAATACAACTGGCTGGTCAGGATTGCCATGCAAACGCGTCTGGCGCGCATACCGGCGATGTTTCAGCTGAAATGTTGAAAGACGCCGGAGCAAACGCCGTCATCGTGGGGCATTCTGAGCGCCGCACCGATCATGGCGAACGGGACGGCGACGTTCTGCAGAAGGCCGTCGCGGCCCATCGCGCGGGGTTATGCGCAATTATATGCATCGGCGAAACGCGCATGGAGCGCGAAGCTGGGCACACCCTGACTGTTGTCGGAGAGCAACTTGCAGGTTCGCTTCCCGGAGCATCGACAGCCGCCAACACTGTCGTTGCCTACGAGCCTGTTTGGGCAATAGGCACCGGTTTGACCCCGACTCTGGAAGATGTTGCGGAGGTCCACGCCCTCATCCGCCGCGATCTTGAGGCGCGTTTTGGCAAGGAAGGCGCTAAGATGCGCATTCTTTATGGAGGCTCGGTGAAGCCCGACAATGCGAAAGCGCTCATGTCGGTGGCCCACGTCAACGGCGCGTTGGTAGGCGGGGCCAGTCTCAAGGTGAGTGATTTTCTAGCCATAATCAATGCCTACGAAGGATGATCATGCCCTTTAGATCGATATTGCCGGTCGCATTTGGCTTTGTCGTGCTCTTGCAGGGCGCGGCGCTCGCCGCATCGCCGAAGCTGGACAAGGACACTTGCGACCAGCTTCAGGCCGAACAGGCCAAGTTCATGCAGAGCGGAATCATGTCGGACATCGAGAAGGGCGCTGCCTGGGGCAAGGCCAATCTGTCGGCGGAGCGTCTGCGAGAGGTCGAGCATTTCATCTTGCTTGATGAACAGGTCAAATTCGGCTGCCGCGTGGTCTCGCTCACCGATGAGGGCAAGAAGGTCGAGGAAGCTGCCAAGCGTCTGGAACTCAATCCCAACCTCGATCCGACCCTACCCCCGCCGCCTAAGAAGCCGACCGCGAAAAGCACCGATTCCAAGTCCAGTAAGTCTGCGCCCAAACCGGCCGATGCGCCGAAGTCGGGGGATACGAAGCCTCCCGCTTCGGCCAAGAAGAGTTCCAAGCCCGCCTCCAGCGGTGCTAGCACCCAGGGGAAGAGCAGCGCAGGCCCAGGAAACAGCGCGCCACCAGTGCAGGTGCAGTCCGCTCCGGTAGAGCCTGCGCCGCCGGCCAAGACGCGCAGCTCAGATGCCTATAAGCCGCCGCGCAGCCAAGCCTTCAAGCCACCGGCTTTTGTCGAGTGACATGTCTGGTTCGTGATAAGTTTATGAATTTTATGTCTTTCTCGCGGGCATAGGGCACCCTAGGCGGCATTTGGCTGTTTATGCCCACGCACTAGCCAGCGCCCTTGCAACCGTGTATGACGACGCCCAAATCCCAATCCGGCTGCATTGCTATAAGGATCTCCACGGTCATGGCTACCGTTTTGCTCGTCATTCACCTCATGGTTGCTGCGGCGCTTGTCGGCGTCGTTCTTCTGCAGAAGTCGGAAGGAGGCGCTCTGGGCATCGGCGGAGGCGGCGGTGGCGGCTTTCTCACCGGTCGCGGCACGGCTAACCTTCTTACGCGCACCACGGCGATGTTGGCGGCTGCCTTTTTCGCCACCAGCATTTCTCTGTCGCTGCTGGCCCGTCATCAAATCAAGCAGGGATCGGCATTCGATGCTCCGGCTGCAGCAGGCGCGCCCGCTACGGGCGGTGAGACGCCCGCTCCCGCAAGCGGTGGCGGCGGTATTCTCGACAAGCTACAACCCCCGGTTCAGCAGGCTCCCGCCCCTGGTCAGGTTCCCGGCGGCCAGTGAGGACAAACACGGCCTGATCTTGAGCTAACGCTCCGCCAGACCATACGAACACGATCGTTTTCGAGCGCGGCGCGGAACACGAGTTCTGCGCCGCAGCTGTACTTGTGGATCTGAAGTCGCGGCTCAGTTGCACCGGTCGCTCTAGTGCCCTGTGGATGTGGCGATATTGCCGCTTGGAGAACCCCCGACTCCCATGCGAGACCAAAATCCCATGCAACGGTACATCTTCATCACCGGCGGCGTGGTCTCCTCCCTAGGCAAAGGTCTCGCATCAGCCGCTCTCGGCGCGCTTCTCCAAGCGCGCGGATACTCTGTCCGCCTCAAGAAACTCGATCCCTATCTCAATGTCGATCCGGGCACGATGAGCCCGTATCAGCACGGAGAAGTGTTCGTGACCGATGATGGCGCGGAGACAGACCTCGACCTTGGCCACTACGAACGCTTCACGGGCGTGCCGGCCAAGAAGTCGGACAACATCACGACGGGTCGAATCTATCAGGAGATCCTCGCCAAGGAACGGCGCGGTGATTACCTGGGCGGCACGGTGCAGGTCATTCCGCACGTCACCGACGCCATCAAACAGTTCGTGCTGACCGGCAACGAAGATGTCGACTTCGTACTCGTCGAGATTGGCGGCACGGTGGGCGACATTGAGGGATTGCCGTTCTTCGAGGCCATTCGTCAGCTCGGCAATGAGTTGCCGCGCGGTTCGTCCGTCTACATCCACCTGACGCTGATGCCATACATTCCTTCGGCTGGCGAACTGAAAACAAAACCGACCCAGCATTCCGTGAAGGAGTTGCGTTCGATCGGTATTCAGCCCGACATCCTGTTGTGCCGTGCCGACCGGGAAATTCCCGTTGGCGAGCGCAAGAAGATTGCGCTGTTCTGTAACGTGCGGCCGGAAGCGGTGATCCAGGCGCTCGACGTCGCCTCGATCTATGACGTGCCGTTGGCATACCACGCGCAGGGCCTCGACGCGCAGGTCATGGACGCCTTCGGCATCACCGGCGCACCCAAGCCCGATCTGACGCGCTGGGAGAACATCTCCCACAATATTGCCGCGCCGGAAGGCGAGGTGACGATTGCCATCGTTGGAAAATATACCGGGCTGAAGGATGCGTATAAATCGCTGATCGAGGCACTCGTCCACGGCGGCATCGCCAATCGCGTCAAGGTCAAGCTGGATTGGATCGAGTCGGAAGTCTTCGAGCGCGAGGACCCGGCTCCGTACCTCGAAGGCGTCAACGGCATTCTCGTGCCCGGCGGCTTCGGTGAGCGCGGCGCGGAGGGCAAGATCGCGGCGGCGCGGTTCGCCCGTGAACGCGGTGTGCCTTACTTCGGCATCTGTTTTGGCATGCAGATGGCCTGCCTTGAGGCGGCGCGCAATCTGGCAGGCATAAAGGACGCGAACTCGACCGAGTTCGGCGATACCGGCGAGCCGGTCGTCGGCATGATGACGGAGTGGATGCGCGGGAACGAACTCGAGCAGCGTCGCAGGGGCGGCGATCTGGGCGGGACCATGCGTCTTGGCGCGTTTCCGGCGGCATTGATGGATGGCAGCCGCATCGCAAGGATCTACGGCAATACGGAAATCTCCGAGCGGCATCGTCACCGTTACGAGGTGAACACCCGATACCGTGAGCGGTTGGAGAATTGCGGGCTCCGGTTCGCTGGGATGTCACCCGACGGCCTTTTGCCTGAGACCGTCGAATATCCCGACCACCCCTGGTTCATTGGTGTTCAGTATCATCCAGAGCTGAAGTCGCGTCCGTTTGAGCCGCATCCGCTGTTTGCAAGCTTTATCTCGGCCGCTGTCGAGCAGAGCCGTCTCGTCTAGTGCAACGGATTTCCGTTTTGCGCGCTGGGAATGAGTGAGGCGCTTAAGCGCCTCACGTCACTTGCATGCGGTTTCGATCAATCCGCCGGTGACCGCGGAGAACTTGCGGCAGACCGTAACCTCGTTGCCGTTCTTGTCCTGCTCCGTTGATGTTTCGACGTCGGTTTTGGGCGCTGGTTCCAGCGCGGCCGTGACGACGGGCTCATTGGCGGACTTGGCGTCCTCGGCCTCAGCCGCTGTGATCTTTGCAGCCTCCTTGATCTTCGCGATGCGCGCCCGTTCTTTGGCGGCCGCTACGGCCTTGGCGCGGGCGGCTGCGGCGGCCTTAGCCTTCGCTTGGGCGCGCGCCTTTGCGAGAGCACGACGGCGCTCGTAACCGTAATCATCAGAATAGGATGCGCGCGATTGGTAGCCGTAAGACCGGCCGTATCCGCCGCCGCCGCAACCGGCTTCAGCCGTTGAAACGAAGGCGCTGGCTGCAACTACCGCTCCGGCAATGGCAGCAAAAATCTTGGTGGTACGCATCGGAGAGGCTCCTATGTATGTGTTGGTTCAGCGCAGTGTTGAGCGCTTGATGGACACACCATGGAGAAAGCGGCCGCACCGCTCTGTTTCGTAGGAAACAGGAGTTGGCCACCTGGCAAACATGCGCTCACCAGATCGCGGGCTATTGGTTCTTATGGGCTATTTGCCATTCGTTGCGGCTGCGAAAAATTGCCAGCATGGTACGAACCGCAATGATAAGAATTCAGGTGAATTGATCTTGCGGAGTGCATGATTGTCCAACGATCACGTTAAGGATTTGCGGCTGGCGGCCTTGCGCCAGTCTGCCTTGCTCGACAGTCCTCCTGACGAACGATTTGATCGCATTACGCGTATCGCGAGATCGGCACTAGGTGCGCCGGTTGCGTTGATTTCGCTGGTTGATGAGGATCGGCAGTTCTTCAAGAGCTGCATCGGCCTGCCGGAGCCGTGGGCTTCGTTGCGGCAAACGCCGCTGTCACATTCGTTCTGCCAGTACGTGGTTCGCGACGATGTCACCCTTAGGATCAACGACGCACGCAACCACGAGCTTGTCAGAGACAATCTTGCCGTCAGGGATCTCGGCGTCGAAGCTTATCTCGGCGTGCCGATCCGTGCGCCCGGA
This sequence comes from Hyphomicrobiaceae bacterium, assembly GCA_041397645.1. NCBI lineage: Bacteria > Pseudomonadati > Pseudomonadota > Alphaproteobacteria > Hyphomicrobiales > Hyphomicrobiaceae > Hyphomicrobiaceae bacterium. The sequence goes on along the minus strand of JAWKWE010000004.1, from coordinate 1,790,212 downwards.
GGATATCCGGTCGGCAGCCTGTGCGTGATCGATTCCAAACCTCGCAATTGGACGGCAGAGAGCGAAGCCTTGCTAAGCGATCTGCGCAATATCGTCGAGGACCAGATCGCGCTGAGCTCTGCGGAGCGGCACTGGCGCAGTATCCTCAATGCGGTGCCGCTCGTGATTTGGTCGACGCTGCCCGACGGCTATCACGACTTCTATAACGATCGCTGGTACGAGGTGACGGGTGTTCCCCACGGATCAACAGATGGCGAAGGCTGGAACGGAATGTTCCATTCCGAGGATCAGGAACGCGCGTGGGAACGCTGGCGCCAATCTCTGAATACTGGAGGTGACTACGAGATCGAGTACAGGCTGCGCCAGAAGGATGGCCAATACCGCTGGATGCTCGGCCGCGCGCTGCCTATTCGAGACGAGCAGGGCGCCATCGTCCGGTGGTTCGGCACCTGCGTTGATATTCACGACATGAAGGCGGCGGAGGAGGAGCGCGAGCTGATCAATCAGGAGCTTGCGCACCGCATCCGCAATATCTTTGCGGTCATCGGCAGCCTCATCTCCATGTCGGCGCGGCAGGAGCCGGCGGCAGCCGCCTTTGCGGATGAGCTACGCGGACGCACCTCCGCGCTTGCGCACGCCTATAGCCGCGTGTTGCCTGCAAGCGATCTGGGAGCAGCGCAACCGGCTGGCCAACAATCGCTCCATGCGCTGATCCGTTCCATCCTCGCACCTTATCCAGGGAAGGCGGGAAGTGGCGCGACGATAGCAGGCACGGACTTGCAGATAGGCTTGCGTGGCGCGACCTCCATTGCCCTCATCATTCACGAACTTGCGACCAATGCGGTCAAATACGGCGCGCTCTCTCAGGTTGGCGGCAGCGTCGAAATCACAACCTCCGTAGAAGACGATACCCTCGTGCTGATCTGGCGCGAACACGGGGGACCGGCAATCGCGATGGAGCCAAAAAAGGGCGGCTTTGGTTCAGTCGTGATGACGAGAGCGGCGGCCAGCCAACTCGCTGGGTCGGTCGAACGGGTGTGGGAGCCTTCCGGTCTCGTTGTAGAACTGCGAGCGGCGCTCGGCCGCCTCGATTGACGCGCGAAAAAGCGTGAAGCTAAGGGGGAAGACAAGGATGGCAATTGAGTTCTCCGATGTGGCCTTGCGGCTCGTCGGCGCATTTTACACTTTTGCGGGGGTCGTGGCGTCGCGCGCGGGCGTCATGTCCAGGATGCTTGACGCCACCATATCAGCCATTGGTGGAGAGCAACCATCGTGGGCGGAGACCGCTCGTGCGTTTTGGATGGCCTGTGCAGGGATCGGCATCCTGGCCGGCGGCGTTGCGCTTATGCTGCAAACGCATCTTGCCGCATGGCTGTTTGTCATTTCTGCGCTCGCGCAGGCCATCTATCTGGGCGTTGTCGCACCCAAGTTTCTCGATCCTGCAGATCCCCCCGATGCGACGGGCCGCCAGCAGACCACCAACGCCTTCGCTTTCTACCTCGCGGCCACCGCGCTCGTCCTGTGGGCCAGCGTCAGCGGAAGGTTGCAGGACTGGCACTCGCTGCCCTGGCCAATCGTGCCGCTGGCTGTGGTGGCTGTCGGCGCCTATGCGGGATATATTCTGATAAGGTTCTTCAAACCGCTTACGAAGTAGTCCGGCATTTCCGGCTTGCGCGCGATAGCGCTCTTTTCTAAAGCGCGCGGCTCGGCTATCTCAGCGAGGATGAAAAGTTCTCAAGTCGATATTCTAATTGTGCCTGGCTGGCAGGATAGCGGCGCCGATCACTGGCAGTCGCGCTGGGAGCGCAATCTCAAGACCGCGCGCCGCGTCATCCAGGACGACTGGGATAATCCCGATGTTGAAGTTTGGGGCGATCGCATCGCAAAATTCGCGGCTGGCGCAACTCAGCCCGCAGTCGTGGTTGCGCACTCGCTTGGCGTTCCCGCGGTGGTTTTCGCCGCTGACAAGCTCAAAGCCAAAGGCGTAATCGGGGCGTTCCTCGTGGCGCCGGCGGATGTGGAGTTTTCGCGGTTCTGGCCCGACACGGGCGGCGAGCGTTGGCCGCCCAAGAAGGGGCACGGCGGTTTTTCGCGAATGCCGGACAATAAGCTCCCTTTTCCTGCGCAGCTCATCGTCGCCAATAACGACCTGTATTGCGCGTTCTCGCGTGCAGAGATGTTAGCCAAGTCGTGGGGTGCGAAGCTCACTGATGCGGGTGAAGCGGGCCATATAAACACCGTTTCCGGACACGGCCCGTGGCCTGATGGTCTGCTGCAGTTCGGACAGTTTCTTAAGAGTCTCGGCTAGAACTGTCCGACCCGCTTGAGCATTGCGCTCAAAGTCCTCAGCTTGCCTTGCGGCCCGAGCCACCGGGCTTCTTGCCGCCGCCGTCCTGCTTGTTCACCGTCGCCCAGGCGCGCCGTTCAGCCTCTTTTTCGGATAGGCCCTTGTCTTCGTAGCTGTGGGCTATGTGATCAGCCTTGCGTTCTTGTTTGGCTGTGTACTTGGATTTGCCTCCGCGAGCCATGGTGTGCTCCATATGCTTGATCTGGAAATCAAGATAAGTTCAAATTGGTACCCTTAACTGAGCAGAAAACCCTTTGCGCGGCAGGTAGTTCCGGTTTCATTGAGGGGAACCAGCTCCGGTGACGCGCGTTATCGGTTTTGATGGACCATCGACATCGCTGGAGAGCCTTCTATGTCCCGTTCGACGCCAGAGATCGACACGCTCAAGACCTTGCACACTGCCTTGATCGACAGCCGTAACGGCTATGAAGAGGCGCTAAACCAGGCAGAGGGTGGTGATCACATCATTCTATTCCAGGAATTGATTGCGGCACACCAGACCTCCGCGGTCGAGATCGAGCAGCGCGTCGCTGCTTCAGGTGCAACGCCTGATATTTCCGGTTCGTTCATGTCGACGATAAATCGCACCATGATGGACGTGCGCGCGTTGTTCACTGGGCTCGGCGACGCGGTGCTGCCTGCGCTGATCAGCAGCGAAAAGCGAAATATAGAACTCTACGACGCCGCGCTGAAAGTTTCCGGCGCCGACTACGCTCCGATCCTCTCGGCCAATCGTGAATCGCTTATCGAGCTGATCGGGAAAATGGAGCGCCTGCAAGCGCGCGCTGTGGCGTAACGAACCGTATCGCCACGCGCTCTTGAACAGTGCACACAACAAAGCCTCCGCTCCCGCAGGACCGGAGGCTTTAAAATTTCACAGCGCAAATATTTCATAGCACCCGCGCAGTCGATGCCAAACTGACGGTTGTTCGCAGGGCTGACCGGCGCACGAGCCTTCAGGTCTTCTCGATATCGGCGACAGCCTTAGCGAGGGCCTCAGCCATGAAGGAACGGATCTCGGTGTCGGAGACAGCGATGCCCTTGGCGGCGAAATCTGCTTTCACTTTTCCGAACACATCTTCATCGCCCTTCTCGGCGAGGTCGGCCTTGCGTACAGCCTTGATGTAGTCTTCGAGTTCAGCACCCGACAATCCCATCTTCGCGCCAGCCCATTCAGCGAGCGCCCTGTTGCGCCGTGCCTCGGCCTTGAATTTGAGATCGGCGTCATGGGCGAATTTCTGCTCGAATCCCTGCTCGCGTTTGTCGAACGTGGTCATGGTATATAAAACCTCCCAAGTAGATCTACAACCAGAGGCTGTGTTCACCGGGGTCCGGATACTCCTCTGGGGAATTGTTAATCGCAGCGATAACCCGGCCTTCGAGGCAAATCAACGGCTTGGCGAGATGGTTCACCAGAAGGGCCCTGCGGCTCATGGTCTACATTGTTTCTGAAGGGCCGTTCCGCTAGTCTCAGACCCAAGTTTGGGACGCGTCGCGACAGAGATCCCCATCTCTAACGGATTTCGAAAGACGTTGGAAATTCAAAGGGTCAGTGCCGCACATCGCGCGGGTTAGACAGAGAAATAAGTGAGAGTGAGCGTTGATCCTCAGAGGACCAGGAATGAATAAGCGTCGTCGCATTTACGAGGGCAAGGCTAAGGTGCTCTACGAAGGCCCTGAGCCAGGCACGCTCATCCAACATTTCAAAGATGACGCCACCGCTTTCAACGCAAAGAAGCATGCGTTGATTGAAGGCAAGGGCGTGCTGAACAATCGCATCAGCGAATTCATCTTCCAGAAGTTGAATGAGATCGGCGTGCCGACACACTTCATCAAGCGTCTCAACATGCGTGAGCAGTTGATACGCGAAGTCGAGATCGTGCCGCTTGAAGTGGTCGTGCGCAATGTTGCGGCCGGCTCGCTTTCAACGCGCCTCGGACTTGAAGAGGGAACCACGCTGCCGCGTTCGATTATCGAGTTCTATTACAAGAACGATGCTCTCAACGATCCGATGGTGGCTGAAGAGCACATTACGGCATTCGGTTGGGCTACTCCGCAGGAGATCGACGAGATCATGCAGCTCGCGCTGCGGATTAACGACTTCCTCGTCGGCTTGTTCTTGGGCATCGGCATCCGCCTCGTCGACTTCAAGGTCGAGTTCGGTCGTCTGTACGAAAATGAACAGGTGCGCATAGTGCTCGCCGACGAGATCAGCCCCGATTGCTGCCGGCTTTGGGACATCCAAACGGGCGACAAGCTCGATAAGGATCGTTTCCGCCGCGATCTCGGCGGAATGCTGGAAGCGTATCAGGAGGTCGCCAAGCGTCTTGGCGTGTTGACCGAACATCGCCCCCCCAAGGGCGCTGGTCCGGTTCTGGTTGCTTCCAATCCGCCGACCGTCAACGGCAAGCCGAACTGAGTCATCTGATCAGAATCTGGGGAATTGGGCTGTACATCGGCCCAATTTCTGTTTTTGGTGGCCCGTAACGTTTGCCCATCGCCTGAGGAAATTATGAAAGCCCGCATCAAAATCACGTTGAAGAACGGCGTCCTGGATCCTCAGGGCAAAGCCATCGAGGGTGCAGTGAAGGGCCTGGGCATCACGGGTGTGGGCGATGTGCGCCAGGGTAAGTACATCGAGGTCGATCTGAAAGAAACCGATCCGGAAAAGGCCAAGGCCATCGTGGAGCAGATGTGCAAGGACCTGCTGGCGAATACCGTCATCGAAAACTACGCTTACGAGATCGGCTGAGGAGGCGGTTTCGGGAATGGATCCCTCCCGAGAGAAAACCGTTTCTAAGTTCATGTCTCTGGTGCTGCGCCACGAGCCTGAAGCATTGGGAGTCGCGATGGATGGGCACGGCTGGGTAGATTTCTCCGAGCTGTGTGCGGGTCTGCAGGACAAATTCGACGTGAGCCGGGAAGACGTGCTTGGCATCGTCGCACGCGACCCGAAATCCCGCTACACGCTGGAGGGCAATCGTATCCGCGCTGCACAAGGGCATTCGCTCGACGTCGCGCTTGATCTTGAAGCGCGCCCGCCGCCTGAGTGGCTGTACCACGGCACGAACCGCAACGCCTTTGAGGCCATCGAGACAGAGGGCTTGACGCGGCAGGCACGCACGCACGTCCATCTGTCCCCCGATTGCGATACCGCGACGATGGTGGGATCTCGACGGCGCGGGGGCCTTGTTATTCTCCAGGTGGCCGCGGGCAAAATGGCAGAGGCAGGATACGTCTTTTATCTTTCGCAAAATGGCGTTTGGCTGACGGATCACGTTCCACCGCAGTTCATCACGCCACTGCGCGGCACCTGACAAAGAGCCGATTACCCTTGTATGGATGCGGGATGACCGAACCCACTTCGCAAGATACCAAAGCTGGCCGTAGCGATCACGCGCACGCCATTCGCTTCATGGCGATCAAGGCAGCAATTTTCATCCTTTTGCCCCTGGTCGCGGCCGGGCTTGCTGTCGTGTTCCTGATGCCCAAGTAATTGGCACAGAATTATAGGAACCCGTTTAGGCCAGGCGCGTTGAGAGGTCACCTCCTCGCTCGCACAAAAGGGTTCTGCCGTGGAAATTCGAGCCTCCGCCAAGCTTCGCTATGTGACCACGGCGCCGACGCCGTTCCTGTTCCAGTTTGAAGTCGCCAAGACGTCGGCACAAGTGGTGCGTCAGGAAGAGCTAATTCTTCCGCCTCAAGCCGCGCGCGAGAGATATGTCGATCCTATCAGCGGCACCCGGCGGCTTCGTACAGTCTTGGGACCTGGGCCCGTTGAGGTGATCTACAAGGTGGTTGCTGATCTGACGGTTCAGAAGTTCGCTCCTGAACAAGTTCGTGAGTTCGAATTTGTTGAGCTGCCCTTCGAAGTCATCGAATTTCTTGCACCAAGTCGCTACTGCGCTTCCGATACGTTTACCGACTTTGCCTTCGACACCTTCGGCAATCAGCCCAGAGGCTATCAGCGGGTGATGTCGATCTGCGACTGGATCTTCAACAATGTCGCGTATGTTGCCGGCAGCACCGGTCCGAGCACAACGGCGGCCGATGTTTTTCATTCAAAGCAAGGCGTGTGTCGCGATTTTGCGCATCTTGCCATTGCTCTGTGCCGAGCCTGCGCAATCCCGGCACGCTACACCAGCGTCTACGCCGATCGTCTCTCGCCACAGGATTTCCACGCCCTGTTCCAGGTCTATCTATGCGGCCCCTCAGGCGGAGACTGGTTTACCTTCGATGCCACTCAAATGAGTTCGCCTGATAGCGTGCTGGCGATCGCGTCGGGGCGCGATTCCGCCGACGTGGCCTTTGCCTGGCCACAAGGTGAGGTCGAAGGCGAGCCACCGGAGATCGAGGTTCTGGCGCCGGGGCGTCGGAGTGCGACGATCACGGATGCAGCCGTGAGCGCACCCTGATTGTGGGGCCCTTATTGTTGGGCAAGAGAGGTGCACGCGACAAGCCAGCGGTAGACATGAGAGCCGAGTCCGCTTAGTTGCAGAAGCTCCAAACTCAGGCTTTCCGAGGTTCAGCCCATGCTCCGCGCCTCCGTCATCGTTTTCCCCGGCTCCAACTGCGACCGAGACGTGAAAACAGCCGTCGAACGCATTACGGGGTTTGCGCCGAAGATGGTCTGGCACGGAGACGCTTCGGTGCCGGCATCGGATATGATTGTGCTGCCCGGCGGGTTCTCCTATGGCGACTATCTGCGTTGCGGGGCGATGGCGGCGCATTCGCCCATCATGAAGGATGTGGTCAGCAAGGCGAAAGCCGGCACGCCCGTCATCGGCATCTGCAATGGCTTTCAAGTGCTGTGCGAGTCCGGCCTGCTGCCGGGCGCCTTGATGCGGAACGCTTCACTGCACTTCATCTGCCGCGATGTATTCCTCAAGGTGGAGGACGATCAATCGTTCTTCACCAAGTGCTATCGAAAAGGCGAAGTGATCAAGGTGCCGATCGCGCACGGTGAGGGCAACTACTTTGCCGACGAGGTGACGCTCGACAAGTTGGAAGGCGAGGGCCGCGTCGCCTTCCGGTATTGCGACGAGAACGGTGTGGTGACACCCGACACGTGTCCCAACGGTGCGCAGAGAAACATTGCCGGCATCACCAATGAAACCGGTCGGGTGCTTGGCATGATGCCTCATCCCGAGCGGCTTTATGAGCCTGCGCTGGGCGGCACCGATGGACGGCGCATTTTTGAAAGTGCGTTGTTGTCGGTTCTGGAAGCGGCCTGAGAAAGTGAAGTGCGTGATGAAGCTCCACTCATTCGTCGGCTTCGCGATGATGTGGCTTGCTGCGTGCCTTGCCTTGATGCCTGCCGCGAACGCCGACGACGCAGCATCGCCGCAGACCCTTCGCCTTGCCATCGTCAACACACCGAAGATGAGCGGGCTCATTGACGCACTGGCGGCGGACTTTGAGAAACAGAGCGGCATCAAGCTGGCGATCTATTCCGGCGAAGACGTCTACGAACGCGCACGCGCTGGGGAAGCCGATATCGTCATCTCGCACTATGGCAAGGAAGGCGTGAAAGCCTTCGTGCAGGAGGGGCTGGGGGATTGGCCGCAGATGGTCTTTGCCAATCAACTCGTCATAGCAGGCCACAAGAGCGATCCGGCAGGTATCAAAGGTATGGCGAGTGCAACCGCGGCGTTCGCAAAAATTGCCCAGTCCAAAGCGCCATTCGTAGCCAACGATCTTCCAGGCGTCTCGTATCTGACCCAGGTGTTGGGCGCCGGCGCTGGTGTCGAGACCGCCGAAGACTGGTTTTTGGAGCACCAGGCGGCGAAAGGGCAGGCGGTGCGTCTGGCTGAGGAACGCAAAGGGTACGTGATCTGGGGCGCACTTCCTTTCATGCGTTTTCTGTCGAAACACCCAGACTCGGAAATGGAAATTATGGTGTCGGCGGACAGCCTGCTGCAGCGCGTGATGGCCGCCATCGTCGTCAATCCTGAAAAGATCAAAGGGGTAAACCGGCAAGCGGCTGACCGCTTCCGCAGCTATCTTGTTTCCGCCCGCACCCAGGCGCTGATTGCGAATTACCGTTCGCCTGGCGCTGATGTGCAGTTGTGGTGGCCCTCGGCGCGCAACAACGCCGCCGAAGGGCGCGAGGAGTAACGGCTCTTAAGCAACTCTGCATTCATCGCGCGTTCCAGTGCTTCCCACGCGAGTGCCGATCCGGCTATAACGAGTTCCATGAAAAAATCGCGACGTCCTATTCCACTGATTGTTTGTGTAATGGTTCTTGGCTCTGGTGATGTCGAGGCTGGAAATCGCCGCGAATGCCAGGCTCTTGAGCAACGTTACGAGCAGATCAAGGCTCAGGCCTCCTCGATTGAGCGCAATTCCCTGCTGATGTCGGCGGCCTCGCAGCAATGCGAGGCGTTAAGCGAAACGTTGCTGAAGGATGGGGCGTCATTGGAGGCGCGCGATAGGCTTGGCAACATGGCGCTCGCCTTGGCTGCCAAGCGCGGCAGCGTGCCTATCGTAAAACTGTTCCTGGAACACAAAGCACCGGTCAACGCCCGCAATCTGGAGGCTTCCACAGCGCTCTACATTGCCGCGGAGGAAGAGCGTCGCGATGTAGCCGCTTTGCTGCTGGATGCGGGCGCCGATCCAAATCTTCCAGGAAGGAGCGGGATAACGCCGGTGTCGGCTGCGGCCTATACCGGAAACGGCGAACTCGTGGCGTTGCTGCTCGCCAAGGGCGCCGACCCGCGGGCGATTGATGCCACCGGTAAGTCCGCCATCATCTACGCGGCCGGACGCGCCTTCACGCCGGTCGTCAAAGTTCTTCTCGATCATGGCATCGACGTCAATCAGCGCTACGGCAACGATCTGACGGCCCTGATGTGGGCGGCTGGTCATACCGATGAGGCAGGCGCAGCCGACGTCAAGGAAACGATTGAGCTTCTTATTGCCCGTGGCGCGCACCTCGACGATGCCGACGACCGTGGCCGCACAGCGTTGATGACGGCCGCCGAGCTTGGGCACACGACGGCTCTCGAAACGCTCTTGAAGGCTCACGCCGACAAGACGACGAAGGACAAATCCGGCAAGACAGCAGCCGATCTCGCCACGGATCCAGCCATCAAGACGGCGCTCGCGGCAGAGCATTAGGCGCTCACAAGTCACACGGGCGCGGCTTGTGCTTACAGGTTAGCGCGAACCGTGTCCGGTTCCACCCAGGATCTGCATCCCGGCAAGATATTCGGACATCGCCTTCAGCCCATCAACCGGTGAAGCATTCATCAAATCCGACATGCCGGGATTGTTACCACGCGACCGATCGCGAAAATCCTTGATCGTCTTGTCCATGTATTCGCGCTGCTGACCTGCTAGACGCGGTACGGTGCTGTCGCCCTGATATTCTCCCAGGTGACAGCCGGTGCAGCCGACGGACTGGTTGAGGCCGATTGCTGCCGTCGCGACATCTTTCGGCGCAGAGGGTTGCTGGAGATCCGGCCAGGGCTTTGCCGCGAAGTAAGCTGCCAGCGCCATCATATCATCTTTCGTGAGATCGGCGACGACGGGCTGCATGGTGTCGTTCTTGCGCGCGCCGCTCTTGAAGTCTCGAAGCTGCAGATAGATGTAGCCTTCCATCTGCCCCCAGATGATAGGCGTAACTTTATCGATTGGTACGCCTTGCTCGCCATGGCAAGCACTACAAACCGCGGCCTTTTCCTCAATGCTGTCGGCGCGCGCGGTGGTCACTAGGGAGGTCGCTGCAAGTAGGGCTGTCAGAAAAACGGAGGGGGTTAGGGAATTCGAAGTGGCCATATGTTGCCTTGAACGAAGTGGGTTGCCGGACTTGTAGGTGGATGGGGTCGAGCCCCATCCACTCTTCTTCTTTAGGCCACAAGATTGGCTTGCACACAATCAATCGGCCGTGAAGGCGATGATGTTGTTGCCGCGCTTGTAATCGAGCTGGACGTTGCCGCCTGCCGCGACCACGACGTACTGCTTGCCGTCAACGGAGTACGAAGACGGCGGTGCGTTCACGCCGGCACCTGCCTGGAAGCTCCAAAGCACCTTGCCACTCTTGGCATTGTAGGCTCGGAACCAGCCATTGCCTTCGCCGGTGAACACCAGTCCGCCTGCGGTTGCCATGATGCCGCCGATCATGGGCTGAGGCGTATTGACCTGCCAGGCGATCTTGCCGGTATTGTAGTCGACAGCGGTTACATTGCCGGCCTGCTTCTCGCTAGGAATGACCTTGAAAGCACCACCAAGCCAGAGCTTGCCGCCCGGATAGGGCGTGGACTCGACGTGGTAGGTCATCGGCTGATGCAGGTTGATGGCGTAGGCGAGCCCAAGATTTGGGTTCACCGTCATAGGCGACCACTCGACGCCGCCGTTGGCGCCCGGGAGCATGCGTGAACCTTCCTTGGTGGGCAGCACCCACATGTTCTCCTGCGGCACCATCGCTTCGGAGAAGCGGATCAGGCTGCAGTCCTTGCGGTTATGGACGTAGATGTGTCCGGTCTTGCCGCCGTGGATCACGCCAGGAACGACCTTGCCATCCTTGTCTTTGACATCGACCAGAATTGGCGGGCTTACCGCATCAAGATCCCAAACGTCATGCGCGATGTACTGGAAGTGGCAGACGTATTTGCCGGTTTCCAGATCGAGCGAGACGAGGCTGTCGGTGTAGAGATTGTCGCCGGGCCGGATCGAGCCGTCGAGGTCGGGCGAGGGGTTGCCGACCACGAAGAAGATGCGCTTCGATTCCAGATCCACTGCCGGGTTCTGCCACACGCCGCCGCCAAGCGTCTTGTATGGATCGCCAAGCTTCTCAAGGGCAGCTTTTTCTGCCGCGATGTCACGATGCATATCGCGACCGGTCGCGTCATTCGGAGCCCACACGCCCACCGAATTTTCGGGAATGGTGTCGAACTGCCAGACCAACTTGCCGGTCTTGGCATCGTACGCTTTCACGAAGCCGCGAATACCGTATTCACCGCCGTTTGTGCCAATCAGCACCTTGCCATCGACGACAGTGGGAGCCATCGTTTCCGAATAGCCAAGCTCGGGATCGCCGACCTGGGTTTCCCAGAGCAGACTGCCGGTCTTGGAGTCGAGTGCTACAAGCTTCGCGTCGAGTGTCGCGAGGAAAACCTTGTCATCGGCGATTGCCACGCCGCGATTATTCGGGCCGCAGCAGAAGGTCGTGATCGGCCCCATCTTGTGCTTGTAGTGCCAGTACATTTCGCCGGTCTTGGCGTTCAAGGCATAGACGTGGCTGAATGATGTGGTCACGTACATCACGCCATCGACGACGATGGGTGTCGTTTCCATAGATTCCTTCACGTCGGTCTGGAAAATCCAGGCCACATGCATCTTTGAAACGTTGTCCGTATTGATCTGCTTGGCGGGATAATAGCGTGTCTGCGCATAGTTGCCGTTCGTGTGCAGAAAGTTCTTGGAGTCCTTTGCGGCTCCACTCAAAAGATCTTGGGACACTGCAGGGGTCGGGGCTGCGGCGCCCTGGGTCGCGGCGCCTTGCTCGATTTCCTGGCCAGCGAATGCGCTGGTGGTCAGGAGTGCGGCGGAGCACGACGCGAGAAATAGCCGAAGTCGCCTATTGTAGAGCATTGTCATCATTTTCCTCCCAATCCTTAGGGCTCCCCATTCCTCGATAAAGGGGGGATTTTTCCCAGGTGGAAAATAAAGTGCATTTGCGCAACGAACCAAGTCAACGCATGTTCGATCCCGCGTTGCAATAGCGGGAACGCCCAACTGACCGTTTGGCTCAGAACTTTTCCCAATGTTTTCGATAGGATAAGGGATCAAATCGCAGCGCGATATAGATGCGAAAAATAAAAAAGGAGCCGGTCGCGGCTCCTTTTTTAGTGCAGTGGCGCGCGCTACTTAGCGGGCGCTGCCGCGCCGCCCATGGCTCCCGCTATCCTGGGCCTGAGGCGCCAGGGTCTGGAGCAGAGCGAACACGATGGCTTTCATGATACATCACCTTGGTTGTCGTTTTGTCTTCTCGCGGGTTGATGGCCCAGACGCGACGACAGTCACCGGGCGAGGGGACCGCAACCCCTCGAACTCAATTTCTACAGTGTAGATATACAGCGATGCCGGTTAAGAGAAGATGTGCGCTCGCAAAATAGCTATGCAATTTTTGCATCCGTGGCCAGATCTTCAGGCAGGAGCGGCCGAAGACGAATTTTAAGGCACCGAAATATAGCCATTTTTCTAAAAAAGAAGGGGAGAACCAAACGGCCTCCCCTGGGTCAGAACGACTTGCAAGCGTGGACTTGGAAGCGTTGCGACTTGGCGTGTTTTGTACTGTATTTCGCAGATGCAACATATGCGACGCGATTGACGGCGACCGGCGAATAGTGTCGCAGACGAAGCATTAGGCAACAGCCCAGGGCCTCCGCGCGGCCGTTTTCTCAAACAAAATGGGGAGAGCCGCAGAGGCTCTCCCCAACCTTGATTCAAGCGTGCGCAGCTACGCTTAGTTCGTCGTGCGCGGGGGCACATAAGCAACACGCTCGATGTTCTCGACGAGGAGATTCGAGGCGTTCTTGGCGCAACTCAAGGACAGCGTCGCACCATCGGACGTATCGAGCTGAGCAGTCGTTCCAGCCGCTACATTGCTGGTGAATCGCACGGTTGCGAGATGATAGGGGATTTGCTCGCTGTATGTCTCTGACACCATAACCGTGACGCCACAACCGCCGTTTTCCTTGGCGTAGTACGCAATGGCCTTTTTGGTGCCGACATCGAACGATGCACCCTTGTTCTCACCAAGGATCTTTACGCCTGCCGACTCGGCATCAGCGCGCACGCTGAGGGCGACCGGAACGGCGGATAGAGCGGCCAATGCGGCCAGGATGAGAGCTTTATTCATCGACTTCATGGAAGGGGCCTCCATTCCACTATCGCATCGTTCAAGCCCTCGCAGGAGTGTTCGGGTATGACGACTGCGTTCTGGGGACGTAGATAACCCCATGAAGCGGATGGTAAAATAGCCAGACATGCAATTCCGGAATGCATTTGCTGCAGCGCGAAACAGTCACAGCCCAGTTGGGTAGGACAAGCTGTCCAATGCCACATTCATGTCATCTTGGGATGGGTCGCCGGGGAATGGATCTGTTCGTCGCTAAAGACAAAGGCGCGCACTTTTGTGCGCGCCTTTCGGCAGGGACGTCGAAGGGCAGAGGACGTCCTTCAGTTGATTGCGGCCAGCATCGGATGAGCGGCGAGATCGTGCGTTTGGATCGTCAGAGCTGTGCCGCCAAGCGCGCATGCGAGTGACATGGCAGCTCCGTCAGAGGTTTCGACGTCGGCGGCCGATCCACCAGCGACGCTTGCGCCGAAGCGCACGCTGGTCAGGTGATAAGGGATCTGGTCGGGATACGTCTCCGACACCATCACGCTCACTTTGCAAGCGCCACCTTCGTTGAGGTAGGTGGCGACCGCCTTTTTGGTGCCGACCATCAACGTAATGCCCTTACCCTCGGTCAAACGCGCCATTCCCTTTGCATCGGGGGCGGTCGGTACGGGCCATCCCGCATAGGCGGAGGCTGCAAAGCCAAGCGAAGCAAGTACCAGGAGTGCTTTTTGGATCGTCTTCATGTTCGGATCTCCCGTTCTCATGACTTGCCGGCAGTTTTGCCGGGGTAAGCGTTGCGCGTGTAAATGTGAGCATTCATTTTCCGGCCCTCGGGACCGCAGAGGAATTCGGCAGCGCTGTTTTTGTCGCCGTCGAGCCGGAGGCTCTGGCCAGGAATGACGTTCGTTGTGATGCGTGTGCCGTGGGGGCCTTCCGACCCGCCGGCGGCGACGCCGCCGCCTTCCGATTCCGACAGCACGACTGTGAGGCCGCACGCGTTGTCCTGCTGCTGGAAATAGCTCACGATCCTCTTGCCGCCGACATCGAGCGGAAGGCCCTTGTTCGGGGTCATGACGATCTGGGTTTCGGCGCCGTCCGCGCCGGGCATCTCGGCCCATGCGGTGGCCGATAGCGCTGTGCCGATCAAAGCGGCGGCGGTGATGGCTAGAAGCTTGCTCATCGAATTCTCTCCCTCCGGTGCAAGGCGCGGCGGGAAGCGTCACGCGACCCGACCGGTCAACGTGATTCAAAAGTAAGCTACTGACACATATCCATAAATGCACAATGCTGCATGGCAGCAAAAAGCTTTCTGCAGCGCTGCCTTGCCGCTCAATTCGTTGATCTTGCGCATTGCGCATGCTCAGTCTTCGTTCCTTTCAACGGGTTGGGGTTTTGCCACTTGGCGACCGGTGCCCGCAGGCGCTTGGCCGCGCGCCATTGGCATTGGGACAAACCGGCGCGGGCCGCGACAAAGGGGTCTGTCATCGCTATAAGCGGGCGGTGAAAAAACATCATGCGGAAACACAAATTATCATGCTGCATGATTTGACCCAGATAGCCCGCGAGACCCGATGTCAGCTGCCCTCTCCACCACCATTAAGATCACCCCTGAGATCGTCGCCGAACACGGGCTGAAGCCCGAGGAATACGACCGCCTCCTTGAAATCCTGGGGCGGGAGCCACGCATCTGCGAGCTGGGCATCTTCTCGGTGATGTGGTCGGAGCACTGCTCCTACAAGTCGTCGCGCGTTTGGCTGAAGACGTTGCCGACGTCGGGACCGCAGGTGATTCAGGGACCGGGCGAGAATGCCGGCATCGTCGATCTGGGCGATGGAGACGCGGCCGTCTTCAAAATGGAGAGCCACAACCACCCGTCCTACATCGAGCCTTTCCAGGGCGCTGCGACCGGTGTCGGCGGCATCATGCGTGACGTCTTCACCATGGGTGCGCGTCCTGTCGCCAACCTGAACGCGTTGCGATTTGGCGCGCCTGATCATCCAAAAACACGCCACTTGGTGGGCGGTGTGGTCGCCGGCATTGCACATTACGGAAACTGCACTGGCGTCCCGACCATCGGCGGCGAAACGAACTTCGACGCCGGGTACAACAATAACATCCTGGTCAATGCCATGTGCGTTGGCTTGGCGCGCCAGGACAAGATCTTCTATTCGGCTGCGAAGGGCGTTGGCCTGCCCGTCGTCTACGTCGGCTCGAAAACAGGCCGCGACGGCATTCACGGCGCCACCATGGCGTCCGCCGAGTTCGACGATAAGTCGGAAGAGAAGCGCCCGACGGTTCAGGTGGGTGACCCATTCACTGAGAAGCTTTTGATCGAGGCCTGCCTTGAGCTGATGGCGACCGACTGCATCATCGCCATTCAGGACATGGGTGCGGCGGGGCTGACCTCCTCGACGTCCGAAATGGCGGACAAGGGCGGCGTCGGCATCGAACTCAACCTCGATCTCGTCCCGCAGCGCGAGGAGGGCATGACGGCCTACGAGATGATGCTCTCGGAAAGCCAGGAGCGTATGCTCATGATGCTGAAGCCGGGCCATGAAGGCGAGGCAGAAGCCATCATCTCCAAGTGGGGGCTCGACTTCGCCGTCATCGGCAAGACCACCGACACCGGCCGCATGGTCATCATGCACAAGGGCAACGTGGAAGCTGATCTTCCTGTGCCTGTGCTCGCCAACTCCGCGCCCGTCTACGAGCGTCCTTGGGTGGAGCCTAAGAAGCCGGCCAAGATCTTGCCTGAGTGGGTGCCCGCGCCCAATTCGATCCTCGGCACGTTGCGCGACATGATGGGCTCTCACGCGCTCGCCTCGCGCCGCTGGATCTGGGAACAGTACGACCACATGGTCATGGGCGATACCGTCGGCCGCCCCGGAGGGGATGCGGGTGTCGTGCGCGTTCACAACACCAAGAAGGGCATTGCGGTCGCGTGTGATGTGACGCCGCGTTACGTGACGGCTGATCCCGAGATGGGCACGAAGCAGGCCGTCGTGGAAACGTGGCGCAATCTCACGTGCGTTGGCGCCGATCCGCTGGCGATCACCGACAACATGAATTTCGCCAATCCCGAGCGTCCCGAGATCATGGGGCAGTTCGTGGCGTCCGTGCGCGGCATGGGGGAGGCGTGCAAGGCGCTTGGCTATCCAGTAGTGTCGGGCAACGTCTCTCTCTACAACGAGACGAACGGCATCGGCATTCCTCCGACCCCGGCAATCGGCGGCGTCGGCCTCGTGCCGGATACCGCTAAAATCGCTGATATTCGCCTCAAGGGCGAGGGCAATATGCTGATCGTCATCGGGCGCGAAGAGGGCCATCTTGGCCAATCGCTCTATCAGCACCACGCAACCGGCAAATTCGAAGGCGCGCCCCCGCCGGTCGATCTGGAAGACGAGATCAAAGCTGGGCGTCTGGTTCGCACGCTGATCCGCGAAGGCCACGCGCTGGCAGTTCACGATTGCGCCGACGGCGGCCTCATCGTGGCGATCGCCGAGATGGCGCTTGCCGGAGGTGCACACGGTTTGTCGCGTGAGGCGAAGGGCGTCGGCGTCGATCTGTTCGCTTATGAAGGCAAGCTGCCCGCACATGCCATTTGGTTTGGCGAAGACCAGGGCCGCTACGTGTTGGAGGTCGCGCCCGCGAAGGCCGAGGAGGTTCTCGAACGGGCTCGCCTGTTGGCGCTACCTGCACGCATTGTCGGCCGCACGATTGGTGCCGATGCGCAGGGGACGTGCTCAATCAAGATGAAAGGCGAAACGGCGCTGACGCTCGATGATCTGCGCGCGACGAACGAGGGTTGGCTTCCCAATCTGATGAAGAGCGAATTGGGCGGGTGATAACCTCGGTGCGCGCCACACCCACCACTGTCATCCTAGGCCTTTTGCCTGGATCTATCGCGCAGCAATACCAACGCCGGAGTTGATGTTACCAGGTATCCCAGGGACAGCCCTGGGATGACAGGTGAGAGGAACACGTGGCTCCCGTAGCGCCCACCTGTTATCTAAGCCTCATGCCTAGGTTCCGTCGTGCAATTGCTTTTGGAGCTTAACAGAACCAGCAACCGCACCGCGCTAGACGGAAGGCGCGAGCGAGGCATCCCTTGTACCAGTAGGATCAGCCTCAAAGCGAGGATCGATATGTTCTCAGGACCGTTGGCCAAGGTAATTTCCGCCATCGCCGTGCTTGGCGTGTTTGTGTTCTCGTCACCCGCCTCTGCCTGCACGCGGTTTGTATATCTCGGCGGAGCGGGTCAGGTGGTGACCGGGAGATCGATGGATTGGAAGGAGGATATCGGGACCAACCTATGGGTGTTTCCGAAGGGCATGTCGCGGACCGGCGAGGCGGGGGCGAACTCGATCACGTGGACGTCGAAATATGGAAGTGTGATCGCATCGGGCTATGACATTGCGACGACGGACGGGCTGAACGAGGCAGGCCTTGTGGCCAACGTGCTGTGGCTCGCGGAGTCCGAGTATCCAGACTATGACGGTAAGTCGCCCGGGCTGGCGATTTCGGCTTGGGCACAGTTTGTGCTGGATAATTACGCGACCGTCGCAGAAGCGGTGGAAGGTTTGAGGGCGGAGCCGTTCGTGCTCGTCACGGCGAAGGTGCCAGGAACCGACATGCTGGCGACGGTACATTTGTCACTCTCGGACACGAGCGGCGACAGCGCGATCATCGAATACATCGGTGGCAAGCAGGTCATCCATCACAGCCGCGATTTTCAGGTAATGACCAATTCGCCAGTGTTTGAGCAGCAATTGGCGCTCAACGCTTATTGGAAGGAGATTGGCGGAACAGTGATGCTGCCTGGGACGAATCGGGCGGCGGATCGGTTTGCCCGGGCGTCGTTTTACGTCAAAGCGATACCAAAGACGGACGATCCAGTGGAGACGATCGCCAGTGCATTCAGTGTGATCCGCAATGCATCCGTTCCGTTCGGTATTTCTACACCGGATCAGCCCAACATCTCATCGACCCGGTGGCGGACGGTCGTCGATCACAAGCGCAAGCGATATTTCTTCGAAAGCGTTCTGACGCCGAATGTGTTCTGGGTCGATCTGGCAAAGTTCGACCTATCGGCGGAGACGGGCAAGACTGAGAAGCTTGACCTTGGTCCTAACCAGGCGAACATCTACTCTGGATTGGCGAACGATCAATTCAAAGAAGCCAAACCATTCAAATTTCTCGGAGTGGAGAAGTGACACCGTCATGCGCAAAGCTGTGCAATCATACTAGGATACAGCGCGCGACACACGGCGCCAGCTTTGGTGGCCCCACGGATCCCTGGGATAAGCCCTAGGATGACGGTGAGAGATAGACGCTGAACTCGCCACTCCAACCAACTGTCATGCGATGACGAATGGCGAGACAGCAGCGCCCAGAAGGATCAAGTCGTTGTCGAACCGCTCGGTCCGCCGCCGTTCTCGCGTTTGCTCATGGCTGTGACGTCTGATGTTCGGCTCACCATGAAAGCATGACCGAGAAGTCCGATGCCCCAGCCGATGAGAGGCAACTTAAACCAGTAGTCAGGCTGATGGCTCAACAGGTTGATGACGAACAGCCCAAAGTTAACGGCTGCGAAAATGATGAGATGGGTGCGAATGCTTTTGCTTAATGAACGCCATCTGAACGCGTTGCTCAGACACAATTCAGGCGGGACTTGTGAAGGTCGTGCCATTGAACACAGGCGATGCTCTAGGAGATGCACAAATGAATTCGGCCAACGTATTGTCGATTACGGATTTCAACGCGCGCAAATTGCTACTGCAGATTTTCATGCCCGTCCTTGCGGCGCTGGCATTTTTTGGCGGAAACATCGTGACGAGCACCGGATCTTTCGCGAAGTCGTCGGCTTATGAGTCCGGGTTTGCGGCTGGCAAGGCCAAAGGTCGGAAAGATGGTTATCAAGACGCATACAAGGACGCTTACGAAGCCTCCTACAACGATGCGCTGATCGGCGGATTCGCGAAGTCAACGTCGGCTCAGGATTACGCGATCGGTTGGAAGAAGGGCTACAAGGTCGGCTACAAGCTGGGCTGGAAATCGGGCCAACGCGACGGCGACGAGGATGGCTACGATGACGGCCAGGAGTGGAAGGAATCTATGCGCAATCAGATGCGCCGCTGTATGCGCCAGGGAACTTGCTGATTACGGTTCCAAAATTCGAGAGTGCTAAAGTCAAAGAGCCGTCGGATCTGTCCGGCGGCTCTTGTCTTTTCTGATGCATATGGCAGTGAAGGCTAGATCTTCACTTCGGCATGCTTTCTCAGACGGAGTGCGAACGCTACCAGAAGCCCGCCGTAAACAACCGCGAAGCCGCCGATGGCGAAGGCCAAACCGAGCGCACCGGCGCCAGGAAAGGCGAGGATCAGCAAGCCGAAAATCACCGCCAAGACACCGCTGGCGATCAGCATCCACTCGTCGTCGATCTCTTTACGCAGGCGAATGGCGCCGATGATTTCGAAAATTCCCGATGCGATGGCCCAGCCCGCGATGAAGTACAGCAGCACGATGCCCGTGATGCCTGGCCACATCAGCGTCACCACACCGGCGCCGATGCCAAGCAGACCAACGATGGCGAGCCACCACCTGGGCGCTGGCGCGCCCTTGGTGACCGCCGCGACGAGAGCGAAGATGCCATCGAGCAGCGCGAAAGCGCCGTAGAAAATGACGAGCGTGAAGAGCGTGAGGCCCGGCCAAATGAAGGTCAGCACGCCAAAGATGATGGCCAGGATGCCGCGCAACAGGATGAGCCACCAATTACGCGCGAGCGCATCGAGGGTCGGCCGCATCAGAACGGTTCCGGGAGGATAGCTGTTGGTGACCATAATTAGTTTCCTTGCTGATTATAAGAATTGATATGTCCGAAACGGCTCAAAAACAACGGAAGTTCCGGAGTACGCCGACATGGAAAGGGAACATAAGCGTGATGCCCGGGCGCTCGCGCCGGAGCGAAAACCACTGCATTAAATCTACCGGAACACCGACGGTGCGGCAAGCGTAGGTATACAGATACGTAAACATCATGAATGCGGAGCAGGCCGCGTGAAGCGGCCGATTTCATCGCCGCTCACAGCTTGGCCATTTCACAGCGTGCCGCGCAGATAGCATTGCTCAGATACTGCCTTTGCGAGTCAGGGCGCGGCGCGCTTCTTCCAAAGCCGGATCGTGGCGATCGAGACCTGGGTATACCCGGATGGATTGGACGCGGTGCCAAACAGCTCCGGTGTGGTGAGAGAATTCGTCGTCAATTGACCGCCAAAATAGCCGCCCGACAGATCGAACAGATCGAAGGCGCAGGCAAACAGATTGACGCCCTTTTCAGGGAAGTCGGCTTTCGTCTTGTAGCATTTGCCGAACGCCTTGCCCGAAACGCCGTTGACGTTGAGATCGCCGTAGAGTTCCCAGACGGCGGGATCGGCGCTGTTTCCGAAGCAGGCGCGGATTTCCCCGACCTTGCCGGCGTCCGTATTCAAGATGCGCCCGTCCTTGGGGCGGGTCTCAAGCGACCGGAACGTGTATTGATCCTCCCACGCAGGTTGGGAGAGTTTGGTGCGTTCCGTGGAGCAGGCTTCCGTCGGTTTGGAGCGCGCCTCACGAACCGAGCGCAAGACGTAGATCTCCTCAACGCCGTCCCCATCGCCAGCCTTCACGCAGGTGGATGCGGAAGCGAGCGCGACGGCGGCCAGCGCAAGAGCCAGAACTTTCGAGCGGATGAGTGCAGTTCGCATGGCTTGTGGCCCTCCCTGACGCCGGAAAGCGGTCGTTTGGGCATTGTCGGTTCGCATAGGGTGGGACGCAACCGGGACTGACGTACAGGCACCGTCGCTGCTGCAATGCGGCAAGTGAAAAAGAAATGGGCGCGGCCCATGGAGTTTCCGCGCCCTAATTCTTAGCGCATCGCGCCAAGACTTTGCTTTGCAGAGAAGTTCGGCTTAGCCAGCCTTCTTTGCATTTTGTTCTTTCTTGGCGATCTTCGAAAGGCGCTTCTTCTCGTTCTCAACTTTGCGCTGGCGTGCCTGGATCTTGCGGCGGCGCATGTTCGACATGGTCGGCATCGGTGGATTTCCCTAGTTTCAACGTCAAGCGCGCGTTTTAGGCGGATATCGTGGGCTGTCAATTGTGAATTACCTCCTGCCAACGCCCCGCGGAGCCCGGGGCTTAGCCGGATTGTTGCCATCATCGTGTCGCGTGTAGAGTTAAGCGTGCGGGCGCTGATGACGAGAGGCCAAATGTCTAGATTGAACCGCGCGCACGGCGAAGCCGCGCCAAATCCGTCCCATTACCAGCCCCTGAGCTTTCCACGGGGGCTGTCGATCGAAGGCGCCATCAGCTATCCCGGCGCAATCACGATCGCTTGCACCGTCGATGGCGATGTCAGCTGTTCCGAGCTCGTGATCACCGAGCGTGGGGTCGTCAACGGAAGCGTCCGCGCTGAAAACGTCGTTGTGCTTGGCGAGGTTAACGGAGAGATCTACGCGAACACACTCACGATGAAGGCCGCCAGCAGTGTGGTCGGGGACATCTTCCATAAGAAACTGGCGTTGGAGGACGGGTGCTATTTCGAAGGACGCTCCCGGCGTCATTCAGCTCCCCTGCTGCTCGGCGCTTAGGGAGCGCGCGGATATCGGTACCGGGCCGGCGCGATCGGCGGGCTTCCCCTGATCGGGAAGCCGGGCTAAAGAGTGGCGCACAATAGAAAAATCCAAGCCACATATGGACCCTCCGCGGCGATGCGAACCATCACAATTCCAGCTGCACTTTTCGCCGCCATCTCGCTCGGTGCGTGTGATGGTCAGAAATCGGAGCCCTCAGCATCGGACGCTGCGTCGTCACACGCTGAGCAGGCGAGCCAACCCCAATCGACAGGAATAGACATGTCCAACGCCAAGACCACTGCTTCTGGCCTTCAGATCATCGATACCCAGGAAGGCACAGGCGACGCGCCTAAGACCGGCCAGACCTGCGTGATGCACTATACGGGATGGCTGTATAAAGACGGCGCCAAGGGCGCCAAATTCGACTCGTCCGTTGACCGCGGCAAGCCATTCGCCTTCACCATCGGCGTCGGTCAAGTGATCAAGGGCTGGGACGAAGGCGTTGCTTCCATGAAGGTCGGCGGCAAGCGCACGCTGATCATCCCGCCTCAACTGGGTTATGGCGCGCGCGGCGCTGGCGGCGTCATTCCGCCGAATGCCACACTGATTTTCGACGTGGAATTGCTCGACCTCAAGGACGACGACTGATCGTTAAGCTGGCAAGAAAGCTTCTTGCTCTTAAGGCTTACGTGTTGCGGGCTTCTGAGCGAACGTCAACGACAAGGCGTGATAGAGTGGGCGTCGGCTGATTACGCGCGAGACGCTGGACGCCAGCAGGGCCGTTGCGAGCAGCGGAATGACCATGGCGCGGTCGCTTGTCATTTCGATTACGATCACGGCGGCGGTAAGCGGTGACTGAACGACGCCAGCAAAGTATCCGGCCATCATCAGCAGCAGGACGTTGCGAGGCTCAACGAACGTCAAAACCTCGGCCACCATTGAGCCAATTCCAGCGCCTGCTGCGAGCGACGGCGAGAACAGGCCACCTGGTATGCCGCTGACGGCGGACAGCAGCGTGGCTACCATTTTTGCCAGTCCGTAATACCAGGGAATAGTGATGCCGAAGTAGAGCCCCGACCGGGTTTCCGTGTAGCCGCTGCCGGAAGCATAGCCGTTGGTTGCGATGCTGAGGATGGCGACGACGAGACCGCAGATCGCTGCAAAATAGATTGGATGTCGCTTGAGCTTGGCCACCCATTCGGGTGGATGAAAGACGATCGCGATCATGGTGCGGCTGAACAGACCGCCGAGTGCTCCGCCGATGATGGCGCACACAAGAACGGCAAGCCAATCGAACCCGCTGATCACGCGGGCGGACCCGCCACCGAAATAGGAATAGTTGCCAAGCAGGAGCCAGCTGACGCCGCCTGCGACGATAACCGATCCAAGCACGAGCTCGTTCACCCGGCCGGTGAAGGATTTTGCGACTTCCTCGATGGCGAACACGATACCCGCCAACGGCGCATTGAAGGCGGCAGCGACGCCTGCGGCGGAACCGGCAAGCACAAGTCCATCGGCGCGTCCAAGTCGGGCAAAACCCGCGATGGCAAACATGATGGAAGCGCCGATCTGCACGCTGGGGCCTTCGCGGCCAACCGAGGCGCCGGTAAGGATCGCCACCGATGTCATGACGATTTTTGCAATCGCCATGCGCCAATCGAGCAAGCTGAAGCGATGAGCCTGATCCTTGCTGGCGCGGGCAGCAATGACCTGCGGAATACCGCTGCCCTGGGCGGCGGGATACCACCGCCGCGTTATGTAGGCCAGCACGGCGAAGCTGATCGGGGTAACGATTAGCGGCAACCACATCCAATGTTTGAGAGCGTGGTTGAAGACCTCCTGCGCAAGGTCTGCCAGCTGCGCAAATCCTACCGCGACGAGCGCCACCACGATTGCACCGGAGAGGAACACCAGACGCCTTTTCCAAACGTGCCTGGAAAACCCGGCGTAGGTGTAGCGTCTCAGACTCCTTGATCGGCGAGAGATCGTGCGTGGGGTCGTTCGGTCGTGATCAGCCAAAATTCTTCACCTCGATGCCACCCGTCTTAACACAACGATGCATCCAACAAGCAGTCTATCAGGGGGGTGGACGAGAGCCGCGCTACCCGAATACGCGCTTGAAAATCGTGTCGACGTGTTTGGTGTGATAACCCAGATCAAACATCTTTTCGAGGTCTGCGGCAGATACTTTTGCCGTGACATCCTTGTCCGACTTGAGCTCGGTGAGAAAGTCGGCGCCATGCTCCCAGGTCTTCATGGCGTTCCGCTGGACCAGCGCATAGGCGTCCTCGCGCGAGGCCCCAGCTTGGGTCAGAGCCAGGAGAACGCGTTGCGAGTTGTGCAATCCGCCGAGCTTGTCGAGGTTCTTCTTCATGTTTGCGGGATAGACGACGAGCTTCTCGATCACGCCAGCCAGTCTGTTCAATGCGAAATCGAGCGTCACCGTCGCGTCGGGGCCGATCATACGTTCGACGGAGGAATGGGAGATATCGCGCTCATGCCAGAGCGCGACGTTTTCCATGGCGGGTAGCGCATAGGCGCGCACCATGCGGGCCAGGCCGGTGAGGTTTTCCGTTAACACGGGATTGCGTTTGTGCGGCATCGCCGAGGAGCCCTTCTGCCCCGGCGAGAAATATTCCTCCGCTTCCAACACTTCGGTGCGCTGCAGGTGACGGATCTCGATCGCCAGACGCTCCATGCATGAGGCGACGACGCCGAGTGTCGCGAAATACATCGCGTGCCGATCACGCGGAATGATCTGCGTCGACACCGGCTCTGCCACTAGCCCGAGCTTGTCGGCGACGTACTCCTCCACGCGCGGATCGATGTTGGCGAAGGTGCCGACGGCGCCAGAGATCGCGCAGGTTGCCACTTCCTTACGCGCGTTAAGCATGCGCTCGCGGCAGCGCGCAAACTCGGCATACGCGGATGCGAGCTTGACGCCGAAGGTCGTTGGTTCGGCGTGAATGCCATGGCTTCGGCCGATGGTGATCGTGTCCTTGTGCTCGAAGGCGCGCGTTTTCAATGCTGCGAGCAGGCGGTCGATGTCTGCGATGAGGAGATCGGCGGCACGCACAAGCTGCACGTTGAGGCAGGTGTCCAGCACGTCGGAGGAGGTCATGCCCTGGTGAACGAATCGCGCCTGAGGCCCCACATGCTCGGCCAGATGTGTAAGGAAGGCAATGACGTCGTGCTTGGTGACTGATTCGATTTCGTCGATCCGCGCCACGGAGAACTCGGCCTGCGACCCCTTGTCCCAGATTGTTGCAGCTGCTTCTTTGGGGATTATTCCGATCTCCGCCATGGCCGCGGCTGCGTGTGCCTCGATTTCGAACCAAATTCGAAAGCGCGAGGCCGGTTCCCAAATACGAGTCATTTCAACGCGCGAATATCGAGGGATCATCGTTTCAATTCCGGTTTTTTTGATGCGTTGCGGCAATTGCCTAGCAGACGCGGCAGTCCGCTTCAATGAATGGCTTTCCAATCCGTTCGTGATGTAAATTTGCCGCTTCGCAACAAGAGTTGATCAAGCGCGACGGCTTCGCCCGCAAGAAGCCCGGATCTGGCCACAGTGCGGTGTTGAATGAGCGCCCCGCGCGCTTTGCGGCGTGCGGTAGGGAGGTCCAATAATGATGACGTGAAAGTCACATTGTTAACCGCCATGTGAATGTTGAAACCGGGGAGCCTCTGCTTTTGAGGGTTTTTTGAGGTATAATGGCTAAGGTTTGAAAGAACCGGCGATTGTGCATCTTGGATGCAAGAGCGCTCCAATTCCTAAATTCTTGCGGGGAGACCTGTAGAGTCATGTCGCAGCAAATGGGTCAGGTCGAGATCGCGGATCTCGTTCAGCAGATGGAGCAATCGGAAGACGATCCGCGCCGCTGCTATGCCCTAGTACAACAGCGTATTCGCGAATGCCGCCAATCCGGCAGCAACGTTCCGGACGATCTAAGGCGTCTTGAACGTGCACTCATGGAAGAGTGCCTCGCGGAATCCCAGGGCCGTTAATTCGGTCGACGATGAGGTTTGCGAGCACGAGTTATTCGTGCCCGCCCGGCATACGTTAGGTTTGTTCCGCGCCAATGCGGCCGCCGGATCAGGCTCTGGTTGTTGAATGCCAAAACAAGGGTGCCGTGTCAGAACGAGCGTCTGGCCGGCACCCAATTTTTTCCATCCCATTGCATCAGTTTGTAGGATGTTACGTCCGCATCACCCGCGGCGTCGAATGCGATCGGTCCTGACGTGCTTGCATGCGGGCCCGCCTTGGCAAGGATACCTGCCGCGAGTGCGCTTCGTGTCGCTGCATCGGACATCCATTGATCGCGCACTGGCCCGTATGCACGCACATAGGCGTGTGTGAAGATCTCCACAGCGGCGCGCGCCAGCGTCTCATCGGTTTCATCGTCAGCACGCATCAGTACATCGATCTTTGATGTGATCTGAGGAAACGATGCAGGTAACTCGCGGGTGGCGACGGCGTCGGAGGCAATGATGCGCGCGCCAGATCCAGCGCTCAGGAGTTCGCTGGTAATGAAGCCAGCTTCAAGCGGGAAGCCCGCGTAGAACACAATGCTCGCGTCTTTGATTTTTGAAACGAGGCGAGGATATTCCTTCTGCCCAGCGATGACGGTCGCGGTGATCATCTGTGCCTTGGCAGCGCGCACAACGCGCTCAGCCGCTTCAGCGATGGTTTTGGCGTAAAGCGTGCGATCGTTCACGATGGCAATCGGTTTGTCACCTGACAGTCCCAGGAGAATGCGTGCCGCGTCCCGTCCTTGTCCGTCGTCGCGGCCACACAGCCGGAAGATCGAAGCGCGGCGGCCATTCGCCGTCAGTGCCGGATGGCGCGTATGCGTGGCGATGAAAACGACACTGGACTGTGCATAGACCTCTGCCGCGGCGATGGCCGCCTTTGTGCATGGATGCCCCAAAACGAGGTCGACCCCGGCAGCAATGAGCCCGTGGGCTTTGGTCGTTGCAGTTTGGGGATCGCAGCCGTCATCCTCGGTAATCAGCGTGAAGCGTTGCGACCCTGTAGCCGAGAGCTCGCCGATGGCGCGACGTGCGCCTGCCTCGATCGCGCGTGTTGTAAGGCGTGCCGCGCCCGTTACAGGCCCCACCACGGCGATGCGGATGGGGTCGTCGGCCATGGCCGGAACAGCTGCGCCACAAAGAAGGGCAACAGCCAGAACGAAAAAGGCGGCCGTCCGCCTTCGGATGGCGCATGCGCGGGCCACCGCCCTTGCTTCAAGCTTCTGGACCGTCCTAGGGTGTGAAGTCATGGCCCGCCTTTTATCGCGGGTTAGGGAACGGGGACACTGAGAATCGATTCGTCCTTGGCGGTTCGTCCCGCCTCTGGTGCTTTTGTGGGCAGCGCGCCTTGTCGTTAGCCGTGAGCCGCGCCGTCCCTTGGGCTAGAATTCCCAGGTCCGGCATCGATTCCCGGGCACTATTTCGAGGCCACGTCGGCGTCAGCCGGCAGGAACTGGAGATGACGGGATGGAAGGTCTTTTTCGCCGTAAGCCTCTTGTTGGGAATGGTGAGGGCAACCCTCATGAAAGTGTCCACGGTCTGAAAAGGGTGTTGTCGGCGCTGGATCTCACCCTGCTTGGCATCGGCGCGATTATCGGCACGGGTATCTTCGTGCTGACAGGACATGCCGCCGCTGTGCAATCGGGCCCTGCGGTTATCGTTTCCTATCTCGTTGCTGGGTTTGCATGTGCCTTCGCGGCGCTCGCCTATGCGGAGCTTGCCGCCATGGTCGGCGGCTGCGGCAGCGCTTACGGCTATTCGTATGCGGCGTTCGGCGAACTGATAGCCTGGATCATCGGCTGGGATCTCATTCTTGAATATGGCGTGTCGGTCGCCGCAGTGGCCAACGGCTGGTCGGGCTATTTCAACAACGCATTGACGGCGATCGGTGTCGGTCTTCCGGAAGCCTTCACGAAAGGCCCGTTTGGGGAGGGCGGTGGTGGCTACGTCAATCTTCCAGCCGTGATCATCATCCTGATCCTGATGGGGCTGCTCATCATCGGCGTGAAGGAAACGGCGCGCATCAATGCGGCCGCGGTGGCAATCAAGCTTCTGGCTGTCGCGATTTTCGTTGGCGTTGCCGTGTTCAACGTCGATGCTCAAAACTGGTCGCCGTTCATGCCGAATGGTTGGTTTGCATATTCGGATGGCAGACCCGTCGGCATCCTCGCGGGCGCATCCATCGTCTTCTTCGCCTATGTCGGATTCGACGCCGTTTCCACCGCTGTTGAGGAAGCGCGCAATCCGCAACGCGACGTTCCGATCGGCATCATTTCGGCTCTCGCATTTTGCACCATCGTCTACATCATCGTGTCGGCACTGATGACAGGCATCGTACCCTACACGACCCTCAACGTCTCTTCGCCCGCCTCTGAAGCGCTCTTGCAGATCGGGCACAGCACGGCCGCGGGATTGGTCGCGAGCGGTGTGATCTTCGGTCTGACGACGGTGATGTTGGTTCTCTATTACGGACTGACACGCATAGTTGTCGCAATTTCACGCGACGGTCTGATCCCGAGCTACTTTTCAGTTGTCAATCCGCGCACTCACACACCGGTTCGTACCACCGTGCTGACGGGCGTCATCATGGCGATCATGGCCGGGTTCTTGCCACTCGGCGTCCTTGCCGAACTCGTGAACATCGGGACGCTCGCTGCGTTTGTGCTGGTTTGTTGCGGTGTGATTATTCTGCGCCGCTCTCACCCGGAGATGGAACGGCCTTTCAGAATACCATTTGGTCAACTGTCTGCTGCCGTGGGGGCGATCCTGTGCGCGGCGCTGATCGCGTTTCTGCCGTGGGAGACCCACGTTCGCTTCGTGCTGTGGCTACTGGCCGGTATGATGATTTACTTCACCTATTCCAAGCGACACAGCAAACTCGCGCAGTCGGCGGCTTGAAGTGCAAAGTGATCGAGGCGCGCCTTTTGTAAAGGCGCGTCCCCTTCATCAAAGGACGTTGTGAGTGCCGTCGCAGAACGGCTCATCATCTGTCGCTTTGCAACCGCATAGATTGAACGTACCCGTGCGATCCGCGGTGAACTTCATCGGCTCAAATGACGTTCCCTTGTGCGATCCATCGCAGAAGGGTTGCGACTTGGACCGCCCGCAGCGGCAATACCAGTAGTCCTTGCCCTCTTGCAGTTCGACCTGATAGGGGCTCTTTTGCACGCAAACGGCTTCGTCCGACATCGTCTTCCCTCCCGGCTCAACGATCATAATTCCATGCTTCTGGGCGCGCCGGTACCGGCCCTGCGCCCCCAGCGGTAGCGGGTTTGGCACGGCCCGGCAAGTGCCCCAGGTCAAAGCTGCGGCAATCGTTTACAGGCAGATCGTGGATTGAATTGGGTTATTCGGTTTCGCGCAGAATTTTGCGTGCGGCATCGTCGGGCGAAAGGGTGCCCGCAAGGACCGCGTCGGCCAACGGATCGAGCCCGCTCGTCCCGCCCCTCTTGATACGCGCGGCAACGAGATCGGCTGCCGCCCGCGCGATAAGATAGCGCGCGCGCCGCCGACGCCGGTCCTGTGGTCCCTTCGCTGTGACCGTCGTTGAGATTTGATCGATGGCTTCGACCAGTTTGGGCACGCCCTCGCCAGAGATCGCGGCCGTCTTGAGAACCGGAACTTTGTCGGAGATGGTGGCGCGAATGGACAACGCGCCAAGCAGCTGCTGCATGGTCTGCTCCGCGCCGGGCCTATCTCCCTTGTTGACCACCATAATGTCGGCGATCTCCAGCAATCCCGACTTCATCGCCTGGATGTCGTCGCCAAGTCCGGGTGCGGAAATGACGATGCGGATGTCCGCCACTTCGGCGACGTCGATCTCATTCTGGCCGGTGCCGACGGTTTCAAGAAGGATGATGTCGTAGCCCGCACCGTCCAGCGCGTCGATGATGCGTACGGCTGCCGGAGAAAGACCGCCAAGATATCCCCGTGAGGCGAGCGAGCGCACGAACACGCCGTCGTCGTCCAGTGCTGCGGTCATGCGAATGCGGTCGCCCAGGATGGCGCCACCTGAGATCGGGCTCGACGGATCGACGGCGATCACGCCAACGGTGCGGCCGTGTTTGCGCAAGTGATCGATGACGGCATTGACGAGTGTAGACTTGCCCGCGCCTGGCGGACCGGTAAAGCCCACGACGAGCGCGTGACCCAAGTAGGGCTGCAGGGCCTTGAGCAGATCAGGCGCTGCCGACGACAGGCGCTCCAGCTCGGTTATAACTTGCGCGATCGCCCGCCGTTCACCGCCACGCAGGCTCGCAACCAGCGGTTCGATGTCACCGGCAGCAAGCCGGGATCTGGGGGCCGTGTTGGCCGGCGGTGTATCGTGCGTGCTCATGGCTAGCGCTGATAAGGGCAAGCGTGGCGCGACGCAACGCTCATCGCGCGCTTGTCCCTTTTCACTATTAAGCCGTGCGCGTGCCTCACGGATCGCCGGACGAGGGTTGCTCGGAGGTCGCAGGAGCCGGTGCGCCGGAGGGGCCGGAGGCATCCCAACGCCGTTTGCTGGCGGGAATGGAGCCGGTTGCGGTTGCCGATCCAGAAGCCTCGGATGACTTTGCGGAACTCGCCTCCTTTGGCTCATCCGCTTTGTCTTTGGCGGTTGCTGTCGCCGAGGACGTTGGCGACGGTTCAGTCTTCTTTTTGACTGAAGCCGCCTGCTCGGATTTTTCGGCCCCAGCTTGAGCGGCGGCCTTGTCGGCCTGCGGGGCTGCCGACTTGGATGCGCTAGTGGTCTTGGCTTCTTCCGCACGTGAGGTCTTGCTGCTAGCAGTACCACCCTCAGCGCGCTTCTTCGATCCACTGGGCTTCTTCAACGCCTGTTCGACACGCTTGCTCGCTGGCCGGTAAATTTTTACCTCGCCTTTGCGGATATCGAGCTGATGCGCACGCGCGCTCTCGATGGCCCTTGGATCGTCGACAGGCGTCACCGTGGTGCGCGGCACGGGAAGGCCTGCCAACTTCTCGACTTCATCGGGTGGAATTCCACGATTGAGAATGTGTCCGGTGTCGGCATCGCGCTCATAGCCAAGACGCGGTTGCGAGCGATCCACGAGATCCGAATTCCAGCTAACGGGCCGCAAGAACCGCGTCATCTGGATGCGCGCGAAATAGCGCGGATTGACGAAGGCCCAGCTCTTCACGAAGCCGTCGTTGTCGATGGCGTTGGCATCAAGCGACAAGCGGTCATTCACGAAAGTGGCGCTGGGTGGCAGAGCGGCCCAGCCGATGGCGTCGTTCGTCTGCCGCCATACGACCCAAGAGGGACCCCATTCGCCACCTGGAATCCACATCCAGCCGTTAGCGTCTTCGCGTGTCCAGCGACCGTAGTGGTAGGTCGCCCAGCCGAATACTTCGTCGGAAATCCATGTCCAGCCGTAGGCGTCCGAATAGACCCAGTGGCCGAGCGTATAAGGCCGCCAGCCATCCGGAACCTCAGGAACGAACACTTCGCCGTAACGCGCATGGGACCGCCACGCACCGCCTTTAGTGAGAACTTCGCGGAAATAGGAAAGGTCGGAAACGTCCTCCCCCAATCCGGTCTCGGTCGGCGGTGGGGCGCCGCGTGCGCTTTGTGCATTTGCATTCGCGCTGCCGTTATCTTGCTCGGAGTTGGCGGAACTCTTGGCCTTTTTGGCCTCGTTATCGGAGGCCGGTGCAGTCTCGTCTGTCTTCGCGGCTTCGGCGGCGGGTGCGGAATCGGTCTCTTTCGGCTCAGCGCGACGAACGGGAGCTGGTGCTGCGCTCTTGTGATTGCCGAGCGTTCGGGGCTGTGTCGCTGGTGCCGAGGCCGGAGCAGAAGAAGCGGCTGACGGCGGTGGCGACGCATCGCCTTCCGGATCAAGTCCCGAACCTGTTACAGCCGATCCGCCGCTCGCTGGATCATTGTCGTCTGCCGGTACCTTCTCATAGTACTCCTCGTACTTGGGGCTGGCCTTGGACTTCTTGCCGGTGTTTGCATTTTGGGAAGTGCCGGCTTGATCGGCATCCTGTGCCATCGCGCAATTTTGTGTGGATAAGTTGCCCGCCGCCGCGTTGACTAATACCGTCGCGAACAATAGCGCCCGTGCGCTGTGCCGGTTCATGGTCGATGCCTCCACAGTGCGTCAGCAGCAGCTCTAATGCTGCAGTGCGTCGCACGCCCCGCTGGAGAACAACCCAACAATTGAGACAGCGGAAAGGCGGCGTATAGGCGCGTGTCCCATCGACCACATCAAAACTTCGCCACCACCGCCTGATCCTTGCGCACGTTGCCGATTTCAGTGGCGGCTAGAATAGCCGGCAGGATCTTTTCCGCCTCGTCGACCACCGAAAAATGCACATCAAGGCCGGTGCGAATGAAGGTCTCGCGTTTCATGTGCGCAAGCAGCTCAAGAAATGGTGACCAGAAACCCTCGATATCGGCGACGACGATAGGCTTGGAATGCTGGCCGAGTTGCGACCAGGTGAGCTGCTCGACGAGTTCTTCCAGCGTGCCGATGCCACCGGGAAGAGCCACGAAGGCGTCCGAACGTTCAAACATCAGTTTCTTGCGCGAGTGCATGTCGTCGACCACCACCAGTTCATCGACATCGTGCAGCATTTGTTCCCTGGCACCGAGGAAGCTCGGGATGATGCCCGTCACCTTGCCACCCGCGCCGAGTGCGGCTTTTGCAACTTCGCCCATAAGGCCCAGGCTGCCGCCGCCGTAGACCAGGCGGATGCCGTTATCGGCGAATGCCTTGCCCAGCTTGCGGGCCGCGATCGCATAGGCCGAATTGAGCCCTTTGCCCGACCCGCAATAGACGCAGACCGACGAAATATGCTGACTTTTTGCAATGTTCTCTTGTTTGTTCACTTTTGTTCCAGTCATTGGTTTTTGTTCGTTGTTCTTTGTTCTGCCGAGTGATCCGCTGTGCCGTCTGTTTGAGAGACTTGTGGCCGCACGGCACTCGCTCAGAAAGGAGATATAGCGTTAGAGTGTGGCAATCACAGCAGCGCTGCGCGAACGGGATAAATGCCATTTGCGTGGGGCGGGGTTTTATGTTGTGCGGTTGTGGGTTACAGCCGGATGTTCGCGTTACGAGGCAGTTGATGAAGGTGAGCGTGGGGGTGGGCCAAGGCGCTCCGAGTGTTGAGGCTGGCAAACCCGAAATCGCCGGTGTCCAGGCGGTAGGTTCCGCAGTCGCAGAGGCAGGTGCAGAGATTGCGTCGGCGCGCTGTGCGCTCCCCGTAGGCATGGGGCGTCTGATGTACCGCGCTTCATCTTCCGTGAGCGCCGTGATGTGCCTGTCGATCCTATGTCTCGGGGCCGGGCTGGCGGAAGCTGCGCGCGAACCCGATGACGTGCTGCAAGAGCAAGGGATCATAGAACAGCAAGCGCGCATTCCGATTTCTGCGTTTGCCGATATGGCGCAGGAGGAGGACGCGCTTGACGGCGAAGACGTCGCCCAAGGCGAGAGCGCGGATGCTGTCGTGCCTCCCGTGAAAAGGAAGAGGCCCGCAGAGCCCTCATTGGAGCAGCCATCGGCGCCGGCCGCTGCGCCGGAGGCTTCTCCGGCGGAGGCTTCGCAAAAAGAGACGGCACAGCCCGCGCCGTCGCCCGCCGCTGCGCCCGCGATCACCCAGGATGCGCAACAAGCCCAGGGCAAGAAGCCCCTCGAACCTGAGGGGAAGACCGCGAAGCCCAGCGAGGAGGCAGAGTCGACGGCCGACCGGTCGGGTCCGATCTTCCCCGAGGCGGGCGGAATTTTCGCGCCGATCACCGATTGGTTGGCGCGCGCAAATCGTGAGTATCAGGGCACGGTCGTCAAAGAGCTGTCGCGGCCTTCACAGGAAGGGGAGGCTGCTTCTGAGCAGGCAGCAAAGGACGACGCGAAAGCCAAGGAGGCGGAAGCGGCCCGCGAACGCGAGGCAGCCGCCAAGGCCGAGCAGAAAGCCAAGGCTGAACGCGAGGCGAGAGCTGCGGCCGAGGCCGCTGCTGCCGCGCGAGCCGCGGCCGAGGCAAAGGCGGCCAATGCCGAAGCCGAGAAAAAGGCCGAAGAACAGAATGATGCGGCTGCCGCTGCAAAGGCGCGAGCCGCCGAAGAGCAGCAACAGGCGGAAGCTGCACGCCGCGCCGAGCAAGCACGCAAGGAGGCCGAGGCGCGCAGAGCTCAGGAGGACTCCGAGGCCCGCAAACTGCGTGAGGCCGCGCGCGAAGCCGACGAGCGCAGTCAACAGCGTGCTGCCGAGGAACAGGCCAGGAAGGCGCAAGCGCAGCGGCAAGCCGAGGCGGAGCACGCCGCACGTGAAGCACGTATTGCCGACGAACAGCGGCGGGCTGAAGCACAACGAAATGCGCAACCCAGCGAAACTGCCGATACAGCGACATCGGCCCAGGGCAATCGCCGTTTGAAACATCGGCGCTGGGCGATCACGATCACGCCGGAACCGATTGCACGTCCGCGGCCGCAGACGGCTGAGCCGCGTGGCGAATTCCGCGTCTCACAGGCTGAAACTGAAAGCGGTGTGCTGATCGGTACGCGACGCCTAGCGCCGCATATGGGGTTAGGTGCCGGCGAGCTTCGCGGGGCAAAGGTTGAAGGCTGGTCTTGGCGTGGCGGGCGTTGTCGTTTCGCGGGACGTCGCGTGAGGCATTTGCCCGGCCGCTATACGGTCGCGAAGGGCGACAGCCTGTGGCGGATTTCAGAGAAGCATTACGATAGTGGTCGGTATTACAAACGGATTTATCGCGCCAATCGGCACAAGATCGCGGATCCCGATCTTATCTATCCGTGCCAGCGGTTCAAGGTGCCGCGCAAATAGCCGCTCTCTCGCGGAGCTCTGCACATCACGTCTGAAATCTGGGTTGCCAACAGTGCATTTGACGCTAATGCACGAATAGCTGCATTTTCGCGCACGCGCGCGGGCTCATTGGACTTTCAATCCGGCCAGTCCTACATAACCGCCATGACAATCGCTCCTTCTCACAATCACGACGTCGGATCTGCGCGCGCTCCCTTCTGGGAGCGCTTTTCGCTTTCTGAAGAGCAAAAGAAAGTCGTGCGCGGGCTGCTGCCCTACATGTGGCCGAACGATCGGCCCGACCTGAAACGCACCGTCATGTGGTCACTGGTGCTGATGGTGGCGGCAAAGCTTGTGACGGTCCTTGTTCCGTTCACTTTGAAGTGGGCGACTGACGCGCTCGTTGCGGTTACGGGCGGCAAGGTCGTTGCTGGCGAGGACGTTTCATGGCTGATCGGCGCGCCGGTCCTGGCTGCGATACTTTATGGCCTGTCCCGCGTCGCAATGGGGCTGCTCGTGCAAACGCGCGAAGGTCTCTTCGCCAAGGTCGCGATGCACGCGGTGCGCAAGCTCGCCCTCAATACCTTCGAGCATATGCATCGGTTGTCCCTGCGCTTCCATCTTGAGCGCAAGACCGGCGGGCTGACGCGCGTGCTCGAACGTGGACGCACGGGCATTGAAAACATCACGCGCATGGCGTTGATGACACTGTTGCCGACGATCGTGGAATTCTTTCTTGTGTTGGTGGTGTGCGCGATCGAATTCGACTGGCGCTACATAGTCACCATCGTGGTGATGATCGTCTTCTATCTGGGGTTCACCATCAAGGCCACCAATTGGCGTGTCGCCATCCGCCGTACGATGAATGAGAGCGACACAGAAGCGAATACGAAAGCAATCGACAGTCTGCTCAACTACGAGACGGTCAAATACTTCGGCGCGGAGGCGCGGGAAGCCAGCCGCTACGACAAGTCGATGGCGCTCTACGAGAAGGCTTCGATCAAGACTTATACCTCGCTCGCCATTCTCAACTCAGGTCAGGCTGTGATTTTCACCATCGCGCTAACGGCTTGTCTTGTCATGGCGGCGCGCGATGTCATGGCTGGCAATCACACCGTTGGACACTTCGCCATGGTGAACCTGCTGATGCTGCAACTGTTCATTCCGTTGAACTTCATGGGCATGGTCTACCGCGAGATCAAGCAGGGGCTTACCGACATTGAAAACATGATGGACGTGCTTGAGCAAAATCCGGAAGTTTCCGACCGTCCCGGCGCGCGCGACTTGAAGGTAGAAGGAGGCACGATCCGTTTTGAAAACGTGCGCTTCTCTTACGAACCGGAACGCGAGATCCTGCACGATCTGTCGTTTGAAGTACCTGCTGGCAAGCTGTTCGCCATCGTGGGGCCGTCGGGTGCGGGGAAGTCTACCATCAGCCGCATCTTGTTGCGGTTCTATGACGTGACCGGCGGGCGCGTGACCATCGATGGACAGGATTTGCGCGATGTCACGCAACACTCGTTGCGCGCGGCGATCGGCGTCGTGCCGCAGGATACCGTGCTTTTCAACGATACCATCCTCTACAACATCAAGTATGGCCGCCCAGATGCCAGCGACGAAGAGGTCATGCAGGCGGCGAGCCTGGCGCAGATCGATCCGTTCATCCGCGCTCTGCCGGAAGGCTATGACACCATGGTCGGCGAGCGCGGATTGAAACTGTCTGGCGGTGAGAAGCAGCGCGTTGCGATCGCGCGCACGATTTTGAAGAGCCCCCCGATCCTCATTCTGGATGAGGCGACCAGCGCGCTCGACAGCCACACCGAAAAAGAGATCCAGGATGCGCTCGACCGGGTTTCCAAGGACCGCACCACGCTTGTCATTGCGCACCGCCTGTCGACCATCGTGCATGCCGATCAGATCCTGGTGCTGGAAAAAGGCCATCTGGTTGAGCAGGGGACGCACGCCCAGCTGATCGCGCGCGAGGGGCTTTATGCGTCGTTGTGGGCCCGCCAGCGTCAAGCCGAACGGGCCCGCGAGGAGCTGGCTCACGTTCTGGAGGAGGCCGAACGCGAAGGCGCTTTGCGGCCCGCCGACATCCATCTGGAGCCGGCAGGAGAATAACCGGACCGGCTAATCGGCATTCACCATCCGCCCTGCCTGAGAAGCGCAGTTATCCCCGTATCCATTTCTGCCTGTTAAGCTCATGGGCCGAAGCGGTGGGCAGGGCAAGGGTGCCGAGCCCATATCGTTGATGCGGCGATGACGGAGCGAAGGTGCTGAGGCGTGAACGGTAAAGGCAAAGAGTGGGCAGCCTTGGTGTGGCGCGCGTTTGTCGTGGCGTTGTGGTCGCTGCGCGAAATCCTGCGCACCGCGTGGTCAATCGTGCGTGCACCGCTGATCCAGGCTTTGCAAGTTCTGGCGGCGTTGATCGTCCTATTCGAGGAATGGGGCTGGAGGCCCCTTTCCGAACTGTTGTCGCGTCTGGCGCGGTTTGCGCCCATTGCTGCCGTTGAACGCTGGATCGCCGGTTTACCTCCCTACGGCGCGCTGATCGTCTTTGCGCTTCCGACCACCTTGCTGCTGCCACTGAAGTTCGTTGCGGTCTGGCTTCTTGCGAATGGAAAGTACTGGACGGCGACCGGGCTGTTTGCGGGCGCCAAGGTCGCCTCGACCGCGTTCATCGCCCGCATCTTTATTCTGACCAAGCCGGCGCTGATGCAACTGAGCTGGTTTGCCCGTGCCTACAACTGGTTTGTTCCCTGGAAGGATGCCCTGTTTGAACAGATCCGCGCCTCCTGGATCTGGCGCTACGGACGCATGGTCAAGACGCGGGTGCGCCTGGAGATCAAACGAGCCTGGTTGCGCTGGCGACCGGTTTGGGAGCCGGTAAAGGCAGGAATCGTCATGCGTCTTACGGCGGGGCTGAAGTCGGGACGCGCGATGATCCAGCGCGCGCTGGCGGCGGCGAAGGCGCGCTTGAGCGGCTAATTAGCAACACCTTTCCTCACGCGAGAGCAAAAAGTGCCCCGAGTATGTTGACCAAAAGGGTATACTACAATAATGACAAGCATGTAATCTTCGGAGGCGGCGTGCACGGATGGTCGCGGGCCAAGATGCGAGGGATAATGGCGCTCAAATCGAGTCGCCGACTGGGGGAAAGTATGAGGCGGAAGTTTCATCTTGTGGCGGCACTGGGCCTTGCGGCCGGCTCTTTTGCGAACGTGGATGGGCTGCGCGCGGCTGATCTCGGGGGAGATTGCTGCGCAGATTTGGAAGAGCGCATTGCGGAACTCGAAGCGACGACCGTGCGCAAAGGCAATCGCAAAGTCTCGCTGACGATTGAAGGACAGGTCAACAAGGCGATCTTGCTTTGGGACGATGGCGGCGAAAGCAACGCCTATGTCGTCGGTAACAAGAACGACCAGTCTAATCTTTCTTTTAGAGGCCAAGCGATGATCTCGCAGGGATTGGCGGCTGGCTACGATATCACCCTGCGCCTGCGCGACGATCTCTCTGACGACGTCGATCAGAGCCACGATAATGGCTCGGGCGACCCATTTCAGATCTGGCAATTACATTGGTGGATTGAAAGCAGCACGCTGGGCAAGCTCTCCGTCGGCAAGGCATCGCGCGTGACCGACACTGCGCCTGAAAGCGATCTTTCGGAAACGGGCGTCGCGGGCTACGCAGGCGTGCAGGACATCGGTGGTGCGTTCAACTTGCGCACGTCCAATGGTGTGCTCATCGATCTTGCGTGGGGTGATGTCTACAACCACTTCAACGGCGATACGGCCAATGTCGTGCGTTACGACAGTCCGGTGATTGCAGGTTTCGTCGCCGCCGCTTCTTGGGGAGAAGACGACATATGGGACGTCGGGCTGCGCTACGACGGAGAGGGCGGCGGCTTCAAACTAACGGCGGCCATTGCCTACACGCACGTAACGGACGCGCCGAGCGAGTACGCAGATATTAATCAGTCGACGCTTGTAGGATCGGCCGCCGTGCTGCATGAAGCGACCGGCCTCAATGCGCTCATCAGCTTCGGCGTGCGAGAATTCGATCAGTCGGTCGTCGATGCTGACGGCGCCGTCCGCACGCCGGAAGATGCAAAGTTCATCTATACAAAGCTTGGCTGGCTGACGACCCTCAACCAGCTAGGGCCGACGGGCTTTTACGGCGAGTACGGTTGGTTCAAGGATTACGTCAGTGCAGGTGCGGATCCGACCCTGGTTACGGAGCTCGATGCGAGCGGCACAGCGGTTCGTATCGGCGGCAACACCGCTCAAGTCTGGGGCGCGGGCGTGGTCCAGCAGGTCGAGGCTGCCGAGATGCAGCTTTACCTCGGCTACCGGCTTCATGAGGCCGATTTCGATCTCCTCGATGCAGCGGGGCAGGGCGTGGCCGCACGCGGAGTGGATCACTTCCACACGGTCATTGTGGGTTCCAAGATCGCCTTCTAGCCCCATCAAAGACGATCGGCGCAACAACTCAAAGGCGTTCGATGACGCCTTTGAGTTTGTCGCGTATCGAGGTTGCTTTCTCCAGCAGTTCTGGATTGTCGATTGCAGCCATGGATGACACGGGGTCGATGGCGGCGACCTCGACTTTTCCCGGTGCCAGTTCCTGCACGATCACGTTGCACGGAAGCATGGTGCCGACCTTGTCTTCAAGCGCCAACGCCTCGTGCGCCAACTTGGGATTGCACGCACCCAGGATGCGATACGGCCTGAAGTCGACGCCGATCTTGTTCTTGAAGGTGCTCGCCAGATCGATCTGGGTGATGATGCCAAACCCTTCGCGCGACAGTTCCTCGGTCACCCGCTCGATGGTGCCATCGAAAGAGCCCGGAACGATCTTATTGAAGTAATAGCTCATTGGGTTGCTGCCTTATTGGGTCTGTACGAGTCAAAATCTGTATGAGATCTGCGATCACATCATGCAGCCGGTTCCCAAAAGGGTATCGGCCTTCTTTTTCTGGTCGGCGTCGAGCGCGCCATAAAGCTTTTCAGCCGCCGCCTTCAAGGATGTCATTGATTTCAGCATTGCCTGCATGGCGGTGATGCGTGCATCGAGCCGCTGGATAAGACCGCCGCCGCCATTCATGGTCTTCATCATTTCGGCGCGGTTGGATTTCATGACGTCCATCCGCGATTTGACGGCATTTGTATATTCGTCCCAGGCGGCGGTCTGCGCATCGGTGATGGCAAGGTCGCCTTTGAGCTTCGCAAGTCGATCCGAAGCGGCGGCGCATTCGGCCATGCCGTTACCCATATGCATGCCCATCCCCATTCCTTTGCCCATTCCCCCACCCATGCCTTGCATCATGTCCTTGTTCATTTGAGCGGGGGCTGTTCAGATTGTGCCGGGGCGGATGGTTCATCGGCGAACGCAAGAGTGGCACCGGAGGCAAGAAGCGCGGCGGCAAAGAGGCTTGTAAATCTTGTTTTCACGGCTGGCTCCGCTGGCTTGATGAGGCATGCCGCAAGCCGTGGAACAATTAATTGTTGCTGCGGCCAAAGATGGCCGAGGAGAAGGTCGGGCCACGGTCGTGGGCACGACGATGATATGGGAAGCGGGCGCGCGCATTCCAATGGCTCGCCGCGCCTTCAGCAGTCATCTGCCGCACCCTGCGCGATTGAGACTGGATCGTCCGCGCCCTTGGCTGTAGGAGACGCCTTCATGGCCAACCTCTGCCCGATCCTCATCGCCGGTGCGACCGCGAGCGGTAAATCCGCGCTCGCGATGACGCTTGCACGTGCGGTCGGTGGAGTCGTCATCAATGCTGACAGCATGCAGGTCTATCGCGAACTTCGAATTCTGACGGCGCGGCCGTCGCCGGGCGACGAAGCGGTATGTCCGCACATGCTTTACGGTCACGTCGGTGCCGACGAGAGCTATTCGGTAGGTCGCTACGTCAAGGACGCCGCCCTGGCCGTGTCTCAAGCCATCGCCAGCGGTCAACGCCCTATCCTCACAGGTGGAACCGGGCTGTACTTCAAGGCGCTATTGGAAGGGCTATCGCCCATTCCGGAGGTGGCGGAAGACGTGCGAGCCTATTGGCGAACCCAAGCAGCGGCATTGGGTGCGCAACGATTGCACGAGATCCTGAAGGAGCGCGACCCGGTGATGGCGGCGCGGCTGGATCCGTCCGATGCCCAGAGGATTGTTCGCGCGCTGGAGGTTCTCGACAGTTCAGGACAATCATTGAGCCACTGGCAGGCCCTGCCGGGAACGCCGGTCTTGGGCGAGGCGGTGAAACTGCTGGTGACGCGCGAGCGCGATGATCTCCACGCTCGCGCGGATCAGCGTTTTGACACCATGATGGCCAACGGCGGGCTGGAAGAGGCTCAGGCTGTTTTGGAGCTGCAACTCAACCCTGATTTGCCGGCAATGCGCGCTCTCGGAGTAGCCCCGCTATTGACGGCGCTGCGTGGCGAAATGCAGTTTCCGGAGGCGATCTTCCGCGCCAAGGCCGAGACGCGGCAGTACATCAAACGACAGGAAACCTGGTTTCGTAAAAATATGATGTCGTGGATGCGTGTTTCTGCGCAACAAATGGAAAGCGATGCGGGTCAAATGTTCGCATTTATTGATCCTTAGCATTGACCAGCCAGAGTGCCATGCCTAGGTTCATGTCCGCGCGTACCGTACCCACGGATGCGTGAGCTGAAGGGCTTGTGCCGCCTGGCCAGGCCCTTTTGCGGTGCGCGACGTTCATGACAGCCCAGCCTCTGCTCCGCTTGTGCGGAATGGGCGAGGTGGGGCATCAAGGCGCGCGAAGTTTCGCCGAATGACAACTTCGACACGTTTGTTTCCAAGCATCAAGGGGAATGAGAAATGGCACGG
Source organism: Hyphomicrobiaceae bacterium (assembly GCA_041397645.1). Taxonomy (NCBI): domain Bacteria; kingdom Pseudomonadati; phylum Pseudomonadota; class Alphaproteobacteria; order Hyphomicrobiales; family Hyphomicrobiaceae; species Hyphomicrobiaceae bacterium. The sequence continues at coordinate 1,748,766 of JAWKWE010000004.1, read as the reverse complement.
ACAATGACCGGCGCGGAAATGGTGATGCAAGCGTTAGCCGATCAGGGCGTCGAGGTCATTTTTGGCTATCCCGGAGGCGCGGTCCTTCCGATTTATGATGAGCTTTTCCAGCAGGAGAAGGTTCGCCACATCTTGGTGCGTCAGGAAGGCGGCGCGGTTCACGCCGCGGAAGGCTATGCGCGCTCGACCGGAAAGGTCGGCGTGGTGCTCGTGACGTCGGGCCCTGGCGCCACCAATGCTGTGACCGGACTGACTGATGCGCTGATGGATTCGATCCCCGTGGTTTGCATCACCGGGCAGGTGCCGACGCACCTGATCGGCAACGATGCTTTCCAGGAATGCGATACCGTGGGCATTACGCGCCCGTGCACCAAGCACAACTGGCTGGTGAAGAACGTCAATGATCTGGCGCGTGTGCTGCACGAGGCATTCCATATCGCCAAGACGGGCCGTCCGGGTCCGGTCGTGGTCGATATCCCGAAAGACGTGCAGTTTGCGACGGGCAACTATGTCGGCCCGTCCAACATTCAGCACAAGACCTACAAGCCGAAGTACAAACCCGATCAGACGGTAGTGCGCGAGGCCGTCGATCTAATCAGTGCCGCTAAGAAGCCGATCTTCTATACCGGCGGCGGCGTCATCAATTCGGGTCCGAAGGCGAGCCAGTTGCTGCGCGAGTTCGTGCGGCTGACGGGCTTTCCCGTCACCTCGACGCTGATGGGGCTTGGCGCGTACCCGGCGTCCGACAAGCAGTGGCTCGGTATGCTCGGCATGCACGGCACCTACGAAGCGAATATGGCAATGCACGACTGCGATGTGATGATCAACATTGGCGCGCGCTTCGACGATCGCATCACCGGACGGATCGATGCTTTCTCGCCGAATTCAAAGAAGATCCACGTAGATATCGATGCCTCCTCGATCAACAAGAATGTGCGCGTGGACGTGCCGATTGTCGGCGACGCGGCCTACACTTTGGAGGATATGCTGCGCGTTTGGAAAGCCAAGGCGCCTGTCGTCGACAAGGCGGCCCACAAGGCCTGGTGGAAGCAGATTGAAGGCTGGCGCGCACGCAAGTCGCTATCCTACAAGCCGCACAAAGACATCATCATGCCGCAGTACGCGCTGCAGCGTCTGTATGAGCTGAGCAAGGATCGCGATACCTACATCACGACTGAAGTGGGCCAGCATCAGATGTGGGCGGCGCAATTTCTGCATTTCGAGGAACCGAACCGCTGGATGACGTCCGGTGGTCTCGGCACGATGGGCTATGGTTTGCCTGCAGCCATAGGTGCGCAATTGGCACACCCCAAGTCTCTCGTGATCGATGTTGCGGGCGATGCCTCGATCCTGATGAACATTCAGGAGTGCTCAACGGCGGTTCAGTTCGATCTGCCGGTGAAAGTGTTCATTCTCAACAACGAATACATGGGCATGGTGCGCCAATGGCAGCAGTTGCTGCACGGCAATCGCCTCTCGCACAGCTACACCGAAAGCCTGCCAGATTTCGTCAAGCTGGCCGAAGCATACGGCTGGACCGGGATGCGCTGCGATCATCCGGCCGATCTCGACGATGCCATCAACGAGATGATCAACACGAAGGGGCCGGTAATGTTCGATTGCCGCGTCGCGAAACTGGCAAATTGCTTCCCCATGATCCCCTCCGGCAAGGCCCACAACGAAATGCTGCTGGGCGAGGATGTGTCGGACGACGAGATCGACAAGGCGATTGGCAAAGAAGGCAAGGTGCTGGTGTGAGATCGAACCGCGTGCGCGCATCTGGGTGGTTGGCGGCATTGACGTTTTTCGCAGCGTCGATGGTGCTGACGCCTGCGCACGCGGCAGACACCAACTGGGACCAGACCAAAAATGTCACCGACGCTGCCAAACGGTTGGCTGAAATGCAGCGTCGTCAAGGCTCCGAGGCGGTCCTGAAGTTTCTGGAAGCTTGCTACAAGACCCACATGCTGGCGGAGAAGTACACCGAGGGCCTGGAGGCCTGCATGGCGCAGGACTACATGCTCTCCCAGTTGCTTGCCGTCATCTACTCGAAGGTGCCGCCTGAAAAGCTCGCCGACATGAAGGCGCCTTCCCCCGAAGTAATCGCGCGCGCCATGCGTGGGCGCTTTCTGGCGATCTTCAAGCAGTACAATATCAGTCAGGAGCAAGCCGACAGCCTGAAAAAGGCCGTCGATGAGCATGCGATGCCGCTGTTCATCAAGCTGGTGTTCCCCAACGCCGGCAAGAAGAATGGTCACCAGCAAGGTCCCGACGGTAGCGATGGCACGGGCGATGCCGACGGCAATCCCGATAGCGGAACGGGCGTGCGCATTCCAAACCCAGAAGGCGAGCAGAAATAGCCATGCGGCTCGTGATCGCCAACAAACTGTATTCGTCGTGGTCGTTGCGGCCGTGGCTCGTCGCGGAGGCGCCGAAATGACGTCCCCCCTCATCGATGACTGGTACATTGAGACGCTAGTCTGTCCGCGGGACAAGACAGAGCTGAGCTTCGACGGCAGAGCTCTCGTGTCGGCGGCGGGCCGGACGTACCCCGTGGTCGATGGTATTCCCGTGATGCTGCTTGATGATGAAGAGCAGACGATGGACATCGCTCGCGCCTCGATCGAACGGGCAAAGGGTAATACAGACATCATCGATCAACGCGCGCCGCAGTTGTATCTTGAATCTTTGGCGATCGGAGAGCCCGAGAAAGTGTTACTAATCGACCTGCTAAATGATCGCCGGACTGAGTTGGATCCAGTCGTTTCAGTCATTTTGAAAGCGACGAACGGAAATGCCTATTCGCACCTCGTCGGGGATAGCGGATTGCGTCGATATCCAATCCCAGAAATCGGGTTGATCAGCCAGGCGCGCGAAGAACTCCTTGATGTGGGGTGCAGTTGGGGCCGCTGGTGTCTCTCCGCGGCACAACGCGGATTTAGAGCGGTAGGGATAGATCCGTCACTCGGCGCCATCATGGCCGCCCGCCGGGTCGCTAAACAACTCGGTCTCGATGTGCGCTATCTGGTAGCCGATGCACGCTACCTGCCATTTCGTGATGGAAGCTTCGACGTTGCCCACTCGTACAGCGTCATTCAGCACTTTGCGAAGCCCAATGCGCAACTCGCAATTGATGAAATGGGCCGCGTGTTGGGACCGGGTGGGTGCGCGAAGGTGCAAATGGCCCATACCCTCGGTCTACGCAGCTTTCAGCATCAACTCAGGCGCAGATTTCGCGAGCCCGTGAATTTCGAGGTACGCTACTGGACAATTGGAGAGATGCAGGACGTCTTTGAGACGAAGATCGGCCGAACCCGAATTACACCCGACTGCTTCTTCGGGCTGGGCTGGCAGTGGAGCGACTTCTCACTGATGCCAACACGTTTGAAGCCGGTTCTTGCCACGTCCACGGCTTTGGTTGCGGCGAGCAAATTCATACCGCCTCTCAAGCATGTCGCCGATAGCCTTCTATGTTGGGCACAGAAGTCGGGCGGCACAACAGGTGATATTTCGTCCGCGGAGACCCGCCCCATGAGGAGCGCTTGAAATGAAGCAAGAGCAGAAATAGCCATGCGGCTCGTGATCGCCAATAAGCTCTATTCATCGTGGTCAATGCGGCCGTGGCTGGTGATGCGCGCCTTCGGCATTCCTTTCGATGAGTTGGTAATTCCGCTACGGCGGCCAGAAACTAAAGAGATGATCTCGCGCATCTCGCCGTCTGGCAAAGTCCCGGTCCTTTTCGACGGCGACGCTCTCGTATGGGAAAGCCTCGCGATCATCGAATACTTGGCGGAGAAGTTTCCCGGCCTTGAGATTTGGCCCCAGGATGTCTTTGCTCGCGCTCAGGCCCGGTCCATCGCGCACGAAATGCATGGCGGATTTCTTGCCCTGCGAAAGGAATTGCCGATGAACCTTGGTAAGCGGTTCAAGACGCCGGCCCTTAGCGATGATGCCAAGACGAATGTCGCGCGCATTGAGCAATTGTGGCGCGAAACCAGAGCGGAGTTCGCGGGCCGAAACGATTTTCTGCTGGGACATTTCTGCGCGGCAGACGCCATGTTCGCGCCTGTGGTCACGCGCCTGGATACCTATCAAGTGCCGGTTGCCCCAGATACACGCGCCTACATGGATACGATTTTGACGTTTCCCGCATTTGCCGCTTGGAAGAGCGCTGCGCTCGCCGAGCCATGGATGATCGATGAATATGAAGACGGCCACGAAGCCGTCGAAACCTATCGCTGACAACGACGAACAACGAAAGCAAAGACTATGGCCGATCCGCTCAAACAGTCGCACTATCCAAGCCCGCTTCTATCGCAGGAAGTGGTCTCACGCACGTTGTCGATCATGGTCGACAACGAGCCGGGCGTGTTGGCGCGCGTCATCGGACTTTTCACCGCGCGCGGCTACAACATCGACTCGTTGACGGTGACCGAGACTGAGCACGAGAAACATGTATCGCGCATTACCATCGTCACGCGCGGCACGCCTGCCGTCATTGAGCAGATCAAGCATCAGCTGGAGAGGATGGTCCCCATCCACCGCGTGCGCGATCTCACTCTGGAAGGACTGTCACTGGAACGCGAGCTTGCGCTGGTGAAGGTGCAAGGCAAGGGCGAAAAACGCATCGAGGCACTGCGTCTTGCTGAGATCTTCCGGGCTCAGGTGGTGGACACCTCCACAGAACACTTCGTATTCGAAGTGACGGGCAAAGCCTCAAAGATCGAGACCTTCATCGGCATCATGCGCGAACTTGGGCTGACGGAAGTGTCGCGCACCGGCATTGCCGCCATCGGACGTGGCGCCGCGACGCTGTAGGTAGAAAGCGCGTCGGGCGGGCGCTGATCGCCTTTCCGGTCATCCAACCAACCATGGCACATTAAGATGCCCTTAGACGTCTTCCTGTCGGCGCTGGCGTTCGTCTTCGTGGCGAGCTTCACGCCGGGGCCCAACAATACAATGCTGCTGGCCTCGGGCGTGAACTATGGCTTCACGCGCACGCTGCCGCACATCCTGGGCATCGTCATTGGCTACGGTGTGATGTTTGCCGCCCTGGCGCTGGGCATAGGACGTGTGGTCGCCATCCATCCGCAAGTATTCGACGCCCTGAAGATTGCAAGTGCGCTCTACCTGGGCTGGCTGGCATGGAAGATCGCAACAGCCGCGCGTCCGGTGCCGCGCGCGGGCGAAGGCCAAGGCGAGAGCGAAGGAACTCCTCTGACGTTTCTGCAAGCGGCGCTCTTTCAGTGGATCAATCCCAAGGGCGTAGGGATGGGACTTGCGGCAAGCGCCAATTTCCTGAGACCGGACCAGCTGGCCAAAGATCTGCCTGCGATGCTGGCGCTGGTCTTCTTCATGTCGCTGACATCGGCCTCAACCTGGGCCTTGTTCGGACAGGGACTTCGCGAGTTCCTGCAGGATGAGACGCGACGCATCTGGTTCAATCGGATTATGGCACTGGCGCTGCTCGCTTCGCTCTGGCCGCTGTTCTCGCACGGCTTGTCTGGCGTTGCGGTGCAGACGCGCGGCTAACGGATGACCCGCTCTCCATTCGGGGGCGTTGCAGACCGGAACGAAACCTTTCAAGCTCGGATGCGTATTCGAAACGGTAAGCGGCGCAGTGGAATGCGACGTTGCGCAATGCCTAATGAGGAAGTCTTTGAGATGAAGGGCATCTTTTTTGGTTTGTCGATCCTGGCCGTGATCGCGGCAACTGCGGGCGCCGTCACTTTGGCGGCGGCCGTCGTCGCGCCGTTGGAGATTGGCGAGGACGAGGTCTTCGGGCCCTCGCCCAAACTGGCCGAACCTCGGACCGCGTGGGTTCCGACAATCCAGATTCCAAAGCCTGTGGGCTGGGGCGAGGATGAGCTTCCGGTTGTCGCGCAGGGATTGCGTGTCGTTGAATTCGCCGGCGGACTCGATCATCCCCGTTGGCTGTACGTGCTTCCCGACGGCAGTGTTCTGGTTGCTGAAACGAACAGACCGCCCAAAGAGGCAGGTGGTCTCAAGTCGTGGGTGATGTCGTTCTTCATGGGCAAGGCGGGCGCGGGGGTGGCGAGCCCAAATCGCATTACGCGGCTGGTCGATAGCGATGGTGACGGTAAGGCGGACAAGCGTTCCGTGCTGCTTGATAACCTGATGTCGCCGTTTGGAATGGCACTTGTCGGCGACACGCTTTATGTCGCCAACGCCGATGCTGTCGTGCGCTTTCCTCACAAGGCAGGAGCAGAAAGGATTGCGGAGCCTGCCGAGATCGTCACGCCGCTGCCTGGAGGTCCGCGCAATCACCACTGGACCAAGAACATTATCGCCAGCCGCGACGGTAGCCGACTATACGCGGCGATCGGGTCCAACAGTAACGTTGGCGAGAATGGATTGGCGGAGGAAGAGGGCAGGGCAGCGATTTGGGAGATCAAGCTGGCCGACGGAAAGGCACGGTCGTTCGCAACCGGACTGCGCAATCCCGTGGGCATGGATTTCAAGACAGGCACGGATGAACTCTGGACCGTCGTCAACGAGCGCGACGAGCTGGGCGACAACCTCGTTCCCGACTATCTGACACATGTAAAGGATGGGGCGTTTTACGGCTGGCCGCAGAAGTATTACGCGACGCATCTCGATGATCGCGCGCCGAACCCGAAGTCGGGTGAAGTGCCGGAAGCAGAAATGCCTGACTATGCGCTAGGCGCGCATACGGCCTCGCTCGGACTTGCGTTCTCGGACGGTAAGACGCTAGGCGCCGCATACGTATCGGGTGCTTTCATCGGCCAGCATGGTAGTTGGAATCGCACCGTGCCGACCGGCTATCGCGTCATCTTTGTGCCGTTTGTAGACGGAAAGCCATCCGGGGCGCCGAGTGTGGTGCTCGGTGGATTTCTCAATGAGAAGGGCCAGGCGCGTGGCCGCCCGGTCGGCGTGACGCTTGATGGCAAGGGAGGTCTGCTGGTGGCCGACGATGTCGGCAACAAGATCTGGCATGTTAGCGCCGACGCAGCCGCTCGATAGCGGGAGCTTCAGCCTCGTCGATCTGTTAGGCTTCGTCGCGAGAAGATTTTAGCGGCGCTTGCCGATTTTGGAATTTTCGTAGGCAACCTGCAGCGATTGCTGCGAGACGATCATGTTGTCGTCGAGAGCTGCCACGGCCTTCTTCTTTGTATCGCGGAAGCCAACCTTGCCTTCGATCGAGGGGTAAAGCGGCGTTGCATTTGGCTGCTTGCCGCCACCAAACTCGAAGAGGAACGCCTGCATGCGCATCCGATACGTGCCATTCATGTCACGTTCGCAGCGATCGGGGCCGGAAGCTTCCTCGCAGGATCGCAGGCCCTTGAAGGTTTCGGAGGTCTGTTCGTGGATTTTGACCGCTCTGTCGACGAGGATCGAGCAGACTTCGGCCGTCAATTTTCCGCCGTTCACGCAGTCCGCGGTCGACATGTAAATGGCCTTTTCAGCCGGGGGAATGCTCGCTGCGCTCTTCCGCTCGCCTTTCCCGCAACCAGCGACGGCTAGAGCAGCCATAAGGGGGATAACACTATACAACCGCGGCATAACGTTGGGCCTTGAATAGAAAAGTTCGAACCGGTTCAAAGCCAGTTTGCCGCCTTTGAGGTTGAGGCGGGGTTAACGCTATGTCGTCGCGGACCGCTTCGGAGGGCAAAAAGGCGCAAATTAGCCCCTTCGCAGGCGTTGAAAGCGCCGGGCGATATGGTTAGGTTCCGGCGCGAGATTTGGGGTGGTGACGCGCGCGTCCCATTCCGGTTCTATCTTCAACCTATCCCCGCTGAATCGAATTTCGACCGGGAAACCCGAAAGGCCGCCCATGCGCGTCTATTACGATCGTGATGCCGACATCAACCTGATCAAGTCCAAGAAGGTCGCCATCGTCGGCTATGGCAGCCAGGGACATGCCCACGCGCTCAACCTGCGCGACAGCGGCGTCAAGGAAGTTGCGATTGCGCTGCGCAAGGGTTCGTCCTCCGCCAAGAAGGCCGAGCAGGAAAAGCTGAAGGTGATGGACGTGGCCGAGGCCGCCAAGTGGGCCGACGTCATCATGATGCTGACGCCCGACGAGCTGCAGGGCGACATCTACCGCGAGCATCTGCACGACAACATGAAGAAGGGCGCCGCCCTCATGTTCGCGCACGGCCTCAACGTCCACTTCAATCTGATCGAGCCGCGTGAGGATCTCGATGTCGGTATGGTCGCGCCGAAAGGCCCCGGCCACACGGTGCGTGGCGAATATCAAAAGGGCGGCGGCGTGCCTTGCCTCATCGCCATCCATCAGGACAAGAGCGGCAACGCTCACGACCTGTTCCTCTCCTATGCCTCTGCAATCGGCGGTGGCCGTTCGGGCGTGATCGAGACGACCTTCAAGGAAGAGTGTGAGACCGACCTGTTCGGCGAACAGGCAGTGCTGTGCGGTGGCCTTGTTGAGCTGATCCGTGCAGGCTTCGAGACGCTCGTGGAAGCGGGTTACGCTCCCGAGATGGCTTACTTCGAATGCCTCCACGAGGTGAAGCTGATCGTCGACCTCATCTATGAGGGCGGCATCGCCAACATGAACTACTCGATCTCCAACACCGCCGAATACGGCGAGTACAAAACTGGTCCGCGTATCGTCACGCCGGAAACCAAGGCGGAGATGAAGCGCGTTCTCCAGGACATCCAGAGTGGCCGCTTCACGCGCGATTGGATGCTGGAGTGCAAGGCCGGTCAGCCGAGCTTCAAGGCAACGCGCCGCCTCAACGACGCCCATCAGATCGAAGAGGTTGGCTCCAAGCTGCGCGGCATGATGCCGTGGATTGCCAAGAACAAGCTGGTCGACAAGGGCCGCAACTAATACTTCGGCCTAACGGCCAAGCGTAAGAAATTGAACGGCCGCCGAGGCATTTCGGCGGCCGCTTCATTTTTGCTCCACGCGGCCAGCGGCTTGAAGGCTAGGCATTTGGCGTTAAGTTTGCGTGCTTCAGCAGCGGGATGTGTCGAATGGTTGATGTTCTGGTTGAATGGCGGCGCTTGGGTAAGTTGGGAGAGGAGAAGACGAGTATCGCTGGGCGGCTCTTTCTTGCTTTTCGTACGTGCGTGCTCTCAGCCGGAATGTTGTTCGCTCTGCACTCAAGCACCTTTGCCCAGGATGCAAGCCCGCCGGCGCAGCAGCAAGAGTACGCGTCACCCCCTGCTTCTGAGCAACATAAGCCTGCGCAACCGGACCCCGCCATCAAGGAGCCGGCTGCCCGTGCGCTTCCCGCAGCACCGCAGGCGCCCGCCGACGTCACCATCGGCGTCTACATCAATGATATTCAGGACATCGACTTCAAGACTGACAGCTATGTCGTGGATCTCTATCTTTGGCTTCGCTGGCGGAGCAAGGACCTCGATCCGATCAAGAGCCTCGAGTTCATGAACATCTTCGATCCGGAGTCGCAGCAAAAGACCGTGCTGCTGGATGCGCCAAAGGAAATGCCTGACGGCACGCTCTACAACATCATTCGCTACCAGGGACGGTTCGCAAAAAAATTCCGCTTCGAGAAGTATCCTTTCGATCGTCAGACGCTGGAGTTCGTTGTCGAGGACTCCGTCTCAGGCGCAGCCGAGCAGAGATTCATCGCCGACACGCGCGCCCTTACGATCAATCCGAAGCTGACATTGCCGGGTTTTCACATAGGCAAGCCGCGCCTGGAGATCGAGCCCTATAAATATCCGACAGACTTCGGAGATCTGTCGATGCCCGAAGCTGAGAGCTATTCTCGGGTTATACTGTCCGTGCCCATCACGCGGCCGATGTTCACGCTCGCGATCAAGACGTTTGTGCCGATACTGCTTATCGTGCTGTGCGCGACGCTGGTATTCTTCGTCAATCCGCACTTTGTCGAAGGCCGCATAGGGCTTGCGATCACCGCACTGCTGACTTTGGTGGCCATTCAGCTCACGGCGGCCGCGTCGCTGCCTGATGCCGACTACTTCACCATGCTCGATAAGATCTACATGCTGTCCTATGCCTTCATTATCGCATCCCTTTTGAGGGTCGTGGTGACGTCCTGGCAAGGCGAAGAAAAGGGCACGGCGGAAGACGTGGCGATATCCCGTGGCGATCACAGGTGGGGATTTGTGCTTCTGATTATCTATTCGATCACAGCAGCACTGATCGCGGGCTGGGTTCTTTTGAAGTAAAATTCATCGCCAGCATAAGAGATTTCGGTTTGTTGCGGCTCGTGCGCTCTAGCGCGCGCTGTCAGCTTGTGCACGATACGCGACGTATCCACCCGATGAGTACACAAGACGCCGGTGAGATATGCCCCATGCGTTCTAAAGGGAGCCGCACATGCTGAAACGCTTTTTGATCGCAGCAGCTTTGTCCGGCACCTTTGCCGTTTCTGGTTCGGTGATGGCGGCGGAAGGTGAGGCGCGGTCTATGAAGGGGTGGCCAAAGCCGACCCGTTCGGTGCGTCCTGGCGAGAAGCTCTGCAAAATGAGATTCGGGGACGGCGAGCGCACGGTATGGATCTGCAGGAAAGAGGAGCCGTGCTGCGAGTGGGAGGCGCTCAACCACTACGTCAAATGCGGCTCGACCATCACCGGGTGCCTATGAATCAAGAATTACTGACGCGCTGAAGAAGGAACCGCACTAGAGAGGAAAAACCGCTCGCGCTGCCATCCTTGGGGAGGGTTGTGGCTTGAACAGCGCGAGCGAGCTTTGCCAGCTTTCCGCATATCCCGAAACCCGGGAAACCGCAGAAGGCTAACACGGGCAGCGGAGGAGCGGGGACCTCCGCTGCCCGTCACCAACGGCTTTGCATGACGCGCTGCCGCCGGATGCTGGACGAATGGATCGACATCCTTGTTCTACGAAATAGAAAACCCCCAACGACCCCTTCACAGTTGCGCGCCTTGCGCCTTCCCCGGCGAGCGGACGAACGCAACATCATTCGGTAATTAGACAGGAAGCGGTGCTTTCCGTCGTCTTCAGTCCTTGACTGTCACCCCCGCGCGACGTCGTTGATGGAAATAGACGGTTGGAATCTGACGTCACGATGGCCAAAGTGCGCAAACATCGCGGCTCATGAAATTTTCCCCAGACCGCTACCTTGAAATATGCCGTTATATAAAGGCGTTGAGCATTTGGCCCGACGTCAACTTCGGCAACCGGAGTTTTGCCCAATTAGGCGATTTGGCGGCAATTCGTTGCGTACACGCATGGTCTGCGGTGGAACAGTGAATTGCGCGATACTCAGAAGGACAGCGATCTGGAAATGAAGACCACAGCGAGTGCCGTCGAGAGTGTGGTGCGGATAGAATCGTTAAATGCGCACCTCGTTTCGGGCACCTGGCGTTATGCCCATAACCATCGCGAGGTCATCGCCGATCACTGGCGGATGGCATGTGCGGCCAATCCGAATTTCTTCAACGGCGTCGTGCACGTACTGAATGGACTTCATATCGAAGACGGTCATGCCACCGCAGACTTTCTCGCTACCGAGTTCAAGGACTACCTTTACTGGCGCGACGAGGGCTATCCGGACGAGGCTCAGGTGCGCGACGGGTTTGGCTCGGCTCTGATCCGTTCGCGCGAAGGCTACGTCATCCTCGGGCGGCAGATGCCGGGCAATATCAATGAGGGGCTGGCCTATCTTCCGGGCGGATTTATCGATGCGCGCGATGTGTCGGAGGATCACCAGATCGACGTGCGCGGGAGCGTCGCGCGAGAGCTTGCTGAAGAGACTGGTCTTGATGCGTCGGCGGTTACACCGCAGCATGGGTTTCTGGTCACCCAGGTTGCCGCCCACGTTTCGTTTGCGGTCCCCTATGTCTCGCCGCTCGGCGCCGACGATCTTGTGCAACGCGTTCATGCGCACATTGCCGCAGAGAGTAATCCGGAGCTTGCCGAGGTTGTCGTTCTCAAAAGCCCCGCAGACATGGAAGGGCTGGCGATGGCACACTATGCGCGCGTGCTGTTGGCCTCTTCGTTTGCATGGTCCTTCGATTAGCGAAGCATTGGCGCTCCTTCCGCACGGCCGTGCTTCAAAAAAAGCGCTTGGCTGAAACATGCCTTTGGCCCATGGTGCCGCCGCTTTGCCACAGGGCGGGCTTTAGGAGCAGTGCATGGCGCTCGACTACTACATTCTGGACGTATTCACGGAGCGCGCGCTCGGCGGAAACCCTCTTGCTGTTGTGCATGAGGCAGACCGGTTAACGGCCGGTGAGATGCAGGCCATCGCGCGCGAATTCAATCTTTCTGAGACTGTCTTCGTGCGCAAGCCGACCGCGCCCGGTCATACAGCCAAGATCCGCATCTTTACGCCCACACGCGAAGTGCCGTTCGCGGGCCATCCTACGCTGGGAACGGCTGCGTTGCTCGCGGAGCTGCGGATGCCGGTCGTCAACGGCGAGCGGGATGCGATCATCGCACTTGAGGAGGAGATTGGCAGCGTGCGCGTTGGCGTGCGGCTGCGTGCAGGTGCTGGCGCATTCGGCGAGTTCGACGCGCCCAAGTTGCCCGGAGAAGTCGAGACCCTCGGCCAGCGCGATGAGTTGGCAGCAGCCCTTGGACTGATCGCCAGCGAGATCGGGTTTGAAAATCACAAACCGACAGTGGTGCGCGATGCAAACGTCTTCGCCTATGTGCCGATCGCCAATCTGGAAGCCATGTCCAAGGTCCGCGTGACTGCGGGGCACTGGAGTCGCGTCGTGACCGACAAGGGCATCATGGGGGTCTACCTGTACACGCGCCAATGCGTGCGCTCGCATTCGGCATTTCATGCCCGTCTGTTTGCACCTGACGTGGGCGTTCCAGAGGATCCGGCCACCGGATCGGCATCCATCGGCTTTGCCCGTGTCGTCTATCATTTCGACGATCTGACCGAGGGAACGCACAAGCTTCAGATCGAGCAAGGCATCGAGATGGGTCGCCCGAGCAGCATTTCGTTGGCGATCACGATCGAAGGGGACAAATTGACTGGCGTTCGCATTGGCGGCCATGTCGTGCGGGTGGCTCAAGGCACGCTCAACCTCTGAAGCCGCCGCACCTTTTGCTCATACAAAAAAACGCGGGCCCGTTTGGGTCCGCGTTTTGCTTTAGTGACGTGGCCGACGAGTAATGCAGCGGCTCAGGTGGAGGCGCGGTTCAAGGCCGGCACCATGCGCTTTAGCGTGTTGTCCTTCACCATGTAATGATGAAAGAGCGCCGCAGCGACGTGCAGGCCGATGACGTAGTAGAGAATCTCACCCAACTCGTGATGGAGATCCTTGTACCAGCCGGCGGCGTCTTTGCTCTGCTCGACCAATGCGGGCAGTCCGAATGGAATGGGCTTGCCCGCCGCGCTCAACGTCAGCCATCCTAAAATCGGCAACGCGAGCATGAAACCGTAAAGCGCGGTGTGCATGAGATGCGACAAGCCCGTCTGCCAAGCGGGTGGCGGCGGGGTGATAGCAGGCGCAGTTTGGGTCGCGCGCAGGACAAGGCGCACAATGACGAACGCGAGAATGCTGATGCCGATGAAGAAGTGAACCGTTTTCAGCCCCTCGCGGACCGGTGTGCCCTTTTCAAAGAACTCGCGGAACTCGATGGTCGCGAACGCTGCTGCGATCAGCAAGGCGATGCCCCAGTGAAGCCAGAGCATTGCGCGTGAGTACGTTCGGGGAGCGTCGATAGCGGAAACTGTCATCAAAATGTGTCCTTACGTTCATGCCGAGTTGACCGGCTCCATCCTGAAGCCCGGTGAAGGGGGTTGACGCACAATGGACCGCCGCGCCCCATGGCTCACAAGAAGCGGCTCAAAGACCGGCGATACTGTTGGGAAAACGATCTTAACCGCGTACTCCGTCGGCTGGATGAAGGCAATTCGTGCGGCAAACTGGCCGCGGATCTGTGATGAAATCATGTGTTTGGAGGAATGTGTGCAACTCCAAGCTTGCTTTTTCAGGCTCTCTTAGGCTTATTGGTCTTAAGGTTCCCTGGCGCCCACGTGCTGGGTGAGCTTCCTTGACCAGAATTTATGCACAACAATCAGGCAGCAGAGCAAATGCGCCGTGTAACGTCCTTTGAGCGCCGCGATGGCCGCCCTACGGGTGGCCCGGCGGAGGCGTGCTCGGCGTTGACCGCTGGCCGTTCAATGTCGGCGTCGGTGATTTGCGCGCGTCCGGCACAGGTCGGGCTCCTTACGCTGTCGCTTACGAGCCTTATCGGCCCCTGAGCCATTGGCACCGGACTGGTGTCCGGCCGGCGCTCAGGGGAGGCTCGAAAGGAACACTTGGCATAAGATGGCATGAGGGATGCCCGCGCGTTGCGCGGCAGGCCCGGTAAGGACGAGATATCCTATGACGACAGCTAGCACCAATCAGCACGACCAAGTCGTGATTTTCGACACCACGCTGCGCGATGGCGAGCAGTGTCCCGGCGCGACAATGACCTTCGAGGAAAAGCTCCAAGTCGCGGAGATCCTGGATGATATGGGCGTCGATATTATTGAGGCGGGATTTCCCATCGCGTCCGATGGCGACTTTGAGTCTGTCTGCGAGATCGCCAAACTCGCCAAGAATTCGGTGATCTGCGGTCTGGCGCGCGCCAACCCCGCCGACATCGACCGGGCAGGCGAAGCAATCAAACCCGCCAGGCGCGGCCGCATCCACACATTCATCGGTACGTCGCCGCTGCATCGCCAATTTCAGCTGGGGCTCGATCAGGAGCAGGTTCATGAGCGCGTGATCGCTTCGGTCTCGCGTGCGCGTGGCTTCACCGATGACGTCGAGTGGAGCGCAATGGATGCCACCCGCACAGAGCACGACTATCTGTGCCGTGTCGTGGAGGCTGCCATCAAGGCGGGCGCAACAACCATCAATGTTCCTGACACCGTGGGCTATGCCACGCCGGAGGAATACTACGACCTCATCATGATGCTGAAAACGCGCGTGCCGGGCATGGACAAGGTGGTGGTCTCTACGCATTGCCATGACGATCTGGGCCTTGCGGTTGCCAACTCGCTGGCCGGTCTGCGGGCGGGGGCACGTCAGATCGAGTGCACCATCAACGGACTGGGGGAGCGGGCCGGTAACGCAGCGCTGGAGGAAGTCGTCATGGCTATCCGCACGCGCCCTGATCTCCTGCCATACCGTACCGGCATCAAGACGGAGATGCTGGCGCGCGCCTCCAAGCTCGTGTCTGCGGTGACGAACTTCCCCGTCCAGTACAACAAGGCCATCGTCGGGCGGAATGCGTTCGCGCACGAGAGTGGCATCCATCAGGATGGCGTGCTCAAGAACACGTCGACCTATGAGATCATGACGCCCGAGAGCGTCGGCGTGGGCAAGTCGTCGCTCGTCATGGGCAAGCATTCGGGCCGCGCCGCCTTCCGCTCCAAGCTCAAGGAGCTGGGATACGACTTGGGCGAAAATTCCTTCGAGGATGCATTCAATCGCTTCAAGGCGCTCGCAGATCGCAAGAAGCACGTGTACGACGAGGACATCGAGGCGCTGGTCGATGAAGGCGTCGCGCATCGCAACGACGAGTTCAAGGTCGAGTCGCTGACAGTGATCGCAGGCACGATGGGACCGCAAACGGCCACTCTGACGCTCAACATCGCTGGCCAGGCAAAGACGGTGCAGGCCACGGGTAATGGACCTGTTGACGCAACCTTCAACGCCATCAAGCAGCTGGTGCCCCATGACGCGCGGCTGGATCTCTATCAGGTCCACGCGGTGACCGAGGGCACGGATGCCCAGGCCGAGGTTTCCGTGCGTCTGGAAGAGGATGGCCGCATGGTCACGGGCCGCTCGGCTGACCCCGATACGCTCGTTGCCTCCGCCCGGGCCTACGTCGCCGCTTTGAGCAAACTGATGGTCAAGCGCCAGAAGCTCGCGCAGGCCCAGCAAGCAGTCTAAGACGCTCAAAAATCAGGAGCATCCGCAACCTGAAGCGAGCCTGAGCCATTAAGCAAACGCGCCGGGAGGACAACACCTTCCGGCGCGTTTGAATTTGCGTGTCATGGACTTAAGGGTATGATCCGGGCGCTTGGGAGGAATTGGCCTCGTCAATGGATCCATGAAGGCTGTTGGCGGAAGGGCGGCTTGCGCGCCTTGCTTTCGACAGTGTTGTTCCTGAAAAGAGCATCCCAGCAGTAAGGGCACGCCATGCCGGCCGATGGTGAACCCAGAAGCGTGTCGTGAGTGTCGAGGGGCCTCGGTCGTACAATATGTTGCGTTTTGGTGTCGGCAGCGTGCTGTCGGAGGACATTGCCATTGATTTGGGAACGGCCAACACGCTGGTGCATGTGGCTGGTCGCGGCGTCGTCATTGACGAGCCCTCTGTCGTCGCCATTCGCTCGCGCGGCGGTGTGCGCGACGTTCTCGCCGTTGGCCACAAGGCGAAGATGATGGTTGGGCGCACGCCCGAGAGCATCGAGACCATTCGTCCGATGCGCGATGGCGTTATCGCCGATTTCGTCGCCACCGAAGAAATGCTGCGCCAGTTCATCAAGCGCACCAAGAGCATGTTGGAGTTCGTGCGTCCACGCATTCTGATCTGCGTGCCGGCGGGTGCAACACCGGTGGAACGTCGCGCGGTTTATGAAACGGCCTTGTCGGCGGGTGCGCGTAAGGTTTTCCTGATTGAGGAGCCGGTAGCTGCGGCGCTGGGCGCGGGCCTTCCGGTCGATGAGCCGACAGGCTCGATGGTGGTCGATATCGGCGGTGGTACCACTGATATTGCCGTCCTATCGCTGGGTGGCGTCGTCCAGGCCCGCTCGCTGCGGTGCGCGGGCAATGCTATGGATGAGGCGATTGTGCGCTTCGTTCGCCGTAAGCATCAGCTTCTTATCGGCGAAGCCAATGCCGAACGCATTAAGATCGAGGCCGGGTCCGCATCGCGCGCCATTAACGGTGAAGCGGCTGAGATTTTCATCCGGGGGCGCGATTTGCGCCAAGCGATGGCCAAGACCGTCGTTCTCGGACCGCACGACATTGCCGAGGCGCTGGAAGATACGGTGGAGGAGATCGCCGAATTCATACAGCGCGCCATTGAGGATCTTCCGCCGGAGATTTCGACGGATGTGTGTGAACGTGGTATCTCGCTTTCAGGCGGCGGCGCCAACTTGTCCAAGCTCGACGTCGAGTTGGAGCGGCGCATCGGCATTCCGTGCATCATTCCGGAAAAGCCACAGAATTGCGTCATCGAGGGGTCGGCGGCTGTTCTGGCCAACCTCAAGGAGAGAGAGCATCTGCTGATCAAGCCTTGAGCCGCACGTCACAGGACGAAGTAGCGCAAACGCGCGGGCCTTCAGGATTGAGAGAATGAGCCGCCTAAGACACGACAAGCTGAACCTTACGCGCCGCGGCTCTGAGCCTGCCGCAAACGGACGCATTCGCGTGGTCTTGCCTGCCCTGGTATTACTATGTCTGGGATTGTTGCTGTTGAGCCGCCTCAATCATTCCGCGCTCGCAGAGGCGCGCTGGCGGATTGCAGAGTGGATGAGCCCGATTTTGCAGGCCGCCATGGTGCCATTGGAGCCGGTGCGCCATGTTGGACGCCAGATCGCGGCTCAGGTCGATATGACGGAAGAGCTGCGCCGTCTGAAGCTTGAGAACCAGAAGCTTGCCAATTGGGAATGGCGTGCGCGCGAATTGGAGCGCAAGCTGGCGCATCTGGAAGCGCTGACCAAGACGGTCGAAGCTCCAAAAATAGATTTCGTGACGAGCCGCGTCATCGCGGACTCGAGCGGCGCCTTCGTACGCAGCGTCATGATCGATGCGGGCGAGGCCCACAAGATCCGCGAAGGCTATCCCGTTGTCAACGCGGATGGCCTCGTCGGTCGCGTGATCGAGACTGGGGTATCGTCGTCGCGCGTGCTGTTGCTCAACGATCTCAACAGCCGCATTCCGGTTGTGGTTGGCAAGTCGGCGGTTCGCGCCATTATGGCTGGCGACAACGGTCCCCAACCCAAACTCTTGTTTCTTCCGCCTGAGGCGACCATAGCACCAGGCGACCTGGTGGCAACCTCGGGTACAGGTGGGTTCTTCCCGCGCGGCCTGCGAATTGGCGCCGTGATCGGCGATCCGTCGGCGCCCCGCGTCAAGCTGCGTGCTGAGCTCGACGTGCTCGAATATCTCAGCGTCCTGTTTTACAACAACGCCGCTCAGGATGTCTTCGGCGACAGCCAAGGCAAGGCGACGGGAAAAGTGGGAATGCCGATCCAAAGCGAGCGGTTCCCAAGTCCGATTCCTGCGGCCGTGGGGTCGCGGAAATGAGCGCGCGCACTCGTTCAGGGTCTGGTTGCGAAGCCCAAGATTTGCGGCAGACTTCTTCTGGATTGAAGAGGTCCGGCCGATGAGGGCACTCGGCTACGTCGTGCCCATACTGTCCGTCGCTTTGCTGACGGTGATTGCGGCGCTGCCTTGGGGCTTGCCGACCGAAGATCGTTTCTTCCTCCCGATGCTGCCGGTTGTCGCGATCCATTACTGGGCGTTGCGGCGGCCGCAAGCGATCCCTGAGTGGGCGATCTTCATGGCTGGGCTCTTGCTCGACGTCTTCACACACGGGCCGCTCGGCTACTGGCCGCTGATCTATCTCGCAGCCTATACGCTCGGCGTTTTGGGTCAGGACACCGGCCGGCGTGGCAAGTTGGTTCGTCTGGCGAATTTCGCTGCCTCGCTGGTTGTAATCGCCGCTCTCGGCTGGGCTGTCGCATCGCTCTACTTCCTGGAATTACTAGACTGGCAACCCTACGTGCGCGGCGCTGGTCTGGCGGCGCTGGCGGCAATCGTGATCGTTCCTGTTCTCCACATCCTCGATGCGCCATACGGCCCGCGCGAGGACATGTCGTTGTCTCGGGGAGGATAGGCAAATGTCTGCCATGTTCGAGCACGATAACGAGGAACGCCAGGCGCGGCGCACCTTCACGCGGCGTGCCATCCTCATGGGCGGCGCGCAGTTGCTTGGGTTCTCGGCGGTGGCGTGGCGGCTATTCCAGCTCCAGGTTCTGGATGAAGGCCGCTACGATCCGCTCGCCGATGAGAACCGCACCAGCCTTCAGGTCTTGATCCCCAAGCGTGGCCGTATCGTCGACCGTAATGGGGTGGTGCTCGCCGACAACGAAGAGACCTTTCGCGTCACGTTGACACCGGCGCTCGCAGGCGACGTGCGGGGCGTGCTCGATCGGTTCCGACGCTTCGTGCCGTTGCAGCAGGACGAGGTCGAGCAGATCGCCAAGCGTGCAAAACGTCAGAGCCGTAACACGCCGATTACGATTGCGTCCGACATCACCTTCGATCTGCTCGCGCGGATTAATCTCTATGCCCCTCAGCTTCCTGGCATTCGCACCGAAGTCGCCTGGCGTCGGCGATGCCGGGCAGGCATGGCGGCTGGCCATGTCGTTGGCTACGTGGGAAGCGTTGAACGTCTCAGCATCGATGACGATGCGCTTACACGCATGCCCGATGTGCGCATCGGCAAGACCGGTGTGGAGGCCGGCTTGGAGCAGGAACTGCGCGGCGATGGCGGTGTGCAGAAAATAGAGGTCGATGCACGCGGGCGGATGATGCGTCGCTTGGAAGTCCGCGATCCCGTGCC
This sequence comes from Hyphomicrobiaceae bacterium, assembly GCA_041397645.1. Lineage (NCBI taxonomy): Bacteria > Pseudomonadati > Pseudomonadota > Alphaproteobacteria > Hyphomicrobiales > Hyphomicrobiaceae > Hyphomicrobiaceae bacterium. Next base: position 1,729,214 of record JAWKWE010000004.1, on the reverse strand, counting down.
GGGCCGCGACGTGCGGCTGACCATCGATACGAACCTGCAACGGGTCGTATTCGAAAGATTGCGTAACGAACGCCGCGGTGCTTGCGTCGTACTCGACGTGAAGGGCGGCGAGATCGTCGCAATGGCCTCCACACCTTCTTATGACCCGGCTTTGGTAACGGATGCCGCGGATGACGTTGCATGGCGGCAACTCGTGGCCGACAAGGAAAAGCCGCTGCTCAATCGCGCGATCGGCGGACAGTATCCTCCCGGTTCCACGTTCAAGATGGCGACCGCTCTTGCGGGCCTGCATATGGGTGCAATCAGGTCTGACGATAAGGTGACGTGCCGCGGCTATTTCGATCTTGCCGACCATCGCTATCGTTGCTGGAAGCGCGGCGGTCATGGTTCCGTGAGTATGCATGAGGCGTTGCGCGAGAGTTGTGATGTCTACTTTTTCGAACTCGCGAGGCGCTTGGGCATAGACGCGATCGCGGACATGGCCCGCATGTTGGGGCTGGGTGAGGTTTACAATTGCGGACTGCCTCAGCAGAAAGCCGGACTGGTGGCAGATCCGGATTGGAAACGGGGCAAATTGAACGCCGGCTGGCTCGCGGGTGAAACGGTTTTGGCGGGCATCGGACAAGGGTACATGCTGGCCAATCCGCTACAACTTGCCGTCATGGCGTCGCGGCTGGCAACCGGCCGCTTCGTGGAACCGTCGATCATCAAATATTCGGACAATCCGCGCGCTGGTGATTTCCCGTTATTGGGTTTGGACGAGGCCAAGTTGAAAGCCGTACGCGACGGTCTGCATGCCGTTGTCAACGAAGAGGGCGGCACCGGCCGCAACGCCGCGCTCGGCGAGGGAAGGCCATTGGTTGCCGGCAAGACCGGGACATCCCAGATTCATTCTCACTCTGCGAATGCGCCACAAGATGATCTGCCGTGGGAGAAACGCGATCACGCGCTGTTTGTAGGCTATGTGCCTGCCGATGACCCGCGATATGCGATCGCCGTCGTGATCGAGCATGGTGGTGCGGGGGGCTCCGTAGCAGCGCCCTTGGCGCGGGATGTGCTCGACAGCGTCTTGCAGATTGACCCTGCGGGTTCGCTACCTGGGGGAGGTGCGCAAGGGCGCGACGTCGACCATCAAGATCCGGATCAGGGCTAGGAGGCGCCATGTCGTACTCTTCGGGTCCAGCAACGCCACAGACGCTCACAGCGAAGCTGTGGCACGTCAATTGGCCTGTGTTGATTGTCGCCGGCCTAATTGCTTCGATTGGCTGTGCTGCGCTCTATTCGGTTTCGGGCGGGTCATTTCAGCCCTGGGCGGAACGTCATGCGTTGCGGTTCTTGATTGCCGCCGCAATCGTTCTGGTGATGGCTATGGTGCGCACCGAAGTTTGGTTGCAGGCTGCCTATCCGACTTATGCAATTGCCGTCATAGCGTTGGCCTTGGTTCCGTTCTTTGGCATCGAGGCGCTTGGAGCGCGTAGGTGGTTGAGTTTTGGCGGCATGACGTTTCAGCCTTCCGAACTGATGAAGCTTACGCTTGTGGCCGCGTTGGCGCGCTACTATCAATGGCTGCCCGTTCAGCGCGTCTCCCGCCCGCTGTGGGTGGCAATTCCATTGGTCATGATCGCGCTGCCCGTCGCACTCACGCTGCGCCAGCCGGATTTAGGCACGGCCATGTTGTTTGCGGTGGTGGGCTTGTCGCTCATGTTCCTGTCGGGTGTCTCGCTGTTCTATTTTCTGGCAGGGGTCGCGGGCGCGGTCGCGGCGGCGCCATTCATCTGGGACAATCTGCACGACTACCAGCGCCGTCGCATTGAGACGTTTCTCAATCCCGATCTCGATCCGCTCGGTGCGGGATACCACATTGCTCAATCTAAAATCGCCATTGGCTCGGGCGGTTTTTCGGGTAAGGGGTTTTTGCTCGGCACCCAGAGTCAGCTCGACTTTGTGCCGGAGAAGCACACGGACTTCATTGTCACTATTCTAGGGGAGGAATGGGGCTTCGTTGGGCTTGCGGTGCTACTTGCGCTGTTTGCACTCCTGATCGCGCTTCTCGTGACCGCGGCGTGGCGTTGTCAGAACCGTTTTGGCCGTCTCGTAATTGCTGGCAGCGCGGTGACGCTGTTTGTCTATGTCTTCATTAACGTCGCCATGGTCACGGGGCTGGTTCCGGTCGTGGGCGTACCCTTGCCGCTGGTCTCCTACGGCGGCACCTCCATGATGACACTGATGATCGGTCTGGGGCTCGCCATGTCAGCGCATGTCCACGGCGCCGAGGGAATCCGGCGCAAGGATGTGGGCAGGTTTTGGTGAAGATTCCCGGTGGTTTGGGACAATTTCACGGGCGGGCTGGACAAGCCCCCCTAGCGATGCTAGACGCACGCGACCGGGGCCCTGTTCGAGGGCCCCTTTGCCATCCTGAAAGGCCGTATGGTCCGGGGTTGGCCGGCGGGTGATTAGCTCAGTTGGTAGAGCAGCTGACTCTTAATCAGCGGGTCGAAGGTTCGAGTCCTTCATCACCCACCAATTGTTTCAAGGACATATCAAAAGTGGGCAGCGCTTCGTAGAGGCGCGGGCAACCATTGGGCAACCACTAAGCGCTGCGTGACAGTGCGTTATCGCGCTGGGCGACTTACGCAAGCCCTGCCTCGTGCGCGGCCTTGCGCCGGGCAGCGTTCGCCACTTCCAGATTGTAGGCGGCCGTGATGGTCTGCACGACCAGCAACGAACGGCGAGTCTCACGATGGGAGCACGAGCATGTTCTCGACGCCGTGCAAGAGCGGCTCGACATCGACCCGCAGGCGATGCGCCGTCGCCGCGAGACTGTCGAGCACCCGTTCGGCACGATGAAGATGCGCATGGGCGCAACCCACTTCCTGATGAAGACGTTGCCGAGAGTCGCCTCGGAAATGGCGCTGCACGTGCTCGCCTACAATCTGACGCGCGTGCTGAACATCGTCGGAGTGAGGGGACTGATGGCGGCAGTGCGCGCCTGACCGGCGCCGATTGGGCCCGGATGACACTTCTTGCGGCGTTCAAAGCATAATCTGAGTGCGAACTGGAGAATTACCGCGCCGAATTCGGAATTCCAAGCTACCATCAGCCCGAACGAACGGCCTGTAACCGCCCCATTGCGTTCTCACACAACCAAGACCCAAAGCGGACAACAACTACGAACTAACGATCCGCCGCGCACGATGCGGTGGATTGCCTGGCTAAAGGAAAGCCGGTCCGTTTCGGGGGGAGGGAAGTGGACCGGCGATACGGACGCCGAGGCGGTTCGGTCATGCGGTTCTGATCTAATCGTGGGGTGTGAGAGCCGCCTCCTCTGGAATTTCCGGCTTGCGATTGGGAAACGCCTTGATCAGATCGAAGTGAGTCTTCACAAGGTTCTGGAACGGGGTGACCGCCCACAGGTAGGGATACATCGAGCAGAACTGCTCGCCCGGATCGCGCACGACGTTGCATATGTCGAGGCCCGGAAGCCCGCCGTGACTTCCCCCCTTGACGATCGCCTTGATGTCCATCCACCGCACGGCGGCGAGATTCTCGCCGCTATAATAAAAGATGTAGTTGCGGCGACCATGCCCTTCGCCGTCTATGAGCAGCGCCGTTTGGTCGATGCCGTCGATGACACGGTCCGAAGGCATTTTGCCGAGCGCGCCGGCCAATCGGGCCGCGGTGGTGTAAAGGTCTGTGACATGGATCATGTCAACTGGATCCTGATCCGGCGCGATCATGCCCGGCCACCAGGCCATCGCTGGGACCCGAACGCCACCCTCGGTCACCGCACCCTTGCCGCCTTTCAGCCAGGAATAGCCTGAGGTCGGCCAGAACCCGTACATCGGTCCGTTGTCGCTCCACCAGACGACGAGTGTATTCTCCGCAATGCCCTCTTTTTTCAGCGTTTCTAACAAGCGCCCGACCTGCGCGCTGTGCATGGCCATGAAAGAGGCTTGGGCGTTGGCGTGATCGACGAACGGGGCGTTCTTGTATTCCTCCGAACCGTGCACTTGCTGGGCGTAGGGCGCCCAATAGATGAAGAACGGTTTGTCGCTGATGGCCTTATCGTGAACGTAGGCGAGGATTTGCTTGATCGATTCCTTTTCGAACGCCTCCTCGCGACCCACTCCAGGGACGCCGGCTGCGCCTTCGATCGGTTTGCGTCCCTTTCCTTTCTCGCCGACATAACCGGCGATGTTGATGTCGATCCCTGTGATATCCTTATACTTCTCGTTACCGGGGAAATCGTACCACGCCGGCGTGGTCGGCTGCGGCATGTTCTTCTTATAGAAGTCGTAGGCTGTCGGCCACCCGTCTACGGCACCGTTGAACAGGCCATAGTAGGCGTAGTCGTATCCGTGCCGCTCGGGGGAATGTTCTTCGAAATCGCCCATGTGCCATTTGCCCCACATGGCGGTGCTGTAGCCTGCGTCTGACAGAACCTGGGCGACGCCGACTTCCTCCGGCGACAGTCCTTCTTTCGCTCCGGGCCACAGGACCGAGGTCAGGCCGGTTCGGACAGGATGGCGTCCGGTGTTGATCGCGACGCGGGTCGGGGTGCAGGACGGCTCCGAATAGGCGGTCCAGAACCGCATGCCCTCGAAGGCCATTCGGTCGAGCTCCGGGGTGGGAACGCCGCGGTGCTTGCCGCCACCTTGCCAGCCAAGCTCACCCCAACCTACATCGTCGGTTAGGATGTAGATGATGTTTGGCGTCTTGCCGAACCGCGCCTTCAGCGCGGCAAGCTTCTTGTCAATTTTACCGTCTTCTTCTGACCAAGTAGCCGCCTGCTTCTCTTGCAGCGCCCTGAACGGCGCATCTGGCTCAAAAGCCAATGCGCTGCCCTGCATCACCCAAAATAGGTCTATGACGAGTCCGATAGAGACTTGGAGATTGCAGTTACCCATGTAATTTCCTCCAAAAATGAACTCTTGAAATAAAGTGTTTCTATCCGTACTTTATAGTACGGTCTTCGAGAGCTGCCAATACCGAAAAGTATGGAGCATGAATGACGGAAAGAAATGCCTTCAATGAGCGGCTTAGCAGGGAAGAATGGCTGGCCCAGGCGCTTGAGATTCTGGCTCTGGAAGGTCAAGCCAAGCTGCGGGTCGATGCGATTTGCACGGCCCTCGGCGTGACCAAGGGAAGCTTCTACTGGCATTTCAAAGATCGCGACGACTTCGTCCATAGCGTCGTCAAGTTCTGGGGCGACCGCTTCACGGATCCCGTAATGAAGCAAGTCACTCAATTCGGAGGTTCGGCGCGGGACCGACTGAAAGCACTAATGCGCACCGTTTCGGAGGGACGCTTTGCCCGCTACGATGTGAGCATTCGTGCCTGGGCTGCGCAGGATCCGGAACTAATAGCGGAAATCGTCAAGACTGTAGACAGACGCCGACTCGCATTTGTCGGGTCCCTGTTCGCCGAATTGGGCTTTGAAGGCAAGGAAGCAGAGATGAGGGCGCGCGCCGTTGTTGCATATCTCAGCTTTGAGGAGTCTATTCTTGCAAAGAGTAGCAGAAAAGATCGATCTAAAATGCTTAATCAATTCGCGCAGTTGATTACGCAGTGAGACTTTAGGAAAGATCGCGTATCTGACGTCAGTGTCAGCTAATGGCCCTTCGCTGCCGTCACATCTTACAGCCTATAACGTTCTACCGCTCTCACCTGTAATCGCGCCGCCCCATGATGCCGCTTCGTTTCAAGAGCCAAGCCACAATTGCCGATGCCGCTACCGTCAACAGACACGCAATCAAGAAACCGTGCTCCGAATTGTCAAACAACATGCCCTTGAGGTTCATGCCGAACAAGCCGGCGATAAACGACGGCGGAATGAAAAGGATCGTGAGTATGGACAGGACCTGAAGGTGCCTGTTCGTTTCTTCCGCAAGCATGGTCGCGATTTCATCATGCAGAAGCCGCGAGCGTTCGCGTAGGCTGGCGATCTCGTGCTCAAGTTGATCCGAGTACTGGCATACGTGTTGAGCAAGGGCGAGAAAACTTGCAGGCGCAGGGCTGTTGCTGTCCCGATTGAGCCGCAACAGCATTGTGCGAAGGCTAGAAAGGTGCCTGTGGATGCGCACAACCGTACGACGGCTGGCACCAAGGCGTGCACGCGCGTCGTTGACGATGCCAGCTATGACGCGGTCCTCCAGTCTATCGACATCTTCGGCAACCTGCTCGATCGTGCGGTCGAACCCATCAATGATCTGGAAGATGATGTTTTCCAACAGAGCTTCCACACTCGCTATTGCCGTGCCGCGCAACACAAGCTGTCGCGTCGCTCCAGCGCCATAGAGTGCATTGCGCCGTACGGTGATGAGTACGTTGTTTGCCGCAATGAAATGCATGTAGCCAGAATGATCCCGGCTCCCATCCAACCCACGCTGCATGTCTGCAATGGTGCCGTAGGTGGTCTCTCCGGAGAAAATAATCTGCTGCGTCTCTTCACCGATTTCGACGAAGCGCGCCGCTGCATCGTTCGAAAGCTTGCTCAGCAACATGTGAGTGCGATTATCGGCGAGGCCGAAGTGAAACCAATACCAGCCTTCGTTGATCATCGCTGGTGCTTCGCCTTGGGCAAGCTCGCGAACATTTCCCTGACCATCATAATGTAGGCCCCACACAAGCCCCGGCAACGGACGGCTTTGCGCGAATTCGACGATGCTTGAAAGGATTGAAGTCATGGGCGGCAAAATTGGAATGGCGGATGAGACTCAAAGGTTTCGCAACCGCAGCAGTTGGATGCAACTGCCCAGGCAATGTCAACCGGCGGCGCTCTTTATGACAACTATATGTCAGTGCGTCGTAATCGTTTCCAACGAACTGCCTCGGCTTCGATAAAGCGGGGAAGCTTGCTCCCAAGGCCACTTGCGCCGCTCGTGGTGAGGACGCGGCAGCAAATTTTCACGCGGCAAGTCTGCCGCTCCCGGCATGAGCCGATGAACGCGAACGTATAATTCCTCTGTAATCGCACGCCGGCCACCAAGCGTGGCTATTTCCTCATAGCACATCAGTTGGCCAATGCTGGCGCGCACGTTTCTGCCCAAGGCGTGCCGGAATTCGGCAACCAGCAGCGATACGCGCAGGGCCGTGCTGTAGCGGCTTATGAAATGGAAAAGGCGGCTATTTTGGCCGTGAAAATAGACAGGCAAAACGCTTGCCCGCGCGTGCTCGACAATGCTGCTTGCAAAAGGCTTCCAGGGGAGCTCTTCGGCGATGCCGCCGACACGCTCGGCGGTGGCGACACCACCTGCTGGAAATACGGCAATCGTCACGCCGTCTTTCAAAAGTGCGCGCGCCTTCGCTCGACTTTCCAGATTTACGCGTTGCGCTTGCCTGCCTCCTGAAAAGTCGATTGGGAGCGCAATGCTGCGAATTTCCGGCACTCTCATGAACTCGGCGTTGACGAGCACCCGATAGGGTCTCCCGATGTGTTCCGCGATCGCAAGCAGCCCCATTCCGTCGGCGATGCCAAACGGGTGGTTGGCTACGATTACCAAAGGCTGATCCGCAGGGACGACGTTCCAGTTCGGCGCAGCGTCCAAGTCCAAACCGACATGCGACATCCGCATTGCTTCTTGCATCATTTGCGGATGCTTTCCGGCAACCTCATCGCGCCATCGGTGATAGACTGGCAAGAGCCCTTGGCGCCCTGAAAGCGTTTCGATGCCGCGCATCAACAGACGCTGCCAGGCAGGATCGCGCGGCGAAACGTAGCTCAACTCATAGTTCATCTGGGGATTTCTTTGCCGGATTGGTTTCGAACTGAAGAAACCCGATCCGGTTAATCGGCCAACATGGCACCCGTGTTACAGCGCTGCGGTTTGAAACCTAAAGTGCCGCCCACCGCGCGGCGCGACGTGCCCTCGATTACAGCTATGTTGGACATAAACTGCCGAGCGCTCTTCTCCCAGGTATATTCCAATGCGTAAGCGCGACAGGCCTTGCGCGAGATTGATAGCGCGCCGATACAGGCGGCCTGCAAGTCCTCACTGAGAACTCCAACTGGTGCGTCCCCAACCACGTCGAGGGGGCCCGGGACGGGCAACGCTGCAATTGGGACGCCACTCGCCAAAGCTTCAAGCTGCACAATCCCAAAGGTATCTGTGCGGCTTGGAAAAACGAAAACATCGGCCGCGGCATAGCAGGCTGCAAGTTTTTCACCGCTCGCCGCACCCAAAAAATGCACATCGCGATAGCGTGCCTTAAGGTCTTCTTGTTGTGGTCCGCTACCGACGACGACTTTGCTACCCGGCAGATCAAGCGCGAGAAACGCTTCAAGATTTTTCTCGACTGCGATGCGTCCCACGTTGAGGAAGATCGGACGCGGCAGATCGAGCGGCGCGAATTTCTCAGGATTGAACAACGCGACATCGACGCCTCGGGACCACTTGCGCAGATGGGTGAATCCCCGCTCGCTCAAGTCTTCCATCAGTGACGAAGTGGAAACCATTGTCACCGCGGCGGGCGCATGAAAGCGTCGCAAAACGCCATACCCCCAAGAAACCGGCACCGGGACCCGCGCTGAAATGTACTCGGCGAATTTGGTTGTGAAGCTGGTCGTGAAAGGCAAGCCGCGCGCAAGGCAATAACGCCGGGCTGCGATGCCTATCGGGCCCTCTGTGGCAATGTGAATAGCGTCAGGTCTTGCACTTTCGATCCGCCTGGCGATCTCTCGCGATCGCGGAAGAGACAGCCGCAGCTGCGGATAGCTCGGCAAAGGAACGGATGGAAAGCCATCGGGCGTCAAGAACGCGCATCCCACGCCAAGCGATCGCAGGCTTTCGGCAAGCGATTGCAGTGTGCGAACAACACCGTTGATCTGTGGATGCCAAGCGTCCGTGGCAATCAGCACGTTCATTCGCTTCCGGCTCCATCTTTATGGCCTGAAGACGTTTATGTCCCCCTGGGGGACCAGCGCCGATTTGCATCCTATGTGCGTCACATTCTAGTAACGTGACAGTTTCCACAATTTTTCGGGTTGGAGAGAGAAAGTGGAAGTTCGTTAGTTGATCGGGCACCAAAGCCCTCCGAACCATCAACAAATGTCGGCTGAATAGCTCACAATGTCCGCCCGGTAGGTCGAGAGCCGATACTCAATGAGGGCCTTGTCGATGCCGTACGTCATCCGCTGGACCTGCATGATCGGCTCCCCAGGCGCCACAACCAGCGTCGAAGCGACTACTGGGTTCGCTGCCCTAACCGACAAGACGTCGTCGGCGCGGATCGCGATCAGTCCGTAGTCGGCCAATAGCGGATAAAGATCTTGCCCGAAGTTCATCTGCGACTTGAACTTCGGCAAACGTTCAGGCTTGAGGTAAGAAACCTCCAATCCCGCGACCGCTCCATCGACGATGATCAATTGGCGCACCTGGATGAACTCGGCATCGGCATCGGCATCAGAATGAGCACCAAAAGCTTGCATAATCTCATGTGAAGCGACCTTTTGTTCGACCGCCAAGAGTTCATACCCAAACACAAGCGCGAGACCGTTCTTCGCGCGCAACCGAGTGAATTTCTCCTTCAAGACGTGCGAACCGATGCCGGCCACATAAGTGCCGCGCCCCTGTATGCGCTTGACCAGCCCACTGCTTTCCAGCCCTTCGATGGCCTTGCGGATGGTGCCGACGCTCACGCCGAAGCGCTGCGCCAGGAAGGTCTCGTTCGGTAGAGAATCGCCAACCATCCATGCGCCATTGCGAATGTGTTCGAGCAAGGCTTGGCGGACCTGCCCATAAAGAGGCTGGGCGGTGAGAGGCCTTGCACCGGCACGCCCAAGCGGGTCGGTAGCAGTTTGAAATCTCACAGATCTTACCTTCCGTTTTGTCTCTCGGGTTAACACACCTATAGCGTGTATAGTTTCGCTATAATACATCTATTAGATGTAATTCCAGACTATCGTGGCGGCGTGTGGCTTGGAGATAACACGCGGCTTTACCGACGACAGTGGGGCCATCGCACTTGCGGTTCGTCTTTGCTAGGCGACAAGATCGCGACTGCTGCGCAAAGACACATCAGCAACTGATGTGGACTCTCATGCGGCGACGCCCTTCACCTCAGCTCGACTTGCGCGGCGGTGCAAACATGAACTCGTTGATGCGCACATCCTTGATCGCGTGAATGGCAATGCGTCCATCAATCCGGTGGCCAATTTCTTTTAGCAAACCGTTCAAATCCGACTTCCGGGCATCACGGAAATCAGCCGCAGACTTCTCGTAGACAGCACGGAAAGACTCATCGATGGCGATGCTTTTCATCTTGCCGGCGAGGGCTTCCGTCGCGCCGACGTCATAGTCGATGCTTAGATCAAGCAAGACGTATCCGGCCGGATTTTCGTTCGCCATGATGGGAACCCGCATGATGCCGGTTACGATCGTTTCTGTTTGTTCCACAGTGGCTCCGGAAGACTGTGGCGGCAAGAACAACCCGAGTCGATCGGATACAACCCCTGTAGCCGTCGCGACCGCAACACCCCACAGTCCGGCAGCCAGCATCTTCATCATCGTTACTTCCCACGGTGCGCCCGCGGCTGCGCGTAGGTGCCGTCAGAGCGAGACGTCTCGATTGCCCGCACAATCAATTCGGCAACCTCTGAAACCGCATCGATATTGATCTGTAGGTAGCGTCGATTTTCCTCCAAGGCGGAGCGAAGTCTCTGAAGATGATGCGCCAGAGCCCCAGAGGAGCTAATTTGCGGATTGAGCTTCATGTGGCGGTCGAGATTGACCAACGCTTGACCTTTGCGCTCGATGAATTTGTCCAGATCCGCTGCGCCTCGCTGGCGAACCGCGACCGATTCTTCTTCAACGATCTTCACTGCTGCTTCGATCACGGCACAAAGCCGCTGTTCTAACTGCGATAGATCCGGACTCGCACTCTCAGCCCCCATCGCGACTGCTCCCGGCATCCACGGCGGGTGTATGCTCCCCAGCGTTAAACAGGCTGACGGCGGGCGCAACCGCTTCGGCAATATTATCTGCCAAAAACTCTCGCCATGTGTCTGCGGCGAGCCCGCGGTTGGACGTACCGGTGCGCGGCATGATCAGGCGAAGCGTCTGCGACAGCATGAGCTGCGTCAACTTTCGCTCAACTTTGCTGCCCGGTAGATCCGATGCCGCACACGGATCCGCGTGGGATAGCCGATTCAGCACTGCCGTCCAGGCGTTGTCCTGTTGCGTACCAACTTGCGCTTGCCGCGCAATGCGCGGCTGGGCCTGGCCCCCAAGGCTTTCAACGAACATCATACTCCCCTTCGCCAATTAACGACATTCGATTAACGCCGGTTCGGCTTACCTCAACCTTGTGCGGTGGACGAAAGTGCCTTGCGAACTTACCAGTTCGGTCGTCGCCATTTCATCCTGTTCGCGCTCCACATCAAGACGATGCTCTTCCAGCCGGTCCACGAGGCGATTGCAAGCCTGACTGGCACGGTTCGCCTTGGCCATTGCCTCCGCATTCTGCTGGTGGAGGACCCGCAGTCCTCTGTCGAGTATGTCGACGGTACGTGCCACCGAACGCAGTGTCAGATCGGCAAACTCCAGCCTGTGCTCTCGCAATAGAAGATCTGATCGAAGCGCGGTGCCAGCGGTAATGCCACTAGCCAAACGAGCGGCTTCCCGGCGCGCACGCCGTTCACGCAAAACCAAAATCTTGCGTATCCGTTCGAGCTTATCCGCGTTACTATCTGCCATAGAGTTCACTCAACCCTGTGGCCAGGGATGTCAGAAACACCTGGGCGGCAAGTCCAAGCGTAAACATCGCAACAAATAACCCACCAACCAGGGTCAACGGAGCCGATACGAGTTGAATCGGCACTTGCGGCACAAGCCGATTGGCGAGCCCCAGAAGTATGTTGCAGACCATGACATACACGACAAACGGCGAGCTGATCTGGAGCGCAATGAAGAAAATTGAACTCAACGTAGCGCCGAGAACATCGAACGCCCGCAAGCGATCCAAAGATTGACCGATCGGGAGCGTATCATAGGACGCTATCAACCGCTCGATCAGCAACAGGTGGAGATCATGTACGAAGAACAAGACGGCAGTAGATAGCATGAACAGGTTGGCCAGCGGACCTGTCGTGTCGCCGTCTATGACGTTCGGAACCATCATGCCCGTGAAGCCTACCGCATGACTTATGAAGTCTCCTGCAAAAGCCAACGCTGCGAAGATCAGTCGCACGATGACTCCAAAAAAAAGCCCTTTCATAACTTCTATTGCAACGATGCCCGTGAAATTGCTCTCCGCAGCAGTCTGCACTATGTCCGAAACTGCGGGATAGATTCCGGCGGCCAACGCAAACGACAACACCAATGCTACGTGCGCCCGCACCATGGGAGGGATGCGCAATGCCGACAGTATCGGCGCTACTGACAAAAATGCCGATACGCGCGCAAGCACTATGATCCCGACGTATACGCGGAGCTTGAGCTCCTCGGTCATGGAATGGTTCCCAATGTCACGATGCCGGTTGCACGTCCGATCTCGGCGTGAGAAATCACGCTGACGGTTGGGAAAATCCTTTCAACGATGAGGCGGACATAAGGCCGTGTCTCGGCGCTGGCGACGACGGCGAACCGATGCCCTTGATCCAGAAGCTCATGCACCGCCGTGCTGCATTCGGTGCCGAATGCCTCTACCATGCGCGGATCCAAATCAAACTCGACGATCTCGCCTTTTGCATCCCTCTTCAAGGCTTGATGAAAGGCCATCTCCCAACGATTGCTGAGCCGCAGCACTTTCAGGTGTGCTCCATCGGCGAGATCCCCGCAGATCTGCTGTGAAATCCGGGTTCGGACATGCTCGGCGATGGCCTCGATTTTTCTGGTGAATGGTGCGATCTCCGCTACCGCTTCAACAATAAGATGGAGATTTCGAATGGAGACGCGTTCCAAGAGAAGCGCCTTCATAACCGCCTGCAGACCGGAATTTGAAATGTGACTGGGACAAATTTCGTCGACGAGCTTGCGGTAGTCGGGATCAAGCCGCTCGATCAGGGCACGTAAATCCTTGTAGGAAAACACGGACGCCAGATTGACGCGCACGACCTCCGCAAAGTGCGTCAAAAGAGCGGAAGCATTATCCACCGGCGCAAACCCCTCCTGCCGCAATCCCATCGTAAACATTTCGGGGATCCACATTGCCGGCATACCAAAGGCCGGATCCGTCGCAACATCACCTGGAAACTGCGGTTTTCGTCCCGAACCGTAGACGACGAGAACTTCCCCTGGACGCAGATCACCGACGGCAACGATCGTTCCGTGAATTTTGATCTGATAGGATTTCGGAGCGATCCCGAGATCATCGCTGATCTTAACTTCGGGGATGACGAAGCCAAACTGAAGCGCAAACTTGCGCCTGATCCGCGCGACGCGGACGCCAATCTCATTTCCATTTTGCAGCAGCAGGCCGGCCAACTGACTCCCAAGGACCAACTCAAGCTCCGCTGGCGGCCGAAGCTCCCTTCCGCTAACACTCTCGGCAGCTTCTGTTGCCTGTCGTTGAGCCTCGCCAACCTCGACCAATTTTTGCGCAGCGAGCCTTCGCGCGGGCATGACCACCGCGACAACCATCAACGCGGCGCTCAGTAATACGAATGGCACCATCGGGAGACCGGGCGCCAAGCCAAGCGCCGCTACGACCAAACCCGCTATCATGACCGCACGCGGCTGCGATCCGATCTGACCAAAAACGGCCTTTTCTGCAGACTCCCGCGTCCCTCCCTTCGATACAATCATGCCTGCGGCAAGCGAAATAATGAGAGCCGGAATTTGCGTGACAAGCCCGTCGCCGATCGACAAGCGAAGAAAAACATCCATTGAGCGATCGACGGATAGTCCGTGCCGGATCACGCCAATCAGGATGCCGCCGACAATATTGATCGCGGTGATGATCAGCCCAGCAATGGCATCTCCGCGAACAAACTTCGAGGCACCGTCCATGGAGCCATAAAAAGCACTTTCGTCCTCAACTTCCCGCCGCCGCCGACGCGCTTCCTTCTCGTCAATCAATCCCGCCGACAAATCCGCATCAATCGCCATTTGCTTGCCGGGCATCGCATCGAGTGAAAAGCGAGCGCCGACTTCGGCAATGCGGGTTGCACCTTTGGTGATAACCAGGAAGTTCACGGTTATGAGGATCAGGAAGACGATCACCCCGATCACAAAATCGCCGCCCATGATAAAGCTGGCAAAGCCAGCGATCACATGCCCCGCTGCGTTTCCCCCCTCATATCCCTGAGATAAGATGAGCCGCGTTGTGGCAATATTGAGCGATAACCTCAACATCGTCGCAATCAACAACACGATGGGAAATGCGGTGAAATCGAGTGGACGGGAAATCCACAACGCAACCATGAGAACCAGCACGGAAAGCGAGATCGAGAAAGCCAGTCCCAGATCGATCATAAATCCGGGCAGCGGCACAAACAGAATTGTGAGGATGGTGACGATGCCGAAGGCAAAAGCCACGTCATTGCCGACACCAGTTGTCTGCTCACCCAATTGGGACTTGTCTGACCCCGCCTCGCGCAATGACGGCCCTCTCAACTCATAAATTCCAACCAGGCGCGCAAGTCATCGCGATGTGCTCTCGATCCTGCTGTAGACGGTTGTCGCGAAGCCCGCTATCTGCGACCCCATGAAGGGTGCCGACACCATCAACACCATGAGGGCGACGATGATTTTGGGTACGAAGGTCAAGGTAACCTCCTGAATTTGCGTAAGCGCCTGCAACAGCGAGATCGTTACACCCACCACCATCACCGCAGCGACGACAGGCGCGCAGATGACCAGCGAGACCCATATGGCTAACTGCAAAAGTTCGGCCGCATCCGCCTGGTTCATGGCGTACCGAGGCTGACGCCCTCCTCCAGCAGGATTTTCTGCCCGTCCTGAAGCGTCGCCCACACCCCATCTGAAAGGATGTCAACCGCGGTTACGATTCCACTGACATCCCCTGACTTTGAGCTCAACGTTTTGCCAAGGATAGAAGTGGCCTGTTGGTAAGCGGAGTTTTGTAGCAGCTCATCAAGCTTGTCACTCTGTTTGATCGTCTGCTCAAGTTGCGACAGCGTAGCGAGCTGCGACACATACTGAGTCGCATCCATAGGTTTGGTTGGATCCTGGTTCTTGAGCTGCGCCAACAGCAGCTTGAGGAAAGCGTCATAGCCAAGGTCAAGACCGGTCTTCGATGAATTCGCCGATGTATCGGCAGCGCCCGCGCTGGTCGCCGCAGTCGTCGATCCTACCTGCATGGCACCACCTGCCTTTGCAGTTCGAGTTCCGCTAAGCCGCTCTCATCGATTGCATGAGCATCACGCATTGAAATGCCTCGCATCAAGTGTTCCTCAATCTCAAAGAGATTTCTCAGCAGCCTCAAACACTCATAGTAGCGCTCTCTTTCCAGCAACCCCTCGACCGCCTCAAGGTCTGCTAGAACTGTCGGGTTCGCGAACACCGTTTTTGCCGCACGGATTGAGCAACCCGCCATGACGATTGCTTCTTGCGATGATTTGGGCTCCATAATCGCCGTCTGGATCATGAAATAGAGCTGACGAAGCGGCGTGATCGTATCCTCCGGCCTAAGGACGTGCTGCTCCAGCAGAAACGTGACGTTGTTCAGAAACTCCAACGACACCTTACGGTCAGCGCGAAGAACTGCGCCGTTGATGAAAATCTTTTCTCCCGCCCTAAGAGAAATTTTGAGAGTCGTCATCCCTTAAGACCTTCTGCAATGCTCGCGGTGATCTCGATCATCGATCGGAAGCTCTTTTGCTTTCCGTTTCTGATTTCGTCGGCCGTCTTGATCATGAAAAGACCTATAGAGATCAGCTGGGCACGTAGTTCGATAGCAAGCGAGTTATCTGCCCCCCCAAGATCGTCGATCAGATGGCACCAAAGTCGGGCCACAAAATGCGTCGCTTCAATGGTTTCAAGAGATTTAATGCCCTGTTGCTCCGCACGCTCCATCATGCTTATCGACTTCAATAAAACTTCCCTTTCGGAATACCGGTGTTCCTTCAGTCCGTCTGACGCAACTTCCGAATAGGCTAACCGATACATGTCCGTCTCCCCGCACCTGCAGCTATCCGAGATCTTCTCAACATCGCCTAGATAGCGTTGAGAAGGCTGAGCTGCTGGAGGCGACCGGTGATCGCATACGAAGCCTCCAACTGACTCATGAGTGTATTGAGACGCACCGACAACGCTGTAAAATCGACGCCTTCGGCATCACTGACGTGCTGGCTAACAAGGTCCTTACGCAGAGACATCCGGTCCGATGCATCGCTCACCTGCTTTTGCACAACACCAACATCAGCTTGCGCAACGCCCATGAGCGCGATGCCTTTACTCAGCCCCTTCGATGCTTGATCGACGACGGTGTCGAATGCGGAGTCGTTTATTTCCGATGCCCCCACATCTGCCACAAGCGCCAATGACTGGGCGATATCTCGAAACGCTTGCGCCTGGGCGGTAATCGGAATTTCTACCGTCTGTGTCACTGAAATGCGGCTTAACGCTCCCTGCGTCGTGGCTGAGGTCCAATTGGTCGACCAGCTCGTATCATCGAAGAGGCTTGCATATGCGTTATCGAGAAACGCCTGCATGGAACTTGCCGAGATGTTTTCGACTGACGGATCCGCAAGCCCCACGCCAAATTCACCGACGAAAGCGTTCTCTATCGAAGTGCGCGACGCAGCAGGCGGGGTTGCGTAGTAGTCGGAGAACGGCGCTGTCTGCGTGGACATTCCGCTGAAAACGTAAGATCCGCTATAGCTTGTATTGGCGGTCTCTATAAAGGACTTGAGCGTTCCGCGAGCTTGCTCTATCGCCACTTCACGCGCTTGCGGATCACTGCGGGCAGCGATCACGGATTGAAGCGCCGACTGTGCGAACGCTACAATTGACGTCATCGCGTTTTGCGTCGCGACGAGCCTGCCTGCAACTTGCCCGTTGGAATCTATTGCGCTGCCGAGAACGCTCACCTCCTGGCGAAATGAAACGAGCAACACTGTTGCCGATCCAAGGTCTTGCCCGGTATCAGCTTTGCGCCCACTCGCAACCTCCGTCTGTATTCTCGACATCTCGCTTTGCGTGCGCCGTATCGTGGAGGAAAATGATGCGCTTATAGACGCCAGCGTTGAAAGAGGCATGGTTATCATTACGGCCCCGCCGTCTCGATAATGGTCCTTATCATCTGATCTACCGTCGCAATCAGTCGGCTCGCGGCTTGGTATGATTGCTCGAACCGCAACAGATCTGACATCTCCTGATCCAGGTTGACGCCAGTAGCACTGAAAAGGCTTTGCGAAGCGCGACCTCGCACCGTCGAGCTAAGCTCGTAGCGATCGCTGGTGGTCTGCCGAAGCTCATTGAGCCAACCCACACTTTGCGAAGAGAATGTCTTGAGATCGACCTGTTGATCGAGTTGAGAAGTTCCATCGAACTGACGTGACGCCGACAACCCATCAATCAGCTCTAGGATGCGGCTCGAAAATCCTGCCAACTGATCTGGATTGGCGTTGTAATCTGGGTCTGAAGGTGCGGACGCGCCACCATCGCGCAAGTAGCGCAAATCACCACCCTGAGTGGGATCAATCTGATCATTCACAGCAATTACGGCGGCAAAGCCCGCTACTTGGGTCCCGCTGGGCAAGATCGTGTTACTGGGCCACGTAAATAAGCCCGGCAGGTCCGGCTTACCACTTGCGGATTGGTCCTTGTCTGCGAATGCTTCAATCAGAGCCCTTGCCATCTCGTCCGCTTGCGCCTGAAAGACAGGAGAAATGGTATCGCGTATATCAACCAACCCGGCGATCCGCCCCGACTTCAATGGCATCACGGCATTTGGCCCAGTCACCTCGACCCCGTCTACAACAACGTTGGCGCCTTGACTGCTAGGCCCCAACGTTCCGCTGGCCGCAAAGCTCACCTCCCGCGCAACGGTTTCGAACAGAACGACACCACCGTCGGTATAGACGGCGATATCGTTCCCACCGCGCGACACGGTACGAATACCTATCTGGTCGGAAAGCTCTGCTAGAATCGTATCACGGCGGTCGAGTTGGTCCGTGATGTCGGCGCCCTGTGCAGACGTTAAGATCTCGCGATTGACCTTCTCCAGATTTGCGAGCGACGCATTGATGCTCGTGACTGAGTCCGCAATCGCCTGATCCGCATCTGAGCGCACTGTCTGGATGATATTCGACATGTCGCTCAACGACGACACCACTGCCCGCGCTGAGGAAATCACTTGCAGGCCCGACGCTCGATCCGAGGGATTGTTGGCGAGCGTTCTGAGCTGTGCTTCGAGGTCTGCGATGCGCGCTGCGGGTGAAGCATTGAGAGAGGGATCTAGAACGCTGGAATAGAGCTGGTCCAAAGCCTGCGAGACAGCTCCTTGCCGACTTGCCTCTGCATTGGCAACCAAGCTTCCTTCAAGCAAAATCGGATCGGATGTACGGCTCACTTGCGCGAGGCGAACCGAGCCGTCGGCCAATGTGACCTGACGTCCGACCTTGCGGACCGCTTCGGCATCCCCTGCGCGCGAAACGTTTCTCGAAACAAGCGCTAATTGATCAGAGGCGGTGGAAAGCCCCGACAGAGAAACCGACCATGCCGACGAAAGCGACATCCGCCACCCCTTCTATCCTGCGGCGTATGACATTAGCTCCTGAGATTGACGGCGACTTCAGCCAGATCTGCGCCGGTCTGAAACACGCGAGAATTGGCCGTATAGTTTCTTTGCGCCTCGATCATCGCCGTCATCTCACTCGCAATATCGACTTTTGACTGCTCGAGAGCACCTGAGACGAAGGAGCCCAATCCCGAACTGGCCCCTATTCCCAATTGAAGATCACCTGACAGCGAATTCGGCAGGAACGCATTACCCGAAATGGTTGTTAAATTGTCGGGGCTGTTCACATAACCAAGCGGCACTTGATAGAGAGGCGCGCGCGAACCGTTAGCGTAGACCGCCGAGAGAATACCCTCCTCGGACATTTCAAAATTCTTGACGGGCACCGCTGGGGTGCCATTCATGTCAGCATTCGCAATCGAGAAGTCGCCTGAGAATTGCGACAGATTGCTAAGATCGACCGCCGCGCTCACGCCTCCAGGCACCGGCACGGCAATCGCCGCAGGCAGGCTATTGAGACGTCCAGTCGTGGGGCTAAAAGCCAAGTTCGACGTCGCGAGCGGCCCCGAAGCATAGGGAAATGAGCCGCTACCCGAAGCAGCCGCACGGTCGAAAATGGAGACTTGCCATGCGTTGGTTGCCGTCTTTGCGAAATAGACGTCCAGCGTAACCTCGCCACCCAGGGAATTGTACGACACTAATGATGTACGCGCCGAATAGGTCGCTGAAGCCCCGTTACTCGCGGGCAGATCGGCGGCGGCAACGACATTGGCGTCGGCGGGCAAATTGGCGGCAAGAACGCCGGCGTCTGTGGGAACGGCACGAATAGCAAGCGTTGCCAGCTTGACGGGCTCAAGACCAGCTGTTCCATTGACGACAACAGATCCGGTCCCAGCCTCTGCATTGTAACCAAGCAGCGTTCCACCTGCCGAATTTACGAGTTCACCATTTGCATTTGGCGTAAACGCGCCGGCTCTAGTCATAAGAATACCACCGCCAGGCGACTGCACGAGGAAGAACCCCCGGCCATTGACCGCCAAGTCGGTTGCCGAATTTGTATAGTTGAACGTCCCCTGCTCATCATTGCTGTGACGGACCGTAGTTTCCACAGCTCCGGACTCATAGATCGTTCCAACAGCCTGATGCACAAGCGATGAGAATTCCGTCGAAACTCTCTTGTATCCGGTTGTACCGACGTTCGCTACGTTATCGCCGATCGTACTCAATCGGTCTGATTGTGCCGCCATGCCCGACACACTCGTGCGCATAGTCCCGTAGATGCTCATCGCCGCCTCGACATCTCAATTCATAGCTTGAGAAACAATACCTCTAAGCGATTGCTTAGAGCTTGCGGAGTTGTGGCAATGACGCTCGTTGCGTGCGAGGTTCAAGCGATAGCCGAGATATCGCTGTGACTCGACGGGATCGTATCCCAGCTTCGTTTTCAGTCGCCGGCGCAAACGGCAGATGTGACTTTCGATAACGCTTTCGTCGAACTGATCGTTAAAGACGCCGTAGACTCGATTGTAGATTTGCGTCTTGGTCATCCACGCCCCAGCCGACTGGTAGAGGCATTCCAGAATTCGCCTCTCTCTTCGCGGCAGGCACAATACAGCACCGTTCACAACCGGGTCGCGACCATCGGCAAAGACCGAAAGGTCACCTGCTGGAGGCTCTTCGCGCCCCTGCTTGCTACGCTTACCGATGCAGCCGACACGCGCTAGAATTTCTCGCACGTGGACGGGCTTCGCAATCACGTCATCGAATCCCGCCGCGAACATCGCCAGGGTGTTTTCCAGAGCGCGACGATCGACCAACGCGATCGTTGCGATGTGATCCAGGCCTTGGAGCATACGCGGTATCGCCTCCCGCCCGTCGAAATCACCGGCTATCACTGCTTCAACTGCCGATAGTTCCGCATCCCCGCACGATCCTATCCAGTCTTCAAACTCCTGCGGCTCCAGATGCAGGCCCATCATTCCAAGCCGGTCAAGTCCATCGAGGTAGGCCTTTGCCACGGACGCCCTCAATTCAATCAGCACGATCATCATGCCCTCCAAGCGAATCATTTGCTCCTGTGTTGAGGGTAAATCGGACAAGTGCCGCAACCGGTTGCGGCGAAGTCACGAGCCATAGTCTTTCCGTCAACAAACGATCATGCGATTTCTAAACGATATCTTCCAACGTCTATCATCTAAATGACCACCCGGCTCGGAGGGCGTTCTCCAATCATCGGCGTGTTGAGCGTGCACAAACGCGATAACGCAAGCCTGATATCAGAGTCATGCGGCAAGCTCTGGCATGCGCATTCAAGACGCACATAAGGCGACAGGCGATTGACGCGAAAATTTGCGGATTGGCATATATTGGAACCATATGGAGAAGCGACAGCATCAGGAGTTTTCCTCGACGCTTCATGAATTGGAAAGATCGGGGTTAGACGCTAATCCTGGTCGCGTAATGCTCAGAGCCGACCTTCTTCGTTTGAACGAACGCACGGCAAATCCTGCGTCATTCCAGTCCGATTACTCGACAATCTATGCAATTTCAGACGACGAAAATATCGCGTTTGATGAGTTCTTAACAGCGGCCCACCAGATCGACAGGCTGGCGGGAAAGCTGGTAGAACTTCGATCTCTGCGCCGCAAGTTGGCACGCCGCCTCCACCCCAACGTGGTACCACAGAAATTTTCGGATCTTGCCCACGCGCTCTTCGTGAAGGTCAACATCGCCATTGACGACGCCCGTCGCCACCAAGACGTTAATCAGCGCTGAAAACCCAACTAAGATTTTCACGAACGCCATTGGGTGTATTTCAACGTCGGCATGCCATGATTGCCCAAACCAAGACAGACGGTGAAGGCGATGTCCTCCAGAAGCATCCTCGACAGCATTCAAGAACGCATCGATCTCTTGACCAGACACCTGGAAAATTCCAGCTCATGCGTCCTTGACGAGCAACGTCACCTCGACCCAGAGACGGTCGAGAGTGCTTATTGGCATGCCGGTTACAGAGCCGCACTCATCGACGTGGCGGCGCTACTGCGGAACGCCATCCCCGTGGATCGCAAACGGGACAAAGAATCCGGCTGCCTTTCGGTCGCTCGGGATGGAGCACATTTGCACTAGGCCGAAATGCGTGAAATAGCTCGCAAAGTTCCAAGAAGGCCGCCTCTGGATCGGCAAATTCCCTGTACTTGAAATGCGGAGCGGTGCCGATCTTATCGCACAAATCGCGATTGAGTCCGTCATAGCTCGCGCCGAGATAAGAGACAGCAAAAGCTCCATCGGCGCGCAAGGCGCCTAGGGCATAGACCCCGCACCGACGCCCACGGGTCATCAACTGCACGTCGTCAACCAGAAGCCGAAATGGACCTTGAAGTCTGCTCACCTGCACGATCAATCCCCTCTAGACATAGAGCCCTGATCTAAATCGCATGTCTTTGTCGGCTTGTTGCTCTTTGGGCAGCGCATGATGACCGTGATGGGATTGATTGTTTTGTTCATGGCTGCGCTGCCCGCCGCGAGGCTCTCCGAACGCGGCACCTTCGCGACCGCCGTCCGAAGACATTGTTCCATGGCTTGCAGCGTCTTTAGTCGCGACTGAGGCAGTCGCACTTCGCACGCTGATCCCCGCCAGTTCGTATCCCGACCCAACCAGGCCATCCTTCAGACCGTCGAGTTGCCGCTCAAGAAGTTGACGGGTTTGCTCCGACTGCGGCGTCAACATCATTGTGAGACCGCCATCCGAAAGCTTCATCTTTACTTCTATGCGGCCAAGGTGCTCCGGCTTAAGAACCAGATCCAGCACGCGAAGATGAGTAATTGGCCAAGTGTCTTCCCCCTTTGCTCCCGTTGTTGACACGCCGGCAGACTGCGCCGGGGGCATCGTCTCCTTCACAGCGGAAGTCACCTGAGAAACAATGCCCTCCGCCAAGAGACCATTCGTGCCGTTTGCACCATCGAGTTGGGTGGTCGTCCTATCCAGCGCGACGTTGGCCATCGGAAGTACACCCGTATCGGAGATTTCTCCTGCCTTTATCCCTTCACCTGTGACCGACGCCTCAAAGCGCACCTGCAATGAAGATTGGCTGCCATCGCAGCTTTTGACGGCAGTAGGTTTCGGCGACCTGTATGTCGCGATATCCGCAATCTCAATCGTCACAGAAGGCTCCACGAAATTCGCCGCCAACTCTTCGGCGTCCGACGCGGGGGCAGCACCCGGGAGCGACGCCCCCGGCTTGTGTGCGATCTCCGGCACGGCATCCGGCTCGGTTAGTGCAAGCGATTGAGGCATACCCGCCGCTAGCAGAACCGGCCATAGGTCAATCGCGTCCTTGTCAGCGTGTTCGGCTTGATCACTAACTATCTCTGGCGGCTCATTGGGGCCACCTTCAGCCTTGGAGTTCGCAGCTGTAAGTAGATCAGCAAACACTTCGTCCGTCGTCACCACGCCAATGATGGTGTTCATTGCACCACTTTGCGATTGAACGTCTGGCGAAATGCTAGTCTTGCCGATGACATTCACTTCGCTAACCCTCCAAGACTAACTTGAGCCTCTTTCAGTCCTGCTTCGACGCGATTCGATAGATCGCCGGCTAACGGGCTCACTGAAGCTAACTGCTCGTCGGTTGGCGTCTTCGCAACTCCAGTGAATACACCATCCCTGCTGCGTCCATTCGTATGCTCAAAACCCACAATGACGTCGCGCGCAACGTCAATCGCGGCATAAATAAGCTTCTGCTCATCCGGCCGGTATGCCCTTACATCCAAATCTTGCAGCTCGTGAAGCCAATCCTCTCCGACCCCAACATTGATGGCTGAAACTCGCCTATATAGTTCAGCGCTCCGTTTCATATCAGATTGACCGGGTTCATTGTCAGAGACGTAAGCCGCCAGTTTAGTCGCTTGCGCAAACTGTCCCTTCATCGCCAAGCCACGGCTCAACATCAAGAGCAGCCTACGGTAATGTTTCGCGCCCTCCTGCTCGTGTATCGATTGCGCGGCTTTGATGATATCGTCGGACGCAAATGTTTCCGTTCGGAGTATCAGGCGCACAAGCTGCGGCGCATAACGTCCCCAATAGTCCGAATTGGGATACCGCCGCAAATAGGTGGCAATTACATCGCCAACTTGGTTTACGCGACCAAGTTTCAGCAAGACTATGATCTCCTGACGGAGGATGGCTTCTTCCAAACCCGTACCAGGCACAGATATACGTGCTTGCTGAAGATGTCGGAGCGCCTGCTCGGCCCCGTCATCTGAAGATATCCTTGCTTCCACCAACGCAAGTGGAATGCGCGCTGTCGTTGGCAGGCTTGCGTGATCGACCGTAGCGAGAAGAGCTTTTGCCTCCTGATAGCTTCCCTGCCGCAGAGTCAAAATCGCGCGCCCCAATGTCTGATTGTTTTCTGACCAATTGTTCTTTTCCAGAGCCTTCCCGAACATCTGTATGTGCGCCCCGGAGAGCTCTAATGCCAACACATCGTCTCCACCATTTGCGGAGATCAGGGTTTGCATATTTGTGACAACAATACATTCCGAAATGGCCTTCAGCGTTTGTCGCCGTCGCTTCTGCGCGTCGGGCAGGCCCAGGGCGACATCATCTTCCGCGTGGCGCAGAATTCGCAACATGTTCGAAAGTTCGCTGACGCGGTATCTTGCAGAAGCGGCATCACCATCTGCAGCCTGCGTACCGCCGCCCAAGAATGTTCCTGCTAAAGCGATAAAAATAGCCGAAGCACGCAACGTCATTTGCGCGACACCTTCAACAGTATTTCAATCCGACGGTTTTGAGCTGCGTAGGGGTCGGAAGGAATGCGAGGGCTCGTATCGGCAAGTCCTTCAATCTTTTCCAATCTCTGATCGGGAAGGCCAGCACGGCGCAGCATGTAATGCACCATATGCGCCCGTGCGGTCGACAACCGCCAATTATCGTAGCTCGACGTCCGGAAGGTCGTTGCGTCCGTATGCCCCCGGATCACGATCTTCCCACCAGCTTGAAGCAGGATAGGGGTGACGCGCTCTAGAAGCCGCAACGTTTGAGGCTCGGGCTCTGCGGAACTCCTTTTGAACATCTCGAACCCGTCATGATCCATGACCGATAAAAGAACGCCCTCGCTCGTCGCCTGAACGGCGAGCTGAGGACCGGCATCCTGGAGGTCGCGCACGGCTTCGAATACCTTCTTGGAGAGCTCGGCCTCCGATTTATCTGCATCATTGCCGTCAGACGACGAAGACTTCCCGGTGCCATGCGCCTCAATTCCGTCCAGCCCCGCTTTGCCGTCATTCGTTGGCTTTTCTACATTCGCGATGTCGGCGCCCTCCAGACCGCCATATGGTCTTTTGCCGTCTCCGAGACCTGCTGGCGATTGCCTTTCCCACCGTTCGCCTTCTCCGGGCGAACCAACGTGTTCCGGGGTCAATCCATAGTCCTCGAACGGACCTTGCGCCGGCCCTATGTCGAAACTGGCGCTGGCGACGTTGTCCAAAGCAGACATGGGATCGACGAACATCTTGGCCTCCGCGATTGCAGACTTCTCCTTGCGAGCCGCCTCGTATCTCTCCCGACCTGGCGTCGTGTTCTCGCCCTGGCCACTCTCTTTTTTCTCGGGCCCCGAGGCATTCGGCGACTTGGCATCAGCGTCCCTTAAGCCTTTCTTGCTCGGCGCTGCATCGGTGAGCTGCAAAGGATTAAAGTAGTTTGCGATTTGAACTATGGTTTTGTCGTCCGTCATGCTGACGAGCCACATCACGAGAAAGAATGCCATCATTGCTGTCATGAAATCCGCGTAGGCAATTTTCCATGCACCACCGTGATGCCCTTCTTCGCCGCCGCCTTTTCGGCGCCGAACGATCACCACCTCTTTTGCAAGTTCGAACTCGTTTTCACTCATCGCAGGATGCCCTCGAGCTCACGCATCCATCGCGGCAGATCAGATTGCAATCTTGTCTCGGCCAGCTCGACGGAAATCGTATCTAACTCGACGTCTCGCGCCTGAACGGGAAGTCCGCGCGCCTCAAGCATTGCACACAGCGGTTCGATACATTCGCAAGGTCCTTGCACCCTGACCGCCAGCGCTCCGCGCAGCTGCACAATCCGTTCGACGGCCTCGACAAGAGATACTTGGGCATTTTGCGTGATATGGCGCACAGCGATGGGTTGAAGAACATCAAGGATCGCTCCCCTGGTGCGTAACTCCAGATCGGCAATGGCCCGAGCGATGTTGTCGGAAAGTTGTCCGATCTTATCGAGGAGACACTTCCGACTATCGTCCAACATTTGCTGCTCAATCTCAGCTCGGAGTTGCGCCATCTCCTCTTCGTGGGCCGCCCGTGCAAACCTTGCTCCGTCGTCAAATCCCTGGCGGTAGTCCGCCTGGCTTGCAACGTTCTGCTGCGAATCGGGCGACGACAATCTCGGTGGCGTAGCCCATAGGCTTTCAAAGCATCCCTCTGCCTCGGCGCCATCAACTGCCGCATCATCTGCGAAAGATGTGAAGTGCAGGAATTCTTGAGTGCTGTCGTCTGTCACAGTTCATCACGCACTTTCTGTCTTGATCCAGCGTCTAACTACAGCCACGGCTTGCTCGGGATCTTGTGTCACAAGCTCGTTCAATTGGGCGATGAGAGGTGCCATTCCGCCAGGCGGTCCGGCTGCAGCCTGGTGAGAGACTTCAAGGCGCGGCTGCGGTGTGGCTCCATTGGATTGAGACGTCGTAGCGGCTTCCACATGTCGACTGGCGATCGCATTCGTTGCCGATGGGACTGCAAGCGCAGGCAATCCCTCCGTCGGCGCCGCGATCAAGACACGCGCAAGCGGCCGCGCGCCAAACCAAATGATTGCCAGCACCGATGTCACCAGCGTCGCCGCAGTCAGTATGGTGCTCAAAGAGTTGCCGAAGGCGGTCCCCCAATCCGACGTGCCTTCATCAACCGATATGGCATCTTTCTTCTGGAAGATCTCAGAGACAACGGTGATCCGATCTCCGCGCTCCGCGTCGAGACCAACCGTGCTTGATGCAACTTTTTCAATATCCCCGAGACGAGAGGATAGTTCAGCGTCGTCAAGTGGCGTTCCATCAACCTTCTTGAGGCTTGCCTTGTTGACTACAATCGCGAGGCTTATGCGATCAATACGATAGCCCTCCCTTGTGGTCTGGACCGACTTCGAACTGATCTCGAAATTCGTGGTCTCGTCGCGGCGCTGTGTCGACTTCTGCGACTGATGGCCCTGAGCACCATCACCAGCACCCGGGATGTTCTGCTCCACACTGACCGTCGTATCGGCTGCACCGTCTTTTGCATTCCCCGTTTCCTTCACCACTCGGGTTGAACGCTCCACTTTTGAGGCTGGGTCAAACGTATTTTCGCTTGTCGTGCTCTGATCTGCATTGAGACGTACGAAGACGCTCGCCTGGAAGTTTTCCATTCCCAGAAGCGGTGTCAGGGTTTTTTCCAGGTTCTCGCGCAATTGCTGTGCGAAGGCATTTTCTAGACTCAGAACCCTATCGGCGCTGATGTTGCTGCTTTCATCCCCAGCGGCAAGAACGGCGCCATCGGAGCTGACAACCCGCACATTATTCAAAGAAAGCGCGGGTACTGCCGCTGCAACGATATTCCGAACCGCTTCCACTGGCGCCCGATCGGCGGGCACGCCGAGCTTGAGGACCACAGAGGCTGTTGGCGCATATGCCGAGGGCCGAAGCCCGCTCTTTTCTCCCATAACGAGGTGGACTCGCGAAGACACGATGCCTGACATGCTATTTAACGTGCGCATGATCTCGCCCTCCAGCGCGCGCACGCGAGAGATCTCCTGCATAAAAGTCGTCAACCCCAATGGCCCGATTTTGTCGAATAGTTCATAGCCTGCATCTGAGCTTGCTGGCAGGCCGCGCTCGGCAAGCACAGCGCGTGTCCGCGCTACAGCGCTTGAGGGCACCGAAACTTTTGTGCCGTCGGTCGCCAAATCAAATGGTATACCGATCTCTGAAAGAACCGAGGCGATCCGGCTTGCGTCGGTTGCGGAAAGACCGATGTACAGAAGCTGATAGTCCGAACGGGCGATCCAGTAGCTACCGACGGATATGGTTGCAAACAAAGTAAGTCCGGCCACAGCCAACATCACAAGCCGACGCGGCCCCAATGCGGCTAGGTTTTGGCGGAGCTGCTGCAAGGTACGTGCGAGATTCATGTTCTGCCGATATTCATGACAGACTGAATGATCGGCCGCTTTCCTTGCGTGGACTTTACGAAGGCAAACGCCAGCCCCGCCTGTCGGCAGGACTGGCGAACAAAAATTCCTCGCGTTGCGTTAGCGGAACAGCGAAAGGATATTCTGCGTCGAACTGTTGGCGATGCTCATAGCTTGAATGCCGAGCTGCTGTTGAACCTGCAGCGCCTGCAGCTTGGTCGACTCTTCGCTCATATCGGCATCAACAAGCGTGGAGACGCCTCGATCGATCGCCTGCATAAGAGAACTTACAAAGTCTTTCTGCAAACCGACCCGCTGCTTCACCGAACCAAGGTTGGTTGCAGCCGTCGTCATTTCCTTGACCGCGGAGTCGACGCCCTTAATATAACCTTCAAGCGTTGTCAGATCGGCGGCGCTATCGGTCAGTGAAGAAATATCCATTGCCGCCACCGAAGTGCCGGATGCCGCAATAGCCCCCGTATTATCACGCAAACCATCGATAATTCCCACGGATGCAGCGTTGGAATCGTAGAGCTTGATCCCGGCGGTAGATACCGAGATCGTACCAACTGATACGTTGCCGCTAACATCACGGGAGAACGAGGCAACAATGGTCTTTGTTGCGTTGTATCCGCTTGCCGATGAGTCGACCGACAGCCAGTTCTGGCCTGAGAAGGTCGCAGACTCAGAAATATTCCTCAGCTGGTTCTGCAGTTCGGAGATTTCGCTTTGGATCTTCACGCGATCAACGCCAGGTTCGCGCGCGGCGACAAGCTTCGCCTTGATCTCACTTGAAACATCGATGGCGCTGTTAACAGCTGTATAGGCGACATCAACCGTGGCGCTGCCAAGCCCAAGGGCATCCTTCACCGTCGAAAGCGCCTTGTTGTCGGAACGCATCGTCGTGGCGATGGACCAGTAGGACGCATTGTCCTCTGCGGTGGCGACCCGATAGCCGGTGGAGATACGGCTCTGGGTTTTCGCCATTTCTTTGTTGGTGTTCTGCAGCGACTGCAGTGCAGTCATCGCGGCAAAGTTCGTCTTGATACTATCCATGGACCTGTCCCTTATGGAGCTCAAAATTTGGGACATTCCGGACCGACCGGCACGGCGAGGCGGCTTCATGCCTTTGAGGACACCCTCAACCCGACGTGCCGAAAACCTACGCTCAACATGTTAGTGAAGTGTAATTTGCCCGATCTCGTGTCAGGCAACACCGATCCCCAATCATTTATATGATAAAGGAGTCGTCGTCAGATCACTCACTCGGAGCGGCGCTAGGATGTCTAGCCATTGCGGAACAAGGACAGGATATTCTGGGTTGCGCTGTTTGTGATGCTGAGCGCTTGAACGCCCAGTTGCTGCTGAACTTGAAGCGCTTGCAGCTTGGTAGACTCTTCACTCATATCCGCGTCGACAAGCGTGGCAACACCGCGATCTATTGCGTCCATCAGTGCCTTCACGAAAGTCTGCTGCAGACCGATGCGCTGTTTGACGGATCCAAGACTGCTTCCTGCCGCAGTCATATCATCGATCGCAGCGTTTGCTCCCTTGATATACTCCTCCAGCGTTGCGATGTCCGCCGCTCCGTCGGTTAGACTCGATATGTCTATCGTATCAACCGAGAACGTGCCGCTTACAGAGAGCGCCCCGGTCGCGTCGCGTTTGCCGTCTAGAATACCGTCAGCACTGACAGAAGCGTCAAATAGCTTGGTGTCGTCGACATCGAACGTTATCGTTCCGATATCGATCGTACCGTCGGAAGATCGTGAGAACGAAGACACGACCGACTTCGTGGCATTATACCCGGCAGCGGAGCTGTCCACCGACAGCCAGTTCTGCCCCGAAAAGATCGCGGAATTTCCTATGCTCTTCAGCTGAGATTGCAGTTCGTTGATTTCGTCTTGGATGCGTCCACGATCAACTCCTGGTTCGCGCGCGGCTACCAATTTCGCTTTGATTTCGCTCGTCACATCTATGGCGCTGTGAAGCGCGGTATAGGTGACATCGACTGTGGCGCTACCAAGTCCGAGTGCATCCGTTACGGTACTCAGCGCCTTGTTGTCAGAGCGCATTGCAGTCGATATCGACCAATAGGCTGCGTTATCCTCCGCCGAAGATACCCGGTAGCCTGTAGAAACGCGCTGTTGCGACTTCAGTAATTCCTTGTTGGTCGCCTGAAGAGCCTGCAACGCGGTCATCGCTGCAAAGTTTGTCTTGATGCTATCCATATGTTCCACCTAGGAGCGCTGTTCTGTGCATTGCGTGCGGACGGCATCGCGTTTGCCAAGCCGCGCGACCCAGCACTCGCAACACCGAATCATGAGCGATGATATGGCGCAAAGCGCTGTCGAAGCATCCACTTATTGACGATCAACCGACCGCGTCCGCCAGCAGCGCAAGCCTCACTCAAGCATAGGACTTGATGAGCGCTGCAACGAGAATGCTCCAGCCGTCGATCAATACGAAGAACAAGACTTTGAGTGGAAGCGAAAAGACGATCGGCGAGACCATCATCATGCCCATCGACATAACGATGCTCGCAACCACGATGTCGATCACCAAGAAAGGCAACGCGATGAGGAAGCCAATCTCAAACCCCCTGCGCAGCTCCGATACGATGAAGGCGGGAACCAGAACCTGAATGCCTTTCCCGTCTGCGGGTATTTCGCTTTCCGGCCCATGCCTGACCAAACCTTGAAACAGGACGGTATCCTTCTCACGCACATTTGCACTCATGAAGGTCTTGAACGGTTCGGCCATCTTCTCGACGGCCTCCTGAGTTGCAAGCTTTCCCTCCATCATCGGCCGTAGACCGGTCTTCCACGCCATCTCGAACGTCGGCGCCATCACAAACCACGTCATGAACAGCGCCAAATTGATGAGAATGATGTTGCTCGGAGTTGTCTGCAATCCAAGACCCGCGCGTAAGAATGAGAGAGCAACGATGAAGCGCGTGAAGCAAGTTGCCATCATGAGAATGCCCGGTGCCACCGAAAGAATCGTGAGCACCAACAGCACTTGCAGGATTCCGCCCGACACCGTCGGCGCACCTTCCCCGAAAACATCATTCAGATTGACTGCTTGAGCATGAGCACACCCTGGCCCAAGCATCAGGAACGCTAAAACGCACATCGAAAAGCCAATTACTCGATAACAAGCGTTCTTATTAGGACGTCGGTTCCTGGCTGCTCCGTGCGGATGCTCGCTATCTCCTTCAAATCCTCCTTTAGAAACTGGAGATTCGTACCGCCAACAAGTTGTGCTGCTTCCAGCGTGCGCATATATCCCAGAAAGTCCTGCGCGAGCTGTGCGCCATAGCGCCCTTTGTCGGAAAACCCAACCGGCAAAATCACCGACACTTCCAATCGCACCCATGGCGCATTTTCTCCCCGCAGATTGGTGATGATCGATGGAATTTCGAGAACTACCGACGCAGCGTCACTTAACTGAAATTTCTCTGATGCACCGGTTTCACATGCTCTCTGATCGACGTGCGCGCCGGTGGGCGAGGTTTTTGCGTGGAACCAAGCGCTGCCAAGGCCCGCGCCAGCGCCGACGAACGTTACGGCCAGAAATGCCAGGGCGGTTCGAACAATGCTCAAGATTTAGAGCCTCATGTCGTGATCTTCAGCCTAGCAGCCGATCGCCCCTTCTGGCCGATTAGAACGGCAGAACCTGATCCAAGACTTGCTGTCCCCAAGCTGGTTGCTGCACCTCCATCACGCGGCCGCGGCCCCCAACGGAAATTCTAGCCTCGGCAATTTTCTCGTAGGGCACCGTGTTGTCAGTAGCGATATCGCGCGGGCGTACGATGCCGCTGACGTGCACAATCCGCAGTTCGTAGTTCACCCGCACCTCCTGCGACCCGCTGATCACAAGATTTCCGTTGGCCAATCGTTCGGTCACCACGGCAGCCATCCGTAGATCCAGCTTCTCTTCGCGCTCTGTAGCGCCTTTGCCTTGCGCGGAAGTGGCGCCCTTCGCGTCGAGATTAACTGATCCCTTGCCGGACCTGTCGATACCGAACATCGCTAGAAGAAAGTCGAGCGAACCAGACATCGCACGTTTTGCATCGCGCGATCGTTCGGAGCTGCTGTCAAGCGAGGCCCGGTCTTTCATGTTGATCTTTATGGTAAGCACGTCGCCTGGACGCTCCGCACGTGGATCTTGAAACAGTGAAGCGGACGAATCACGCCAAGTCGTTCCAGGCGAGGGCTGCGGATCGGCCGGCACTGTTTCGCCGATGGACCCGACCTGATCGACAAGCAGTCCCGTTCCCACCGGCGTCAGCATCGGTTCCCGTCCCATTTCTTCAGGTGCCACGCTGCAAGCTCCGCACAGCAGACTGAACATCCCAGCAGTCATGAACCAAGCGTTCCTCATGGCTGGGCTCGAGTGGGCTCCGCTGCAGGAGCAGGTGAGGATACCTTCCTCGCAGTCACGTCCGCCGATCCCGCTAGGTAGGCCGTCAATCGACCTGCGGCCTCTGTCTGCATTTCCGCTAAAATTGCGCTCGTCACTTTAGGTGGTAGCTTCAAAAGGATGGCGGCAGACACATCATCGCTCACCCCGATCAACCTCTGCGCCGCAGCTTCAGCATCCATAAGTGCATAGACGTCGACGAGATTATCGGTGGCACGATCCTGAAACGCCTTACGCAGCCTGAGCCATTCCTTCTGCTCTGCCGTCGCCGCCTTCAATTCTGCAAGCTTCGTCTCAATCTCCGCCTTCAGCGCCAGCGCACGCCGCTTCTCCTCAGCCAACTTTGCTGCGATCGCCTCATCGACAACAACATGGCAGTACTCGCGCGCCAGAGACGTATTGGACACCCTCACCTGTTCCTCGCTGGAACGATCGGAGCGTTCCTCGACGGGCTCGGCCTTCTGCGATGGAGGAGGTGCAACATCTTTCGTATCGCCGGTCACCGAAGCTTCGCCTTGCGGAGCCGCCGGCTTTTGCGAAGGCGAATGTGTCTGCGATCTATTTGCGGCAACATTTGCCTGCGCAGCAGGTGACTCATTGAGCACCACGGGTCGCTGCGGAGTTCCGACTTCAGTCGCTCGGCTGATGGGTGCAGCCATTCGCACATCAGGCTTCCAACCGTTGACTGCCTGGCCTTGTGCCGCCCCTATCCTCATGCTCGCTAAGCTGCACACAACGAAACAAAACGTAGCTCGTTCAAAAGCCCGCCATCGTTCTCTCGCCCGATTGCGCTTCCTCACACGCCTCATCATTGAACGACAAGCTCAGCTTGAAGAGCGCCTGCTGACTTAATTGCCTGCAATACGGCTATGATGCCGGTCGGCTTCAGCCCCATTTGGTTGAGGCCAGCGACCAAATCCTGAAGGCTCGCTCCAGTGACGATCCCCATGCTGTCGCCTTTCTGAGAGACGTCTACAGCGGTCTCGCTATCGGTGACCGTACGTCCTTGCGAAAATGGCGCAGGTTGAGAAACTAGCGGCCGTTCTGTCACGCGAATGTTCAAGCTGCCATGAGAAACCGCAACCGGCATAATCTGAACGTCCTTGCCGACAATAATTGTGCCCGTTCTCTCATCGATCACGACGCGCGCTGGAACGTCGGGACGAACCCGCTCGTTTCCGATTTCTGCAATTAGCCTGGAGATCGGCATACGCGGCGGCACCTTGATCGCAATACGTCTGTTATCCAGTTCGCGCGCAATCGGCCTGCTGAACCGCACACGCGCCATGCCGTTGATGGCGTCTGCCACCTGCACTGCGGTGTCGTAGTCGGGATTGCGCAGTTCAATCACTACAAATCCCGATTGATCCAATTGCGCCGGCGAGGCGCGTTCGACCAAAGCACCGTTGGGTATTCGCCCTGCGGTTGGCACCCCTTGCGACACCATCTCGTTGCGGCCTGACGCTTGAAATCCGCTTACTGCGACCGGACCCTGAGCCACCGCGTAGATTTGACCGTCCGCCCCCTGCAGTGCCGTCATAAGAAGGGAGCCTCCAGAGAGCGACGTTGCGTCACCCATGGACGCGACAGTCACGTCCATTCGTCCGCCCGGTGTGGCGAACGGCGGCAACTCTCCCATCACCATCACGGCTGCGATATTTCGCGTCCGTGCATCCATGGTTCGAATATTTACGCCCATTCTGTCGAGCATGGATTGAATGGATTGCTGCGTGAATGGCGCGCTGCGCAGGCTATCTCCAGTTCCATTGAGGCCAATGACTAGCCCATAGCCAAACAAGTGATTGCCGCGCGCGCCCTGCACCGAGACAATATCCTTGATCCTGGTATCATTTCCCCCGTCGGCGAAAACTGGTTCTGCGCCGATCAGCAATAAGCACAACGCCGCTATAATTGCCTTCATGGCCCAACCAGGCTTAGCGTGTG
This sequence comes from Hyphomicrobiaceae bacterium, assembly GCA_041397645.1. Taxonomy (NCBI): domain Bacteria; kingdom Pseudomonadati; phylum Pseudomonadota; class Alphaproteobacteria; order Hyphomicrobiales; family Hyphomicrobiaceae; species Hyphomicrobiaceae bacterium. The sequence continues at coordinate 1,695,010 of JAWKWE010000004.1, read as the reverse complement.
CGCATTCGTGATCCTGGCCCGCACGATCCGGCCGGTATCGCTGTTGCGCACAGAGATCACATCGCCGATGCTGCCCGACTGAATTGCAGCACCGGTCAGGACGATCGAAATAGACCCAGACAAATAGCGGATAGAAACCGGCTGCCCTTGCTTAACAACAAAGGAGGCGCGAACCGCATCTCTGCTGATGGGCTGCCCCGGCACCAGGGTTCTACGAGCAACGAGCCCGCCTAATTGTTCCTTGGAGGTAAACACCGCGTTCCTAATTCGGGCGCTGGACCTCAGAACTTTGGTCGTCAGCAATCCGGCGTTGATCTCGTCGCCTGGGTAGATCGCCACCTGCGGCACGACCACTTCGATCTTCTCCTGCGATGACAGCGATTGGGCACATTGCGCCGGGCGGCTCGCCGAAACGCCAACGCTTGTGGAAAGAACAGCAATCCCAATTGCGCGAGAAGCAGCGCCCAACATCATCGCAGCCCCTTGCTGATCGTTCCGTACATTTCGTCGGCGGCCTGAATCACCTTCGAGTTCATTTCATAGGCGCGCTGACTAGAGATCAACTCTGTGATTTCCTTCACCGGATCGACGTTTGAGGCTTCCAGATAGCCCTGCTTGATTACGCCAAACCCATTGGCCCCAGGCACCCCTGTGACGGGCGCACCGGAAGCGCTCGTCTCCCGGAATAGATTTCCGCCGAGCGCTTCGAGCCCGACCTCGTTAGGAAAATCGACAACAGACAACACACCAAGACTTGTCAGGTTCTGAGCATTTTCAACCCGCGCAAAAATTTCCCCAGACTCGTTGACAACAATCTCTGTCGTACCCGCGGGCACGACCATTGCTGGCTGCACCGTGTATCCGTCCAAGGTCACGATCTCGCCTGTGGCGCTCTTGTTGAATGCACCCGCGCGGGTATAGAGCGTCTCGCCATCTGGACCTGAGACCTGAAACCAGCCGCGGCCGTTAAAAGCCAGATCGAGCGAATTTCCCGTCTTTGTCATTGCACCTTGAAGGTGCAGATTGCGAACCCCTGCGGCTCTGACACCTAAACCAACCGAAACGCCCTCGGGGATTGGATTGGCGTCCGTGACGTTCACGACGCCCGAGCGCCGATCGGTCTGATACAGCAGATCGCTAAATTCAGCCCGCGAACGCTTGAACGCGGTCGTATTCACGTTGGCGATGTTGTTGGCGATCACGTCAACTTGGGTCTGCTGGGCCGCCATTCCCGTAGCTGCAATGTAGAGTGAGCGCATGTCCTGCCTGTCAAATCTGCATTCTGGTGAGTTCAAGGTAAGCCGCGACGATTTTGTCGCGCACGGCGGCCGTCAGTTGGATCTTTTGCTCAGCGTGCACGACGCTGTCGACGGCCTTTTGAAGCGGAACTTCTCCGGTAAGCGCTCCTATGGCGCTCTGCTCAGCACCTCGAAGAGATTGATCCACATCCTTCATCATAGTTTTGAGAACGTCACCGAAGCTCATATCGGAAGCGGACAACCCCGCTTTAGCCAGCGTCGTCGATCCGGGCGCTAAAAGCTGTGGCGTGCTCTCAAAACCAACGGACCCGGAAATCTTCATGACGTCGTCCTCAGCAAATCAATAATCGCGTTCACCGCGTCTCTTGCGTTCTTCACCATTTGAAGATTTGCCAGATAACCTCGATTTGCCTCGCGCATATCACCCAGTTCAATGAGCGGCTCGACGTTTGGATACTTCACAAATCCCTGCGCATCTGCCGCGGGATGGCCCGGCTCGTGTTCGACGCGATATGCGGATTTGTCGCGCCCTCCTTCGGAGGCGTGCACCAATTCCGCCCCGACAAAATCACTGAAATCCGAGCGGAAGCTCACGGTCTTGCGTGTGTATGGATCACTGCCAGCAGCCTGTCCGGTCGAATTTGCATTGGCCAAATTCTCGGCAACGATGCGCAATCGCTCCGACTGCGCAGACATCCCGCTTTGAGCTATTCGCGTCGCTGCGAGCAGAGGGTCCATCATCAGCCTCGCATAGATAGAGCTATCAGACGGTTGAAAGCCTTTGTCAGTCCTGCGTTGAGCATTTGCTCACGCGTCACCGCGCCGGCTTCCATGAGTTCATTGTCGATGCTGACATCGTTTCCCGAGCGATACGACACCGAGCCAGATTTTGCCGTCTCCGCGCCCGGCGTCGGTCGTCCCAGCGACAGCCAACCGTCGTTACCGACATCCGCTCGATCCAGCTCTTGAGCAAAAGAGCCGATTGATTGCGTGCGATATCCCGGCACGTTTGCGTTTGCAATGTTGGAGGCGATCGCCGTTCGTTTCTCGGCGAGCCAATCGGAGTGACGCGAGGCCACGGAAAAGAAGTTCGAAAGCATCATGCTCACAGCGCCCATCATAGACCCAACAAGAGCGTCGGCTTATTCGCTTGCGTCAGGCTTGTTGGATAGCCATAGCGTTGGAGCGGGAGCGAGAATCGTCACCATCTCAGTTCTCTAGAGATCTCGCAATGTGACGATTTCCAATCCTCCGCAACATGAGAAGAATGTTGGCGACCGCAGCGTAGAACTCTTGCGGTATCGCCTGATTGATCTCTACTGCGCTATATAGAGATCGCGCTAGCGCCCTGTCTTCGACAATCGGAATGCCATGCTCTTGCGCGACTCGCCGGATTTGTAGCGCCAGAAGATCTTGCCCCTTGGCCACCACCGTCGGCGTCCCACCTTCGCTGCGCATATAACGAAGAGCCACCGCAAAGTGGGTGGGGTTTGTCACCACAAGAGTTGCGCGCGGCGTTCCAGAAATCATCATTTTTCGCAACCGGCTCCGGGCGATGGCGCGGCGGCGATGCGACATCACCTGATCTCCTTCGGATTGCTTTGCTTCGTCCTTTACCTCCTGACGGGTCATCCGCAACCGGCGTGTCCAAGAAAAGCGGCTAAACAAAACATCCGCGACAGCCATAACAGCAATGCCCGCACTCGCAGGCACCAGAACGTCAATCGTGGTGGCCGTTAGCAACGATGGAAGTTGCTGCGGCCGGATAAAGAGCGCGTCCTGCAGCGTGGCACTGTGCGTCGAGACGAAAAGCGCGCCCACGCCTCCAAGAAATCCAAGTTTTACTATCCCCTTCGCCAGTTCGACGAAACCACTCGCACTTGCAATTCGCCTCCAGCCGGAAGAAATGGAAATACGCTCCGCCTTTGGCATCAGCCGTTTCCACGAAAAGCGAAAAGGCGTTTGGAGAACTTGAAATAATACACCGGTGACGATGAGAAGCATCGGCAATGGTGCAACAGGCGGAAGGATCTCCCCCAACAGCGCTCGCAACAAGAGCGAGACATCCGCAGCCGAGTTCAGCCGGAATTGCTGGGGGTGCTCCATGAAGGACGAAAGGCCCCCGGCGATACGTTCGGACGCTGCAAGCGACATCCAGGTGATGATCGCCATGAGTGCCAGGACAAATCCTAAATGCGACATCTCGCGGGATATCGGTACGTTGCCAGAGTCAATTGCATCCTCGCGGCGCTTTTCGGTTGCCTCCTCTGTCTTACTGTCCTTGTCCGGCGCTTGCGACATCTCTACCCGCCCTTACATTTCAGAGGGCAACTCAAGCGCACCGGTGGCCGCCAAACGCAAAACAACTTCGACAGCCACCTGCCGAGCGGCGGCCACCGCTCTAGCATTTGGCTCCACGGCGTTTTGAATCTCAGATTCCGCCATACGCCGCGCACGTGCGGACATCACCCCCAGCACGCAGTTCTGGAATTCTCCATCCGTTCCGTGGAGGGATAGCACAAGTTGATCAACGGGCATCTGCTCGACAACCGCCGTTAGCGCCTTGGCTGCCAGTCTCGGCAGATCCTCGAACCGGAACAGCATCTGCTCGACGGCCTTGGCGTCGGATGGAGACTGCACCCGCAATCGATTGATCACGTTGGACGCTCGTGCGCGATCAAGTCTATTTAGAATCGAAGCCAGCTCTATGCGGCCTTGTCCCCCTCTAGCGCCTTTGTCTTTCATTAAATCTTCCGTCAGCGCAATTTCGACGGCTCGCACGATCTCAGGGGCCGGCTGCCCCTTTGACAGCATACGTGTCAGAAGGTCGGCGCAGATATCTCCATCCAGGTCCTGCATTAGGAGCGCTACTTGCTCGGACTCCATGCGAGACAAAATGAAGGCTGCGACTTGGGAATGCTGAACAGCCAGATACGACTTGAGTTCTTCTATGGGCAGCTGATTGATGCTCGACCAAAGATCTTTTGGAATGCGCTCGAGCTCCTCAGCATTGGCTGGCGGATCGTCAATCGCCTCAAGGCCAGCCTCCACGATAAGTTTTCGAACCTCGTTAGTGGTTCCTAAAAATTTAATTCCGTCACTGAAGGACTCTTTGAAGCTCCCGATGACGCCTGCAAGCATCTCGGGCGTTACGGACGCCAATTGTTCGGCGCCGCTCGCAATCAACCTGACTTCATCTGGATCGAGGCGTTTCAACAGCTCGACCGCCTTTTCGCGCTGCACGGCAAGCAGCAGGAGCGCGGCTTTTGTCGCGCCGTCAATCCCATATTTCATGTTAACATTGTCGGCCGCTCCTCGGGGAGCTAGAACCTTCATGTGCGTTTTATCGGCAGCACGTTGCGCGGCTTGTGAACTCCAGCTAACTCAGTGAGCTGAACGCCAAGTTGCGAAGTACTCTGATCGGCAATGACCAGAATGCCTCGCGCCAGAATTTGTCCGTTGACAACAACATCGACGGCTTCCCCTACCTTGCGATCGAGCGTCAGCAAATGTCCGGTTTTAAGTGCCCGCAATTCGGACACAGGCAACGTCACAGCCCCAACAACGATTTTCATCGTGACTGGGATTTTCAGAATGGATTGCAGCTTACGTGTATCGTCACCAACCGATTCTGACCGTTTCGTCGCGATGCTCCCAGACCCTCCGCCAAGCGTCGGCAAGGCTTCTTCGGCCGCTTGAGAAAGTTCTGATGCGAATTCGGCAATGGAGTCCGGCCCGAGCGCGTCCCTCGCCTCCCCTTCTGCAATTGTCATCGTTCTGCCACCAGCGAAGCTCCCACCATTTTAGATTCCGTGTCAAAGATGTCGTCCCATATTTGCACGCACATCCATCCGTTCATTCGGCCAAGTTCTGCGCGATAGAGTGGTATGTCGTTTGCGACCACCTGCACCCGTGAGGAGGTCGTAACGTCGAGTAGGACAGGCATGTCCAACGACCACTCAAGGATTTCGTCCAGATCGATTAGCTGCTCACACAAAACCGCAGAAACACCAACTTTGACCGATGGCAGCGGCTCTTGCGCGTTTTCGCCACTTCCCATTACCTGCGATTTGCCTTGTGTGGGGCTCGCCGCACATTCTTTTGCCGAGCCGGAATGCAGCCTACAGGCTTCCACAACACTATCATTCGCCGCTATCTCGATGAGCGTAGACCCTCCATCGATCTGCATCGACACAACAGATAATTGCATGTCTGGAGGGAAGCGCCCCAACACATCGGCTTGAGTGCCGACCACAAACTCCGCACCGTCCAAGCTGATATTCAGCTCATCGAGCGTGTCTGACAACTGCTTCAAAATCCGCGCGATGACAACGCGCGCAACAGCGAGCTCGACACGTGAAATTACGCGTTGCCCAAACGGCTTGTTCTCTGGCATTCCCCCTAACGCTTCGCCTACAAGCGTATCGAGTGCGGACGCGCTCAACCGCAGAATAAGCCAGCCTTGTGCCGATCCCGCAACCGCCAAGACGGAGTTGTCGGCCGCGGATACAAAGCCTGAGATCCGCTCCGACCTCGCGGCACATAGTGCGGGCGTGCTTCCTGCTATTATTGGCTCAAGGCCCGCCTTTACTGCGCCAACGGCGATTTCGGCCAAAGCCGCGCAATCGTTGTCGCTATCGCTCAATGTGCGTGACGCTGTTTGAAGAGCCTTCACGAATACAGAGATTTGCTCGTCGGCAAACGCCGTTTGCCCCGTCGCGCTCATGCAGCGCTCGCCGCCGCCGTTGCGGTGGACGCTGCCCCGATCGTCGCGGCCTCGACCTCATCGATGCCAGGGCGCTCCGCGCTAGAGATCGTTTTGCGACCGTGTTCTATAGCGACTTGGGGAATGGCGCCGTTCATGAAGGCCAGGAGAGATTGCTTGACCACGACATAGAGGCGCATCCGTTTCTCACGCACCGCTTTTAGCTTCGTGGCAATCGGCGACACGAGGCTGTAGGAAAAGAAAATTCCGGCAAAAGTGCCTACCAGAGCCGAGGCAATCAGCTTGCCAAGAACTTCGGGAGATTCGCTAATTGCACCCATCGCCTTGGTCACACCGAGAACGGCCGCGATGATGCCAATAGCCGGCAACCCGTCTCCCACGGCGGTCAACGCGTGGTAAGCCTTCAACCGATCGTGCCGTATTGTCTCGATCTCCTCCTCCATAAGCGCTTCGATTTCATGCGTCCGTGCGTTGCCTATGATAAGCAGGCGCATGTAGTCACAGATAAAGACGGTGAGATCCCTGTCCGCCAACACTTTGGGCGATCGGGAGAAGACATCTGAGGTATCGGGCTCATCTATCAGCGCTTCCATCTCTGCGCGCGACCGTGTTCGCACAGCGCGCATCAATGAGAACATTAAAGCCAAAACTTCAACATACTCCTGATGCGTCGGCGTTGCCTGCTTGAACGCTTCCATCAGCCCGGCGCCGCAGTCCTTGATGACCTTCATCGAGTTGGCGACCACAAACGTGCCAAGCGCAGTTCCAAGGATGATCACGTACTCCCATGGCTGCCAGATCACGATCACATGCCCACCCATCGCCATGAAGCCACCCAGCATACAAATGAGCGTGACGACGATGCCAATTATGATGGTCATGGATATTCCTTCTCGGATCGACACTTAGCCTGCGAGGTTCGGCTTGCGTGAAGCTGGATATCTGGTCCAGGCGCAAGGTCGGCTCAAGCAACGGGTACCAGAATTCCGCTGGACAGCGAGGGCTCCCATGGTTCCGACATTAACGAGCTTCAGACAGATTTCCAAAGACGTCAGCGCGTCGCTGCGGTCGGTCGCAAATGATCGGATGGTGCAGCGAGAAACGGCTTACTACGAAGCTAAGATATCCGACATAAAATCCATCGACGACTTTATGGGCGACAAACGCATCTATGCCTACGTGCTCCACGCTTTCGGCATGGACGATGTTGCCCCCTCCAAAGCTCTTGTCCGCAAAGTCTTGGAAGGTGGGATCGATGACAACAAATCCTTGGCGAATTCCTTGTCCGACTCTCGTTTCCGAGATTTGACAGAAACCTTCAATTTCGCGCGTTACGGTACGGCGACGACGTCGTTCACCCGCACTCAAAGCGGACTTCTCGATCGCTATATGCGCGCGACGCTGGAACAGAATGCCGGACAGATTAATGAGGGTGTTCGTCTAGCGCTCTATTTCCAACGCAAGGCACCACAGATCACAAGCATATATCAGGTGCTAGGGGACAAGGCGCTCTACAAAGTCGTTGAGACCGCCCTGTCGTTGCCGTCGTCGCTTCCTGCTGTGGGCGTTGAAAAACAGGCTTCGATCATTGCCGAAAAGCTCGACGTCTCGTCTCTTCAAGACCCTGTTACGCTCGACAAATTCATCGCACGCTTTTCCAACTTGTGGGATCTGGCACAGAACACAACTGGTTCTTCGGCGGCGCTGCAATTGTTCCAGGCCAGCTCCACATCAGGCATCTCCATGGACACGCTCGCCTCCATTCAGAATCTGAATGTTCGGAAGTGGTGATATGCAATCCAACCTATACATTTCCTTGTCAGCGCAGCTTGCGCTACTCAATCGCATGGAGAGCGTGGCGCAGAACGTCGCCAATGTCTCGACGCCCGGATACCGAGCAGACCGCATTTCATTTCAGGAATACCTTTCAACACGGACCGATGTACCGACGAGCTTTGTGAACGAGGGGCCACACTATATATCGACCGAGAGCGGCGCAGTGGAAAGGACAGGGAACCCCTTTGACATTGCAGTAAGCGGCGATGGCTGGCTGGGCGTATCAACGCCACAAGGTCTCGTTTATACGCGAGACGGCCGCTTCAGCTTGAGCCCGCAAGGAGAGCTCGTCTCAGTTCAAGGCTATCCGCTGGTCGATATTGGGGGTAGTCCAATTCAGATTAATGCCGGTGGACCAGCGCCTTCGATCGGTAAAGACGGATCGATCTCGCGGAACGGTCAGACTCTCGCAACAATCGGTCTCTTTCGCATTTCGCCTGACGCTCGGCTTCACCGCGGCGCGAATGGCAGTGTCATACCTGATCGCCCAGCTGAGCCACAGATCGACTTCAACGCTGCCTCGATCACGCAAGGATACGTCGAACGCTCCAACGTCGAGCCGGTCAAGGAGATGACGCATCTCATCAGCATTCAGCGCGACTTCGATGCCATCTCGAACGCCGTCTCGGAAGTCGAGGATGGACTACTGAATGCCATCCGCACCCTTGCCTCATGAGCCAGCTTAAAACAAATGACCGATAGACTGAGCGCACTCGGTCGAGCATCCAAGAGCTGGGCCACCAAATCCCGTGACGTCACCGTGATGGGCCAAGTATGCGAGGCCGGAACAAATCACCTACGCATAGAAGGGCTTTCGCAGTTTGCTATGGCCGGTGATCTCGTCAGCATCGCTGATCGTGGTGGTAGCGATATGGCGGAGGTCGTGCAGATCGATGCAGCTAGCGTCCTCGCTATTCCCTATCGGAAGCGCGGCAACATCCGACTGGGCGCAACAGCCACGCTCGTCGGACGGCTACGCGTTTACCCACATCGCTGCTGGTTGGGGCGGGTCGTCGATCCCCTCGGCACCCCACTTGACGATGCTGGTCACATGGAACGGGGCCCAGAAGCGATAGAGATCGATCGAGATCCGCCACGCGCGCTCGACCGCAACCGCGTCCTCACACCAATACATACCGGCATCAAAGCCATCGACGCATTTATGCCGATTTGCGCAGGACAGCGGATCGGTATTTTCGCCGGAACAGGCGTCGGAAAATCGACCCTTCTCTCCATGTTTTCGCAAGTTCCAGACATATCGGTCGTCGTCCTCGCTCTGGTTGGCGAACGCGGACGCGAGGTCCGAGAGTTCCTCGAAGATATACTTGGAACGCGACGAGATCGGGTCGTCGCTATTGTATCTACCGGCGACGACAGCGCGGCGCTGCGCCGAAACGCACCCAAAACAGCAATGAGTGTCGCCGAATATTTCCGCGACCGGGGTGAGCGCGTTCTTCTCATGATCGACTCAGTCACCCGGTTCGCCCATGCACAGCGCGAATACGCGCTTTCGGCCGGCGAACCTGCAGTCGCACGAGGCTATCCACCCAGCGTCTTCGCTGAGATTGCCAAACTTCTTGAACGCGCAGGCCCCGGACCGCTTGGCACCGGGGATATCACCATGATTGCAACGGTTCTGGTCGATGGAGACAACCATAATGATCCGGTGGCCGATGCGGCTCGCGGCATCCTCGACGGACATATTGTTCTGGACAGAAAGATTGCTGCATCTGGCCGTTGGCCTGCAATTGATTTGCTGGCATCGCTATCGCGCTTGGCGCCAAAAGCGTGGAGCGCATCGGAACAAAGAGTCGTTCAGACCGCGCGCGCCGCGATCGCAAATTTCGAAGACACGCGGGATCTGCGCATGATCGGCGGATATCAGCCCGGCAGTGACCCGAATTTGGATCGCGCCATAACTGTCACGCCGAAGATCTACGAATTGATCCAACAAAAGCCCGACGAAATCGAATCTGGCGATATTATCGCCCAAATCTCGGGCATCTTGAAGCTTTAGACTTGGTGTTTCTGCTCGCGGTCATCTTGCCTGCGCAGAGCCAATAATCGCATCTTTTCCTTCATAATCTGCGCATAAAGTGCATCAGCATCTGTCGTATTTGGCACGGTCGCGCTTGGCAATGCATCCATAAAAGAGGTTGCGCGGGGCACGTTCTGGCTCAAGACCTCGGATCCCACATCGGCCGAAATTGCGAAGGACGGTTCTCCACGGAATACCGTTGGCGGCGGTGTAGAACGTTCGGCACCAATCCAAGCGACCTCTGCGAGCCGCCGCGCGGTTAGCCCGGGCAAACTTTGGTTACCCGCCTTGTCGTACTGCACGAAAATGCGGCGAACCTCGCCCAAGTCGCCGGCCCGCACGGCATCGCCTAGCCCCGCGTTCATCCAGGCTGTACCAGCGTTGAACGTTAAAGAAGTGAGAGCGGCTCGCAGCCCTTCCGCAACATTAGGAGCGAATTTGTCAACGAGCGCCTCCGACTTGGCTATCTCAGCCTGAAATCTGCGCTCAGCCTCCTCAGCGGTGATCATCTCTCCGGCAAATCGGGCCTTGGTTCCATATCCATTCGAATTTTGCGCGTAGTCCCACTTGGCCTGCGCGGAGAAACCTTCAAAGCGCTTAATGGCATCGAGATAGGAAGTCTGCATATTTCGTCCCTGGAGTCGTCTAACTGCGACAGCCTATCCAATGGGGCTTGCATCAGCCCGACCTCCAGTGCGCCGATCCAGTCAAGCTTTTATCTTATCCCATCGCATAATCGCTCTGATCGTTTCGCATGCTGCAAAAAGAGTTGTCATCTGTGGTCTGATCCGGCGACACTCGCAACGAACCCGCGGTGATACGCTCCTTCGTTATGAGCAAGTCATTGAATTGATGCCCTCACGTGGCACACCGCAAATGAGGAGGCTGCATGAGCGCAAAAGCACACCCAAAATGGCGGGTCGGGGAGCTTTCTCTTACCTCGAAAGTTATCGTGGGCATGTGTCTGGGGCTCATCACGGGCGTCATTCTCAACCTGCTCGCTTCACCGGTCCTGAACGAATACCTCGTCTCGGGTTTATTCTCGATGATCGGAAAGATGTTCCTCAACGCACTCAAGATGCTCGTGGTGCCGCTGGTCGTCTTTTCGCTGATATGTGGCGTGGTGGGCATCGGTGATCTTCGCACGCTGGGGCGCGTAGGAGGCAAAGCTTTCGTACTCTACATCGCAACAACCGCCTTAGCCGTGTCTGTTGCAATCGCTCTGGCACACTTCATCGGCCCAGGATCGGGGTTCGATATGTCAAACGTTGCGACGTCAGGCATGACTGCGAAGGCTGCGCCAAACGCCTGGGATGTTTTTGCCGATGTCGTTCCGGATAATCCGGTCGCAGCACTCGCAGACGGCCGAATGTTGCAGATCATCTTCTATGTCATTGTAGTTGCCGTCGCCGCTCTCATGCTTGGCGACCGTTCGAAGAGCTTTGTTGAAGCCTGCGAATACTTGAACGAACTCTCGATGAAGATTGTCGAGATCGTCATGGCTTTCGCGCCCTATGGCGTCTACTGCCTCATTGCCAAGACATTCGCCCAGGAGGGCGTCGGCCTCTTCGTGCCCGTCATTGCCTACGTCGTGACGCTGACAAGCGCCCTCCTGTTGCACCTGTTTGTCACGTTGATGATCCTTCTCAAGGTCTTCTCCGGCCTCGATCCGATTACGTTTTTACGAAAGTTAAGGCCCGCGCAGGTCTTCGCATTCTCGACAGCGAGTTCCAACGCCACGATCCCGATCACCTTTCAATGCGTGACCCAGCGCATTGGCGCAGATAATTCAGTTGCGTCCTTCACCGTGCCTCTGGGCGCCACCATTAACATGGATGGCACCGCAATCATGCAAGGCGTGGCAACCGTGTTCTTCGCCAACGTCTATGGCGTTGACCTCGGCCTGATGGGTTATGTCACCGTTGTCCTGATGGCAGTCCTCGCCTCAATCGGCACGGCTGGCGTTCCCGGCGTCGGGTTGGTGATGCTGACGATGGTGCTGGGCCAAGTGGGTCTACCCATCGAAGGCATCGCCATCATACTCGGCGTGGACCGCATCATGGATATGATCCGAACCGTCGTGAATATCACCGGCGATGCCGTTGTTTCGTCCATCGTTGCCAAAAGCGAAGGAAAGCTCGACCTCGCCATCTTCAACGATCCCGAAGCCGGCGCGTTGTCGACAGACGAGTTGGAAATAGACCTTGAAGCAGAAGCCCGTCTCGCCGCAGCCGCGCGTCCGCACCGACAGTCTGAATAGGACGGTGCTGGTGGCCAAGCTGAACTTCTAAAGACCGATGTAGCGACCAACCATGATCGCAAGCGAGTCGAGCCCCTGCCGCACGATGCCGCCCTCGTCGACATCCTCAGCGGCATAGAGCGGAACCTTGTGCTGCGCGCCAAGCGATCCGGTAATGTCCAACTCAGCGACTTTATCGCCTTTGTGCACGGGGGGCTTGAGGGGGCCCGCGTACTGAATTGAGGCTGAAAACATCTGCTTTGCGGCACTCTTGAGGACCGGAACGCTCACAGGCCCCTCAGCTTCCAACGGCACGTAAAACTGCTGTCCGCCCCAGACGCGAGCGTGACCGACGATCTCCCCCTCATCAAAGAGGATGGCTTGCGACAACATCGAATATCCCCAATGCAGAAGACGGCGGGCTTCGCGCTTACGCTTGAGAGCGGTTGGAAGGCCCAGCACCACTGCAACGAGACGCCGCCCATCCCGTAACGATGAAACGGCAAGGCCGTAGCCGGATGCTTTTGTGTGCCCTGTCTTCAAACCGTCGACGCCAAGATCCTCCGACAACAATGGATTGCGATTGAAGAAGCGATGCTTGCGATACTTGAACTCTTTCTCCGAAAAGAAACCGTAATATTCTGGATAGGTGCGGATCAGATAGCTGCTCAGTCGTGCCAGATCGCGCGCCGACATCAATTGCTGGGGATTATCGAGTCCTGTTGAATTCCCGAACGACGAGTTCGTCAAACCGATCGATGCTGCCTCGCGACGCATCCGCTCCACAAACGCAGCTTCGCTCCCCGACAGACCCTCGGCCATCGCAATACTTGCGTCATTTCCAGATTGAACTGCAATGCCGCGGATTAGGGATTCAACCGGCTCTCGTGTATTGATGGGAACGAACATCGCCGACGTTCGTGATGGAGCACCTCCCGTGCGCCAAGCGTTCTCGCTGACCTGGAACTCCTGATCGAGTTTCAGCTCCCCGCTCTTCAGCGCCTTGAACACGACGGCAAGCGTCATGAGCTTGCTCAGGCTCGCAGGCGGCAATGGCTCGTCGGCATTCTTTTGAAAGAGTACGGCGCCGGTGTCGAAATCCACAAGGATGGCGGCCCGCGCATCAGTTTGCAGGCCAACTTGGGCCTGCGCGGCGGGCAGCGGCGCAATCCATACAAAGAGCAACAGGCCGAGAACGGCGCGGACGACATCTTGTAAACGCACGATCCAGCAAGGGTCCCTTCGAAGGATTGCGCCGGCCCGGGGGAGTGAGCTGTCCGACCATCCCAGCCAGGGCCCAAAGGTGCAATTCGGCAGGGCTCTTAAGGGAAGCTACGTAGCGCGAATTCTAAGCGCAGAGAGCCTATTACAACGCGCAAAAACAACGTTGATAAAGAAGGTTATGCCGCCAACCTTCCGATTCGCTTTACCGCGACGACATTGGAGCCGCTGCGCGAGATACGCCGCATTGCATCCGGCAAAGGCTCAATCACGACAGCCATGTGGTGTGCGTTGGCATGTACCATCATGATGCTGTCCGACATGATTCCCACGTGGCCGGGCCAGAAAACGAGATCGCCGCGCATCAGGCGCTCGTCGATATCGGATACCGGGAGCGATGCGCCGAGCTCCGCCATCTGCATGTCGCTGTCGCGCGGCGCGGGAATACCAGCAGCATGTAGCGACGTTTGAACCAAGCCCGAGCAATCAATTCCGATGCGCGTGCGCCCGCCCCACAGATATGGAGTTCCGATAAAGCGCTCCGCTATATCGACGAAATCCCGCGCCGTCCGGCTGAGGGTCGTGACATGGCGCAACGGCACGAACCCACCCGTCGTGAGTTCCGCAAACTTGTCGCTTGTTTCGCTCACCGTCAGCACTGCGTTCAAGGGCAGGTGCTGTAGAGGGGGCGTCTTGATGTCGGGTTCTGGGTAAATGAAGGTGCCAAGAACCTGCACGCGATGAGTCGGCGGGAGAACGTTTGGCGACAGGCAGTCGATTGGCAAATAGCCGACGTACTGATCTCGCTTAAGCTGGACCCAGGCCCATCCGTCGCTTTCGTCGTAGATTGTCAGCGCTTCGCCGTAGAGTGCTTCGGTTTCAAAGCCGCGGGTGTAGTCGGGCGCGCGCCGCAACGGCACACTCGCGCGCATGACTTGAGCAGGAACCCCCTCCACAAAACGTGCAGCCTTGACCTTGCCTTCGAGGTACTTGGCGGCCAAGTCCTCCCGGAATGCGTTACGCCGTGGATCAAGCGGACCAGGCGGCTCCAAGGTGCGCGATTGGGTGTCGGCTGCAACAGATGGCATAGCGCCGACCGGCGCCGGAAATCCCGGAGCCTGCGCCGGCTGCTTTAAAGGCGGCCTTTGAGCCGTCTTGCCAGTGTCGCTCAACTCGTCAGCTCCGCTCTAAGTATGTCCACCACCGCACGCGCCGATTGAGGCTCGCCGCCTTTCGGCCCAAGCGGGCGTGGCGCTGGACGCCAGCCGTAAAGGTCAAAGTGGGCAAAACGCCGTGCGGAGCTTACAAAACGCCGCAAAAACAGAGCCGCCGTGATTGCCCCTGCAAATGGAGTATCCCACACATTGTTCATATCTGCGACATCGCTGTCGAGGTGGCGCTTGTAGCCCGGCCAAAGCGGCATACGCCATACCGGATCCCCGATCTCAGCCGAACGCGGAACGATCTGGCCGGCCAATCCATCGTCGTCAGTGAAGAAAGCAGGCAAGTCGGGACCCAATGCCGACCGTGCGGCTCCGGTGAGGGTGGCGAAGACGAATATGCTATCGGGCGCTTCCTCATCGGCAACTGTCAACGCATCGGCAAGAACCAAGCGCCCCTCCGCATCTGTGTTTCCAACTTCCACGGTGCGGCCGCTACGGCTCATGAGAACATCCCCGGGACGGAACGCATCGCCGGAAATCGAGTTTTCCGCCGCAGGTATGAGAACGCGGAGCCGACAATCAAGCCCTTCCGACATGATCATGTGCGCCACCGCCAGAGCGGTCGCAGAACCTCCCATATCTTTCTTCATCAACAGCATCGCGCTTGCAGGTTTGATATCGAGCCCACCGGTATCGAACGTGATGCCCTTGCCCACGAGCGTGATCTTGCGGGCGCCTTCGCGGCCCCACGTGAGATCAATCAGCCTTGGCACCCGCGGATGCGCCCGCCCGACAGCGTGAATCAAGGGAAGATTATGCGCCAGGAGATCATCTCCCCGGATCGCATCGACGTGCGCGCCGTGGCGCGCGGCGACGATGCGGGTCATCTCCTCAAGCTGCTCCGGGCCCAGGTCGCTCGCTGGTGTATTGATGAGATCGCGCGCCAGCCAAACACCCTCCACTGCGCCGATAACGCGCTTCGCATTGGCGCCTTCCGGCATGACGAGGCGCCGGGTTACAGGTGAAGTGGCCTCCCCCCCTGCACCGCCCGCATTTTTGTAGCGGCGAAATTTGTAGGCTCCCAAACCCCACGCAAGCGCGGCCAACTCGGGAGCCGCCGTCGTGCCCGCGATCTTATAGGTGCCTGCAGGAAGGGAAGCGGCAAGCGAACCGAGTAGAAGTTCGGACGGTCCGCTCGGCTCTCCGGCCGCGCCATTTCCCATACCCAGAAGCACTCCGCCCAGCGAGCCATCCGCTCGGGGAAGCAATGACGACGCCTTGGCGGACCCTTTGAAGCTTTGCGTCATGGCCCAGGCGCGCGCGCTGGCGTCTAGGCCCAGCGAGGAAAGTTCAGTGTCTGAACGGACGAGGTAGATCGGCACGGCATCGGATTTTTGTCCTTCACCGGCAAATACGTCGCTGGCTGTCCACGCTGTCGTCTCGCTCATGTCGCTCTCTTTTCCCTGGGCCGCTAAGTGCCCCCAAATCTCGAGCCACAAGGTAGGCCTTGCCCGCGCCTTGGCAAGAGACCGGACGCCCCACCTTGAGTTGCATCACCCTGCAAATGTTTGACCAGGGCTTAAGCGTTTGTTGACGCGCGTACCAGAAACTAACAGTCGGATCGATTCGGGCATCGGCATTGGCCACTTCCTCCATGCCCCGACTGAACGGAGAAAAGACTATGGTGCCAGTAGCGCAAACACCCAAGAAAATGGCCCGTTCCGGGGCCCGGCTCGTCGTCGTCCTGGCCGCGACCGGTTTTCTGGGAGCGTGCGCAGGCTCCAACGACATGCTCCCAAGTACGGCAACCCTCGCCGCCGATCCCGACGCCGTTCAAGCCGTTGACGCCTTGGACCCTAAGGCCGAGCTGCGTAAGGCAACGGAGTACTGGGGCCAGCAGTACGATAAGAAGCCCAACGATAAGACCGCGGCGCTGAACTATGCCAAGAACCTGAAAGCCAGCGGCGACAAGCGCCAAGCACTCATGGTGCTCCAAAATTCGTTCTCAATGAATTCGAGCGATCCTGAAATCGCCGGAGAGCTCGGCCGCCTGGCACTCGAATTCGACCAGCTTTCGCTCGCCAGTCGCGCTTTGACCGTGGCCGATGTTGCGGAAAACACCGATTGGCGGGTTGTGTCCGCACGCGGCACCGTGCTTGCCAAGCAAGGGCAGCACAAAGCAGCCATCCCATATTTCGAGCGCGCCCTTACCATGTCGCCCAATCAGCCCTCGGTGCTGAACAATCTCGCGATGGCTAACGCCATGAGCGGCAATCCTCAGAAAGCAGAGCAGATCCTGCGCGATCTTGCCCAGCTCAACGGCGCGCCTGCCAAAGTCAGTCAGAACCTTGCTCTGGTGCTAGGACTGCAAGGCAAGTATGACGAATCCAAAGCCGCAGGCGAGGCCGTCGCTTCGAACGAGGTCGCCGCTGCCAATACCGATTACATTCGCCAGCTTGTGCAGCTTCAACCCACGCACACGCCCGCGGCGGCGCCAGGCTCAACCACCGCCGTCGCGCAAGAAACGCCTGCTCTCAAACCTGCCAACATCGAGACAGGCTCAGGCGGATGGAATACTGCCGTCACCGCAAGTGCCGAGCCATCTTCCACGCGCGGTTCAAACCAGTGAGCATCTCTTCAAGCTAAAGAAAAGCGCGCCAATGGCGCGCTTTTTTAGTTTCAGCCGTTGTTCTCTGTCTCGCCAATCCAGCCCGGATCAGCTCGCCTCTTTGATCTTTTTTATATTGAGCTTGTCCATCAAGAACTTTTCGTAAAACGGTTCGCTTTCGCCCTTGCGGATCTTTCGCATGAAATATTTTTCGAAGGCGACTTTGGCGAGGTGGACCCAGCTGCCCTTCGAGGACCAATTTACATTGCGCGGCGGTATCTGCGGCTGAGCTACGAAGGCTACGCCGCCGTCGCCGAAGTCCGCAAGACACACTGCGTTCAGCGTCGGCTGCCAGGAAGCGGCCTGACCGCGGAGCACCGCTCCGATATTACGCGCCGTTGCGGTGACCATCGACTCAATCATAAACCCGGTCTTCGGCACGCCGACAGGCACCGGCGTCGGTCCAATCGGCGGTATCGCTACGCAGACCCCGACGGAAAATACCTCAGGGAAGGTCGGATTGCGCTGATACTTGTCGACCAAGATGAAGCCGCGAGGATTGGTTAGTCCCTCAATACCCCGGACCGCAGCAACACCGCGAAATGCAGGAAGCATCATGGCGAACTTGAACGGAACGTCGTGGGTCTTTGCCACGTCGCCAGACTCCGCCAACTCCTCAACACTCATAGAAGTCTCAGCTACATTCTTCACGCGCGCGTTGCAAACCCACTTGATGTGGCGCGCCCGAAGCTCGCTCTCCAACAGGGTTTTGGTATCGCCAACGCCATCAAGACCGAGATGCCCGATGTAGGGCTCCGACGTCACAAACGTCATTGGCACGCGGTCGCGAATTCCGCGTTTCTTCAGTTCGGTGTCCAGGATGAATGCGAACTCGTATGCAGGGCCGAAACATGACGCACCTTGAGCAGCTCCGATAACGATCGGGCCGGGATTTTCTAGAAACTTCTCGAATGCTTCGCGTGCGCGTGCCGCATGTGACACGTGGCAGATGGATTGTGTATGCGCCTCAGGACCAAACCCTGAAATTTCATCAAACGCCAACTCTGGTCCAGTCGCAATGACGAGGTAGTCATAGTCGACGGTGGAGCCGTCCTCAATCTCGATGCGCCGCAGCTTCGGATCGACGCGCCGCGCGCCCTCCGGAATGAAGCGAATTTTTTTCGACGCCATAATGGGCGCCAGATCCAACTCGATGTCAGATCGCTCTCGCCAACCCACCGCAACCCAAGGGTTCGACGGCACGAAATGGAACGAGTTTCCTTGCCCAATAACCGTTATTCGATCGTCTTTGCGAAGCTGCGGCACCAGCTCATAGGCCATCAACGTTCCGCTCAGACCCGCACCTAAAACGACGATCTCCGCCATCACAAACTACCTCCCGGATTTTACGCCAGCTTGCGCGCACGCAAGCTGCCTATGTTATCTGCAACCTTTATATTCATCATTTCGAATATACGCAATATCGAATATACTTATTGACGGTCGCAGTAACTGTCCGTACTGATTCTCCCTATGAAAATTCAGGCAAGCCAGATGCATCTCGCCGCGGCACAGGCAAGCGATCTGCTGAAATCATTGGCCAATCGCCACCGCCTCCTCGTCGTATGCCAACTCATCGAAGGAGAGCGTTCCGTTGGCGATCTGGCGGAATTTCTGGGAATTCGTGCTTCGACCGTTTCCCAACACCTCGCCTTGTTGCGCAAGGACGGTATCGTTTCGACCCGGCGGGATGGGCAAACAATCTGGTATTCCATTGCGAGCCCTCAGGCCCGCGGAATCCTTGCAACGCTCTATAGGTTCTACTGCGGCCGCGACGCCGGCTGCACGCCCTTGGGCTCAAGAAAGACAAAAACTGCGAGAGCAGCCCAAGCCTCTAACAAGGGCAAGCGCCACGCCTCGAAAATTCAGCGCGAGCGCAAAGCCGAGACCCGGCCAGCCTCGGCAAGTTTGAAGCAATAGAAAAAATAAAAGACCCTGACAGCGAAAGCCGTCAGGGTCTACGCGACACCAAACTTGTCGGGCACGCCCGCGCCGCCCCTATTTCATGTTCATGTATTCAATGCCAGCCGGGCCGAGAATGACGATGAACAGCACGGGCAAGAAGAAGACGATCATCGGAACCGTCAGCTTTGGCGGAAGCGCGGCGGCCTTGCGCTCGGCTTCCGACTGACGGATCTCGCGGTTTTCCTTGGCCATGGTACGAAGCGCCTGGCCAACCGGCGTACCGTAACGCTCAGCTTGAATGAGCGCCGTCGTCACCGCCTTCACGCCAGGAAGCCCCGAACGCTTGCCAAGATTTTCGTAAGCCTGGCGACGATCCTGCAAATAGGACAGCTCGGCAGTCGTGAGCGTCATCTCTTCAGCAAGCTCGATCGACTGGCTGGCAATCTCCTTGGAAACTTTACCGAAGGCCGATTCAATCGACATGCCCGACTGCACGCAAATCAGCAGCATGTCGAGAGCATCGGGAAATGACTGCTTGATTGATGACTGGCGCTTCTGAGCAAGGTTCTCGATGAAGACGTTGGGGATGTAGAAGCCTGCAAAGCCTGCGCCCACAGCCATCAGCACGCGAATGAGGGGCTCGTAGCCCACGTCAACCACGACGAAAACGTAGAATAGCGTACCCAGGAACATCAAAATCGGCGCTGCAATACGGAAGAACATGAACGAGACGATTGGGCCCTGACCACGAAGGCCGGCCATCTTCAGCTTCTCGCGCAACTCCTCATTGTCGAAACGCTCGCGCAGATCGAGCATGTCAACGATGCGCTGCATAAAGCCCTTGTTGGTGCTCTGCCGCAGCTTCGTGCCGCCTGTACGCTCCTTCGTCATTTCAGCGATGCGCGCATTGCGCATGCGATCGCGCTCCGTCGCCATCTCCTTCATGCGCTGATTCATGCGGTCCCGCGCGAGCATCGGCATCGCAACCGAAAGCACGGTAGCAAACACGCAAATCGCCGCCAGCACCGTGGCGAAGAATTGCGGGTTCATGACTGTTTCGACGAAGCTCATCATGTTGCGGTTACCACGTTGCGATACGTCCGGACGCCGGTACGGCGCGATTCAAACGAAGGTCAGAATTTGAAATTGATCATCTTGCGCATGATTAGAATGCCGCACATCATCCAGCCGGCGCCAACAGCGAGCATGAACTTGCCAGGGAGAGTGGTGAACAGCGGTGTGATGTATTCGGGCGACGTCATGTAAACCATCGACATCACGCCCGGTGGCAGCGAAGCGAGCACCATCGCCGATGCCTTGGCTTCGGCCGAGAGCGCTTTGACCTTCATTTGAAGACGGAAACGATCACGCAGAACGCCTGAGAGGTTTCCAAGCGCTTCTGACAAGTTGCCGCCGGCTTGCTGCTGAATTGCGATCACGATCGTCAGGAAGCGTACTTCGGCGAGCGGGACGCGTCGGCACAGACGTTCAAGCGCATCGGGAAGCGGTACGCCCATGCGTTGCTCTTCGACGACCTCCTTGAACTCGCTGGCGAGCGGTTCCGGACTTTCCCGTGAGATAACCTGGAGACATTCGTTCAGCGGCAGGCCCGACTTAACGCCCCGCACCACGACGTCAATCGCGTTAGCAAGTTCGGAGATGAACTTATACTGATAACGCTTGATCAGTTTTGAGAGAAACCAGCGCGGAAGCCCGGCGGTTCCGATAAAGGCGGCCACCAACGTCATAAGCGGTGGAGATGACGTGCCGAAGTGGATGGCCGCGCCACACAGGACGCCGCAAATCAGGCTCGCAATGTAAAAGTCGCGCGGCGTGACATCCAGACCGGCCCGTTCCAATTGAAGGCGAAGCGTTACTTTTTCCTTGGCCTTCTGCCTAGTCTCGATTTCCTTCAGCGTGTCGGCGACGTTCTTTTTACGATTTGCCGCCGCCTCGCCAGCGTTTGCAGCCGCCGCAGCAACCCGGCGTGACTTCGTTGTCGTCTCCGTGACGACCTGGACCCGCTTGTCCTTGCGCCGCTCGCCGGAAATATAGGGATAGATCACTGCGAAAATGACGCCGGCTGCACCGAGCGCGATCATCGCGGCAACGAGCAACTGCTGCGTCTGGGCGTCAAGCATTCTGCTCTCCAAGTGGGTTGCCGTTCAAGTCGTTCACTTCGGATTCGGCCAGCGCCACAGCAAGACGGTCGGACTCACCATAATACTCAGCGCGGTCCCAGAACCGCGGACGCGCAATACCGGTCGACCGATGACGGCCGATCAGCTTTCCATTCACGTCTTCACCGGTGATCTCGTAGACTACAATGTTCTGCAAGGTGACGACTTCACCTTCCATACCCAGAACCTCGGTGATGTGAGTGACCTTACGCGAGCCGTCGCGAAGTCGAGACGCCTGCACAATAACGTCCACCGAGCCGGTGATCATCTCGCGAATGGTTTTAACCGGCAGCGCAAAACCGCCCATCATGATCATGGATTCAAGGCGGCTGATCGCTTCGCGCGGAGAGTTGGCGTGCAGTGTTCCCATCGAGCCGTCGTGCCCGGTGTTCATGGCCTGCAAAAGGTCAAACGCTTCCGCGCCGCGGACCTCGCCGACGATAATGCGTTCAGGACGCATACGAAGGCAGTTCTTAATGAGATCGCGCATCTTGATCTCGCCTTCACCTTCGAGGTTAGGCGGGCGTGTTTCGAGACGGACTACGTGGGGCTGCTGAAGCTGAAGCTCGGCAGAGTCTTCGCAGGTGATGATGCGCTCATCGTGGTCGATGGAGCCGGTAAGACAGTTGAGCAGCGTCGTCTTGCCAGAACCCGTACCGCCGGAAATCAGCACGTTGCAGCGGACACGACCGATGATTTCAAGGATGGTCTTTGCTTGCGGAGTAATCGAGCCGAACTTCACCAACTGTTCGAGCTTGAGCCGGTCCTTTTTGAACTTACGAATTGTGAGCGCGGGACCGTCGATGGCCAGGGGAGGCGCAATGACGTTGACACGAGAGCCGTCAGGAAGACGCGCGTCGCATATCGGGCTCGATTCATCGACGCGACGGCCGACTTGGCTGACGATGCGCTGACAGATGTTCATCAGCTGTTGATTGTCGGCGAAGCGAACACCGGTGCGCTGAACCTTGCCACCGACTTCGATGTACGTTGTCGAGGCGCCATTGACCATGATGTCGGCGATATCGTCGCGCGCCAGAAGCGGCTCCAAGGGACCGTAACCGAGAACGTCGTTACAGATGTCTTCGAGCAACTCTTCCTGCTCGGCGATCGACATAACTACATTCTTGATCTGAATGATCTCACTGACAATGTCGCGGATCTCCTCACGTGCAGCACTACTGTCGAGCTTGGACAGCTGAGTGAGGTCAATCGTGTCGATCAGCGCGTTAAACACTGTCGTCTTGACGTCGTAGTACTCTTCCGAGTGCCGGCGCTGCTGTTCCACCGCCGGTTCAGCGCGCGGCGCGGCTTGCGCCGGCTGAGCTTGCTGACGCGGGGCCGCCTGCTGACGAGGAGCGGCCGGAGTACTAGCCGGCGTTGCCGAGGCAGCCGGACCTTGAGGCGCAATGCGCTTGGGGGTCGAAGGGTCGTTAGAGCGCCGTCCAAACATCGCAACTCTTCCTTGAATATTCCAATTGACGTTGCCGCGTTAGCGCTTGAGCTTCAGCTTTTCCAGAAGCGGAGCTAGCTGCGAGAACGCGGACTGCTGGGATTTCTTGTCAGCCTTCGTGTCCCGGCGATGCGTCATCGCCATGGCGATCTCGCGGAACCTTTCGGTCGCCTTTGCCTTCGCATTCATCTCTTCGATCATCTGACCATTGTTCGCGGCCTGGCTGAACGACTCGCTATCGTAGTCGATGACGCTGATGGCTTTCAGATCGAGCGCCTGCTCGAATTCCTTCAACGTAATCTCCTGGCGCTTGGGAACACCAACCATGTTGAGGACAAGATGCGGCTTGCGATCGTTTTTGCGCGACGACTTGAGCAAATCGACGACGTTCTTGGCGTTACGAAGGTTTGCGAGATCCGGCACAGCCGTAATGATGACCTCATCGGCCTGAAGTAGAACGCGCTTGGTCCAAGGCGACCACGAGTGCGGCAGGTCAACGGCGACATACGGCACGTTCTGGCGCACAACGTCGATAACCATGTCGCAGGCGTCAGCCGAGATCTCATAGTCGCGATCGAGAACAACGGGAGCCGCAAAGATCGAAAGATGTTCGGAGCACTTGGTCAGAAGACGATCGAGGAGCTGGTCGTCGAGACGCTCGGGCGCCGCGAGTGCTTCGGCGATGCCCTGCACCGGATCCTGGTTGAAATCGAGCCCGGTGGTGCCGAACGCCAGATCGAGATCTGCGATGGTGACGTTCGATTTGAGAACCTCAGACAGCGTCCAGGCGACGTTATGGCAGATCGTGGACGAGCCGACACCGCCCTTGGCGCCAATAAAGGCGAACACATGGCCCACCGGATCGGTGTCGGGATTGTTGTAGAGATTGGAGATGCTCTCCATCAGCTGCAGCGGCTCAATCGGCGTGACGAGATACTCGCTCACTCCGCGCTTCAACAGCTCGCGATACAACAAAACATCGTTCTGCCGACCGATGACGACAACCTTGGTGCCGGGATCACAGCTTTCGGCAAGACTGTCGAGCTCTGCAAGCAGTTGCGAGCCGTGCAGCGCGCTATCCACGATAATCAAGTTCGGCGTCGGGCTATCCACATAGTGCGCAACAGCTGCGCCGATGCCTCCCATGTGCACGCTCACGTGCGCCTTCGAAAGGCGGCGATCTTCAGCCGCGTACTGCAGCACCTCGGCGGTGCGGGTATCGTCGCAAAATGCCTGGATCGATATGCGAGGAATTGGACGTGCCTTCTCGGTGCTGCCGACTTGGTCCTCACCTGGTTGGCTATCCGAGAAATCCTCGAAATCTTCAACTTCAGACTGTGCTTGTCTAGACATCGTGCTCATGCCCCTTAATTGCTCTGAACCTTGACGCGCTCGTCGTCGCTCTTGTCAGAGCCGGTAACCTTGCCCTTCACGTACTTGCCGAAGACGTCGTCACGCCGCTCGGCGTTGCGCGGACCCTCGGTGCGCGGTCCGAGAAGATCAGCCGGATTGGCGACCATTGCCGCGAGATTGCGCTGATTGGAGCAGCCAAAATCCGGGTAATTGAAGTTGTTCGGATTGCGAGCCAAGTTCTCCGACCAATCTTGACCGCAAACCGGACCTTCGGCGACGTAGCGCATATACGAGATGCGGATGGGCGGCTCGTGGCCCTGACCGTGATAGGCCTCGACCGCGATGGAGTTTTCAGAAAAGCCTCCATCCATCAACAAATCGCGCACATCTTGCACGGCGTTCATGGCGGCGACCTCGTTGGACGACCCGCCGGGGGCAGCGATCACGAGGCGCGAATTGCCCGCGTCGCTAGCACGAAAGCGACTGGCAAACTCGATGACCTCGGCGCGTTGCGAAGGAGACAGCCCACCCGCTCCTCGCGGAACGTGAACCGACAACGTTGCAGGTTGCTGCGAGACCATGATGGGGTGTCGTTCGTTAGGATCGACCAGCGCCCAACTCGCCACTTGAGTTCCATCATTGTGCTTGCACCCGCCAACCAAGCCGGCCAGGGCCAACAGAAGGATCGCTTTCGTACCGCCGAGTCGGGCGGGAGAGGATCCGCGTGTCTTGATCTTAATCGACATCTATGTCTCTCCAAATCCGATTTATTCGACGATGTAGCCGTAGTCGCCCTTGAGCCCGCCATCTGGAAGAGACTCGCCCTTGCCGTAGATGGCATTGAGGTGGCCAAGGAAGTCCGCCTTCATGTCGGTTGCCGGATTAAGACCGGACGTCGGCACCGCAACCTGCTGGCGGCTGGTCGGCTTCACGAGATAAGGCGTGACGATGACAACGAGCTCGCTTTCGTTGCGAACGAAGTCACGGCTGCGGAACAGAGTTCCCAGGACCGGAATGTCTTTCGCGCCTGGCAGGCCGTCGATGTTTTGGCGGGTATCGTCGGAAATCAGTCCAGCGAGAGCCAGGGTTCCGCCCGATGGCAGCTCGACGGTCGATTTTGCTTCACGCTTTTTCAAGGCCGGGATCGAGATGCCCGACAACGTGATTGCGCCTTGGTTCGACAATTCGCTGACTTCGGTTTCGATCTTGAGGCTGATGCGGCCCTCCGACAGCACGATCGGCGTGAAGGCAAGCGCGACACCGAACTTCTTGAACGTGACGCTCACCTGTCCCGTGTTGTCGACCAGCGGGATGGGGAATTCACCACCAGCAAGGAAGTTGGCAGGTTCGCCGGAAACGGCCGTGAGGTTCGGCTCAGCAAGCGTGCGGATCAGACCATCACGTTCGAGAGCGCGGATCGCGTGCGAGACCGTATTTCCATTAGGGCCATCCCACCGCCCACTGAATCCTGAGTTGCCGAATGCAGCATCTCCAGGCCCAGCGTTATAGTTGCAGAGCACGCCCATGTTGTTACAGCCGGCGACTGGGAACGTGCCGTTGCTGTTGGGTTGCAGCGTTTCGGTGCCCAAACCGGGAATCGGCAGTGTTCCAAGACCAGCAGCCGCACTTAGCGGAAGCGCGTTTTGGGTCAGCAGGCTCGTGACGAAGTTACCCGCGTTGATCGTTCCGCCGATATTTATACCGAGCTGCTTCAACAAAGAGCGCTGGACTTCTGCCACCGTCACCTTGAGCATTACCTGCTCCTCGGCCTCCACCGAGAGCATGTTGATCACCGTTTCTGTGTCTGACTTCTCGAACTTGTCGATCGTTGCGCCGTCGGCCTTGTCCTTGCTGGTCGTCTCGTACTGAACGTTGACGAACTGGCGCGCGATGTTTGCTGCGCGAACCGAATCAGTCGGAGTCTTTACTGAGCCCGTCAAAACTACTGTCTGATTGAGCATTTCCACCTTGATCGAGGAGCCCACGATCAAGCGATTGAGCAAGCTCTCAAGGCCAGCGGTTTCGCGCTCGATGAAGATTTCGAAGGTCGCAAACTGCTCGCCCGTCGTGTCAAAGAAGAAGGCGTTGGCTTCGCCGATCTTGCGCGCCAATAGAAACACGCGATTGGCGCTGAGCACCACCGCGTCGACCGCCGCAGGGTTGGAAACCATTACATCGCGTACGTCGCGAGGGAATTCGATCAGGGCTGATTTTCCCAGCCCGATCTTGATGTTCTTGCGAACCGGCGCACCGCCCGTGTCCTGAACCCGGATGATCGACTGGTGCACAGCCGCTGCTGGTATCGAATCGATATCGGCAGAATGTCCCGCCCCATTCGCCACGGCCGAGCTTATCCCGCTGGTAACAGCGAAGATGCCTGCTGCAAACCAGGCAACCGCTCCGAGCATGGGCCCCGCGACTAATCCAACTTTCTTGCGCATGATTTTTTCTGCCTTATGACGACTATCGACGTAAGTGTACTCAGTTCACTCCGTACACACGCGATTTGGCTCCGTAACGCAGAACTCGGACGGCGTTGCCCCGTTGCTTTTTCAAATCCATTCCCGCTCCGCCGCTGCTGGCCTGCATATCTGCAACCGACCTCAACGTAAGCGTGATCTCACCCATCTTATTTGCCAGCGCGAGCATCTCTGCTTGACGCGGCGTCAGCTCCAACGTCGCCGTTTTGGCGTCGTTGTCGGCCGACTTCTTGCCTTCCTTGGTCTCGATCTGTTGTCCAACGGCGATGACGCGCACGTTGGTAAAGAGCGTATCGCTCACGTAGTCCTGACCACCGTTCTTGCTGCGCATCTCGCGAATCAGAATGACGTCGACATGGTCATTGGGGAGTATGAGGCTGCCAGCGGCAGTCGCCTGGCTGATCTTGGTCGATACGGCGCGCATACCCGACGGCAGAACCGCCGCCAGCACCCCGCCCTGCCCGGCCTTGATCAACTTGCGCGGATTGATGGGCTCGCCGGCAAAGATTGCCGAGCGCGCTATAGATCCCGAAATGTCGCGCATCTTTGTCAGGCCACCGGAATTTTTGGTGACGTAACCGCGACCAGTGCCATCGGCAGGCCAAGCAACCCAACGCATATTGGCTTCGTTGACGATCTGGCCAATCGCAATATCGGAGCTTGCGACGAGAACTTCCGTCGTGTTCACTTGCGTTTCAACGATCGTAGGCGCGGGCGGCGGCGCAATCATCGAGTTCGCAATGAAGAAGGCCCCCACAGCCGCGACTAGAGCCACAGCAAAGCCTAAAAATTGGGCTCTCTTCATTTGCGCTCATGGTCCTTTCAGGCCGATTGTCCAGAGATTTCGATCCTGACAATGCCTCTGAAACGTCAATGTCCGGTTAATTGGCGTCTCAGAAGAAAACAAAGAACGCGATCGGCTCCTTTCTGCGTTAGCAATGCGTAAAGAAAAACGGACGCCTTGCAGGCGTCCGTCTAGGAGTTTCGACATCGTAGAGCGGCGGCTCGATTACATAGAGAGCACGTGAAACCACGTCGTCTGCGGATAAAGCGCAAGGCCGGCAGCGGCGATCGCGATACCGTAGGGGATTCCGCCGCCATTGGTGTGCAGCCGGACGGCCCAACCGGGCAAGCTCATGGCATGTACCGGCACAAAGCGGCGATAGCCCAGAATGACCAACGAAAGAACACCGCCGAAGATGGTAATGTAGGCCACATAGGGCAACGCCAGGTCATAGCCCATCCACATCGCGCCTGCGGCCATCAGCTTGGCGTCGCCACCACCCAAGAGATTGAGGGCAAAGAGTCCGAAACCGACGACAAGGGCTGCAGCTCCCACGCCCACATGAATCATGACTTGATCAATAGGGGCACGCACGACGACAGCCGCAACCACGAAGGCCGCGATCAATGCCAATGAGATCTTATTGGGGATCGTCATCGTGAAAAGATCATTGGCCGCGGCGAATGCCATGGCAATGGGGAAGACCAGCAGCAGGGCGAAACCGATCACCTGATGAGCTCCTTAGAATAGTGTCTGACTAAACGACTGTCTGATTGATTGGCGAACAGTTCCGAGCGGACCGAGCCTCGTCGGACTATGCCGTGCTTCGCTTAACGGTTGATTAAGCGTCGCTTCAGTTCAGGCTGCATACTTACGGTTTGCGCTTGTGCGGGCGCCTTGGGCTAGTTGGCGGCACCCTGCAGCCCGCTTGCCGCGCTGCCCAGTTGATCATTGACCCCATCGCGGGTGCCGTACAACCCGGCGATGATTGCAACGCTGCATATCACTGCGATAAGCGCGTATTCGGTCGACGTCGTGCCGCTTTCATTCCTTACAAAAGACAACCAGCATCTGGACAATTCAGGCATGCATCACCTTTCAATTTTCGCACCGCTAGTCTCCTGGCGGTTGAGGCGACGTTACGCGAGATTAGTTAATCAGCCGTCCAATCAAATCGCGCTAGGCGGAACAGCTGTTTCAGCGCGAAACTCCCAAAAGCGCATCAAATGTGGATGGCCGGAAAACGAGAAACGCCCGGAGCCGTACTCCGGGCGTTTCGCCGAGATCCATGGGGATCCATCAACCTTTGTCGTGCCGGCCTAAGCCGGCCCGGCCATTAGTTGGCAGCAGACTGCAGTTCGCTCGAGACCGTGCCGAAGGTGTTCTGGAGGTCCGTGCGGAGGTTCTGCAGGGCGGCGATGATGCCAACGCCAACCAGAGCAGCGATCAGGCCGTATTCAATGGCCGTGGCGCCCGACTCGTCTTTAACGAAACGCGAAACGATGGTCTTCATGACTACTCTCTCCCAATTATAACTGAGTGATCTTCCGATCGTGTCCATCGGGGGGAAGCACTCGTCCTCACCGCTGAACTGAGGATGACAATAGACCCCACAAGTTAAAACGCCGTAAAAACGCAGCTGCGCCAAATAAATATCTCCTGCGAGCCCTTTAATATATTAGTATCAATTGTTATAAATTTCGATACTACACAAATTTTCTAAGTATATATTCCGTCTATACTTAGATGCCCGCAAACTAAACTCAGTACTTTCAAGAACAGCCTCGTTAATAATTGGTTTTCTGCGATGTAAGCTGGAGGTTTTGGTCTGCTTCTGGTCAACCTTGATCAGGGCAAGAGGCCAAATTCAAGTTGCCCAGCCTCAAATACTCAACATCGTTCAAATATTGCGGTTGATAGCGTCCACTGGCTGGGGCACCACAACGACAAGCATCAGCCCTGCTCTCCTCAATTGACGCACGTGACCGGTCAAAGCAGCCCATCGCGGCACACGCGTTTGCGTTTCCTTCACCATTTCCTGGGCAGATAGGCACACCAGTACTTCATCAAGGAGCCCACACCCATGTGGCTGCGCAATATCCTGCCCGCCGAGATCGCCAAAGTGGCAAAGAGAACACTTTTTATCTCCCTTACTCTCGCGCTGGCGCTCCCCTGTCATACGCGCCCTGCGAGCGCCGGGGATCTGATTGTGCGCTACGATCAATCCCAGCTGCTACGCCTTCCGCGTCCGGCGACGGAAGTGATCATCGGCAACCCCTCGATCGCCGACGTTGCGCTCCAGGGCGGCAATCTTCTGGTGGTGACGGGCAAAACTTTCGGAATCACGAACGTGATCGCGCTCGACGCGGACCGCAACGTCATCCAGGATCAACGGGTCGTCGTGGAACGTGATGAGACACGGGTCGTCAACCTGCACAAAGGCGGGTCGCGCTACACATTTTCCTGCACGCCCAATTGCGAGCCGAACCTCACGATCGGCGACGATGAAAATTTCTTCGCCACCATCAACAAGCACAACTCCGACAAGACGCGCTTCTCTGAATCCGCTGCCGATGCGTCGGGTAGCGGTGGAAACAGTCAATAACCGCTCTGCATGCCGGAGCAGTGCTGGCTCTCCTTCCGGCAACAGCCGGGCTGCAAGCGTACATATATATAATGCAGAGAATAGGCGCGGCATCGATGGGGGCACATCGATGCCGCGCTTCTTTGTGTGGCCAAAAATGACCACCAGCGCAGAGCACCTTAATATAGAAGGCGAGACGCGCTTGCGCCCAAAGCGGCAACCAGGGGCGCGCCTGCACATTCCGTAAAATTGGAGCGTGTGTCGAAACACAACTGCGATCGTTGCTAGTAGTGTGTTACGCGCAAAGCAGACGATCCGGTTCATGAATTTACGATTTGGAAACCACGCCGTTCGGTCAGCAAAGATCTATATGTTTCTTTAATTCCCCGCACACTATCCTCCGAGCTTGCGAACCGGCGATGCCCGAGGATTAAAGTATGCGTATGTCGAGTGAACCGAACCCGCACCAGGCTTTGCCGTGCGCGAAGCGATCTTTCGTGCGATTTCTAACGCGACACAACGATGGCACAACCGCCATCGAATTTGCGATCGTCGCAGTCCCCTTCTTCATGTTCATTTTCGGCTTGATGGGCGTCGCGAGCTACTTCTTCATCATGACCTCGATCGATAAAGGAATGGAGCAAAACGCTCGCCTTATCCGTACCGGTCAAGCCCAAACAGCCGACATGACGGTCAACGAGTTCAAACAGGCCGTGTGCAACAAAGCCGGATCCTGGGTCAAATGCAACAAGCTGCAGGTCTTCGTGCAGAAGTTTGCCGATTGGGATCAGGTTCAGCCCCAACCGTGCATCTCAAACAACGACGCTGTGGTGAATACCGCCAACGGCGACGACAAGCTTGCGCAGTACGCTGGCGAAGCAAACGACATCGTCCTCGTCACTGCCTGCTATAAGTGGGAGTTCGCCTCCAAGGTCCCCTTCTTCCACATGGGGCAAATGAGCGACGGATCTCTCATGATGCAAAACACCACCGCTTTCCGCACAGAGCCGTATTCGGCGAACTAAGGTCTGCCACCCAAAGCAAGGCACAGCTTCAAAGTTACAGGATCAATGCCGATGTTCACGAAACTCAGCCCCCTCTTGAAACGCTCGATCGCCCGCTTCGCGCGCAATCGCAAAGGTGTGGCCGCGGTGGAATTTGCTTATATCGCCCCCCTGCTCATCCTCGCCCTCTTCGGTACGGTCGAAGTCTCGCGCGCAGTCATGATGCATAAGAAATTCCAACGCGTCAGCGCCATGATCGGCGACCTGGTATCTCGCGAACAGACAGTCGGTACGGCACCGGGCGGCGCGCTCCAGGCCATCAACGGAATGATGCTATCGGCCGAACAGGTGATGTACCCGTTCTCCACCGACAGCCTCGTCATCAAGGTCCACTCCTTGCGCGCCAAAAGCGATGACGCGTCACGCACGCGCTCTGAATGGAACTACGATTCCAAGCTGAACACTGCGCAGTCGACATGCACTGACAAGGCTATGCCGGCAACCGGCATGATCAACGCCGGCAATACCGCCATCGTGGTGGAGTCTTCCTTCGGATACGCGCCGCTACTTAAAGACCTCATTCCAGGCTTCAAGACAACGATGACTTGGAACGACACCATTACTTACAGTCCACGTAAGGCAAGCTGTGTCGGGTTCGACGGAAGCAACTGCGGCGAGCTTTGTGCGGGTTGGTGATACCAAGAAACCTACTGGCGCGAATGCAGCGGCACATTTCTGTGCCCGCACACCATTCTTCCGACAAGTGCACGTCCAAACGCATTTCTGTTAGCATGAGATTTCAAGGTTCTCGGAGTTATACTCGACAAATATTCTAGTGTTGACCGGTTGGCTGCAGAATAATTTTTCTTATATTCGCAAGCACCGCTTTATCACTGTACGTGATTTCCCCTCATCTGCTATCTGCCGCATAAGTGTCGCAAACGGAGTAATCCGAAGCGCACGTCGTGGATCGCGGATCTGGGGTTCTCGTGGCACAATGGGAAGGCGCTCGTCACACTCGCCGGAAGAACTGCGTAAGCTGATCTTGCAGTCCGCTAGAGAGATCGTGCAGAAATCAGGGACTAATGCCCTTTCAGCGCGAGCCATCGCCAAGAACATCGGGTATTCGCCGGGCACGCTCTATAACGTTTTTAAGAACCTCGACGAACTCCAGATGACCATACAGAGCTCTTTGCTGGAAGAGGCTCTGTCCGAACTGAGATCTTTGCCTGAGGGAATGCCCACCGATGGTCGTCTTCGCGCCTTGTGCGATGGCTACATAGACTTCGCGCTGCGCAACAAGCAGCTTTGGAATTTGCTTCTGCTGCCGGAGAACGGAAATTCCGGGGCGAAAACCATCGACGAAAATTTCAACGGCATCATTGCTCTTTTGGAAGGCACGATTAGGTCCGCGATGCCCCACGCACGCGAGCCCGAAATCCAGGTATTTGCGCAAGCCCTATGGGCCAGCATCCACGGCATCTCAGAAATAGCGGTCACTGGGAGGTTCAGCTCAATACCTCCGGAAACCGCTAAGCGCTGCGTCTCGACCCTGGTCGATTGCTTCCTATACAAATTGGCGCGATGAACCAAGTCGAATATGTGCTATTGCGCACTCTCGTCTTGAGAAGGCTCTGCTGGGACAGGCTCTGACTGAGATGGGACCGCCTGAACAGGCTCTTTGCCCGGCGAAGTAGGTGTGATCGATCCAGTCGTTATCCCGTCTTCGTTTGTCTTGCCGAGATGAGCCAGCTGCTTGGCGTCAATAACGCCGAACCACTTGCCCTGAGGCAAGAGCCGTCCCTGCAGCTCGCTCCACAGGCTCTTTGAGCCAATCCCATTCACAAATGCGCCGGTCGGAGGAGCAACCATGATCGCAAGCCCCAATGCTGCGGCCATGGCTGCGGAGGCCATGTAGTGGCGCTTATCGAAAAGTTTCAAGGCGGTGCCGAACGAAGCCTTGATGCGCGTGTCCATTACATCGACCGAGTAGATTTCATCGAGCGCAAGATGGGTCAAATAACCAATGAACATGAAGCCACCGGCAAGCCAGGCGACGCCTTCATGACGCCCCAGCACCCGATAGAAAACGACTGCCGTCGCCACGGCGCAGAATACACCAGCAAGCAACGAGTGCCAGATCCCGCGATGAACGGAGAGACGATGAAAGACGGTGTGGAGCCCGTAGCGTATGACAACGAGGGTGCCGAGCCATGCGATCCACATCTCGGCAACGGAAAATTTCATTGCCGTGTTGAACAACACTGCAAAGGAGAAGAACACGGCAAGACCAGCGAACATCAAGCGGCTTGGACGCGAGTCCTTAAGGTCAATGTCCGGGAGGATCGATCCGAGCACCCCGGCCATGGTGACGGCAACCA
This sequence comes from Hyphomicrobiaceae bacterium, assembly GCA_041397645.1. Lineage (NCBI taxonomy): Bacteria > Pseudomonadati > Pseudomonadota > Alphaproteobacteria > Hyphomicrobiales > Hyphomicrobiaceae > Hyphomicrobiaceae bacterium. Next base: position 1,661,736 of record JAWKWE010000004.1, on the reverse strand, counting down.
GGTTCTCAGGGGCAACAACATCAGCCGCCAGCGTCAAAGTCGCCAAGGCTCCCGAAACCACCGTTCCGGCGCCGATGTGGGTTGAAAAGTTTGCCATGAGCGCCTCCTTTGATGCGAGCGCGCCGTCGCACGCGCGCTTCGAAAGCGCCGCGACGCCAATCCTTCCTGACCATCAGATTCGCTCCCCAAGCGCGAGGTCCAGGCGCTCCACAGACTGTGGATAAGGCCGGGCCGGAAAATCTCCCGATGGTCTGCTGTGTCGCGCCGCAGCGAAGCGGATTACCACTTATTTGTCTGGAGCATGCGCGCTCGATGTGGCACATCGCCGATTGAGTGGAGCTCAAGAAGCGCAATGACCTCTGAACCGCAACCGCGTATCCCCCGCACGATACTTGTCGCCGCTGCCAGTATCGTGGTCGCCGCCGCCGTCATGGCGATCAAATACGTTGCCTATTTGGTGACGGGATCGGTCGCCCTCTATTCGGATGCGCTTGAAAGCATCGTCAATGTCATGACCGCCGTCGCGGCATTGATCGCACTGCAAGTCGGCTCACGGCCGCCAGACAAGAACCACCCCTTCGGACATCACAAAGCGGAGTTTTTCGCTGCGATCTTCGAAGGCGCGATGATTATCGTGGCGGCGGTTGTCATCCTAATCAAGGCGATCAATGCCATGCGCACCGGCGTGACACTTGAGCAACCCGGACTAGGCTTGGCGATCAACGCGGTGGCCTCTGGGCTTAACGCAGGGTGGGCTTGGCTACTCATCAGCCGCGGCCGTGCTTGGCGGTCGCCTGCTCTCACCGCCGACGGCTGGCACCTCTTCACCGACGTCATTACGTCGGCCGGCGTCCTCATCGGCTTGATTTTGGCAACGCTCACCGGCTGGCTGTTCCTCGACCCGCTGCTGGCGGCGGTCGTTGCGGTCAACATCCTTTGGACCGGATATCGCATCGCGCTGGAGTCCATGTCTCATCTCATGGACCAAGCCGCGAGCCCCGAGATCGAAAGTCAAATTCGTACAGCTATTGCCGCCAACGGGGATGGCGCCTTACAGGCTCACGACATCCGCACGAGGCAGGCGGGGTCCGCCTTGTTCGTCGAATTCCACCTCGTCGTGCCGGGCTCGATGTCGGTTTATGATGCCCATGTCATCTGCGACCGCATCGAGGATGCGTTGGAGCAGGAAATTGCGGGATCGCAGATCGTCATCCACGTCGAGCCCGACAACAAGGCGAAGACCGAGTCGAGCGGCATAGTCCCGCTCTAAACGATCGCCACGCACGCAGGGAGCCTGCATGAAAACGAAAAACGTCTCAGCTGGCCTGATGACGGCAGACGGGCTCAAGACCGTACGCAATTGGGGCTATCTGCTTCAAGGTCGCTCACATTCGGGGGCGACCGGGGGGCTGAAGGTTTCGGATCTGGCCAAGGCCCCGCACGACCTGATCGTCATGGACTATTCCAAGGATGGCTCCGCAGCCAAAGCCTTCTCTTCCGCTGACATCCAAAAGCTGAAGCAGCGGCACGGGACGAACGCGGTTGTCGTCTCATATATCTCCATCGGGGAAGCGTCCGATTATCGCGATCATTGGCAAGATGGATGGACGAACTATACCGACTGCGATCAAAGAGCGGCCGGAGAAGTGACCGACGTCGCACCAAGCTGGCTCGGAGCCTGGAACGAGGATTGGCCGAGCTCCCGCAAGGTCCGTTACTGGGAAAAGGGCTGGCAAGACGTAATCTTCAACGCGGAGCGTACGGGCTGGCTCGACCGCATCGTCGAAACCGGCTTTGATGGCGCCTACCTCGACATCATCGACGGCTATTATCACTGGGGCACGGCGGTTCCACCGGAGGAGCGGCGCAAGGGCGATCCGGAAAATGAACGCGAGGCCGCGGCCCGGATGATTGATTTCGTCGCGGCGCTTGCCGCACACGCGCGCGAGACCAATCCAGAATTCCTCATCATTCCACAGAACGGCGCCTACATCATCGACGCTCTTGAGGACGAGGATCATCCGCGCCGCGACGCCTATCTCGAGACCATCAACGCCATCGCGTGCGAAGATCTGTTCTTCCGTGGCGATAAGCCGGAAAACAATCCCTTCGCACCCGACGAGGAGGCAATCGACGCGCTCGTGCGCGACTTCCTCGATAGCAACGTGCCGGTTTTATGCGTCGACTACCTGAGTGATAGCGGCAAAATCTCGAAACTCTACGAAGTGGCGATCTCCCACGGCTTTCTGCCTTACGCCGCACCCTCACGCGAGCTCGACGTTCTTGGGCCTGCTTTCGGCGATGGTGGCGCTGCAATCGCCTAAAGAGAGGAAAACGGGCCGCGCTCACATCTGAGCGCAGCCCCTCTCTCGATTTCGTCAATGCAGGCAGCGGATCGCGAAGCGTTACCTCGCGCTCATCGCCCCCAGCAGCTCGGGCGTCGGATAGCTGTCGGCCGGAAGGTTGTACTTGATCTGCATGGCCTTGACCGCCTTGCGTGTGCCTGCGCCGATCTTGCCGTCCGCCTCTCCGACGTCGAAGCCGCGCTTCGTCAATAGACGCTGGAGCTCTTTGGTCTGTTCATAGCTGAGAGACTCGATCGGTTGGCCATTTCCGCTGCTCAGCATCGGCGCGCCAGCCATCCGCATCGCCAGATGCGCCACCGTCATCGCATACGTCAACGACTGGTTCCATTGCAGATAGACGCGGAAGTTTTGATAAGCGAGGAACGCCGGACCGTTTCTACCCATCGGTAGTAAAAGCGAAGCTGGCAGATTATCGTCAGGCAGTGCACCAGATACACCCTTGATGCCCCACTTCGCCCACTGGGAGCGCGGATGCAGGATCTCAAGATCCGCCTGATCCCATGGCAGATCTTTTGTTACACGAACTTCCTCCAGCCACGGCTCTCCACGGCGCCAGCCCATCTGACCGATGAAGTGTGCGGTTGAGCCGATAATATCTGGAATGTCCCTGATGAGATCGCGGCGGCCGTCGTTGTCGAAATCAACCGCGTAATTGAGATAGTGCTGCGGCAGGAATTGCGTTTGCCCAAGTTCCCCCGCCCACGAACCGATCATCTCGTCAGAGCGTAGGTAGCCGCGTTCAATGATCTTCATCGCGGCTTTCAGCTCCCCGCGGAAGAGCTCGCCTCGCCTGCAGTCCCAGGCCAGCGTGAGCAACGAACGCATGACGGGCAAGTTGCCCATGCCAGCGCCGAAGTCGCTTTCCAGAGCCCAAAAGCCGGTGATAACAGGCCCGGGAACTCCGTACTCTTCCTCGGCGCGATCAAACAAAGATTTGTATTTGCTGAGATAGGAGCGACCCATCTTCTCGCGGCTCTTGGTTGCCAGCTTGCCGTAAAATTGAATGAAGGTCTGCGAGAAGAAGCCCTGGCGTCGGTCGCGCGAGACAATGCCCATATCCGGCGTCATGCCGCCGATCGTCGCTTCGATGGTCTGCGGCCTGATACCCTCCGCGATTGCCTCCTTCTTGAAGGCCACGATCCAGGTGTTGAAGGGGACCGTATTCTTGCAACTGCGCGAATTGGGTTCCGGCGGTGGCGCGACTTCAGCAATAGCTGCGCTTGATACACCAAGCAGAATGCATACCGCCGCGGCTAACCGCGAAGTCAATCGATGACGCATGAAATTCATTTCCCTCGTACCAAAACGCCGGCAGTTTGCCTTTTGGCATCAAGGCGTCAAGGGAAAGTGGCGCCAGTGAGGCCGCCGGTAAAACGCGCACCGACTGACACATGCGGCAAAAACTTGCGGTCCCCGCTCAGTTCTCAAGGCTCTGTAAGGACTAGGCACTCCCGATCAGAATGCCGACGGCGAAGACGATGAGACCGCCCAACACCACCTCGAACGCGGCGCGCAGGAATTTGGTATCCATGTAGCGCGCACGGATCCATGCGATAAGCCACAGCTCGATCAGCACAATCACGGCAGCGATGGCGGTCGCCGTCCAGAACTTTGGGATGAGATAAGGTAGCGTATGCCCCAGACCGCCCACCGCTGTCATGGCTCCAGTTATGGCGCCGCGTATCCACGGGTGCCCACGTCCCGAAATCAACCCGTCATCGGCCATCGCCTCCGCGATGCCCATCGATATGCCCGCACCCACGGAAGCCGCGAGACCGACGAGAAAAGTCTGCCACGTGTTCTGGGTCGCGAAGGCCGCCGCGAAGATTGGCGCCAGGGTGGATACCGAGCCGTCGATCAGTCCGGTCAATCCAGGTTGCACGTACTGGAGCACGAAAGCGCGCCGTTCAGCGTGGGCTTCCGATTGGATGACGTCTTCGGTCAATTGCTGTTCTTTTAGATGTTGCGCGACGCCCAGGTGGCGTTCCTCCACCGCCACCAGATCGCCTAGCAATTTGCGGATCGCCGCATCTTGAGTGCGTGCCAGCGCCGAGCGGTAGAAGTTGCGCGTCTCGCGCTCGATCGCTTCGGCCTGAGCGCGAACCTTGTCGAGCCCGAGCGGGCGCACCAGCCAAATGGGATCGTGGCGCACGAAGCCTGCGACGTCCTCGCGGCGGACCAAGGGGATGCGCTCGCCGAATTTTTGCTGAAACAATGTGATCAGCCAGCGCCGATGCTCGTTTTCTTCTTCGGCCATTTCCGAAAAGATCCGCGCCGACGCGGGATAGCTATCGGCAAGCCCGGCCGCATACTCCGAATAGATCCGCCCGTGCTCCTCCTCCAACGAAATGGCGAGAGCCACAACTTCCGGTTCGCTGAGTTCTGAAAAGCGGGGCATGAGAGGATCCAGGCGTTAACAGCCAACTTAGAAACATTCTAAATACGATTTCGAGGGTTAAAGATCAACGGCCGCAGCCGGTTTCGACACATCGTCGCAGGAACGCCACTGATGACGTCGATCAGCAAATCCAAATGGCGGGTTAAGGCGGTCTTCACCCCATCGGGCCTAGCGTTGTGCATCCGAGCCAACACTCTTTTTTGGACAACCGCCATGCTCGAATGGATCAACGACGCCTGCAGCCGGCTCATGGTCGGCGCTGTGATGCCTGTCTACGATTTCCTCGCCGACCCCACGTCGCGCTACTTCTGGCTCTACTGTGTCAGCGGCTTGGTCATCGCCGCGTTCTTTTATGCCCGGCACCGGGAATATGGCGGCTTCGGTGATACGCTCTTTAACCGGGAGACCTGGGCTTCCAAGAGCGCCATCAACGACTACATCATTCTCGTCATCACGCCGGCGATGCGATTGACCATCCTGTCCTGGGCGACCATCAACTGGACCCAGGTTAAGGACTTCGTAGTTTCCTTTTTAACTGCGCTTGGCGTTTCGGGAACCGTCAACGATGGCACTGCGGTCGCCCTCGGCCTCGTGCTGACCGTGATGCTCTTCGTCGTGGACGACTTCCTGCGCTGGTACGTCCATTTCCTTTTCCACCGGATTCCCGAGTTGTGGGAGTTCCACAAGGTGCATCACTCGGCGGAGGTGTTGAACTTCGCCACAGCTGAGCGCCATCACCCCGTCGAAGTCCTGGTAACGGCCGCCGTGCTGACCACGGCCTACGGAGTCGTGAACGGAATTTTCATTGCCCTGTTCGGAGAGCACGTGACGGTATCGACGGTTGCGGGCGCCAACATCTTCCTGTTCGTGTTCAACCTCGCCGGCGGTGCGTTGCGCCACTCACCCTTCTGGATCAGCTTTGGACCGAGCATCGAGCACTGGATCATTTCTCCAGCCATGCATCAGATCCACCACTCCGACAAGGTAGAGCACTACGATCGCAACATGGGAGGTTCGCTCGCTGTCTGGGATCGCATGTTCGGCACGCTCCACATCCCGAAGGGACGTGAGATTGAGGGCTTCGGCCTTGGCGAGGAGACGCCTGACTTCCGTTCGATGGAAGTGATCCTTCTGCGGCCGTTCCAGGCTAGCGCGGCCTTACTGAAAAAGCGCTTCCAACGTGCGCCCAAGACCGAAGCAAACTCGGCACCTGCGCGAGTTGCTGCAGAATTCTGAAGGCGCGATGAGATTTGAAAGCTGAAGGGCCTCGGGGTTTCCCGGGGCCCTTTTCTTATCTCCACCTCTTACGCTGGCGACGAGGTCGCCTTTGAAGCAGGTTTGTCGCTCTTGAGCCCGGTGCCGTGACGCTCGTGGTATTTCTTCGCGAGGTCGTCCCACTCGATGGTCAACGAGCCGCCGGTTGCCCGATGCTGCTTGTCCCAGCTCGACATCAGATCGAGGCAAGCGTGATCGATATACTCAAGGTCCTTGATGTGGACCCGCACCTGGGAACCGGCCGGCATCGTCTCAAGCTCGCGCGCCAGCCTGGGCAAGCGGATCAAGGTTGCCGTACCATCGAGATAAACGTCAATGCGGTTGCTCTCTGGATCGTATTCCTTGCGGATATTCAATCGCGACAGCGCATAGAAGGTCCGCGCCAGTGACAGCGCAAGTCCGGTCAACACACCCTTCAAGAGATCCGTCGACACGATCATGACGACCGTCGCCACATAGATGAAGACCTTGGCATAGCCATACTTCAGCAGCGTCGGAATGGCCTTGGGATAGGCCAGCTTATAGCCGGTATAGACAAGGATCGCGGCCAATGCCGACAGCGGAACGTATGTCAGTGTCCACGGCATCACGCTGGAGAATAGCAGCAGCCATAAACCGTGAAAAATCGTGGATAACCGCGTTTTTCCACCCGCCTCCACGTTGGCGCCAGAACGCACAATGACGCCGGTCATAGGCAGCACGCCTAGCGTGCCACAGATTGCGTTGCCGATGCCCTGTGCCGACAGCTCGCGATCGTATTTCGTGCGCACGCCCGAATGCATCTGGTCGACTGCGGTTGCACAAAGCAGCGTCTCCGCCGATGCAATGAACGCGATTGCCGCTGCGCTGATCAGCATCTGAGCATCGGTGAAAACCCGCGTGATGCGCTCTGGCGTCGGAAATACGACCGTGGACCAGAAGTTCTCCGGCACGCTCACGAACTTGACGTTGTCGAGTTTGAACACCGCCGCAGCCAGAACGCCCACCAGCACGCCAACCAGCGGAGGAGGAATCAACCGCAAGGATTTTGGAGCGAAGGCCGCCCAACAGGCAATCGAGGCGATGGTGAGCACACCAATTTCGCCAGCGTTCAACCGACTGTCGCCCGCGCTTATCGCATCCCGAATTGCACCTGGAATGCCAAGCAGGTTTTGAATTCCGGTGCCGATGGGTTGTCCATCCAGCATGACGTGAAACTGTGCCGCGAAGATCAGGACGCCAATTCCCGCCAGCATGCCGTGAATTACCGCCGGAGAAACCGCACGGAACCACTGCCCAAGCTTGAGTTGTCCAGCGATGAACTGCAGAACTCCAGCAAACAAGACGATGGTGCCGAGCATCTCGGGACCGAAGTCTTTTACGAATTGGTAGACCAGAACGGCCAGTCCCGCCGCCGGGCCGCTAACCTGCAGAGGCGAGCCGGAGATTAAGCCCACCACCAGCCCGCCAATAATGCCGGTAATAATGCCAGAGGTTGGCGGCATACCGGAGGCGAGGGCAATACCCATGCACAACGGCAAGGCGACCAGGAACACGACAATGGATGCCAGCAGATCACTGCCAATTGTACTGGCAGCCTTGCCCTGGTTAGGGGCCGCAATGTCACTCATGTCCGCTCAAACCCTGGCGTGTTTCAGCCGAGGGTGCTCCTCAAAGGTCTTGTTTATTGTGCGATAAGCTTTTCTGACCGGATGAGAGAAAAAACACAATGGCCGCTGGCGCATTCCTGCATGCGACAATGTGCAAATAGCCAAATGGGCACATCGACCGAGCCGATGTGCCCATCAAATTATTAATTGGATTCAGGGAAGTGACTACTTACGCCCAGTCAGGCTCGACTGAGCGTCCATCCACGCTTTCATCCCCTGCTCCCAGGACTTCTGCCACATTTCCGCAGCCTGCATCCAGAACTGGAATGGATTTCCAGGGATACCGTTCATGGCCCCGAGACCCGGGAAATTGGTGCCCTGCATGCCGGGGAAGTTGGGCATCCCCGGGAAGTTCGACATGCCCGGGAAGCTGAAGCCCTGTCCGCTGGACAACTTCTTCATCGCGTCGGTCCAAACATCCGGCACTTCGAAGCTGCCGGGGTTCTTGAGCTGCTTTTCCCAGACGTCCATGACTTGATCCATGAACTGGATCTGCATGCGCGAGGCATTTTGCATCTGCTGGCGCGTCATATCGACGAATTCTGCGGGCCAGCCGAACGCCTTGGCGGCCGACGCCATTTGGTCGAAAACGGCCTTTGAGTTCTTTTCAGACTGCTGCGCGATGTCGTCGCGCCAGCCGGAGAAGGCGTCGATCGCGGCATTCATGGCCTTGCGGGCGTCCTCGCCAACGCTGCCGCCGGCAACGGTGAAGCGGGACTTCGAGGACTCGTTCGACATATCTATATTCTCCAATACGTAGACCATCCGTGGGGGCAGCTAGAGCCTGACACAAGCCCGTGACGGTGGCTATAGCCCAATTCGGGTGCCAATTGCCGCCGTGACGATCAACCGGCCTGCCACAGCCCCCCTTCAACCAGCAAAACGCCTCTTTTACCCGCGAGTTCCGCCTGCTATGAGCCGGGCCATGACCGACACCTCTCACATTCGCAACTTCTCCATCATCGCACATATCGACCACGGCAAGAGCACCTTGTCGGATCGGTTGATCCAGCTGTGCGGCAACGTCACGAACCGCGAGATGAAGGAGCAGCTTCTCGACTCGATGGACATCGAGCGCGAGCGGGGCATCACCATCAAGGCCCAGACCGTCCGGCTCGACTATAAAGCCGCTGATGGAAAGATGTATCAACTCAACTTGATGGACACCCCAGGCCACGTCGACTTTGCTTATGAGGTGTCGCGCTCGCTTGCGGCTTGCGAGGGTGCCATTCTAGTCGTCGATGCGTCGCAGGGCGTGGAGGCTCAAACACTGGCCAACGTCTATCAGGCGCTCGACAACAACCTCGACATACTACCCGTTCTCAACAAGATCGACCTTCCCTCAGCCGACGCCGACCGCGTCAAGGAGCAGATAGAGGACGTGATCGGTCTTGATGCCTCTCACGCCGTCGGCGTGTCGGCCAAGACGGGCCTCAACGTCGAGGCGGTGTTGGAGGCGATCGTCGAACGCCTTCCCCCGCCCAAAGGGGACGCCACCAAACCATTGAAGGCCATGCTGATCGACAGCTGGTACGATGCCTACCTCGGCGTGATCGTTCTGGTACGTATCATCGATGGCGTGATGAAGAAGGGCCAGCGCGTCAAGCTGATGTCGACCGGCGCAACGTATCAACTTGAGCGCGTCGGCATTTTCCGCCCCAAACAACAGATGCTCGATCAGCTGGGCCCAGGTGAGATCGGCTTCTTTACCGCCGCCATCAAGGAAGTTGCCGACACACGGGTTGGTGACACGGTGACGGACGAAAAGAACCCGACACCCGAGCCGCTTCCTGGCTTCAAGCCAGCTCAGCCCGTCGTGTTCTGCGGCCTCTTCCCCGTTGACGCTGCGGACTTCGAAGATCTTCGCGACGCAATGGCGAAACTGCGCCTCAATGATGCGTCGTTCTCGTTCGAGATGGAAACGTCGGCCGCGCTCGGCTTCGGGTTCCGCTGCGGCTTCCTCGGACTTCTGCATCTTGAGATCATCACCGAGCGTCTTGAGCGAGAGTTCAATCTCGACCTCATCACGACCGCGCCATCGGTCATCTATCACTTGCATATGACGGACGGCTCGGTGGTGGAGATGCACAATCCCGCCGACATGCCCGACGTCGTAAAGATCGACCATATCGAGGAGCCGTGGATCGAAGCCACTATTCTGGTTCCCGATGAGCATCTGGGTTCGGTTCTGAAGCTCTGCCAGGATCGCCGCGGGCGCCAGAAGCAGCTGACCTACGCCGGTTCGCGCGCCATGGTGATCTACGATCTTCCCCTCAACGAAGTCGTGTTCGATTTCTACGATCGCCTGAAGAGCGTATCGCGCGGCTACGCCTCATTCGATTACCATATCATCGGTTACGAGGAGGGCGACCTCGTCAAGCTGTCGATCCTCGTCAACGGTGAGCCGGTGGACGCACTGTCCATCATAGTACATCGCGCACGCTCAGAAAGCCGCGGACGCTCCATGTGCGAGAAGCTCAAGGAGTTGATCCCGCCCCACCTGTTCCAGATTCCCATTCAGGCAGCCATCGGCGCAAAAGTCATCGCGCGCGAAACCATCAAGGCTCTTCGCAAGGACGTTCTCGCCAAATGTTATGGCGGTGACATCACCCGAAAGCGCAAACTGCTCGAAAAGCAAAAGGCCGGTAAGAAGAAAATGCGCGAATTCGGCAAGGTCGAAATTCCGCAGGAAGCCTTCATCAACGCGCTTAAGATGGATGACAACTGATCGCAGAAATCGTCATTCGGCATCGCGGAAAATAGAAAGAGGCGGCTTACTGAGCCGCCTCTTTGCTTTCAATTGGACCCGACGGGCTCTCCTTCAGCCCTAATCTAACCCTGACTGTTTAGTTGCCGGGTGTACGATCGGACGTTCCATCTGGCGTCTGCCCCGCTGCAACGCCTGGCGCACCCGCCGTCGTCGATCCAGGCTTGCGGTCTGTAGCTCCGCCCGGCGTGCGATCCGATGTTTCACCGCCCGGCTGGGCCGCATCCGGAGAGACGGTCGCCGCGCCTGCCGCAGGAACGGTCGCCTCACTCATCACCCAGCCCTTATCACAGGCCCCGTTCCACTCGTCAGACGACAAGCTCTTGCTGTTGTCGATGTCGGCCTTCTCGAAATCCTTCAAATATGGCTTGGCCTTTTGCATCGAGAGATCGCCGCTTCCGCCAGCATGGGCCTGGCTCCAGAGCGTTTCGCATTGCTTCTGTGTCAGCTTCATATCAGGAGGCGCGTTTGCCTGCGTTTCCGCATTTACCGCACCAATTGGCGCCAGAGCGAACAGAGTCGCTAACGCTGTCGCAGGAATGAATTTATACATAATCAAAAAATCTCCTTATGTCGTTTCTCTCCACGATAAAGGTTGTTAAACGTCTCGCGCTGTTCATGGTTCCCCGCAACGCGCGCGCAAGGAAAGATGTCATGCAAAACGGCTTCGATATCCGCGTCCGTGACAGTTCGAACTCGATGTGGAATGACAAGGCACGATTAGGTGAAGCGGAGGCTTTCGATGACGAAGCACGCATTGATTGTCGGAGCGGGTGGAGGAATATCAGCCGCAATGGCGCGTGCGCTTCTGGCGGACGGCTGGGATGTTGCGCTCGCGTCCCGCTCTATCATTGGCAAAAGCATTGAAGTCGCAGCCGACGCTACGCGTCACACATGCGACGCATCGCAAGCTGCCGAAGTGCGGGCACTCTTCACAGACCTCGATAGCCAAGGCCGCACACCCGACTTCGTTCTCTTCAACGCGAGCGCGAGAGTTCCCGGTGCCTTTCTCGATCTTGATGGCGAAGCGGTTGCTCAAGCGATGTTGGCAACTGCCTACGGCGGTTTTCTCGTTGCTCAGGAAGCTGCGCGCCGCATGGTGCCCCAGGGAAAAGGCGCCATATTCTTTACCGGCGCGTCAGCGAGTGTGAAGGGCTATGCGAAATCGGCTCCATTCGCGATGGGGAAATTCGCTCTACGCGGGCTTGCTCAAAGCCTCGCCCGCGAGATGCAGCCCAAGGGCATTCATGTCGCGCACTTCATCATCGACGGAATGGTGACATCGGCCGCGCGACCTGCCGACCCATCTCATCCCGACGCAATGCTCGACTCCGATGCAATAGCGGCCGCTTACATGGCAGTTCTGAAACAACCGCGAAACGCCTGGACATTCGAGTCCGATCTGCGCCCTTGGGTGGAGAGCTTTTAATACCGACAAGCGGATCCAGTCCACCTATACTCGCACCCGATGACCGATCACAAACACGGCCGCAATTCGCGACAGGCTGATCCGGCCGCAACGCACAAGCACGAAGATTTACATGCCAATGACGTTGGTCACGGGCACGCCCACGATCATGCACACGGCCACCACCACGCGCCAACAGACTTCGGGCGCGCGTTTGCGATCGGCATAGCGCTCAATATTGCCTTCGTGGCCCTGGAGGCCGGCTACGGCTTCTATGCTAACTCCATGGCGCTGTTGGCTGATGCCGGACACAACTTGAGCGACGTTGCCGGCCTCGTCGTCGCATGGGCAGGAGCAGCCCTCGCCAAACGGCCGCCCTCGATGCGCTTCACGTACGGCTTCGGCACTGCCTCCATCCATGCTGCGCTCATCAACGCGGTACTGCTCTTGATTGCTGTGATTGCGATCGTGTGGGCGGCGGTTGAAAGGATAGCCGCACCCGAGCACGTCGATGCGCAGGTCGTGTTCTGGGTTGCTGCGTTCGGCATTGTCGTCAACCTGGCAACCGCCATGCTCTTTCACTCAGGCGCCAAACACGATCTCAACGTGCGCGGCGCATTTCTACATATGGCGGCGGATGCTGCCGTTTCCGCCGGCGTCGTACTGACGGCCCTTGCTATGATGGTCTGGAACACGACATGGCTTGACCCAGCCATCAGCATCATTATCGCCGCCGTTATTGTGTGGAGTACGTGGGATCTGTTGACGGAAGCGACCCGGTTATCCGTGCAAGGTGTGCCGCCGGGGATCGACGCCGCCGAGGTCCGCTCGACTCTGCTGAAGGCGCCGGGCGTGGAGAGCGTGCACGACTTGCACATCTGGCCGCTCAGCGCCACCGCGACCGCGCTAAGTGCTCACCTCGTCATACCAGCGGGTCATCCCGGCGATGACTTCCTGCGTGCCGTCGGCGAGACGCTCAATCATCATTATTCCATCGCGCACGTCACGTTGCAGATAGAGCAAGGAGATGGCGAAACGTGCGCCGTGCAGTGCGATCACGCCCTCGCCCGCTCTTAAGCGTTTGACCGGTCTCTCAGTCCCAATCTTCGACTTCATGGAACAAGAAAGGCGGCCCGTGCAGACCGCCTTTCGAAGTTCGTTGCCTTCGCTCTCTTGCGACTATGGCAGGCGTTTGTAGGCGAAGAAACCGTACAGCCAGCCCAGAGATGCGCCGAAACCTGCCAGGATGCACAACACCGGAATGATGAGGCTCGCCTGTCCGTCCATGAAGATCGGGAAGCGCTTGGTGATCAGCGGCACGGCGATAAATACGCCGATCAGCGCCGGTCCAATCAAACCGTACAGCATTCCTTTGAACGTCAGCGGACCCTTTGGCAGCGTTCCGAAAACCACGGGAAAGAGCGCACCCCAAAGACCGCCCCAGAAAGCGGCGCTTGCAATCTTCGGCACGCCGTAGTCGTTAGGCGACATATCCCATGAGACACGCTCCCAACCGGTCCACAGCGAGGGGTTGGTAAAGATCAAACTGATCAGTTCGTGCACGGTCACCGTCGCTATCGCGCCGGCAATAAATCCGAGCACCATCGCCTTCAGCATATTCATTTCTCAAGCTCCCTTCATCTTCCCCAAGACGGCCGTGCTCAGTTGCTCCAAGCGCGTTTGTCCTTAGCCGCCCTACTCTCTCGTCTCTACCCGTCATGATCGCAAAACGCTTAAAGTTTGACCGCGTCAATAAGACCCTCCGCCCACCTCCTGCTTGCGCCGGGTGGTCGCACCATAGGGCTGAATCGGTCGCTTGGCCACATTTTGGCCGCAGCAGTTGACGAGCACCAGAGGCGCCGACGGGAAGGGCAGCAGGAAATCTCACCGCGCTCATCCCCGAGCCAGCTCAAATGAAGACGATAGGGAACGTCTGGCGGCTGGTGCTTCTCGGTACGGGGTGAGGCTGGCGCTTGCGGTCTACCCATGATCAACCCTCGCGGTTCCGCGAGGGGCAACGCACGAAGGCGACGTGTCTACAGATCGCCCGGCGTCCTCCAATCCATCGAAAATTCCAGAGGAGTTACCATGCGTAATTGCATGTCGTTGTTGCTTGTCGCGTTCGCTCTTGCGCTGACACCAGTTGCCGCCGAAGCAAAGCCACACTATTCGGACGGCGCTCGTAAACAAAGCCGCATGACCGGAAACACCCACATCAAGAAATCCTCGCGCAAATACGCCAAGCGCTCGTCGCGGCGCGGTGGGGCCAGTGCAAGTTCAGGCTGCCTGACCTCCGAGGCCCGCTCCCTGCTGGGACGCATACAGGCCCGCTTCGGCAAGGTCCAGATCATCTCCACCTGCCGTCCCGGCGCTCGTATCGCCACCAGCGGCCGACCTTCCAAACATGCGTCTGGACAGGCCATCGATTTCCGTGTTCCGGGCCGTAAGCGTGAGGTGGTTCAGTGGCTGATCGCCAACCACCGTTCGGGAGGCACAATGACGTACTCGGACATGGATCACATCCATGTTGACGTCGGCTACCGCTTCGTGGCGCTCAACCGGCCCAGCGGCCACTGAGGCTCCGGTAAGTTATTGAAGAAAAAGGGGCGGCTCCTGCCGGGGGCGGCCCCTTACGTTTTTCGCCCTCCTGCGAAAGTCGAATTAGGCGTAACCCTTTGTCGCTCCAACACATCGACGAATTGGATTGCGGCAGGAGATCGGATGGTCCTAATATGCTACTATCTCATGCGGTGCCAACGTACGGAATTGGGCACTGCTCGCTAATGAACTTGTTGAGCCGAGCTTGGGCGCCTTTGCATCCGGTGTGGGATGTGGAGGGCTTGGCTTCTTGCGTTCTATCGCCATCCGAGGCATATATGCACCATCGAACACGCCTTGGCTCACTCTAAGACAGCGCTACCGCCTGCCCTAAGACGTCTCCATCGCGCGATTTGATGGCCCTTGAGGTATTTCCGCCTCGAGGGATGCCAAAAGGCTTTGGAGGCATTGAATGGCAAACGGCACTGTTAAGTGGTTCAACGGTCAAAAGGGTTACGGCTTTATTCAACCGGAAGAGGGTGGCAGCGACGTGTTCGTCCACATCTCGGCGGTTGAACGCGCTGGCCTGCAGTCGCTTCGCGAAGGTCAGAAGATTTATTTCGAGACCGAGCGCGGCCGCAATGGCAAGATCGCAGCCGTGAACCTGCGTCCGCTCTAATTTCTAGAGCCACTGCAGATTGCGCGGGGAGCAGAGAAGTCTGCTCCCCGTTTGCTTTACCCGCGAAGAAGAGACTTTGGGGCTGCATCGGGCGTCGTGCGACGTAGCAGCAGGTTGCGCTTGAGGCGCACGCGTGACTTAAGACCCGTCAGAACATTCCGCCCAAGGGCGAGGGAGATTGAATGGCTAAAGAAGAGGAACTGGAATTCGAGGGCGTGGTGGATGAAGTCCTGCCGGATGCCCGCTGCCGCGTGAAGCTCGACAACGGTCACATGGTCGTCGCCTACACGTCTGGACGCATGAAGAAAAACAGAATCCGTATTCTTGCCGGCGACCGGGTCACGATCACCATGACCCCCTACGACCTCACCAAAGGCCGTATCACGTTCCGTCACAAAGACGCTCGCGCCGGAGCCGGCGGTCCTCCTTCAGGCGGCCCTCCCGGCGGTCATCGCCGCCGCTGATTCCGCTGGTATCGTCCGCACGTCAGATTAGACGTGGCTCTCGCGGCTTCGCGTGTCGTATACCGATGCCAGAGCCCGCGCGTTCCATAGCCACAGGCCGACAAGCGGCAGTGCAACCGCGGGCACGACTGCGCTTGCAAACCCTGCCCCGGCGCCCAGCAGACTGAACGCCCAGCCCGACACCGCATCTCCGCCGCGATAAACAACGGTGTCGACAAAGCTTTGCACCTTGTACTTCTCGGCTGGAGTAGCGAGCGTGTACATCAACTTTATAGCTGGACTTGAGAGTGAAAACGCACAGACGCGCTCTGCCACCATTGCAGCCGCTACCACCCAGAGGATGGGATGAGAACTGAGCGCAAGCACGCTTACCGCAGCCACAATAGGTAATGCCAAAAGCGCAACCGCGACTCCCAGCTTGTTCAACACATAAGCCGTACCAACGAGTTCCACGGTGAGCGTGATAATGCTGACCGCCAGATCCCTGCTGGCGAAGAACTTCACTCGCTCGGCGCTATCGGCTATCGCCGCGCCGACGAGCCGCGACTGTTCCATGTAGAAGAATGTGCCAACGATATTGGCAAGCAGAACGTAGCCCGCGATACGCGCAAAGAACGGGTCGGTCATCACTTTCACCGCTCCATCCAGAATACCGCCGCCAGCGGGCTCCGTTTCGTGCTCACCGTGGCCTGGCCTGATCGCGCGAAGCACCAGGCTCATCCCCAGCGCGACGGCGAGCAGCAGCGCGGAAACAGGGAGCAGATCGACCGGCTGAAAGATTCGCAACAGGCCCTGCGCCAGAAGCGGCCCCGCCAAAGCCCCCGCTGTGCCCCCGGCCCCGATAAAGCCATATAGCCGCTTGGCTTCCTGCGTCGACCAAAGCTCCGACATCAGGCTCCAAAACAGCGATACCACGAATAGATTGAAGACACTCGCCCACACGAAGAACGTACCGGCTGCCGCGGGAGCAATTCCCCAGAAGCGGAACACAACCCAAAAGCCGATCAGATTGAGCGCGAAGAACGCATACAGGCTCGGCAGGACCAGACGACGCGGAAAACGCGTGGCTACCAAACCAAAAGCCGGAACGGCTGCCAGCATGACGAAAAAAACCATCGTAAACAGGTGATGGATTTCGTCTTTACCAACTTCCACCCCCATCTCGTCGCGCACGGGCCTGACGATGTAATACGCGGCCAACAGCGCGAAAAACATGGCAAAAGATGCCATGAGAGCCGAAATCTCGTGATGCCTAACGACGACGAAACGCGATAGCGGATGAGGCGGACCTTCTCCTGAAGAATCGTTGATAGACGGCATGGGCGGACTTTCTTTGCAGCCTGCTTGGAAGGAATCAGTCTACCAAGGCAACACGCTGCAGGGCAGCGAGTGCACAGCAGAAAGACAAGGTGCAAATGAGCCCAGGTAGTGTGCCATTTGAGCCCACCGAGAATCTAACGTTAGGCAGTCCAATGTATTATTGATTGAGCTGAACAAGTATCGGTTATACTCTCGCGGTGCAGCAACAACGTGCTGCTGCGCCTAACAAAGTGGACCTAAACTAGGAAGGGCGGCCGAATGCACTACTACGCCTACGAGATGGCACACGCAGTTGTATCTCCGTTGCGATTCGGAATGCAGGCGTTACGCCATACTCTCGATTGGCCGTTGAATCCCATGGCGCACACGATGCTCGGTAAGAATATCCGTGCAGCGTGCGAAGTTTTCGAGAACGTGACGCGGCGATACGGCAAACCCGAATTCGCAATCAAGACCACGCAGATCGACGGCGTCAAAACCAAGATCGAAGAAGAGATCGTATTCTCAAAACCATTCTGCAACTTGGTACACTTCCAACGTGACCCCAAGGTGACGGCGAAGCGCAACGATCCCAAGGTGCTGCTGGTTGCGCCGATGTCCGGTCACTATGCGACGCTGCTTCGCGGCACGGTGGAAGCTATGATCCGCGAGCACGAGGTCTATGTTACCGATTGGGTGGACGCGCGCGACGTGCCTCTCGCCGTCGGCCGCTTCGATTTCGACGATTTTGTCGATTACATCGTCGACATGGTACGGTTCATCGGGCCCAACACCCACGTCATCGCCGTTTGCCAGCCTGCAGTACCCGCGCTCGTCGCCGCTTCGCTGATGGCATCGCGCAACGATCGTCTTCAACCAGCCTCGCTCATTCTGATGGGCGGACCGATCGACACGCGCCGCAACCCGACAAAAGTCAATGAGTTGGCGGCGACCCGCTCAATCGACTGGTTCGAAAGCAACGTGATTTCCACCGTTCCGTTCCCCCACGCTGGTTTCCTTCGGCCGGTCTATCCCGGCTTCATGCAGCTGACCGGGTTCATGACGATGAATCTCGAGCGCCACATGAACGCACACATGGATCTATTCAAGAACCTGGTGCAAGGCGACTGCGACAGCGTCAAACAGCATCAGGATTTCTACGAAGAATATCTCTCCGTAATGGACCTGACGGCCGAGTTCTACCTGCAGACCGTCAAGACGGTGTTCCAGGATCATTCGCTGCCTGACCGCACGCTCTATCATCGCGGTGAATACGTCGATTGCAGCGCCATTAGCTCATGTGCGCTGATGACCGTCGAAGGCGAGCGCGACGACATTTGTGGTCTTGGCCAAACGGAAGCAGCTCAAGCACTTTGCTCCGGCATTCCAGATGAGCTGAAAATCCACTACGTGCAGCCGGGCGTCGGCCACTACGGCGTCTTCAACGGCACCCGCTGGCGCACTGAGATCCAGCCACGTATACGCGAGTTCATTCGCACGGTTGAGCATCGCCGCAGGAAAGGTGCGCAATCAATCTCGTTTGGCTTCGATGGAGCCAAGAAGCCCAATGGTCACCTGAACGGCGCCAATGGCCAGAGTATCTCCATCGCCGGCGAGTAACCGGGATCGCAAACAAGCGAAGTTTGACGAGCGGCGGGCAATGTCCCGCCGCTTCTCGTTTGGCCCTTTGGGCACGCCTTGCACGGGATTTGAGCGACTGGAGCGGCTTAATCCGGAATGAAGGGGCGGTGAGCTTGCGCTTCAGTCCTCAGCCCGGGCATTCACACGCGCGCCAAGTGTGAAGCAGATGGCTGACATCGCGAACATGGCGAGGAACCACGCCTGCCACATGCCATAACTTGACGCTGCCACGCACATGGCGGAAGCCAGCAAGGCATGGCCGTAAGGCTGGTCCTTGCGCGACACGCGCTGAATGGCCTCAATGATGCCGAGCCCAAAGAACGTCAGCAGCGCCGCTCCAATGGCGCCAAGCTCAAACCAAGTCTGCAGGAAAACGTTGTGCGCATGTGGCGCGCTTGCAGACATGCGCTCGCGGTGCCCCGCGCTCAGTTCGCCATCCACATCCATCTGATACATCATGCCGGCACCGACGCCGATCAAGGGCGCCTTTAGCGCATATTCGGCCGTATTGTTCCAAATGATAATTCGATGTTGCGCTGACATCTGCAACCACGGCGCGTTGTGGAGGTTGGCCCGGTAGAGCGACAGAGCAACAGGCACGACGGCCAAGCAGGCGGCTACCCAACCAATCCGCAACAACCAAGCGGCTGCTGTCGTATTCCAGCGCGAGAGCGCAAACACGGCGGAGGCCGCGAAGATCGCCACTTTCGACGTCTCGCTTTCCGAAACCATGATTACGACGAAGGTGAGTGCGTAGATGAGCCACCCCCACAGGCCGGGCTTATTGCGCGGCGCCGTTACCCTCAAGCAAAGCAGCACCGTCCAGACCAGAAGCGGGATCGGCGCAATTGAACGGGTGAGGTCAAATGGTGCAATGGACACTACCTTTCCATTTGCCCAGGTGAAGGATGTCGGTGGACGCAGCCACGACTTTGGGACGTGAAAGGTATTGTAGAGGAATATCTTGATCGATTGATCGCTTAGAATTTCAATGAACAAGTAGATCAAGCCGATGATAAACCCGAGCCACAGCCCTTCCGCCATGTGGAACTGGTTATGGCGCGGCTCGCTGCGCATCAGGGCAATGCCAGCCAGAGCAACCAGAACCCATGTCATGAGCCCGGCTGAGGCGATCAAGGAGTGCTTTTTGTCCGCCGCCCAAAACGCGCTCGTCATCGCGAAGGCAGCAAAGACCAATACGGCCGCACCGTGATACAGCACGCCTGAAAATGTGCTTAAAGAGAGCCCTTGCCGGGCGTAGTAGGAGAGAAGCAGTCCAACCAATAGGATCGGCAGCGTAAATGCGATGGTGCGTGGACTTACCATGCACACCGTGATGCACCCCATCAACCACGTGCCGACGCAGATACCCCACAGCCGCATACTGACGGGATGACGCGAGCGATCGAGTTCCTGAGTAAAGACCAAGCCCCTACAATCCTCCGCACCTTACGAGTGCCGTCATCCTGACCTTAATCGCGTAGCTTGTCCTAGCGGCTACTCGTGGTACACGAAAGCCGCAATGTGTCATAAGAATTGTTTCTTCAACGTCCCAAAAGCCGAAATCCAGAGGTAATATGGCCACTGAAAAAAAGCCAACTCGCGCTGAAGTGGAAGCCGCTATCAAAACCATGATCCGCTGGGCGGGCGACGACCCGGCCCGCGATGGTTTGAAGGAGACGCCTTCGCGCGTGGCTCGTGCCTTCCAGGAATTTTTCAAGGGCTATGACGACGACCCTGAAGCGATCCTGCAAAAAACCTTCGAGGAGATCGAGGGCTACGACGAGATGATCGTCCTTCGCGGAATACGCTTCGAGAGCCACTGCGAACACCACATGGCTCCTATCGTGGGACGAGCCTGGGTCGCTTACATCCCCAAGGGGCGTGTCGTTGGCATTTCCAAACTGGCCCGAGTGGTGGACGCCTTTGCAAAACGCTTGCAGATTCAGGAAAAAATGACTGCGCAGATCGCGAATGCGATTGATAAAGTGCTTCAACCGGAAGGCGTGGGCGTGGTCATAAAAGCGGAGCACCACTGCATGACCACGCGCGGCGTCCATAAGCACGGTACCGACATGGTCACGAGCCGGATGCTCGGCGCCTTCCGTGACAATCCCATGACCCGGCAGGAGTTCCTTGCCATGGTGACGGATGATTTGGAGCGCGCCTGAACGGCAAACCTTACTTGACAGGAGACGACAGACCTACGGCCCGGCAAACTCAAACGGCGCCGGTCTGGACCGGGTAGTCAACACGAACCAGATAAAGACCGGCCGCAGGTGCAACCGGCCCGCAGCGCGTGCGGTCACAGGCCTCCAACGCATCGCGCAAATCTGCTCTCGACCACTTTCCCTCACCCACAATCTTGAGACTGCCAACCATCGAGCGCACTTGGTTGTGCAGGAACGAGCGTGCGGAGACCGAGAGACGGATCTCCTCACCCACACGTTCAACGCGGAACTCATCTAGGGTTTTGACGGGCGACTGCGCCTGACACTGAGCGGCACGAAAGGTCGTAAAGTCATGGCGACCGATGAAGACCTGCGCGGCATCAGCGATGGCGGCATGGTCCACGTCGTGTGGCAACCACCAGACGCGGTTCGCATCAAGAACCGGACGCGCACGCCGGCACAGGATTCGATAGAAGTAGTGGCGCTGGACGGCACTGAAGCGCGCGTCGAACTGTTCGTCGACGACCGCACAGCTCAACACCACGGCAGGGTGCGGTTTGAGGTGGAAGTTCATCGCCTCTTGAACGCGGAACGGATCCCAACTCTTGACGAGATCAAAATGCGCGACCTGCCCCAATGCGTGTACGCCCGCATCCGTCCGTCCAGCGCCTTTGACAACGACGGCCTCGCCGCAAAACCGCCCGATCGCGTCCCGAAGCGCGCCTTGCACGGAAACGCCTTCGGCTTGGGCTTGCCAGCCTACGAAGGACGTTCCGTCATATTCTATGGTGATGCGATAGCGGGGCATGGACTGGCTAGGTGTGAATTCTTATGGCGAGCGAATGCCCATCCCTACCCGCTCGCGCCAGCGCGCTCAAGAAACCAGAACGCACATTCGCACACCCGCACCCTTGGCGCTGCGTCAACGAACGCCGTGGACGCCAAAGCCGTGGGGACGGCCGCCACTAGGATAGCCACCACCGGGATAGCCCGGGCGGTTATAGCGATTGCCCCGGTAGTAGCCATAGGGCGAACCATAGCTGTAGTAGCCGCCAACGACGTCACGCGGCGCGTAACTCGGACCGCCTTCGTTGTAGTTGTAATTCTTGATGACGCGGCGCTCGTAGATTCGGGTGTCGTTGAAGCCCAGCGAGAGCGGCGTCTTCCCCTCAGGATTGATGATGACCCGTTCTTCGGGCGGAAGCGGTCGGAACACGCGCACGCCCGCTTCGAGCGTGACGGTTGCACCGTAGTAGGGACGCGTTTCGATGCGCGTCGTGCTTTGAGCGAAAGCGGCAGCGGTAGAGAGTGCCAATCCTGCTGTTGCGACGGCAAAGAGCCTGAGAGCGCGATGCATGAGCATTTTCCTTATCCGAACTGGAAACGCGACGAGATACCTTGAAGATAATCTTTAGAGGCTTGCGCGCGCTCAAGAGTCAGGATTTGGGGCTATGCTTAATATCAACCCTATCAACTAAGTCGTGTCCCCACCGGCAAAGTAAATCCGCGTAGAAACTCCTCCGCGCTCACGGGTTTCTTGCCCGCCCGTTGCACACGAGTGAGACGCACGGCGCCATCGGTACATGCGATCGTAAGATCGCCGCCAATGACTTCTCCAGGCGTTCCGGTACCCGGCACTTCCTCTGCGTTCAGAACCTTCAACCGCTCAGGTGTCTTGCCAGCCAGCTCCAGCCAGGCTCCCGGAAATGGCGACAGTCCGCGAATGTGGGCGGCCACCAGATGGGCGGGCCGACCAAAGTCGATGCGCGCCTCACGCTTATCGATCTTGGCGGCATAAGTCACACCCACTTCCGGCTGCGGCGTTTCGTTGAGCGTGCCCGCCTCAAGACGCTTCAAAGCTTCAACCATCAATGGAGCGCCGACTGCTGACAGCTCGTCGTGCAATGTGCCCGCGGTTGTCTGAGGTTCAATTGGAACGCTGGCAGAAAGACAGATCGGCCCAGTATCGAGCCCCTCCTCCATCCGCATCACCATTACGGCCGTTTCCTTATCGCCTGCCATGATCGCCCGCTGAATGGGCGCAGCACCGCGCCAGCGCGGCAGCCGCGACGCGTGAACGTTGAAACAGCCATGCCACGGAGCGTCGAGAACCTCCTTTGGCAGAAGCAGTCCATACGCGACGACAACAGCGGCGTCCGCCTTCAGCGCAGCGAAGGCCTCACGATCTTCCGCCGCCTTGAAATTACGCGGGGTAAAAACGCGGATGCCATGAGACTGAGCGGCAACATGGACGGGCGACTTTTGCTCAGCCATGCCGCGCCCCGCCGGGCGGGGAGGCTGCGTATACACGCCAACCACCTTATGGCCCGCAGCCACAATCGCTTCCAGCACGGGCACTGAGAACTGGGGCGTGCCCATGAACACGATGCGCAACGCCATTGTGCTTGTCTTCCCTCAAGGCTCCGACTTGCCCGGGTGGAGCGGGCATCATGGCCGGCACATCCGGACAGGCGTGATTGCTACTCGCGTTTCGCCTTCTTGAATTTGCGTATGACCATATCGCGCTTCAGCCGCGATAGAAAATCGATGATCAGCTGACCATCGAGGTGATCGAGCTCATGCTGAATGGCCGTCGCGAGCAGCCCATCGGCCGCAAGCTCCTGCAGTTTCCCGTCCCGATCGATGTAGCGGATGGTCACCGTCTCCGGGCGCTCGATCTCAACGCGCACGTCGGGGATGGACAGGCAGCCCTCTTCATAGACGCGCGTCGTTTGACCCAGGCCGACGATCTCGGGATTGATCAGACAGAGCGGGTTTTTCGTGTCCTCCTCCTCGGAGGCATCAATGACGACAACACGGCGGGGCACACCGACCTGGACGGCGGCCAGCCCTATGCCGGGCGCTGCGTACATGGTTTCCAGCATGTCATCCATCAGCCGAAGTGCCTCCGCGTCGACACGTTCGACCGGCTCGGAGATCTTCCGCAGGACAGGATCTGGAATTGTGATAATCGGCAGAATGCTCATGCGTGTGAAATAAGGACAAGGTGGGCCGCGGTCAATCGCCGGTCTTGGCCATTACTGCTGCAAGGCCCTGGGCGCTGGTCATCGGCGCCTGCCAGCCTGCGGCAACAAGTGCGTCCGTCGAGACCACGAGGTCTCCAAATACTCGACCTGCCATGTCGGCCTTGCCTGCTGCCACGAGCAGCTTTTCCATCCCCGGCAGCGGAACGTTCACGATGCCCGAACGGCGCCCGAGCCCGGCCCTAAGCGCCGCCAAGATCTCGCCGACGGTCAAGGCGGTGCCCGCGTCGGCCAAAAGAAAGGTCCGGCCCGAGACCGTTGGTGCGTTCAACGCAAAGGCCACGGCACCGCTGAAATTGGTAAGTCCCAGCAGCGAACGACGCGCTGGAATCCCCCCCAGCGGCAATGGAAGGCGACTTCGCGCTAAGCGCATCAGGCTCGCCATGTTGCCCTTCGCGTTTGGGCCATACATCAGCACAGGTCTCAAGACCACAGGGTCCGTCTGTGACCCCGCCAGGGCCTCAACCACTGCCTGCTCGCCCGCGAGCTTAGAACGGCCATAGGCATCGGTTGGGGCTGGCTCATCGGCCTCCGTGAGCACGGTATCGGAGCTCGGCCCCGTTTGCGCACGTACCGACGATACGTAGATAAAGCGCCGCACGCCGGATTCCCGGCTCGCTTGCGCCAGCGCGCGCGCGGCTTGGCAATTGATGGCTTGGTACACCCGCTCGGGAATTTCAGGAGAAGAATGCGCAAGCCCAGCCGCATGAACGACCGCGTCAACATCCTTCACGAGGCATCGTGCGTCGAAGGTATTTGAAAGGTCTGGCATCGCAACCAGGCTTGAAGCGCCCGGGATCACTCCAGTGCCGTCGCGCACGCCTGCGACAACGACAAAGCCGTTGCGCGCAAGCTCTGCGACAAGGACGCGGCCGGCAAATCCACTTGCACCGGTCACGAGCACGCGCATCTTCAGATACTCCGTCACCTAAATCTGTAAGGCACCCTGCAAGGCCTCGTGCACGGCGGCGTCCGAGAAGGTCCGCTCGGCCTTGCTTCTGCTGGCACGTCCCATGGTCTGGAGGAGCCGCCTATTGCGAACCATGCGGGAGAACGCATCCGCTAAGCTGGAGGGATCTTGAGGTGCACACAGGGTCCCGTTCACCATCTCGTCCACCGTATCATGAGAGCCGGGGATATCGGTGGCAACAATTGCACGTCCGCTTGCGAGTGCAGACAGCACAGCGGCCGGCATCCCCTCCCGATGCGATGGGCTCACGAACACATGGCACTGCCTTATGCATTCTCCAAGCTCGGCAGCATCGCCTATGTAGTCAACATGTGCGCCATAGCGTGACAGCGTTTCTGGCTTGATAGCCCCTTCTTCGACCCCATCTGGGCCCGCTAACATGAAACGAGCAGCCAAGCCATTCTCGCGGGCAACACGGGCAGCTTCCAGATAGTCGTAAATCCCCCTGGATCGATCGAGACGCGCGGCAGCTAGAAAAATGACGGGATCCTGCCCAACAGGCATTGCCTCACCGAGCGAAAGAGTGAGATCAGATCCCGTTCCCGGCACCCGTACAACATGAGTTCCTTCGCCCACAGCCTCGACGACGGTACGCGCATCCTTTGCATTGTGAACGATCACGACGCTGGACGATTTGGCTGCGCGCGTCAGGCGCTTGGACAATCCGCCTTCAGGCAACTCGTCGAGCAGAACTCCAACCCGCGCCACGCCCGCGCGGCGCGCAGCGCTCACCGCAGCAGGTATGACGCTTGGCCCGAAAGTCAGGACCGCAGACGGGTGAAAGCTGCGAATTTGATCGGCAAACGCACGAGCCGCCTTACGTGCGCGAAAAAGCGAAAACCCGTCTGGCCCTTTAGAGATCGACTGAGCCTGTGCGCCAAGTCTGAGCAGCCCCTCCGATCCACTGGCCGACGTCTCCGGCGAGAGAACCATCACGCTGACACCACGTTGAACGCAGGATTTGATAAAGCGGCCATGCTGACGCGCCATCTCGCGCATGGATGGGCCCACGACAAGCAAACGCCTGGAGCTGCCTAGCGGCGCCGTGCTCGGCATATTGCCGATATCGCTGATATTAATGGAGGGTCTGCCCATGCTGCTGGGCCCAAGTCGTGGTGGAAGTCGAGGTCGGCGTATTGGTCAAGACCGGATCAGGCTGGTAGCCTTCTACGGTACGTAGCAGAACAGCCTGAATGGTCTCCATGTCGCGGCTCTTCATTGCAGCGTCGAGCACGTCGAGTTCACGACGCAAGTCCTTCGACGAAAGCGATGGCTCGTCAGATCTCATAATACGCGGATGCTCGGTAGCATACGTGTGTAACCCACCGATGAGCAGCTCCTCATAGAGTTTTTCGCCTGGGCGCAGCCCCGTATAGACGATCTCGATGTCGCCTTCGGGATTAGAGTCACTGACTGTATCGAGACCGCTCAAGCGTATCATCAGTTCGGCAAGATCCCGGATCTTCACCGGCTCTCCCATGTCGAGAACAAAAACTTCGCCGCCGCGCGCAATCGCGCCGGCCTGAATCACAAGCTCGGCCGCCTCCGGGATCGACATGAAGTAGCGAATAACCTCGGGATGCGTCACGGTCACAGGACCGCCCACTTCGATCTGCCTGCGGAAACGCTGCACGACCGATCCCGAGCTGCCCAGCACATTGCCAAACCGCACCATAGTAAAGACCGTCGCTCCCCCTTGGGCAGCGCGCGACTGGAGAACAAGCTCGGCCAATCGCTTGGAAGCGCCCATCACGTTGGTGGGACGAACGGCCTTGTCAGTCGAAATCAGAACCATGCGATCGACACCGCAAGCGAGTGCCGCGTCCGCGACGACCTCGGTGCCTCGCACGTTATTATTGAGACCCACGGCCGGATTGTTCTCGACGATCGGCACGTGTTTGTACGCAGCCGCGTGATAGATCGTATCGACGGCACATTTGCGCAGGACATCCATAACAAGCGGTGCATCGAGCACCGATCCGAGGATGACGGCAATCTCGGGCTTTCGCACATCGGGGCCCATTGCGTCCACGATCGCGCGAACTTCCATCTCGATCTCGTACAGCGCAGGCTCGGACAGATCGAACAATACAATACGGCGCGGGTTCTGTAGCAGCACCTGACGCACAAGCTCCGAGCCGACTGAACCGCCCGCTCCGGTCACAAGCACGCTCTTGTCCCGCGTATCGCGCGACAAGAGCTCTGGGTTCGGTGGCACGGCATCCCGGCCAAGAAGGTCCTCAACTTGAAGCGGACGCAGATCGGCGAGCGCCACTTTGCCCGAGGCAATTTCAGCCAGCGACGGCAAAACTTTCACAGTTACGGGGAACGTTTCAAGCTGCCTGAGCACCATGCGCCGCTCGCTGCGGTCGCCAGCAGGGATTGCAAGCAGTATTTCTTTGATGCCGTAACGTTCGATGATGTAGCTGAGCTTTTCCGGCCGATAGACGCGATAGCCTGCAACATACTGCCCCCATAAGGAAGGCGAAGTATCACAGAAGCCCACAACATCGCGATCGGGGCTGCGGCGCAACGCGAGAGCCAGATCAATACCTCGCTCACCGGCGCCATAAATCAAAACCGGATGCGACGGCAGACCCTGCTTCACTTTCGGTAGATCAATGCCCGATGATTGAAGGAAGCGCGCAACAACGTAACGTATGCCGATGACCGCAATGGCTGCAAAAACGCCGTAGCTGAGAATGACGGAGCGTGGCGTCCCGTGCTGGCCAGCCATGAAGACGAGGAGCGACCAGATCAGGACCGAAACGGCGACACCACCCACGATCCGCGTATGCGCTTGGGAGCCCAAGTAGCGGGTGACAAAGCGGTAGAGGCCAAGATGAGCCAGGGTTCCGACGGTTATGAACGGTCCCGACCAATAGACCAAATGGCCAAACACCGACGCAGGCCAAAAGGCATAATTGTACCGCAGGTAGGCGAGGCACCACAGAATCGCCAGCAGGACCGACATGTCGGCCGCAGCCAAAACCGCGCGCTTCTGATGACGCGACAGCCCGAGCAACGTATGTCGTACGCGTGCAGCACTTGAATTTTCGATTACCGATGAGCTCACGTGCTTCCTGCTTCGCTAATTCCGGAATTGCGAGGCCTCGCGACTACTCTCGGACTAACGACACAGGCCCATCAAAGTTCAGATAAGCCGTGGAGGAGCTACTGTGCCAAGATAGATGCGGACACACTCGCGGTGCTATCCCCAGAAAAATGCGCGCAACGCGCGCGGCGTCCTCAACACGACTACGGTTGTTTCATGCTGAGAGTGATTCGCGCCACAAGTCGATAGGAAAGTGCCACTGCGAGGAATCCGAAAATGACCCCGCCGAGCATCTGACCGGTCAATGCCCCTCGGGCACCGTCAAAGTGGGCTCCGAGCGCGACAAACGGCACCGTACCAAGAGTAGCCCTGGCCCAATTCAACACGGTCGATAGATGGGGCTTGCCCAGCACGTTGAAAGTTGCATTCGCAATAAATATCGCCCCTAGAAACACAAACATCGGCGACAACGCTCGGCAGAAAAATATTATCAGCTCGCGCGCTTCGCCCGAGGCATTGAAGCTGGCAGCCATTGGTTCCGCCAAGATGCTCAGGATAATCCAGGCAGTCAACGTGAATGCTGCCATCACCAGCAAGGATTGCGTCAGGATCGCGCGCATCCGCTCAGGCTTCCGTGCACCGAGATTTTGCCCAACGATGGGACCGACCGCGCCAGACAAAGCGTAGACCGCGCCGAACGCTACGGGAATTATTCTCCCGATCACTGCCCAGCCCGACACCGCATCGTTGCCGAATGCCGCCACCGCCATCGTCACATAGGCGTTACCTACAGGCGTGGCGATATTGGTCAACATGGCTGGGACACCGATCCGAAAGAACAGCCGTGCGTCCTCCCAAAGCACGTCCGGCTTTACAGCGCCCCACAACCGGTGAACCCCGACAACGCCATAAATCCCCACGGCGAAAATTGCGAAGCGGGCCAGAACCGATGAAATTGCGGCACCTTCAACCCCCCACCCCAACTTCAAAATCAAGATGGCATCCAGGATCATGTTCACGACCGCGCCCGTGAGCGTCACAAACATTGCCCGTTTGGCGTCCCCCACCGAGCGCAATACAGCCGACGACGTGATGCCAAGCGCAATCAGAGGCATCGTCGGTATCAGAATTTCAAGGTAGATGCTGGCGAGCGCATGAGCACGGTCCTTGGCTCCGAGAAGCTCCAACAGCCAGGGAATAAAGAACCACATCACAACACTGATGACTGCCGAAACGCCGAATGCGAGGACATGGGTGTGGGTTGAAAGCCTCCGCGCCTTCGAGCGCACGTTGGCACCGACCGCGGGAGAGACAACCGAGGAAGCCGCGATGGATAGCCCAATGCCGATTGAGGTGGAGAAGAACAGAATGGAGCTGGCGTAGCCGATCGCCGCGACGACCGTTTCATCGCCCGCCACGCTGAGGAAATAGATGTTGGCAAGATCACCGAAAAAGATGGCCATGAGACCGAGTGCACCGGCCGCGGTCATCTCGATGATGTGCCGCAAAACCGAACCGGTGACGAATTTGGGCGGCCCGGCCGCGGGGCGCCATCGCCTGCCCGTTACCATCTCGGCTTATCCCTGTTCACGCCTGCCGGAGTTCCGTGCGCTTAGCCACGCGCGTCGTGTTGGTTAGGCTACAGCCTACGGCGCGATTTGATTGCCGCTGCCAGCGTTCCTTCGTCAAGGTAGTCAAGTTCGCCACCTATGGGCACGCCTTGCGCGAGCCGTGAAACAGCTACACCAAGCGGCGCGAGTTGCTCGGAAACGTAATGCGCGGTCGATTGACCTTCGACGGTGGCATTGAGCGCGAGCAAAATCTCAGTGACATTGCCCGTGCGCACTCGTTCGATCAGGCTTGCAATATTCAGCTTGTCGGGCCCGATGCCATCGAGGGGCGAAAGATGTCCGCCAAGTACGTGGTAGCGCCCAGACACGACACCCGCCCGTTCCAGCGCCCACAGATCCCCTACCTCTTCGACCACCACGATCAAACCGCCGTCACGGCGCGGATCCTGACAAACGCTACAAGGCGTAACCGTATCTAGATTCCCGCACGTCGGGCACTCGGCGATCTTCTCGACCGCCACGTTGAGCGCTTCGCTCAAAGGCAATAGCAGATCGTTTCTCCGCTTCAGCAAGGCAAGCACCGCCTTGCGCCCGGAGCGCGGACCAAGTCCTGGAAGCCGGCTTAGCAATTGTACCAGGCGCTCGATTTCGGGCCCTGCGATTTTCTTTGACATCGGGGACGCTTTCCGCGCGCGTGTGCCAGCCGGTCTCTAAAAGGGCCTAATCTCAGAAAAGCTTCATGCCGGGCGGCAACATCCCGCCGGTGACTTCAGCCATCTTCGATTGCATCGCTGCATCGGACTTAGACTTCGCGTCGGCAGCCGCAGCAATGATGAGATCCTCAAGGATCTCGACTTCGTCCGGCTTGGCAAGCGATGGATCGATGCTCACGCGCTTGACTTCACCCTTGCCGTCGAGCGTGACCTTGACGAGGCCGCCGCCCGATTGGCCTTCAACCTCCATAGCGGCAAGCTCGTCTTGCGCCTGCTTCATCCGAGCCTGGATCTGGCCCATCTGTTTCATCAAACCCATAACGTCTTTCATCGCAGCCTCGCTGGAAACGTCATTTCAGTCATCATAACGAAAACGGTGGCGGTCGGAACGCTATCCCTTAGCCGACCTGGCTTTCATCGTCCGCATCGCTCTCGCCGGACGCGCCGCCACCAGCCAGCCGCCGCACATCCGCGATCTTGGCATCGGGAAACGCCTCAAGAAACGCGCGCACCGCAGGGTGGCTCTTGATTGCGGCAAGCTCTAATTCCTCACGCTGTCTGCGAACGGCGCCGATGGCTGGAGCCCCTGCCGATTTCGACAACATCACCATCCAGCGCCGCCCCGTCCAAAGATTGAGCTTCTCGCGCAGGTCGTTGGCAAGCTCAGGTGGAGCGCCGGGCAAAAGATGCAGATCGATGGAGCCGGTCGCGGCATCGAACTTCACCAGACTAACGTTGTCCTCAAGATGCAGCTTCAGCATCATGTCACGCTTGGAACCTGCGAGCGCGACCACCTCGGCAAACGAACGCGGGTCCGGCATCATCACCGGCTGGGCCTGCAACACCGGCTGATCGTCTTCTATGGGTTCGCCCATGTCCGAGAACTCGGCTGCGTCGCCTTCTGAATCGAGAGCGGCAAACAGCTCGCTCCCCATTTGCTCCCCGGCAGGAGAAGAGTTGTGACTGTCAGCCTCCGGCGGCACTCTATCTTCTGCCCGCGGACCCTGCGCTGCTTCGTTGAGCGGACCGCGCTCCTCGCGGTGATCGGACGAACGCGGCGCCGGCGCGTTGCGCGAAGGCATCGCACCGCTGCCAAGCCGCGTGATCAAGTCGTCCGGCGTCGGCAGATCTGCAGTGTAAGCCAACCGGATCAGCAGCATTTCGGCGGCTGCGTATGGCACTGGGGCACGCTGGGTTTCCTCAATGCCTTTGAGAAGCATCTGCCAGGCGCGCGCCAGGTACGCCATGGACAGGCGCTCAGCGAGTGCGCCACCGCGCGCCTTCTCTTCGCGAGACAAGGCTTCCCCCGCCGGCTCTTCGCCTACGGCCTTAATGCGCGCCACAATATGCACAGCTTCCGCGAGATCAGAGATTATCTGCGTGGGCTCGGCGCTGTCTTGATGCAAACTCTTCAGGCCGGAAAGCGCGGCAGCCGCGTCTCCCTTGAAGATCGATTCCGCGAGATCAAAAATTCGCGCTCGGTCGGCAAGGCCCAGCATGGAACGGACGCTGGCTGCGGTGACATGCCCCTCACCCATGGCGATCGCCTGATCGAGGATCGACAAGCCATCGCGCACGGAACCCTCCGCCGCACGCGCGATCAGCGTCAGTGCGTCGTCGTCAGCCTTGGCGCCTTCGTTCGCTACGATCTTCTGGAAGTGCGCTGAAAGCACCGGTTGCTCGACGCGGCGCAAATCGAAGCGTTGGCAACGCGACAATACCGTGACAGGAACCTTGCGAATTTCGGTCGTCGCGAAAATGAACTTCACGTGCCCAGGCGGCTCTTCAAGCGTCTTCAGAAGCGCGTTGAACGCGCCCTTGGACAGCATGTGAACCTCGTCGATGATGAAGACTTTGGTGCGCGCCACCAACGGGGTGTACTGCGCGCTCTCGATAATTTCGCGGATATTGTCAACACCGGTATTTGACGCGGCGTCCATCTCGAAGACGTCTGGGTGGCGGCCTTCCATGATCTCGGCGCAGTGCCTGCCAAGACCCGGCATGTCGATGGTCGGACGGTCGATACCCGGCGCTTCGTAATTGAGAGCGCGCGCCAAAATACGCGCCGTCGTCGTTTTACCGACGCCGCGTACGCCGGTCAGCATGTAGCCTTGCGCGATCCGTCCAGCCGCAAATGCATTCTTGAGAGTCTTGACCAGGGCGTCCTGGCCGATGAGGTCATCGAACGTCTGCGGGCGATACTTGCGTGCGAGCACGACATAGGGCTTGGCCGCGGTGTCCGCGCCCACAGCCGTATCCTCGTCGTCTGTCGATTTCTTTTTGGCCATGATGTCCGCGTGGCGCCGAATGTCCCTGCGGTCCGGGACGGACCTGAAGGCCGCGCGCTGGTCCTGGCCCCTTGCTCGGACCAGCGCAACGAGGACCTGCTTTACGCGATGCGCAACGCGATGCGGCCCGAAAGAGAACAAGGAGGCTGACGAACGACCCGCGTCAGTTTCGTTAGGGCTGCTTCCTTCCGGACCTGACCCGGTTGGCGAACGAAGCGTCCGCCGCCAACCTCCCGGCCGCTATAATGGAGCCTAAATTTTTGGCGCACAACCCCGGCGCGATGACTTTGCTGCGGAGGAAGCCGGGACAAGCCCATCCCGCGATGCAACCAAAGGCCGCATCCGTGCGTTTCAGCCCTCGGCAACCCGCAACATCGACCCCGCCATAGCCGTGTCGTACCTGTGTTGTCAGATGCCCTGCATGGATCAAAGTATCGATTGGTACGTTGCCAAAGTGGGTCGCGGTACCGATATGGGCTTTTAGCTGGGCTTGGGCGGCAGCAGACAAAACGGAGGGTGTATGGCCATAGCCTTGAAGATCAATGGCAAGAGCCTCGATTTCGACGGCGACCCCGAAATGCCTCTCCTTTGGGTTATCCGCGAAACGCAAGGGCTGACCGGCACCAAATATGGATGTGGAAAGGCCCTGTGCGGTGCCTGCACGATCCACCTCGATGGCGAGGCCGTGAGGTCTTGCCAAATCCAGGCTCGCGATGGCGAAGGTCGAGATATCACCACCGTCGAAGGTCTGCAGACGCGCGAAGGGCTGGCCGTGCAGACCGCCTGGATCAAGCATGACGTTGCCCAGTGCGGCTTCTGCCAATCGGGTCAGATCATGGCAGCCACCGGGTTGTTGATGCAGATCCCCGATCCCACCGACAGCGATATCGACAACGCCATGCAGGGTAATATTTGCCGCTGCTGCACGTATCACCGCATTCGCGCCGCCATTCACGATGCGGCGGCACTTCTCAAGGAGAAGGCGGGGTGAGCGTGAGGAATTTTACAATGCAGTCCGGGCGCGCGCTCCAGACATTGGCAGCGCTGGCCGCCGCAAGTATCTGGTTGACCATCATTGCTGTTACACAAAGCGGTGCTGAGCCTGCCGCGGAGGGCGCACCCAACTCGTCGCCACCAGCAGCGACGACTTCGGTCGCCGAGAGCGGCGATCTTTTCGCACCGATCGCTACGGTTCTGCGACATCCCCGTTGCATGAATTGTCATCCACGAGACGACCATCCTCGTCAAGGCGAGGATCGTCATATTCATCAAATGAACGTGCAGCGCGGGCCCGATAACATGGGTTTCGTCAACAAGCGTTGCTACGCATGCCACAGAGATGAGAACAACGCGTACTCGAGTGTGCCCGGCGCACCCAATTGGCATTTGGCACCGCTCTCGATGGGCTGGGAGGGTCTCGATAACTCTTCTCTTTGCGCGGCTCTTCTCGACAAAGACAAGAACGGCGGGCGCGATGTGGCTCAGCTTGTGGCGCACATGGCCCACGACAAGCTGGTGCTTTGGGGCTGGGCCCCCGGCGGAACGCGCGAGCCCGTCCCCGTGCCTCACGCTCAGTTCGTCAAATCCTTGCAAGCCTGGCAGGCGGCGGGCGCTCCGTGTCCGTCTACGGGATCAGGCAAGCCATAGCCAGCACCAGCATTTGGCGCAGTTTTGAGTAGCCACATGCGGAAAGCTTTGTACGAGAACACTTCGCGACAGGCGCTTCAGACAAGCGCGGGAGCATAACCGATGATCAAGCAGAACGGCATTTTCCACCTCAATAGCCCTGATGTCTCGAACGAGCCGTCGAAGATAAGCCGACGCACACTTTTCAAACTGGCGAGCGGCGCAGGCGTGGGTTTGGTGATCGGCGCCTATCTTCCAGTACGCGCTGCCGACGGTCGCGTGACGTTCGCGCCCAATCCATTCGTTATCGTTTCGCCGGAAAATACTGTGACGGTCATCATCAAGCATCTCGACAAGGGCCAAGGCGCCGCGACGGGACTATCGTCACTCGTAGCCGAAGAAATGGATGCAGCCTGGTCGCAGATCAAAACAGAGTTCGCGCCCGCCAATGCCGACAAATACAAGAACCTCGCGTTTGGCGTCCAGGGCGTTGGCGGATCCACGGGCCTTTCCAATTCCTACATGCAGTACAGGGAGGCTGGCGCAGTTGCACGGCAGATGCTCGTTGCCGCTGCTGCCCGCATGTGGGCCGTAACACCAGACGAGCTCAAGGTTTCCGACGGCATCATCACCCATGGTAGCGACAAGACCACGTTCGGAGCGATGGCAGATCGCGCCGGGCAGGAAGAGATGCCGAAGAAGCCAACCCTCAAAACCCCCGACAAATTCGTCTACATCGGAAAGAGTTTTCCGCGCGTGGACTCGCGCGCAAAATGCACCGGCGAGGCCAAGTTCACCCTCGATCTCACGTTTCCGGACATGCTCATCGCGACGATGCTGCGGCCTCCGCGGTTCGGCGCGACGCTGACCTCGTTTGATGCTTCCGACGCCAAGAAAATGACTGGCGTGAAAGACGTCATCGCCGTCGATCGCGGCATCGCGATCGTTGCCGACTCGACCTGGTCGGCACTCAAGGCGCGAGACGCCGTGAAAGCCGAGTGGAACTTCGACGCCGCCGAGACGCGCAGCACTTCCGCCTTCCGCAATGACTATAGCCTCCTGTTGGAGAAGCCGGGCACGCAAGTGCGCGTCGAGGGCGACGTCTCAAAGGCGTTCGATGCTGGTGCGAAGACCGTCGAAGCCATATTCGAATTCCCGTATCTCGCCCACGCTCCGATGGAGCCCATGGACGCGGTGGTGCAATTCGACGGAAAAAAAGTCGACGTATGGACCGGCTCCCAGATGCAGACGATCGATCAGGGCGTCGCGGCCGGAATTTTCGGCGTGAAGCCGGAAAACGTCGCTATCCATACCGTGTGGGCGGGCGGATCATTTGGTCGCCGTGCAGTCGGCGACAGCCATTATGTGGCGGAGACCTGCCAAATCGTGAAGGCTCTCAAAACACCGTTGCCCGTGAAGCTTGTGTGGACCCGCGAGGATGATGTCAAAGGCGGCTATTACCGGCCCTATTACATGCACCGTATCAAGGCCGCCCTGGATGCTGACGGCAACATTTCCGCCTGGGACCATCGTATCGTTGGGCAGTCCATTCTGGCTGGAACACTGTTCGCGGCCAGCATGATCAAGGACGGCATCGATGCAACCTCGGTGGAAGGAGCGAGCAACCTCCCCTATGCCATTCCGAACTTCTCGCTCGACCTGCATTCCCCCAAAAGCAAAGTTCCGGTGCTGTGGTGGCGCTCGGTCGGGTCCACGCACACCGCGCATGCAACGGAGCATATGATTGACATTCTTGCCCGCGAGGCCGGCAAGGATCCGGTCGCGTTCCGGCTTGCGATGTTGAAAGACAAACCCCGTCACGCCGGCGCGCTCAAGCTTGCTGCCGAAAAGGCTGGCTGGGGCAGTCCAACGCCTGCGGGCGTGCACAGAGGCGTGGCGGTCCACGAGAGCTTCCACTCCTACGTCGCGCAAATTGCCGACGTCGCCGTCAAGGAAGATGGAACGTTCCAAGTCGAGCGTGTGGTGTGTGCCGTTGACTGCGGAATCGCGGTCAACCCGGATGTCGTCAAGGCGCAGATGGAGGGCGGAATTGGCTATGGGCTAGGCGCTGCACTTTACAGCGCCATAACCTTGACCAACGGTGAAGTCGATCAATCGAATTTCCACGATTATCAGGTGATGCGCATCGCGCAGATGCCGAAGATCGACGTCCACATCGTGGACTCTTCCGAGATGCCGACGGGCGTCGGCGAGCCCGGCACACCTGTCATTCTTCCCGCCGTGGCCAATGCGCTCCTTGCGGGTACTGGTGTGCGCACGGTCGAGTTGCCTATGAGCAAACAAAGCTACAAGCAGCAGACCTGACATGGCACGTGGGAAGCAGTTGTTTTGAGCGCTTCAACTCTTACTGGCGCATCAATATCTAGCGAGTTTGCGGGACACTTCGCCTGCCGCCCCAGTCGTCATCGCTCGACGGCTTTGGGCCGTCGCTAGTCTGGATAACTTGATCGACGAATTCGACGTCCTTACGCCGGCCAATTTCGTGGCGGATCTCGCAAACACGATCTATCGACTTGTCGTCCGTGACGAGGCGGAACGCAAAAGGAAGCCAAACAGTTTCGTCGCAGTCCAGGACCGCTCCGGCGTTCGACACATCGCTAATGGTACACTGAACAGGAGGTCTACCAGACACGCGTATCCATGCGCGCACCTGTGTATGACGGGAGCCGAACTGGCGCTTGTCTGGAGAGCCGGTGCGTTTGAGCATGACACAACATCCTTTCGAGGACTCTATGTCTTCGATGGATACGCTTCGATCACATACGCGCAGTTAATTGCGCACACACAGAATGCGTTCACACAACAATTTGAGACAGCATACAGAACCGTAAGGACGACCCTTACCACGGCGGCAAGACTTGCGGCTCAAATGCAGCGACCGCCGTCCACTTCGATGGCGACGCCTGTAAGGAACGCGCTGTCAGGATCGGCGAGGAATAGCGCAGCGTTCGCGATGTCCCGCGGCGTGGAGAAACGGCCCAAAGGAATCCCGGCAAGGAATTTCTCCCGGTTCGCCGGTGTGTCGGGCATTCCCATGAAAAGTTCAAGCATACCCGTCTCGCCGATAACGGGATTGATCGCATTGACGCGGATTTTCTTGGGCGCCAGTTCCACCGCCATGGACTTTGTGAGCGTGATCGCTGCACCCTTCGAGCCGTTGTACCACGTCAATCCAGGCCGCGGACGCACGCCCGCAGTCGAGGCCGTATTGATGATGACGCCACCGCCTCGCTTCTCCATTTCAGGCACGGCGGCAAGCGTCGTCAGATAGATCGATTTGACATTAATTGCGTAGATCTGATCGAACTCATCCTCGCTTACCGTCAACAGGCTCTGGTTTTTATGTGTGTAGCCAGCGTTATTGACGACGATATCGAGTCCACCGAAACGCGCCACCGTTTCGCGCACCATCACCTCCACGTCAGACTTGCGCGCGACATCCGTCTTGATGGCGAAGGCGTGCTCAGATCCTAAAGCGTCAGCCACCTGTTGCGCAGCGGACTGGTTGAGATCCGCAATAACGACCTTCGCGCCATGCTGCGCAAACAGCTCCGTGATACCCCGCCCAAAACCGGAAGCACCTCCGGTCACGATCGCGACCTTATCCTTCAGACGCATGATCACACCACTCCCTGCCGCGGTCAGAACCTCGGCGCACCGCCTTCGCTAAATACGCGGAGGCTTCAGCATCTCGGCCACTTCCTTCCGATAGGAACTCGCCGGATAAGTCCCCAGCACTTTGATCTCGGTGGAGAAGAACGACAGCTCTTCAAGCGCCAGTTGCACCGAGCGATCCGCCGGATGGCCTTCGATGTCGGCAAAGAACATGGTCGCGTTGAACGTCCCTTCCTCCTGATAGCTTTC
Source organism: Hyphomicrobiaceae bacterium (assembly GCA_041397645.1). Lineage (NCBI taxonomy): Bacteria > Pseudomonadati > Pseudomonadota > Alphaproteobacteria > Hyphomicrobiales > Hyphomicrobiaceae > Hyphomicrobiaceae bacterium. The sequence continues at coordinate 1,623,929 of JAWKWE010000004.1, read as the reverse complement.
CAATTTCGTCATGTTGACGCCATTGGTGGCAAAGCCACCCAGCGCCTTGTAAAGTGCAGCCGGAACGTTGCGCACGCGGAACAGGAATGTGGTGACAACAGGTCCATCATCAGGTTCCGCGTCGTCGGGTTCCTTGGCAAGCACGACGAAGCGCGTGGTGTTGTGAGTCTGATCCTCCATATCTTCTTTAAGGATCTTCAATCCGTAGATCTCGGCGGCCAAACGCGATGCAATAGCGGCGGTGGACAGATCGTTACTTTCCGAAACCATTCGTGCAGAGCCCGCAGTATCGGCCTCCGGCACCGGTTTCAGTCCCAGCTTGCGCAACGTGTTTCGGCACTGCCCGAGAGCTTGCGTGTGACTCATGACGCGCTTGATGGTGTCGAGGCTGGCGCCCGGTAGCGCCATCAGCTGATGGCGTACGCGCAGAAAGTGTTCCGCGACGATGAACAGCCCAGCGTCAGGCAGCAAATGGTGGATGTCGGCAACGCGGCCCGCAACCGAGTTCTCAATCGGGATCATCGCATAGATTGCTTCGCCACACTTTACCGCAGCGAGCGCGTCCTCGAATGTCGGATAAGCGACGGCCTCAAGATCGGGGAACGCCTCGTGTGCGGCCAGATGAGAATTGGCTCCCGGCTCGCCCTGGTAGGAAATACGTCCGCTCTTTTGGGATGTTTTGTTGCTGTTGGGCATCTGGTCCCTTCCGGTCTTCTTGATCATTTCGAAATTCATGCCTCGGCTTTGACGACCAGCTTGCGGGCGCGATCGAGATCAGCAGGCGTGTCGACACCGAGCGGCACGGTGTCGACCGTGGCGACGTCGATGCGCATCCCCGATTCAAGCGCGCGCAACTGCTCGAGCTTCTCGCGCTTCTCAAGCGGCGACGGCGGCAACGCGACGAACCGCTCCAATGCGGGACGTCGATAGGCGTAAATGCCGATGTGGTGATAGAGCGGACCATCGCCGTAAGGCGCGGTAGCGCGCGTGAAGTAGAGCGCGCGCAGGTGGCGTCCGTCGCCAAGCGGCGTGCCTACGACTTTCACGACGTTGGGATTGGTCTTCTCCTCGTCGACGACGATCTCGGCGGCCAACGTCGCAATGTCGGTGGTCTTGGATGCCTTGAGCGGCGACAGACATGCCCGCACCAGCGCGGGATCGAGTGTTGGCAGATCACCCTGAAGGTTGACGATTGTGTCGGCGTCAGCATCCGGGTCGAGGCGCGAGGCCGCCTCGAAGACCCGGTCAGAGCCCGAGGCGTGGTCAGCACGGGTCATGACGGCCTCTCCACCTGCGGCTCTGACCGCTGCGGCAATCTCGTCGTTATCGGTTGCGACTGCGACACGGCCGACCTCTGCCGCCATTGCGCGCTCCCAGACGTGGACAATCATAGGCTTACCGACAATGTCAGCCAGCGGCTTACCTGGGAGGCGGGTGGCCTGCATACGGGCCGGAATGATGGTGATAACGCGCGACATGCTGCGATCTTTCGGCCCTTCGTGACAATTGGTCTCGCGGCTAGGCTCTAGACCACACTTTTCGTCTATTGCAAGAGCGAGGGTGGTTCCCTTAGCTCCTGCGGCGGGATATGCCCAGTGTGCGTCGCGGCGCAATTCAGAAAAAACGAGGATCGGGGTTCATGGACTCTTTTGAATTCACCAAAATCGCGGGCGCGGTCCTGTCGGCTCTTCTTTTGATCTTTGGCACCAAGGTCCTGATCGAGGAGCGTATGCCCGGCCCGCCCGCCAAGCCGGGTTTTACCCTGCCCGTAGCCGAGGCAGGCGCCGCTGACGCCGGAAAGGCCGCCGAAGGTGGTGCCCCGGCCGCTGCAAAAGGCCCCGAGGCCGTCTTGGCAGACCTTCCCAAGGCCTCCGCGGACAACGGCAAGGCGCTGTTTAACAAGTGCAAGGCCTGCCATACGATTGAGAAAGGCAAGCCCAAGGCAGTCGGCCCGAACCTGTGGGGCGTGGTCAATCGTCCGAAAGCAAGCTCCGAAGGCTTTGAATATTCGGCTGCAATGAAGGAAAAGGGCGGCAACTGGACGTTCGAAGATCTTGCCGCATTCATCAGCAATCCGAAAGGCTTTGTTCCGGGTACGAAAATGGTCTTCAACGGCCTGCCCAATCCGACCGATGCGGCAGATGTGATCGCCTATCTTGCGACACAATCCGACACCCCGGCGGAACTGCCAAAATGACAGCGAGTTAACTCGCAACACCCCAGAAAACCTGCGACCCTGCCGGCGCTCGGCAGGGTCGTTTTCGTTGGAGCAGAGGCGACTTGCGGACGTGTGCGTGAGTTGTGCCCGCATCATGCGCTCATGCTAATTTCAAGGGCTGCGTGAGCAGGCGCAGGCTGGCACTACTGAATTCATCAAGGGTACTCGGAGGATCGACACCGGACATGCGCTTCAAGCCTCATTTCACCGGCGCCGCCGCACTCTTGCTGTTGTCTCAATTCGTTTTCGCCCCTTCTTCAGCCAACGCACAAGACAGCGATGCACCGCAGACAACGGCAGCGTCGTCGGAAGAATGCGTGCCTGCCGTCTCTCTGCTCGGCCAGCCGAAGATGCCCGCGGACTTCAAGAATTTCGATTGGGCCAATCCAGACGCACCCAAAGGCGGCACGCTGCGCCAATGGTCGATGGGCGGATACGACAGCTTCAACAATTTCACAATTCAGGGATCGGAGGCCGCCGGTCTTGGCCTTCTGTACGACAGCCTTTTCTTCAGCAGCCCCGACGAACCCTCGACGGAATATGGACTTATCGCTGAGTGCCTTTCGCACCCGGACGACTTTTCATCCGTCACGTTCAAGCTGCGCCCCGAGGCCCATTTTCAGGATGGCAAGCCTGTCCGACCCGAGGACGTGATCTTCTCACTGGATGCGCTTAAAGCGGCCAATCCGCAGTATGCCCTCTACTACAAGAACGTCGTGAAGGCGGAAAAGACCGGCGAGCACGAAGTGAGGTTCTCCTTCGACATGAAGGGCAACCGCGAACTTCCACTCATCGTCAGCCAGTTGACCATTTTGCCTGAACATTATTGGAAGGGTACGGACGCTTCGGGCAAGCAACGCGACATCACCAAGTCCTCGCTTGATGTCCCGCTCGGATCCGGTCCCTACAAAATCAAATCGTTCGAAGCGAGCCGCAACATCGTCTATGGGCGCGATCCCGACTACTGGGCGAAAGATCTACCTGTCTCCAAAGGCCTGTGGAACTTCGACGAGATTCGCTTTGAGTACTTCCGCGATCGCGTGCCTGCGTTTGAAGCCTTCAAATCCGGGTTAATCGATACTTGGACGGAAACCTCCGCCTCCTCTTGGGCCACGCAGTACGATTTCGATGCGCGCAAGAAGGGCCTTGTAAAACAGGAAATGCTGCCTGAGGGGCGCGTTTCCGGCATGCAGGGTTTCGCCTTCAATCTGCGCCGCGACAAGTTCAAGGATCCTCGCGTGCGCCAAGCGTTCGCATACGCCATGGATTTCGAGGAGATGAACCGCAAGCTGTTCTATGGCGCTTACACGCGCCTCGACAGCTATTTCGCAAATTCCGAGCTGGCAGCCAAAGGACTGCCGCAGGGCAAGGAGCTTGAGGTCCTCAACGAGGTTAAGGACGAAGTTCCCCCTGAGATCTTTACCACCGAGTATGCGAACCCCGTCTACAAAACCTCATCCGATCTACACAAAAAGCTCGGCGAGGCCGTGAAGCTACTGGCAGCCGCCGGTTGGACACTCAAGGGCGGGAAGCTGACGAATGCCGCCGGCCAGACATTGGACGTCGAGTTCTTGCTCGTGCAGCCCGACTTCGAGCGCGTCGTGCTTCCCTACATCGAGAACCTGAAGAAGATCGGTATCAACGCAACGGCGCGCATGGTCGACAGCTCGCAGTACGAGCGCCGCGTCAAGAGCTTCGATTTCGATATCGTCGTCCACAGCATCGGCCAGTCACATTCACCAGGCAACGAGCAGCGCTATTACTTCGGCTCCGCAGCAGCCGATCGCGAGGGCAGCGCAAATATCGGGGGCATCAAAAACCCGGCGATTGACAAGATCATCGACCATATCGTCGCCGCCAAGGACCGCGAAAGTCTCGTGGCCGCAACGCGCGCGCTCGACCGCGTGCTGTTGTGGAATTTCTACATGGTCCCGCAATGGTATCTGAACGTCGATCGCATCGCCTACTGGGATAAATTCGGACGGCCGGAAAAGCTGCCGTCCCAATCTCCCGCCGCCCCCATTCAATCGTGGTGGCTGGATGCCGCCAAGGACAAGGCTCTGCAAGCCGCACGTGGGCGCTAGTACGAGGATACCCCAACCGATGCGAATGACGCACACGAGGATTGCAGTGGCGGCGAAGCGGCGCGGAATGATCCGTGCCGTCACAGTGGCTGCTCTGACCGCCCTGTTGCCGCTCACGGGCGCGCAAGCCGAGCCGCGTCACGGCTTGTCCGTATTCGGCGAATTGAAGTACCCGGCGGATTTCAAGCATTTCGATTATGTGAATGCCGATGCGCCCAAGGGCGGCCGTTTCGTCACCAATGGCACGCCGACCTACGATACGTTCAACGCCTACATCATCAAAGGTGACGCCGCGACTGGAACAGACCTTCTGTTCGATAGTTTGATGGTGCGCGCGCAAGATGAGCCTGACTCGATGTACGGCCTAGTCGCCGAGACGGTCGACGTTGCGCCCGACGGCATGTCCGTGACCTTCAAACTCCGCAAGGAGGCGAAGTTTTCGGATGGAACGCCTGTCACTGCCGCCGACGTTATCAACTCGTTTAAACTTCTGAAAGAGAAGGGGTCGCCCGCAATCGGTCTTGCGCTGCGCGAAGTCGTAAAGGCAGAGGCGCCTGACGACGCCACGGTGCAATACACGTTCCAAGGTGCATTGGTGCGCGATTTGCCGGTGATCCTCGCCGGTCTGCCCGTGCTTTCGAAAGCCTACTACGACAAAAAGCCGTTCGACGAAACGAGCCTTGAACCTCCGCTCGGCTCCGGGCCGTATCTCATTTCAGATTTCAAGGCTGGAACCTACGTTACCTACAAGCGACGCGACGACTATTGGGCCAAGGATCTTCCGGTCAATCGCGGACGCAATAATTTCGATGAGATCCGTTTCGATTCCTTCCGCGACCGCACGGCGGAGCTGGAGGCGATCAAGTCCGGTGGACTTGATTACCGCGAGGAATTCACGTCCGTCGATTGGGCGACGGGCTACAACGTCGCCGCGGTCAAGAATGGTCGCCTCATTCGCGATACGCTCCCAGACGCCAATCCGTCTGGTGCACAGGGCTTCTTCCTCAATACGCGGCGCGACAAGTTTAAGGATGTCCGCGTGAGGGAAGCGCTCGATCAAGCCTTTGATTTCGAATGGTCTAACAAGAAGCTGTTTTACAACCTCTACACACGCACCCAGAGCTTTTTTGAAAACTCCGACATGAAGGCAACCGGCAAACCCTCACCGCAAGAGGTGGCGCTGCTGGAGCCTTTCAAGGACAAGGTGCCCGCGGGCGTCTTTGGCGAGGTCTACTCGCCTCCCGTCACGGACGGCAGCGGAAACAACCGCGAAAATCTGCGCAAAGCCTTTGACCTTCTCAAGGCCGCCGGCTGGAGCATTGGCCCCGATCGGCTGCAGCATAACGCCAAGGGAGATACGCTCGATATCGAGTTCCTGTTTTTCGAGGACGCCTTCGAGCGCATCATTCAACCCTATGTCGAGAACTTGCGCAAAATCGGCGTCAACGCGACGGCGCGTCGTGTCGATCCGGCGCAGTACGAACGGCGCATGAAGAGTTTTGATTTCGACGTCACCGTCCAGCGTTATGTCTTGCGACTTACGCCTGGTGTGGAGCTGAGGGGCTACTGGGGCTCAAGGTCTGCGACGATGGATGGTTCTCAAAACCTGTCAGGCATCGCAGACCCTGTAATCGACGCGTTGATCGACAAAGTAACAGCGGCCAAATCGCGTGAAGAGCTTGTGACCGCAACCCGCGCGATCGACCGCGTGCTGAGAAGCTCCCACTATTGGGTTCCTCACTGGTACAAGCCCGTCCATAACGTTGCCTATTGGGACAAGTATTCAAGGCCTGCCACGAGTGCGAAGTACGATCCAGGCGTGCTTGACACGTGGTGGTATGATAAGGGCAAAGCGGATGCCTTGACCGAAAAGTCCGCTCCGGGCGAAGCCACAAAATGAAGCGAAGGGAATAGTAGCGCGCCAATGGCCACCTACCTGCTCAAACGCTTTCTGCTGATTTTCCCGACACTTTTCGGGATCATGCTGTTTTCGTTCGTCATCATTCAGTTTGCACCGGGCGGTCCGGTTGAACGGATGATCGCACAGCTGATGGGGCACTCCTCATCCATCGCGGGACGCATGGGCGGCGGAACGGGCGATGGCCTTGGCGCTGGCGCGGGGCAAGCCGGTGCGCTCGGCCAGGGTGCCGCCGATGCCGTGACGTCGAAATATCGCGGCGCGCAAGGGCTGGACCCTGCCTTCATCAAGAGCCTTGAAAAGCAATATGGCTTCGACAAACCTGCTTATGAGCGCTTCATTCTGATGATGAAGAACTATCTGACCTTCAACTTCGGAAAGAGCTACTTCCGGGATATTCCGGTGCTCGACCTCATCAAGGAGAAGCTGCCGGTTTCCATTTCGCTCGGGCTTTGGATGACGCTACTGACCTATCTGATTTCAATTCCGCTCGGCATCCGCAAAGCGGTCCAAGATGGATCTCGCTTCGACACCTGGACCAGCGGCGTGCTGGTGGTGGGCTATGCCATCCCAGGCTTTCTGTTTGCGGTACTCCTGCTCATACTTTTTGCCGGCTCGTCTTTCTTTCATTGGTTCCCTTCGCGAGGGCTGTTCTCCGACAACTGGGATCAGCTGTCCTGGTTCGGCAAGATCACCGACTACTTCTGGCACTTGACGCTGCCCATGATCGCAATGGCGATCGGCTCGTTCACGACCATGACGTTTCTCACCAAGAACTCGTTTCTCGATGAGATCAGAAAGCAGTACGTCGTCGCGGCCCGCGCGAAAGGCCTGACCGAGAACCAAGTGCTTTATGGCCACATCTTCCGAAACGCGATGCTGCTCATCATCGCCGGATTTCCCGCAGCCTTCATCAGCGCCTTCTTCTCCGGCTCGCTACTGATCGAGACCATCTTTTCACTCGACGGCCTTGGACTGTTGTCGCTGGAAAGCATCGAGAAGCGCGACTATCCGGTGGTATTTGCCTCCTTGTATATTTTCTCGCTTCTGGGTCTGGTGGTCGGCATCATCTCCGACTTCACCTACACGCTCGTCGATCCGCGCATCGACTTTGAGACGCGCGAGGTGTGAGCATGGACAAGAAGACATCCGATACTGTCGCGAGCGCCGATCAAAAAGAAACGCCGAAGGCGCGCCGTTCGTGGTTCTCTTTGTCGCCGGTCAACCGCCGTCGCCTGGAACGCTTCAAGGCCCACAAGGCGGGCTACCGCAGCTTCCTCATCTTCGCGGCCTTGTTCGTCCTGACGCTGTTAGCCGAATTTATTGCCAACGATCGCCCGCTGCTCGTCAGCTACAAGGGCGAATTGCTCTCGCCCGTTTTCGTCGATTATCCGGAAGAGAAATTCGGGGGCTTCCTCGCAGTCACGGACTACAAGGCACCGCATATCATTGAAGAGATCAACGCGAACGGCTGGATGCTTTGGCCACCGATCCGCTACTCCTACGATACGATCAATCGCGACTATCCGGGAAGGATGAAGGACAAGGATACCTGTCTTGGCTATCCCGCGCCGCCGCCATGGGCGACCTCGATGCCGCTGTGTGACGCGCCCGCAGATCAGATCGCGCGGTTTGAAGCCTTCGGCAACACCAACTGGCTTGGGCTCGACGACCAGGGACGCGACGTTCTGGCCCGTGTGATCTACGGCTTTAGAATCTCTGTCCTGTTCGGTTTGCTGCTGACAATTCTGTCGTCGGCAATCGGCGTCTTTGCTGGCGCCGTTCAAGGCTATTTTGGCGGACGGATCGACCTCATCTTCCAGCGCATCCTGGAAATATGGAACTCGATTCCAGAACTGTTCGTGTTGCTGATCATCTCCTCGATGTTCATTCCCGGATTTTGGACGCTGCTGGGCATCCTTCTGCTGTTCTCGTGGACGTCGCTGGTCGGCGTGGTGCGCGCGGAATTCCTTCGCGGACGAAATCTGGAGTACGTGCGCGCGGCCCGCGCCCTCGGCCTCACCGATTGGCAGATCATGTTCAAGCATTTGCTGCCTAACGCCATGGTCGCAACGCTGACCTTCCTGCCGTTCCGGCTGTCGGGCGCGATTTCGTCTCTCACTGCCCTCGACTTCCTTGGCCTTGGCATGCCGATCGGTTCACCATCGCTCGGCGAGCTGTTGCTCCAGGGCAAGAAGCACGTCGAAGCGCCATGGCTCGGCATTTCCGGCTTCATCGCCGTGTCGATCATCCTGTCGCTGGCGATCTTCATGGGTGAAGCCGTGCGCGATGCGCTCGACCCGCGCAAAACCTTCAGGCAGGCCAAATAGCAATGACAATCGCTCCTCTCATCGACGTCAAAGACCTGTCCGTCGAGTTCGGCGAGGGCGCGCAAGCCGCGCGCGTCGTCAAGGGCGTTTCGTTCAACATCGCCAAGGGCGAGACTGTTGCGCTTGTTGGCGAGTCCGGTTCTGGCAAGACGGTCTCGGCACTCTCCATTCTGCGCCTGTTGCCGCAATCGGCCAGTCATCCGACCGGCGAGATCAAATTTGAAGGCAAAGACATTCTGAAGCTGCCTGAGAAGGATATGCGCGCCATTCGCGGCGACCGCATCTCCATCATCTTTCAGGAACCGATGACCACGCTCAATCCGCTGCATACGATCGAAAAGCAGGTGGGCGAGATCATCAAGCTGCACAAGGGCCTGAGCGATGCACAAGCCCGGCCGCGGATCATCGAGCTGCTCTCCAAGGTCGGCATTCGCGATCCCGAAAAGCGGTTGAGTTCCTATCCGCATCAGCTTTCTGGCGGCCAACGCCAGCGCGTGATGATCGCCATTGCGCTGGCGAATGAACCGGATCTGCTCATCGCCGACGAACCAACAACAGCGCTCGATGTAACCATTCAGGCTCAGATCTTGGAACTGCTGAAGCAGCTCCAGAAAGAGATGGGCATGGCGATGCTCCTGATCACGCACGACCTTGGCATTGTCCGGCGCATGGCCGACCGCGTTTACGTCATGCAAAACGGCCTGATCGTGGAGAACGGCAAGGCGAGCGACATCTTCCAATCTCCACAGCACCCGTATACGCGCCACCTGTTGGCGGCAGAGCCAAAAGGTCAACCCCCGGCAGCAAATCCCAATGCGCCGGTCGTGGTCGAGACCGACGATCTCAAAGTCTGGTTCCCGATCAAGCGCGGCCTGCTGCAGAAAACAGTCGACTACGTGAAGGCCGTCGACGGGTTGTCGATGAAGCTGCGGGCGGGCGAAACGCTCGGCGTGGTGGGAGAATCCGGATCGGGCAAGACGACGCTCGGCCTCGCGATCCTGCGCCTTATCTCGTCCAAGGGACCGATCGCCTACGTGGGCCAGCGTATCGACGCCTTCTCTTCAAAGCAGATGCGACCGCTCCGCAAGGAAATGCAGATCGTTTTCCAGGACCCTTACGGATCCTTGTCGCCGCGATTGACAGTGGGGCAGATCATCGAGGAAGGGCTCATCATCCTGCAGCCGCAGCTGGACGAGGATGGCCGCCGCGCGCGCGTCTCCCAGGCTCTTGTCGAAGTCGGGCTGGAAGCTGCCGCTCAGGATCGCTATCCGCATGAATTTTCCGGCGGCCAGCGACAGCGCATCGCGATTGCGCGCGCCATGGTCCTTGAACCTAAGTTCGTCATGCTGGACGAGCCCACCAGTGCCCTCGACATGAGCGTACAGGCTCAAATCGTGGATCTGCTGCGCGAACTGCAACGCAAGCGGGGGTTGGCTTACCTTTTCATCAGCCACGACCTCAAAGTGGTTCGCGCGCTTTCCAACTATGTCATCGTCATGCGTAACGGGAAGGTGGTCGAAGAGGGGCCGGCAGCGGACGTGTTCGCTCATCCCAAGGAAGATTACACACGCGCGTTGCTCGCCGCCGCGCTTGATCATAGAGTTGCGCACAACGGCGAAATCGCTGGCTAACAGACACGGCCCTGCCACGTGGGCCAAGGCACGAGCGGTGGGGGCTCAATGTATCCCGATGACGTCTTCCGCAACGAATTGGCGGCAGTCACTCAACAGTTGACTCAATGGGCCGACCCACTCAAGGATGCGGCCAATATTGAGATCCGCGACGCAAGCGGCTACTGGCGCATCAGCGCCCGCCCGAAAACGTCCGGCGCTTGTCCCATGACGCTGGTGCTGCGCAACGATCAGAAATTCGACCTTTCGCTTTGCACCGAGCGCTTCGAGGATCGCGCGATAGACGACTTCGCCCTGTTCGGCGCGATTGCGGAGGCGGTTGCTGCGGGACACGTGGAACTGGTGCGCTCCTCATGCGCGTTGACCGGAGGACTGAAATCCATCGAGACGCGCGTTACGTTTTCCGACGGGGTTGTGTGGTCTCACGTTCGCAAGACCGGGCCGTTGGCGCACGCCAAAACCGGAAGCCCGGACGTTCAAGATGCGGAAGATTTCTTACCCTATTTGCGGTAGTGCCCCGGACCGCCATCCAGCACATTGGTGGATTTATCCAATTTTTTTCATATTTTGGTACCATCGTCCAATTATTTCGGGAAAAGTGGACTAAATTGGAATCCTTCGTCTCGGGTTTGTGCCTAAAGTCGGCGCTCATAACAAACCCCCGGAGCGAAGCGCCATGGCTGTTGCACGACGGAAATTGGAGATCCTGAACGCACTGGACCAGAAGGTGCAGTGGCTATCGTCGTGGATGATTCACAACGCCAACCACCTTCGCAAGAGCGCCGATGGCTTGAAAGTCGGCGGCCATCAGGCTTCCTCCGCGTCCTCCGCAACCATCCTGTCAGCCCTCTATTTCGACGTCTTGAAGCCACAAGACCGCGTCGCGGTGAAGCCCCACGCTTCGCCCGCATTTCACGCCATTCAATATCTGTTTGGCCGCCAGACGCGCGACAAGCTTGCGAATTTCCGCGCACTCAAGGGAGCCCAGTCTTATCCCTCGCGCACGAAGGACACCGACGATGTGGACTTCTCCACCGGATCGGTGGGCCTGGGCGTGGCGCAAACCTTGTTTGCATCACTGGTGCAGGACTACGCGAAGTCCCACGGGCTGATGAAAGATCGGCCCGAGGGCCGCATGATTGCAATCGTGGGCGATGCAGAACTTGACGAAGGCAATATTCACGAGGCGCTAATCGAGGGGTGGAAACACGGTCTTCGCAACACCTGGTGGATTATCGACTACAACCGCCAGAGTCTCGACGCCGTCGTGCACGAAGACCTCTACAAAAAATTCGAGACCATGTTCTCCAACTACGGTTGGGACGTGGTGGTCATCAAGTTCGGAAAGCTGCAACAGGCAGCCTTCGCGGAGCCGGGTGGAGAGGATCTCAGGACCTGGATTGAAGCCTGCCCCAACCAGCTCTATGCCGCCCTGTGTTTCCAGGGCGGTGCGGCATTCCGCAAGCGCTTATTGAGCGACCTCCCCCCGAATAGCGCCGCGCGAGCGTTGATCGCCAAGCGCTCGGATGAAGAACTGATCGCGCTGATGTCCAACCTCGGCGGCCACGACATGGAAAGCCTGCTGGAAGCTTTCCATGAGGTCGATCACGACCGGCCGACTTGCTTTATCGCATACACGATCAAGGGCATCGGCCTCCCCTTCCAAGGCCACAAGGATAATCATGCCGGCCTGATGTCGCCGGCCCAGATCGAGGCGTATAGGACAAAACAGAATGTGCGTTCTGGCCACGAGTGGGACGCGTTCGAAGGCATTCAAATTCCGCAAGCGGAGATCGATGCGTTCCTCGCCAGTGTTCCCTATGCGCAGGACAAGAAGCGGCGCTTAGAGGCGCGGATCATTCCCACCCCTGCGACGCTCGAATGTCCTTCACTGTCGTCGATGTCGACCCAGCAGGCGTTCGGCCTGGTCCTGAATGCGCTCGCGCGCTCAGACAGCGAACTCTCTCAACGCATCGTGACGACATCGCCCGACGTCACCGTATCGACCAACCTCGGCTCATGGGTGAACCGTCGCGGCCTTTATGCGCGCGAAGAGCTGGTAGACGTGTTTCGTCAGGAGAAGATTCCGTCCAGCTACACCTGGGATTTCTCTGCCAAGGGGCAGCATCTCGAGCTGGGCATCGCGGAGATGAACCTATTCATCCTGTTATCCGCGCTCGGCCTGTCGCACACCATCAATGGCGAGCGGTTGATTCCGGTTGGCACCGTCTACGATCCCTTCATCGAGCGCGGACTCGATGCCATGAACTATGCCTGTTACCAGGACGCTCGCTTCATGCTGGCGGGAACGCCTGCGGGCATCACGCTGGCGCCGGAGGGCGGTGCGCATCAATCTCTGAAGACGCCTTTGATCGGCATGGGCCAACCGGGACTAGCCTCCTTCGAGCCTGCTTATGCTGACGAGCTGGCGGCGATCATGGCGTGGGGCTTTGCGCATCTTCAACAGCCGGACGGCTGCTCCGTGTACTTGCGGCTGTCAACGCGAGCCATCGCGCAGACCGGGCGCACCATGACGCCCGAACTTGCCAGCGACATCGTTGAGGGCGGCTATTGGCGTGAAGCACCTCGCGCGCGCACACAGGCGGTTATCGCCTATACCGGCGCCGTGGCGCCCGAGGCCGCACAAGCTGCAAGCACGCTCAACGAGCGGGGCATCGCAACCGCGCTGCTGGCGATCACCTCATATGACCGGCTCTATGAAGGCTGGGCCAAGAACGCTGGAAGCGATACGCCCTCCCACGTTCAAAACATTCTCGCCGACGTGCCGCAGGATGCCCAGATGTTTACGGTTATCGACGGCCACCCGGCCGCTCTGTCATGGATCGGGAGCGTCAACGGGCATCGCACGCATGGATTGGGCGTCCGCAAGTTCGGCGAGTCCGGCAACGTAGATGATCTCTACAGCATCAACGGCATCGACACGGCCGGTATAGTGCAATCGGTGGAGAATATCGTGAGCAACAGCTCGAGCGCAAAACGTCGAGCGGCGGGATAAAATTCCCAACGACAGCTCTTGGCCGCAACCGCGGCCTGAGCCCGTCTGGAAGGCTTGGGGAGTGTTGCAAAGCCACGAACGTCAGGAACACAAAACGTCGTCATAAGTCTGCACGAATGCACACCCGGATTTGAGAAGCGTTCGTGCCCAACTGCGCTGCTCATCAAGCGAATGAGCCTCAACCGCTAGAAGAATGCCGCCTTCGTCAATCGCACGCAGCACCTCATGGAGTCGGTTTCTGCGCCACGAGCCTTGCCATGGCGCACCGCCGGGAGTTGCCGAAAGGCACGAAAAACAGGCGTGCAACAGCGGCTCATCATCGTTGGCGAAGTATGGTTCATCGTCCACGTGTTCTAGCGGGACCATGTGCTCCCGCCACGCCTTGGGCAACGCGTCGTCGCCCTGCCGAAGATCGGTTTCGATCGCGGTCAGCGCGGAAAGTTTGCCGGCGGCGCGAACGGTGCCAGGAGCAAGCCCGCTAGCGTTGGCTGCATAGGCTAGCTTGAGGTAGACCGCCGTATCCTGGCACAGTCCAAAAACAAAACCCGCTCTTTCTGGCTTGTGGGATGCTTTCGCCATCTGGACCGCTCAAGACCAATTCCTGCATTTCGTGTTACGCACCGAGCTGAGGCGCCATGCCGGCAACCTGCTCCAGCTCTTCGCGGTCATTGATGATGACCAGCGTGCTTTGCGGCAGGTCGATGATGCCGCGCTGCTTAAGCCGGGTGAAGGTTCGGCTCACGGTTTCGACCGTCAGACTGAGGAAATCGGCAATATCGGAACGCAACATCGGCAGCACGATGCGGCTAGGATTGAGGCCCGCACGCTCATTGCGCCGCGACAGGGCAATCAAGAACGAGGCAAGGCGTTCGGTTGCGCTGCGCGTACCGACCGTCGCGAGAAGGTCGCGCGCTGCTGTCAGCTCGGCCGACAAAGCCTCATAAAGCTGGAAGCAGAACTCGGGATTGCGGCCGGCAAGCTGGCGGATGGCGCTGACGGGGATGCACCGCAAGCGGGTTGTGCCGATCGCCTGACCGCTAAGCAAATGGCGCTCGGAAGTGCCAAGGCCGACGAAGTCCCCAGGATATGCGAAGTCCATGATCTGGCGGTGGCCATCGGGCATGGAACGATACAGGCAGACGGCACCGTGCTCGACCTGATAGACGTAATGCTTAGCCTCGCCTTCGCGGCAAACGTGCTCACGTGGCTCCAGGCGGCGAATAGTCGAGTTGCTAATCCCCTCAACCCCGCGACGAACCCCTGGATCCGACTTTTTGGCGAGTGCAACCTCCAATCCGGAGTGGCTTTCACCGCTGTACATCGACATGGTCAACATGGAGGTCATTCCCGTGCAATAGGATGCTGAAATCTGACCAGCATCAAAAACCGGGTCGGCTACGGGGGTTTGTCGGGAATGTGCGAATTTGTAACCGTTTGTAACAACAGTGGGATAGCGGACGAGCCCAGTTGCTGCGACCGTCCGTTTGCGGGACCCCTCTTCCATTAGCAATTACAAATAGATACACACCTGCCCATGGCTCCAGCACCCCATCACATCCTGGTCGTTGATGACGATCCTGAAATCCGCCAACTTCTCCGCGCTGCCTTCGAAGCGGAAGGTATGCTGGTGCACGAAGCATCGCACGGCACCGAGTGCGCCGGTTTGCTGGCGCGTGAGCCGATCGATCTTGTGACGCTCGATCTCAATCTGGGCGGCGAGGATGGCTTGCGGGTCGCCCGCGAGCTGCGCGCCAAACGCAACGTGCCTATCGTCATGATTACCGGCAAGGCGGACCCGATCGATCGCATCGTGGGGCTTGAGCTGGGCGCTGACGACTACATCGTGAAGCCTTTTCACATGCGCGAGGTGGTGGCCAGGATTCGGGCCGTGCTGCGCCGCTACGAGGCTTCAGCGCCAATGGCATCCGAGGTGCCACCCTCCAACAAACCGCGTTACGATTTTGAAGGCTGGCAGTTCGACTCCGGCCGCCGCGAGGTGCGGAATCCTGCAGGCGAAATCTGCGATCTCACCACAGCGGAATTCAATCTGCTCGGCATTCTTCTGGAGCGTCCCGGCCGCGTACTGTCCCGCGATGAATTGATGGATCAGCTCAAGGGCCACGACTGGAGCCCGCTCGACCGCTCCATCGACGCGCTGGTCGCGCGCCTTCGCAAGAAGATCGAGCCTCAAAGTGAGCGTCCGATGCTCATCAAAACCGTGCGGGGCGTCGGCTACGCATTCGCCGGCAACGTCCGTCGCCTCTAAGCGCCGCCTGCCCCGAATTTGGCGGCGAGCGCCGTACTCAAAACCTTCGCCAGCTCGATTCGCCCGTAAGGCTTGTGCAGCATGGCGCACCCCGGCGAAGGCCCAAGCCCCTGGTGATGGCCGCTCGCTCCTTCGGCAAACCCGGAGGTGCACACCACCGCGACGCCGGGCTTGTTTTCATTGATCCAATGAGCCAGCTCAAAGCCGGACATTCCTCCTGGCATGACGACGTCAGTCACAACAAGCTGCACATCGGGGTTTTCTTGAAGAACCTTGATAGCCTCAGGCGCATTGGATGCTTCCAAGACCACATACCCAAGGCCTTCGACACGCTGCATCGTTACTTCGCGCACGTCGGCGTTGTCTTCTACTACAAGGACCGTCTCGCTATTGCGTGCGAAGACAATCTCATCTTCGCCCTTCGACAATCCTTTGACTTCGGATGCCTCTACCGTGCGCGGCAAATACAGGCTTACCGTTGTGCCCTTGTCGGGCTCGCTATAAAGCGTGACGTGTCCGCCGGTTTGTTGTGCGAAGCCATAAATGGTGCTCAATCCAAGGCCCGTCCCGCGTCCGGTCGGTTTTGTGGTAAAGAATGGTTCAAACGCCCGCGCGGCAATCTCCGGCGGCATTCCAACACCGGTATCGGTGATGGAGACAACCACGAATTCTCCCTTACGAATGCCAGGAACGTAGACATCGTCGCCTCGCGAAAAGGCGGCGTTGCGCGTCTCAACGACAATGCGCCCGCCCTTAGGCATAGCGTCACGCGCATTGATGACGAGGTTGAGAACCGCATTCTCCACCTCACTGGGATCGGCCCGTGTCAACCAAAGCTCAGGTGCGAGAATTGTTGAAAGCGAAATGTGTGCGCCGATCGCTCTTTGAACGATCTCAGCCATGCCAAGCACAAGCTCGTTCATGTCGATGACGCGCGGCTCAAGGCGTCGGCGCCGCGCAAACGTCAGCAGCCGCGAAGTCAGGCGCGATGCCATCTCGCTCGCTTCCAGCGCACGCTTTACGTAGTTTGAGGCTTTGTCCGACCCAAGTTCGGGAGACAACAATTCCAAATTGCCGGTGATGATGGTGAGCAGATTGTTGAAGTCGTGCGCAACGCCTCCGGTGAGCTGCCCAAACGCTTCCATGCGTTGAGACTGAATAAGCTGAGCCTGCGCCTCCTCGCGCCGGGCGATTTCAGACTCAAGTTCTGCGGTTCGCTCGCGCACGCGCAACTCCAGCTCGCGCGCATGCCCCGCTAGAATTTCCTCTGTGCGCTTTCTTTCCGTTATGTCGCGCAGAACGGCCAGAAACGACTTTTTGCCCGCTCCCGCAACCATGGCAATCGAGGCTTCGGCCGGGAACTCGGAGCCATCCTTGCGGACGCCGAAAATTTCCTGTCGCTCGCCCATGAGGCGTGAAGCTTTCTGCCCCATCTCAAGCGTTGCGATGTGGTTGGTATGAGAAACGCGGAAACGGCTTGGAATGAGGATGCTCAGCGGCTGCCCAAGGATCTCCGCCTTGCTGTACCCGAAAATGCGCTCCGCACCTTCGTTGAACAAGGTGATCCGGTGGTCTGCGTCGATTGCGATAATGGCGTCAGCGGCGATGCTCAACAGCGCGCCGATGCTCGCGTAGATCTCTGTCAGCTCGCTGCTGCTGGCGGGGTCCGACTCTGCGGGGATTGTTTCTGAAGTCATACTTTCTCGGCTGCGGGTAGCGAAAAAGATGTCTTCTCACAAAGCCACCGGCAAACGCAATGGACACGGGCAGCCCGCACCCATTGCGTCCAGTTAAAAAATCAGCACGCCGCGGGTTCGCAGGCCTTCAAGTCGAATTTTAGATGCGGCTTTGATTGCGAGAAATCGAACTCGCGGCCATCGATGCAGCGCACACGTCCCGAATACAGCGTACCTTCCGCCGACGGCATTTCGCGAACGAAATAGGTCGCCTGAACATCGCAGCGTTTCTCCGCGTGGAGCTGAGCTGCCAGGGACAAGGCCCACGGCTCGCCTTCCGTCGATGTACCGTCATCCTGTTGGGCGTTAACGCCGCCAGCGACAAACTGCACTGCAGCGACTGCCAATGCCGCCGCACAACATGTTGCTCTTAGTGCTCCCGAGTTCATGGGTCGTGCCTCCGGACGTTTTCCAAACATTGACCTAGATATGGTTATGACGCCCTCCTGCTCCCTTGATCGCGATCAAACTAGAACCTTCGGCTTTCAGTTTTGCAGTGCGCAAAACATGGCTGCCAACAGGTTGTCTTAGATCAATGTGGAGCCGAACCCCCATTCCCATATGCAGGTTATAGGCGGCTGACATTGGACTTTTTGGGCACAGATCTTCGTGCCAAAGGCGCCGTGTCCGTTCTGACTTCCTAGCATACTCAAGTCCTTAAACTCCGGCATTTTTCACGTTCTGAGGGCTTCATGTCCGACAATTCAGTTCCCAAGCCCGTTCCCCAGGTCTCGGTCCCCCGCAACGTCTTCGATGCCATGCGCCATGAGATGCGTAGGATCTTCGGCGCGCTAGATCTGCGGTCGCAGGATGGGCCCTCATTTGTCGCGAGCGGGACCGGGGCCAACGCTCTTCAGCTTGACGTCCGCGAGACAGACGACGCCTTCATCGTTGAAGCCGAGCTTCCCGGGGTCGACGAGACGGGCGTATCGGTGACGTACATTAACGGTGTTCTCTCGGTTAAGGCCGAAAAGAAATCCGAGCAGGAACAGAAGGACCAAAATTATTACGTCAGCGAGCGGACCTATGGCTGGTTCGAAAGCTCTGTTCGTTTGCCTGACAGCGTGGATGACAGCAAAATCGATGCCCGCATCGGCAAAGGGGTGCTTAAGATTACGGCCACTAAACGCTCTGATGCGAATTCGGCAGAGCGCAAAATCGAGATCAAGAAGGCTTGATATATTTTCCAGACCTAATTGATCTTATGAATGCTAGGGCGCCGCCGCGCTAACGCCAATTGAGTACAAGGGTCGAAACAAAATGTCCTATAAAACCGTTCTGGCGCACATCAACGACGAGCGCCGCGCCGCCCGCCTGATCGAGTTCGCGGCCCTGTTTGCCAAGGCGCATGACGCGCACCTCATCGGCCTGTTTGTCGTGCCTCTTCCGGTGGTGCTGAACGAATGGCCCGATATCGCCATTGCTGAGATGATTGAGGTCCAGCGCAAAGCCTACCGTGAGGAAGGCGCGCGAATTGCCGCAATATTCAATGAAAAAACAGCATTCCTGCCGCGACCGGCCGAATGGCGCCAGCAGGAGAGCCAATATGCAACGGTTGCCGAAGCGCTCGTGCAGAACGCCCGCATGGCCGATATCGTCATTGCCCCGCAAGCTGATCTGTCCTGGCATCTAACGCACACGCTCGACGCAGCCGAGGCCGTCGTCATGGAAGGCGGTCGGCCGGTTCTCGTCGTGCCCAACGAGGGCGATCCTCAACCGACGCCATCGCGTATCACGATTGCATGGAACGGCCGCCGCGAAGCTGCCCGTGCAGCGTTCGACGCGATGCCCATTATCGAAAAGGCCGGACAGGCCGACATCGTGTGGATCGATCCGCGCACGGGAAGCCAAAGCACCGGCGACCTGCCATGCGCAGAACTGGCCGTGACGATCGCGCGCCACGGCGTCAAGGCAGAAGCCAAGGCCATTCAAGCCGAGGACGAAGGCGTCTCCGCTGCCCTGCGGGAAGAAGCCAGACGGAACGCCTCTGGCCTGCTTGTGATGGGCGCCTATGGCCATTCGCGGTTGCGCGAATTCGTTATGGGCGGCGCCACACGCAATACCATGCGCGACATGACGATACCCGTCCTCTTTTCCCACTGACGCAAAACTCGCCGCAACAAGCAAGGCGGGAAGATTAAAATTTAAGATCGGAGGCATTTATGGCTTTGAAGCGTATCAGGATCGAGTTGGCGCGCGACCACGACTTCCCTGAAGGAAGCCGGGATCGCGGATACGACTTCATCGCGCCGCTGGACGACAGCGGACATCTGGTTGCCGAAGAATGGAAGGCGAGCCGCGATCGTTGCCGTGTGCGCCGTTTCTGGCCGGGTGAGCAAGATGAAATGGGGCGGCTCATTCGCAGGCCAGGCGGCAGCTGGGCCTTCGACTACGATCCCAGCCAGAAAGAGGACGATGAAGCCGGGTTCAAACTCGATAAACACCGCTTTGTGCCGGGCGAGTATGTATCATTCACAGAGCATGACGGTAAGCTGCGTACGTTTCGCGTCATGTCGGTTCTGGACTTCGAGTAGGCCGGAATTTTTTTTGCAAAGAGATGTGGTGCCCAGGGCCGGAATTGAACCAGCGACACTGCGATTTTCAGTCGCATGCTCTACCAACTGAGCTACCTGGGCGTTGTCCGCGAGCACCGTGTTCGGCGGGCGAGGACGGGCCCTTATAGGGGGCGATCTGCGCCCTGGCAAGCGGCACTTCGCGCCAGCGTGAAATCCGCGCCAATTAGTGGTCGGTCGGCGTATTTTCGCTTTCGGGGACAAGCGGTTCCTCGCCGTCTTCATCGGCGTCCGAATTGCCTCCGGCAATGACATAGGCACCGTTCAACCAGCGCGCCAAATCGATGTCCGCGCACCGTTTCGAACAGAACGGGCGGTACTCGGGAACCGACGGCTCTCCACACACAGAGCATTTGCCAGTTTTGGGCTTGGCCACGAGACGTTGCTTCCTTCGAGGTGCCGCAAAGGCTAGCTGCGGTCGACTTCGGCAAACTTGAGCCAATTGTAGTGGATCGGGAAGCCTTCCGCCGTCAGCATCCCGACGACCTCGGTCACAGGCAGACCGACGACATTGGTGTAGGAGCCTACGATCCGCTGCACAAACGAACCAGCAAGGCCTTGAATGGCATATCCGCCAGCCTTGCCCCGCCATTCACGCGAGGCAATGTAGGCCTCAATCTCGGCGCGCGACAAATGGCGGAAGCGCACGCGCGTATCCACGATCTTCGAACGAACGCGGTCGTCCGGCGTAATCAGGCAAACAGATGTCAGCACGCGATGGGTGCGGCCCGACAGCAAATGAAGCGAAGCAATCGCTTCCTCCACGTGGCTCGGCTTCATCAGTATCTTGCGGCCCACTGCAACAACGGTGTCGGCGGCCAACACGAAGGCATCAGCGACATCCCGGTCATTAGCGATCTGATCACGAGCGGCTTCCGCCTTGGACCGTGCCAGGCGCGACGCGAGCCTTCGCGGCATCTCCCCGCGCTTCGCGCTCTCGTCAATCGAGGCCGGGCGCAGCGCATCCGGGGTAATTCCGACCTGAGCGAGCAGCGTCATCCGCCTTGGACTTGCGCTTGCCAAAACCAGGCGTGGACGCTCAGTGACGTCTTTATTGGCAGCCCGCTCACGCGCCAGCACCTTGCGAAGGCTCTCTCGGGCCGAGGCAGAGGACTGTCCAAATGCCGGAAGAAGGGCTGCTTTCAACGAAGAAATCATGGTTTTGAATCCGCCGCGCCCGCGCAGGGCAAGAGCGCCCGACAATGCTTAGCCTTACTTCGGAAAGCAAGGGGGGACCCTCGTTGCAGGCCCCCTGGAAACAGGGCATCCTCCTTAGGCTAGAAATTCTGGATATTTGAAGGCTGTCATGGTGGAAAAAAAGGAGGTCCTGGACCTTCTGTCCAAGGCCCCGATGTTTAAAGCACTCGATGAGACAGGTCGCGCGGCCGTCGCACAGGAGCTGCGCGAAGCGAGTTTCGATTCGGGGCAGAATATTTTCTCCCGAGGCGACCCCGGGACCGAATTGCATATCGTATCTAAAGGCAGGGTTAGATTGTCGGTTCTCACCAGCGACGGACGCGAGTTGTCTTTCGCACACGTGGAGGCCCCGTCCATATTCGGTGAGCTTGCGGTATTCGATGGCTTTCCGCGCTCGGCAGATGCGACGGCCGTCAACAAGGTTCAGACGCTGACCCTTTCCAAGGCCGCCTTCTCACGCTTGCTTACAGAGCAGCCGCAGGTGGCCGAGGCCGCCATAAAATTTCTGTCAGGCCGCCTGCGCGACGCCGACCAGCAGCTCGAAGCCATCGCCCTGCACCCCATCGAGGCCCGTCTTGCGCGCTTCTTTCTTGCCTCCGCCCGCCAGAAGGACCCCAATGGAAAGTCGGATAAGGTCAATATTTCTTTGCCCATTTCCCAGAGCGAACTTGCTCTACTGGTCGGCGCAAGCCGGCCAAAGGTCAATGCAGCCCTCGCGATGCTGGAAGCTGAAGGCGCCATCGAACGCAAAGGCGCAATCGTCGTGTGTGATATCGTTGCCTTAACGGGCGTCGGAGGCGTCGACTGAGCCTTTTGGAGGGCCCCTTGCGCGCGCCGGCGTGCTAAAAGGGGTGCCACTGACGCAGCGACAAGAGAGTTCCGGCATCAGTAAGCGGACGGTGCCTCCGGCTGGAAGCGCCCACGCCAGCGCGAGGCATGTTCGAGGTAGCATCAGGCCGAATGAGACCCGGACCCACCAGGATCGAAGACGTGCGCCCAGCCGAAGGCGGCCTGCAGTCGTCGTATGCGTCCCAGCAACGATCCGATGAAAATACTAAGACGTCGACCATGCACCTGGATGCACCGCGACTGCGCGCGTCCGACTTCACATCAGTGCTGAGCGCTCTAGGACGTTCGCTCACATTTGTTCGCGCCGGACTTCGTAGCCTGTTTGCTCCGGTGGGACGATTTCTATCCTACATCGCAGCTCTGGGCACCAAGAGGTATCCGCCTGACACCCAGCGACGCTTGAAGATCATTAACATGATCTCGGTGATCATCGTCATCACCACGCTCATTTTCGCGTTCCAGCAGGCTGCGGCCGACTACGCCAAGATGCGTCCCGTCATCCTGATGAACGTGGTGCTTGCGGGCATCGCCATGCTGGTGCCATTCGCACACCGCATCAATGACATTGCAGGGGCATTGCTGATCGCGGGCGCCGAGTTGCTGGCGCTTTTATTCTTTACAGCCTACTTCGGTCGGTCCGCAGGCACCCCACTCATGTATGTAGCATTCTCTGCCGCGCCTTTCGTAGTCTTCGGGCTGGAGCGCATCTGGCTCGTGCTTGCCACCGTCGTCACGGCTCTGGCACTCCATCTGTTCGCGTGGTTCGCCTACCATCGGTCAGATGCTCTGCTGCCGATGGACGATGCCTTTCTCAACGCAAGTTACCTACAGGGCGCCTTGACGACGTTCGGCCTCATTGCCGCCTCGGTCTACTACGCCTTCAGCCTTGCTGAACGTGCAAAGGCGGAAACCGAAACGGTATTACGCAACGTCTTGCCTGAAACGGTCGTTGAACGATTAAAGGCCGAGCCCGAAACAGCGATCGCGGACGGGTTCACGGAAGCGTCAGTGCTCTTTGCAGACATCACCGGCTTTGTTGCGATTGCGCGCGGGCTAGGCCCGGAGCGCACGGTCGAGATGTTGAACAACCTAGTCAGTCGCTTTGACGAGCTTGCAGCCAAGCATGGCGTTGAAAAGATCAAGACCATCGGCGACGCCTATATGGTCGCGTCCGGCGTCCCTGAGCCGCGCTCGGACCACGCTGTAGCGCTGGCGTCCATGGCGCTCGATATGCTGGAAGCCGTCGAGGATACCGCTCGCGAACTCGACCTTCCCATAAACGTGCGCGCAGGCATGGCGTCCGGTCCGATGATGGCGGGCGTGATCGGCAAGCGGAAATTCAGCTACGACGTCTGGGGAGATCCAGTGAATCTGGCTAGCCGCCTTGAGCAGGCAAGCAAGCCCGGCCGCATTCTGTTGTGCCCAGGTTGCAAGGCGGCCTTGGAAAAGGACTTCATTCTGGAGCAGCACGGCACCATCGACATCAAAGGTGTCGGGGCACAAGATACCTGGTACCTCAACGCACGGCGTTGATCAGCGGCCGGAGCCTACCCCTTCCAATGCAGGGCACAGAGCAGCGTGAACAGGCGGCGTGCCGTATCGGCGTCGACCTTCACCTTGCCCTCAAGCTTCTCCGCCAAGATCTTGCTGCCTTCGTCGTGAAGTGTACGCCGGTTAAGGTCGATCGCCTGGATGCGAGAAGGTGGCGCCGTACGCACGGCGTCATAATAGTCGTCGCAGACGAGAAAATAGTCCTTCATCACCCGCTTGAGCGGCGTCAATGGCACCTGATGGGACGCCACCGCTTCGGCGTCTTCGTCGCGTACCGTCAGCTGCAGCCTGTCGTCCACGATGGCAAGGTTCAGGCGATAGGGACCGACATCCATGCCATCGACTGCGAAAGAATTGCCATCCAGAATATCGAAAATGGCGACCTCGCGTTCGTGGTCGATATTGACGTTCGACTGCCCAAGCGAGCGCTGGTCGAGCGTGATCTCGACAAGGCGGTCGCGGCTCTTTTCGGCTTCGCTTGTCATGCCTTTGGTTTGGCCCCTCAGCTCTCTAGCCGCACTTCCACGGACCGCCGATGCGCCTCCAGCCCCTCGGCGCGCGCCAGCGTCATTGCGGAAGGACCCAGCGCCTTGAGCGCTGCGCTATCGAGCTTCAACACCGACGTTCTCTTCATGTAATCGAGAACGCCGAGCCCTGATGAGAAGCGCGCACTGCGAGCCGTGGGCAGCACGTGATTGGACCCTGAAACGTAATCGCCAATCACCTCTGGGGTCATGGAGCCCAGGAAAATGGCGCCCGCATTACGTATGCGTTTGGCAAGCGTCTCGCAGTCGGCCGTCGCGATTTCGAGGTGTTCAGCCGCGATCCGGTCAGCGAGACGCGGGGCTTCTTCGAGCGACGACAGCACAATCGTAGCACCGAAAACATTCCAGCTCTCACCCGCGATGTTGCCGCGAGTCAGCGTCATGAGCTGGCGTTCAACAGCTTTTGTAACCTCGGCTGCAAAGGCTGCATCATCCGTCATCAGAATTGACTGAGCTGCAGTATCGTGCTCGGCCTGAGCGAGGAGATCGGCTGCGATCCAATCCGGATTGTTGTTCTTATCGGCAATGATGAGAACCTCGGATGGTCCAGCGATGGAATCGATGCCAACGGTGCCGAACACCTGCCGCTTGGCGGCGGCCACGTAGGCGTTGCCAGGCCCGACAATCTTCACTACTGGCGCAATCGTTTCGGTTCCAAAGGCGAGCGCTGCGACCGCCTGCGCGCCGCCGACGCGATAAATCTCTTCGACGCCGGAAAGTTGCGCAGCGGCCAACACAAGCGGATTGAGCTCCCCGCGCGGTGTGGGAACTACCATGACGATGCGCGGCACCCCGGCGACGTTCGCAGGCACCGCGTTCATCAACACCGAACTGGGATATGAGGCGAGGCCACCCGGCACGTAGAGGCCCACGCTTTCAACCGCCGTCCAGCGATGGCCAAGCTCAACGCCGGCTTCATCGCAATATCTGTCATCTTCGGGAAGCTGGCGAGCATGGTGGTCGCGAATGCGATCGCGAGCGAATTTAAGAGCTTCGATCGTGTCGGGCGAGCACTGAGCCACCGCGGCCTCGATCTCGTCGCCGCGTATCTTGATTCCGACAGTATCCAAGTCCACCGCATCGAACTTCTTGGAAAGGTCGATCAACGCGGCATCGCCGCGCGCGCGCACATCGTCGATGATGGCACGCACCGCGAGATCGACGTCCGTGGAAACTTCCCGCTTCTGTGCCAACAGCGCCGCAAACGATGCTTCGAAATCGGCCGCAGTGCTCTTTAGATGCATCGGCATCGTGAAATGCTCCGGTCCAACGGACCGCTCCTTAATGGTCTCGTCCTCAGCTCTCTTCGCCACCATGGCGCGGAGCCTGGTGCGCCTTCCAGACCGCGCCGAGGTCTTTCATTTCAGCTTCCACGCATTCGACCGATAGCCGGATGGCGGCACCGCCGGAAAATGTCAACGTGACATTGCCTGCCACACTCTCCTGGTCGCCCGAAGGCTCAAACACGACAGCAAGCAGCGCCAAGGCCGCCGCCTTGTCCTTGAGGTCTATGCCATGAACCTGGGCGCCCATCACCCGTTCGAAACGCAGTCCCGAACGGCGACGTACGAGGCTCGTTTTTTCGCCCTTTCCACTTCGGCTTGCGGCAGTTTCCCAGTCGAAGCGGTTGACCACGACAGCAAACCGGCGCTCTCGCGGAAGATACGCCATGTCGCCAACGCGCAGGACGGCATCTTGCAAATGCGCAGATATTACGTTCAGATCTTCTGAATCGAGTGCGATAAGCTTGAGATCGGACATCGAGAATGCGGCTGCGGCCCCTGTATACCGGCTGTCGGTGGAGTGATAGCCCCGCACGCTCACAGGTGCAACCACGACGGTTCAATCATTCTCCCGAGAAGTAGCGCCTTTTTAGGCCATGCCACCAGCTTTATCCAACGCGGCTCTGAGGCGGGCCACCTCCCGTTCGGCTTCAAGTGCCGATGCTGAGAACTTGGCGCGTTCCTTTTCAAGCGATGCGATCCGTTCGGATGAATCCTTGAGCTGTCGCTGGTAGGTGGATTGAATATGGCGCTGGCCGCAGGTGCGCCACATCAGGTAGCCCAACAGCGCCCCTAGCAGGAACGCCAGCAGCAAGAACCACCACAATTGCTGAACGAGATACATCAAGCTCCTCCCGAGGCTATTGGGTCGGTTGTTCTTCCGGCCGCAGCACCGCCTCAAAACTGGCGCGCCGTTCTATTCTGCGCGCGTAATGTCTGAGGGTGCCGTCGATAGGTTGGCGATAGGAGTAGGCGCGCGTTTCCAGTTGTTTGGCGTCAACCCCGCGCTCCACGAGAGCTGCGCGAACGGCTTCAGCCCGATCCTCCGACAGCGCCTGATTTAGGTCTTCCCCGCCGGTGTAGTCCGTGTGCCCACCGATGACGATCGTGATGACGGGACAGCTTTTCGCCACGGACGCCAAGGCATCAAGGAGCTTGGCGTGTCGGGGGCGCAAGTCGGCAGATCCGCTGCGGAACAGAATGTTGGATTTCCGAGTCAGATCGGAGAGGTTGGTGCTGCAGGCATCGAACTCTTCCTTGCGCTCAGCGGCGATACGATCTTCCTCTGCTTTCTTGCGGGCAGCTTCTTCCTCAGCCTTGCGCTTGGCTTCAGCCTCGGCGGCAAGACGCTCTTCTTCAGCCTTTTTGCGCGCGGCTTCTTCCTCAGCCTTGCGCTTGGCTTCAGCCTCGGCGGCAAGACGCTCTTCTTCAGCCTTTTTGCGGGCAGCTTCTTCCGCAGACTTGATGCGCGCATTCTCCGCGGCGATCGCCGGACTGGTGTCGTCGACTGCGTATAAATCGTTTTGCAAAACGGCGACGATACCGGGCAGCCCCACCAGCGGCGCTAGTACCTCTTTCGCTTTCTGAAAAGTCTTTTCCTTCGTTTCGGCGTCCGCCACCGTGCCCGTGACGTGACCGGTGTGGTCTTCGACCCGCAACTTCACGCCGTCGAGCCCGGCAAACGTCAGCAGTCGTGTCGCATCGCCTGCAGCACTTGATCTCAGCCGATCTGCGAACGGTGCGCTCCCCAAATGGAGAGACTGCCATCCCAGCAGGCCAAGCGGGATCAGTCCGAGTGCCAGCCACAGCAGCGCACACAGCGCGCAGCGACGTCGTTCTTCTTTCGCCGTCACAGGTGAAACCGCGTATAGCTGCTCTGCAGCCGCGACCAGCCCCCCTGCGTTCCGTCCGGAGAGAAGCCAGTAGACCAATCCCCCGGCTGCTCCCATGACAACGAATTTCAGTGGAGCATGCACTGCGGACAATACGTCCGAAACTCCGGCAAACTCCAGCACATGAAAACCGATAATCGCCGTGATGCATCCCGCGAGCAGCCAGTAGACCCAGTGCCGCAGCGCTAGCAGTTCAGCCAGAGCAATCGCAATGATCGAAAGCAGAAGAACGAACGGGATATATGAGCCAACCCCAGTCAGAGCCTGCCAGACTGCAGAGGTCGCAGCTTGACTGGTCGAAACCAGCGGCAAGCCCAGCGCCGACCCCACACTCAAGCCCGCTGCTATGGCAGCCACGAGCGCCAATCCGATGCGCAAAATCAGGCGCAACATTCTCTTCTCCAGCCAGGATCACGTGCCCGGAGTGGTAAATTACACAGTGTGCGCGGGGCGACCGAAAATTGTGCGAAAATGGTCAACGCCGGCCTCAAGTATTGTGGCTTCCTAGCCACAATTTTAACTCTGCCAGCCATTCGCAGCCCGATCGAGTTCAAGCTCCGGCGATGCGCTCAACCAAAGCCCCGCACCGCGACAGCTTCTGTTCAAGCTGCTCGAAACCGCGGTCGAGGTGGTAGACGCGATTGATCGTCGTGGTGCCCTCGGCCATCAGCGCGGCGATAACCAAAGACACCGAGGCTCTGAGGTCCGTGGCCATCACAGGCGCACCGGTCAACGCCTTGACGCCCTTTATCGTGGCCGTATCGCCATGCAGGTGAATGTCGGCGCCGAGACGAGCCAGCTCCTGCACATGCATGAAGCGGTTTTCAAAGATCGTTTCGCGAATGACACTGGTACCTACCGCACGCGACACGAGAGCCATGAGCTGAGCCTGAAGATCGGTTGGAAAGCCAGGGAAGGGTTGCGTTTCAACCGACACAGGCGCAATGCCACCCTTGGTGCGCGCAACGCGAATTCCCTTGGATGTTTCCTCGACCTGCGCGCCGGTCTCGGCCAACACATCAAGTGCAGTCTTGAGATGCGCGGCCTTTGCCCCTTCGAGCAATACGTCGCCACCTGTTGCAGCGACGGCAAAAGCAAAGGTGCCTGTCTCGATGCGGTCAGGCACAACGGTATGAACCGCGCCTTCGAGACGTTCCCGCCCCTGGATGCGCAGGACGGACGTACCGATACCATCGATGCGGGCACCCATCTTAACAAGGCAATCGGCGACGTCGCCGATTTCCGGCTCGCGTGCAGCGTTCTCGATCACCGTTTCGCCGCGCGCCAGCGCCGCTGCCAGGAGCACGTTATGGGTGGCGCCCACAGAAACCTTCGGGAAAACGATGTGCGCGCCGCGAAGGCCCTTGCGTGCTTTGGCGAGCACGTAGCCGCCTTCGATCTCGATATCGGCGCCCAGCGCCTTAAGGCCGGCGAGATGCAGATCAACCGGGCGGGTTCCGATGGCGCAACCGCCAGGCAACGAAACCTTCGCGACGCCCATGCGCGCAATCAACGGACCGAGCACCCAAAAGCTGGCCCGCATCCGCGATACCATTTCATAAGGCGCGGTGGTGTCGACGATATCGCGCGCCGTCAGATGGAACGTCTCTCCAAGATGCTGCACGGGTCCGGTGCGCTTGCCGTCGACCGCCAGATCGACGCCGTGATTGCGCAAAATGCGAACCAGGAGATTGACGTCTGCGAGGTTCGGCACGTTCTTCAGCGTGAGCCGATCGTCGGTCAACAGGCTGGCGATGAGGAGCGGCAGCGCCGCATTCTTGGCGCCGGAAATGGGAATTACGCCGTTGAGCTGTCGGCCGCCGGTAATCTGGATACGATCCATGAAGAAGTCCTAGGATGGGTTGCGCAGGTTACCCGAGCCACTGTTGCTCGACGTCCCTGGCCGATTGAAACCTGACCGGCACAACAGACCGGCCGCAACGACACGCAAACCCGACTCGACTGCTGCGATTTTGCCGCATGATTAGCGGCAGGCGCGGGTCGGGGGCAAGAGGGCGCGACGAAGACGTGCATTGGCGTGACCTGAATGCCGACCTGGAGAGGTAAAAGTCATTCAGGAGCCGGCATTTTCTCATCCCTCGTCCTTAGGCTCCGCGGCCCCGATTTCACCGTTGGCAGGCTCCCCGTGTGGGCCGCTGCGGGCGCGCGCCACCGCCTTTCTCTTGCGCAAATTTGCCCGTAATTCGGCGGCCAGCCTCTCTGCCCGATTGGCAGCCGCCTTGCCACCGTCACCTGTGCTGCCGCTACCTTTAGACATGCGATAGTCACTCCCTGCGCCGATCTGCCGGAGTTTAACCGCCGCACGCCGACTAGACGAGCGGCCGGTCCCCAACTCGCAGAAAATGCACAGCTCTTAACCGCTTGCCCCACAGGACCGGTTATGGCAGTGTCCGCCCGCTTTCCGAGTGTGCCCAGCACAACCGCAATGCTTCGGCAGTGCGGTTTGTTGTATTTTCTAGGGCCACCATCCGGTTCGCTGCCGTAGCTCAGTGGTAGAGCACTCCCTTGGTAAGGGAGAGGTCGAGAGTTCAATCCCCTCCGGCAGCACCATCAAAACGCGATTCCGAACAAGGGCTTAGGCATTTTAGCAGTACAATCCTAAAACCTCGGGAGGAAAGTACCGGAATTAAGGAAGGTTGTTTTGTCGTTCGCAAGCTTGGACTGCGTGCGGCAGGCCTAGGCGGATTGTCAATTTTCGGCACACTCTCAGAGGATGCTCCAAGACTCAAACACCAATCCGTCCAATCGCTTGGCGATTGACGTCACGTTTCCGGTTAGTACAGGGGTAGCGAAAGCCGCTGGACGCCAAAAGGCCAGCGTAAGGATGAAGTCAGTAGCAATCTGACAGCGGACATCGGTGGAGGGACGCAACGGGCCAATACCTGCCATGGCCAGCTCAGCGGTGATGAGCTTACAATTCGTCTGGTTCGAGCTAGCTTAGCCGAACTACGACTGACGAGAGGACAGTGGAAGCTCACTCGAACAAGACATGCCAATCACTCTGAAACGGCGGTCATGCCGTCTGAAGGCGAAACTTTAGAAATCGAGCGCAGCCGAGATCGACCTCACCAGTGAACTGGGCTCCGAGACGGATAAGCGCTCTCAGATTCTTACGTGACGGGGGCAGAAGGAATGTCACGAACGGAATTCTCGGCTCGGCTCTGGCGACCATCAGTGCTTTCTGGGTAATCCGCATACCCAGCCCGAAGAATTCGGGCCGGAGCACCAGTCCGAAATCCCACTCATCTCCCTCCTTCTGAAACCCGCCCCAACCGACATAGGTGCCGTTGGAGAGGATTGCCCAGTGTCCGAGACCGTCGCGACGCCAGTACGCGTCCTTTATTGCAAGAAAGTCCGTAAGTGTTTCGCTATTCCAATCAAATGTGAGGAGTGGCATGTGTTTGCCCACGCGGGGATCGGACATGTGCGCGATGATCTCCTCACTCGGAATGTCCCGCAGATGTACAAACGCAATTCTGGCTCTTGGATCGATCATCAGGTTGACGTCCGGGCGATTACGGATCGAAGACAAGGCGAGACCTCATTCGAGGCGCGGCGAAGTCGATGAAGGCTCTGAGCTTTTGGGGCATGGTCCGCCCGCCTCGATAGACAAAGCTGACCGGCGTGGGTGGCGGCTCAAAGTCCCGCAGGATAAGTTTCAACTTTCTGGCTTTGATCGCTGGAAGCGCCTGGTAGCAAAGAAGACGCGTGACACCAAGCCCGGCAGCAGCGGCGTCCGCCGCCGCATCGGCCGCACTAGCGGATAAGCGCGAGCGCACCGGTATGCGCTTCACAGTCCTTCCAATCCGAAAGCTCCATTCATGCACCGCTTCAATGGCCGTGAACGTGATGCAAGCGTGACGCCTCAGATCGTCGGGTGATGACATGGATGGTGCGCTTTTGAGATAGGAAGAGCTAGCACAAACGACGCGGCGGATTTCTCCAAGAGGAATGGCCTTCAGGCTGCTGTCGGGTAGATCGCCGACGCGTAGGGTAATGTCGATACCCTCGTCGGCCAGGTTGATCACCTCGTCACCCAATTGAAGTGCGACATCGACCTCGGGATAGGCGCGCAGGAATTCTGTGATAATGGGCGCGAGGTAGATCCGACCCAGACTAACGGGCGCCGCAATGCGCAGCTCCCCGCGCGGGGCCGTGTACTCGCCCGCCACCTGTCGTTCCGCTTCTCCCAATTCTTCCAGCAACCGTCGCGCAGTCTCGTAGTAGCGCTGGCCGGTCTCGGTGAGCGCGACAGAGCGGGTCGTTCTGATCAGCAATTGCACACGAAGGTGGTCTTCGAGCTCTGACACCCTTCGACTCACTGTTGCCAATGGAACGTGCAGGTGCCGCGCGGCAGCGGAGAAACCTCCTGCTTCGACGACGGCGATGAACGCAGACATGGATTCGAGGCGATCCATCTTATCCTTCCGATAATGGAACAATGGTTCTCATAATTACAGAATAGTGCGTTTTTTTGGAATAGTCCATGTAGTGGGCATTGGCCAATTAGGCCGCGTTTCAAACCACTCGGAGACCAAAGGCCCATGACCCGTATCAAGACCATTGCCTCGATCGCCGAGGCCCCGGAGGCCGCCAGGTCGCTGCTCGAAGATGCCAAGAAAAAACTCGGCTCGGTCCCCAACCTGTTCAGGGTCATAGCAAACAGCCCGGCAGCGTTGCGCGGGTATTTCGCAATGATGGACTCTCTGACGACGGGTGACCTCGATCCGAAGACGCACGAGCGCATTGCGCTGGCTGTCGCGGAGATCAACGGCTGCAGTTATTGCCTGTCTGCACACTCCTATCTCGCGCGGCATGTCGCCAAGCTGGACGACGCAGAATTGACGGCCAATCGAAACGGATCGTCCAACGATCCCAAGGCCGAGGCCGCCGTGCGCTTCGCCGCAACTGTCGTGCGTGAGCGCGGCCGTGTCAGCGACGCTGATGTTGCTGCCGTCAAGGCAGCCGGTTTCGACGATGCGCAGCTGGTCGAGATCGTCCTGCACGTCGCTCTCAACACGCTGACGAACTACGTCAACGAGGTTGCCCTTACCGAAATCGACTTCCCCGCCGTGTCACCGCGCAAAGCTGCGTGACCGGCGGGTCGGCGCAGCCTCCGTCCTGACTGTTAGGACGTTGCGGCAGGAATGATCGACCGCAGCCGAAGTCAGGATTGGTCGCGGAGCTTCAACAGCAATGAACTCAAAACTAGGAGACCCAACATGATCAAGAAGAAAGCACTGCTCGCGACCCTCGCTTTGTCGAGCGCCATCTTTGGAGGAGCGGTCGTCCCCGCTCTCGCCGGCCCGGACGTCAACACGACGGCCGGACTTGTACTGGCGGATGGCAAGCCTGCCCCTGGCCTCGCCGTTCATGGCTACGATGTCGTAGCCTACCAGACGGAAGGCAAGCCTGTCCGCGGCGCGGCCGAATTCGCCACTGTTCACAAAGAGGCGACGTATCGCTTCGCCAGCAAGGCAAATCTCGACACCTTCAAAGCCAATCCTGCGAAGTTCGAGCCAGCTTATGGCGGTTACTGCGCTTACGGCGTCTCGGTCGGCGCCAAATTCGACGGCGATCCGAATTTCTGGAAGGTCGTCGACGGCAAGCTCTATCTCAACCTCGACAGCGGCATTCAGCAGACATGGCTGAAGGATATTCCCGGGGCGATCAAGAAGGCTGAGGCCAACTGGCCTGGTATTAAGGACAAACAGCCCTCAGAGATCAACTGAAGCATGGACCTGCGGCTGCGTCGGCCCCCGGCGCAGCCGTCATGCAAATAAATGGAGAAATCCGATGCGTTTCGTTACCAGAACCATGCATGCCTACCTGGACTATCCGGTTGCACTGAGCCTCATGGCATTGCCGTTCGTTCTCGGACTGGGCATGTCCAACCCGCTGGCAAGATGGCTCGCGGTCGGGACCGGTGTAGCAGCCCTGATCCTCACGCTGTTCACCGACCACGAGTTGGGCGTCATACGCGTTCTGCCATACTGGTTCCACCTGCTCGTCGACATTTCTGTCGGACTGCTTTTCATTGCCGCGCCAATCGTATTTGGCTTCGAAGGTCTCGATGCTTTCTACTATTTGGCGAATGGAGCAGCTGTCTTGGTTGTGTGTAGCTTGCACAAGCCTGAACCGAACTTACAACAAGCCTTCAGCACGTAAAGCGGCCTCAAATACGTGGTGCAGCGGCTGACTTCGTCGCTGCTCTACAAGTTCATGACCCGGCCGAATGATACGGCTATTTTGCAGCCGCAATGATGTTGAGTGTTCGATTGACGCGATAGTCATTGCAGCGGACGCAGCCAAAGTGCGCGGCTTCTACTTGATGCGTGACCGCTCGTTGCTCGAAAGCAGCCGAGGTCGTTTTCGCCGCTGAGTCCGCGTCGGGCCATCAACCGACAATAATCGCAGCAAGCGAGTGGAGCGTACAATGTCGAATTCCATTTTGCCGGAGTCGGCTGTCTTCACATCATTATATTTTTTCTTCGCTGGAGGAACCACAGCGCCAGCGCAATATTTTCCAGCCGGGATGCTCTTCAGCCCAGTTACCAAAATGAAGCGGGGCAAAGTTTACGCAGCCTATCGGATCTTCGGCGCTATCGATGGGAATTCGAAAGTCCCGGCAAATCGAAGGATCATTGATCAAGCAAGCCGATACAAAAATTGCTAGCATGGTGGACCCATAAATTCGTTTATGCGAGGCGCACGCGGCCTATTTCTCTGTTTTCCGGTTCACATGGCAATTCAGCCTGTAATAAATCGAACTGTTTGAATCAGAAAAAAGGGGGACCGTGGCAAGACGCGTCCCTCAAGTTTCATCGGGAAGGCTGGATCCAACAGTTGACCAGACGATCCCTCTTACGTGGCATTTGCCCAGTCGGATCACTCTTGGGTTCTGCAAGAGTAGGGAAACTGTCGATTGGCGTATGGTGACGACAGCGCTAATCTGCTTACACTCAGACCAAACGCTGATAATCATGGCCGGCTTGAACAAGGTCTTCCTGCCGCCGCTAAGACCGATACTAAAGATTTGATTGAAATGTCGGATCACGAAAATCTTGAACGCGTCGCCGACCGAAGGGATTCCCAAGCGTTTCGCGAGCTCTTCGAGAAATACGGGCCTCTGGTAAAGGGCTTTATGATGCGGCAAGGGACGAATGCCGCCACTGCGGAAGAGCTTGCGCAAGAAACCATGCTGATGGTCTGGCATAAGGCCGGTCAATATTCGCGTGAGAAAGGCAATGTTCCGGCCTGGATTTTTGCGATTGCACGTAATCTAAGAATAGACCGGCTGCGTAGGGAAAAGACATGGGTCGCGTTGGAGGACCATCATTTTATAGATGAAGCAAGTGCGGCCAAGTTACCTGATGAAGTTTTATCGATAGAACAGCAGAGATTGAGCATCAAAATCGCACTCGATGGACTACCCTCCGATCAACGGGAAATTATTGTACTATCATTTGTCGAAGGGTTGTCTCACAGCGCGATCGCCCAAAAGCTGGGCTTACCGATAGGTACGGTCAAGTCACGGATTCGCTTGGCCTACATCAAGCTTCGCGGCGCTGTTGGAGCGTGCGACCATGACGATTAAGCACCATCCCGCGCCCGAGTACTTAATGAGCTGCGCCGCGGGCAGCATGCCTGAGTCGCTAGCCGCCGTTATGGCCAGCCACATGTCAATGTGTTCGCGGTGCAGAAGCGAGCTCGCAGATTTGGATTTAATCGGCGCTGCTTTACTTGAAGAGGTGCATCCCGAGCCTCTCGAATCGGAAATGCTCCTTCCAAGACAGGCAAAGTCGTCAGTTGCCGTCGACGCGCGAGAGCAGCTAATAAGTGATGTGCCCGAGCCGTTGCAGCAATTCGTCGGACGGTCGCTGAACGACGTCGCATGGCTACATGCCTCTCAGGGAGTCTGGCAATTCCCCATCCCTCTTGCACAGCATTCCAACGGCTCACTCTGTCTCTTCAAAATCGCTTCTGGCTTCAATCTGCCCCACAAACGGCACATGGGCTCGAAGATCATTATGGTTCTACAGGGTGAGTTATCCGATGGACAAGAACGCTACGGGGGGGGCGATGTCATAGAGTTCGAAGAGGCTGAAAGCCGCCCAATGACGGCTGGAGAAGGAAGAGCATGTGTCTGTCTCGCTGCTTGGGAAGCTCCGGTGAGCTGAGGCCGATGCGACACCCCTCGAGTGCCGGTTGATAGCAATTCTCGTTCGAAGACAATCACAGGTGAGAAGCTAGAGGTTAGGCATGTGGAAATTGGCACAGATCATAACGCTCGTTTTGTTTCCTACCTATTCGTTGGCAGCAGAGCATACTCCGCGTGAAGCCGGTGCTCGCTACGCGCAAGCTCTTGGGGCCGCCGAAGTTTGCCCGGGCGTCAGAGCCAGCAAGATGGTTGAAGCGCTCAAGCACGAATTTCACGGAGAAGCGCTCTATCAGTTCAACGCACAGGCCGCGACTGTCTACGGAGAGTGGCTCAAGGTGAAAAACTGCATGGCACCCCACGACCCCAATCCGTGTCGGATTGTGGTTCAGTTGAGTTGTAAAGCTGCAATAAGCGAAATCGGGCCAAACGGCTCTGCGTACCCCGATTTATTGCAGACCGGGCAGTAACTAGATTAATTCGATGGTTCGTTGTGCGCTCCCCGGACATTTTCCGGATGCAAAGGCGGCGCGATGACAAACACGAAACTCAGAGTCGCATCAACCGCTGTGCTGCCGAGATTGATTCCTTGATGCAACACATCTGTTGCGCCTCCGCAGTGCGTCCGTTGGGGTCAATGGGCACGACGGGGTGCGATCTCGCACAACTTTTACCGATGAGAGGCCAGTCGCAATTGAATGGCACTACCGTGCGAAAATGAGCGGGGCAAACTCCGCCATAAGAATCTGTCGCAAGGCGGTTCGATATCTCCGAATACCAGCAGGCTTAATCGCGATTGCGGGCCTTATACTAGCGCTTGCCGTCCACGTCGCAGCCTTCCGCGGCATCGACGTTGAGGCAGCATGGCCCGACGCGGGCTTGCACTCGTTCCGTGCCAGATCGCAGCTCAGATGCCGCGCTCCCAGATTGTCACCTCCGACAGTGAGTGCTGGAACTTGCGCCGCGTCTCGCGGATCACGAACGGGATCTGCCGCGGCTCTCCGACCAGTCGGAAATTCGGTGTTAGCAGCTCTTTCAGGCCCTCGAGTGTGGTGACGCTCTCGCCGTCACGCTTGAAGCCGCCGAGCCACTCCTCGCGCGAGGTGTGTTCGGCAAGCCAAGTATATGGCGAGGCAATGATAAGAAGGCCGCCGGAGTTCAATCTCGTGTGCGCGTCGAGAAGGAACTTGCGTGGGCTGTAGAGGCGGTCGATCAGATTGGCGGCAAGGATCAGGTCGTAGCCCGAGAAGAGCGGCTTCAAATTGCAGGCATCGCCCTGCAGGAACTCCACCTTGTCGCGGACACCGTCAAGTTCGAACTTTGCCAACGAGCACTCATGGTAGCTGACAAGCTCGCCCTCCTCGGTCAATGTGTAGCGTGCGACTCCCTGCTCGGCGAGCTGAGCACCGAAACCGACGAAACGGGCTGAGAAGTCGATACCGGTAACGCGCTCGAAATGGCGGGCCAGCTCGAAGCTGGATCGGCCGGCAGCGCAGCCCAGATCGAGCGCCTTCAACGCCGGGCGTTTCCCCATTGCCTCGATCGCGACATGGGCAAGAGTCTGCGGGAAGTTCGCAACTCCGAAATACTCCTCGCCATAGTGGAATTCCGCGTATTCGGACAGGAGCTTGTCCGTTTCGTAGTGCGAGGCGGGGGGCTCCACCGGCGGTTCGCCCACGGCATATCGGAAGCCGGCGTGCTGGAAGAAGTGGCGGCGAAAGGCATAGCGGGAAGCGGGAAGCGCCTCGTTGCCGGAGGAGATCCAGGAGCCGCCTTTGATTAAGTTGTGACGTCCATCGAAGGTAGGAGTAGTGAAGTCGTCATAGAGCGGATGAACCCGGAAGCCGGCTAATGGGTAGGTGGGCGTCTCCGTCCACTGCCACACGTTGCCGACCACATCGTAAAAATCGCCGTGGGCAAACCGGTCGACCGGGCAGGACGAAGCCCAATGGTCGAGTTGGTAGTTGGCAGCTGTGCCCTCGTTGACGCCAGTTACTGAACGGAGGCGGTACCATTCGTCCTCGGTCAGAAGACGGACCGGCTCGCCTTTCTTGTCTGCCAGCCAGTTACAGAAAGCTTTTGCCTCGTGGAAGTTGACCTCGGCGGGCCAACTCCAAGGCATCGGTGTTTCTTCCAGCATCAGCCGCAGCCGCCACTCGTCACCATCGCGCAACCAGAAGGTAGGATGGGTTGCGTTGGCGAAGTCGCGCCACTTGCGACCCTCCTCGCTCCACCATTGCTCTTCACGGTAGCCACCGGCGTTGACGAAGCTCAGAAACTCGCGGTTTGACACCAACATGCGGCTAGCGCTGAAGGCAGGCACCTCGGCCTCATGACGGCCGTACTCATTGTCCCAACCGTAGTAAAGATCGCTCTCCCAGTCCTTGCCGATGCTCACTTGTCCGGCGGGTACTGCGATGAGTTCGTTCTCAGGCGGCTCGACGGCCTCCTGAGTGCAAGGTGTCCAGGTCGCATGACGGCGCACATGCTTGAGCGCATGCTGGCGGATCAGGACCGACGAGGTTTCGAGGTGTATGCGTTCGTGCTCGATCCCCATTAGGATGGGCCACCAGTGGTTGTCCCAGCTGATCGGCAACGTGAGCGGCAGGTGCGCAATTAGCCCGTCGACCATACTGCGCACCTTCATCCGGTAAGCGCGAACGGCTTCAACGCTAGGCCATTCATAATGCGTGTCGTCGAGATCGTCCCAACTCATCTCGTCGACCCCGACTGCACATTGCGACTCGAGCTTTGGGTCGATGCGAGATTCCAAAAGCCCTGCAAGCACCAACTTGTTTGTGAAGAAGGTGGCCGTGTGCCCGAAGTAGAAGATTAGCGGATGGCGGAGCGGGATCGGCTTCTCGTAGTAGGCAGCGTCGCCCGTCAAGACCTCGAATAGCCGCTCGTAGCGGTCAAAGGTGGCGTGGAAATAATCGCGAACCTCTCTGCGCTTTGCTTCGGGATCCCTGCCGTCCAGGCGAGGAGAGCGGGGGAATGGCATTTCGTACATGATCGCTTCCCGTTAAATGTGACCTACTTATAGTGCCGCCATGCTGCCTCTGCTACCTCGCCCTCAGGATAGGGGCGAAATAGCGGAAAGCGTGTGAGCTGTTTTGGATTTAGGTGCGTTCCTCTGGACAGGTCGCGCGGCGAGTTTGGTTGAGACATGATCGAGAACTTGCCGCCAGCGTCTGGTCTGCCCTACGCTCGAGATATACCGGAATGCCGTTCGCGAGGCGCGCGTCAGTCAGCTCGAACTACGAGCTAAACTTGCTTCAGGCGTAAGCGTCCTACCCAGCTTGTCATTTCTGATTAGGCTAGCACAGGGGTAGCACGGTGATTTCGAGCGGTTGATGCAGCCAAAGCCGCACTTGGCCGATGTCATAAAGGCAACCGCGTTGGCGAGAAACTTCGACAATGCCGATCTGCAGACGGATCAATTACGCTTAAAGAATCCCCCACACCTTGTTGGCTCGACTTTTGCGGTTGCCTGCCAAATTGGCTTAACCGTCCCATTTCTGCATTCCTACGTGTTCATTTCGTCAGTAAATATTCATGGCTCCCACAAAATCCATTTTCTCGGATCGCAGCGGAAGACGTCGCCGATTGGTAAATGTCGGCCTCGTTGTACTATTAGCGTTGTTCGGCGGTGGCACTGCGCTGCTGTCCTACTCACTACTAGATATCCCCGCATTTGAGCGACATACGTCCTGAAGAGCCCAGGTTGATCGGGGTGCAAGACACCCGATCTGGCATCATCAGCATGGCCAATTACAACTCTTTCCGAGTTCAATCCTTGTCAGCGGAACTCATACCCCCTGCTTGAGAAACGAGCGGACGCACAGACGGAACAATTTAACAACCGAGAAGGGCCAGGAGCGGCCGTGCGCATAACACCGCGCTTCTCGTTCTTCGAAAGTGTACGGAGTGAAGTCGTGATGGCGTCGCCTGCTCCTAGCCGAGCATTTCACATCGCCGGCAATCACCCGAGGCGTAGCCAGCGTTGCGACCGAATAAGCGCTTCGGGCAGGACAACGAGATTTAGGAATGTCGCCGAGGCCAGTCCGCCGAGCACGGCGATCGCCATAGGGGCCTCGATTTCGTGACCGGGACTGCCGAGGCCCATAGCTAGAGGAACGAGGCCGAGCGCAGCCATCAACGCAGTCATGAATACCGGCACCAAGCGTTCGGAGGCGGCCAGCTTGATAGTCTCAGGTGTCCAGCTGTGCCCCTCGACATCGACAAGCCTTTCGACGTGCGCAAGCATCATCACCGAATTGCGTGCTCCGATGCCAAACACGGTGACGAGCCCGACGATACTGCCAAGTGTCATTCCGATGCCGCTCGCGACGATCGCTGCCATGCTGCCAATCAGACAAAACGGTAGATTGACGAGCAGAAGCGCGGCGAGCTTACGCCTCTTGAAGGCAAGCGTAAGAGACGCAACGACGAGCAGGATAGCGATGGCCGTGAGCGTAGCAATGCGAACCTGACCTTCGCGCTCGGCCTCCGCTTGCCCAGCCCACAAAACGTAGACGTTGGCAGGCAGCTGAACTTTGGCAATGCGCGCCTTCGCGTCGTTGACGATCGCGCGCAGCGACCGATCGGCTGAGCCATTAAAGGTTACGGTTACGCGGCGCTGCGCCCCCTCGTGCTGAATGTTCGAGCGCCCCTCGGTGAGCTCGATGGTTGCGACGTTGCGGAGCGGCGTCTTCGTATGGGCGTTAGCAACCATAAGATTGCCCAACTGCTCAATCCGTTGCCTTTGATCAGGCGCGAGCACGACGACGACATCTACGGTGCGCGCACCCTCATAGGTCGTACCAAGCGTTAGTCCTGCGAACGCCGTCTGAATGGTATCTAGAGCATCTTGAGGGGTTAGACCGTAGCGGGACAGCGCTTTCGGATCGAGTTTGACCGACAGTGTGGGTGCCTTGGCGGCCCGTGGTATCCGCAGATCTTCGATGCCGGGAATATCCGCAATCGCCTTCTGTATATTGGTGGCGGCGTTCTCGATGGCCTCAAGATCCGTGCCGACCAGATTGACGGCAACTTGTGCTGTCTCGCCGCTCAGGCTTTCGCTGATGCGGTCTCCCAGAAACGTCAGCGTCTCGGTGCGAATCTCGGGGAATTTCTCGAGCGCCAAACGGATCTCATCCTGGGCGTCAGCCTCGGCTATCGTGTGATCGGACGTCAACTCGATGTGGAACTCGCTGCGGTCGGGGCTCCAGGTGTCCTCCCCCGATTCGGCGCGTCCGATTTGATGGCCTATGGTTGCAATATAAGGCAGCTTGAGCAGTTCCTTGCTCACTCGCTCGCCGATTTCTACGACGTCTGCAACAGATGTCCCGGGTGATGCCATTGCCATCTGCACCACGAAATGGCCTTCGCGAAATTGCGGAATCAGCTCGCTGTGGAGACTAGGGACAGTAGCAATCGAGGCGGCGGCGGCGGCTGTCAGCGCCAGGAGCGTTAGACCCCAGAACCGGTGAACCAAATTGAGGAATACCATCTGGACGCGCTTGAGGAGTACTAGAATACGCGGTTCTTCCGCCTCGATGGTTCCGCTCATCCAAAGAGCGCAAAGCGCAGGAGTTACTGTCAATGCGATCAACATCGAGGCAGTGACGGCAATGATAAAGGTGAGGGCCATGGGACCGATGAAACGCCCCTGCACACCGCCGGCCAGCAGAACGGGAATGAATACGAAGATGACAGCCAGAGTACCGTAGAACATCGATCCGCGGATCTCGATTGACGCCTCCTCGACCACCGAAAGGTTGTCGGCATTGCCCGCCACTTTGGCCTGGCGCAGGCGGCGCATAATGTTCTCGATGTCGATGATTGCATCATCGACAAGAACGCCGAGCGCGAGCGCAAATCCGCCAAGCGTCATCGTGTTCAACGACTGGCCGAAATAACCGAGTATGGCGACGGCAGCCAACAGAGACATTGGAATTGCGAGAAAGGAGATCAGTGCGGCGCGCGCGCTGCGCAAGAATATATAAAGAACGATCAGGATGAGTGCGGAGCCAAGCGCAAGCGCCCGCTCTAAATTGCCCAGCGCGCGCTCGATGAATGTAGCCGGCCTATGCAGCGCGGGATACATTTCGATCTCGCGCTGCTGTAAGAGCGGTTTGAATTCGTCGAGTGCGGCCTCAACCGCCTGCGTAGCCTGAAGCGTATTGGCGCCGAATTGGCCCGAAATCGTCAAGAGCACACCGGGCTTGCCCATGATCGTAGCATCACCGACTGGTATGGCTTGGCCAATTGTGACGGTCGCGACGTCGCCTAGCCGGATCGGCTGATTGTTCTGGAGCGTTACGACTGTTTCAGCTATCGCAAGCGGATCGGGCGCCGGTGGCGGCGTGTCGATGGTGATCCGCTGGGACGCTGTTTCAACAAAGCCACCGCCACGCAGCGCCGTTGCCTCACGCCCCGCGCTGATCACGTCTTGGACTGTCAAACCAAGTATCGATAATTTTTCGAGGTCGGGCTGAATTTGGACCTGGCGAACGGCGCCGCCATAGACCGTGACACGCGCGATGCCCGGCGCCGCCAGAAGTCGCGGTTTAAGTGTCCAGTCCGCAATGTCGCGCATCGTGTAGGGATCGGTTACGTCAGAGACGAGGCCGATCTTCAACACGTCCATGGTGCTCGACGTGAGCGGTGTCAGCTTTGGCTGTCCGATCCCAGCGGGTAGCTTGCCATTCAGCGTGGCCAGTCGCTCCGAGATTCCTTGGCGGATACTGACCGGATCGACATCCTCCTGAAACGTTATCAGTATGACCGAGAGTCCGTAGACAGATTCCGATCGCATCGTTTCGATACCAGGAGCGCCGTTCACGGCTGCCTCGATCGGGCGTGTGACGATCTGCTCAACCTGTTCAGGCGCGAGGCCGGCTGATTCAGTTTGGATCGTCACTTGCGGCGGCACGAACTCGGGAAAAACGTCGAGAGGCGAGCGCAGAGCGATGACGATGCCTGCGACCAACCACACAACCGAAAGCAGCGCGACAAGGCCACGGTAGCGAATTGACCAGCGGATCAGCGTATTCATGCGCGCAGCCTACTATTCTGCCGGTGTCCGCCCGGTTGATCCCGTAGTAGGCCCTGCGGTCAACGCAGATTCGGTTCGCACGCCTATTTTCGGCGGATATTTCTCCGCCTCGACTTCCCTCATTCCTTGCTTCTTCTCAACTGCACCAGCATCATCATCTCCAGCCTCGTCATCATTGGCTTGTGGTCTATCGGCCATTGGAGAAGCAGGCCTTGGATGAGGCCGGGCATCGCTTCCACGCCCGTCGTCGTCATCGTCGCCCTCGCCAGGTTCGGCCTCGCGCGACAGTAGCGTCGAGGCACCGCGCACCACCACCTTGGTGCCGACTGGGAAGCCGCTTTCAACGAGGTAGCCGGAAGCGACCGGCCACGTCAGAGGGACTTTCCGACGTTCAAACGTCTGCGGCGCGGTCTCGACATAGCACCAAGTCTCACCAGCGAATACGACAAGCGCCGATTGGGGAATGATGGTTCCACTGCGCGCATCTCCCTTGTCGGCAACGGCGCGCGCGCGATCGAACTGGCGAAGCCCGGGTGCCGAGGTAATGAGTCCGAAATACGAGACACCCGGCATCGCGGAATTTCCCGACGGTGCTTGCCACAATGTTGAGACTTGAGTGTCGTCGCCACCGCTCAAGGGTGTCACGTGCACATTCTTGGGCAGTGAGCCCATGGCATCAGGAAAGTCGAGCCGCACAAGGGAGATTTTGCCAGCGCTAAGCTGGTCGATGAGGGGTTTGCGTTTGTCGACGTCAAGGAATGGCGAGTTATCCCCCCATGTCTGCCTCAGGCGCAACTTGAGCAAATCCAATTGCGTGGCGGCTGTCTCTGCTTGGCGTTGTGCGCCTTCGATGATGTGGAGTGAAAGTGACTGGGTTGATTGATAGCGCGTCAACTCGCGCTGGCTGAACTTCGCGGCAATTTCGGCCGTGCGTATGTCACTGTCGAGCTGGATGAGCGCTTCTGGGCTTAGGATGTTGGCAATGCCGGTCAGCCTCTGCGCAATCGTTGTCGGCTCGACTAGAGCGGTGCGCACCACGGCGGGCGGTGCACCAATATCAGCCTCCTCACCGGTCGACGGACCGCTCCGCGCGGAGTTTACACCTGCAGCCATTGCTAGGGGCGCGGCAATCATTGCAAGGCGGACAATTAGGGCTCGGAAACTGGACATATTCGACTGTGGGCCACTCGCAAGGCTCGACCAAACGGGAATAAGTTCCCGATTGGTCGGGATAATGTCCCAGAAAGAGCTCCTTGGCCAGCGCCAGCAGCAGAGCTGGTAAGCCGCCGTTTTACAAAGCCCCAACCTCGGCCTTTTTGGTAAAGGTTGCCCATCGAAGACGGGCCTTGGCTTTCAGTTAATATGCCTGCACAGGCTGCGAATTCCGCGGCCACTCTCCGGTCTTGCCAATGACCTAAGTCGATCAACTGCTCATTACTCTTGCCGTTCGATCGCCTCCATGTCGGCATCTGAAAAGCCAAAGTGATGGCCAATTTCATGAACGAGCACGTGCCGCACGACGTCGCGCAATGCGTATCCCCGCGCCGCTGCGTATGCGGTGATCGCCTCGCGATAAATGAGCACCTCATTCGGCAGCATCTGCACTTGAAAGGTGGTTTTCTTGGCCAGGCTTATCCCGTGGTACAGTCCCAACAGCTGGTGCGGGTCGGTAAGATGTAGCGCCGACATGACTTCAGCGGATGCCAATTCCTCCACGCGAATGGATAGATCCTTACAGGCCTCGCGGTACTCTGTCGGCAATTCTTCGAAGGCCTGTTCAACCATCCTGCCGAAGATATCCTCATTGGATGCCACGGAACACTCATCTCCCTGACCGGAATTGTCTGGACGCTCAGATACCGTACCGGGCACCTTCCTCGGCAGCAACATTTGCAAAGGCACAAACTTCGCCCTTC
Source organism: Hyphomicrobiaceae bacterium (assembly GCA_041397645.1). NCBI lineage: Bacteria > Pseudomonadati > Pseudomonadota > Alphaproteobacteria > Hyphomicrobiales > Hyphomicrobiaceae > Hyphomicrobiaceae bacterium. Next base: position 1,579,685 of record JAWKWE010000004.1, on the reverse strand, counting down.
TCTATCGTGGAGGGCACCTTCGCTTTGCCGGTGGGGGCCGGCACCGCGCACTTGCTTTGTTGTCCGCTGACCAACCGTCGATGTACTGTAAGCGATGACTAATGATCAAAGGCGCTTCGCGCCTGCTGCGGCGCGCAATCGAGAGCCGATCCTGGCTGTCCTGAAGCGCAACCTACCATCCGAAGGGCTTGTGCTTGAGATTGCGAGCGGAACTGGCGAGCACGCCACGTTCTTCGCACAATCGTGCGATCCCCACTTGGTCTTTCAGCCGACCGATCCGGATCCAATGGCCCGGAACAGCATCAACGCCTGGACAGCGACACTCGGTTTAACGAACGTGCGCCCGGCCATTGCACTGGATGCAGCTTCCGAAAACTGGCCCATTACCGCTGCAGACGCCGTTATCAACATCAACATGGTCCACATCTCTCCCTGGGCCGCTACAGAGGGCCTTGTGCGAGGTGCTGCGCGGATACTGCCTGCTGGAGGCGTTATGTATCTCTATGGTCCCTATCGTATGGGAGGTCGTCACACGGCGCCGAGCAACGAGGCCTTTGATGCCGACCTGCGCAGCCGTAATGCAGAATGGGGCGTTCGCGATGTTGAAGCCTTGGCAGATCTGGCAATGGCCAACGGTTTCGGTGCTCCGGTGATAGAACAGATGCCGGCAAACAACCTGTCAGTGCTATTTCGTCGGCTCGCGTAACCCAAATGCGCAATCTGAGACTATTCCTCGACTTCGCTGCGAGCAGCTTATTGCCCACCCCGAAGTGACATAATGAAATCGGCCAAAACCTCCATTTCATCACGGGTCAAATGATGATCTGGCATCATGGGAGGGGCCGACTGAAGCCAGCGCACGATGTTGTCGATCGTTTGATTGGGCCGCTTGGCGACAGCCACAAAGCCCGGAATGCCCATCTCGCCCTGCTTTTCTCCCTGTCCCGGGTTTAGATGGCATTCAGCACAAAGGCGCTCGGCAAGGGCCCTGCCTCGCTCAACCTGGTCCGCCCAAGCCGGTGAGATCGTCGGCAGCATTACGATGGCGCAGACAATCCAATGCATTGCACGTCTGACGCGCCAGACACGCAGGTATGAGATCGTTGCGAGAAACTGGTGAGATAAAAGTTTGGGCATTTAATCGCCCTTCCGCCCGTTCAATCTAAGTAATTCCTTAGTCATATTTATTATAGACTGCTGCCCCGCGCCTCAAAAGAGGCTGGGATCGTTGTCAGTGTTGGCCAAAACAAGCCATGACGCCCCGAAGTGATCCATTGTTGGGCCTTTCAACCGCATTATCAATTGCGGTGATGTTGGGCGTCTTCATTCTGCGACTGGTGCCGCTCTCTCCAGGCCCGTTCGGGGGCGAAACAAGCGCAACTCCGCCCTCGGAACCCCCTCATGAAAAGTCGATGCCGGACTCGGCTACTGCGAGCCAAGCGGACTTGACCAACTTTGAAATCGTGCATGGCCGCGAAGAATGCATGCACTTGCTCCAATCGATCTCCGCTGATGTGGAGCTTCTACCACCGATCAAGACAGACAGATGTTACGTCCCAGCGCCTGTTCGCTTGAAGAGCCTGGGAGCCAGCTCACAGGTTGTTTTCGATCCTCCGGTGGAAACCAACTGCCGCCTGATGGCCTCGCTGTATCGATGGAACAAGACGACCCTTCAGCCTGAGGCTCGAAGAAGGCTCGGCAGCCAAGTGTCGCGTATTGTGGGCGCCTCCGCGTACGCCTGCCGCAACGTCTATAATCTTCCCACTGGAAACCTCAGCCAGCATGCTTTTGCCAATGCCATCGACATAGGAGCATTGGAGCTGAGCAATGGCCGAATGCTGACTGTCTTGAAGGGATGGGGACCAACAGCCCGCGACATTCGTGAGGCTCAGAAAAAGTTAAAAGCAAAGGCCGAAATGGCTCGAACCGAGTCCGACGGATCCACGAAATCCCCGCGGACAAAAACCAAGTATGGCGAACTTGTCGTCAGCCTCCGCGTCGCGAAAGTCAGTGTCTCAACCAAGAGTTCATTGGCGGCCAAGCCTCAGCCCTCGGGGACTATCCCCGCCAAGAAGGATGCCATCCTTGAGCCGTCCAGACCGACACCAACGACACTGTTCTTGAGGAGCGTGTTCAAGGGTGCATGCGGGGAATTCGGCACGACCCTGGGCCCGGAGGCGAATGACGTACATCGCAATCATTTTCATTTCGACTTGAATCCGACGCGCAGTCGCCCTCACTGTCACTAACCGATCGGCCCTCGCCATCTTTTCTGGCGAAGGCCGACGATACCCTTCCTCGAAGCTGCTGTTAGTTAGTAGCCTCAGCCCAGCTCACACTGCGAAGGATTTGGGCAGCACAGCAGCCATGATGCGAGAGATGGCTGTGTCGATTTTCTCCGGCAGCCCTTTGCGTACTGCTCCTCCAATCGGCGAAGCACGCTCCTTCACAATATGGGCAAGAGCCGCTTCGTCGTTTTCTGGGATCCCCCGCAAGCGGGCATGGCGAGCGACTGCGGAATAGTCCTTCCGCCACAAGGCGGCCACAAGGGCAAGCGGTCCGAATTGTTCCTTCTGCATCACGACCGCGGGGTGACCATCGCCCGTTTCCGCAGCCCGCGTGAACTCCTCATAGTAGTGACTCCAGTGGCGCGCCGGCTTGAGATGATGCTCGACATGGTAGTCGAAACCGAGATTTCCATGTTCCGGGCCCGCGTAGTCAATTGTATGGCCGTGCACCTCATCGACTTCATCAGGATCGACGAGGCCGTGCTGATAAAAGGTGATGAGCGTAATGAAGGGGCCGCCAACGAAGCGCGTCACGAAAAGATAGACGGCGGCCATGGGATTGAAGACTGCGACAGCGAACAGCGCCGCATACCAGATTGCAAGCCCACGAACGACGTCGCGTATCTGACGCTTCTTGCCCTTTCGCACGAGATAATTGATCAGCAACGCCCCACTGACCAAGTCGATACCCTGCCAAAACGCATGGCGGCTGAAATCGAAAAAGCTTGTGCGGTCATAAGGCAGCGTCGTTTGGGTGTCGAGGGGCCCGTTGTCTTCTACATGGTGCACGTAGACGTGCTGCACACGATAGAATCCGGGAACGCGAGCAGTCAGCAGCGCGAAGACGTATTCGAAATAGAACTGAAGAACCTTGAGCAGCACTTTTGTCCATTTCGGCGCACCAATTTTAGGCGAGAATATTCGCGTATGGATGTTCTGATGTTCGACGATTTCCTGCGGAAACTGGCTCAATAACAGCACCGTGGCATAGGCCATGATAACGAAGTAATTGATCGTATTGGGCAGGATCAACAGTGTTGTCATCGGCGCCATAACGACCGAGTTCGCCACCCACACGCGCGTAAAGATGGCATCGACAGGGTGATGCAGAACCGACGCGAACCACCTTTCAAGCCGGCGGCTTGCAATCGACCCATCGAGTTCCTCGAAGGTATCGGCGCATTCGGTGTAGAGGAGATAAGCGCGCGCTACGAGGCCTAGCGATAACCAGAAGCAAAGTTCCAGAACAACCTGGTGTGGATTGGAATAGTCGGGGAAGAAGCCGGAAGCACCCTGAGAGAGCAAGGAGGTGAGCGCCACCGAGCCGGCAAGCCAAGCGAGAGGGCGACGTTCTATAATCGCGCGCGGAAATATTTTGGAACCGATCGCGCCTGCAGCGGCCACCAGCCAGTAAAGTGAACCTGCCGCGAGGATAAAGTAACCGGAGATCACAGTTGCGAAAGTTGTCAGAAGTCCGTTGCAGAACTTGTAAACCCGTTCAAAAACGCCGCTCCTTTGAAATGTCAAAGGAGCATTGACGTTGTGCGATTCGATCAGTTCGTTGGCCATAACTTGCTCTCCAAAGGTCAAGTGTGGAAACGTTGAATTTCAGGTCTCGAAGTCTCGGCACTAGTGCCGGGCCTCGGCGACGGTCGACACCCAGGAACGCTTTGGACGCAATGTCCGTGGGGCACGCGGCGAGGCTTTCACTTGAAGGTGTGAAGCCACCGCTCCGACGAGCCCAGAGACTGTCGCCGACACACCAATCTCCGAGGCAGGGATTTCAATTTCGAAGCGGTCGGCAATGTCGAGCAGGACCATCGGAATATCTAAATGATCGATTTCAAGCTCGGTGAGCGACGTGCGGCATCCAATAAATGCAGACGGATCACCGACATATTTCTTGAGAATGGCAATCACTCCCGGCGCCAATTCTTCCATGGAACAACCTCCGTCGCATTTGCAGGTTCAGATGTTGCTGTCGGCGTAGCGTGAACTCATGGCAATCGCTGTTACTTGCGAGACAAGCCAGCGATGCCGTCCCTTGTGGTGAGATTCAACCCTGACAATTGGTGCTTTGGGGACATCGTGTGTTCGATGTCTATCCGCCCAGCCCTTGAGCGGACGTCCTTGAATTAGTAGTCCGCGGAACGCTGATAGGCAGGGTCCATTCCCTACGACGTCCTGTTGCGCAAGGAACAGATCGGCCCTCCCCGCGGGCCTAGACAATCTTTGCGACGCTCATGGAAAGGGAGAACAGGCCATGACTTCCGAACTGAAAGCAACGACGACTGATGTTGGGAAGGACAGAACGTCTGGACACTACACACACCGCATTGCCGGCGGAAAGATCGGAGTCCTATTGATCCATGGTCTGTGTGGAACCCCCGCCGAGATGCGCTTCGTAGCAACGGGACTCGGCCGGGCTGGCTATACGGTCCATTGCCCGCAGCTCGCCGGACACGGAGGCAGCCGCCAAGACATCGTGAAAACAAACTGGAAAGATTGGTATCTCAGCGCCGAAGCCGCACTCGATGCGCTGCGCGAAGAATGCGACACGGTCATTGTCGGCGGCCTTTGCCTGGGAAGCATCATCGGTTTGAGCCTTGCCGCCAATCATCCCGATAAAGTGCAGGGTGTCGCATTGTTTTCTCCTACGTTGTGGATCAACGGATGGGCAATGCCGTGGTATGCGAAGCTCTTTTCACTTGTCCCCAATCGTTGGATCGCCAATTTGATGGAGTTCCCGGACGCGCCGTCGCTCGGCATCAAGTGCCCGCGCGTTCGCTCCTTTGTGCAGGCTGCTCTGGCAGCATCCGATGGATCGGACTTCGGGACGGTCGGCACGCCCGGTGCAATGGTGCTGGAACACCGCCGACTGTCCGCAGCTGTCAGGAAGTGTCTACCTGAGGTTCAACAGCCGACACTCGTTATTCATTCCCGCCAGGATGACTACGCGGATCTGAACAACGCGACTTACATTATGGAGAAGTTGCGGGGCTCGGCCGATCTCGTGGTGCTGGAGGACAGCTTCCACATGGTCACGCTCGACAAGCAACGTCACGTGGTCGTCGAGCAGACCCGAAATTTCATCAGCAAGATCGCTTCCAGCCTGACTTCAGCTTGCGCCACCAAATCCGGCGCGGCCCTGCCGATGGCAGCATAACGGCAAGCCCGCTCATGTCTGATGGCTTGATCGGTTGAAACTGTGTGGTAATCGAAGACGTCGCGACGGACGGGCGTCTACAAAGGAAGTCGCTATGGGCAATTTTGCCGACGGTTCGAGCAATTACTGGTTGGCAACCCGGCCGGAGCGAGAGATCGCACCGCCGCTTCGTTCCGATATCAAAACCGACGTGGCCATCATTGGCGGAGGCTACACGGGTCTTTCCGCCGCCTATCATCTAAAAAGCGCCGACCCAAGCCTCAGCGTCACGGTGCTTGAAGCCGAAACCACGGCGTTCGGTGCCAGCGGTCGTAACGCAGGCTTCGTTATGACGCTGTTCGGGGCTTCAGCTGGCCTCATGAAAGCCTTGCATGGAAAAGGAGCCGTACGCGAGGCGCATGCTTACATGGAGCGCGCCATAACGACGTTGGAAGCCATGCTGAGAGAGCATGGTTTGGATTGCGACTACGAGCGCAGCGGATTCTTAAAAGTTGCCACGTCTCCATCTTATGTGACGCGCATCCGGAAAGAGATCGAATTTTTCCAATCTCTCGGTATCGACGGCTTTCGTTGGCTGGACCGCGACGAGACGCAGGCGCGTGTCCGGTCCAATACGTTTCTGGGCGCATGTTACGAGCCGCATTGTGGGCTGATCAATCCCATCAAATGGGCCGATGCCTTGCGAGGATTGGCTATCAAGAGCGGTGCGTCGATTTACGAGAAGACGAGAGTTACCGGTGTGCAACGCGATGCGGGTCGGTATCGGATCACGACTAACAATGGTTCGGTGGTGGCTGATCGCGTCGTTTACGCATTAAACGGCTATACGCACCTAATGCCGGGCCTCGCATCCAAACAGTTGCCTGCCTTTGCCTATATCATCGTAACCGCCAAACTTTCTGAAGAACAGCGCGCGGCACTCGGGTGGGCGGGACGAGAAGGCGTCGAAGACGGCCGAAATTTTATGCATTTCTATCGCTTGACGCCGGACGGGCGATTGCTCGTTGGCGGTGGTCCAGGACTCGTGCCCTTTGCTGGCAATATGAATAACGACGCCAATCAGAAAGCTTGGACGCATCTTGAAAGGTTCATAGGGTCGACCTTCCCAGCGCTTCGAAGCATCGGGATCGACTACCGCTGGGGCGGGGCATTTTCCGTCACTTCGGATTCAACCCCGCAAGTGGGAACACTCGACGGCGGCGGAGCGATCTACGCTCTCGGCTGCACCGGACATGGCGTCGCGATGACCCAAATGAACGGTCGCATTATCCGTGATCTGGTTCTGGACAAGAAAACCGATATCGCCGACCTCTGGTTCGTCAATCGGCGATCACTTCCAATACCTCCTGAGCCACTACGCTCGGTCGCCGCCAAGGTGGCAATGGCTGCCATGAGGCTGGACGACTGGTGGTGTGGAAGAGGCGCAGGACAGTAAACAAGCGCACAAGTCCGCCTCGCCAGGAGTCGTGGCATCAGCGCTTGAACGCATCATTCCTGCGCATTCCCAGCATCATCGATGACCGATGCGATCATATATCTCGTACTGTAAGCGTGATGGAGCGGTTGTTCAGCCCCTCGCTATAGAAAAGTCATACATGACTCTTGCTTCAAGCTCGACTTCATCCAACCGATGCTTGAGAATGTCGCCAACGCTCACGACGCCGACGAGCCGTGCACCGTCAACAACAGGTAGATGCCGGAGACGACGGTTGGTCATCAAAACCGCAACGTCTCCAATCCCATCCTCAGGACCACAAGTCACCACGCCGGTTTCCATTATATCTCGAACATGCTTGCTTGCGAGCTCGGTACCGTACACGGCAAAAGCCTTGGTTACATCACGCTCGGTGAGCATGCCATCCAGGGTCATCCCATCTCGACTGACAATCAGCGCACCAACACCTTCGAGTCGTAATTTTGCTGCAGCGTGTTGGACGGTTTCATCCGGCAGCACTGTCATTACGCGCCCGCCTTTGGACTTCAATATACTCGCAACCTTCATGTTCCACCTCTGCATAAAAAGCGGTATGTAAGGCCTAAAATTATATCGCTCTGTGGCTACGAAAGGGCGGGAATATTATCAAAAATACGAGAGCGCAGCTCATGCCTGGGTCTGCTCGCACTTTCCTTCGTCCCTCATACTTCGGGTCCAGCGGCAATGAGGCCGTCTCCCGCCCCTTAGGAAGCGAACGGTGTCGACCACATCGATGATGGCCGTAACCATGTTTGTTACCAGGAGAAGAGTGAGGCAATGGGCAAGGCCCGAGCGCATGTGTCGGAAAATGGGGTCATGTTTGTCTCCATCATCCCGACCGATAGCGGCAGTCTATTGAAATGGAGTAGCGCTCGGTAAGCTTCCTGCGATGCTGCGCGGTAAGGAGCAAACAACTACGCAATACGTAGTTGACGAATGCCCGGCTTCAGACCGATAGAAGTAGGATAGCGCAATATGGACAATTCTGCTCCGTAGCCAAGTCGGCCGAGATGATAGTCGACGCGCAGCGCCAACGGCACCGCACAGACCCCGATCCAAGCCAAAAAATTATTCAGCATGCCGATGATCGTCGAAGCGACCTGCGGGATAATTTTACTCTTGGCCGCGCTCCGTTGGCGAGACGTCTAATTGCACTCAACTTAGGACTAGACCTAACTGTGCCTCGACGGGGATGCTCCGGCTATTGGGGCGCTTTTGGTGTGACCTCGGTAAGTCGGCGGTAGTCAGTCTTCGCGTATAACCCGCGAGATACCTCCTGCGGCTCGCCGACGACGATTCGCGGAGAACACAAGTTTCGTTGCATCGCTTCTCTCGTCGAAGCTCCGTTTTGCAAACGAAATTTTGCCCAGTACGCCCAGAATGCAAAGCGCCAACGCGGCAATACCTGCAACGGCCCATAAACTCATTGCTCAGCCTCCGCTATTCGAATCGCAGAGAATATAGCTGATTAAGCTGCTTACGGAGACCCCCTAGCGGACTTCAGACTTCGAAAGGTGTTGGTCATCCGTCCTTAGCCGACCATCAAAGGACGTTGAAAGCGGCCTATTCCAAGGTAAACTCCTCAGTTAGCGTCGCCTGAAGCAACCTTCACGTCACGAATATCGCCACAGGGCTGCCCATCTCAGGAGCGGCAACGGGTGACACTGCGTCAAGGGGGAGTGCGCACCATGAAGTGGCTTAAGATTTTCATTCAGCGTCTCCTAGTCTTCGCGTTGGGCGTCGTAACGGTATGGCTTATAGTCTTTGTCATATTCGAAGATGTGGACAACCGTCTTCCGTTAGGCCTTGCCGTAGCCGCCACGTACGGCATCTCAGCATATGTGATACTCCCCCGCGCCGTTCGCATCGGCCTCCGAATCCTGCAGAGAGGGCACGTACCCAGTTACACGACCACCGGTGATGGCCTGCCCGGTGATCCCGTCAATCTCACACTCATCGGTACCGCGCACCAACTTCGAAGCGCCTTCGCAACGGCCGGCTGGACGCAAGCCGATGCGCTTAGCCTTTCGAGCTCATGGCGGATGGTCCGCGCATTCGTTCTCAACAAACCCTACCCAGCGGCGCCCTTCAGTACGCTCTACCTCTTTGGACGCGGCCAGGACTTCGGCTTCCAGAAGGCAATTGACGATAGCCCGCGCAAACGACATCACGTTCGCTTTTGGGCGCTACCCATAGAACGTGCCGAGCAGACCATTGACACACCCGCGTATTGGCATGACGAGCCTCGGCCCGCCGACGATGAAAGAGTGCTGTGGGTGGGAGCCGGCACGAAAGATACCGGATTCTCATTGACCCGGTTGAGCTTTCAGATCACCCACGCAACTGACGCCGACACGAACGAAGAGCGCGACTTCATCATCGGTGAACTTAAGCGTTTCAACACCATTGCCGACATCCGAGAGCATCTTCCGGGAGAGCGCCTGTCCATTGGGCACGTCAACCGCTACCTCACCGACGGAATGATCTGGGTTGCGGACCTCCGCACCTGATAGGATGAAATCGTCTCTAGCGTAGCTCTAGCGCAGCCTCGACGGGAAGCATCGCCTTCAGATCCGCCAGAGAATTTGCTTCCTCCGCAAGCTTGTCGCGCCGCCATCGCTTCATACGGGGAAAGCGGAGCGCAACACTGGATTTGTGACGCGAGCTCTCACGAATGCCCTCGAACGCTATCTCAAAAACGTGCTGAGGCCGCACCCGTCGCACTGGGCCGAACCTTTCCAGTGTATTGCGCCTTACCCAAGAGGTGATTTCTCGAAACTCGGCATCAGTCAGCCCTGAATAAGCTTTCGTGAAAGGCACGAGTTCGCCGGTTTCGTTCCACACGGCAAAGGTGAAGTCTGTATAGAGATTGGCGCGTCGCCCGTGGCCCGCTTCGGCGTATATAAGAACAGCATCGATAGTGAGGGGATCGACTTTCCACTTCCACCAGTCGCCCTTCCGCCGGCCAACGCGGTATGGGCTGTCGTTGCGCTTCAACATGAGCCCCTCACTGGAATTACGACGCGCGTTCTCACGTTCATCGGCCAATGTGCGCCAATCGCTGAACTGGATAAGCGGTGATAGTTTCACGCAAGCCCATTCTGGCAACTCCGATACGACATTACAAAGCGCCCGCCGGCGTTCCAGAAAGGGCTGCTGGCGTATATCAGCGCCCCGCCACTCCAACAGGTCATAGGCCACCATGGCAACAGGAGCATCACGCAGATGCTTGGCGCTAACCTTCTTGCGGCCGAGCCTCGTTTGAAGAGCGTTGAACGAAAGTGGAGCGCCGTCACGCCACGCGAGAATCTCGCCGTCAATCACGACGCCGTCGGCTAAATATGTCGCCGCATCTTTAAATTCCGGAAATACGTCCGTGACCAGTTCTTCGCCACGTGACCAGACGAAGGTTTCTCCTCCACGCACCACGACCTGCCCGCGAATCCCATCCCACTTGTACTCCGCCGACCACTCCGAGGGCTCCCCGAGAGCGGCAAGCTCTCCTTCCAACGGATAGGCAAGAAAGAAAGGGTACGGCTTCGAACGATCGCTTTGGGTGTCGGCTTTCGAGATGAGCTGCTCGAACGTGGTGGTAGCAGGTGTCCACTGCCCCATGATCCGATGGGCGAGTTCTGTTTCCGGCAATCCGGTCGCTTTTGCCAATGCGCGTGTCATCAGTTTTTGCGAAACACCGACACGGAAACTGCCTGTTATGAGCTTGTTAAACAGATATCTCTCAACACCTTGGAGCTGTTGCCAAGCCTCAACAATTCGCCGACGTCTGTCCGCAGGGTCGCTGAGCTGGAGCTGCTGAAGAACGCCAATCCAATATGCCAGCGGAAGGTTAGAACCCTCACCGTCCTGGGGCATCACCAGCGAAATCGTTTCGGCAAGATCGCCAACAACCGCATACGTTTCATCGACCAACCAAAGCGGAAGTTCCGCGACCTCGGCGGACCATTCGCGCAGTTGCGTCGACGTTACCGCACGGCGAGGGCGTCTCCCTGAAAGCAACGCAATAGCCCAAAGCTTGTCCTCATCGGAAGCATCGCTTAAGTAACATGCCAGCGCCTCGACCTTGCGGTTCGTACTGGCGGTTTGATCAAGTTGCGTGAACAGCTCAGCGAACCGCTTCATTGGCTCGTTTCCGTTGCCTCAAGTGATTCCGAATCACCCAACCCAGAAGCGTCACCATCGAGTTGTTCGCCACTGTACTCTGTATCGACGATGTACGCTTCAAACCCCCGCTCCTCAAGCCAACGCCGGAACGTATGCGTATAGCCATGTGTCACGAACACGCGCCGTGCACCAGTTGCATCGATGGCGCTATTGAGCTCCGGCCAGTCTACGTGATCACTCAAAATGAAGCCGCGGTCTGCCGAACGCCGACGACGGACGCCGCGCAGCGCCATCCAGCCAGACGCAAAAGCCGTCGAAACGTCGCCAAATTTGCGCAACCACGATGAGCCCAGCGCAGAGGGTGGTGCAATCACAAGTGCGCGCGCAAAGTCGCTCTTTGCCATGTCCGCCACAACGCGTGTCGTTGGCGGCAATTCAATGCCTTGCGCACGCAGCACACCATTGGTGGACTCGACAGCACCGTGTGTCAGAAGCGGGCCGATGGAAGTGTCGACGTTCGCGATCAGCCGTTGCGCTTTGCCAAGAGAATAGGCTCCTATTACCGAAACGCGGCCGGCCTGCGCGTTATTTGCCCACCATGAATTGATATCGGCCATTACGTCCGCCTGCGGTCGCCATTTAAACGCCGGCAAGCCGAAGGTGCATTCACTGATGAATGTATCGCACCGCAGCGGCTCAAAGGGCTCGCTAAGCCCATCGGGCACCGTCTTATAGTCACCCGACACCACCCAAACTTTGCCGCGATGTTCAAGTCGAACCTGTGCGGAACCTGGAATGTGTCCAGCCGGGTGGAGAGAAACGCAAACGCCATTTATTGTCCGCACCTCGCCGAATCCCACAGTATCGATATCGATTTCGCCAAGCCGGTACCGGATCACTGGCGCGGCGGTGGTCGTCGAAAGGTAATGTGCGTGTCCAGCCCGAGCATGGTCGGAATGACCATGCGTGATGACGGCCCGCTCAACGGGTTTCCAGGGGTCGATATAGATATCAGCGGCAGGGCAATAGATGCCCCGATCGGTGAACTCCAACACGGACGATCCTTTGCTCTGAAAACTTTGAGTTTTGATACCCAGAGTAATGTAGCAAAGCCCTATTGGTTCCGGCAGCGCCTGAACCAGCCTCGCTTGCTGAGCGCCTGCAAAAGTGGCCTCGTTGGTAGAGCTACGAGGTCTCAATACATCGGAAGCGCCAAGATTCCACCCGGACCAATCATCAAGCCCCAAATCTCGTCGGCGCCAACAGTGATAGTCTCCGGCGAGGCATTCAATCCGGGTGGCTTAACGTTCACCGCGTAAGATCCTGGTTTGATTTCCAAGGTTGGCCCGTCGGGGGCTTTGGCACCTTTTCCTGCTCCGACCTTGATCGTCTTCTTCGCAAACGAAATTTCGGCGTCCTTTTCCAGGATATTGCCTATCAGGATCCGAACTTGACCCGGCTTGGGCATCAAACCGGAAGCCTGCGCCTCCTTCTTCTTGCGCACCAGCAAAACTATAGACGTTGTGCCAGACTTTTCCGTCAACGTAAGGACAGCGGGCCCTTCAGGCGTCGCATATTGAACACGGGCTGAGCCTGAACTGTCCTTCGCCTCGTTTTGCATTTGCCAATCGGTGCGCTTGCCGAGTTCACGGCGATAAAATTCGAGCACGGACTGAAGTGGAGCCTCAACGTCTGCCAGGGCGCTGACGCGGAACATGGTCTTCTCGGACCCTTTGCTCGTGCTCTGTTTGGGGACGGGCAAACCAGCAGCCTCGTCCGGCTGCAATTGATCGACCGTAATTGATTTCTTTTCATCGTCCGCGGATGCACCCGCTTGCGCCTCTTCGCCATCAGACTTGGTTGCGGCGGCTTCGAACGCAGCACCTGTGCCGGTCACTTGCGTATGATCACCCATTTGCATGATGGTGAATTCGGCACTCGATCCCGATTTGTCAAACTGGAGAACGACCATGTTCGGCTTGTTGATCGGCGTTTTGCGCTCCATCCAGCCCTTTTCCTTCAAAGCCGAGCGGTAGAACGCCGCCACTCGCGCTACACTCGCCGAATTACTGAACTCAAGCTGCTCGCTGTCGAAACTTATGTCCTCACTACCCTGCGGCAACGGCACGGGGATAGCGGCGTCAACGCTTGTCATAGCGAGTTTCGGCTCTCGACAAGCTGGTGGCGTGCAAATTCCGCCGGACACGGTTTAAGTTCAAGTGAGTTCAGCAGTGCAATCAGAGGAGACCGGATCCCGTCGAAGCACCCGGTAAATGGCAGGTAAACGACCGCACCATCAGAAGTCAGCCCTTACCGGCCGGCTCATTGAGGCCGAGTCTCGATCACGATCGGACCCTCGATGAGCTGGGGCTTCAAAGGTTTCTTGGGCAGGATTAGCGGATTGTGCGACGGGAGAACTTCACCGGCCAGCGGTGCGCGCCACCCCCTCTTGCCGGGCACCTTGGCCAGCCCGACGGGATAGATAGTCAATCGGTCGGGCGCAAAACTCATGCGCAGGAAGTTCTTGTAGTTGGCAATGCCAAGGGCGCTGAATGCATCCATGTGCATACCGAACAACGCCGACGTGATGGCCCAATAGATACCCCACACCATACCACCCAGAATGCCGCCTAAAATGACGATCAAACTCGTATAGGTGGCAACGCCAATCACAATGGTCGATAGAGCGTTCTTTCCGTCCACGAGAGGCGAATATATGGCCAGGTTGAAGATCGTTGTGAGCACGAGCAACAGTGCCATATGCGCGAGGAAGTGCGCACTCCCCAACACCAGCTTGGCAAGACCGTTGACAATGCGCGACGACCATAATGCATCGACGTAGTGCACAAGCCCCGCCCACAACGCCACGACCATGATGAAGAATGCCGGATTCGCCAACATACCGAACAGCACACGTTTCGGGCTAACTGTCAAAAGCAGCGCTTCCCAAAACGTGCGCAACTCTCGCTTCATGTAGTCGCCGACCTGCTTGATCTGCTCGGCAGTCATTTCCTTGCCGTCCATTTTGGGCAAATTGGGCTTCTCTATATCTGCTGTCGGCAGCTTGAGACGGAAGCTTTCCAACATTTCGTCCACACGCTTGTAGGCGTCGGTCTGACACGCTGCGAGGGCCGCCGGATCTGCATCGACTTTCAGCTTGCCGAGACAATCAATGTCTGCACTCGCGTAGCGCGCTTGCCGTACCCCTTCGATCGGATCGGCGACCGATAGCTGAAAGACCCAACCGAAAACCATGTAGATCAAGCCAAGCAGAATGGCGAAACGCCAATTGTGGAAGGGAAGCCAAATGTTGCGCAATACAAGCAGTCGGCTCCTCCACCGTTCAGGGTAGAAATTTGGTGCCCGGAAATCCGTATCCTTCAAAATCTGTTTAAGGCTACCGTCCAGTTTGCCTTTCAGACGCGAGCGCGCCGAGACAGCGGAGACAGGCTTCTCGGTGAAATCGACATCATCGCTTGGCCCAACCGCCTCACGCTCCTCGCGGTTAAATGCGGGCCGGTCGCTACCATCGGAGACCCGCGCGGGTTTGTCAGTCTCGACCGCCCAATTGACCTTCATGCGCCGCCGCAACTGATGCGTTGCATGGGCGAAGGCGCCTCCCCCACCTGACGTAATCATGTGAACGCGGGCGTCGTCGGAATAGTAGCGGCTGTAATGGTGGAGATCACCAGCGAGCACGAGCGGTACGCTGGCCCCGCGAGAGCGAGCCAGCATCGTCATCTCATGCAAGCCGTCGATCTCTTTATTCACCCAGCCAGGCGCATGGGTGATGATGATCACATTGTCACCGGGCTTTGTACTCTCCGCCATGGTGTGAAAGTAATCGAGCTGGGCATCATCGATGGTATCGGTCAGCCCGAGATCAACGCCCCAAAGCCACCAGTTGTAGGGCATCTTGAGTGCGAAATAGCTGCGCCGCTGATGGCAGCGCCAGCCGCCGATTTGCTTGCCAAGTCCATGCGTATAGCGGTCGCGCGCGGTACAGAAGACGCTCGTGAAGGCTGTCAGTCCGTCATACCAGTCGTGATTGCCGGCAATGTAGAACAGTTGGCGTTTGGGAACGTCAGTTTGAAATGCCATGTCGTAAGGCATCAAGCAGCGGTCGGTGTATTCCTTCACCGTCGCAAATCGTTGGATTTTCAATGGCCGTTGCTAAACTTAGTTCGCAACAGACGACAGAGCATCATTAGAATGAGAGCGTTTAGGAGGGGCGCGGCGCCAGCCAGCCAAGGCCGCATCTCGTCTGCAAAACCATCGAGATACTGGTTCCACGGCAATCCCAAAGGGATCAGAAATACCGCCGAAAGGGGATCGCGCTCTTGCCCCAATAAACCGAAGGCTCCGATCGCAAACAGTGCCAGAGCCAAGACGTAGCTGATAAGAAAGACCCACACAACGACGCGGCATATTTTGGCGGCCATGCCGACTTGCCTATCCCCCAACCTTACTGCACGTCATCCCGGGTGGGTTACCAAAGCGGTGCCACCCCAAAGTGAACAGCAAAGAAACCTGCCAAAATCACAACGTGCACGATGGCCACAATGATCAAGTCATTCGCTGGACTTTCAGCGTTCCGCTCATAATCCAAGTTCATGCCGTTTTGCTCCACATTAGGTCCATACAGTGGCCCAGTGCTGGGACAGTAAAACAGTGAAATTGTCGACCAAATCACGCCGTGCTTCAAGCGCTATCGTCCCAAATCACGCTCAAGATCTGTACTCTCACGGTCCCATGTGCGTCGCAACAAACTTAATCTTATCGACGGGGCAGTGAGCCTGCTGAAGATTTGAACGTGTAGGGTCGGCTCGTTAATCCTTATCGCTTATCTGTGGGCACAAGTGCGCCGGGCTCACTTAGAAAAAAGTGGTTGGTATTTTGGGGTTGGGTCCAAAGACGGACCAACGGAAACTGGCGAAAGCATCCACCCTCAGCTATGGATCGTGTGTTGCGACAATAATAAGTCCGTCCGTTCGGCAAAACAGCCTGGACAACGGCGAAGAGACGGCAGCCCAAGACAACAATTTGGGCCGTTTGGGAGGAAGAAGCGCATGCAATCAGATAACGACGCTCTCATCGAGCGGGTCAAATCGGATCCGCAATTCCAAGAACTCATACACAAGCGTTCCAGGTTAGCTTGGATCCTATCGGTTCTTATGTTGCTGATCTATTTCGGCTTCATCCTGGCGATCGCCTTCGACAAGCAGCTGTTGGCAGAACCACTTTCAGGCGGAACGACGACGCTGGGCATTCCGGTCGGCGTGGGCGTGATCATCTCGGCATTCATTTTGACGGCCATATACGTCATCCGAGCCAACTCGGAATTTGACGACCTCACGAAGCAGATTGTCGAGAAGGTGAAGAAGTGATGCGCGCAAAATTGAATCACGTCGCTGCCGTCGCGGCAGCATTTCTATTCGCCCCCCTTGCAGCTTCGTCGGCCTTTGCGGACTCGGCTGAGTTCTCCGGACAGTCAGAAATCAATGTCTCCGCCATCGTGATGTTTCTCATCTTCGTGGCGGCGACCCTTGTCATTACCAAGTGGGCTGCCAGCCGCACCAAGTCGGCCGCTGACTTCTACGCGGCCGGCGGCGGCATCACCGGCTTCCAAAACGGATTGGCCATCGCTGGCGATTACATGTCGGCGGCATCCTTCCTCGGCATTTCGGGGCTCGTGTTTGCCAATGGCTACGATGGGTTGATCTACTCGGTCGGCTTCCTGGTCGGATGGCCGATCATCCTGTTCCTGATTGCTGAACGCTTGCGCAATCTCGGCAAATTTACATTTGCCGACGTGGCGGCCTTTCGCCTCGATCCAGCGCCCATTCGTATGCTCTCAGCGCTTGGAACACTGACGGTCGTATCGCTTTATCTGATTGCGCAGATGGTGGGTGCCGGTAAGCTCATCCAGCTGCTGTTCGGACTTGAGTACTGGCATGCAGTTGTCATCGTCGGGGCCTTGATGATCATCTACGTGGCCTTCGGCGGCATGGTGGCAACCACCTGGGTGCAGATCATCAAGGCGTGCTTGCTGCTTGGCGGCGCTACGTTCATGGCGGTGATGGTTCTTGCGCATTTCGGGTTCTCGCCGGAGGCGATGTTCACCAAAGCGGTAGAGCTTCATCCGAAAGCGATCGTAGACGGCAAGGCGGGTGCTAATCCAGCCGCAATCATGGGGCCTGGGACCTTCGTCAAGGATCCAATTTCAGCGATCTCGCTTGGCTTGGCACTTATGTTCGGCACTGCCGGACTCCCGCACATCCTGATGCGATTTTTCACAGTGGCCGACGCCAAGGCCGCACGTAAGTCCGTGCTCTATGCGACGGGGTTCATCGGATATTTCTACATCCTTACTTTCGTCATCGGCTTCGGCGCTATCACCTTCTTGTTGCAGAACCCTGAGTTCTTCAAACCCGGAGCCGTAGCCGCAGCCAACGGAAGCTACCTTCCGGCCGACATGCTCGGCGAAAACAACATGGCCGCCGTGCATCTATCGAAAGCAGTTGGAGGAAACCTGTTCTTCGGCTTCATTTCGGCCGTGGCGTTCGCGACTATCCTGGCGGTCGTGTCTGGCCTGACACTGTCGGGCGCATCCGCCGTCAGCCATGACCTGTATGCGTCGGTCATCGCGAAGGGTACGGCATCGGAAGACACCGAGGTGAGGATCTCCAAGTTTTCAGCATTGTTCATCGGCATCATTGCCATCGGTCTTGGCATTCTGTTCGAGAAGATCAACGTGGCATTCATGGTTGGTCTTGCGTTCGCCGTGGCGGCAAGCTGCAACTTCCCGGTTCTCCTGATGAGCACGTTGTGGAAAGGCACGACAACCAGAGGCGCCTTCATCGGCGGTCTTCTTGGTCTCATCACCGCAACCGTAATGTTG
This sequence comes from Hyphomicrobiaceae bacterium, assembly GCA_041397645.1. Lineage (NCBI taxonomy): Bacteria > Pseudomonadati > Pseudomonadota > Alphaproteobacteria > Hyphomicrobiales > Hyphomicrobiaceae > Hyphomicrobiaceae bacterium. The sequence continues at coordinate 1,561,737 of JAWKWE010000004.1, read as the reverse complement.
GTGCTCAGCCCCGGCGTCTGGGAGAAAGCCCTGGGGCATCCGGAAGGTTCGGCCCTGTTCCAGATTTCCAACCCGGCGTTGTTCTCCATGACCATCGCCTTTGTCGGTATCTGGCTGTTCTCAGTGCTGGACCGTAGCGCGCGCGGTGAAAAAGACCGGGCTGGCTACGAAGCTCAGTACATTCGCTCGGAAACGGGTATCGGCGCGACCGGCGCAGTATCCCACTGATCGCGGTCAAGGCGGCAACAACCGTCTGGTCCTAACAAACGCTATGGCGGCCGGTCTGCGAACAATCGCGGACCGGCCGTCCTGATATTGAGACCAAGCAAAACGCGTTGGAGCCGCTTGGGCCGACCGCAGCGCGCCCCGACGCGCCCTACACCGGCGAGGTGCACGACCCGACATGCCACAAGCCTTTGATGCCCAGAACCCACCCTTCGACCGGCTCACACACGCCGAGATTAGCGAACTCAGATCAGCCATAGACATCGGCTATTGGGGACCGGGAGAAACAATCGTGGAGCGCGGAGAGGCGTCGCAATTTCTCCATGTCATCATTAAGGGCTCCGTCGATGAGCGTGACGGCGACGAGGTTGAGCACGTCCTTCGCTCCAAAGACAGCTTCGACGCGCGCGCATTGGTCCACGGCGCTGCCGGCTCAACTTTTGTCGCTTCCGAGGAAACGCTCTGCTACCTCCTGCCTCGCGATGTCATTGTTCAGCTGATCCGAACCAACCCCGGCTTTGCCGCCTTCTTCTATGCTGAACTGTCGCGCAAGCTGACAGACTACACCGAGCAGCATGACGACGAGACCGGGGGCGTCAATCGCGTTCTGCGCGCCCGCGTAAAGGACACCCGGCTGCACGAAGCTATTTTCATCGCGGGCGACTCGACGATAACCGAGGCCGCCCGCATTATGGAAGAGCGCCACAACAACACGCTGTTCGTGAGGGACGGCACACGCACTGGCATAATCACGGGCACCAACCTGTCTAAAGCCGCCGTTCTCCATGCCATGCCGCTCGACACCAAGGTCCGCGACGTGGCGCATTTTGAGATCTTTTCCACCGATGCCGACGACTTCATCTTCGAAGCCCTCATCAAGATGACGCGCCATCGCGTGCGCCGCCTTGCCGTGGTCTCGCACGGCGATTTTGTGGGCACACTTGAGGACATCGACATTCTCGGGCTCGTGGCTGGCAACTCACAGCTCATTCCCGGACGCATCGACCGCGCGCGGACCATCGATGATCTCAAACTTCCTGCGCGCGACATCCAAGACCAAGTTGAGCGCCTCCACCGCCAAAAGGTCCAGGTTGAAGTCATTGCCGAGATCACCTCGGACCTTAATCGCGCATTGTTCGCAAAGATCTTCGACTTGATCGCACCTCCGTCGATCATGCAATCCGGCTGCCTGATCGTCATGGGCTCGGAGGGGCGCGGAGAACAGACCGTCCGCACCGATCAGGATAACGGCCTTCTCCTTTCGCAAGCCGTGCCTGAAGCTGATATGGAGCGCTTCCGTGCAGACTTCACGCAGGCGCTCGACGAGTTTGGCTTTCCGCCTTGCCCCGGCAATATCATGGTGCGCAATCCCGTCTGGTCTCAAACCATCGACGGCTTCATCCACCAGATCAGAAGCTGGGTGATGACACCAGACGAATATAGCGCCATGCACCTCGGCGTATTCTTTGATGCCGTCACCGTGACCGGACAGAGCGAGTTGCTCAAACGCGCTAAATACGAAATGGTCAGGCTCATGCAGGGCGAGAGCGCTTATCTGGCGCGCTTTGCAAAGGCCATCGATCAGTTCGAGGACGCCTCTGCTGGCTTACTATCCTCCATCATGGCCAGCGTCGGCGTCGGCTCTGATGCCATCCATATCAAGAAGTCCGGCACATTTCCCATTGTTCACGGGGTGCGCGTCATGGCCATCGAGAAAGGGATCTCTGCCACTTCGACGGCCGAGCGCCTCGCGCAACTCGCACGCACGGGAGCGTTGAGCCAAGAGCTTGCAGACGAGATGCACAGCGCGCTCAACTACTTCATGGAGATACGCCTGAAATCGCAACTTGAAGCAATGCGCACAGGCCGCCATGAAGAGGAAGCCATTGTGCGACTTGGCACCCTCTCCGCCGCAGAGCGCGATCTGCTGAGAGACTCCCTGAAGGTCGTCAAGCGGTTTAAGGAAATCCTTCGCACACACTATCATCTGGCCATGCTGTGAGTGCCATGCGCGAATTCGTACAACGCAGACTGAACCGGATGCGCCTTAAGGACAGCGCATATGCGTTTCTGTTCGAACCGCCACCGGACGATGAAGTCGTCTCCATAGACTGCGAAACGACAGGACTGAACACCCGCAAAGACGACATCGTTTCGATCGCCGCCATAAAGATCCGCGGCAATCATATCCTGACAAGTGAGGCGTTCTGCGTTACCGTAAAGCCAAACGCCAACCTTGATGCTGAGTCGATCAAGATCCATCAGATCCTGCGCTCTGACGTTGCTGACGAAGCGCGTATCGAAACCGTGTTGCCCGATTTGCTCAAGTTCATCGGCAGCCGTCCGCTTGTCGGCTACTGGATCGACTTCGACTTCAAGATGGTCAACAAGGACGTTCGCCGAATACTCGGCGTGGGATTGACCAACCCGCGCATAGACGTCAGTGACCTCTATTATGACCGAAAGTACTCCAAGGCTCCGCCAGGAACAAAGGTCGACCTGCGCTTCGCCGAAATACTGAGCGATCTCGATTTGCCGCCCCTTAAGGCCCACAATGCGTTCGACGACGCTTTGAGCACGGCGCAAATGTACGTCGTCCTGAAAGATTTGAAGGCTCGCGGCGTGTTCCTAAAGCGCGCACGATCATGGGATGCGCCGATGCCGCCGGTGGGGTGACAAACCTTACAAATCGGGAAAAAAGGAAATGCCGGACTCCTGCTGTCGCATGAGGCCAGAACCGCTGACACAGGGGAATTTGTGCACAATATGCGATGCTAAAGTACCGTTTTAGGCATTTGTGCTGGCGGGATGTTTTGATAGTGCTAGATTGTCGAACCATGAGATGCCCACATCTGCGCAAGGGGGGACCCAGCATGCGCGGAACTACCTGGGCTTCCTAATCTAAGAACCGGAAGACATGATGACACGCCCTGTCCTGATGCTGTTGGCCATCGGGTTTTTGCTCTGGCTGCCCATTGCCGAACTTCGTGCCCAATCCGCGCCGCCGGCAATTCCGGTCACGGTCGCGTCCCCGTTATCGAAGAAGATTTCGACATGGGATGAATTCTGGGGCCGCCTTGAGCCGGTTCAGCGCGTGGAAGTTCGCCCGCGCATTTCCGGCTTCATCGAACAGGTCCACTTCACGGACGGTACGATGGTGAAGGCGGGCGATCTGCTTTTCACCATCGACAAGCGTCCCTTCGAGATTGCGGTCGAGGCGGCCAAAGCTGAGGTTTCGCGCCAGGAAGCGCAGCTTGAGCTTGCACGCTCGGACGTCGAGCGCGCCGAGCCGCTCGCCAAAACGAAGGTGCTGAGCGAGCAGGTCTACGAGCAGAGAAAATCCTCGCTCAGTGTTGCCCAAGCGCAGATTGAGGCCGCTCGGGCGAACCTGAAGTCCGCACAGCTCAATCTGGAGTGGGCTGAAGTGCGCGCTCCGCTTTCGGGTCGCATCTCGGATCGCAAGGTCGATGCCGGAAACCTCGTGAACGGCGGCGTGAACTCCGCAACGCTTCTGGCTACGATCGTTTCACTCGATCCCATTCATTTTGTGTTCGACGTTTCGGAGGCTGACTATCTCCGCTATTCGCGGCTTTACCAGTCGGGCGAACGGTCATCGCGTGAAAACGGCATAAAAGTACGCCTGAAGCTCTCCGATGAAGACGACTATTCCCGCGAAGGCCGGATGGATTTTGTCGACAATACGCTGAACGAACGCTCAGCCACCGTCCGCGCGCGCGCCGTGTTCGATAACAAGGACGGCTTCCTCACGCCCGGCGTCTTTGGACGTCTGGCGCTGTTTGGCGGAGAAAGTCAGGCGTTGCTCATTCCCGACGCGGCCATCCTATCCGACCAGGCAAATAAGATCGTGCTGGCCGTAGACGCAGAGAATACCGTTGTGGCTATGCCCGTCGTGCTCGGTCAGATTGTCGACGGGTTACGGGTCGTCTCTTCGGGTCTCAAGGGAGACGAGCACATCATCATCCAAGGCGTCGCAAATCCGATGGTTCGTCCTGGCGCGAAAGTAGCGCCTGAAGACGGCACAATTACCGCTTCCGTCACTCCGCGCTGACGGATGAAGACAAGGCAAGACCGATGAAATTCTCGCACTACTTTATCCGGCGGCCCATCTTTGCGTCGGTCTTGTCGTTGATCATCACCATCGTGGGTCTGATATCGGCGAAGTTCCTGCCGATCTCGGAATACCCCGAGATCGCGCCGCCGACCGTGAACATTCGCGCCACGTATCCGGGCGCCTCCGCTCAAGTCATTGCTGAGACTGTAGCGACGCCGATCGAGCAGGAAGTGAACGGCGTCGATAACATGCTCTACATCGACAGCCAGTCGACCGGCGATGGCCAGCTCACCATCAACGTCGTATTCCGGCCCGGCACCAACGTCGATCAGGCACAGGTTCTTGTGCAGAATCGCATCTCGGTCGCCGAACCGCGCTTGCCGGAGGACGTCCGTCGTCTTGGCATTTCTGTGCGTAAGGCGTCTCCAGATTTGATGATCGTGGTGCACGTGCGCTCCCCTGACGGTTCGCGCGATCAGCAGTACATCTCCAACTATTCGACCCTTTACGTGAAGGACGTGCTCGGGCGCATCGACGGCGTAGGCAACGTTCTCGTGTTCGGTGCGCGCGACTATGCGATGCGGGTATGGCTCGATCCCGCCAAGGTCGCCGCACGCGGATTGACGGCAACGGAGGTTGTGCAAGCCCTGCGAGCTGCAAACCTTCAAGTCGCCGCGGGCGCCATAAATCAGCCGCCGGCTAAGTCGGACGCTGCATACACTCTCTCGGTCAAGACGCTTGGGCGACTGTCCACGCCTGAGCAGTTTCAGAACGTAGTCATCCGTAGCGAGCCGGGAGGCCAGTTCATCCGCCTCAAGGATGTCGCTCGGGTCGAATTGGGCGCGCAGGACTATACCGTTAACTCGCTCATGGACGGCAAGCCCGCGACCTCTCTTGTCATCTTTCAGCGGCCCAGTTCGAACGCCCTGTCGACGGCGGACGCCATCAAAGCCAAGATGGAGGAGTTGAAGAAAGACTTCCCCGCGGGGGTCGACTACGACATCATCTATAATCCAACGGACTTCATCCGCTTCTCGATCGAAGCCGTCCTGCACACGCTGGCCGAGGCGATCCTGCTCGTCGTCTGCGTGGTCATCCTCTTCCTGCAGACTTGGCGCGCCGCACTCATACCTATTCTGGCGATCCCGGTATCGTTGATCGGAACATTCACGATCATGGGTGCTGCTGGGATAAACTTTAATACTCTCTCATTGTTCGGACTGGTGCTAGCGATCGGTATCGTGGTCGATGACGCGATCGTCGTCGTCGAAAATGTCGAACGTTATCTGGCGCGCGGCATGTCGCCCGTCGAGGCCGCTCACAAGACCATGGACGAGGTCGGCGGCGCGTTGATCGCGATCTCCCTGGTGCTTATGGGCGTGTTCCTGCCAACGGCCTTCATCACCGGCCTGCAGGGAACATTCTACAAGCAGTTCGCCATCACGATCGCCGCGTCTACTGCGATTTCAGCTTTCGTGTCCCTCACCTTGTCTCCGGCTATGGCCGCCGTACTGCTCAAGCCGCACAAGGAGGGCGAGGAGCACCACAGCATCGGCTGGTATCTATTTGCGCCCGTGCGCTGGTTCTTCGCCGGCTTCAACTGGTTCTTCGACAAGTTGTCGGCAGGGTACGCTTGGCTGACGAGCAAGCTCATCCGCATCAGTATTGTGCTCCTCGCCGTCTATGCTGGCCTTCTGTATCTGACCAAGCAGGAGCTCGACACGACTCCGACGGGTCTCATTCCCCAGCTCGACCGCGCGTACCTCATTACGGTATTTCAGCTTCCTCCCGGATCGACGCTGCAGCGTACCGACGCCGTGGTGCGTCGCGCCTCCGACATGCTTGCTTCCCGACCCGGCGTTGCGCATACGGTCGCTTTCGTCGGGTTTGACGGCGCAACGCGCGTGAACTCGCCGAACGCAGGCGTGGTGTTCGTCGTGCTCGACGACTTCCAAAAGCGGGTGGCCACCGGACTCTCCAAGGACGCCATCCTCGCGGACCTGCGGAAAACGATGGCAGGGTTGCGCGATACGTTCGCATTCGTGCTCGAACCGCCCTCAGTCCCCGGCATCGGAACCGGCGGCGGTCTCAAAGGCTGGGTGCAGGATCGCACCGGTCGAGGGTTGCCGGCTCTTGAACAAGCAGCTTGGACCGTTGCGGGGCCACTCGGCCATACCCCAGGTTTTGCTCAGGCGTTCACCCTCTTCAACGTGCGCACGCCCGAAGTTTATGCCGACATCGACCGCACCAAGGCCGAGCAGCTCGGCGTGCCCATCACGCGCGTATTCGAAACGCTTTCGACCTACATGGGCTCTACGTTCGTGAACGACTTTAATCTGCTCGGCAGGACGTTCCGCGTCACGGCGCAAGCAGATAACCCATACCGTCTCACTTTACGCGATGTCGCCAATCTGAAGACCCGCAACAACACAGGCGATATGGTGCCTATCGGTTCGATCGCCACGTTCCATGATACCACCGGCGCCTATCGTGTGCCGCGCTTCAACCTCTATCCCGCGGCGGAGGTGCAGGTGCAGTTGGCGCGCGGGTACTCGACCGGAAAGGCCATGGCAGAGGTCGAAAAGCTCGTGGAAACCAAACTTCCGGCCGGCTTCGGCTTCGAATGGACCGAGATCGCGTTGCAGCAGAAGCTTGCCGGAAATACTTCCGCCGTTGCGTTCGGGCTGGCTGTGCTGTTCGTGTTCCTGTTGCTTGCCGCACTTTACGAGAGCTGGACCTTGCCGCTGGCGGTCATCCTGATCGTGCCGATGTGCATCTACGCCGCCATGCTGGGCGTCAACTTCCGGGGCCTGGATCGCAATATCCTCGTCGATGTCGGCCTGGTCGTTCTTGTTGGTCTGGCCGCCAAGAACGCCATTTTGATTGTGGAGTTCGCCAAGCAGGCCGAAGATCGTGGCCTCAACCGCTACGATGCCGCTGTCGAAGCTGCGCGCACCCGGCTGCGCCCAATCCTTATGACGTCATTGGCGTTTATCCTTGGCGTGTTGCCGCTGGCCTACGCGACGGGCGCGGGCGCAGAAATGCGCCAGTCGCTCGGAACGGCCGTTTTCTCCGGCATGATCGGCGTGACGCTGTTTGGCTTGATCTTCACACCCGTGTTCTTCGTGCTGGTGCGCGGTCTGGGCAAAAAGAAAAAGGCTACGGCGCCAGCCGAAGCCAGCATCTCGCCTGCTGAGTAAGTTTGCACACGACGGGCCAGCCTATCCTTGATGCGGGCCCATGGGCCACCATCAAAGGGTGCGAATCACGGCATAGGTCTCGGGTCTTGATCCCGTGGAGCCTCCGTTTTGACGACCTACCGGTTGACCCAGTATCGCCTGTGCCCCAAATCTCGCGGCATTCGTCTTGCCATGGGCGAATTGGGACTTGAGGCGGAACTTTTTGAGGAACAGCCCTGGCAATACCGGCCTCACTTCTTGGGCAAGAACCCAGCCGGAGAACTGCCTGTTCTTGAGTTGTCGAACGCACTAACGCTGTGCGGGGCCTATGCCATTTCCGAGTACCTGAGCGAAAACGCGGCATCCTCTCCCCAGTCTGGCCGCCGGACAGAGTCGCTGTTTCCGGGCAACGTAGAAGAGCGCGCAGAGGTCCGCCGCTTGGTCGATTGGTTCAACGGCAAGCTGGACCGGGAGGTAACCCGCGAGCTGCTGATCGAAAAGGTTTATCAGCGTCTGCACCCAACCAACCCGCAGTCGCCGGACGCCGACATCCTGCGTGCTGCGCGCGTTAACTTGCGTTATCACCTTTCCTACGTCAGCTATTTGAGCGAAACGCGGCGCTGGCTCGCAGGCGATCAGATGAGCTTTGCAGATCTGTCCGCCGCCGCCCATATTTCGGTGATCGACTTTCTGGGTGAGGTGCCATGGTCGGAATATCCGGCATCCAAGCTCTGGTATGCGCGCATGAAATCGCGCCCCGCGTTCCGTCCACTGCTGGCCGATCGCGTACCCGGGGTCGTGCCGCCCGCCAGTTACGCCGATCTGGACTTCTGATGCGTCGCCGCGCCTGCTGGAGCGCGCAAGTCCTATGACCACAGCCGATAGCCGAGCACTTCTCGACTTCATACGTGATCGTGCGCGATCACTTGGTCTCGACGCGCTCGGCATTACGACACCTGATGCCATAGAAGACGCCGCTCCGCGCCTCATGCATTTTCTTGAGGAAGGCCGCCACGGCGACATGAACTGGATGGCCGATACCGCAGAGCGGCGCGCCGCTCCTTCGCTGCTTTGGCCGGAAGCGCAATCCGCCATCATGATTGGTCAGAGCTATGCACCTAGAACAAATCCGCTCGACGCGCTGCAAGACCCATCTCAGGGCATCATATCCGTCTACGCCAAGGGCAAGGACTATCACGACGTCCTCAAGGCTAAGATCCGAACGCTCGCAAGCGAAATCGCGCGCGCAGGCAGCTGGGACGTAAAAATTTTCGTCGACACCGCGCCGCTGATGGAGAAGCCGCTTGCGGCCGCGGCAGGGCTGGGATGGCAGGGAAAGCACACGAACCTCGTATCGCGCGAGCATGGATCGTGGCTGTTTCTCGGAGCAATCCTCACCACCGCACCTTTGCCAGCCGACACCGCCGAGGTTGACCATTGCGGCTCCTGTCGGCGGTGTCTCGACGCCTGTCCGACCAAAGCGTTTCCGGCACCCTACCAGCTCGACGCGCGCAAGTGCCTCGCCTACCTGTCGATAGAACACAAAGGCCATATCCCGCGCGATTACCGCGAAGCCATGGCCAATCGCGTTTTCGGCTGCGACGACTGTCTTGCCGTATGCCCATGGAACAAATTTGCACACGCCTCGCGAGAAGCGAAGTATGCGGCGCGCGCCGAGACCGACAACCCGCCCCTCGCTGACCTCCTTGCCCTTGACGATGCGGCGTTTCGCGCGCGGTTCGCGGGAACGCCCGTCAAACGCACGGGACGTGATCGCATTGTCCGCAACGCTCTGATTGCTGCGGGCAACAGCGCCAACACTACATATCTGACCGCCATTATCGAGTTGCTGAATGATACATCTGCGTTGGTACGCGCCATGGCGGTCTGGGCGTTGCAGCGGCTTGCTGATCCCAGCGAATTTGCAGCTCTGAAAGTCCGTCGCCTCGCTTTGGAAACCGACGCGACCGTGCGTGACGAATGGAACTTCACGGAGGCAGAGCAATAATGAGTCATCTGTTTTGCTTCGGACTTGGCTACAGCGCTCAGCGCATCGCAGCCCGCCTGGCATCGCGCGGTTGGAAGATTTCCGGCACCACGACGTCACAAGACAGGATCGCAACACTTAAGAGCGCGGGATATTCTGCTGTCCTATTCGACGGCGAGAACCCGAGTTCTGAAGTTGCTGACCTGCTCTCCACTGCTAGCCATATTCTCTTGTCCATTCCGCCTGGGGCAAACGGCGATCCCGCGCTCATCCATCACGGCGCAGACATTGCGGCGTCAAAAAGCGTCGAATGGATCGGTTACTTCTCCACCGTCGGCGTTTACGGCGATGCGGCGGGTGGCTGGGTCAGCGAAGATAACGAAGCACGTCCAAAATCCGACCGCGGGAAACGCCGCCTTGCCGCGGAGCAAAGCTGGCAGGCCTTGGGCCAGTTGAGCGGCAAGCGCGTCGACGTTTTCCGGCTTCCTGGAATCTACGGTCCCGGCCGCAGCGCCATTGAGGATGTGCTTGGAGGAACCGCCCGGCGGCTCGTCAAGCCGGGGCAGGTATTCAACCGCATCCATGTCGAGGACATTGCAGGCGCCGTGATTGCGGCGATCGATAAGACGTCGGCGTCCGGGCAGATCTATAACGTCACCGATGACGAACCGGGCCCACCACAAGACGTCGTAGTTTACGCCGCCACTTTGCTCGGGCGGACTCCGCCCCCCGAGATCGATTTCGATACGGCCGACCTGTCTCCCATGGCGCGCAGTTTTTATAGCGAAAGCAAACGCGTATCGAATGCGCGTATGAAACGCGATCTACTCCCACGACTTGCTTATCCCACGTATCGCGAAGGTTTGGCGGCGATCGCAACCCAGCGCGGCGCGGCAAAAAAATAGCGATTTTAGCAAGGCGACCGTCTTTCAGCCCGAATGATGCGCAATCTGAGGCTTGCTGGCGGGGCCAGGATGCCGGCGTATGCTTGTTAGAAGTCATCTGCAGCGACGACATCAGAGTGCGATTATGCGGTTTATGTTTTTCCTCCCGGCACTGGCGGCGTTGAGTGCCGCGCCGAGCGCGCTCCACGCGCAAGCAATCGATCCGGCCCATGCGCTAGCTCAGAAATTTGCTATCGAGAGCCAGCCCGACATTCAAAAGCGCGCATCCAAGGCAAAGCCAGCCCCTATCAAAAGCGCGGTAAACTCACAAGCTGCAAGAAGCTCGCAAAATGCTCCGCCCCCCAGCGCCGAATATGAGCAGGAGATGCTTGCCGCCGCCCGCGCCGAGGCAGAGGCGCGGGCGCAAGCAGCCAAGGTCGAACCGGCGTTGGTCGTGACGACTGAGCCCAGAGCTGCAACCCCGGTTGCTGCGCCGATGCAAATCAAAATCGAAGCGAAGATCAAAGCGCCTTATGTCGGGATCCGCACCGCGGAAGCACAGAGCGCGAAGCCCGCCTCACCTGCAAAATCAGATGGCCGCGCGACGGTCCTGCTGGTCCTCTCTCATACGCCGGAACAGCCCAGCTCGGTGCCCAGAACTTTCGACCCGATCCTGTGTGTGAAGTCCGAATGCTACATTTCCACGGGCCCCAATTCGGACGCCCGCCCTGTGCCAGAGTCACAAGCTCTTAGCACGAAGAACGCCATCACATCAGGTGCCGACGCTTGCGCGGGCAAGAGCCAATGCACCTTCCGTGGCATTGAGATCTCCGCAAACACCCAATTGGAAATCGTGGATTTGGGCCTCGTGCGTCACGACCGGAGGCGTGCGCTCAACGCAAAGATCGATCAAAGCTGCCGTCTCGTCGAAGGCGATCTCACGTGCGACCATCCTTTGACTGCACCGGATTATCGAGTTTGGATCGTGCCGGAAGACGTTGCCAAGAGTGCCGGCCCAGAAGAGCTGGAAGCTGCTCTTGACGATGAGCTCCCAGAACCCGACATCGCGCTCGATACCGACAAATAGTGCGTGGCAACCCGTTTCTTCGCTTACAGAAGACGCTCGATCTCCCGGTAGAGTCGATCAAGATCCTGTGGCCGCGACAAGCGATGCTCTGCGTCGCCAATCTCGATCAAACATACGTCGCCTCCCGTGAGAAAGCTCAATAGCTCACGGGTATGCTCGACCGGAACGTCCGCATCAAGCACGCCTTGTATAATGGCAACTGGACAACCTGGATCGAAAGGCGAACGAGCGAGCAGATTCTTTCGGCCATCCTCGATCAGATCGCGCGTGATGGTATAAGGCGCGTCATAGGTCGACGGACGAAGATGAAATCCTTGTGTGATGATCTCGTCGCGAACCTGCTGGGGAAACCGCTTCCACATCAGCTCTTCCGTCATATCCCAGGCGGGTGCGATCAAAACCAGCCCCTTGATACGCGCGGCGGTCTGCGGATCCTGCTCGCGAAGCGACTTCAGCAGGAGGAGCGCAATGTACCCGCCCATGCTGGAGCCGATAATGATCTGCGGACCCTGCGTCACCCGAGTAAAGACAGCGCGCGCTTCTTCCAACCAGCGACCTATCGTGCCTCGCTTGAAATCACCGCCCGAGCGACCATGACCCGAAAAATCGAAACGCGTGTATCCCAGGCCATGCTTGGCCGCAAATTGAACGAGCGCGGTCGCCTTCATGGAGCCCATGTCCGACATGAACCCCGATAGCCAAAACAGACTGGGAGCCTGCGCTTTGGCGGGTTTATCGCTTAAGTACGCGATTGCGCGCGCGACGGGACCTTCTCCCACGATCAAAGTTTGCGGATTGTCCATCTCAGCCTTATAGAACCCGAGCCGGCCGCCAGAAATTGGGCCACAGTGTTATGAAGGACCGACAATGCCCGAGCGCCTGACTGTATTGCAAGTCATTCCACGCATGCGCGCAGGTGGCGCGGAGCTGGGCTGCCTTCAGGTTGCGGAAGCGCTCGTCAAGAACGGGCATCGTGCACTTGTTGCGTCCCAGGGTGGACGCCTGGCCGACCGTCTCGCTGAGTTTGGCGCCGAACACATCACGTTGCCGCTCGCGACCAAGAATCCATTAGGCATTCTGTCGAACGCGCACAAGCTTGCCGACATTATCCGGCGAGAGAAGGTCGACATCATTCATGCGCGTAGCCGCGCTCCTGCGTGGAGCGCGCTTTGGGCCGCGCGTAAGACCAATATCGCTTTCGTCACGACATATCATTCCGAATATTCGGAAAAGAATCGAGTCAAGAACTGGTACAACAGCGTCATGGCGCGCAGCGATACCGTGATCGCCGTTTCGGACTACATGGCGCATCTCATCCGAACCCGGTACGCGACGCCCGAGGAGCGAATTGCCGTCATTCACCGCGCGTTCGATCCAGATCGCTTCGATCTCGACTCCTTGACGCAGGAACGACTGGACGAGGTCAGGCGGTCACTTGGTATCAAGAAAGGTGATCGGGTATTGATGCTTGCGGGCCGCATCACACCGCGCAAGGCGCAGCAATATCTGGTCGAAGCACTCGGTCTCCTCGCAGCACGTGGACAAAGCGATATTGTTGCGGTCCTCGCAGGCGAGATCGAGAAGCCTGAATTCAAGACCAAGCTCGAAACCGAAGCCGAACGCCTTGGCGTTCGAGAGTGGCTGCGATTTCCAGGGCACGTTGGCGACATGCCCGCCGCCTATAGGATCAGCGACATCTCGCTCAACATTTCTGAGCAGGAGGGGCTTCCGCGTGTGGCGATCGAATCTCAAGCCATGGGCGTTCCGCTCATCGTCTCCGATACAGGACCGGGCCGTGAAGTCGCGTTGACTGCACCGGATGTTGCACCTGATGCCGCGTCCGGCCTGCGTGTGCCGTATGCCAACTCAAAGGCACTGGCAGACGCAATCGAGAAAATGCTTTCGTGGAGTAGCGACGAGCGTGAGGCCTGCGGGAAACGCGGCAGCGACCATGTACGCGCGCGTTTTACGCTTGAGCAACTGACCAGCAAGACACTTGCCGTTTACGAGCGTGTTTTGGCGCGCAGGCGCCACGGAAAGACAGCCGCTTGACCGTCAATAGCCTCTGTACCCAATCCGCCGGTGGGTGAACAACCCAGGCGCGACGGCAATCTTCCACGGCTGCTTGCGCCACCAGGAGCCGTTCAGCTCAATCTCGATGTTCTTGTAACCATTGGTCTGGCGACGCCCGCTGACGCTGAGGGATCGGGCGATGATTTTGTCCAGAAAGAACTTGCGATCGATCATAATGGATTGGTTCGTCCATGGAATAACGGCTGTCGGCAAGAGATAGAAGCCACCCTCCACGGCATGCACATCGCTTGGGAACCGAGCCTCAGGCTTGCTGTCGACATAAACCGACGTTCCGATGAGGCGACGCGCCTTGTAAGGACGCATTGCTCTCAATACCACTGACAGCACACGGCTTTGTAATGAGACTTCGGGCCGCGGATAGTAGCGTTTGTACTTTCTCGTGGCTTCAAAGTTTTCACCGGGTTCACGGCGCGACCTCAACCGGATCACCTGAGCACGTCCACTTTGAAGAAGCATCCGCGCCAGAGTAATCTGCGATGTCGCTTCCTCGACAGTCTCGATCAGCGGACAATCATTCTCCAGCATAAGCACAAATGTGCTCGACATACTCGACGCGAGCCCCCGAAATCCCTCCATGATGCCCTTGTTGTCGGGCAGACCGTGAGCTTCAAAACCAAATTCGGCCGCAAGCGCACGACCTTCGTGCGTGATTTCCGGAAAGAAGACAACGTGCTCGTTGAAGAGTTCCAAGAAACCAGGCTGGCGTAGCGATACCAACGTTGCCCGGAGCGTTTCATAGCCGTGCCAAGACAAAATTCCGATGCCTAAAGAAGCCGCTCCAGCGAAACTTTCGCCACCACCATGCAAGATGCCGTTGGCGAGATCGCTACGCATCTTATCTCCAATGTTCAGCGATCCAAGGGGTTGGCCTAACGTGCTTGTAGAACTTCTGTCGCAAGGTGCGTCCGGGCCATGCGCCAATCAGCGCATCGTCCGGATCGGGCTTTCCGGTGAACGCTACGATGCGCGCGTCGGGTGTGAGTTGCGCCACCTTGAAGAAGTTCAAAGGCCAGGGTGGGAGAAGCGAGTGCTTGAAACTGACGCACCAAGCCTTGGGCCAGAGCAACATCTCATCTATGGAGTCCGAGATGTACTGCTGCTCGATACGCCACTTCGAGAGGATCGCTTCCGGATTGGTGACGAAGTCATCGAAGATATGTTTGTATCGACCCACGGGAAACCTGAAGGCAGATGTGTTGCCAACACGCTTGCCCGGCTGGGTCCAATTATCGATGGCGACGTACTTACCCGGCTCGAAGTCAAAGAAATCGTCAAGCCCACCCGTAATCACCAGATCGACGTCCAGGAACAAGACATCTCCTTCGAGACCGGCAAGCGGATATTGCCACACAGACAGCTTCCGCCATGGCGTCCAGGCGACGCGGTCGGGGATCTTGATCGGAGGCAGAGGGTGTAGCTCTATGGCGTGCGCTTCAGCCTCGACCCCAGCGACGTTATCGGTGAAGCAGATAAACCGTGTCGGACGCCTTGTGCTGCGCCTCACCATCGAGGCAAGGCGGTTAACGAACTCGGGCCCGTACCGTGTTCCCCACTTCATGCAGATAATTGTCTGAGGCGTCATTCTGTTTGGATTCCGCTCACCTAATTCCGCCCATTGCCGTCGCTCTTTCCCATACCGGCCCCTTCCGCACTTTCAAAGACGATTTCCCTGGTACCGACATTTACGTCAATGATCCGGCCAAATGGGCCTTAAAGTCGGCGACAAAGACACGCAAGCTTACGAAAGTAGGCTGATTTCAGCCTTACAGGCGCAGCTGGACCTTGACTTGTCCCCAAAGGTTCCCGATCTTCTGCCCCGGCAGATACACCCTCCGGTTTAGCCATGCATTTCTGGCACGGTGGCAAGCAGCCGTTACATTGAAACAGCGATAGGAGAAACACCATCCGAAAGCCAATGCGCCCCGAGCCTCAGAGCCGGGAACAATCCGGGCCCCGCATTAATGACCAGATTCGCGCCCGTGAAGTTCGATTAATCGATGAAACCGGCCAGAATGTCGGCGTGGTTGCCAAGTTTGACGCCCTCGCCCGCGCCGAAGCCGCCGGCCTCGATCTTGTCGAGGTGTCGCCCGACGCAGAGCCGCCCGTCTGCAAAATCCTCGACTTTGGCAAGTTCAAATATCAAGAACAGAAGAAGGCTGCCGAAGCGCGTAAGAACCAGAAGATCGTCGAAATCAAAGAGATCAAGATGCGTCCCGGCATCGACGATCACGACTATGACGTGAAGATGCGTGCGATAAGGCGGTTCTTCGAAGATGGAGACAAGGTGAAGATCACCCTTCGTTTCCGCGGCCGCGAAGTGGCGCACTCCCAACTCGGCATGGAAGTCCTTCAGCGGGTTAAAGCCGACACCGAAACTCTGGCAAAAGTCGAAAGCGAACCGCGCTTCGAGGGCCGACAGATGGTGATGGTACTCGCGCCGCGCTGATTACCCAGTTGCCGGGCAACAGCTTTGCGAAATGCGAACATGAGAAAGCCGCGGGGCCGAGCCACGCGGCTTTGCACTTTTAAACCTTTAAACTCGGCTGATGCGCTATTGGATGGGGTCTTTGGGTGAGAGGCTCTGCAGATACGCAATGATGTCGCCGCGCTGCCCCGAATCCAGACTTAGGTCCGGCATGTCATGATGCGCAGCCTGAAGCCACTGATCCACTTCGCGCACCGTGACAAGCTGCGTTTTGGCAATAACCACGAAAGGTGGAGCCTTCAGGTTGGGAGAGGGTTTATCATTCTTATCGACGTTGTGACAGCCTGCACACTTAAGTTTCGCAATGCCCTTGCCGGCAAGAGCACTGCCGGGCGGCGGCTTCGGCGCGTCAGCATGGGCCATCGAAGCGAAACCCAACACGGTAGCCAGCATAACTGCAACTCTCGTATGAGATTTGGTCATCCAGCCGCCTCCTCACCAACCACTCTAAAAGGCTAATGCTAGGCTTAGGTTTGCCCGCAACATTGACCACCATCAATGCTAGACTTCAGTCTTAGGTGCTTTGGAAGTCGTTTTCGCCCCTTGATCAGGGGTCGAAACTTCACGCCAATAGTTCGGAGAGGGTGTCGAGCAGCAGCGATATCCTCGCCCCCCGCCGAAACGTTCGGCCTTGCGCGCTCTCCTCGACGCCAGCCCCATCGCGGGTCAGCAAGATGAAGGGGACGCCGTCCGCCTCAAGGCGCTGGATTACCTTCGATGTAGACGACCCCAAAAATGCTACATCGACGATCGCGGCATCTGCACCACCTCTGGCGATGGCCTCAAGCACGCTCTCAACCGTCGTTGCCGGCCCTACAGGTTTAAATCCGGCATCAATGAGCGTCTGCTGCAGCTCAAGAACGACCAAAGGGTCATCCACAATCAGCAAAATGCGCTGAGAATCTCCAACTGACGATGGCGTCTCTGGGCGCGCATGAACCTCCAGAGGCGCTTCCTTGCGAATTGGATTGAACATAACCGGTTCACTGATGGCGTCATCATCGAGATTTGCTTCGATGAGGCACTCTACGCCCGACTGATTGAACCTGAGATCGGTCTTCATGTGCGGCAGTCCGCCAGACCTTTCAATCAGCAGTGTTCCAAATCCGCGCCGCGTCGGCGAGCTTACTTTCGGCCCGCCCATTTCGCGCCAAACGAAATTAAGCACTTCGCCTTTCGGACCCGTCCGTTTCCAACTGATTTCCACACGCCCGGAAGGACAGGACAATGCGCCATACTTGAGAGCGTTGCTTGCCAACTCATGTAGCACGAGCGTGAACTGCAACGCACTTTGCGGCGACAAGAATACATTCTCGCCTTCGATAGTTATGTTCTCCGTTGAACCAAGCGTGACGGCAAGTTCAGAAACCAGGAGATTGCGCAAGTCCGCGCCGTACCAATGGGCGTCGGTCAGGACGTTATGAGCATTGGATAGCGAATGCAGCCGGCCCCGGAAGCTGCCAACAAACTGCTCGATACTTGTGCTTGTGCGCGCAGTCTGTCCGGCGATGGATTGCACAATCGCCAAGGTGTTCTTGACACGGTGATTGAGCTCGGCAACCAGCATGTTCCTGATCTCGTCACCTTTGCGGCGCTCGCTGATGTCGCGGTTTGACTCAAGTACTATATGGCGGCCACCGACGCCGAGAAGTTCGTGGCGGCTATCGACCAGAACCTTGGTCCCGTCCTTTGCGTAATGCAGGATTTCGCCCGACCACACCCCTTCGCTTTTGAGAATTTCGAGCATCTCGGGCAAGGGGACGCAGTGTTCGGATCTCAGGAGTTCATGACTGACCCTGCCGATCGCTTCGCGCTGAGAATAGCCATAAAGTTCCTGGCAGCCGCGATTCCAACTTATGATCGCGCCGGTCAGGTCCCAGGAAAAAATGGCCTCGTGCGAAAGCTCAATCAGTCGTGCCTTCTGGCGCAGACGCTGCGTTGCAAGACGTTGTTCGGTGATGTCAGTATTGGTTCCGCACCAAAGCTCGATATTGTCGGCAGCGTCCCTGATCGGCATCGCGCGAGATAGGAACCAACGGTAGCTTCCATTTGCAGCGCGAAGCGGGAAGGTGTCCTCCCAAACCTGACCGCTTTCGAGGTTGGATTCCCACTTGCGCATCACACGGTCGATATGATCGGGATGATGGACGTTCTTCCAGCCCCACCCCTCCATGTCAGGCAACGTCATGCCCGTATAGTCGAACCAGCGTTTGTTGTACCAAAAGATGTACCCTTGCGCGTCGGCCATCCATGCCAGTTGCGCAATGTTATCGGCGAGCGCGCGAAAGCGCTTTTCGCTGACGCTGAGCGAATGCTGCATAGTTGTGAGTTGGGTCGCATCGCGCAGGTTGCACATAACCCAGGCAAGCGTTCCATCGTCGTTTCTGATGGGGGATAGAGTGACTTCAATCCATCGCGGAACGCCCTTGCCAGACGGTCGATAGGCCGTCTCCACGACGCGCATCCCCTTGCTCGCCCGTTCTATGGCTGATTCTATGATTTCAGCACTGTCCGACGGCCAAAGACTCGACATGTCCCGACCTTCGAGGTTCGCATCCTGAACCGAGCCGAACAGCTCCAGCGCAGTTGAATTGATAGCGCGAATACGCCCGTCCGGGTAAAGCAGGGCCGCGCTCCAAGGACTGGAGGCGAGAAGCTGCAGCGCAAGGGAGGAAGCATTTGCACCATCACTCGTCTGCGCGCTCCCAAAAGGCGATGGAACTTTCCTATCTTGGCTCATTCTCCTTCCATTCGGCACCGGTTTCTTCCCGCACGATACGCTTGCACTCGTGCGCTGTTGTCTTAGTTCACGCTCGAAGGAGTTCCTGCACACATATCGAAGAAAAGCGCCTGGCTGATGATAGCCTTGACCATCTCGGGTTTGAACGGCTTTGTCACCAGGAAGGTGGGTTCCGCACGCTCGCCGGTCAGCAGGCGCTCAGGATAGGCCGTGATAAAAATGACCGGGACGTTGAGCGTCTTGATGATGTCGTTCACAGCATCAATGCCTGAGCTTCCATCAGCAAGCTGAACGTCGGCAAGAATAAGACCCGGCTTACTCTTCGAGGCCATCTTAGTTGCCTCATCCCGCGTCGTTGCGATGCCGACCACTTCATGACCGATATCTCCGACGAGGTTCTCGATATCCATCGCGATGAGGGGTTCGTCTTCGATGATGAGGACGCGGGCAGAGATCTGCTCGGAGATTTCGCGACCGGCCTTGTCGACCAGCTTACGCACTTCATCCTCACTGCGATCCAGGACAATCGCCATGTCTTTCGTCGAGAACTCCTCTACCGCGGCCAGGAGGAACGCTTGGCGCGGCAGCGGCGTTAATGTCTCGATACGTCGTTGAGCCGCCTCTTCCAAAGCAGATCCCGCCATTGCGTCGGCAGTTTGGTTCATCGGCATTGCGTTCCATACGTTGAGGAACGTCTGATAGACCGCGGCTTTTGCAGGAATGTCACGGCGAAAGGTGCGCGGATCAGCAACAAACGTTTCGAGCGTCGCCACGACGTAAGCATCGCCTTGCTCCTGCGAACCCGTCAAGGCACGCGCGAACCTGCGCAAAAATGGCAGCTGCGGCGCCACCAGATCGGCAATCGTTTCTGTCATTTGCATTTTCCCCGATCCTTTTCCTTGCTCGTATTCCACCAAACATTTCAGGCCAACATAAGGACTCACGCGGCCGAGTGCATCGTTCCAAAGTGAGGTTTGTGATGTCACACCAACGAAGACGCCGACCTCACTGGGCGAGGCTTATCATCACCCTCACCTTGTTCAGTATTGGCGTGTTCGTCCAAATCCATCATCTCGACGAGTTTATTGCGAGCCCTGTTGACCCTGCTCTTTATTGTTCCAACCGCGCAGCCACACATCAGCGCGGCCTCCTCGTATGAGAAGCCTTCCGCTCCGATCAGCACCAATGCTTCGCGCTGATCGTCGGGTAATTTCTCGAATGCTTCGGAAAAGTCGAGAAAATCCATGTGTGCCGACTGCTCACCTTGCGTCGAAAGCTTGGCCGAGAATGCACCATCTGGATCCTCGACCTCGAACTTGCGCTTACGCCTGTCGGACAGAAACGTATTGCGAAGGATTGTGAATAGCCAGGCTTTCAAGTTCGACCCTTCAGCAAACGTGCTACGATTCTTCCACGCCTTGATGAGGGTCTCCTGCACCAAATCGTCCGCGTAGTCGGCGTTGCCTGAAAGCGACTTGGCGAATGCCCGAAGATTGGGAACGAGAGAAGCCAAATCGTCTTGGAATTGACTACTCATCGACTATCCCTTGCGCTCGGATTTCGCCAGCTGATCAAGAAGGTTTGCGAATTTTTCTGGTAGAGGCTCAGAAACCTGCTTGCCGTAGAGAGCTCGCAGTTGCTTGGCGATTTCGTTTCCAAGTTCCGCGGGAGCATCTAACTGGTTTGAACGTGTGATCTGTTGTGCGCTAGACATCGACCTGCGATCTTTGCTCTCATCTTTTTCCGACATTAGGAACTGCCCCTTCGTAACTTCCACAGCGGCCCCACCGACAGCAAGCGCAATTGCCGCTAGCCTTCGGGAACGCGCAACTAGAAACGTGGTTCCACACAAACGGAAAAAATTTGGAGCCCAGCTCAAGTTGCTGATAAAAATAACCATTTTATGCCGCTTCTGCCACTCCGGATGCCTCCATTTTGGCCTTTTCCTCATTGGCTTCCGAACTTGTGACACGGGTCAAGATGAAGCCAACAATCAAGATCAAGATTACCAACGGCAGATTGCGAATAACGGTCCGCATAAGCCCTGGTACTGCGATCGGCGCAGCGGTTGTTAGAACGCTCGTCATCAATTCGCGTTCTGCATCGGTGAATGCACTCGCTGTCGCATCGGCGGAAGCCTGATCACTCGACGAATTTTCTTGGTTAGCGGCATCAACCTCGCCGTCACTAACGCTGCTAGATGATCCCATGGAGCTGACGTACAGCATCGCAACCAACCCCATCGCCGCGAACGCACCCGCCATGATGAGGTGGCCGTTTTGCGTTCCGTACCTAGTGTTGAGGTAGGTCGAGAGCGCCGCAGTGGCAAAACCAGCGGCGACAAGCAGGGGAAGCGCAACCATGACACGCGCCAGCGCTTGATCGACCATGTTCTCGATCGCAGTCTCTGCGCGACGTATCACGGACTGAAAAATCATCGGCTAACCCTTTTCAAATTCTTGTCGCCACCTGGCTCGTCGACGAGGCTTAACTCTTCCACAATGCGCCGATCACGAATCCGGCTGCCGCAGCCATTGCCAGCGTCGTCAAGGGTTGATCCTTGAGCGATTTGTCTACTGCGGTTTTAAGGTTTCCGGCAACTTCGCTGATGTGTTCGCCTGCTTCGCGCCCTTGGCCAGCAAACTCGCGGGCTGCTGCCTCCGCGCCCTCGACAGCGCTGTCGAAATGCTTGCTTGCCTTGTCTGCCAGATCGGCTGCTTTACCCGCAAGATCGTTCGCAGCTTCGCGCGCGCCCTGCTGGGCATCGCGACGCAAGTCCGAAGTGTTAGAGGCCGAATAAGCCATGACAAGCTCCTATAAAAATCTGTTAGACAGGCCTGCCCCTGCAGGCTCTCACCAGCAAGAACGTGGAGGAGTTGCCCTGAGTTCCACTGAGACCCTGCAATTTCCGGTCCCGCAGCTGACAGGTTAGCGTTTTGAACGTCGCGTAACGGCTCGCGTCAGTGATCCTGCCGCACGCCATGCCTGACGGGCGGCATTTCCCCAGCCCCCAGTACGCTTGGCATCAGAGATCCTACGTATCGTGTGGACCCGTCTCGCCTGCGCGAGGCGATCGGCTATCGCGTCAACAAGCGGAGCCATGTCATCCGGCGCCGCCACATCGATTTGTCCAAGCATCACGCCACTGACGAACGGACTACCCAATGTGCTCGTCAATGATCGAGAAGCCGCTTCAAGCTCGGCCTTACTGCGTTGATCCGGCCCAGCCTGGACAAAGGTAGGTAAGAGCAAGGGTGGAATTTCGTCAGCCGACAGCGCCTCCTGAGCGGTTCTCAACGCCTTCATCACAGCTAGGTCCGCTTCCTTGGTCTCGTCGGCAGCCAGCCACACGACAATGTCGGCGCCATCCAACTCTTTGACCGCGGGAATGGTATCGGCCGCCTCAGAGCGCAAAGCTTCCGGCTGATCGACGACGGTGATCGCCATGTCCGGCGCTGTCGTGCGCGAGATCGCCTTCTTGTCGAGCGCATCCGAAAGTAACGACGCAACGCCCAACCTGTCGCTCCGGCTCCCGCCGCCAATGACCAGGCGCAATACGACGCGTTGCTTGCTGAGGTGATCCAAAGCCCCGAGATCGAGTTCGGGTTCTTCGGTAACTTTCAAACGCTCCGCGACCTTCAATCGGCCGCCATAAAGATCAATGGCGGCGCGGCCGACTTCTTCGACAAATGCTTCAGCGATGCGCCTGGACACATGCTCCTTGCCGTAATCATAGAGAGCCCGAGACAGTCGCTCCCGCGCTTCATTGGTCACCGCGGTCGCCGGATTGACGATACGAAGAATGCGCCAGATATCGTAGGCTCGTTCGGCGACGTCCATTGCGCCACGCCAGCGATAAGCCGCAAGAACCTGCGCAACCGTCAATCGGTCACCAAACGGAACCGAAGCCACAACGAACTTGCCGAGCCGTCGCGAAACCCGCTCAACAATGGCCAGAGCTTCAGGCAGCGTGAAGCGCCAGAGCGCATCCGGCTTCTCGCCGTGCAATCTCTTTGCAACGCTATCCAACGTCTGCTGCCCCAATTCGACGAAATAATCAGTGCTGGTCATCTTGTCGACATCGACGCGCGCGGCGATCGCAAGAACATCTTTCCAGGCCTCGGCTTCAGACCTTGTCCAATGGACGTCGCCCTTGGACTGCTGGTCGCCCGGCGGTATGGGATCTGCGCGCGTGTGAGGCGGAAGCGCATAGCGCAGCGCCAGGCTGATACCGGCTGCCATAATCAACGCTGCCAGCGCCCACCACAAAAGCAGTCTGTGCTCCCAGAGATAAAGACCTCCCAGCGGAACCAACGTCAAAGTTGGCAGCAAAACCGCAGCCCCCGCCATCACACTTTGCGTGGGCGAAGAGAAGCGGAACGCCGGACTCTTTTTCGTTTCAGGTGCAGATTTCTGTTCTGGAGCACTCATTTAGGACCACCCTCCGGCGGCAGTAAGCATATCACCATACACGAAAGGCCGGCAGCTCTACGGCAACCGGCCCATCGCAAATAATGACAATGCGTCGTCAGGTTCGTCTCATCATGCCGCCGATGAGCGAAACGACGAACAGCACGATGGCAACCCAGAACAGGATGCGCGCGCCTTCCATAGCCGTACCAGCGACACCACCAAATCCCAAGAACGCCGCGCCTAGCGCAACGACCAGAAAAACAATCGCATAATGAAGAAGATTACCCATGATAAATGCTCCTAAATGATCCTGTCAGGTAACGCCCGGCGCTTCGGAGGGTTCCGCTTCAAATGCACGAAGAACAATAATCGTGGTTACCACTGCCGCGGATGATGAAAGCTCACACCGCGAATCAAAAAGGAAAACCCCCCGTTCTTGGGAGAACGGAGGGCATTTTGATACTAGAATTTGACGTGTGCCGACGCTTTTAGATTTTGCTTTTGGCCGTCCCAACAGCTCTCTGAACGTCGCCAGCAACCTCTTGGGCCTTGCCTTCCGCTTCTAGGCCTGCGTCGCCAATTCCTCGGCCGATAGCTTGCTTGGTCTTGCCGATTGCCTCGTTAGCAACGCCTGTAACCTTATCTTTCAAACCGGAGCGACGAACTGTGTCGCTTGCTTCGTGCACCGCATCTTCGGCAGCATCGTACGTGTCCGCCGCAATATCTTTGGCTTCGCCGACGACTTTCTGGGCTTCACCCTTCATCGCTTGAGCGCGGCCCTCAAACTCCATCTTTTCAGATCCGACTATCCTGCCAACGCCAGCCTTCACGTTGCCCAACGCTTCGTTGGCATAACCTTTGATTTTGTCGGTGGTGCTCGACATGGATTACCTCCTGATAAGAACGATTCAGTTGCTCGAAAAATGCTCGACGAAGCCCTCATGAACCCCCACCAAATGGGGTGAGATCTTGAAACGTCGGGTGCCGCGGCGGGCCCGCGTCACGAACTCGGTGGTTAGCCGTATAATGGCCAACCCCCTCAGATGGTTCCACATTCCTCGACCATCCGAGCCTATTTCTTAGAAGCCGATTTACACTTGCAACCTTTTGCGAGGCTAAGCGTTCATTTGCTATTTGGACGCCAAAGCGTCACGCCGGGAAGGCGCGACCGACTGCGGCAAGGGGATTTGAACCTATGCCGATGCTGGCGGATTCCGTTAAGAACTTGTCGTCATTTCTCATCGTCGCCGCAATAATACTCGCCGCACTTCATTTCGGAGAGGACATTCTCGTCCCGATTGCCCTGGCGGTGATCCTTGCCTTTCTGCTGGCTCCGATCGTGCGCTTCATGCGCCGCGCGCGCGTCCCTCATGGTGCAGCAGTGGCCCTGACACTCGTGGCCGCTGCCGCAATCGTAGGGAGCGGAATCTACACATTCTCAAATCAGATGCTGGCGCTGACCGACAACATCGGCGTCTATCGCTACAATCTGATGAACAAGGTGAAGTGGGTTACCAACAGATCTGGCGGCGACAGCGCACTCGCACGCGCTGCTGAGGCGGTGGACAAACTCCAAAAGGACGTTCTTGAAGAGATTGGTCGTGCAAACGATGAAAAGTCCGAAGAAGCGGCATCGCCATCGCCGATAAATTCACCCGCACCTCCCGCGCCCGCTGCCGCGCCGAAAACCTCTGCTGAAAGAGCTGACACGCTGAAGTCTCTAAAAGACATGGCCTCGACGGTAGCAGAACCCTTAGGAAAGACGGCTCTCACGATTCTGTTCGCGTTCTTTCTCCTGCTTCAGCACAGCGATTTGCGAGACCGTATCATTCGCATCGCCGGAACCGACAACATGTCGAGCGCCACCGCTGCCATGGCGGAAGCCGGCACCCGGCTTTCGACGCTCTTTCTCACGCAAGCCGCTCTTAACGCGGGCTTCGGCGTGCTCGTCGGCTCAGTGCTATGGCTGATCGGAGTACCCAATGCAGCTTTGTGGGGCGTGTTCGCCGCGATCATGCGGTTCGTGCCATTTATCGGATCGCTGCTTGCTGCTCTACCACCTCTGCTCCTCGCGGCAGGCGTTGAACCAGAGTGGACGATGTTTCTTGCTACACTCGCCCTGTTCTTGATTGGCGAGCCGTTCATGGGGCACATCGTGGAGCCACTGGTTCTCGGTAAGACGTCCGGCCTTTCACCTTTCGCAATCGTCTTGGCACTCAGCGTATGGACCCTGCTGTGGGGACCGATAGGCTTGATCCTCGCGGTGCCGATCACGCTTTCGATTGTGGTTCTCGGTCGCTACGTCCCCGGACTGGAATTTCTCAACGTGCTCTTGGGAGACGAGCCTGCACTGACGCCACAACAACGGCTGTACAATAGGCTCCTTTCTAAGGACTCCTCCGAGGCCATCCGCCAAATCGAGGAAGCCAACGCGGAAACGTCGATGGCAAAGACGAGCGATGAGATTGTGCTTCCTGCGCTGCGGCTCGCCAGCCTCGACTACGATCTCGACCGCCTGGACGATAAGCAGATCGCCTCGATGCAGGACGCCGTCGACATGATGACAGCGGCAATTGCCGAGATAGATACCGCTGATAGCAAGCGCACAGCTCCTGATGAGAATCCAATCGTCGTTGTTCCAGCTCGCGGGCCGGTAGACCGACTAGCGGCCGAATACTTGTCCGCATTGCTCGACACGATGACGCCTTATGAAATCACCACACCCGGTGCATCCGGTCTGACGGCGTTGTCGGACGTGCGAGCCGAGGCCACCACCGAGCACAACAATCCGCAGATTGTCATCGCAACAACAGGTCAAAGCACAAGCGCACAACTCAAACTCATCGTAAAGCGCGCAGCCGACCTCTTTCCGTCAAGCCCGCTGTTTGTGGTCGGCGCGGATCGTGGGACTGAAATCACCGAGAAGAACATGCCGGGTCATTGGATGCGCATTGAACAGTTCATCGAGCTGCTAAACTCCAAGCGAACCGCCCCTCTCGGGCGCATTCCAGAGGTCCCAACCATATCGGAGAGGGGTGACCTCGCTACCGCGACTTGATTGGCAACCACACGACACTTCTACCGTGCCTGCAACTTTCCATCGTTCCTTACGTTTACAGACAGCTCAATGAAACGTAGTTCGATGGAGACGTAACATGAAAAACGTTGTTCTTTGGCTTCTTGGCGTTCCGATTACCTTGCTGATCGTTCTGAACCTCACGGGAATTCTGTAATGGAACGGCTAGCAACCCTCGCGGCATTCGAAACAAGCCTCGTCAGCGACTTTGTTGCCGGTCGGCTTGATCGCCCGACCTCTTTGGAAATGGCGATCGCGGCACGGGGCAACGATGAGCTGAGCGAGGCCATCGCTCGCGCCTCTCATGTTCGCAAGCGCGTGCATACACGACTTGCGCAACCATACCGCAGGACGAGTTTGGACTAATGGGACCCAGCCGAACAAATCAGCTCGCCATCTCCAAATTCGTCTTTTCGTTTTCCGAGACGATTTGAGCAGGTTTTAGCGGGATTTGGATCGTGTACCGGATGCCCTCGCGCGCAAAGTCCACGTCGATGTGCCCGCGCAAGCCACGCTCAATTGCAAACTGCATGACCGCTGAGCCAAAGCCCTTTTTCGCAGCCCCAACGACGGGCGGGCCCCCCTCCTCAACCCAGCGAAGGACAATCATCTCGGCCTGGTGGGAAATGCCTTCGTCATCATCGTTCGCGCTTGAATGTTCCAGTTGCCAAGTGACCCGAACCTTGCCATCGGGAACGGACCACGCGCCATATTTCATGGCATTGGTCGCGAGCTCGTTCAGCGCCAGACTGAACAAGACAATGTCATTTCGTGCAATCGGAGCGCGTGACCCTTCGACAATCAATTCGTGGCTTCCAGCACTTGCATACGGTTGAAGTACCTCGCGCACCAAAACCCCAAGATCGGGCTCGACATTACTATTGGGTCGCAGAAGATCCTGCACACGCGCCAACGATGCAAGACGCTCGCGAAAGGCGGTGGAAAAGTCCTTTAGGCTGGAGGAATAGCGCACCGTTTGCGAGGCGATAGCCGAGACGACAGCCAGCGTATTTTTTACCCGGTGGATCAGTTCATTGTTAGCCATCTCTGCCGCTTCCTGCGCGCGCTTGCGCTCGGTCACTTCCTTGGCAAGCGCTTCCTGCGTGGCCTGCATCTTCTCGCGCGACAGCGCCAACGATCCTGTGATGCCCGCTACGAGGACGGCAATGATCGAGCCTGCGACGAGTACAAGCCAAGGCTTAGAGCGGTCAATCGATGGACTCATCGGCCGGTCGGCCGAAACGTCCATCGTCCATGCCTCACCTGCCACCTCCAGCGGGTAACGCAGCTTGAAGGCATGAGAGCGTGCCTGGTCCTTCGAGGTGCTGGAGAATAGAACCGCCTTTGGGTCGGCCACCGAACCATCGTAGACCGTGATATCAAATGCACTCAGTTGCGCCGGAGTTTGTCCCTTCAATACCGAACGCAACAGGTCCTTCATGCGAAAGGCTGCATACATAAAGCCTGTCAGGCGCGAGCGGCGGCCTTGAATGTCATTCGGCTCTTGATCGCCCGTATAGATCGGCAGGTATAACAAAGTTCCGGCTTGAACATCGTTGTCGGTTTCTTGCAGCAAAGTGACTTTGCCGGATAATGCCGGCCGCCCGCTATCGCGTGCCCGCTCCATCGCTTCCCGGCGCACCGGTTCGGAGAACATGTCAAAGCCCAACGCACGACGATTGCGCCAATCATCCGGCTCAAGGAACATGATCGCGGTGTAGTAAGCACGATCTCCCAGAGGATGTACCTTGAACGTCGTGTTACCCAGACGATGTTGTTCGTTCTCCAATGCCTCAATCTGATCTTTATGAACGACCGCGCTATAGCCGAGGCCTTGAAAGCCAGGATACGCGGCGCCAACGTCGAGCGTTTCAACAAAGGTTTTCCATGGGGCGGCGGTAAGCTGTCCTTGAGCCTTGAACATCCCCACGCCCGCCCGCAGAACCATCCCATAGGCGTTCATGGCATCGGCGACGGCGTCTCGCACTTCACCTGCCTCAGACTCAAATTGGGATTTCTCGACGAGACCCACATCTCTCTTGACCAGCAGCGCGGTTAGAGACGCGGCTGCCATGGCAAGAAGCAGCACGACCAGAGCCGGCAGAACGCTCTTGAATCGCGTGTTCATCAACGGTTGGACACTGAGACTCAATCTACGTAGCGCCTTTCATTGGAATGGACGCAATAGGCGAACATTATCAAGAGAATAGAAAGCTTAGAAGCGGAAATCCCTGCCGCCCGATTGAACCTTTTTTCACTCACCACCCGCCAATTGGTTAACTTGCCAACGGCGCTCTGATTTGCTGAACTTGCTTCTCTAGGTGGGGACACGCAGGAGGAAGGGAAGTGCTGGGGGGGACTTTGCGACTTTTCGCTGCTTTTATGCTGTGCGCGACGATATCTGCTGGCCACGCCAACGCGAGTGATCTTTTTCAACCACTCGTTATGAACGGTCATCCCGTCCGATGGTTCCCGAACCGAGCTGGCCAAGTGGTGTTAAGCTACGCAATCGCGCGCTCGGAGATGGAGTTCGATGATGCGATAAATTGCAATCGCATCCGCCAGCCTGGCAATATGCTCGAAAAATCCGGGATTGACACCGAGCGCTTTCGCGGTGCTCTGAAATCGGCATTTTCGTCGTGGGAACGTGCCGCGAATATGAGATTTGTGGAGATCGACGATCCATCCAAAGCCGCGATTGTCATTGGCGAACAGGTTGTCCCTCAGGGATATGCGTTCTCCAACGTTACGCCCGGAACGCGCGTTCTAGACGGCTATAGTGAGATCAAGCGCGCGCAAGTCTGCTTGAACCCCATGCGTAAGTGGAAAATCGGGTTTGATGGCGATCGAGCCGTATATGACCTTCAGTACACTCTGACGCATGAGATTGGTCACGCCATCGGTCTCGATCACCCGGTTGCACGCGGGCAACTGATGTCGTTTCGATATGACGAGTCTCTGCATGGGCTGTCATCGGGCGATATTGCGGGAGCCGAATTTGTGTACGGCGCACGTCGCGAAGCACACGGCACGCAACAACATGCGAACGACAATCATGATCGCGCGCCCACAAATGCACACGCGATGGCCAACTAATTTGGCCATCCATCGCAAAATCGCATTTCGTTAGAATATACAATTTCCCCCGTAAAATCGGCACTTTCCGCCCCTTTTCTGCGACAAGCGACCGCGCCATGCGGAACAATTTCTCCGACGGGTCGTTTTTTCCCCGACTGCCGAGACGGCATGTCCCTCCCGGAAAAAACGTCACAAGGAGTTTTGAGCATGAAGTTCTTTCCCATTCTCGCGCTGAGCGCGGCACTCATGACGTCGACTGCGTTTGCACAGCAGTCCGACAGCACCGTTCCTGCTGATCCGCCAGCAAACGCCGAGGCTGCTCCAGTAACACCGAGCCCATCCGCCACGTCCCCGTCGGCGACCGATCCTTCGACCATGACAACGGGTGAAAGTGCGGCTGCTCCTGCAACGACCGCGGACGCTAAAGGTCCGATGATGACCGATGACGAAGCGAAGGCTTGGGTCGACAAGGTCGTTTATTCGAGCGACGGCAAGAACCTCGGTGAGGTCGTTGAAATCTTGCGCGACAACTCCGGCCACGTAACGGAACTTCATGCCGATATCGGCGGATTCCTGGGCCTTGGTGAAACCCGCGTTCGCATCGAACCGAAAGACTTAAAGCTGCAGAACGATCGTGTGATCCTGACAATCCCGTCGGATCAGGCCAACGCTTTGCCCAAGATCGAGAAGTAATCGATCCGACTATCGACGCACCAAAAATAGAATTTCGACGTTCCTTACTTTGGGCTCCAGCGCCATGCTGGAGCCCTTTTTGCAGACTGTTCGACGCCCTGAGAGGGGAACCGACAGGGAGCGCAGACGTTTTTGTCCAAAGCTGGGAAGACCGCAACATCAGGGACGAAACGCCATGACGACGATGCACACGAATACGATCGGCGCCAAAGCCGCATCGGCTTTGGTCTCGAGAAAATCTTCGCTTAAGTCGCAGCAGGTTCGCTCAAAGCTTGCGGCAAGCTGGCTCGATATGTCGTGGCGCCGTCAACTACTTGCAGACCTATGCGTCCGCCAAGAGCATCTCCCACAACGCATTCGGTCTCGGACGCGGACGTGACATCGGCATATTCCACAGTTCGCTTGTCCACGATTAGAAAAGCTCTCGTCATTTAAAGCTATGAGAAATTACCCCACTCCTGGGCGATCGCCATAGAGAGGCGCAAGCTGGCCGGTCGAGGTAATTTTGGCGGCGGGGCGAGCAGACCTTCAGCTAGATAAGCAGCGGCGTCGAGCACCTCGCGGGGCGCAAAAGGCTTCGCAATAACGCCAATAACCTCGTCAAAGTTTTGCGGCAGTCTGCTTGCGTTTGCGGAGAGATAGACGGCGCGAGGCCCGCCGGAGCGCAGGAATTCTCTCGCTATATCTGGGCCGGTCAATCCGTCAGACAAGTTCATATCCAAGAAGACCAGATGCGGGGTTTGAGAGCGTGCCAGCATGATTGCTTCATCGCGATTGGTCGCAATTCCGCAAACAGTGTGGCCTGCGTCCTGAAGAATCTGCTCGAGATCGAGCGCGATTAGGAACTCATCTTCCACCAGAAGGATCTTGAGGAAGCCCATAATCAAGAGCCCGGAAACGTTATTTCATATGCTCCGTCGGCGCGAACGACATTCAGACTGCCACCAAGGCCTTCCACCAACCTGCGTGCCCGCGAGAGGTCAGCACTTTGCCGCGCGCCCTTCGCGGCTACGGTCAACACACTCAGCCGATCGCGCTTGTCGAGCCGAACCCGGATCGTGTCCGTGACCTTGGCAACGGATGCTTCAGCGAGCACACTCAAGAGTTCGTCAATCGCCAGCGCAGCAGCCGATGCCGAGCGCGAGGGTGCGAGCAGCGTGTTTACGCCGAGGACCAGCTCAAAGTCGATTTCGCAATAGCGCGTCGCCTTTTCGCACACAAGATCGCGAACCAGCAGAGAAAGATCAAAGAGGCTGGGCATTCCGGGCTGGTGTAGGTACCGGTGTACGATACCCAGCGCCACAATTTGCCGCTGGATTACCCCGAGCGCCTGCTTCTCCTGCGTATTGCCGATCTTACCAGCTTGCTCAGAGATCAGCGCATTGACGATCTGAAGGTTGTTTCGGACACGATGATGAAGCTCGTCCATGAGTAGGTCTTTTTCATCCGACGCACTAGGTATCTCATAGACGGTCCCGACGAACTCCTCGTCGTTAAGCCGATCGTCCTTCATCTCTAGGCTCGCCTGCGGAAACTCTGCGCTCGCGCGCATTTCGAAATCGCTTTGCTCTATCGCCCTCAAATCACGCTGCATCGCACTCTCTCCCGTCCTGATAAAACGGTGTCTTTCGATAACGCTGGCTGTCGGCAGATCTCAAACGGAAACAACCGATCAGAGAAATTGATCCGAATGGATTAAACCCGCCGAACCCGCCACCGGGTACAACCACCTCACATATGTTTCGTTCCCACCGCGGAACGCTTCCCCCATGCGTGTGAATACGTAAGGATTTTTCGGGTATCCTGGACCCCTGCACATCAGCGCGCAGACAAGATAGTGCATGGCGCTGACGCGCCGCATTCGGTGATGGTGAGGAGAGCGCCACAAGCCGTCGTGAAAACGCCACCCCGAGGCAACCCGAAACTTTCTCGGAGTTTTGTTCGACTGAGCGGAACCGCTTTTGGCGCGTGGCGTTTATTGGCTGATGCAATGGCCGGTGAACGTATTCACCCTCCAGCATCTAAGCCTCTTCCCCCCTTGAGGCGACCCCCAGCGGCTCGCAGGTTCCCCCGTCTGCGAGCCGCTCAATTTTTTCTGCAGTAAGCAACTAGCGAGCTTTACGACGCCGCAGATGTGTCGATGTCAAAAACAATACGTTTGGCTAATCAACCGGCACAGCAACAGTGCGGCATGTCGTCCGATTTGAGCGTTAATGCCTACGCATGTTCTCGTTTTGTCGAACGCACTTTGAATCCAACATATTTCTGAAATTGCATTGATTTTCCGCAAACGCCGCGCGGATTCGCAGACGTGGGCGCATTTACCGCAGTCAAATTTGTCCTCTTGTTTTCGCCGCATTGAGCGGGCCGTTGCGCACTGCAATCGAAGACACTTGAGGAGTTATCGGATGCGTAAGCAGATTTTGGCGAGCTTCCTTATCGCGCTCGCGGTTATGAGCGTGGGCACGACCTCGGCTGAGGCAAAGCGCTATTCGGGTGCGGGCGGACGCCCTGCCAAGTGGTGCGGTTGGTGGATGCGCACACAGCTTGGCGGAGGACCCGAATACAATCTCGCCGCCAATTGGCGCCGTTGGGGTCGCTCTGCAAGCGGTCCGCGCGTTGGCGCGGTTGTCGTATGGCCGCATCATGTGGGCATCATTACCGGCCGCGCTTCGAACGGTCGCTGGATCGTAAAGTCGGGCAACGATGGTGGCCGCGTTCGCGAGCGCGCACGCTCGGTTTCTGGCGCCGTGTTCCGCGTCGGCTGAGGCTATCGCCACGAGTAGATCGGTCGAAATCGATCGATTTGAACATATGCATCGAAAAGCAGCCGCCGATTGACCTGACGGTCGGTCGGCGGCTTTTTTTGCTTTTTTCCCCTCGCAAAGGAGAAGGAAGTCACTTAGGCGCGAACGTTGTGCTGGGCATATGCGTTCCGCTTACAGGTTGAAAGCGTCATTGCGACGACACCGGTGTTGACAGATAGCGAGGCGTCAGGAGACGACAATGCAGACCATTCTTGCAGTTTTCGCGCGCAGAGATCGTGCCGATAGCGCCATCGGTCGACTGGAAGTGGCAGGGATCGCGGCAGAAAGCATTACGATGACGCAAGATCCAATGGCCGGCCCGCGTCACGATCCAACAGACATATTAGTGACCGTTACAGTCGATGAAGACCACGTTGACAAGGCCGTCGCCATTCTATCGGTCGATGGCCGACTAGAAATAGTCCCATCAAAGGAAGCCAAATGAGAACAGCGAACTTCTTGCTCATAAGCCTTTTCGCCGCTGCGAGTTTGGCCGGATCACTATCGGCTCAGCAGCCAACTGGCGATGCCGTGCAGACCGCACCTAATGCTCAAAGGGAAGATGCGGTGGACTCGATGGCAGGCACCGATCTCTCTGAAGATAGCTGCACGGGCATCTGGCTTGAGATCAATCCACAGAATGCGCCGTCTTTAAAGGAGAAGGACGTAAAAGGCGTCGTAACCGACTTTGCCAAAGCCAATGCAGACGGCGACGACAGCATTGACCAGACGGAATTCATGTCAGCATGCAAAAATAAGCTGGTCGTCGCACCCAACAAAAAGAAATAGCCTCTCCCCGCGGTGCAGGAGAGAGGCTTTGGGACGGTGCCGGATAACTCAGTAGCGGTTCGAGCCGTAGTAGCGCTGCCACCACCAGGGACGGCGGTGATGATGGTGATGGCCATAGCCATACCGATTGTGTTCGAACCGCTCTCCGCGGTACTCGCCACGATCATAGCCTTTGGCATACCCATTCGAGTATCCCTTCGAGTACGACGACGACGAATTCGAATGGCGTGAGCCATTATCGTAGGCGGCAGCGGGCACAGCCGATGCAGCCAGAGCCAGGGCAGTTGCGGCGAGAATTGACTTGTACATTGCGGCATGTCTCCGTTGAACGCCTCAGGAGCCATTCGGGCTCCGATGACTGACAACCTAGCGCCGGCAATATGAACCGGCCTGGAAGGTGGTATTCAGCCGTCGTTCATTCCCGCGAGCCCGTCTTAGGAAGACCCGCTGCCCGGGCCCGGCAGCGGGTTTCACGTCCTCGGCACCGATAATCCCCGCCATTCACAGGCCCGACAGCCCAAGATCATGGCAAAACCCTGAGTGCTCTGATTAAGTCATATCGAATGCATGACGGAGGAGCGCGCCGGAATACCGATCCGGCTCGAATGAAGGATGATCTTGCGGGAGTTCACCGAGCCTGCCGCGGAGCTGCTCGAAAAATATGCCGGTCTCAAGCTTGATCCCTTGTGGAGCGACGCTGCGATCGCCGCTAGCCTCGCGCTGTTCGCTATCTTTGCGCTCAAGGGGCTTTACCTGTGGGTGCGGCGTACATTCTTCAACGACATCCGCGCGCTGCCTGAGGATCAGCTGGCGATGGTCAACATCATCGCGCAGGACGTGGGTGGCATAAAACACGATCTCCAGCGCGTGCAAGAAAGCCTCAACGCGAGTCTGACCACTCAACTCGACAAGGCCGTGGACGAAATCAAGATCAACTTCAACGACAACGAACCCGGCCAACAACCCGCGCAGCCGCGAAAGGGGCGGACCGCGGAGACGCCAAGCGGCACCAAGCTGCGCAAGCTCCTCGCTTTGCGCGTTCGCGATGCCGTGATGGAGAAGTTCGTCGAGGGTGGTTGGTTTCGAGAAGATCCCAAGTCGCGGCACACCTACTTCTTCCGCAAGACATCCTACACGCGGGCGCAATTCGAGATCACCCTGGAAACACCGTACCGCGACCCCAAACAGCGGGAAGCATACGCGCTGCATATCCGCGTCGATGGCCGGAAAAAGCTGAACCTCGAGTGGCGCGCGGGCGCAGAGCCGAATTTGCGTTACCTCAACACCGGCGACTGGGTGGAGGCCGTTACAGCATGGAAGTTTGCCGGTCCCCGCCGCCGGCCAGCAGTCGCCGCGGCCGCAGAGTAAGTAGAGCAATTTGCCTCTAAAGTTGGTCCACTCACGGCCACCAGCGTATCAAAAGCATCGTGCTCTCGCTGAGTAGATGAGGCAAGGGAGCCACAGAACATTCGCATCCGTGCATTGATCCACACCCCAACAAATCTGGTCTAATTGACTCCAGCATGAATTGAGCGCGAATCATTTGCCGTATCTTGTTTGAGGGAGTTTTCAGTATGCGGCGCCTATTTTCAATCGCAGCAACAGCGGTCATCTCCACATTTCTCGCCGGGAATAGCCAAGCAGCAGATTTCGGCGGACTGAAAGACGACGTACCGTACGCTGCACCATATATCTGGAGTGGTTTCTACATTGGTGGCGACCTGGGTGGAGCCATAACCCGAAACGCAAACGTATCGGATGCTTGCTCGCCCTACCCGTTCTGCAATCAAAGACCCGCATTCAGTGATGTCGACAGCAGCGGCGTGATCGGCGGCGTCCACATTGGCTATAACTGGGCTGCCTCACCCGGTTTCGTGATCGGAATTGAAGGCGACTTCAAATGGACGAACCTCGGCGAATCGTCGGTCGCAACAAACATAAACGCCGCTGGCGCCGTGCTTGGCCCCGTAGGCCACACGTGGTCGGCTGATGTCAACTGGCTGGCCAGCGTGCGCGGTCGACTTGGCTTTAATCTCACGCCGATGGCACTTATCTATTTTACCGGCGGCGTCGCATGGAAGGATGCTGACTACACAGCACGCGAAGTCTTCACCAACTCCAGTGCAAGCACATCATTCTCCAATACGGATACCGGCTACGTTCTAGGCGCGGGCCTGGAGTGGGCACTGGATAGCCATTGGTTGCTGCGCACTGAATATCTCTTCTACAATTTCGATGGCGTCTCGGCATCTACCCCACACACGACAGTCTTTGCACCTCCGGTTACGGCAAATGCCAGCTGGGACAACTCCGACATTCATAGCTTCAACGTCGGCCTGAGCTACAAGTTCTGATAACACGTCCCCCCTCGTCACCACCGCGCCGCACTAAAAAAGCGGCGCGGTGTTTTTGCGAGTCGCGACTTTCCAAAAGATCCTTTGCTGAAAAGCGCTTTGCGGTACGGCGGTCGCCCTGATGGCTGGGCAGCCCGCAATTTTCGGGCATTAAGGGCAATTGCCGCCGCCCTCCGCTTCAAGTGCAGCCTGTTGGATTGGCTCGGGTAACAAACGGCCCCACAAAGACGTATCTAGCGCGATACGGGCCAAGCGCTTCTGGCGGCTTTCGTCATTGCGGACGCACCATTTTTGCGGAGAATATGACCGACCGCTGGGACGCCCGAAAAAGGAGACACTTCATGAGCACGATGAAAACCGATCGCGCCGTCCTGGCGGGCGGCTGCTTCTGGGGTATGCAGGATCTCATCCGCAAACTCCCCGGCGTGATCAGCACGCGCGTGGGCTACACAGGCGGCGACGTACCCAACGCTACGTATCGCAATCACGGTACGCACGCCGAGGGTATCGAGATCATTTTCGACCCCGATGTGATCACCTACCGGACTTTGCTGGAATTCTTCTTCCAGATCCACGATCCGACGACTCTCAATCGGCAGGGAAACGATCGGGGTACAAGCTACCGTTCGGGCATCTATTATACCGACGCAGAGCAGCAAAGGATTGCTGACGAGACGATTGCGGATGTCAACGCCTCCGGTCTGTGGCCTGGGCGGGTGGCGACAGAAGTCGCGCCGGCTGGTCCTTTCTGGGAAGCGGAGCCTGAGCACCAGGATTACCTGGAGCGTATTCCTCACGGCTACACCTGCCACTACGTGCGGCCTAACTGGACGCTGACGAAGGCGAAAGCCAAGGCTCAATCCAGCGCGGGCTAAATCGTCCACTCGCACTTGAGAAGCCTCACGATCCGCGCCGCCTCGTTGCTAATGACGGGGCGGCGCAAACGTCCACGCCGGTGCATGTTCCA
The DNA here is from genome assembly GCA_041397645.1 of Hyphomicrobiaceae bacterium. Taxonomy (NCBI): domain Bacteria; kingdom Pseudomonadati; phylum Pseudomonadota; class Alphaproteobacteria; order Hyphomicrobiales; family Hyphomicrobiaceae; species Hyphomicrobiaceae bacterium. The sequence goes on along the minus strand of JAWKWE010000004.1, from coordinate 1,524,807 downwards.
AGTGAATAGAGTTACTCGCGGAAAGTCCTTAGAACGCGCACCGTTTCACCAAAATGGATTCGTTCAGAATTTCCGTAAGCTGTATTAAACGATTATCTCCCGATCGCATTGAAAAGAGAAAAAATTTTATTCTCGCCTTGCGTTGGCGTCGTGGCATGCATAACCTTCATTCATAACGCAACTTATCGCGTTATGATATTGCAGATCATTTGTCTTTAGATTGTCGTCGAAAACAACGCCCCTTGCTCTGCAATCTCCGGCGAACATGTAGAAAACGCTAAACATAATTGGAGGTAAGCGTATGCGTAGAGCAGCCTACTTGTTGGCTAGCTCGATTACACTCGCTGCGGCGACTGTGATAGGAGCTTCCTCGGCCTTGGCCCAGGATAAAAAGCCGAACATTCTATTCATCGTTTCAGACGATACCGGCTATGGCGATCTCGGCCCCTACGGCGGAGGCGAGGGACGTGGCATGCCGACGCCCAACATCGACAGGCTTGCCAATGAAGGGATGACCTTCTTTTCCTTCTACGCTCAGCCCAGTTGCACGCCCGGCCGCGCGGCAATGCAAACGGGTCGTATCCCCAATCGTAGCGGCATGACGACGGTCGCTTTCCAGGGGCAGGGCGGCGGATTACCGGCAGCAGAATGGACGCTGGCGTCGGTTCTCAAGCTCGGCGGATATCAGACTTACTTCACAGGCAAATGGCACCTTGGCGAAGACGATTACGCACTGCCAAATGCCCAAGGCTACGACGTGATGAAATACGCCGGCCTCTACCATCTGAACGCCTATACCTACGCCGACCCGACTTGGTTCCCCGACATGGATCCGGAGCTTCGCGCCATGTTCCAGAAGGTGACGAAGGGGTCGCTTTCCGGCAAGGCTGGCGAGAAGGCGAAGGAAGACTTCAAGATCAATGGTCAATACGTCGATAAGCCCGGCGAAAACGTAACACTCCACGGAGTGAACTATCCAGACGGTGTGGTCGGCATCCCCTTCTTCGACGGCTACGTGGAAAAGGCGGCGATCGAATTTCTCGAAACGGCAGCCAAGGACCCCTCCAAGCCATTCTTCATCAACGTGAACTTCATGAAAGTTCACCAGCCGAACATGCCTGCACCGGAGTACGAGCATAAGTCGCTGTCGAAATCGAAGTACGCCGACTCCGTCGTCGAACTCGACGCCCGCATCGGCCACATCATGGATAAGCTGCGAGAGTTGAAGCTCGACGACAACACGCTGGTTTTTTACACCACCGACAACGGTGCTTGGCAGGATGTCTATCCCGACGCTGGTTACACCCCACTGCGCGGTACCAAAGGCACCGTCCGCGAGGGCGGCAACCGCGTTCCTGCCATTGCGTGGATGCCTGGCAAGATCAAAGCCAACTCCAAAAACCATGACATCGTCGGCGGTCTGGACCTTATGGCAACTTTCGCAAAGTTGGGCGGCGTTACGCTTCCCGACAAAGACCGCGAAGGACAGCCGATCATCTTCGATAGCTACGACATGTCGCCTGTTCTTTTCGGCACTGGAAAATCCGAACGCAAGTCGTGGTTCTACTTCACCGAGAACGAGTTGACGCCCGGAGCAGCCCGCACCGGCAACTATAAGGCCGTCTTCAATTTGCGCGGCGATAACGGTGCCACAACCGGTGGTCTCGCCGTCGATTCCAACCTTGGCTGGAAGGGACCAGATAAATACGTCGCCACGGTACCGCAGGTCTTCGACTTGTGGGCGGACCCGCAGGAACGCTACGACATCTTCATGAACAATTTCACGGAGCGCACCTGGATCATGGTTACGGTCAGCGAAGCCGTGAAAGATCTCATGAAGACCTACGTCAAGTACCCGCCGCGCAAGCTGCAAAGCGAGAGCTATTCGGGACCCATTACGCTCTCACAGTATCAACGGTTCAAATACATTCGTGATTCTCTTGCGCAGGAAGGAATTAGCATTCCTCTGCCTACGGGCAACTGATGTTGAGCCCATAGACGAGCAAAAAGACGATACGGCCCCGCTCAGAAGGCGGGGCCGTATTTGCAGCTGCGGCGCCAATGCGTTAGGCAACACGGTCAGCAGCAAACCCACTTGCTCCTTTTGGGGTCTTCCCCTATAACCCTGCTCAGAGCCGCCCGGCGAGGCATGCCGTGGCGGTTCTTATGCTTTTGAAAAACAAGCGGAAACCGACCAAAAGCATCCCTTCGCAACCAGCCGTTCGGCCCCTTGGGCTCGTCCGGCTGAGGGCCGGAAACGGCCCTGGGCACGACGAGCGCCTTGAAGCTTGCCATACGCGAACAGCGCGCCCTTCCCAGGGTCGAGCGCCGCCGCCGTTGGTCCAGCTCTCAAGCATCGTCAGCCGCCTATCGCAAGCCCGCGAGGGCCAAGGCCACGACTTATGGCCTGCGCTAGGGCGTGCCTTTGCCGCGAAGGGCGGAACATGAGCGTCCAAGCGCGCATGTTCGCAAGCGGCCCGTGAGTACGAACTAAGGACACAAAGCAAAATGCCGAAAATGAAAACCAAGTCGGGCGCCAAAAAGCGCTTCAAGATGACGGCAACGGGCAAGGTCAAAGCCGCCCAGGCCGGCAAGCGTCACGGCATGATCAAGCGCACCGCCAAGTTCATCCAGAAGGCCCGTGGTACGGGCGTGCTGAACGACAGCGATGCCAAGATCGTCAAGAAGTACATGCCCTACGCGCGGTGATGAATGTTCGGCGCCTCCGCCTCGCGTTGCGCGAGCCGGTCGCAAGCGCCTGAGCATTCCACCAACCCAATTATCTTGAAGCACACCAAATTCTGAGGAGTTCCTCATGGCCCGCGTCAAACGTGGCGTTACCGCCCACGCCAAGCACAAGAAAGTCATCAAGGCCGCCAAAGGCTATTACGGCCGCCGCAAGAATACGATCCGCGTCGCCAAGCAGGCGGTCGAGAAGGCCCAGCAGTATGCCTATCGCGATCGCAAGCGCCGCAAGCGCAACTTCCGCGCCCTTTGGATCCAGCGCATCAACGCCGCCTGCCGCGAGCACGGCTTGACGTACGGCCGCTTTATCAACGGTCTGTCAAACCTGGGCATCGAAGTCGACCGCAAGGTTCTCTCCGACATCGCCATCAACGATCCCGCCGGATTCAAGGCGCTCGTCGACAAGGCAGCTGCAGCTGCTTCATCGCCGGTGCGTAAAGAAATCGCTCAGGCAGCCTAAGACGAACAAACGAATGCAATGCGGCGCGGCCGGCTCTCCCGGCACTGCCGCGTTGCATCGCGCTGTCAATGTCTGCATCCACAGTGTCATGACAGGCCGCTAGGTCTTTGATGCATTGTGCCACCAATAGTCCCGGCGGCGCGGCCGGCTCAAACGAGCAAAAGACCGGGACCCGCTGACGAACGGATCCTCGGGGCAATCCCGAGGAAAACAAGCTGCGAGGGTTTGCCCGCCCATGACTTCCACCACTGATCTTCCGAAACTAGAGGCTGAGCTCGTCGCCGAAGTGGCAGCTGCCGCTGATCTCACAGCGCTTGACGCTGTGCGTGTGTCGGCGCTCGGCAAGAAGGGCCGCATTTCCGAGCTCATGAGCAAGCTTGGTTCTCTGCCCCCGGAAGAGCGCAAGAACTTCGGTCAGGCTGTCAACGGCGTGAAGCAAAAGGTCTCCGAAGCTCTCGACGCACGCAAAGGCGTGTTGGAAGAGAAGGCTCTCGAAGCGCGTCTTGCGACCGAGCGCGCCGACATCACACTGCCCGTGAGGCTCGGCCCTCAAGGCGAGGGGCGCATCCATCCCGTCAGCCAGGTCATGGATGAGCTTATCGAGATCTTTGCCGATCTCGGCTTCAAGGTTGCCGAAGGTCCCGACATCGAGACCGATGAAAACAACTTCGACAAGCTGAACATCCCCGCCGATCATCCTGCGCGCCAGGACCATGATACGTTCTATTTCGCGCCAAAGGAGAACGGCGAGCGCATGTTGTTGCGCACCCATACCTCTCCGGTGCAGATCCGTACGATGCTGCGCGAGAAGCCGCCCATCCGCATTATCGCGCCGGGCCGCGTCTATCGCTGCGACAGCGACCAGACGCACACGCCGATGTTCCACCAGATCGAGGCGCTTGTTATCGACGAAGAGACCCACATGGGTCACCTCAAGTGGACGCTGGAAGAAATGATCAAGGCGTTCTTCGAGGTGGACGAAGTGAAGATGCGCTTTCGCGCGTCGCACTTCCCCTTCACCGAGCCTTCGATGGAAATCGACATTGGCGCGGAAGCCATCGGCAAGCCCGGCAAGTGGCTCGAGATCGGCGGCTGCGGAATGGTGCATCCCAAAGTGCTGAGGAACTGCGGACTCGATCCGGAAAAGTATCAGGGCTTTGCGTTCGGCATGGGCATCGATCGCATGGCGATGCTCAAGTACGGCATCCCGGATTTGCGCGCGTTTTTCTCCGGCGATCTGCGCTGGCTGAAGCACTACGGATTTTCCATGCTCGACGTCCCGACCCTCGGCGGCGGACTGTCGGGCTAAACATCTCAAACGCATACTGGCCGTTCGAAAGACTGACCGATGAAATTCACACTTAGCTGGCTGAAAGATCACCTGGAGACCGACAAATCGGTCGATGAGCTTGCAGCCAAACTCAACGACATCGGCCTTGAGGTCGAGAGCGTGGAAGACGCCGGGGCAAAACTTGGCGCCTTCACCATTGCTCGCGTCGTGGAAGCCAAGAAGCATCCCAATGCCGATAAGCTTCAGGTGCTGCAGGTCGAGGTCGAGAACGGCAAGCCGTTGTTGGAAGTCGTGTGCGGTGCGCCGAATGCAAAAGCTGGAATGCTCGCCGTCTTTGCACCGCTCGGCACCTACATTCCCGGCTCCGACATCACCCTTGAGAAGAAGCCCGTGCGCGGCGTCGTCTCCAACGGCATGATGTGCTCGGCGGCCGAGCTGGAGCTTTCCGAAGAGTCGGACGGCATTCTCGATCTTCCCGCCGAATGGGCGGACAAGGTCGGCACGCCCTACGTCGATGCCGCTGGCCTGAACGATCCCGTGTTCGAGGTGAAGCTCACGCCCAATCGACCCGATTGCACCGGCGTGCGCGGCATCGCGCGTGACCTCGCGGCCGCCGGTATGGGCAGACTGAAACCTGAACCCAAGCTTGGAAACGTGGAGGGCAAGGAGCCCTGTCCGGTCGCCATAAAGCTGGAGTTTAGCCCCGAAACGGCAGACGCCTGCCCGGTATTCGCTGGCCGTCTCGTCAAGGGCGTTAAGAACGGCCCTTCGCCGGCATGGCTGCAAAATCGGCTCAGCGCCATTGGTCTGCGCCCCATCAACGCGCTGGTCGATGTGACGAATTACATCTCCTACGACCGCGGCCGCCCGCTGCACGTCTATGATGCCGATAAGCTCAAAGGCCCCATCCGGGCACGCCTCGGCAACAAGATCGAAAAGTTCCTCGGACTCGACGGCAAGGAACACACCGTCGATCCGACCATGTGCGTGATTGCCGACGACAGTGGTCCGCTTGGCTTTGGCGGCATCATGGGCGGCGAGACAACGGGCTCAACGGAAGAAACCGTAAACGTCTTCATAGAGAGCGCCTATTTCGATCCGGTGCGCACGGCGCAAACCGGCCGCAAGGCTGGCCTCACTACCGATGCACGCTACCGCTTCGAGCGCGGCGTCGATCCGGCTTATGTCAAAGGAGGGCTCGATCTCGCAACCGACATGATCCTGAAGTTCTGCGGTGGCACGCCGACGAAGATGGAGATCGCCGGCAAAGAGCCAATCCTCAACCGTGTCATCCCGTTCGACTTCGCCCGCGTCGGCAAGCTGTCGGGTGTTGCCCTGTCGGATGCAGATATTAAATCGATCCTTGAAGCCCTGGGCTGCACGATCGACGGCAAGCCGAATGCTGCAAAGGTTGCTGTTCCCTCGTGGCGCCCGGACATCCATGGTCCAGCCGACCTTGTCGAGGAAGTTGTACGCATCGCAGGTCTAGACCGCGTGCCCTCAACGCCATTGCCGCGCGCAGGTGGCGTCGCAAAGCCGGTTCTAACCGACAAGCAGAAGCGTGCGCGTCGCGCCCGCCGTGCCCTGGCGGCGCGCGGACTTGTAGAGGCCGTGACCTGGTCATTCGTCACGCGCGCAGAAGCCGCTCACTTCGGCGGCGGCGCAGACGCTGTAGAGCTAGCCAACCCAATCTCGACCGAGATGTCGTCCATGCGACCATCGCTGCTGCCTGGGTTGATCGCGTCGGTCACACGTAATCGCAACCGTGGCATGACGGATGTGGCGTTGTTCGAGCTGGGACAAGCCTACCGCGGCGACAAGCCGGACGATCAGTATCTGAGCGCGGCGGGCGTGCGCGCCGGTTCCGCTACCTTGACCGGAGGCGGACGTCATTGGTCTGGCAAAGCCGAAGACGCGGGCGTCTTCGATGCTAAAGCAGACGTCTTTGCAGCACTTTCGGCACTGGGCTTCGATCCGAGCAAGGCGCAGATCACGCGCGATTGCTCATCCTGGTATCATCCAGGGCGCTCTGGCACCTTGAGGCTCGGTCCGAAGGTTGTGCTGGCGCACTTCGGCGACCTTCACCCCGCAACGCTGAAGGCGCTCGATGCAGAAGCGCCAATCGCCGCCTTTGAGATCTTTCTCGACGCGCTTCCGCCGGAGAAGAAAAAATCACGGGCCAAGCCGCTGCTGGCGGCTGCCGATCTCTTGCCAGTCACCCGCGACTTCGCCTTTGTCGTTAGCAAGGATGTTGCTGCTGCCGATATCATCAAGGCCGCTGCCGGTGCCGACAAGACGCTCGTGCAGACTGTCAACGTGTTCGACGTGTTCGAAGGCGGCGCGCTGTCGGCGGAGGGCAAAAAATCGATCGCGATCGAAGTCACCTTGCAGCCTATGACGGCTACGTTAACCGATAAGGACATCGAAGCGATCTCGGAAAAAATAGTCGCGGGCGTAAAGAAAGCAACCGGCGGCGAAATCCGCGGCTAACGGGGCAACACCGGTGTTGCTACGTCGGTCGCATTACCTCGTTTGACGTGCGTGAGGCGGATGGCTGGGTTTGCGGCTGCAAACCCGCTGCCATTATTATGCACATCATCAGATCGTGCAGCCGCGTGGTCAGCACGCCGTGCCCTACAAACATATCGCTTATAAATACGACGACGAATCCAACCATCGTCACGGGCGCCATTCCCAAAAATGCGGCCCGTATAAGCACGAAAAGAAATCCCAAGAAGATGAGAAACGGCACGAGACCGCTTTCGCCGAGAACCATCAAGAATGTGTTGTGAACTCCGAGCCAGTTTCCTTCCAGATCGATATATCCGCTACCATCCATACGATGATACGTGCCAATCCCCGTACCAAGCGGAATAGTCTTGGATATACGGTCAATTCCAATTTTCCAAAGTTCAACGCGCCCCGTGGTTGTTTTGTTGTCGACTTCGCCGGAAAAAACATCAAGCACCTGCTCAATGCGAAGCACCTGCTCGTCAGTCATATCCAAAGGATTGACGGACACGATGAAGTGTATGACGGGCAGCAGCGCAACCGCGCCGAACACCGCCACGGCAAGCACGCCATACAAGCGACGCACGCACAAGAATATGACCGTCAGGCCGATGAAGAGCAGCATCCCTGTTTTTGAGAACGTCATGAGAAGCGCAGCGAGCGCCACTGAGAACTTGATAACGGTCCAAAGATCAATCTTCTTCGCTGTGCTCGCTATCAGGATGATGTAGTAGAGCGCCATGCCAGCGGCTTCATTCGGATTGTCGAAAAAACCTGAAGCTCGTTCTTCTGGCCGGTCTATGTTGAAGTAATTCACGATAAAGCGATCATTCAACACAGCAATGCAGTTTATGAAAAATATAATCTGCAGAGCACTGAGGACAGATCGCACACCGTCTTCACCCCTCTGGGCGATATAGAAGTACATCGCGGTGCAGTAGATGACCGTTCCCGCGAAAGCTACGATGCGTTCGGCATCCACTTCACCATCACCAATCAGCGGAACCAACCCACCTATACCGTATGCCAGCAGGAAGAACATGAACCAGGCATACGCCGTGCTGACCAATCGTGTGCTTGCGCAAAGCATGATTGTAACCAGCGAAAGGACAAGGATCAGCGGTGAGAGAAATCCCTCCAGACCCGTGGCGTAATGCAGGATGCCGTTCAAATTCATTCCGGCGTAGATCACCAGAACCAATCCGATAATTTCTTGCCATCCTTGTCTTGGCGTTACGGCGTATGTGGTGCTCTCAGCCATTGTTCGCTCCCGCCGTGCAAACGTCGATCATATGCGACAGGGCCGCGTCGAACTCAGGCGGAGTGGCATTTCGCTTGAGGCGAATCTCATCCCATTGATCGGACTGCGCCGTGGTGCGCGCTAAATCTTGAAAGCCGCGATCCCCAGCGAGGCGCGAGCACATCCGCAATAGCGAGAAGTCCTCCAAGCCTCTTTGAAATGCCATCAGCCGCCGACTTGGCAGAGGACACCCCCCCTTATCCGCATAGATCAGGCCAAAGTCGCGCTCTGAACCTCCAAAGTCGGACCACCCCAGGCTGGGCCTTTCTGCGCCATTTGAATCCCACATGGACCAAACTCCAGCACCCTCCCAGCCCTCGCCAAACGCCAGCCAGGACAGCCGGCGATAGTAAGACGACAGGCCGAGTGTCTTTGCATAACTCTCGGTCGCGTAAATCTGGGGTGCGTGGTCACCTTCTGGCCGTGGCGGATGACGGGTTAAAATGCGGTCGAGGTACTGAGGCGCATCAATTCGTGCCGCGTACGCGGCATTGATGTCATCAATGGTTGCGTAGACTGGAATGGAAGGTGCTATCCGGCGCAATATTTCAGCAGCTGCATTCAAGCGATCTATGCTTGCTCCGCGCCCCTCATCGACCGGGTAGAACATAACCTCGCCACTATAGCCCTCCTCGCGAATAGCTTTCGAAACCCACAACCACCACGTCTTCAGCTGCTCCTCGAATTGAGGGCCCTCGTCCTTCACCCACGACGGGTCTGTCACGTCCATGAACAGCAAAAGTCGGCGCGACGACGCGAAAGTTCTCAGGTAGGTCCGCAGCAGCGCAGAAGTCCTGCCGGCCTGCCTCGGCAACAGTGCAGCTGAATCGACTACCGCCGTATCGATCCAAGCGTCTGCGTCGATTTTGGCGCCACAGCGCGGGAGATTGCGTGCGGGGCCCTTCAGATAAGACCATGTCGTGCCGAAAGGGCGATCTTTCGGACTAAGATCGACCGCGCGACCTTCGACACGAATGTTCTGGACCCCATTGCCGCAAGACAATTTTATAGCGGCATGAATGGGGCCGGCTTTGATCACGCGCGCCTTGAGTAGCGCCAACCCCATGCTATGCGGAGGTAGCGTGAAGCTGCTTGTGGGGACAAGGACGTCGGCGCGCCATTTATAGTCGAGCCCCAGAACGTACTGCGCAACAAGGGTCTCTGGGGCTTCCACCCCTTCGACGCTCGAATCGCCGAATTTCACCACAAGGGGAAGGGTCGAGGTATTCTCGATCCTCACGAGACCTTCGAGCCACCCATCGACTGCATGAATGGATCTAATGCTGCTTGCCTTGGCGGCGGCGATGTCAGCGGGAGCGCTCTCGGTCAACGGTGCAATTTGCGTTATGCGGCACGCACCAGCTTCGGCACCTACGTTCGCGATTGGCCACGCAATTTTTGAAGCTGGATCGCCCCCAAGGGGCTCCGTTCCGGCGCGCTGCACGGCATATATCCGCCGACGCATCACCGCATCATCTAGAGCGTCGGCTACAACAGTCTCGGTGCGCTTCGGGTCGGCGGTGGATCCAGCAACGATGCGCACCTCGTCGAGAATTAGGTAGGGCGCACTTCGGAAGATGACGATTAGAACTGAACTCGCGTTGACGGGAGGAAAACTTAACTTGGCTGTTTGCGCCCCATCCGACGATGACGCCACCTCCGTCGCGTCACCAAGATAGACCCACCGGCCGTTTGGCGATTTTGCATACACGAAAGCATTAGCAGGAATTCCGACCTCCGACTGCGAACCCTGAAAGGTTCCCAGTTCCACACTCTTGATAGGAGTCGGGCTTTGAAATTCTTGCCGATAGATAATGGGCGACCTCCAATACCATCCGACAGCTTTCGAACCTACCCAGTGGTTTGCCCTCCGTTCGTCATTCAAGACCTTGTCCCAGCGCCCTGTGGCAAGGTCATAGTTTGGTGGCGGCGTCAACGTGTATGGAGCCGAAGGCGCAATGTTATCGCCGTCCTTTGCGTAGGCCGGGAACGCACTACAATATGCGACAAGAATTGCGATGAGCGCAGCGATGCGGTAGCGCGCGCCCGCATTGACTTTCTCGCAGCAGTGGATCGATGACAACCCCACAGGCTATACCGCCACTTTCTGGCATTGCTCTACTTCTCTCACCCAGCGTTGGGCGATGGCATCGGGCGTGATGTTTTCAATTGCCTTAGGCGCCAGGGTTGCAAACCTCTCCCGCACCACATCGTCTATCATTGCCTTCTTCATGCCCTCAGCAAGGCAGTCCGCATCTGCATCTGGCACGAGTATGCCGTATTTGCCTCGGTCCAGTATCTCACTCGTTGCACCGGGACAGTCCGTTGCGACGACGCAAAGTCCTGCCGCCAAGGCCTCCAAAATTGCGTTGGGATAACCTTCGTAACGGGCGGCGTGAACATAGAGATCAGATTCACGCAACTCTCTCATGGCATCGGTGGTATTGCCCATGAGAAAAACGCGCTCTCGCAGTCCTCGAGCCTCAATTTGCTTCTCGAGATCTTCACGAGCCTCCCCTACACCGTAAATCGCAAGATCCCATTGTGCGGCCTCGGCGCTGATAAGCGCAAATGCATCAATGAGCCGGTCCAATCCCTTCTGGTACACAAGACGACCGAGGCTGATGGCGCGGAGCCGCCGGATGGACTGAGCTGCGTGAACTGTCACCGGTCGGCAGTCTGGAGAAGGCGCGGGATTGGGAATGACCACGGTATCAAGCTTCAGATTCTCGCCGTACCAGCTTCGAATATTCTCGGTCTGCACACACACGCGGCTCGCGAAGGGATAAATGAATTCCCGAACCTTCTCTCTGACCGACGAGATCTTGTCGTGGCCTGGATGGTTTCGGTCACTGATGATTACTGGAATGCCAAGGCTGCGGCCTGCGACAACAGCCGTAATATTTGCATTTAGCAGAAACGAAATCACGGCAGTTGGCTTGATTTTCTTAAGCGCCCGACGCAAACGGAAAACACGTTGGGCGTTATTGGAGACAAAGCCAAACATGTTTTCCGGGGAAACGCTCAAACCAATCTGATGGCGAACAACGCTCGGGTCGATCGGATAGATCGGAGGCGTACCCGGATCTTCGTAGGTGACGAGATGGACCTCGTGACCAGCAGCTACCCACTCCGCGCACAGGATAGAAGCCACCCGAGCGGCGCCGCCGACTGTCATGTTTGGAATGACAAATGCCAAGCGCTGCAGTGTGGGACGACTTCCTCGCAAATTCACGCTATGGAAATTCATAATCACGATCACCGAAATTAAAGCGGCGTATAATCACCACCGATCACGACGAGGACAGGCTAGAGCGGTGCGCTGCCAGTCGCCTCCGGCGCCAACGAACTGCTATGAAATTAGCGATTCTAAGAAGGGGGGCGAGCGGCGTGATGCGGACAGCTTTTGCGTCAATTAGAATCCCATCCCGCGTCGTGGTCAGCGTGTGAATGCCTTCAGGATAAGACCAACGCGGATTAGGTTCAATCTTGCGCGCGCAAACTTCGTTAAAGCTGGTAGGCGATAACTCAACGACTTCCATGATATTGCAGGCAGAGCCGTAGGAATATGTCGAATCCTGCGACGGCCGATAAAGCTTACCGTTAAGGCGAACAATCGGACCTGCGGGCCGGGCTGTTTGAACATCGCATTTGACGGGATTTGCTGGATGCGGCGTCCATGGCCCCTCAACGCTGTCAGAGTACCAAATCCTTAACGCGTGTTGAGCCTCTCTCGCCTCTGCACCAAACAGATACCATAAACCCTCATGCTTGATTAGAGTTGGATCGGCAATTTCGAAATTAAGGAATTGCTTCTTTTCCGTAGAGCTAATCGCCCCATCTGCCTTGATGGAATAGGCAAAGGCCGCACCCGCCTCGCAGGATTCTGGTAGACATACCTTAAGATCGCCAGTTTGAAGCACATAAGGATAGGAGAGATGAAAAGGCTCGTCGATGGCATCGACAGCCTTCTTGCTCCATCCCTTGCTGGCGCTGCAGTCGAATGCGCAAATATCGCCCTTCCCAATCCAATGATCGTAGCGCTCGCATAGTACCTTCAGGCCATCAGCGACTTCAATGCCCATGGGATCGGCATAAAATACACCCCATCTTGGCGTGGGAGCCCACGAAATGTCATCCGGCAATCCGCCTTCAAGCACCTCCTGAAAGCTCCTATGAGCCAGTCCGATGTGCCACTGATCGAACGTGAAGAGAGAACCTATTTTTGACCGCAGCCACCGTAATAATTCTGAGACGGCCCCCTTCGTCGACTGGCCCAGAGACAAGCCTTGGGCATCGTTGAAAGCCGCGATGGAAGCGTGCTCGACGGGCAACTCACATCCGCAGGTCAGCATTTTTGCAACGCTTGCCGGCCACTCGGACATCACGTCGACCGCGTGATCGAAGTTTTCTTGAATAGTCCGCCGTGTCCGCAAGATTGCATGCTTGAGAATTATGGCATCATCAGCTGACAAGCCCATTTTGATGAGCGCAATTCTTGTCAGCGGCTCTCCTTTCCGCACCGGGCTTGCCACGATAGCCGCATCAGCATCGGGTCGGTCGCCAAATCCTGCAAAGCACCAAGCGCCGTATCGCGCCGCTTCAGTCACGCTGGCGTCTAGTCGCTCAATCCCGAACACCAACAGAGCGTCCAGATTCATCGCACGAACGACTGCCACACCTTCATGATCTAACTGCCAGAAGCCGCGCTCCGACTTCTCCCCTCGGCAGGAAACGACCTTAAGGTTGACGCCAGCAGCGTCTTTGTCGAGCTGAGAAGTCGCACCTTGGGCGGTCGTGACACGAATGCAGCCTACCAATCGCCCGTAACCGCTCCGTTCCATCAAGCCTACGGACCGCTGTTGCCAAGGCGCTAAATCGACATCCCGATAAATGACGGCAAACCGTAACGGCTTTGGGTCGTCACGTACAACATGTCCTGCTGGCTTCTTGAGGGCACACGTTTGTGCAGTCACGACATGATGTCCCAAAATAATTCGAGCTGCGGTCCCATCTTTACGCTCGCTCACCTATCGCTCGCGAACCGTGCTCAATTGCTTCTCTACGCAGCAATTCACCAATAACGAGAAATAGGACTATTTCTCCAACCACCATCGTAAGTCCTGACAAAATCACGATCGAAAGGAGATCACTACCAAACAACCACAGGACAGTTACTAGAACTGCAAGGCGCGCAAAGTTGACCAAGGCCTCGACCTTGATCCTCCCCAGCCGGTGGACCTCGATATTGAACTCACCGATCAATAAGCACAGAAAATTCAGCCCAATGAATATCGCGAATGGGAGCGCAATGCCCGGATACTTCTGTCCATAAATCTTCTCAATTAGAACCGCTGAGATAGATAAACCCAGAAATGCAGCTCCCAGCAGCCCCCACACCATCGCCACGACCCGTCGATTTGATAGAATATCCGATCTCCTGATGGCGCTTCCGGCCACAAGTGGCAGAAGATAAACTCTCACTGACGCATTCAGCAAAACGAGCGGACCGAGAAACGTGAGGAGCACGCCGAACGTCGCAACAGCTGCAGCGTCCAGGCGATGAGAGATAAAGAATTGAGGGCAGTAGATCGCAAACGTGTACATTGTAGACGAAACGTATACGGGCAACGCATAACGCAGAACTTCAGAGCCGGTATCGACGTCGGGCCTCTCGGCATGAGAGGCCGTTGCTCTCCATTTATACAGTGCGATTGCTAACAGCGGTCCAATATAGAGCCCCGCAGCCACCAAGAAAGCATTGCCCCTAATTATCCCAATGACGGATAATGGAATGCGCAGGATAGCGAACAAAATGTTGGCTTGCGCAAAGCTTTCGAAATCCGTCCGCGCCTGATCAAGGGCTCGCGCCCCACTCCACAGATCGATCGATGCAGCGCAGGCGATCACTACCAACCAGTAAGCTGGAGCACCGCCCATATAGCCCAAGAAGACGAACGCCACGCAAACTGCATAGACTGCAAGCTTCAACCATATAAGCGTCGATAGAAAGCGCTGCTCCTTCTTCTCTGAGTATTTCTTGACCGTTCCAACATTGATCCCAAGATCGAGTGCGCTGGACCCAAGCTGACTCATCGCGACTACGAGGCTAAGCGTCGCGAACTCTTCCACCTGCATCACACGGCCTGCAATCGCGAGCACCAAAAAGGAACTCAGATTAACCGCGAGATTTGATCCAAAAACACGCAACGCATCGCGGATCACGGGCGACTCCTTGCGTTAAAGGATCTGTCCACGAACCGGTGCAATACCGAGGGCAAAGCATGTCTATTCATGGTCTGGCCGCGCCTCAACCCGCAGAGAGAACGTCGCGCTTTCGCATCCCTCGGGCCATCGGGCGATCAGACGGTTCGTCTCCAGCTCGGCACCGATATCCGGCCACCATACCGCAGGTTCGATTTGGAACGGGATGTTGGAGCGCAAACGTATCGTCCGGCCGCCTAACACAATGTGAATACCGTCTGTCAAGAGACGCGGACGGGCCTCCGGATGTAACAAGAGGCTGACTGCTACTTTCCTGTGCGCATTCCCTTGCAAGCGGTCGTTGACCGTTACTTCGCTTCCCGACACTGTGAAATGCCGCGTATGGACCGCCGGCGCAAATCCATCATGACGTCCCTCCATCACGATCCCGTCCTGGGTCTGTTCAAAATTGAGCAATGTTGCATGGGCCCGACGTCCAACGCGAAAATCCCCGAAAAAGTCGGCCTGATCGACGCCGGCAATGCTCAACGTATTGTGGTACTGCGACGATCGCGATGCGTCTCTGCGAGCACCAGCCACGTACTCGTAAACACCTTGATCAACGATAAGTCGCTTTCCGGCGATGGACCATTCAAACGACAAGATGTCCGCATGGCCATGACCTGGAAGATCGTCGGGACCAATCGGACCGCAATCGGCAACAAAGAGAGTATCTGTCTCCGCGTCCCGCAAACCGAAGTAGCCCGCATCGGGATATGAAAAGGCCGAACGGCCCTCTGGCCTACTGCCAAAGACAACCTGATGGGCGTTGAGGCAATCCTCAGAAGAATAACTCATATGAAGGCCAGCATCGCTGAATTGCGCCGGCATTCCATCACCATGAGCGAAATCTGCAATCGCCTGGGCCATTGCCGCCAGCGCACGATCCAATGCGCCAGCGAGCGGATCGCACCCGAGCACATGACGAATCTCAAGCAGATCGACAAAGACCTGGTTGTGGTACGACAACGACCGCTCAAAGTGAACGCCATCAACAAGGATCTGATGTGGCAGTTCTCTCGCGAGAAGTTTTAAGGCCCGCTCGCGCCATCCGCGCGCTGTCTTTCCTTCAAAGTACACACTTCCGAAAATAAGCGCCTTGACATTCTTGATCAGATGATTGCCGCCAAGATCGGTCTCAAGGTTACGTTCGAGAAAATGTAGCTGCTGTGCGATGCTGTCAGCGAGCTTCAGGCGCAGCGATGGCGCCAACATCTTCCTGCTGGCAAGTTGCTGCATCCATACGACGGTTCTGATTGAGAGAGTGAAGCTATTGAAGGTGTCGCGCCAATATCCCTTCGCATAAGGACGCACAGACGACATCCAAGAGTCGACGACAGACGCAAAGATGTCGTCGTTCAACTCCTCAAGAAATTCCATATAGTTGAGTGTCATCCACCAAAGCTGAGTCTCGCGCTCCTGCTCCGCGCTTTGCCAAGCGATCGGCAGCGAAACATTTCGCGTCCTGCCAAGAAGCGTAAACCTCAAGGCGCCATTCTCAGATGTTGCTCTGCCCCGTCGGGGCGGCATCAAAGGCAACGGCAGCTCAATAGCAAGCCTAGCATCTTGCGGCGCCGACTGAGCTGGAGGAAAACGCTGCAGCAGTTGCCTTTTGGCCGTGAGTTCACCTCTACGAAGCAATTTGCGCGCTGGAACGTGGCGGATGAACTCGGCTTGACGGACCGTCCCTTGCCAGAGCCCGTTGACTTTGGCTCGTAGTCTATGAAACGCAGACGGGCGTGGCGACGCTAGCGCCGCATCTAGCGCGGAGACCAGTTCGCGGGTCGCCTCCTCACGAGTGTACCTGCTCAGAACGACGTCGGAATTGGCATGCGCCAAAACTTCGACCTCTTTCAACCGCGCGGCGAGGTCGATGATTGCCGCTGTAAGGGATTCCTGATCGTTAGCGCTGAACTCGATGTTGCCGCCGCTCTCTGCCAATATGGCCCGCGCCTCGGCGTTCTCGACACCAAATAGAATGGGCCGACCCACAAGCATGCAGTCGAAGACTTTCGAGGGAACCGTCAGCGCAAACACTGCTTCGCTTAGGAGGTTGATAAACAAGGCAGCCGACTGGCGCATCTCCGCAATGGCTGACGGCTTGTCGCGCACTCCAAGAAAGCGAACCTTGTCGTCAAGTCCAAGTTCGGCAACGCTGGCGCGTAGCGACTCTTCGATTGCACCGGTGCCGATGAAATCGACCGTCCAGCCAACAAGATTCTCAGATCGCTTTTTTGCCTCGGCAAACGCTGCAATCAAGACGTCCAAACCTTGCGCACGACCAAGATTGCCCGCGTAGAGTATCCGTTTTTCGATTTTAGCCGCCGGCTCCGGCCGAGGACGGGTAAGAATACCGTTGTAGACGACGTGCACGGTCTTGCCTGACATCTCGGTCAGGTAGCGCTGCATCGCCTGCGATACGCACGTCATGCGGTCGGCGCGGGCATAGAGCCAGCGTTCCAAGACTTTTCCTGAGCGAAACAGCGCGCCGTCTTGGGTAATAACCTTGGCGCCGACAGCAGACTCCGGCCAGATGTCTCTGATGTCCAGGACCAAGGGACAACCCATCACTCGCCGCAACACGTCCCCGGCGATGCCAACAAATAAGGGCGGAGAGCTGACCCAGATGACATCGGGACGCCATCCGCTGCGTCGTAGCCGGATGCCAGCTGCAATCGCGGTGACGACGAACGAAAAGTAGTGCGCGATATAGTTGAACGCACCGCCACCCTCGTAGGGTCTTATCCAGACCCGCACCACGCCTTCTTCGCTTCTATCACCCGCCGCTTCTGCCTGCGCCTTGTGGGGAACAGCGGTGATGACCCGCACGTCCGCATCTTTGCGCAATAGTCCTACCGTCTCGCTGATCCGGAACGCGCCCGCGGTTATGTCGGGCGCGTAGAATTGCGCAATGACGAGAATTTTCTTTTTGGCCTGCGCGGGCTTATCGAAAACCGCCTCTTCAACGCCAGTTTGGCGGGACCGCGATTTAAGACAACTCCGATAAACTGCATCCAAGTCGCTGACGAAATCGGGTGACTCGACAACGGATCTTTCGCTAACGTCATCAAGAAGCTTGATCGCAAGATCGTCGACGTCGCGGGTCTTAAACAACTCTGTGCCCTCTGGTCGCATTACACAATCTGATGCCAAAACGCGCTTGCCGTACCAAAGTCCTTCGCGCACCGTTAACGCATCGCCATCAGTGTTTGTTGCACGCACTACCGCGTCCGCAGCGGCAATGATACCGGCAAACGGCGCATCTACATTGACGAGCTTGATCTGCGCACCCAATCCGCGACGCTCTATATCTTGCTGCAACGCCTTGAAGCTGTCGGCTCCGATGCGAACTGATGCTACAACAAGCAGCAATGCGTACTTGCGCGCAACGTCCGGCCGCGCGAAGCACTCAACGAGCATGTCCAAGCCGTAGAGATCCTGACCGGCGAACAAGCGCATGTTCGATGCGTTAGAGACAGCAACCCTGCGACCCTCTCTACGCTGCATCTCCATCCAATCGGCCAACTCCGGCGGAACAACCTCCTCCGACCGTGACGGCGGAAGAAATGCTGGTATGGGCTCACCTTTCAGCCCCAGCGATTCCCTTATTTCCTTGCTGACAGGAATGGCTTGGTGAGCAACGGCGCATGCCATGCGATAGAGCAGCCTGCCGATAACGTTCGACTTGGCGGAATGGAGCGTAATAACAACCTGCTTTCCGGCCAGACGCGCGGCGACGGCGTGATAAAGTCTGACACCCGGATTGCTTGAATGGATGTGGACGATGTCTGCGCGTCGCAGTAGAGCGAAATAGGCCCGCAGGGAGCTCGTCCGGACATTGGGGACGTCGTCGCGCAAGTTCCGCGACTCGTTCAACAAGCTCACAAGGTAGCCAAGCTTCCTCAACGCTTCTGTTAGTCTCGTGATGTGCACCGTGACGCCGCCTAGCGGTGGCGGCAGCGAGCCAATAAGAAGAACCTTTGCCGGCTGTCCGGACTCCGGCAAAGCAGAAACCAATTTGGGTTTCAACTTCCGGAGCTCACTCAACGACCCGATCGCTGACGCACCCGCTCGATCATCGAATGGGAGGTCATTTTTCTCAGGTCGAGCTATTTCTTCCGGCCGGGTCAATATCGACATTCCACGTTCTGGAAGTTCGGAAGTGCTTGGAGTTCGCGCTGTCTTTCTGTGTCGTTACAAACGAGATCTGCATGTGCCTCTTCGATTGAAGACATAAATGCAAATATCTCAGACTCGACCTTTGCTGGCTCCGCCTTCTCAAACGCCGATTGACGCCTGGTAACGAGGGCACCACGTTCCATTAATACAGGCTTACAACAAGCATTTGAACCTGTCTGCCCTGTATCCTGCTCAACAACCCTAATTTGAAATCGCCCTAAGGGCTGGCGCATGACGCATCCCAAAAGTACAGATGCTTGTTCAATTCGAAATTAACGCTATTGCCAATTGGAGTTTCTGTTGAATGAATGCTGCTTGCGGAAACCCTATTGGACGCAGACATCACGACATGGTGTTGGCAACGGATTGGCCTGAACTGCACGTTGATCTTTTCCGCCGGACGTCACTAATGACAAACCGCGTCTTACCACTCGCGGCTCTCTGAATTTCGTCGACATAATGAAGGCGAACATCGGTATTCTTGCCGACACGTAGCCGGAAGCCATCTAGAATGTTGGCCTCGTCTTCCGTTGAATATCGTTCTCCCTTGACGATGAGGACATCGATCGCGCCGACCTCGCTTTGGTGGATCTGGGCCGCTCGAATATTCACTTGTCCCCTAAAAACGTGATCGAACCGGCAAATGCGTGCGCCGTTCGGGAGCTCGACGTTATCTTCCGCACGACCCTCGATCGACACGACGATTCGTCCATGCCTCCCACACGAGCACGGTGTTGACGACAGCCGAACGAGATCGCCGGTATCGTAGCGCAGCAGAGGCGTCGCGAGGTTGGACATATTCGTGCCGACAACCCGGTGCAGTCCGTCTTCACCCAACGGAATGAACTCGACCGCGGCAAAATCCTCATCAACGTGGAGATTGCCTGCAGGACACTCTGATATATTGGCGGCTGCCTCGGCCATTGCGTAATGCTGCAGGGGCGCGACACCGAATGCCGCGCGAATGGCAGAACTATGATGCGCGAGCACACTTTCTGAACAGGTCGTTATCCATCGAGGCCTGTAGCCAAGATCAAATCCGGTCTCAAGTATGTGAGTGGCGATAATTGTGAGGTGGGATGGGTATCCATGAAGCCAAGGCGGCCGCGCCTCTCGAAGCTTGCGAACAGTATGTTCTAGATTTTCCGGCGTCGTGTGAAAAGCGCTGAATAGAAGCTGCTTTCCGAAGATATTTTCGCGCCAGTAGGGCGGATAAGTCTGCTCTGAAGGGACAATGTAGCGCCCTCCAAAATAAGCGCACCACGTCCCAAACGGTATTCCGTGCCATCGCAGATAGCGCCACCAAACAGCATAGTGCTCTCGCACTGCTGTCGGGGTAGTGACGAAATCCAACCCGGCACCCGTCGTGCCACTCGTGTGCACCCATTTGCGCTCCGACCTTGGAACCGCGCTCGAAAAGAAGCTCTCGGTCGACCTTTGCACTTCGACCTTGTTGAGAATGGGAAGCTTGGCGATGTCCGACAAGCTGCGAACGTCCGTCGGTCTGATGCCGAGTTCGGCGAAAAGCCTCTGGTAATGGGGAACAGTCGTGGCGGCATGCCGAACCACTTCCGCAAGACGCCGATCTCTCAGTTGCACCAAGCCGGCATCATCAAGCTGGCCGTTTCTTTCAAGCTGATGGAGCAGTTTCCAGAACTCGCTGTTATACCGGAATCGCTTCAGCCTCAGCCCAACCAGCGAGCAAGCTGCGTTTTGCAGCGACACCGGCAGTTTGAAGTAGATGTTACTCCACATCGCACTGCCTCTTTAGCAATCCCTTGCATGTCTCCAGAACCTGCTCGCCATAGCAATCGGAACGTACGGCGACTGCTTCCTTTGTTGAGACGGTCTGCAAAATTTTTCGCGCGAGATCATTCGCATCACGACTGCGGAACGTGGTGACCCCAGCGGGACGGGCAACGGCATCAGACGCGACTGTCGGAATGCCCAGCCAAAGTGCCTCCCGAATGGAAACTGCATCGCCGTCCGTACTCGTTGGACGGACGAATAAATCGCAATGTTTCAACATACCAGCAAACTCGATCTCACCCACTCTGAGCAATATATGGTCGTTAAGCCCGTTGTGCCTTAAGCGATCGCGCAAATGGTGAAGATACGCGTTATTCTGGTCTATATCTGAGATGCAGACGACTGCGCCGCATCGTTCGCGAACATCTGAGCGCAAAAATGCGGACATCAACAAATCGATTCCGTAAATATCTGCACCATTAAATTGTGGCAGACGGCTCGCATTCAAAGCCAGTACTTTTTTTCCACTCGCCCGGTAATCCGCAATCGACCGCACGATGTCTGCGGGAACTTTTCCCTGGTCTACGGTTGGACTGATGAAAGCAGGGATAACACGTGACGGTACACCAATCTCTTTGGATACCGCGTCGCTCACTGCGATGCGTTCATGAGCCAGCCGACATGCCGCGCGAAGGCAAAGTCTGGGGAAGAACCGACTGTCATGACCGTGTACGGTTTGAAGAACACGTGCGCCCATAAGTCGAGCAAAAATGGTATGCGCCAAACGGAGATATCGGTTGCTGGTGTGGATATGAACAACATCCGCCGCACGCAGCAGCCCGAAGTAGGCAAAGACCGTTTGTCGTCGAAGGTTGGGAACCCCAGGCTTGGCGGTTCGCGATTCATCAAGTAACCGATACGCGATACCTTCTTGTTCGTATATGCGCGCAAGACGAAGGATATGGATTGATATTCCGCCCCTGGGTGGGGGCAACGGTCCGATCAGGAGAACGCCGCCAACCCGAGACGCTTCCTGGGTTAGTCGGCCCAGCCGTTGGCTGTTCGTATGTACACTCGCCATTACACGCGCAATCGACTTGCCGCGACGCGGCCTTCAAGCATTCGACCTTGAAGGCTCGCGTTCGCGTGTTTCGCTGGTTTTCAGCGAGACCGTATGCTTCTGCACGCCAATCGTCGCTAATATGCCCTGCACAAGCCAGCCGAGATCTCCCAGAAGGGTACGGTCTGAATAATAGTCCAGATCAATGCGGGCTTTTGCGGGGAACAGAACCTTGCGATAGAACTCGTCCAAATCGCCAGTCTTGGGATACAGAGCACCCTCGTCGCGGAACTTGACCTGCGTCGGCCCAAGAATTCCCGGCTTGTATTTCAGGATCTCTTCAAAGCCATCCTTGAAACAATCGGCATAACCGGTCGATTCAGGACGAGGTCCAATAATGGACATGTCGCCAAGGAGAACATTCCAGAGTTGAGGCAGCTCATCGAGCTTGGTCAGCCTCAACAAGCGGCCTACGCTTGTCATGCGTGCATCACCGTCCAATGTCAGCTGAAGACCGCTGGCACTGCAAGTCTTGTGAAATTTGCGAAACTTGAACATGCGAAATGGCCGGCCGTGCAGGCCAAGCCGCGTATGCGAGAAAAATATTGGGCGACCACTCTCAAGCACAATCGCGAGTGCGATAAGGCCCATGAGCGGCGCAAGCGCAATCAACGAAACGGCGGCCAGAACAATATCAAACACCCGACGGGTAATATGGCCAATCGTCACGCTACGCACTGAACTCGTCGTTACTGTAGCCACGGAACTCACACCTTCTCGTTACTCAAAGCGCATCAACAAGAGCATTCACCGCTAAATCCACGTGACCTTCTTCCATCTTCGGATGAAGCGGAAGCGTTAACTCACGCTGCGCGAAATCCTCTGTCTCGGGCAAATGAACACCTGGAAACTGATTTCTATAATACGAAAATAAATGGGTCGGCGGATAGTGAATGGTTGTTTGTACCCCGGAGGTACGCATGGCCGCAATGACCTCGGCACGATTACTTTCATGGGGCAATACGATCGGCATAATATGACAAGCAGATGTACGCGGCGCCGAGAATGGCACGCGCACATGTTGAGCACGCTCTGACAGAAGGGTCCTATACAGAGCGGTAAGTTGACGACGACGCTCATTCCACTCCAAGAGCTTCTTGAGCTGCACCAGGCCTATTGCAGCGCGCAATTCGTCTATTCGATAGTTATAGCCGAGCATCGTAACGTCGTACCCCGGCATCGAACTTCCGTGACGCTGAAAGGTAGCGCTCGTCAGTCCGTGCCCGCGAGCCTGCCGAATGCGCTCAAGGAGGGCCGGATCCCGGGCAATAACGGCCCCCCCCTCAGCAGTCGTCATATTTTTGTTGCCGTAAAAGCTGAAAGCGGCCGCCACACCGAAGGTGCCGGCCTCTCGCAGACCGGACGCATGCGCAGCATCCTCGACAAGCAAAAGATTGCGTTCTTCCGCAAATGCCTGCCATTTCTCCCGGTCAGCCAGATACCCGGCATAATGCACGAGAATGACCGCACGGGTTCTCTCTGTGCATTTGGCTGCCGCGTGCTCCAGCGACATCAATGGAACATCGGCCGACTCGATGTCCACAAAGACAGGTTTCGCCCCTACGTAAAGGACGCTATTTGCGGTGGCGGCGAAGGTCATCGCCGGGACAAGAACCTCATCGCCCGGACCAAGCCCCAGCCCGAGCAGGATGAGATGCAGCGCAGCAGTACAAGATGACACCGCCACCGCATCGTCCGCACCGTGCACTGCGGCAAACGCCTGCTCGAACCGGCGGACCTTTTCGCCCGCAGTGATCCAGCCGCTATCGATGACTTCAATCAGGGCATTCTTTTCGTCTTGCCCGAGACAAGGCTCAGAAACGCTTAGCATGTGGCACGAAGCTCGCTGCTGGAGATATGGTTGAGTAGGAGAACATAGTTAATGACGGTTCAGCCGAGAACCGCTTCAGGCGATACGGTTTCGCCGTCCCAATCCAAGTCTTGGGCTTTCTGAAAATCCTCAACCCGGCCGATGTCGAGCCACAAGCCGTTATGGTGATAAGTATGGACAGGAAGATCGCGTGCCATCATCCCAAACACCATGTCGTCGAATCCGAATGGCGTTCCTGGTGGCACGAGCGACATCACGGAGGGCTCCATGCAGTAAACACCCATACTCACACGGTGCTGCAGAATGGGCTTTTCAAGGAAGCGCGTGACCTCTCCATCGGCATCTTCGATCACGCCATAATCCATGCGCGTTGACCGCAGCGTCGTGGCGATCGTCACGGGGCCGCCATGAGCTCTGTGGCAGCTGGTGAATTTACGCAGATCCAGATCGGTCAGCACATCCCCGTTTAGCATCAGGAAGGTGTCATTGATCCGATCTCGAAGAAGAGCAAGCGCACCGACTGTGCCAAGCGGCTCCGGCTCAGTCGTGTAGCGTATGTTGATGCCCCACTGGTGGCCGTTTCCACAAAAGCTCTGAATGAGATGCCCGAGGTATCCCGTCGTTATGAAAACTTCCTCGAGCCCGTGGCGCCGCAATGACTTCAACAGTAATTCAAGAACCGGACGGGCACCGATCGGCATTAAGGGCTTTGGCAATACGGATGTGTAAGGGCGAAGACGTGTACCTTTGCCTCCGCACTGGATCACAACCTGCATTTAAAATATCCTCTACGCTGACACGAAAATATCGCTCGAATTAGACGTAAAATTTATCACTGCGCAACGACAACAAGTGACCGATTTTCATATTTATTGACGGTTATGCTTAACCCCAAAAATAGTGCCGCAAGTTCGGACCAATATCGCATCTGTTGCTTATCGGCGGACCCCGTAGCAATACGTAACGAGTGCCACCGCTATCGCGGACATGTCTGCGAAATGACGCTGACAACGATGTCTGAGCGATTTGATTGCACGCGTTCAAAATGGGCTTGACCTGCTGCTAGCACTGCTGACGAGCGGCAGCGCGCGGTTCCTACAGCAGGAACAGTCCGCCCAGATTAACGGCATTATTCCAACAGTTTTAGAGTGCCATGGGATCTAAGTGAGAAAGTCTCAGCGAGCTACGACCGCTCCTGACCGCCTGCTTCGAGGCAAGGAAAAATTTCCCGCAATAGCTCGCTTGGCCGGTGCCCGCCAAACGGGAACAAGCCGAATTGCCCTCAAATATGGGCTCAGGTTGGAGCTTACCATAAACATTAGCTAACTTCTAAAAAACAGAAACTCAAACCAACAACGAATATGGATGTCCAAGTATAGTGGCGCCACGCTGAGCGAACGCCACCAATCAGAGCGGCAATAGTTCTGAAGCTTCACCAGCAACCGAGTATTTGTACCAATTGAATTTGGGACATAACACCGCCAGATCACCCGCGGTGGCCGGAAATTGCGATTTGGAGATAGCGGATTTTCATATGACGCAGCTCTCGACAATTTGGACTTCGATCGTTCCCAAACTCTTCGCTCTAATTGTCGCTCTGATCGCCGTCACTTCTCCGGTGCGAGCGGACGGGCCAATCGACATGCGCAAGTACCATTTGGCACCTGGCGACAAGATCACAGTGACAGTGTTCGGCCAACCTGAGCTCTCCGGCGATTTCAGCGTCGACGGCGCCGGCAACATACTCCTGCCGCTGGTTGGAAACCTCGAAGTGGCCAATCTGACCGTGTTTGAATGCCAGGACCGTATCGTCGGCCTGCTTGAAGACGGAATCCTTCAGAAGCCCGTTGTCAACGTCAAGGTTGGAGAACTCCGCCCCATTCAGGTTCTGGGGGATGTGAGATCACCTGGCGTTTATCCTTATCGCTTCGGCAGCATCGTCAAGGGAGCGATTGCTCAGGCTGGTGGGCTTGGGTTCGCACAGCAATTTGCCGGCGCGGCGGTCTCCGAATTATTGCTGAGTGATGAGCGCCTAAGGCTGCTCAATTCCGAGCGCAAGCAATTGCTCGTCCGCAAGTCAAGGCTAGAGGCGCAGCGCGATGGGGCGAAGACCTTTGAGGAGACGTTGTCCGAGCGAGACAAGCAGGACGCGGATCTGTCGAACCTTATTCAGCAGGAGGCTGCTGTCTTCAAGGGAGAGACTGCAGCAATAGAAAAGCAGCGGGAAACGATAAGATCGCTGAAGCCTCAACTGCTCCTCGAGAGCGAGGCGATCGATGGCCAAATCGAAACTGAGTCAAAGCAGATTGAGCTCGTTCAGGCGCAATTGAAGGAATACAGGCGACTCATCGAAAAGGGCTTGGGCAAGTCCAATTCGGTCATCGAGTTACAGCTTGGCGAGGCCAACAAGCAGTCCAACGTCTTCCGGCTTAAAGCCGATAAACTTCAGCTCCAGAACCGAATATTGGCACTTGAGATCCAGCTGAACGACATTGAAGCCACCTATAACAACAAGCTGACCACTCAGCTCCAAGAGGCTGAAAAGCGGATTCGCGAAATCGATGTTACCCTGCCATCAGCGCAGCAACTGCGTGACTTCAAAGCTGCTGTCGCCGGAAAGGACGTCGATGCAGCCGCTCTCGTTCTGACGCTCACGCGCGTGCAGAACGGTCAAGTCACGTCCTCCAAGGTGGATGACACAGCGTTCTTGGAGCCCGGCGATATCTTGGAGGTAAGAAATGCAATTCTTATCAACGACAAGGTGGCCGGGCGCGCTGAAATGCAGACAAAAGCAGAAAGCATGCAAGATGCTCAAAAACAAAACGCCAACTCGAACGCCCAATAGCGCACTTGCATAACCCCAGTCATTGGTACTCGAAAATATGCTGCAAAACGTTCCGAATTCCATAAGAAGCGCGGCTAACACGCTTCCGCTGAACGATGATAATTCGCTCCATCGCGTCATTCTCTCCGCATGGCGTGAACGGCGGGCTATTGCCTTGATCTGCGGGACGGTATTTCTGCTAGCGACAATCGTCGTTCTCGTTAGGTCGCCCACCTATACTGCGCGTGCCATTGTCCAGATCGCTTCGGCTCAAGAGCCACAAACCCCGACCCAGCAGCCCATAATGGTGTCTCCGACGGCGGCGACCGATGCAGCGACGTTCATCGGATCAGAGTCGCTTGCCCACCGAGTCGTTGTGCGATTGGGCCTCGACAAGCTGCAGCAACGCTCCTGGATGGATGAGATCGCACAGCAGTGGCAGAATAGCCGACTGAATAATCTCGTACCAATTACCTACACCATTCCAACCAAAGAGGATGCCGCCACAAAGACGCTCATGAAGCGCCTGAGCGTGAAAAACGAACCGCGCTCTAACATCGTTACAGTCGACTTTATCTCTCGCTCGTCATTGGATGCAGCACGCATCGCGAATGCCGTTGTGGCTGAGTATGTCGATGCGATGCGGTCGCAGAGAATTGCAGCGCGCGCCGAAGCTGCGCGAACGGCCCTGACAAACCTACGAATGACCTACGGGGACCAACACCCCAGCGTCATCAGCGCCAAGGATACTCTTGATCAGGCCGAACGGGCCCTAAGAGCTGAAGAAAATCGCAAGCCGCCGGATGAAACCGAGCTTGCCGCCACCGGATACGTTGTACCCGCCCGGCCGAACACTCTGCCATCCGGCTTGGCTAGCTTCAACATTCTCGGCGTAGCCCTTATCTTCGGACTCTTCCTTGGTATCTTGTACGCCGCCTTCGCCGCCTCTCTGAAGGAAGCGCTTTCTTCGCTTAGAAATAGCGCGAACAAGCCCTAAGCATTCTCCGTAGCCTCACCAGTGCATGAGGCGACGGCTTGTGAATGACTTTCTTGCATGAAAGCCCGACCGGCGAGATCCCAGCTGCCGCGGTTCGAGCCGTTGATCCCGCCGCTAGCGATCCGTGGCTGCCCTCACTGAGCGCTTGGCGTCACCGACATCAGGCCGATGGTGTCGACCACAACTTTCTCCAGGAACTTCTGTGGCTGCAAGTTGCGGAATTTCTTATGTCCCACGAGGAATGTCACAATGTCCGCCTCAGCGCGGGCTGCTTCAGCATCCACCACCTTGAGCCTTGGATGAGATGCGATCTTCTGGGGCAGATCTTTCAGCATGGGATCGCAGACAAGCACCTTGAACTTTGAGTTTTTCAACAGGCGTTCAACAATATGCAGCGCTGGACTTTCGCGAAGATCATCGACATCCGGCTTATACGTGACACCAAAGCAAGCGATGACAGGATTGCGGAAGCGGCTGGCCGCCTGAACAATACGATCATACACATAGTCCGTCTTTTGATCGTTTATTTCACGCGCCGTCTTGATGAGGCGGCTCTGCTCAGGGGCGGAATCGACGATGAACCAAGGATCGACCGCAATGCAGTGACCGCCAACACCAGGGCCAGGCTTCAGCACCGACACACGCGGATGCTTGTTAGCAAGATCGATCGCCTGCCAGACGTCGACATCTAGACGGTCGCAGATCAGCGATACCTCATTGGCGAACGCAATGTTGACGTCCCGGTAGGCGTTCTCCATCAGCTTGACGAATTCGGCTGTCCGGCAATCAGTGGTATAGGATGTACCCTTTACGAACGACTCATAAAGGCTGTTCGCTTTTGCTACGCAAAACTCCGTCATTCCGCCAATAATGCGATCGTTGGCGACGAGTTCGCGAACCATCTGCCCCGGCAGAATGCGCTCTGGACAATGGACGACGTAGACCTGACCGTCGTGGTGGTCCTCATTCTTGTACGAGGGAAAGACGAGATCCTTGCGCTTTTCAGCAAGGCGCGTTGCAATCCGTTCGGTTGTCCCCACTGGAGAAGTCGATTCCAAAATTATCGTGCAACCAGGACGCAGATAGGGAGCGATAGAATCTGTGCCTGCATCCACATAGGACAAATCTGGACGCTTGCCATTCTTGAACGGGGTTGGCACCGCAATGATGTAGTAATCGGCCTCCGCGGGAGTCATCTGGGCAGTCAGACGACCTGTCTTAACAGCGGCAGCGAGCAGCATCTCGAGATCAGGCTCACGAAAATGCGCAAGCCCCTGGTTGACTTTGGCAACCACATCCGGATTCACGTCGAAGCCAATGACCGTATGCCCCGCACTGGCAAGCATTGCCGCGGTGGGGAGCCCGATGTAACCAAGCCCTACGACACAAACTCTACTCATACCGCAATTTTCTCTGAGATAGCATCTACGATACGCCGTGCTGCCGTCCCATCCCCGTAGGGAAAGCACGGCTTCGCGCGACGGTGATATTCATTCCGATCATCCAGAAGACGATCGATTGCACTGCGAATGCGCTTGGGATCGCACCCAACCAGCTCCACGGCTCCAAGAGAGACCGCTTCCGGTCGCTCTGTAACGTCCCGCATGACCAACACCGGCTTTCCAAGCGCTGGTCCTTCCTCCTGTATTCCCCCGGAATCGGTAAGCAAGATATGAGCCCGCTTCATGAGATAGACCATGTCGAGATACTCGACCGGTTCGATGAGATGAATTGCGTCATGCCCAGACAGACGCTTTTGAACGACAGAGCGAACATTCGGATTGAGATGGACGGGATAGACGACCTCGACGTCACCGCGACTAGCTATAGAAAGAAGTCCATCACAGATCTGCTGGAACCCATCGCCAAAGCTCTCGCGTCTATGACCCGTTACAAGGACAAGTCGCCGTTCGGGGTTGAGGAATTTGAACTTCCGCTCGCATTTTTTCACCAGCCCCACATCCCGATCGAGCCGTCCAGAAACGAACATAAGGGCATCAATTCCGGTGTTACCGGTGACTAGGATTTCACCTTGCCGATTGTACTCGTTGCGCAGGTTGCCTGCAGATAGCTTGGTAGGCGCAAACATCATATCGGCGATACAATCGATCGCCACGCGATTGAATTCTTCCGGCCAGGGCCGGCTTAGGTCATACGAACGCAATCCCGCCTCTACATGGCCGATAGGAACTCGCGCATAGAATGCCGAGAGAGCCGCCGCCATCGCGGTCGTGGTGTCGCCATGAACAAGAACACGGTCGACACGCTGAGCGGCATACACCTTCGACATCTCCTGGAGTACACGCCCCGTTATGTCGGAAAGGGTCTGTCCGGGCGTCATGATATCGAGATCGATATCGGGACTTTCGCCAAACAGAGAGAATACCTGATCGAGCATCGTGCGGTGTTGACCGGTCGAAACGACGACCGGATGAAAACCAGGACGCTTCCTCAGCTCAAGCACCAAAGGCATCATCTTGATCGCCTCAGGTCGCGTGCCGAAAACAACCATGATTCTTTGCCCAGCTGCGCGGCTGGACGCGATCACGCTGTTGTCATGGATTGCAATGGTCATCGACGGCACGCACCTGAGACGCTTGAAGCAAATAAAATCGGCAAAACTCGATGTATCCCCCGCGACTGGCAAAAATCAGCGTTTAGCGCCGCCGCCATTCACATAAAAAATTCGCCTCCGAAATATATACTCGACATCGCTCAATATTGGGCACCCAGGCATTCTATTTTTGGGACTTTGGTTATTTGCCTTTTTTGCGACTTTGACCTCTATTAAGTCTCTTTTCTGCTTCTACATCGTTTCGAATTGCGACCATAGAATTACACTTGCCGCTGGCAATCGTGTCTGCATACATTGCGCTAATCTTTTGTGACATTTCCCAACATGATGCACGCACCTGATATTGAAACCGCCATTATCGGCGGCGGCGTTGTCGGCCTCGCCATCGCGGTCGCGTGTGCCAAAAAGGGACAGGAAACGTACGTCTTCGAACGCAACGGTGACGTGGGGCAAGAAACAAGCTCTCGGTCGAGCGAAGTCGTCCACGCCGGCATCTATTACCCGCAGGGATCATTGAAAGCGAATGCCTGTGTTGCAGGACGAATACGACTATATGAATTCGCCGCTGAAAATTCTGTCCCGGCTAAAAAAGTCGGAAAGCTCATCGTCGCCACTACGGACAGCGAAATCGCCACGCTTAAGAATTTTCAAGCTGCAGCGCGCGCAAACGGTGTCGATAATTTGCGTTGGCTCACAGCCGCTGAAGTCAACGCGCTCGAACCTGAGGTAAGATGTGTCGCCGGGCTTCTGTCGCCATCGACAGGCATCGTTGACAGCCACGCCCTCATGAAAGCGCTCGAAGGCCACCTTCAAGCAAACGGTGGCTTTGTTGTCCTTCAAACAACGTTGCAAAAGGCCCAATGCCTTCCAAATGGCAACTTCGAACTCTCGTTTGCGAGTGGAAGTGACACTTCCAGGCTGACCGCACGCAATCTTGTCGTCGCCGCAGGTCTAGGAATGGCTGCGCTTCGTGGTCTCATTCCGTATAGCGAGGGCTATGAACCGCCGCGAACCCGCTTTGCCAAGGGCCACTACTTCACTCTTCAGGGGCGCGCGCCTTTTCAACACTTGATTTATCCTGTTCCCGTTCCAGGCGGCCTTGGAACGCATCTCACTTTGGATATGCAGGGAGCCGCTCGGTTTGGACCAGACGTTCAATGGATCGATCGCATCGACTATAGTTTCGATGATCCTGACGGAAGCAGGCGCGCTGATTTCGAGCAGGCCATCCGGCGCTATTGGCCTTCGTTGCCAAAGGCCGCGCTAGAACAAGGCTACACCGGCATCAGGCCCAAAGTTTCAGGAAAAGACGAGCCAGCTGCCGATTTCCTCATTCATGGACCTGAAACGCACGGGATTGCTCGCATGGTCGCCCTCTACGGAATAGAGAGCCCAGGCCTCACGTCCAGCTTGGCGATCGCTGACATCTGCGCTGAGAAGCTAGGTGCCTAGTATTGGTGGCGCCTAGTGATTCACGACATAGTTGCCGTAGAAGTTTTTGCTCTCTTCGACGTCACCATACAGGCCAGCCTGAATGCAAGAAACGACATGCGCGATGGCGCTCGGCACGGAGTATTTAGGCGCAAAATCGAGCGCTCCTCGGATTTTGTCGAACGAAACGCGATAATCACGCTGGTCGAATCCGCCGGCCTTGTAGGTTACTTTCGCATCGGGAACCAACTTCACAAGCTCATCGACGATCATCTTCTTGGTAAAGTTGTTTTCGTTGCCACCTACATTGAAGACCTGGCCGGACACGACATCTGTGGGCGCTTCAATCACACGAATGATGGCTTCAGAAATATCGCTGACGTGACAGTACGGGCGCCAGGTCGCCTCATCATAGACAATGAGCTCGCGACCCATCGCAATCTCTCGGCTAAACTCCGATACAGTCAAATCGAAGCGCATCCGCGGTGACAATCCAAAGGCCGTCGCAAGACGCAGAACGGTGGTGGAAAAATCCGTCGCGTTTGAAGGCTTGGTAACGAACTCCTCGAAGGCAACCTTAGTTTCGGCATAAACCGACTTCGGATTGAGCGGCGACGTTTCCGTCGCCGGCTGGTTGCCTTCCAGGATCCCGTAATTGCTGCATGTCGAAGTGAAGATGAACTTCTTGATGCCGCGCCCTGCCAGTTCCGAATAGAGGCGGCGCGATGCAGCTTCGTTAACCTCTCGTGTGAGTTCTGAATACTTCTTGGAAATTGGATCGCCAACCAACGCAGCGAGAAGAACCACATCGGTAATGCCACTCAGGCTATCCTGCACAACAGCGGTGTCGCGCAGATCGCCGCGGACAAACGAGAAGCTGGGATTGTCCATCAGCGGCGCAATCGTGTTGCCCGTTGGATAGTACAGCGCATCGAGGCAACGCACCCTGTAGCCCAAGGCCAGCAATTGGCGAATGAGGACGTTTCCAACGTAACCTGCACCACCGACTACGAGCACGTGCCTGTCGTTACGTTCTGAATTAGACTGCGGCCGATATTGCGACACAGGGGAATGCAGCATTTTACATCACTATCAATGGAGTTTTTGCTGCCCCATTCATAGACGCTTCCGGCAATGCCAGAAAGGCGTTTCGAGTTGGATATGGTATTAGAGTTAATTGAAAAAATCTAATTGCGACGCTCGCAAATCGACAATTCAAAAATCGAACTCTGTCATCGCTAATGCCGTCAAGCGTGATGGAATTCGTGCAGCGCCGATTTTTCGACCGGCAACCGACGACGCCAAGCCTCAAACATAAGCACGCACCACAATCGATAGCTCCAATCTCTTGTCCCGCTCAGATGTTCCTTCCACATTGCCTGAACGGGAGCGGGATTGAGATAGCCCGCCGCTGCCATTTTGGCGGGATCCAACAGGTCTTCCGCCCAGTCTCGCAACGAACTGCCAAGCCACTCTCTGAGCGGGAATGCGAAGCCCATTTTCGGCCTATCGACGAGCTGCGACGGGATGTGGCGATACAAGACTTGTCGCAACAACCACTTCCCGACACCGTCTCGCACGAGTTGATTTCTTTGCAATCCCCATGCGAATTCGGCGATGTCCTGATCGAGCAGCGGCGCACGCACTTCCAGTCCGACTGCCATGCTCGCGCGGTCTACTTTCACCAGGATATCTTCGGGAAGATAAGAATAAACGTCCAAAAGTTGAGCGGTGCGTGCAGGCTGTGCTTTCGAGAGACCCAACGCACCCATCCAGATTGGATCGACCGGCTCGCGGCCTCCGATTACCAAGCCGCTTGGATCCGACCATTGCTCGATCAGATCACGATAGATGAGTTCAGGTCCCACAGACTGCAACACATCAGCAAATTTCAATGCCCGCGCGGCAAGCGGACTTTGCCCGTATTCGCGCTGCATTATTGCCTCTGCGCTGTTCCACACAGCTTTCGGCACCGTGCGTATGAGCTGTGCGGTTCCAGGCTTCAACGCGGAAGGTATCCGCCTCGCCATCCTGCATATCTTCTCGAGCTTCTGGTATCTCGTGTAGCCGCTGAAAAGTTCGTCTCCTCCATCGCCCGACAAGGCGACTGTGACATGGCCCCGCGTCAGCCGTGACAAGATATAGGTTGGAACCTGAGAAGGATCGGCAAACGGCTCATCATAGACTTGGGGCATGTCAAAGACGGCATTGAGAAGGTCTTCAGGCCCGACGTGAAGTGTGTGGTGTTCAAGCTGAAGGTAGTTGGCAATTTCCTCTGCATGACGCGATTCGTCATAGCGCGTGTCGCCAAAGCCAATGCAAAACGACTTCACCGTGCCTGCCGCGCGTGCGCGCATGATCGCCAGCACCGTGGAACTATCGATGCCGCCGGAAAGGTATGCGCCGAGGGGAACATCCGATGCCAGCCGTCGATCTACCGCTCGTTCGATCAGACTCTCCAGCTGGTCGATGGCGTCCGCGTCGTCGAGGATTGGAGCGGTGGCGGCGGCAGCTCTGGCCTTCTCCGCCGCTTCCCAGAACTTCGTACGCCTGAGAATGCGGCCGTCCTTGATCTCCAGCGATTCCCCGGGCCTCAGCTTGTCTATGCCCTGATAAATGGAATGAGGCGCGGGAATGTAGCCAAACCGGAAAAACGCACACATCGCGTCGCGATCGAGTTCGGACTGGAACTGAGGGAATGCAAGAAACGCGTTGGGCTGCGAGCCGAACACGAATGATCTTCCCACGAAGCCGAAATACAGCGGCTTCTTCCCCACAGGATCTCGCGCCAAGCGCAAAACCCGATCGCGGCGATCCCAACACGCGATCGCGAACATGCCGCGCAGAAGCGGCATACATGCCTTGAATCCGATCTTGTCGATCAGCTCGACCAAGACTTCAGTGTCGCTATGACCGCGCAGTTTTGCAGCGCCATCTCCCAATTTCGCCTTTAGAGAAGGCGCATTGTAAATTTCACCGTTGAACACGATGACGTAACGGCCCGAACGCGAATGCATGGGCTGACGACCGGCCGGACTTAGATCCAGAATGGCCAGCCTACGGAATGCGAGCGCCACGCCACATTCCGCATCCGTCCACGATTGGCTGTCGTCAGGACCACGATGAGCAATGGCGTTGCCCATCTGATTTACGATGCGCTCGAGGCTGTCGGCTGTGTGTGCGCGCGGGAAATCGATGAACCCGGCAAATCCGCACATCCCCTTAGGCTCCCTCAAAATCCATTGAAGTAATTTTTGACAAAGTCTGAAGCGCTGGCCGGCCTTTGTCCAAAACGGCAACCAGACCGATCCCGTCTGCCAATTAACAGGTCAGGATAATACGTTATCGCGAAGCACAATGTTCTGAATTTGAGGCCGAATGGTATATCGGGCCTCACCAATCAGATCGTGTGGTTAAGGAGCAGGATTGCAAATCGAGGCTCGTTAAGCGCGATTTGTCTTCGCCGGTGCCGGTTTTGCCTGACCGCTGGAGGCTGGCTTCGGACTGTCTCCGGGAGCGGCGCTTAGCGCAGTGGAAATTGCCGCCGTGAACGGTTAACACTGCGCGACCTTCTCGCTTCGGCACGTTGTATGTTTGCCGCCCATCCTCCAGAATCCGCTATGAATCTCCTGAACTTTGTGAGGCTCCCGAATGGCCACCGAAACGGCGCAGACGGCTAACGAAAATCTCCCCCGTATCATTGTCGTCGGCGGCGGCGCCGGCGGCTTGGAACTTGCCACGCAACTTGGCCACAAACTCGGCCGCAAGGGCAAGGCGCGGATCACGTTGGTTGATAAGGCGCGAACGCACATCTGGAAGCCTCTGCTGCACGAGATTGCGGCCGGATCCATGGAAGTTGACCGCCATGAGCTTGAATATCAGGCCCAGAGTCACTGGCACGGCTTCAAATATCGATTTGGCGAGATGACCGGTATCGACCGGACGAAGAAACTCGTTCACCTCGCCGCCACCTACGACGAGGACGGACGTGAAATCACGCCTGAGCGGTCGTTTAAATACGACATACTTGTGATTGCCATCGGCAGCGTGTCGAACGACTTTGGGACGCCCGGTGTCAAGGAAAACGCCATTATGCTCGACACCCCCGAGCAGGCGGAGCGTTTCAACCGCCGACTATTGAACGCCTGTGTGCGCGCCAACGCGCAGCCCGGTCCGGTGCGACCGGGCCAACTGCACGTTTCGATCATTGGCGCAGGCGCTACCGGAACTGAGTTGTCGGCGGAGCTGCATCGCACCGCGCGCGGCGTCGTCGCATTCGGGCTCGATAAGATTGATCCCGAAAAGGACATCAAGATCACCCTGATCGAGGCTGCTCCGCGCATTCTCCCCGCGTTGCCTGAGCGACTCTCAACCGCAACGGTGAACATCCTGAGCAATCTCGGTGTCGATGTGCGTACAAACGCGCGGGTGACAAGCATCACGAGGGAAGGGGTTAATCTTGCCAACGGTGATTTTCTTCCTTCGGAGCTTGTGGTGTGGGCAGCAGGCGTGAAGGGGCCGGCCGTACTCTCAAATCTCGACGGGCTTGAAGTGAGCCGCTTGAACACGCTCGTTGTAAAGCCGACGTTGCAAACCACCAGAGACGACGACATCTTTGTCATCGGCGATGCCGCCTATCTTGTTCCGGACGGAGAAACCACGCCAATTCCTCCCCGCGCCCAGGCTGCACACCAAGAGTCCTCGCATCTCGTCAAACAACTTCAACGCAAACTGCGCGGAGAACCGGTAAAGCCGTTCGTCTACCGCGATTTCGGTTCTCTGGTTTCGCTTGGGCACTACACGACCGTCGGCAGCCTCATGGGCTTCGTTTCCGGCAAATCCATGCGCATCGAAGGTTTGTTCGCAAAGCTCATGTATCGCTCGCTTTACAAAATGCATGAGATGGCATTGCACGGGCCTGTGAAGGTGTTCCTCGACAGCATCTCGCGGCTGATCACGCATCGCACCGAGCCGCAGGTTAAGCTTCACTGACTGGTTGGAGTGTCGCTCAAGTTGAGAGCGCAATAGCGCCAAAAGCGGCGCGCATTGGCCTTTGCCGACTAGAGTGAAGGCAGTCTAATCGCGCGCCGCTTGAGCTTTGGACTTCAAATCAGCAAGAAGTTCATAAAGTGGTCCTGACCGCGTTACTCCGGCGCGCGCCTTGGCGCGCGCTTCTTGAACGAACACCGCCAGTTTAGGACGCCATTCCGCCACCGGCGGCAACACCAACGCTTCGCCCCTCGGCTGTGCGCGACGGCGAGCTTCGGCCACAAATGCCATCAATCTGTGCCAAAAATCGTTGACGTTGAGCGTGACGTCTACTCCCAGCGCCCAATAGGCAGGATCATGCGCCTGCACGACAACCACAGGCGCCTCTAGGTGGGTGACGAGCTCCTGCCCAGCTCCTGACTGCACCCGCTCAAACGTCTCGACAATCGCTGGCTCTGCCGGGCGGACATCCTCGTCTGCGGCCCTGGCGCGGACGAGCTGATCGCTGGTAGGCGAGGCTTCGGCGAGCGGCGAGACATCATGCGTCACCGGCTCCAAATACATAATTGTGAGCTTACGAAGTTCGTGGCGCGAATACTTAGACCTGAGATTCGGACGGCCGTACATGACGGGTAATTCCGGTTCTGGCTCGATGGCCGCCAGCAGTCGTCCCTGCCTCTGCAGCACGGCTTTTCTGCCAAATGCTTCAAAGCGCAGAGAAAGGCTCGCGAGTGCTAACTCGTATGCAGCCTCAAATGTCGGAAACACCCCGATATAACCCGGCACACGCTCGTAGCGGCGGTTTTTCCTATAGCGCGCTTCCTGCGCATCGGGCGAGCGAATGATGCCAATCATCAGATCGGCGACACCCTGCTTTCGAAATCCTAGTTTCTCAGCCGCCGCGCGCGATACGTCCAGTTTGCGTTCGCCCCAATATGGACCCGCCGAGTTTACGCGTAGCACAGCTGCTTTGCGGGTCGCGGGATTGAAGGCAAGCAGTATGGTGCCGTCGGGAAAGATGGGGCTTGCGGCGTTGTCAGTCTCTTCAGGCCGAAAGACCTCACCAGAACTCGTCAGAGCGCAGGTGTTGAAGCGATCGCTGTGGCAGTCGTCGTAGTAAGAGGCACGCAAAATTCCGAAGCGGCCGACGACGCTGTCCATCTCTTCAAGCGTGGAAACCCTATGACAGGTTTTGGCATGGCAATGAACGCCACCGGGTGTCTTTGCAAATGCTCCAAAACTGCTTGGGAGGAGCACGAGCGCGCACGCAAGTGCGAGCTTTGCGCACCGCAAAAGCGGCCGCAAAGCACGACGCAACACGACGACGCACAGCACCGGGTCAACCGGCGCTTCCCGGTCGGGGAACATGGAACAAATCCCTACCTGCCCGGCAGGTTGATCGCTGCACGGGCAAACGCACATTAGCTCGCAGGCTTCTCAGATACAGTTAACAGAGCCGGAAATGTGTTTCAATTTCGAGCGAAAAGCGCCCGTGCTCTAAGGAGTTGTTAACTTCCCAGACCAGCTTGGAAATTTAGATTTTCTCGGCCTCAAGGTCGTATTCGTCGCTGCCGATCACCCGCGCCCGCACAATATCGCCGGGTTTAAGCTGTTGCGCGCCATCGAGGAAAACGCTGCCGTCAATTTCCGGCGCATCCCACTTGGAACGGCCGACCGCCCCATCGTCATCGACCTCGTCTACGATCACGTCGATCGTGCACCCAACCTTTTCCTGCAACAACTCTGCGCTCACCCGTTTCTGCGCCTCCATGAAGCGGTGCCAACGTTCCTCCTTGACCTCCTCGGGAACAGCACCTGGTAGCTCGTTGGCTTTTGCTCCAGCGACCGCTTCGTACTTGAAGCACCCAGCCCGATTAATCCGAGCCTCCGTCAGCCAGTCCAAAAGAAACGCGAAGTCCTCCTCCGTCTCGCCCGGGAAACCGACGATGAAGGTGGAGCGGATCGCAAGATCGGGGCACACATCGCGCCAACGGCGAATGCGCTCGGCGGTCTTTTCCTGGTGAGCTGGACGCCGCATGGCTTTCAATACGCCAGGTGAAGCGTGCTGGAAGGGAATGTCGAGATAGGGAAGGATCTTTCCTTCCGCCATCAGAGGGATCACATCGTCGACGTGGGGATAGGGATAGACGTAGTGCATTCGCACCCAAGCGCCGAGTTCTCCCAGCGCACGCGATAGATCGAGAAAACGAGCCGCGAGCGGCGCCCCTTTCCACTGGCTCTCGGCGTATTTGATATCGAGGCCGTAGGCGCTAGTGTCTTGTGAAATCACCAGAAGTTCTTTGACACCAGCCTTCACCAGTCGCTCGGCTTCCGTCATGACGTGATTGGCGGGGCGGCTTGCAAGATCACCGCGCAGCGCCGGAATGATGCA